>JABFRR010000008.1 GCA_013141065.1 Bacteriovoracaceae bacterium | reverse complement strand
GTCCAAAATAAGTGATCATTCTTGAAATAATATTTGGCCAATCGAAAAAGATATGATTTCATATTGAAGTGAATAAAAAACTTCAGGATGAATTAAAAATAAAACTATCAGGAGTACTTCCTGAACTCAATGAGCGACAGCGGAGAATTTTGCTGGCGGCAGAAGCTGAGTCTATAGGCTACGGCGGAATAAAAATAATATCAGATATTTCTGGCGTTGCAGTATCAACTATTCGGCGTGGAATTAAAGAACTAAAAAAAGAAACCTAAAAATTAATTTCAGTTCGTCGAGAAGGCGGTGGTCGTAAAAAATCTACTGAAACAAATCCCGAATTAACAAAGATTTTGCAAGAGATTATTGAACCAGAGACACGGGGTGATCCTGAAAATCCACTCCGATGGACTTGTAAAAGTGTAAGAAATATTTCCGATGCTTTAAAAAAAAAGAAAAAGTTGGATGTCTGTCATCAAACAGTAGCCTCAATACTTCATGATCTGGAATATAGTCTCCAAGGAAATAAAAAACCAAAGAAGGCGCAGACAAACCAGACCGCAACAAGCAATTTCTTTATATTAATAAAATTGCAAAAAAAATTTCTAAAGCACAATGATCCCGTAATATCAGTCGATGCTAAAAAGAAAGAATTAGTAGGGAATTATAAAAATGTTGGGAGGGAGTTGAGTAAAAAGGAAAACCTGTTGAAGTTAATGGCCATGATTTTCCAGATAAAAAGTATCAAAAGCAGTACCATATGGAGTTTATGATATTGCAGATAATAAAGGCTGGGTGAATGTTGGAATTAGTTCAGACACTGCGGAGTTTGCTGTTGAAAGCATTAGGCAGTGGTGGTTGAAAATGGAATTAAGCGCTATCCAGATTCAAATAAATTATTAATATTTGCCGATGCTGGTGGAAGTAATGGTTATCGATCGAGACTCTGGAAGAAAGAAGTGCAAAAACTTTCCAATAAAGAAAATCTTGAAATAACAGTCTGTCATTTTCCTCCAGGAACTAGTAAGTGGAACAAAATAGAACATAGATTATTTTCTTTTATCAGTATAAACTGGAGAGGAAAACCATTACTTTCGTATGAAGTAATTATCAATTTAATTTCTTCTACAAAAACTAAAACGGGGTTATCAGTTAAGGCCCGACTTGATAAGAAGACATATAAAAAGGGCATTGAAGTTACCAAGCAAGAAATGGAAAAAATAAATTTACTAAAACATTCTTTTCACGGCGAATGGAATTATACGATAAAACCCAACTCTAAATCTTGACTCAAGAATGAGCACTTATTTTTTGACAGGCCCTAAACTATAATGTCCAATAAAACCATGAGTCTCTTGATCTCCAGCTTTTCCACCAATATTACCTAAGCCTTTTATAGATCTTTTTGAATTGAAGCTAAAAAAGCTAGAATCATGAATCATCAAAGCTACAGATTCATTTTGAAGTCTCGAAGAAGTAGACTCACGATGCTCAAATAATATTTTATCTGACGAGAAATTCTTGTGACTGAAGAGACGATAAGTTGCTTTTTTATCTGCAAAGTTAACTACCGCTTTATTAATAGTTTCGTCAGGACGTCGTGAAAAAATATTCGCCATAGAGAAAAAGCGATCGCGAAGTCTTTTATCTCCAAATTCAATATTCTTAAATTCTTTTTCTAGCCAATCGCTTTCACTCATTTAATAAAAATAATTGCAACGATGTGGATGGCCAAGCAAAAAAATCTAACAGGGCCTTACATTTGAAAATGTCAACGAGTTAAAGAAAACTTGTGGGTAATTGTTAGTGTAAATGAAGGAAGTCACTAAAAATTACAAGAACTGCCTAAAATTTAGACAGTTCTTATTCAGGGAGATAATAGAAATTAAAAAATTATTGTTGTTTTGCACCGGCAGCTGATGGTTTACCAGCATCAGATCCATTACCTTTTTCTGCAGCAGTCGCACGTGCACCATCTGCAATTTTTTTACAATCATCACTAGCAGTAGTACTTACAGTCATACATTTTACTTTTCTCTCTTTTCCAAAATCAAATTTAGGGCCTGAAGCCGCTTCATTTAATTTGAGACAGTCTGATTCTTCAGTACAATCTTGCGGTGAAGTTGCACTACAGGCTGAATACGCAGCATTACTTAGACCAAAAGCTAAAGCGATAGTTAATAGATACTTCATAGAACTCTCCCTGAGGTAGGTCAATTGACCTAATTTTTACATATTAAGATTTACACCGGCCGGTTTCACAATGCTTAACAATGACTGAAATGCTTGAGTCACTTGTAATGCCATTTTCGCACCTGCCTTTGATTCAACTTTTTTAATCTCGCCGTAGTTATCGTAAGCTACGTTGATAATTCCCACATTTTCCATTTCGATTTCAACTGGTTTCCCAAGAGAATTATACTTAAATGATAATGTTCTTCTAGATTTTGCATCATCTTTTTCTTGATCAATCATTTTTGTGATCTTACCAACACGGTCATAGATGAGTAGAACAGATTTCCCTGCGCTGTTAACAGCTTTAGAAAGATTTCCGATTTTGTCGTACTGGAAAGTTGTCCAACCATCATTATTTACTACTTTCGTTATCTTATTGATTTTATCATCGTATGCTAACTCAACATACTCACCACGAGTTGAAGTTTTTTTAGTCAATAAACCTTTTGGATTATATTCAAATGTTGTTACTTCTTTTCCACGTGTAATTTTTAAAGGTAATGAACAACATTCTGAGTAGATCGTTTCAGTCTTTACACCATCTACATCAGTAGCAATTCTGTAAGTGTATTGTTGTCCATCTGGCTTAGACTTAATTTCGTATTCATATCGGCTTGAAGTTTCTGCACCTTCTAAAGGTTTCTTAGTAACAGTAGTCCAGTAATGGAAATCTGGATTTTTAGGATTATTTTCGTACTTATACTTTGTAATTTCTCCAGTTCTCTCAATCACTTCTGTTGCGAATGAATTTTTATCGTACTTCACTTGGAGTTTTGTTGTATCAATGTAATTGATAGCTGTAAGGTTGTGATTTGAATCATAATCATATTTGTAAATATTACCATTCACGTCTGTGCTAGATGCTAAGTTACCCTTAGTATCGTAAGAGTATGTGGCTTTTTTATCACCTGCAAACGATGCACTTTTAATTTTTCCATCCGGATACCACTCAAAAAGAATTTGCTTAGCTTGTGTATCTTTGATTGCAAATAATTGCTCACCTTTATATTCAAACATTACAGAGTAGCCATTTTTATCAGCGATTTTAGTTAATTTTCCACTATTATCGAAGTAATCAACTTTTCCATCAGAGCTAGCTCTTTTGTAACCTGTTTTTTCCTTAACAATCGTTTGTATTCCACGATCGTTTGAATAAAGAACTGTACCTTCTGCAAGAGAAGTTTCGATGTCGTATTTTTTAGAATAAAACTGGCGCATTTCTGCATCACTATTTAATCTTTTAACAAGTGACTGATAAGCCACTTCACTCATCGGCTCTTTTTTCTTCATCGCATCCACAATTTTCTTTGATGCAATTTCAACATTGATATTTTCTTTGGGAACAAATCTAGTCTGCGCACCAGATCCATTTTCCATAACGACAACAGAGCCATCAGCAGAAACCATTAATTTAGTTTCATACAATGATCCCCATCCAAATCCAAACCAACCATTATCAGTAGATTTTGAATTGTATGTTCTTGTTACTTCAAGGTCATGGTCCCCCCCAGGGGCCACAATATCAGTGTAAGTAATATAAAAATTCCCATTTTTTAGGTTTACTCCGCCGAATGCAATCATAGGCATTAGTGCAAAAGCGATTAGTGATTTCTTGAAACTCATAAACTCAAGTCCTTGTTAGAAAATACAGTTAATTATTCGGTATGATAGATAATTTCCTTTAGATTTTTATTTTTACTATTTTCATTATAACGTAAATACCTGCTAAATCGAACGCAACTGCAAAAAAGAGAAAGACTAAACCAATGGCCGTCGTGAACAAAGGGGTCACAGAGGCTGGGTCTTGCAGAAAATAAACCAGACCTAAAAGATAGGGCATTGCCCCTATCGTCATTCCTTGAAACATTCCTTGCGCAGTAAAAGTATCTACCTTTTGTTGTAAACGCACTCTCTCTCTAATAACATCTACGATTGTATCAAATGTTTCAGATAAATTACCCCCAGTCTCTCTTAAAATATTTACTGAAGATACGAACATGTCATTGTCTTCTAAGGGTACACGTTTAGCTAAATTCTCAAAACATTCTTCTAGTGGCATACCAATCTTGTTTTGCTGTAGGAGAATATTAAATTCCTGAGAAATCGGAGCGGGCATTTCCTCAACTATCATTCCAATGGCCTGAGGGACAGAAAGCCCTGCTCTTATTCCATTAGATAACAATTGAAGTGCATCCACCATTTGAAGTGAATAAGCTTTTATTCGTCTTTCAACTAAAAAATCAACAAGTACTCGAGGTGCTTTAAAACCTACAAACGCAAGAATCGATCCTAGTATAGCCCCTACAATCCAGCTTCCAATAAAACCAACTAAGATAAAGGTAAAAAAACCAAGACCAACTGACAAACCGAGAAGCATGTAAGTTAATCGATCTTGAGGAATTTCTATAAAAAGAAATTCTAATTTTTCAGTGATGTAACTTCTGGTTCCGTATGTCTGATGCTCGACCCAATCAAAAATATTAATAGAATATTTGTAACTCAAAACGAAAATCATCGTTCCAATCAAAAAGATCAGTCCGTTTCGCCCCAATGCTTCTACAAAAAAACTCATGCCCAACCTTTATTTTTTTACAGGCGGCTTACTTGCGACACCCGGAGCACTTGCTGCTGCTGTTTTTACTTGAGCAGGAGCCGGAGATGTTGCAGCCGCCGCAGGTGCTGAGCCTGCTCCTGGAGGAGGTGGCCTGTTACTAAAAATACCACGAGGAACGTTATATCCCTTGCGCTCTAAAACTTCGATAAATTTTGGAATAAAACCAGTTGCTTGAAATTCACCAATAATTTTTCCACCTTTATCAATTTCTTTTTGAATAAATAAAAATATATCTTGAAGAATTACAACATCACCCTGCATACCACCGATCTCAGTAATATACATAATTCTTCGAGATCCATCATCTAATCGTGACTGCTGAATAATCATATGAACTGCATTTGCTATCATTTCCTTAATCGCTCGTGGAGAAATTGAAGTTCCTGCATATTGAACTAAAGTTTCTAATCGACCAATACACTCGCGCGGATTATTTGAGTGAACAGTAGTCATCGAGCCATCATGACCAGTTCCCATGGCTTGAAGCATATCGAGAGTTTCACCACCACGACACTCACCCACGACAATTCGATCTGGACGCATTCTGA
The DNA here is from genome assembly GCA_013141065.1 of Bacteriovoracaceae bacterium. Classification (GTDB taxonomy): domain Bacteria; phylum Bdellovibrionota; class Bacteriovoracia; order Bacteriovoracales; family Bacteriovoracaceae; genus Bacteriovorax. Next base: position 640,384 of record JABFRR010000008.1, on the reverse strand, counting down.
GAGTTTGTTTTACAAGACATCTAATATCGATTGCACCTTCGCCTTCCAGGGAAGGGGGCCTTGTCTCAAGACGAACAATATGCTCTTGAGGAAAGTTAAGTTCCGCAGAGTCTTCACAAGTAATAATTCGCTCATTGGACTGTATGAAACCTCCCAACACATTAATGAGAGTTGTCTTACCAGAACCTGTACCACCCGAAACAATAATATTTCGATGTGCTTCAACTGCAATTCGTAAAAAATCGGCCATACTTTCAGTCAGTGAACCAAATTTTACAAGATCCTTATAAGTCAGTCGTTTGTCTGGAAATTTTCTAATTGTAATTGTACATCCATCAATAGATGAAGGAGGAATAATCGCATGGACCCTTGACCCATCTTTCAGACGAGCATCTACGTATGGAGTTTTTTCATCAATACGACGTCCGATTGGAGCTACAATTCTTTCGATAACATTTAAAACTTGTCGGTCGTTTGTAAAAACAACCTCTGATAATTTTATCTTCCCACCCTGCTCATAATAAATCTTATAAGGGCCAACAACCATGACTTCTGAGATCGTCTTATCTCTTAATAAATCTTCGAGAGGCCCCAGCCCCAATGCCTCATCAATAATTTCTTTCACGATTTGATTCATATCTTCACGTGAATTCAAGATTCCCTTAGTATCTTCTTTACCCAATAATTCAACGACTACTTTTTTAGTTTGTTCTTTTAATATAATTTGAGCTTTGGGGTCACTGTCGTCAGATTTTTTTAAATCCATTTCTTCGACAAGGGCACGATGTATTCGTGATTTTAACTCAGTCCATGGACTTTTTCCGCCACGAACCACACCACCTTCAGAATTCGTTGCAGCCACTTCGTTTTTTTTCTGTCCAATTTCAGTTGGCTTATTAAGTTTTTCTAAAGCCTTTAAAATGCTTTTTTCATTTAGTCGTCTAACCGTATCAATAATTCCTTTAGCAAAAGGACTACTTCTATTGATTATCATCACCGGTTTTTTTTGATTGAGTGCAATCGTGCAATTCTGATCGTCTCGTGCGATGGCACTAAATACTGGCTTACCAAGTGTTTTAGCTATCACTTCATTGGTAACAGGATGACCAGCTTGTGCTTGATTTACAATAAACTGAATCATGTCTTTAGGAAACATCATCGTTACGAGATCTGAATAGAGTCTCTTCGTCTGATTTAATGCTAAAATGTCAGGAGTCACGACGACAAAAATAAGTGTAGAGAATTCAAGGGCTTTGATCGCCAATGGAGTTAATTCATTTCCAGCATCAATTATTGTAATTGGATAAATATTCGTTACTGCTTTTAAGGTTCGCCCTAAAGCTTCAACTTCAATACCCTCTGCCATTGTAGGATCATTAGGCATACCGATATAAAAAACATTTTGATTCATGTTAACGAATTGTAATATCGAATTGGGATCAATAGCTCCCTTAAAGTCAGCTAGCTCTTTAAGATTTTTCTTTCCCTTCATACCTGTAATAAAATCTTGGTCACCACTGGCTTTTTGATCGAAATCTAAAAGCAATGTTTTCACTTTTCCTTCGATCGCATAAGCAAAGGCTAAGTTGGCAGCGACTTGAGATTTACCCAATCCACCCTTACCGCCAATAATTGAAATTATATGTCCAGCCACCTATCTGCCTCTCTTTCTAAATTTTCTTTCAATTTCGCCAGCACCAGTTGCAGCAGAATCAATAATTTCAGGGGTCACGAACAATACAAATTGTGATCTATTTGTTGAATATTTTTTAGACTTAATAAATGAAAATAATGGCAATCCATTTTCTATACTTTCATCAGTAGGAGCATCCTTATCGAAATCTGTTGTAAACTTACTCGATACAACTCCACCAACAACAGCAGCATCTTTTGATTTAACAATGATCTCAGTATTAATTGAGTTATCTAAATTGATTGGAGCTGTCTGTCCTACACCTGTGGGTGTATCTCCAACCTGTGAAGTAATTTTTACGTTGATAGCTAGATTGATTTTTTCTTCTTGGAGTAGTTTTGGAGTAACCCGAATGTCTAAACCTGCGACCGAACTGCCGGACTTAATACTGTCTCCTGTTCCAACCGCATAAGGAATAGTTGTCGTTCTACTAATGGAACCAGTTTTATTATCCTTAACGATAATAACTCCTGACTGTAGAACTCTGGCGTACCCAGCACTTTTAGCAGAGTTTAACTTGGGAAATAAATTTGAAATGGTGGCGGATAGTGAATTTTGTGAAGAAGTTGTCACCCCTCCACCTGCTGTTTTACCAACTGCGATTGAACCACCACCATTTCCAATTGTCGGAGTCCAACTAAAGCCAAATGTTTTGTCATAAGCTTTAGTTAATTCAACAAACTGAGTAGTGATTTTGAAAAGCTTTTCTACTGGATCTTGTTTTTTCTTTTCATTAACAGAAATTAAATTAAGGTATGGTAATTTTTTTGTTGATTGTACTGAATCAGTTCTTCTGGCTAAGTTTTGAATTTGATCCGGCAAATAGGCAGAAACCAATCTTTCAACATCCGCCTTCTCGTTTTCAGAATTAACGACACCTTCAAGCCAAAATAATCCATTCACAATCCGGACTGTCACATCTTTATAATTACTTTTTTGAATTTCGTCTTGAATTTTTCTCCCTACAACAATTTGAGTTTGAGGTGAAAGTTCTACTAGCCTTAAAACGTCTGGATATTTATCCAGAATAACGACAACTCTCCCGATGTCACTGGGAACAACAATTTGTCCACCGACGTAAACCAAGTCACCTTTAATACCAATTTCTAAGCCTTCAATGTCACCCAACAATTCCTTAATTTGCTTCACAACTTTTGACTGATCTGTTGCATTTACTTTTATTAGATATCGGGCTTTGATATCACCTGCTGCATCTCTTAAAGTAAGTGAGGTCTCTCCAGCCCGAAGACCAGTAAGAGTCACTTGTCTTTTTTGTGGAACTAAAATAACTTTTACAAAATTTTCATTAGCAAGAGTAAAAATTGAATTCGGTACAAAATCTAAAGTGATAATTTTCTCCAAACCATCGATAACTTCTATTTCTTTTAAAGTTTCATTTGGATCAGTTTCCTCTTGAGAAAAAACTATTCCTGTAGACATTAAAAATACAAATAAGAATTTGATTATTTTATTGAGCATTTTTACTCTCTTTTAAATATTTTTCTGAGAAAAATATTTTTGCCTCAGGAGCATCATCTCCCAATACATCATAAATTTGCGTGGCTCTCAATCTAACAGGCTCTTTATCTGAGTTATTTCTAAGTGACAAAGAAAGATTACTTCCTCCATACGCTTGCATGAAGGCTAATTTTTGAACATCGTATGGATCAAGCTCCAGGGTAATTGTATTGTAAGTCGTGTAGGTATTTAGGTTCATTGTTCGAATAACCTTTGGTGTTTCAACTCCATACATTGGTATTGAATTTGTCATACTCATACCAGTTGAAAGAACAAGAACATCTTGGAGAAATGTTCTCGTTTTTTGTAAATCTTTTCTTGATCCTTGAGAAATATCAATCGCAGCTAAAACGTCAACTCGATCACCTGGCTTTATCAATCTTCCGACTGCTTCTTTTTCAGTAATACTTATAGCAACTGCTCTTTTACCAACTGAGACTTGTCTTGAAAGACCTGTCTTTATTCCTGGATAAGTCACTCGTGGCTTGGTGATTTGTTCACCTTTAATAATTGGAACTGTGGCGATTGTATTTTCTAGTTCTTTAATTGTTTTGAAATGTCCAGGTGACAAAAAATTTGCAGGAACTGTTTTAACTTCTACTTTTGAATCATCAATCAAATCTAATTCTTGAATATCACTTTTGGCCACAATTACCGAACTCTGAATTCCGTATTCTTTGATCATCGCACTTCGTTGATCTTCAATATATGTATAAACCATACCCATCGCAAACGCGGCAATAATGAGAGCGAGAGTCAACGCGCGTGTGTTCATATATTCAATTCCAAGTTGTTTAAATAACTAGCCTTTTAATTTTATCAAATTTTAGAAAAAATTTATGAATGGGGAATATTTTGACTAGTGTTTTCTTTAATTCGACAAAGCACAGTTGTAGGGATTGCTTTGATCTGCAGGATTAATATCAAAATAAGATCCATTATCATTGGCCGTATAGACCGGACCGCAAACACCATAAAAGGTAAATACTCGGATAAGTCTTGTTTTACCATCATCCTCTCTGGTTTTATCATCACACTCTTCAGTAGATTCGCTTTTTAAAACCGAAGAAAATTTAAAACAGGGAGCAAATGCAAGTGTACCAGCACCATCACTTTTTTCACGCCATCCAATTGCATTAAAACCAATTTTTTTTATTGATCCTGCATTAAATTCAATTAAATCAGAGAATGTATTTATATAAGAATTTCCACGTACTAAAGCATAATAATATCCACGAACTGCTTTTTGTTGATTAATCGAGCCACTTATTGAATTTCCAATTGTGTAATATATTGAATAAAGAAATACTAAAAATGGAATGAAAATAATTAATTCAAAAACTGCTTGGCCTTTTTGATTATTTAAAATTTTGTTATTACCCACCATTGTCTTCCAATGTAACGTGGACATTGCAATTTGAAAGTCCGGCTAATTTTATAGCATTACATGTTTGATCCTTAGATTCGACTCTAGTAGGTTCTCGCCCCAAAAATGCTTCCGAAACAAATTCTAGAGGGGCTTTTCCTCCGATAAAACCAATCGAAAAACGTTGGGTATACCTAATAAAAACTCCCACGAACGCCCGAAATTTAGTAATACCTGGATTTGGAGTATTAAATTTTAGAGAACTTGAATCAACACCATTAATCAAACCATCAGGTAAATATGATGTGAATACTAATTTGGCCTTAGCCTCCGCTCTTTGATCCCCTTCATCAACGGAATCTCTTTCTTGATCATCTACCAAGTAGGATCTTGCCGACATATAAGTTGCATGGTGAACCATGTACCCATCTGTAAAATTCATGGCCATTTTTAGAAAGAGAAAAACAAAACCAACAGCTGCCGAAAAAGTCATAATAAACTCTATCGTAGATTGTCCGGAAATATGTTTCGTTTTTTTAATTCGGATAAGCTGTTGTCCCACTGAAAAAACGACTTTTACTTTCATTCGGGTTAAAGTAACTGTCGTGCTTATTTGTTTGATAATTAAAATTAAGTGCGTCTTCTGAATCTACATCAACAGTAAAAGGTCTTCCATAACGATATGAGTACTCAATTCCTTTTCTGAGTGTCAGAAAAAATCCCTTATCTCCACCCACGAAATCTTTAAATTTTTTATTGTTATATAATGAAACACCCAATGAACTAAGCACTGCTAAAAGTAAGATGTACTCAACAACTGATTGACCAGCCGAGGTTTTTAAAATGTTAGAAATTTGTAATTTTGCCATCCAAACCACATCCATGCGATAAAGATTACTGGTGCATAAGTAAATTTTTTTCCAAAAATTTTCTTTATTCCCGTGATATCTCTCATTTTTAAATGTAACACAATAGTATCAAAGTTTTTTAAAATATTAACCAAGAGTAAAATACTCCCAACTAAAATTGTAGCGTATAACAAATAGATGAATGTTGCTTCTTGAAATTTTAAGGGAACAAGCAGGTAGAGTGAAGAAAGATATTTAGAGTCACCTCCCCCCATAATATTCATTAAAAATAAGGCAAAACCAACAAATAAAAATGCAAAAGGGATAATGAATGCTTGAAAATTTACAATATAGAGATTCGGAAATAGTAGACATAAAACTATAAAAAAAATGGAATTAACCAGCATCCAGATATTTGAAATTTTTTGTGTTTTAAAGTCGATGTAAGCTACAAAAAGAAGCTGGATAGAAATGAAAATGTAAACCACCCACGGTAACATATTTATTCTTCCTGATTTTGATAGCCTTGATAAAAGCATATCTTTTTGCAGACACCAACTGTGAATTGCTCGGTTAGTTCATAACCTAAGAAGCCTATAGAAGAGAGCATAGTCTTACTAAGACCTTTGACCATGCCGATAGATATAAACGTCATGAAACTGAATATAAGAAGGTATTCGATGAGAGCTTGTCCAGAAGCTCTAAAGACTATTATTTTCATTATTAAAGGATTGAAGATTGGACGAAAAGAAACAACCCAGGGAAAAGAATTCCCTTCGTTTACTAAGGCTTTTACGAATGCTCAAAAGGATAATTTCTACGGAAAACTAATTTCCTGTATCGATCCCTTCAACCATTGTGTCTGCTTTATTAAAAACACTGTCTGTGATGCTTGTTAAGCGCTTTCCAGCCGTGTCTTTAAATTTAAAAACAATCATGGCCACAACAGCTACGAGCAAAATATACTCAGTAGAAGTCTGTCCACTTTCATCTTTCAAATAGGCCACAAGACTCTTCATACTCTTCTCCTGCATTGGGAATACTACCAAAACCTTCTTCGGCACCAATGCTATAATCTTTAGTACTTTGCTAAAATATTTTACCATTAAAGTCGGCTTTTCCGACGACTACCTCCCCTAAGTAGCTTTTTTTTTTCTAAGTATTTGAAAACAAAAGAAGGTAAAAAAGTTTCCTAGAGGCTTAATGTTGAAAGGTGTATACTGAATGTGGGTCTAGGAGTTGGCATTAAGTCGGTTCCTCTATAAAGATATATTCGGGAGCGGTCCCTGGTCACGGTGAGCAAGCTCATACTAAACCCTCTGGGTTTTTTCAGTGAGAAGCCTAAAGAGACTACTTACTGCAGCCACCTATTTAAAAATGGGCGGAACCTCGAAATAGTCCTACTCTTGGGCCCTTTTTAAATTCTTGACAGTAAGCACATCTAAACCGATCATTTTTCTATGATCGAAACAAATCAAACTCTATATCAGCCTATTAATTATTCTTGGATTGAAAATCTAGCGATGGAAGAAATCAATATGGATGAGTCTGGTATTGTTAATATCAGCAGTCACCTTAATCCCGCTCTTCTTCTTGAAGAATCTTCAATTGAACTCATGAATGAAATTAAAGATCGTCTAGAGGCTTACACGACAAAGTTTAATGAACACCGTGGTAGAAATAATGCCAATTCAGCTATTAAGCTTTTTAAAATATCCAATACCGTTAATGACTTCATGTTATTTAGAAATTCATTGCGCTTAATTTTTGCAAGAAAATCTAGTGACGTTATTTCGATTGGATTTTTGGCCAATGGCAAAGATATTTATGGGGCAAGACTTTCTTTCAATGACCAATTTGGATCAACAAATATTCACGAAATTCGGGCTTCGATTGGTGCATTTAATAAAATATCTTGGAAATTTAATAACGAATCAATCGACATAGACACAATGGTTCGCCACTATCTCACAGAGTTTATCGTTAATTCTGCTCGATAAATTTAACCAGAAATCATATATACGACACTCCATCACCTTTATTTGTCACACTTTTATTTACACTTTTTACACCGTCTAGACGTCTAAAAGTAAATTCAAGAGACTCTCTAATCGTTGGCATTTTAATTTTTAAAAGTCCCTCTATATTGAGCACGTCAAGTTTGTAATGAAGATGCTCATCAACTCTTTCAATTGAACTACTTTTTAAAATTGGAAGTGCCCATTTCCCTTTATTTAATAGTCCATCTGATTCATTGAAAACTTCAGTATAGGCTTTTGCAAACTCATAATGTGTCATTGTGTCTTGAGAGGAAAAATGAATTAATCGATTGGCCACATTTTTATCAATACACATTTTTAAGACCATGCCTAAATAGTAAATATCGATGAATCCCTGATGAACAAAATCGTCATATATCGCACTTTGGTTATTTTTTAAATTCTTCTGTAATTGTTCAAACCAAGTATTTCTGAGTGCACTCACTCCTCTACCGTAGACCTTGGAGCATCGAACAATTAAATAATTCAGTGATGATTTTTGCAGATAAAATTCTGAAGACGCCTGAGATTTTCCATACTGAGTGATAACATCAGCATTATCCATCTCATTATAATTTTTGTTGGCACCTGAAAAAAGATACTGAGAAGAAAAATAGACAATTCTTGCTCCATATCTCGGTGCAAGTTCTGCAACATTAAATAACCCGGCTGAATTTAATGCATCTGATGCATTTGGTTTATCTGCACAATCTTTTAAAGATGTAAGTCCAACACAATATAAAACAATATCTGGTTTAAAGGCATAGAGAACTAATTGGACTTCATCTTTCGCCAAGACATCACAAGGAAGACAAAGAATTCCAGGTAGTGGTTGATTAATTTTATGATAAGTTCCAACAACTCGATAATCTTTTCTAAAAAATTCTGCCAAATTTGAACCAATGAAAGAATTAATCCCAATTATCAGAATTGTTTTACGACTATCTTTGTTGCTATTTAAATCAAACATAAAAACCTCTTTGATTATTATAAACGAAAATAAGAAAAGTTGCCCCATTCGGGGCAACTTTTCATGAATTAACCATTGAGTAGTTTTAGGGCACTGTTTGGAGCTGCATTCGCTTGCGATAACACTGAAATACCGGCCTGAAGAAGAATATTATTCTTAGTCATGTCTGCAGTTTCAGAGGCTACATCAACATCTCTAATTCTTGAATTGGCAGCAGATAAGTTTTCATCGCTGATTTCAAGGTTATTTTGCGTTGATTGTAACCTATTCTGAAGAGCACCAAAATTTGCCCGAGCTCCGTTGATCTGCACGAGTGCATCATCAAGTTTCTTAAGTGCATTTTGAGCCCCTTCTTTCGTAGACACCCCGTCAATCTCCAAACCAAGTGACTGAAGAGATGCGTCCGCCCTAGATCCATCGTATTGAAGTCTATCGAGGATAGGGTCATTTTTTGTTCCAACTTGAAATTCGAGCTTTCCACCTGAACCATCGAGAAGTTTAATTCCATTAAATTCTGTAGATTTTGAAATTCTATCAATCTCTTCTTTGAGACTTTGAAATTCAATATCTGAGAATCCTCTCTCTGTGGTCCCCACTGTATCTGAAGCGGCTTGGACTGAAAGTTCTCTAAGTCTGATGATGATATTAGAAATTTCATTCATTCCACCTTCTGCCGTTTGTAACAGTGAGACAGCGTCACCAGCATTACGCTTGGCTTGTCTCATTCCTCTTATCTGTGCTTTTAAGTTTTCACTTATAGCTAAACCTGCAGCATCGTCACCGGCTTTTGTAATACGCTCACCTGATGATAACTTTCGAAGATTATCATTCAAGGCCCGAGTATTGATCCCTAAAGATCTTTGAGCTGATAATGAAGGCACGTTTGTATTTATTCTTAAACCCATTGTTAATCTCCTTTCACACTAAACCTCCTGTTAAATACTTTGAACATCTTGTTCAAAAAAATTATTATTATTTTTATTCAATTTACACTTTCACTTTTTACTAAACTTTAAAAACTACTCAAAAGTTTAATTCATTACTTACCTTTTTTTCAGCATCAACTCACACTTGCAGGCATGTTTGAAGCTCTTCGTTTATTAACGTTGAGAAGCTGCTTGAATCAAGCTTAATGCATTATTTGTACTAGAGTTCGCTTGCGCTAAAACTGATGTACCAGCTGTCATTAAGATATTCTGCTTCGTTAACTCTGCAGTTTCTGCAGCGACGTCTGTGTCTCTTACTCGAGAGTTTGCAGCCGCTAAGTTTTCAATACTAGTTTGAATATTGTTAACTGTTGACTGTAGTCTGTTTTGAAGTGCACCGAAGTCTGCTCTAATTCCAGAGACTGAAATGATCGCTTGATCAATTGACGTCAATGAATTTTGAGCTGAAATTTTGTCAGATACAGAGGCTAAATTTAATCCTAGAGCTGCGACGTTAACGTCAGCAGATGAAGCATCAAAAGTTAATCTGTCTGAAATAGGATCATTTCTAGTACCAATTTGAATATCAAACACGGCACCAGTTCCGTTAAGTAATGGAACGCGGTTAAATTCTGTAGAGTTTGCGATACGGTCAACTTCCGAAGTTAACTGTTCAAATTCCACGTTAAGAAACTTTCTTTCTGTAGATCCGATAGTGTCAGAAGCAGCTTGAACTGAAAGTTCACGAAGCCTGATCAAGATGTTTGAAACTTCCCCTAAGGCACCTTCTGCAATCTGAACTAATGAAATACCATCCTCAGCATTTCTTTCAGCTTGACCAAGACCCTTAATTTGAGCTTTTAAATTTTCTGAGATAGCTAAGCCGGCAGCATCATCACCCGCTCTGTTGATTCTTTGTCCTGAAGAAAGCTTCTCCAGCGACTTGTTCATCGAGATTCTCGTCGAACCTAGATTCCTTTGCGCGTTTAACGACGCAACGTTCGTGTTAATTCGAAGTCCCATACATCCTCCTTGATTTCTGGTCTGAAAAACATCATGTTTTTCTGTGGGGGCTATCCCACGGCTTCATATTTAACTGATCGAACGTTTTCAAGATTAACTTTAGAAAAAAGTGTCTTTTTTTTAGACATTTATTGCGAGCTAAGTTCTTGTTATTATTTAAATTCATAATTAAAAATAAACTAGTCAACTAAAAACCTGATTGAAAAATGATCAATAAAATTAAAAATTGTCGCTAGAATAGTCATATGAAACAAATTCCACACCTATTAACAAATCTCGCAGAGAATCCTGAATACTTTGATGAGGTTATTTCTCTAATAGAAAGAGAATTTCATTACTCTGGTAAATATTCTTTTGTAAAAGACTTTGCTCCACTAGTAAATCCACTTAATTTTGAAAATTGTTTTTTCATGATTGATGAAATAAATAATAAAGTTATTTCTCATCTTGCACTTTGCCCCAGAATAATGACCAAAAATAACAATGAAATAAAAGTAGGGCTCATTGGGGGAATAGCGACACATAAAGACTATCGTCACCAAGGCCTTTTTAAAAAATTAATGGATCATGTCTTAGAGCAAAATAAAGATTCTTTTGGTCTCTGGTTTTTATGGAGTGAGCTCACTGGTCTATATGAAAAATTTTCATTTCATTTAGCTGGTGGTGTTATGGAAACTGGAAATGCTGTATTTTCTGAAAATGAAAAACCAGTAGGATTTCAAAAAACACATTTTTCTAAACTCAGTGAATCAGAATTAACTGAGATTAAAAAACTATATACAAGCTTTAATGAATTGTATTTTTTCACTATAAAAAGAGAAGAAAAAGACTGGGCCATCATATTTGAAATGGACTCTATTGATCTATTTATTAAAAAAAATGAACTTGGACAAATAGAAAAATATTTTTGTGTCAACAAAGGCCAAGACCTAGTAAGCATAATTCATGAAATAGGATGCAAGCCTGATAAGTATGTCCAATTTATCAGTCAAATTAAAAAATATAGAGTTTGGCTACCCGAAAGTGAACTGAGCCTGAGTGACTCAAAAAATATTTTCTATATGTCTTTTATTAAAATTGGTAATAAAGACTTATTTAATCTTTTTTTAAATCAAATAACAAACGGAGAGCTCACTGTTAACGAAATTTCTCAAGACCAAATAAGCTTTACCTTTAAAGACAAAAACCACCTGGCATCATTGTCTGAGTTTTCGTCCTACTTATTTGGCCCTAAACCGCTAGTTGAATTTGAAAAATACTTACTCGTTCCCTACGTAGCTGGTTGTGACAGTATTTAAAATTCATTCCGTTTAATTACTGCGGGCTTAAAGATAGAATTGACGTCACTTTCTGAAATCTCATACGGAAATTCTTGATTTTTAATATTATTCATTTCAATAATAGTCTCTTTATCAAGACGACTTAAATCTGCCGAATCCATAAAATTATAATCTATTCCACCAGCTTCATTTTTTAAAAAAATAAAAGATTCATCAGCGATTCGATAAGGAAAAATTGTTTTAAATCCTGCATAGTAAAAGGTACTGGCAATAATACTATTGCTTTTAATATGTCTCTCATTGAAAATTGTTGTTACTGCAATTCTTCCACGAGAGTGATCAGGATTACTTTCTCGATCATGAAAAGGTACATCTAAGACAACAAACCCATTTGGGTTGAGTGCTTTTTCCACATATGTGTAGAACTCAACACTATAAAGTCTAGCTAGGTCATAAGAATTTGGATAAGGGAAATCTATAAAGATTGCATCATATTTAATTTTCGTATTTCTTAAATAGTAAAATCCATCATTAACTTGAACATGGACTTTTGGACTTGAAAGTGAATTTTTATTTTGAGCCGCAAAACGTCCCCGAGCAAGATCAAGCATTTTTCCATCGAGCTCTATAAAATCTATAGACTCTATGGTTTCATATTTTAAAAGTTCTCTAAGTAAGAGCCCGTCTCCCCCACCAAGTAGCAATACTTTTTTAGGCACAGACTTATTCATTGCTATTGATACATGAGCGAAAGCTTGGTGATAAAGATGCTCAGTCGCTGTATTAAATTGGAAATTTGTATCTAGGGCCAGTATTAAGGATTCTTTTATTTCACCACCAACAATCTGTGGGTACTTAAAGATATCTAAATATTGATACAAGGACTTACTTCTTTCCACATCGGGAAATTGAGAGATTTTCTGATACAAGTTTTCTAGATTCTGTTTTTCTTCAGATAAAATTCTCGGCATATAGTAAAATATTTTCAAATAAGTTTGAGTGACTTTTTTTTCACTTACGCCAACAACGACACCGACACACAAAACAATCATCGTAAGAAAAAGATAAATACTTTTATTGATCTTTAGATATCGAAAAATAAAATATAAACAAATAATTAAATTTAATCCAGCTACAAAAATAGACGTCATAATGACATCCAGTTTTGGTAGTAAAAAATACGCAAAACAAGTTGTCCCGAGGAGTGTACCTATATAGTTAATTCCAAAAACCTGATAATCTACATTATCTGAATCTCCTAAGTGCTCCTCCGCAATTCTTACCATGAGTGGTATTTCAAAACCAGAAAGTAAGCCAATTGCCAAAGTAAAGAGCTGAACAATAATAAAGAAAATTAACTTAAGGATAAATAAATTCTGCAGGTAAATTGCAGAATGAAACTCTCCTGTATAAAAAAACAGGGAATCAATATATTTATAGCCTCCATGGACTATATAGATAAAGACGACACTAAGGGCACCTAGAAATGATAAACCAATTTCAGTTCTAACAATACTTTCATAGCTATTTTTTAGTTTATCAGAAAAGTAGGCACCGAGACCTAGACCACCAATATAAACACCTATCGTTAATGACTGCCACCAAATATAGTTACCAGTAACAATCGATAACGTGTTTGATAAGAGCAATTCATAAATAATGCTACAAAATGCCAACAAGCTGGTAACAACCAAAACTTCAGCTTTTTTAAAGCCTTTTGAATTATAAAATTGTGAGTGCATTACTGCCCTCCGAAATATAGTTGTTTAACAATATATTGATTAACATTGGTAGAATAAATAATCACTGAAATCCATAAGAACAACATAATTCCAATTAAGTAATTATATTTTTTGATATTAATTTTTAGTTTCACCACTACAATTAGAGCTACGAGAATATTCATTGCAGAGACTAAGTATCCCATCGTAAAAATATGCAACTTCGGTAGTAAAAAGATGGGGAATAACACTGCCCCCAGTAATGTTCCAAGATAATCATAGGCTAAAACATAATTTCCCCTTTTTTTATCGAAAAATTTTCCCATATCTATTAAAAGAGGCAGCTCCAGCCCTGAAAGAAAACCAATAATCACAATGAAAAAATGATTAATAGTAAATAATGGAACTTGAATCCATTGAGAAAAAAATGAGACTCCCGATCCAACGGCAATCTTATTAAAAAAATAATCTACCAACAAGACCATTATAGGTGCGACACCGCCAACCAAAGACAGAACTAATTCAATTTTTACAAACTCTTCAAAGATCGATTTTTTAATAATTTTTTTATAAAGCAAAGCTCCAAATCCCATAGCAGCGATATATAGCCCGATTGTAGTATTATATCGAAGTGCTGTGTTTCCCATTGTCGTGGATAATGACTGGGCAAGCAATAATTCATAAAGCATACTGCAACAAGCGACTAATACAGTAACAAAATAAACAAGAATTAAATTATCATTCCGAGTTTTTGTACCAATTTTTCCTCGAGGAAGTATTCTTTGCTCAACTTTTTCGAAACTAATTTGATTTGAAATTTCATCTACAATTTTTTGTAGATTAACATCTAAATTGCAAACATAAATATCTAAGGTGATAAATTTATTTTCAGGGTAAGTATGTAAGGTAAAGTGTGATTCCGCCAAAATAAAAACGATCGTTTCACCATGTGGCGTAAATTTGTGCTCTATTTTATTAACAACTGTCAGGTCTCTTTCAATGATATCTTTTATTAATTGTATATCACGATCGGTGAGGTCATGTTCACAAACAGCATCAAAAAGTAAATGTTGGGACCTCGTGTCCATTTTCAAATCCTATTTATTTCTTCTGAAGAATAATTTCGCTCACAGGAGTATTTTTAATAAAATAACAAATCATTAATGTAATAGAAATATAAATATACAGCTGAACTGATGTAGGTAGTATTGTTAAATTAAACTGGCTGAGAATTAATAAGCTCACAGGAGCAATGAGTTTAACAAACAGAATCCTATGCATTGAAAAGATTAATAAAGAATTTTTACCAACCCAATTCACCACTGGAACTTTTAATTTAAAATTATATTTTTCGAGTAATAAAAATACTGAGATAACAATTGCCTGAATTCCCAAAACATAAGCCGTTCCCGAAAAAGAACGAACCAAATCATGTTCCGTTAAAAAAACATTGTCTCGAAATACCTCAAAACGCTCACCCCAAACTGCATAAACAAGAGTTAAGGCAAATCCTCCAACTATGAAGCAAATATTTTTTTTATTTTTTAAATTCGGTTTATGGTAATGAACATGGCCCATAATAAATCCTAGGCATCCAGATAAAATAAAATATTCAATCCTAGCATCATATTCATAACCTGGATGAATACTTGTTTTAATGATTTCCTCAAAAAAATCAGAGAGCAATTCAACGGGAATAATAAACCTTAAAAGAGCGAGGATACTTATGACATAGATCCCTCTAATGCCCACAAATGAATAGGCCAGCGAAAGTATAAAAAGAATGAGCATCCAAAGCATAATTGGATAAAATGAAATAGCTTCTCCAGTATTTGGGGCCACTATGAAATTTTCCATTATAAAGAAGAGAAATATAAGACCTAGGATTTTAAGTTTTTCTATTAATTTTTGACGAAATTCATCTTGTGTTTTTTTTGCCAAATTAAACGCCGACATCGTTAGGTAAATCTGACTTACCCAAGGGGTAAATATTAATGCCAGCCAATATTCAATCGGCCCAGTCGATAAATTTTTACCAATTTGTGGCAAGAGATGGGCATAGGTTGTTCCAAGTGCAATAGCATCTCGAAAATAATCGATATACCAAACGTTTAGGTAATATGCAAAATGTTGGTCGAGTGCGAGCAAGACAAAAATGCCTCTTAAAAAATCTAAATTAACAATTCTATCGCCCGCCTCACTACTATTCTTTTTGATCAGTGATATCCTTATCTTTTTTCTTATTCAGAATCCTGTCATAGTTTCTGATGTAAGCATTAGTTACTTTCTCAAATAGCGTTTGGTTATCATTCGACTGGTACTTATTGATTGCTGCATTTCTTGCTTCAATGGCTTCCGCAATTCTGCTTTGGTCACTACGATTCGAGTTTAATTTATCATTTTCGCTTGGGTCACTGCTTGTCGATTTAGTCGAAGATGAAATCGACGAGCCATACGAACTAGAACCATTGCTTCCGGAGTTATTGTATCCATTTCCAAATCCTGCCAAACCAAAATTTCCAGTATTTGTATTTTTATCTTCTAGATCGTCATTAGCATTAGTATCTTGTGATCCTAATTGAGAGCCTGAACCAATTGCACCATTAGCAGTTGCAAATCTATCACTGAATTTTTTAGAAGCAAGTGCTACTTTTTTCACTCGGTCCTTATCACCATTAGCGACAGCTTTATTATAAGCATCTAAAGACTTCAATTGCTCTTTTCTCATACTTCTTAAACCACCTACTGTTTTAAGTAAGTTCTTTTGGCTTTCACTGAAATTTGCAACTGCGTTGGCTCCGGCCAATTTAGATTGATCAGCAATAAATCCTGCACCTAATTTAGATAAATCTGTATCGAGTCCTTTGTTATTAAGCATTGCATTTAAAGTGAGTACATTATTTAACTCTTCACCTGATCTCGTTAACTCATTTTTAAGTGCAGCTTTTTGCGTTGGGTTCAAAAGATTTGTCGCTGCCTCGTTAGCAGCATACATTCTAAGAGTGTTATCATAATCTTGAGTATGAGCTAAATTAAGCTTAGTCGCAGCGATTGCACTCTTCGCATGATCAGAACTATTTCCTCCCGCTACATACGACGTCATATATTCTAAATAAGTAATTAAACCAACAGTTGGGTAGCTAATTTCATTTGGATGAGATTTTTTAGGCCATAAAAAATGGTACTCATAAGCATAATCTGCAAAGGACTCTAGGTTTTCAGTGTCAGTATCAAGCAAAAATCCTTCTTCTATCGCAAATTTCTTAGCTGCATCTTTAATCAATTTAATTTTATCTGTATTCATTAGGTAAGTTGATTCTTGTGAAAAATCTGGTGCATATTTTCCTAAAATTGTCGCTTCAATGAAAACTTCTGTAAGGTAGTCATCACCTACGAACTCACCTCCACCTTTCTTACCGCCACCACCGCTAGCTCCTGGATTTCTTCTTTTCATTTCATCTCTAGCTGCAAGGAATCCTGATTCAATTTTCGATGTATAAAGAGGCTGGTTCATGTAAATAGCCGATCGATTAACACCTACTGGAATCCATGGATCGATAATATAACGTGGTTCATTTCCTTCATTTACTACAACAAAGTTTTTAATACATGCACTAGAAGAAGCATGAATTCGGCAAACATCATTATATGGTTGTGCTAATGTTCTTGTGTATTCAGTACATGAATCTTTTTTCCCACAACTATAAGTTCTAGGTTGAACTTTATAATCTGTAATTTCTGGACGGTGTGATACCCATGCCCCTTTCATAGAAGCGATCATCCAGAGACCTCCAGCACCTGTAACTGCTGAAGCGGAAATTATACCAACACTTGCCCAAGTAGAAATAATTGAGGCTGAAGCAAAACCACCCAATACTGCAATAATCCCAGCTGCTAAAAGGGCTCCTACTAAGGCTCCAAGACCAGCAGCCGGGCCGTTAGAGTTTTTAATATTAAATGTAAAAAGATCATAGTTTTTAATTTTAGCATCATTCCACTTCGCCTTTGGGCCTTGTGACCATGATAAAACTTTATCCAAATCTCTTGCATTACTTAGATTCAATGTTGAAAGTGTTGTATAAAATCCAACCATTGAATTAGTCCAAACCTTTAACATTCTTTTAGCTTTTAAGCCTGAAGCATCTCCTTCTAAACTTTCAAATGAAGTATTTGGGTCCTGATATTTGGCGAATTCTGCTGGACAACTAGTTTCAAAGAATTTTTTCTTAGCTTCATCTTCAATTTTTTTGTATCCTTTGACATCCAGACAAGCACAAGTCATTCGGCGATTATTTTCAGTAATTGAAGTAAATAAGTATTTTCTGTTTGCTCGGCTCTTAGTCCCTACATTTTTAAGTCTATTATGAATTGACGATCCACCATCGACCCAATAATCAGGTTCAGAGTCCCCGGAGTTCACAAAATCAAACGCAAGCATTGCCACTTCAGGATCAAACTTACCTTTTACTTTTAATTCATTAAAAAAGTCTTCTTTGAAATTCATTTCACAAGTTTCAAAGTTTGATTTTTTAGAAAAATTCATTTCTGCTTTTTTAGTTTTTGGATCAATAACCTGAGTTTCTTCTGTTCTCTCTGCTTGAAAGTTTTCATATTTATCTTTGTTACCCATAATCTCACTTTTCATCTCGGCTTTTGTTGAGGCTGCCGAAGAAGGTGCTGGAGCTGGGGCCGGTGCAGGCGCAGGAGTTGCCTCACCCGAACCAGAAGATCCACTATTGTCACTGTCTGCAATTGCTTCTGAGAAAATCATGTTTATAAGGGTGTAATAAATATTTTTTGAAGGACTCACTTTTACTTGTGGTATGACAGAAGGAGGGATCGCGGGAATACACACGCCTTTTAAGTTTTTATATAAACCTTCGCAACACACTTGCCCTCTTTGTGGCATTGCTCCGTTTCCGAGACAATCTTTACAGATTTTTTTAGGTTTACAAATATTGCCCATGCAAGAATCCGAACAGCAGTCAGAATTACTTTTGCATGATTTCCCTAGTGCTTCACACTCTCCAATTCCAGCTGTTTGAAAATTAACGGCCAGACAACTTCCTACACCACAAACAGGATTTTGATCACACGACTCACTTAATTGTAGTGGTTGGTAACAACGATAAACATCTTCACAAATTTTATTTTTTGAACCGACTCTTTCTTCAACACATTCCATTGATAAACATTCAGAGTCTTCTCGACAAGCGTCGCCTTGGTTTTTCTTACCTGCTTGTGATCTATGACTTGGATCTGGAGCACATCTTAAGCCTTCTTCACATCCCCAAGTATTACAAATCTCTCCTCTTCCGGTTTTGATTAGAGGTCTTTGACTTAAATTATCGAGCTCGGCTTGAATAAAATTATAAAATTCTTCTTCCGCTTTATCAGGGGCAATTGATCTATCTCTAGAAAACTTTTCGTAATTTTGCTTAATGTTGATCATTTCTTGGCGAGTAAACTTTTCTCTTTTGAAATAGTCTTCTAATGAGAGATTGAGTTCTGGCTTAATTATTTGTAAATCAACGCGTCCTTTATTTTCAAGCTTATGTTCTGCAATTGATAATTTAACTTCTTCCATAAATTTCTTTTTATCTTCAGGTGTAAACCTGCCTTTAGCAGATGCAGCTCCGATAAAAAGTGAGAATAAAAGAATCATTTTAATCATAAGGACCTCGGCAACTAGTTTAATATATTTATTTTAAGGGATTACGCCGCTGGGGTAAACTAAATACATTCTTTACCTAGCTAAATACCGGAAACTCATGAAATAGGCAGGCTAACTCACACATTTTGACTGACTCTTTTGGTTGGCAGTTCAAAGGTCAAGTTAGCGCCTGACGTAGCCGAGTCCTCTTGAAAATAGCAAAGTCCCAAGACTCCACAAGATCCAACTACCAGTGGGTATTTGAGCCCAGTGGCTAATTTCTCTGTTATTAAAGATCATGATTCCAGAATAAAGAAAAACAGAAGACAGCAGTGAATAACCCAGAAATATAATTGCGCCAGTTGCTGAGCGAAACTCTTTTTCATAACCAGTATTCCTCACTTCAACTGCATAACCTTTTTTGGCGAAGTCTCTTAGGAACCATTTAATATGGCGAGGAAGAAGTCTTAATGTTGAAGTTAAGTCCCTTGCCGCCCAAGCAGTTTCCTCTAGAAGCTCATCTTTACTAAAAGTGCTTTCAATGATTTCTTCAATATCACCTTCTAGAATTCCAAATATGTTGAGATCGATTCCTAGTTGTTTACCAACACCATCAAGAGTAATTAAGGCCCTGAAAATTATGTACCATTCTCTTGGCAGGTAAATTTGATGCTTTTTCAATGTTGTTAAAATGACAGAGAGTAAATCCGAGAAATTCGTTTGCTTAACTGTTAAGCCCACAAATGGGCTGAGGGCTTCTCGAACATCTCTAATGAGTGAATCTGTATCGGGGATAGTGTCGTATTCTGCAACATCTAAAAATTCATAAACTAAGTTTTCATAATTGTAAGATAAAATGGCATAAATAATAGCAATAAAATGATGGCGCCCACTCTTGCTCAAACTCCCCATTAATCCAAAATCAATGAGTCCAATTTTTCCATCATTGAGATAAAAGAAATTTCCTCCGTGCAAATCTGCATGAAAAAAACCGTCCTTTAAAAATGTTTTTAAAAATAATCTCACTCCATATTCCATCTTTGGAATAATTTCATCTCTTTTAGATTGAATTTCACTATTTCTACTAAACGGTATCCCGATGAGTTCCTCCATAACCAAGACGCTGTCAGAAGAATATTCTTTATAAACCTTTGGGATGTAATAAAGTTTTTGATCATCATGTTTTTCGATATTTCGCTGCAAACGTTCACAGTTCAAGGCTTCAACATGAAAATTTAATTCCCTGTGAAGTGTCAGTGAAAAATCGTTCACGACTCGAGAAATTCCTAAATACTTGAGCTCTTTACTTACCCTTTCAGCCTGCATAGAAAGGAACATTAGAATTGAAAAATCAGTTTCGATTTCTTTTTCGATTCCAGGGCGTCGAACTTTAACCACCACAGGTAAGCCATTTTTTAAAGTTGCCCGAAAAACAACGCCTATAGACGCTGTGCCAATAGCCTCTTTTTGAAATGAGCTAAAAACATTTTCTACTGTTCCACCGATGCTTGCTTCAATGTGAGATCTCACTTCTTCAAAACCAACTGGCTTCACTTTATCTCTAAGCATTCTCATTTCATCGAGAAAAGAAACGTGAAATAAATCATCGCGCGAGCTCAATAATTGACCAAATTTGATAAAAGCAGGACCTAGTTCTTCAAAGCACTTTCTTAGACGAAAGCCCAACACTTGGTTCCAATCTTTTTCAGATTTATTTGCGAGCTCGTCTCTAATTCGTTTTTTTGATTTAGGAAGGACAAAGTTAGGTATCTTATTTGTAGTATTTTTTGTAATAAACTCGTCAAAACCATGACGTGCGAAAACCATAACAATTTCTTGCAGTCGACCAACATTTCTGATCGTTTTTGATAGTCCGATACCAGCTTTAATCAAATCCATGAAAAAACCTTTTGAATGAGAAGTCCCTATATTATAATCAGAAAAATAACTTTTGAGGTGAAATTGCGCTTTTTTTTCTTCACACTGATTTTTTTAGCTTCTTTTCCTGTCTCTGCAATAGAAACTTGCAGTCGAGTGGCTATTATTAATTACCAAGAAGTTTTAATTGATTCAAATTCTTCTGATAAAGGTGAAGGTCTGAGATATCACCTGGAAAAGGATCCAGTTGCTAAAATGCACTTAGACACTTATCAAAAAAACTCTCGTGTTATGTGGCCCACTGCAATTGTGGGTACAGCTGGTACTGGACTTTTACTCTATGGATTTTTTACATCCGACCCCGAAGATAGACGTATTTTCCTCATTTCAGGAAGTGCTACTATTCTTGTTAATTTTCTCATTGCTAGAACTCTAGAAGTAAGCAATGAATCGAATTTAACGAAAGCTATAGACGAATATAATAAAAGAAATCTACCGAAAATTTTTTTCAACCCGGACGAGACACAGGGGCAATTTAATTTTTCCACAAGTAAAATTGGCCTTGCACAGCAATGGACTTTCTAAAGGACTAATTTAATGAATAACATTACTTGCTATCACTGCCAAAAGCTGATTCCACTCTTGGGAGCTTTTAAGATACTCAGAACAGAAGAATGTCCCTATTGCTCAACAAGTCTTCATTGTTGTAGGATGTGTTCTTTTTATGACACGAAGGTTTATAACGAATGCCGAGAGTCAAATGCAGAGAGAATTGTCGACAAAGAAAAAGCTAATTTTTGCGATTACTTTAACCTTTCAGATGGTTCCAACAAAACAGCTGCGAAAGAAGATTTAGAAAACCTTGCTGCTTCACTTTTTAAAAAATAGGATCTTTCAAATGGATGAATTGCCAATAACTCTTGCCGGAAAAACTAAGCTCGAAGCAGAGCTTAACCACCTAGTTAAAATCGAGCGAGAAGAATTGAAAATTTCAATTTCAGAAGCCAGAGAACTTGGTGATCTAAAAGAGAATGCTGAGTATCACGCTGCTAAAGAAAAGCAAGGAATAGTCGAAGGCAGAATTGCCCAACTCCAAGGTATTTTGGCACGCTCTCGTGTGGTAGAAGTGAGTAAAATACGAAGTAAAAAAATTGTTTTCGGTGCCACTGTTCACGTTTTTGATGTTGCTAAAAATATGCATGTCACTTTCAAAATTGTTGGTGAAGATGAATCAGAGTTTAAAGACCATAAAATTTCATACAGCAGTCCTTTAGGCAAAGCTCTTATTGGCAAAGAAGAAGGTGACACAGTCATTGTCAAAGCCCCGAAGGGTGATATCGAGTATGAGGTTGAAGGCTTTGAATTCGTCGATTAATACATCTATTAAATTACCTAGTGTTAAATCAAAAAAAATTATTAGCTGGAACTCCTCTTTGGAGGATTTGCTTGGTAAGGCCTCAAAAAAATCCTATGAAAAATTACTCAGTGCAAATTTCTTAGAAATAGCTGACTTCCTATGGGTCTTCCCTCTTAGAGTTATTGAACTACCTCCGCTGCGAAGTTTTGAACACATCGAAGAAGGCCGAATGTTTATCGGGCGAGCTAAAATTTTAAACGTCCAAGCGAGACCAAACTTCCGTGTCAAGGGCAAGGGCCGGGCCATGCTCTATAATATAATAGTTCATGTTCAAGATCTTTTATCAGAAAGAATCATTTCTTTAAAATGGTTTAATTCTTATGGATCGATAACTTCTAAAATATCAAAATGCACACTCATCGAATTTATGGGTGAGGCTTCAGTATTTAATGGCCAGTTTCAATTCACAAATCCTGAATTTTATTCGCTTGAATCTAGTGATGACCCTTCATTATTTGTTACTGTTTCCAATGATCTTAAAATTCAATATCCAACTATCAATACTGTCTCAGGTGTTCATATTAAAAAGTTCATTGATAAAATTCCGACCGACTTGTGGAATAATATTCCTGAAACACTTCCTAAAAAACTCCTCGAACAAAATAAATTCCTCTCGCTTGGAGATGCTTTCAAAATTATTCATGCTAAAACCAAGCCTACACCTGAGCTTGAATTAAAAGCTGAACATCGATTAATTTACGAAGAATTTTTTATCGATCAAATTAAAATCAATCTTCGTCGTAAGTTTTTTAAAAAACCTAAAACGAAAAAAATTAGCATTACAGAACCTATGTTAAAGTCATTTGCCAGTCTTTACCCCTATGAACTCACTGTTGATCAATCAAAAGCCTTGAATGATGTCAGACGAGACCTAGCTTCTGAACACCCCATGATGAGACTCATTCAGGGAGATGTCGGATGCGGAAAAACAACAGTCGCCATGATCGCAGCGATGATAGTTATAGAAAATGGTAATCAAGTGGCTTTAATGTGCCCAACAGAAGCTCTAGCGATACAACACTACGTAAGCGCCCTAGAACTCTTTGGTGAAAACACTGTTAATTTTAAGCTCATTTTAGGGTCTACTCCAGCAAAAGAAAAAAAGCTCATTCAATCACAGCTTTTAAGTGGAGAAATTAATTATATCATTGGAACTCATTCACTCATTCAAGAAAGCATCACTTTTAAATCCCTTGCCCTGGCCATTATAGATGAACAACATAAGTTTGGAGTTGACCAAAGAATCAAACTTACCAGTAAAGGACAGGGTGTTCATTGCTTAATTATGTCCGCAACTCCAATTCCTCGCTCATTAAGTCTCACTCAATATGGTGATCTCGATATTTCTACAATCAAATCAATGCCAAGTGGGAGAAAGGGACATAAAACAAGAATTGTAACAGAAGAAACCTATCAGCCTTATTTGAATTTTTTAAAAACCAGATTGTCTCTTAAAGAACAAATTTATATTGTTGTACCGGCGATTAATGAAAATCCTGATCAAGACTTTCACAATCTTAACGACATACTAGAGCGCTACAAAAAATATTTTCCCGATCACAAAGTCGAAGGCCTTCATGGACAAATGAAGTCCGACGAAAAAGCTAGGACCTTTTTAGATTTCAAGCTTCATAAAATTGATATTTTAGTTTCTACCAGTGTTATTGAAGTTGGTATTAACGTCTTGAATGCAACAGTTATGGCAATTATTAATCCAGAGCGATTTGGACTCAGTTCACTTCATCAACTAAGGGGACGTGTTGGCAGAGGCGAAAAGCCTGGATTTTGTTTTCTCGTTAATGACAAACAAATTTCGGCCCTTAGTCGTGAACGTCTCAAGGTAATTGAAAGTAATACCGATGGATTTAAAATTGCTGAAGAAGACCTCAAACTCAGAGGTGAAGGAGATCTCTTTGGCACAGACCAATCTGGTGGCGCTCCTCAAAAGCGATTGGCCAACATTGTATTGCATGCCGATATTCTCTATCAAGCTCGAGAAGATGCACTAAGATTAATAGATCAAAAGGATCCTGAAATTGAAATTCTTTTAGACAAGTTTTCAAAAGATACTCGGGTATTCACTACCGTCTAATATTAACTAGAAAATAGCTCAAATCTTGCTATAATATCACTATGATTCAATTAGAAGTACTGACATCGGACGATCAATTAGCACTTGGTGTTTATGAATTTAATTTTAATTACATTCATATCGGTCGCTCCAAGCGAAATGATATTATTATCTCTAATAAAGAATTGCCTGCACTTTTTTTAAAAATATCTATTTTTGAAGATGCTCATGGTGAACACTTGATGGTAAGAAACAGAAACCGTGAACCTTTTTACCAAATTAATGGAAAGAAAATAAGCGGCTCACTAAAAATTAAAACGAATGACATTATTTCATTTGGACCAACAAGTCTCAAAATTATCAGCTTTCAGAAGACCCCAAACGGGCTTGATTTAACTGAACCATTTAAAGCTTTTGAAGCCAATGCACCAGAATGTCGGGTCGCACTTGATTTCATTGAAGAGGTTTTAATGGACCTAGAAAAGCAGACTCAAAATGTTTAAACAAGACCATCCTAATTATTTTTATACTAATGAAGGTATACGCATCTTTTATAATACCAACTTTGAGATAGAAAACCTCAATCCCCATAAACCGGTATTAGTGTTTATCTACGGCTTGCTTTGCAGTAACTACCATTACAAATACCAAATTCCTTTTTTTGAAGAATTAGGATATCAAATTTTATTGCATGATTATCGTTTTCACTTTTCATCATCCCAGGATGGAGACATCGAAACTTGCACATTTCCCAATATCACATTAGATCTACATGAATTACTTGCCAGTCTTAATATTAAAAAATCTGTGCTTATTGGCCACAGTATGGGTGTCAATATTTGTCTCGAGCATGCCAGAAGATACCCGGAGGACGTTTCTGCACAAATTCTTATTTCAGGAACCGTTGTTCCTCCACAAAACATTATGTTTGATTCAAATATTGTAGATATTGGCTTGCCTTATATTGAATCCTTTACTAAAAAATTCCCAGATCTCTTCACTTCTTTTTGGAAACATTCCTACAAAAACCCAGTCGCGCAATTTGCAATTTTTGATGGAGGATTTAACAAGAAACAAGTTGAGATTGAATTTGTGCAACTCTATATGAAGAAAATAAGTGAATTACCGGAAAACTTATTTTTCCATCTTTTAAAACTCATGCAAGATCACGATGTCATTAATCACTTAGAATCAATCAATGCTCCAACACTAGTTATAGGTGGTGATAAAGATAAGATTATTCCCAATTATCTTCAACAAATTCTCACTAAATATTTACCAAGCAGTTCACTCTATATTGTCAAAGATGGCTCTCACGTTCCACAAGTTGATTTT
This sequence comes from Bacteriovoracaceae bacterium, assembly GCA_013141065.1. Classification (GTDB taxonomy): domain Bacteria; phylum Bdellovibrionota; class Bacteriovoracia; order Bacteriovoracales; family Bacteriovoracaceae; genus Bacteriovorax. The sequence continues at coordinate 614,646 of JABFRR010000008.1, read as the reverse complement.
CCTGATTTGATTAATGCGAGAATGCATCGATTCATTTCAAAATCTTTCTAAATTTTTATTTTTTTAAATTCAATGATTGATTTAAAAATGCGTCTCATTGCAGACTGAACTTGCTGTCTCTTATATTCTTGATGGGAAGCATCGCCTTGTGAATTTTCTCGAAAAGCCTCTTGATCCACAACTTGAATTTCATAAGGATAAAAAAAGCGAATATCTCTCGCTACTAAAGAGATGTCCATACTCAAAACCCTACGGGCCAATTCATTTTCTTCTGGATTATTAGACTTTGCCAATCTTCTCAATTCATTAAATTCTTGCAGAAATGGATTCTTGTATTCAATTAACTGTCGACAGGTAAATTGAATTGACTGATAGGCCTTAGAGGTATGTTTGTTTTTTTCACTTTCTGATGGTGTCAGTTGAGACTCAACAGCCGCTCTTTCCATGGCAGATAAAAACCTATCTTCAGAAAGATTATTTCTAATCGCCATTTTCAAAAGTGTTTGATGGGCTTCTTTAAATTTCACCATGTCGATCATGGTATTGACGGCACGGCTTGGTTTATTATTGTGAGGAATAACTATATTTTTCTCTAATAAAAATCGTATTAAGCGTAAGGTATCAAAACGTGAGTGCGTAATGAAGCGAACTCCTACTCTATCAAATAATTCTTCAGCGACATTTTCTGCTTTATGGAGCAACTTAATAATCACACTCTCTCGGGTTTTTTTTGACTTGGTCTCAAAATCTACGAGAGGAACGACGTCGTCTGTTCCCTTGACTCCAATAAACAATTTATCGTCATCACTTCTGAATATATATTTGTAAAACCGGTCAAAAATTTGGGTTTGAACAATGCCGAAATAATTTGATCTAAGATCTTTATCAGCATGAATAATTGTGTGCATAACTTTAAGCACAACCTCGGCCCAAAGTTTATCCTCACGTTTATTAATATTATCGTCAGTCGCCATTAAAAAAAGCTGGCTGATGTCTGAGATCATTAAAAGAGAGTTGGGAACTTTGAGATCAAGACCATCGGGATTTCCTTCGGTAAGAAAGTATCGCCTAATAAACTGCATGGCCTCTTGAAAGCTACCGAATAATTCTGACTTCGCCACTGGATCATTTGGGTCTAGTCCATAGCCTTTTAAAAATTGATTAACTTCGTCGCTCGAGCCCATGGGGCCCAAAAAATTTTTTGTATCTAATGCCGAGCGACCTCCGATAACAACATCGAAAATCTCCCAATCAAATAAATACTTTTCAAGATAACTTGGTCTTTCCATTTAAAACCTTTTTAAGATCTAATAATCAAGCTAGACTATTATCTAATGAATGAGACTAATCGACCAGATCGAAGAAGACTAGATATTCTTTTCCTCTCCTTTTTTGGAGTAGGTTTTTTACCTAAGGCACCTGGTACTTGGGGAACACTTGCGACACTTCCCTTCCTTTATATACTTGGCCGTTTTAATCCACCCTATGTTCTTTTTATTCCTTTTATCGTTATCGTTACGCTTATTTCTTCTTTTGTAGCCGAGAGTGTGCAAAAAAAATATGAATTGCACGATCCACAGTTTATCGTTATTGATGAAGTTTTAGGCATGAGTACTGCTTGGTTATTTATACAAACTCACAACCTTAGCCACCTCGCGATTCTTTTTATTCTTTTTCGTTTTTTTGATATTGTTAAATTTTGGCCGGCTTCCTATTTTGATAAAGAGATTCATCACGGAGCCGGAACTATTCTCGATGATATTGTCTCTGGTGTTTTTGCCGGACTTCTCTACTTGGTCATTAATACTTTTTTTAGCGGATTCTTAAATTATATTTAAATTACGCTAAAATTACGTTTGACTTACGCATCGATTACGCACAAACTATTTTTAGAGAAAGAATTGATTAGTGATTGTTCAATTTGTGATTTTTTGACTAAATTAGTCCAATAATTACAAGCCTTTGATTCTTTTAAAAGTTGATTAATTTGCATAAGTTTTAAGTTATCGAATAACTATAAAGAATGTTAGCTTTATTGCACACGCATAGGAAAACATTCTAAGACCACCCTCGGAGGATTCATGTCATTACAGAAAGTATCAGCGGCACCGTCACCTGAAAAATTAAAAGCGCTAGACCTGGCCTTGTCTGCTATCGAAAAGCAGTTTGGTAAAGGTGCAATCATGAAACTCGACAACAAAAATGCTGTCGAAAAACTTGCGGTGATCCCGACTGGCTGCTTGAGTTTAGACCTTGCTCTAGGTGTAGGTGGTATTCCTCAAGGAAGAATTATTGAAATTTATGGGCCGGAATCTTCTGGTAAAACAACTCTTACACTTCACATCGCAGCTGAATGCCAAAAGCAAGGCGGAACAGTCGCTTTCGTCGATGCAGAACATGCACTTGATACTGCTTATGCTGCAAAACTTGGTGTTGATATTCCTAATACACTTATTTCTCAACCAGATTCTGGTGAACAAGCTCTAGAGATCACAGATATGCTGGTTCGTTCGGGTGCGGTTAATCTGCTTATTGTCGATTCAGTTGCTGCTCTTACTCCAAAAGCTGAGCTTGAAGGAGACATGGGAGATTCACACATGGGTCTTCAAGCAAGACTTATGTCACAAGCATTACGTAAATTAACTGGATCAATTTCAAGATCGAACTGTACTGTTATTTTCATCAACCAACTTCGTATGAAAATTGGTGTTATGTTTGGAAACCCAGAAACAACAACTGGTGGGAACGCCCTAAAGTTCTACGCTTCTGTTCGTTTAGATATTAGAAGAACTGCAGCGATTAAAGACGGTGAAACTCACATCGGTAATCGCACAAAAGTAAAAGTTGTCAAAAATAAAGTTGCTCCTCCATTCAAAGAAGCTGAATTTGATATTATGTACGGAGTAGGAATTTCAAAAGTCGGAGACATTCTCGATCTTGCTGCCAATAGCGGAATCGTAGAAAAAGCCGGTGCTTGGTATGCATATAACAATTCAAAGATTGGTCAAGGAAGAGAGAATTCAAAAACTTTCCTTGAAGGAAACCCAGAAATGTTAGAAGAAATTAAGCAAAAAATTCTTATTAAGTATGGAATTGTAGCTGGACCTGCTACTGAAATCATCGATGAAGAAACCGGTGAAATCAAAGAAGCAGTAAAGCAAGAAGAAGAAAAAACAAAAAAATCAAAAAAGAATCTTCAGTAATTTGACCAAGCCACGCTCGAATTAATCCCTTTTGAATAAAAGGCGTTAAGGAAAGCGTGGTTTTTTTATTTAAAAAATCATTATGACATCAAGCAGAGCCTATAGTTACCTCGTTAAAATAATCTCAAGTCGAGACTACTCTGAACATAAACTCAGAGAAAAACTTCGTGAAAAAAAATTCCCACCTGAAGACTGCGAAGCTGCGCTTAATGAGATCAAGGCCAGAGGCTATTTACGGGAGGATGCTTATACTGAAGCCAGAATTAAAGGCTTCATGAATAAAGGTTATTCAGTAAGTTATGTCAGACAAAAGAATCTATTCATTTTAATGGGGAAAATCGGTCAGGTTTAATAGTGCTAAGCCATCCAAATGAGATCACCGAGCGGCGGTAGTTCGTGGCGATTGTAAAATCGGTCTTTTAAATATTCACCAAAGCTAATTCCTATTTTTCGGCAAGTACTCATCAGACCTAAGAAAATATCTGATGCCATGGCCCCTTCTAAGCTTCTAAAATATCCTCTGATTTTTCTTTGAATAACTTTTTCTCTCATTGCCAATTCAGAAGTATTATTATGCAAAGGAATAGTTGGAAATTCCAAAACCAAAAGCAGCTCATCTTTTTTTGCTCTAGTTTTTTCCATCAATTGATTTAAAGCGAAGTAACAAGTCTTACCTAAAAAAATTAAATCAAATTCATCACTCAATTCTTTCTTTTTCTTGTCATTGGGATTAATTTTATAAAGCTTTAGCTTTTCGTAATATTTCCAAAATGTTTCTCTAAAATCGGCAACAGCTTTTATAAAATCGGGATGACTTGAGTTAACTTTTATAATGGCGTTCTTCATGAATCAAACAAAGACCTAAGAATTCCAGGATGCCTTTAAACTGGGGGGCATCATCACAAATCAAAATTTTTGACCTCACTCCAAGAAAATTATCCCTAAATGCACCAATGGCACAACCTTCTTTTATGTGTTTTATCCACGAAGTAATCTTTCCTCTCGCCCAGGGAGCATTTAGGATTTCATTGGTAAACTCATCTGGCCCATACAATCTATTTGATTGTAATTTTCTAAGTTCGCCAACGATTGCCTTATTGTTAACTTTATCATCAACATATTTGAGTGCAATTTCATTAATTGCAAATTTTAATTCTGTTCCGGCAAGTGCTCTCAATACAGCCTCTCTATTTTTGAAAGACTTGTATAATAATCAGTAAAAATTGATTACAAACTGCAATGCTGTAACCATTCTTTCCATTAAGTCTTGCACCGGTATCATCAATTTGAGAAAAATCGCTTCGACTGATTCCAGCTTCCCTTACATTTTGTCGTTCTTCTTCAAATCTCTCATGACAAAGAATCATATTTGAAATTTCGCCGACAGATATTTTGACTTTAAGTCCGGTTAAAATTTTAAAAAAGAAGATTTTGTGTCATTCTTGCCTCGTAGTGAAACTGGATGACAAATGACCAAATACCAGGTCCGAAGATACTACCTTTATATTCGGGAGGCAGTTGTCCTTCAAAAACTTTTCCTAAAAATGGTGAATAGTATTTATGGATAATAAATTTGGTATTATTTAGATTAAAATTTATGTCTTGAATTACGACATCTCTAGTACCTTTGTATTGTGCATCTTTTGGAAGATCTTTTTTTTCGACATCTTTTTCTTCCGTATTGTGGATTTCTATTTCTTTAGCATTTTTATTTTTTCCACGCCCGCCGTTCTTGCCGCCTTTCTTTTTATCATCACTATCTTTCTTGTCATCTTTGTTTTTAGCAATATCTGGCTTGCCTTTTTCGCCTTTGAGGCGATTGATTTCATCCTTGAGCTTTTGATTTTCTGAAGACAGTTCAGTTATTTTATTTTCTTGAGCATCAACTTTATTGAGAAGAGTTTTAATTGCACCAACTAGCATTTTGACCGGAAGCTTGGAAAATAGTTCGATGGTAAAGTTTTTGATATCGGCGAATGGCATTCACCAATACTTTCATATGGAAGACATAAGGCCAACTAACATGGCCTTACATTTAAAAAATTACCCCAGCGGGATGAATAGATTCAGACAAAAGCTTAAGCAAGAACATTTGACTGTCACAGACGAGCAAATAGAAGAAGTATTTGGAGAACACCGTACCAGCGAAGAAGACCAAATCGCACGCTTGGCCCAAAAGAAAATGGGTACAAAGTCAGGATTAGACTTTGCAGAACAAGGCAAAGTTCTAAGATTTCTCCTATCCAAAGGACATGACTACTCCAAATCTAAAAAAATTCTCAATTCCCTCATCAGTGGTGAAATGCCAGAAGATTATTAACTCCATAGCTCTATCTTATTGATAAAAAAATTGATGAAATTCAAAGGGAGAAGTACAATAAGCCCAAACATCTTCCCATAGGATTTCCCATGTCTGAAAAAATTAGCGGCCAACAAATAAGAGATAAATTTACTCAATACTTCATTAGTAAGCAGCATGAAAAGAATGCTTCTAGCTCCCTCATCCCGCATAACGATAAAACTCTTTTATTTTGCAACGCAGGTATGAATCAATTTAAAGATTATTTCACTGGCAAATCAATAGCTAGCAACAAAAGAGCAGTGAGTATTCAAAAATGCGTCAGGGCCGGTGGAAAACATAATGACTTAGAAAATGTCGGACATACTGCTCGCCACCATACATTTTTTGAAATGCTAGGGAATTTTTCATTTGGTGATTATTTCAAAGAAGAGGCCATTAGATTTGCTTGGGAATTTTTAACAGTTGAACTAAAGATCCCGCCTGAAAAACTTTATGTCACTGTTCACTATTCAGATGATGAAGCACGAAAGCTATGGATGAAAGTAGCAGGTCTACCAAACGAAAAGATTTTCAATAAAGGTGATAAAGACAATTTTTGGGAGATGGGAGAATTCGGCCCGTGTGGACCCTCTTCAGAAATCTTTTTTGACCATGGTGAAGAGTATACTGATCATGACTTAGTTCGCGTCGATCCTCTTGATTTATTGGAAGATGAAAAGCGCTATGTTGAAATTTGGAATTTAGTTTTCATGCAGTTTGAAAAAACACCTGAAGGAAAATTCAGTTTACCAAAACCTTCGATTGATACTGGTGCCGGTCTTGAAAGAGTCACGGCAGCTCTTCAGGGTTGTTATAACAATTACAATACCGATATCTTTTTTCCAATAATGAAAAAAATTGAAGATATCTCTGGTAAAAAATATGATCCTTACGGAAAAGACGAAAAAACTAAAGCCGCTTTCAGAGTTGTAGCTGATCATATTAGATCTGCCACAATGCTCATTACAGACGGAGCAATTCCTTCAAATGAAGGACGTGGATACGTTTTAAGAAGAATTATAAGAAGAGCAATAAAGTATTTAAACGAACTTGGTGTAAAAGAACTTTCATTTTACAAACTTGTTCCGGCAGTCTTTGAATCCTTGGGCCAGGAATATCCACAAAATGCTGCCAATGCAGAATTAGCAGTCAAACTTTTAGAACTTGAAGAAAAAAAGTTTAGAGAAACCTTAGAAAACGGATTAAAATTTTTAACCGACGCTCTTTCTAAAGAAGTCACCAATAAAGTATTTTCTGGTAAAGCCGCTTTCAAGCTCTACGATACTTATGGCTTCCCTGTAGACCTGACCGAAATGTATCTCATTGATCATGGACTTAAACTTGATCATGAGAATTTTGATAAAGCGATGAAAGAACAAAAAGAGTTATCTAAAAAATCTTGGAAAGGAGCTTTTGATAACTCTGATAAAATTTTTCATACTGTAAAAGAAAAATATGGTGCCTCTAATTTTGTTGGATATGAACATTTAGAAGTCGAAGCAAAACTTTTAGAAATTATAGATATGGGAGAAATAAAAGGACTTATCTTTGATAAAACATCTTTTTATGGAGAATCTGGAGGTCAAGTTGGAGATATTGGTGTTGTAAAATTAGGAAAAAACACTCTGGCGAATATAAGTGATACACAAAAGCCAGTCGATAGTCTTCATGTACATTTTTCAAATGATGCTGATGCTTTAGAAGTTGGTAAGTCTTATACATTGAGTGTTGATAGCAAAAGCAGAAAACTCATTATGAGAAACCACTCAGCAACACATCTTTTGCAAGCAGCACTTATTAAAGTTTTAGGGCCTCACGTTAAACAAGCAGGCTCGATTGTGAGTGCTGATAAATTGCGTTTTGACTTTACTCATCTTCAAGCAATGACCAAAGAAGAAATTGAAAAAGTTGAAGACTTAGTCAATCAAGAAATTAGTAAAGCTCATAGAGTTGAAGCTAATATTATGAACATGGAAGAAGCTCAGAAAAAAGGGGCCATGGCACTATTTGGCGAAAAATATGGCAACATCGTTCGGGTGTTATCAATGGGAGATTTTTCAACTGAATTATGTGGTGGTGTTCACGTTCACAACACATCAGATATTGGACTCATAACAGTTCTTAGTGAATCCTCTCTTGCTACAGGGGTAAGAAGAATTGAAGCAACGACATCTGAAACGGCCATACATCATTTATCTCATAGATCACAGCTACTCAAAAAAGTCGAAAGTCTATTTATGGATAAAGAAGAACGCGCTTTAGTAAAACTTGAAAATCTCATCAAGGACCTAAAAGAGAAACAAAAAGAAATTGAAAGCTTGAAAGATAAAATTCAACTAAATGAATCAAAAGATCTCTTTAATAACGTTGAGAATCTTGGTGGGATCGATTATGCCATTATCGAAGCAAGTCCTGATTCTGATCTTCGTAAACTCTCCGATTTATTTATTAGTAAATTTCAAAATGGAGCCGTTGTTTTGTATAACCTAAACGGTGATAAAGCATCAGTACTAGTGAGGTCATCAAAAGGTGCATCTAAATTAAATGCTGGCGATGCCTTAAAAGATATTCTTCCGGTCATCAATGGTAGAGGTGGAGGTAAACCTGACATGGCACAGGGATCTGGTGAAGCCGCACTCATTGGAAAAATTGCACTTCAAGCAAAAACCGTAATGAAAGCTAAGTTGGGTTAAAAATGATTCAAAAAATTCTTATTCTCTTTATCGTATTTATAAGTTTTTCCAGTTGTTCTAAAAAAAACAATGAGAAGACTGATAAATCTATTAACTTAGCTCTCACAAGTGAAATCTCAACACTGGACCCAGTAAATTCTTATGACAATGTTTCAGGCATGGTCATTTATAATATATGTGAGCAGCTCTATGAATATCATTACCTCAATCGTCCTTATGAGTTAAAACCTCTTTTAGCAGATGGCATGCCGTCGATTGAAAATAATGGAAAACGATATGTTATAAAAATTAAAAAAAATATTCGCTACCATGATCACCCTTCCTTTAAGGGTCAAGCTAGAACAGTTAGAGCACAAGACTTTATTACCCAGTTTAAAAGGTTATCGTACGCACCTTTAAATTCCACTGGATGGTGGATAGTTGACGATGTCATTGTTGGTGTAAATGATTTCAAGAAGACTGTTGGTAATGATTTTGACAAGTTTAAAAAAACAGAAATCTCTGGAATCAAAGCTATTGATGAGCACACTTTGGCAATTGACCTCATTAGACCTTCGCCACAATTTATCTATAAGCTCTCTATGAGTTTTGTCTCTCCTGTCCCCCTGGAAGTTATTGAGCATGATAAAAATGACTTAAGTAAAAATCCCATTGGTACCGGCCCTTTTTATTTGACTAAAATGGAACCCGCTAAAGAAATCACTCTTACTAAATTCACTCACTTTCACGAAAGTTTTTATCCTTCCGAGGGTGATCGATTCACTAACAGCAGAGGTCTCTTAAAAGATAGTGGTGAGAAAATTCCTTTCTTGGAAACTATTAATTTTTTAGTCATTAATGATAACAATACAAGATGGGATTTATTTAATAAAAATAAATTAGATATTATTGTTCTACCACAAGAGTTTTATTCTCAAGTTTTTGATGATGTGGGAAACCTTAGAGAGGAAATACGAGCGAGAGATATCAGACTTCAAACTCTGCCGACACTCACCTATTGGTGGCTAGCATTTAATGCTAGAGATCCTTTGCTGGGAAAGAATCTTAATCTGAGAAAGGCTATCGCTCACGCAGTTGATATGAATAAATATATCATGTCGTTCACTAATAATACCGGCCAACAGGCCAATTCAATACTGCCTCCGGGTGTATTTGGATACGATCCTTCCATGACCTTGCCGTATGAATATAACTTAGAAAAAGCCAAAGAATTTTTAGCTAAAGCCGGATATCCTGGTGGAAAAAATTTACCCGAAATAATATATGATACAAGAGCTGAGTCTAAAATTAATTACCAGCAAGCTGAGTATTTTAAAGCCCAACTCGCTCAAATTGGAATAAAAATTAAAATTGTCCAAAATAATTTTAGGCAGTATCTTGAAAAGTCTCGTACTGGACATCTGCAATTTTTCCAAGATGGATGGACACTGGATTATCCAGATGCTGAGAATATTTTTCAACTTCTCATTTCAACTAATCACCCTCCCGGCCCCAACGCATCTTTTTATTCCAATGCTAAACTGGATGCCATGTATGAAAAAATCAGCAAGCTTCCTGATGGGGAAGAAAAAAAGGGGCTGATTATTAAAATGGAAGCAATCGTGAATGAAGATCTGCCATGGATTATGCAGTACTATTCTAGGAATTTTATTTTGTACCACGACTATGTAAAAAACTATAGGCCCTCGGATCTCATCTGGAGTTATCCAAAGTACATTAAAGTAAAATAAGTAACTTAGATAGTTAATGGAGTTTTCAAGGAGGAAATAATTTCCCCTTCTCTCCGCGCAAGCTTGATCTATTTATTTTAAGAAATCATTTCACCGATAGTCTCATTAAGATTCAAAGACTGCACTTTGAATAAGCGTGAGATTTAACATGAGAAAATTTTTTGAATTACCAGTACTCTTTATGATTGCTCTTACCTTTACGGCCACTATGGCCATTGCTAAAGACTATGTCATTTACAGCATTGCTCAAGATATTCCCATGGGAAATAAAGATGAAATCATTAAAAAGAACTTCTACGTTGATATGGGGAAAAATCAAGGTGTAAAACCTGGAAGTGTCTTAGATGTCTACAGAGTCGTTTCTGTCCTTGACCCCTATGAAAGTAAGAAACGCTTTAATCACCGAATTAAAATTGGCGAAGTTAAAGTTCTTCATGCCGAGGAATCTTCAGCCATTGGAGTTTTAAACAAACTCGAAGAAGGAGAAGACACTCCTGTTTTTGAAATTGGTAAAATGATGATTGGCGATATCGTTACAGTTAAAGTTAGATAAAAGATTAAGAACGCTCATGTAAAAGTAGTCTTCGCTCTTGTATGAGTTCTGTCATTTTATTAATCGCACTTATTGATTTTTCGAGTCTTTCCACTTCTTTGACATCAACATTAGGATTCGTCTTTATAACCTTTAAGGCAAATGTGGCCATACCATGGGCAACTACAATGTGATTTGACATGTCATGCAAAAATGTTCGCTCTTCAAGTGCCAATGTTTTAAGTTCTTCTTCACTCATTTCAAACCTCCAGAGCACATTGTAGCATAAATCCTGTTTAGGTAATCTTTTTAAATTTTATTAATCTCACATCTAATACTGCATCTTTGATTAAATTGGGTTTAACCCAAATTAAATAGTCTTCTCCAATTTCTAACTGAATTTCTTCGCCGGAATGAATCCATATTTCCTTGATTTTTAGTCCACTATAAAACCCTTTAAAATGAAAACGATAAAATTTCTTTTGTGTTTTGTGACTTTGCCTAAGAGCTTTGCATCGACTTAAAATTAGAACTAATTCTTGCATAGATAACTCTCCTAATATGTAAGACATACGTATTGCAATTAGTGATTAAATGTTTTCTACTTAAAGTACTGAAATTTAATCAGTATTTTTTATTGCTGGGTCAAATTATGATAAACGAATCAACACTTTCTAAATTGTTTGTAAGAAAAGTCTCGAAATCACCTAATCGTAAAGCGATCGGTTGGATTGATCATGGTGAATTGTTATTTATCAATAATGAGGAATACCTAAGTAAGGTAAAAAATTATTTTTATGGACTCGTGAAACTTAATATTCAAGCGCAAGATCGAGTAGCCATCCTCGCCCAAACAAGTAAAGAGTGGCATTTTTTTGATTTAGCCTCAATTTGTGCTCGAGCAGTCGTCACTCCCATTTATCCAACTTATCTTTCACATGAAGTTGAATACATCCTCAATCATAGTGAAACTAAAATTTTGCTTTTAGAGCAAGAAGCTCAATTTCAAAAAATCTTAGAAATTCAGGATAAATTAACTCACTTGAAATATATAATAAGTCTCAAAGAGATATCAGAAGATTCACAAAGAAAACTTTCAAAAAATATTATTTTTTTAAGTTATCAAGATTTTGTTAACAATGGAGTTGAAGAAATGAATAATTCACCTTCAGTTTTTCATGACACCGTTGAATCGAGTGATCCATTAGATATCGCTTCAATCATTTATACATCTGGAACAACAGGTGACCCAAAAGGTGCAGTCATTACCCAAAAAGCCTTTGTAGCTATGTTGAAAAATGTACATGCATCACTTAAGACAAACATACTTCCTAGCGACAGAACTCTTACTTTCCTTCCTTTGTCGCATGTTTTTGGTCGATGTGATTCTATGTTGAACTTAATTTTTGAACTTGAGTGTGTGTTTGCAGAATCAATTGATAAAGTGGTCGACAATATGCAAATTGCAAAACCTACTGTCTTATTGGCTGTACCTAGAATATTTGAAAAGGTTTATTCTAAAATCTTAGAAAACATACAAAAGGAATCTGAATTAAAAAAAGTTGTATTTGAATGGGCACTTGATGCTTCAAAAAAATACTTTGATAAAATTAATCATGACAAATCACCTAGCACCTTAGAAATTCTTCAAAAAAATCTTGCTTATAAGATCGTCTTTGAAAAAATTTACAATCGTTTTGGTGGAAAGATTCGTTTTCTTGTTTCAGGTGGAGCACCTCTGTCCCCTGAAATAATGACCTTTTTACAAAATGCAAATTTAACAATTTTAGAGGGGTACGGGCTCACCGAAACAGTTGCTCCGTGTGTATTAAATCCACCTGTCAGGCAAATTCCTGGAGCTATTGGCTTACCTTTAGGAGACGTTCAAATTAAATTTGCCGAAGATGGAGAGATTATGCTTAAAACAGAAGCACTCTTTTCTTCATATTATAAGAATGATGTGGCAACAAAAGAGGCTTTTAAAGACGGATGGTTTTTAACTGGAGACATTGGCGAATTAACGACAGATGGATATATAAAAATAACCGATAGAAAAAAAGATATTATTATTACAAGTGCGGGTAAAAACGTCGCTCCTCAAAAAATAGAAAACTTATTAAAATTAAAAAAACATATTTCCAATGCAATGATCGTCGGTGATAAAAGAAAGTTTTTAATTGCCATTATTAGCCTAGACCGTGACGCATTTATGGACGAGCTTGAAGAATTAGGTATCAGCGGTAGTCCTGATTATGAGGAGCTTTCAAAAAATAGAAAAGTTTTTGATATTGTGGAAAAGGAAATACAAAGTGTGAATGAAGATCTTGCTAGCTTTGAGTCAATAAAAGGGTTTTTTATTGCAGCGAATGATTTTACCGTTGAAAATGGCCAAATTACCCCCTCTTTGAAGCTGAAGAAAAAAGTTATACTCAAAATATACGACAAAGAGATTGACGCTTTGTATGAAAGACTCGAAAGCTAAAATTTGATTGATTGAATTTTGACAAAAATCTTCTTTTTGACTATAACCTAAAGTTCGTAAATGTATTTTAGCTCCTTTATTAAGAGCATCAGGGGATCATCCATGGCAAGAATTACAATTGAAGATTGCTTAGAAAAAGTCGAAAACAGGTATGAACTTGTTCACCTTGCTACTAAGAGAGTCAAGCAACTCAGAGAAGGTGCTGAGCCTCTCGTAAAGTCAAAAAACAAAGAGGTCGTCACTGCACTTAGAGAGATTGCAGCTGGAAAAATTAAGCATGCTCCAATCAGCGAATACGATTCAGATGAGTTTTAGTTTTCAAAAAATATCTTTAAAATCACAAAAACCGCCTCATGTAGGCGGTTTTTTTTTGCCAATAATTCTTTTGGTCAAGTATTCAGATCAATTCTTGAGTTTAAATTGAACCAATAAACTTAATTATTAAGTGAATCGATCCTGGAAGTATGGTGAAATGGCCCTTTTTACCCTAGGCGAACGGGAGTTGATCCCAAATAGTTTTCTATAAAACTATAAAAAAGCGTAGCGAGAATAATCTCCTACAATGCCTAGGGAGGGCCAATGTTAGTTTACACCGGAATTGATTATCATAAAAGAACTTCAACAATTTGTTTTATTTTTCCTGATGGAAAAAAAGATGTAAAAACCGTTCTTTCTGAAAACCTAGTAAAAGAATTGGTTAATCGTAAAAATTTGCTTGTTGGAATTGAGGCAAGTTGTGGAGTAAATCATGTTGTCGATCAATTAAAAACAGCTGGGATCAATGTCAAAATAATCAATCCAAATAAATTTCGAGGCATTGGTATCGGTGGAAAGAAAACCGATATAAAAGACGCTGAGGCACTCGCAGAGTGCTTAAAAGTTAATTTTATTCCAGAGGTTTATCACAAAGGCATTGGCGCTCGAAGATTAAAATCGCTACTTCGGATTAGAGAGCAATATGTTCAATCAAGAGTTAGCGCCACAAATCATACTCGCGGGATTTTGAGAGAATATGGAATAACAATAAATGCAGGTGCGGAAAATTTTGGGATGAAATAGCTGGTAAATTAGAGCAGCTTGACTTTGATATTTTGAAACAAAAATTAACCGATATGGTTTTTGAATCAAGAAGATTAGCGGCCAAAGAAAAGGATGTTGAAGAGAGTTTAAAAATTCTTCTTGCGGGAGACCCACGTGCCGTTTATTTACAAAGTATTCCTGGAGTTGGGCTTATGACGACAGCGGCACTCCTTGCTATTGGCGATGATTTTAGCAGATTTCCCAATGCAAAATCTTTTGCAAGTTATTTAGGATTAGTTCCAAGTGAAAGTTCATCAGGAGACAAAGTTCGAAGAGGCGCTATTACGAAGGCCGGGCAAGATTTGGCCAGAAAATATTTAATTCATGGAGCGAGATCGATATTGATTTTCTCCAATGAAAATAGCCAAGAGCCGATTCGTCGATGGGCATTCAAATTAAAAAATAAAAGAGGAATGAATAAGGCGACAGTAGCATTAGCACATCGTTTATCGAGAATTTGTTATAATGTTATTGTCGAAGAGAGGCAGTATAAAAAGTAATATAAAAACATCCTGTTTTTCTTAGAGCAATGAGGCCTCTCTGGCCTCCCCCTACGGGCGAGTTGCTCTCAAGATCAAGAGGAGAAAGTGGTCTTTGTTGATTCTGATTTTTTTTGAAATAAATAGACTTAAGTCTGTCATTAACGGTCATGTTTAACCATAGGATGCTGAAGTTGAAAAACAGTTATTGTTAGTTGAAAAAATCCTGAGATACCTGCGTTGTGAGGTTAATGGGCGCTTTGATAATCAAAATGTAAGCAGCTTTTAAAATATTAATATTTTTAGCTGGGTTACGAATAACTGAATAGAATTTTTTACAATACTAATGTTGCTAAAAATAAATTTAAAAAAATGAAGAAAAAATTTAAGATTAAAAAATATTTTACGAGATGTTACTTAAGAAAACTTGTTAGATGAAGAAGTAGTTTCGTGTGTGGGTTCTGATACTTTTCGGTAAGAGTTCATTTCGGTGAGCGTCTTGTTATCCGGGATAGAAGCACACGATAGAATACTACCAAGTAAGTAAGTCGGGTTTACCCTTCTTAGGTTACGAATAATCGAGTAAAAAAACTACTTTGGATAACAAGGATCGGCCCTTTGCAACCTAGACTGGGCCATTTCACCATAACTGGAACTTGTTCACCTTGCTACTAAGAGAGTCAAGCAACTCAGAGAAGGTGCTGAGCCTCTCGTAAAGTCAAAAAACAAAGAGGTCGTCACTGCACTTAGAGAGATTGCAGCTGGAAAAATTAAGCATGCTCCAATCAGCGAATACGATTCAGATGAGTTTTAGTTTTCAAAAAATATCTTTAAAATCACAAAAACCGCCTCATGTAGGCGGTTTTTTTTTGCCAATAATTCTTTTGGTCAAGTATTCAGATCAATTCTTGAGTTTAAATTGAACCAATAAACTTAATTATTAAGTGAATCGATCCGATAGGACCAGTAATAGGTTCGATCAGGGATTTACGAGAAACGGGGAATTGTAAATTTTTGGAACTTATTAAAAGAGAGGCCAGTGGAGACTGGCCTCTTCTAAAATAACTATTTTTTAAGTGCAATTTTCAAAACTTCATCAAAATGAGCAACCGGATAAAACTTCATTCCTTTTCTGTGAAGCAAAGGAACTTCTTTTAGATCTTTTTCATTTTGCTTTGGCAAAATAATGTTCTTAATACCCGCTCGTTTCGCCGCCAAAACCTTTTCTTTGATTCCACCGACTGGCAAAACTTTACCTGTTAAGCTCAATTCTCCGGTCATTGCAATATCAGAATTCACTGCTTGGTTAGTTGCAAGACTATAAAGTGCAAGCGCCATTGTAATACCGGCACTAGGGCCATCTTTAGGTGTGGCACCAGCTGGTAAATGAAGGTGCACCTCATGTGAGGCTAAGTAATCTTCTGGCTCTTGGGCCATCGGTTTTGCAACTTGTGCAACAGCAACAATGGGTTTTTTATTCTTTACAGGCTTAATCGCTTTAATTGTCTTATTCGTTAAGGCCATATCTGCATCGATTTGATTCTGTAAGATTTTCTTAACGTACGAATAAGCAAGTGTCGCCGATTCATTCATAACACCACCAAGCTGACCAGTAAGCTTAAAGCCTTTTCCTTTAAGTGGTAAAGTTTCAATAAAGAGAATTTCTCCTCCGTAGGCTGTCCAAGCAAGCCCAGTAACAACACCTGGCTTATTTTTCTTTTCAGCCGAGTCTGAATGGAACCGAGGTGTCCCAAGCATTGATTCAAGATTATCCGTTGTTGGAACAAACTTTTTCCCTTTGCTTTTTGGACGAGAGACTTTCTCTAAAGCAGCTTTTCTACAAAGTTTTGCGATATGTTGTTCTAATACGCGCACACCTGGCTCACGAGCATAATCAGCAATAATTTTCTTGATAACATTTAAACTAAGAGAGAAATCTGCTTTTATGAGTCCGTGCTTTTTAAGTTGTCTTGGAATAATCCACTTTGTCGTAATGGCGACTTTTTCTTCAAGTGTATACCCTGAAAGCTCAATGACCTCCATACGATCAAGAAGGGCTTCTGGAATATCATTGATATAATTAGCTGTGGCAATAAATAAAACTTTTGATAAATCAAAAGGAATATCTAAATAATTATCAATAAAAGTAGAATTTTGTTCTGGATCCAATACTTCAAGCAGGGCCGATGCTGGATCACCTTGAAAACTTTTTCCAATCTTATCAATCTCATCGAGCATTATAACGGGATTATTAACTTCAACTCGTTTGAGGGCTTGAATTATCTTTCCTGGCATTGCTCCGACATAAGTTCTTCTGTGTCCTTTAATCTCAGCTTCATCTCTCATTCCCCCAAGGGAAAAACGATAAAAAGTTCGACCTAAAGCCGCTGCAATACTTTTACCTAGCGAAGTTTTCCCAACCCCTGGAGGACCTGCAAGGCAAAGAATTGTTCCATCATAAGATGGTTTTAATTTTCTCACTGCTAAGAATTCTAAAATTCTTTCTTTCGCTTTTTCTAATCCATAATGATCACGCTCTAGAATTTTTCTTGATGCAGAAATATCAAGATCGTCTTTAGTGTGTTTTTTCCATGGTAAATCTATCAGCCAAGTTAAGTAAGTTCTTGCGACGTTATATTCCGGAGAACTGTCTGGAATTAGCTCAAGGCGTTCAAGTTCTTCCTTGGCAGTTTTAAGAATGTCTTCTGGCATTCCAACGTTTTCAATTTCATCTTTTATTCTTTTTATGTCACGAGACTTTTCATCTTCTTCCATACCTAGTTCAGAACGAATGACTTTAAGTTGCTCACGAAGAAAATATTCTCTTTGATACTTATTAACTTTATCATTCACTTCATCAGAAATTTTCTTTTGAATATCTGCTACATCTTTTTCACGCTTTAAATAAACTAAAAGTTTCGCAAATCTTTTTTTAACGACTAATGTTTCTAAAAAATCTTGTGCTTCCGGTATGTCTAAAGAAATGGCAAAAGCCACCAAGTCTGCCAGGGATCCTGGAGAAGGAGAATTAAGCATTGCCAGTTTCATTTCTTCGTTAAAGTACGGGTTTATTTCAGAAAGTTTTTTCACTTGATTGATAACAGATCTAGTATAAGCGTCTAGCTCCTCGTCTGTTTCTAATATGTCATCAAAAACTTCGATACGAGTTCTTAATGTTGGAGACTCTGAAATTATTTCAGAAGCTCTATAGCGTTTCATCCCGTGAACTAATACGTTCACTGAACCATCTGGGAGCTTTAACTTTTTAACAACCTTACAGAGGACTCCAACTTTGTAGATGTCGCCTGATTTTATTTCTTTTTTATCAAAATCAATATCTTCTTCAGGGATGATTGACCCCTCTTCGTCTTTTAAGTCATTTTTAACAAGATTGAGCGCCACGTATCCACTTTTCAATAGGGATTCATCTAACTCCTGAGTAAACTTCTCTTCACTTAGGATAATGGGAGCGATCATTCCAGGAAAAATAGGACTGTTCATTATTGGGATAATGACCACTATTTCTGGTAGCTTTGGTAAATCATCTTTGCTACTTGCTGGTTTTAATTTAACTTGGAAATCAGTATCTAAATCTGTCATGAGTATACTCCGGGAAATTTAACTAATTAATTTTTAAAATCGATAACCAATCTGCCAGGATTTTCCAAAGTGAAAATATCTGCAATCACTTTATTCTTCAATTTTAAATCAAGAGAAAGATGATTCGATTCAATAGGAAAAAAATTGATTTTTTCAACAAAACGGGTATTCGAAGGTGAGCTAAAATCTTTAGCCAAGTTCGTTTCGAAAATATCGAGATACATTTTTTTCTCGTCACTAGAAATATGTCCATAAATTTTTGGTACTTCATTCGTAGTAAAATCTATTACTATTCTCTCAAAACCCTGTTTAGGATTATAAGACTGCCTCAGCGACTTAAGTGTAGATTGAAGCTTCACACCACCGTTGTGAAAAATTCCTTTTTCAACGTATATTGATGTTTTGTTATTACTTAATTTTCTGATTCTTTCTTTAAGAAGATCTTGACCAAAAACTGGTATAAAAAGTTGAAACAAAATAAAAGGTATTAAAATAATTTTCATGTCAGCCTCTGCTAATATTACACTTGAAAGTATAATTCAGCTTAAGCTAACTTGCTATATTGTTTTGACTTAATATGTTTAAAGATTGAACTTAAAAGACTAAGCGCCAAAAGGCCTGAGATTAAACCGATAAAAAATCCACCTGGTCCGCCTCCTCGGCCACCATTAAAGTCAACAGTACCACAAGCTAAAAAATTATCTTTATTTCCACGTGATGATCCTGACACACTCCCCTTCACACTATAATCACTTAACGAATAAGTATTAGCAGCATCAGGACATAGTGAATTATCAGTAGACTGCTCACTCTTTGAAGAAATCTTAGTGTATGTCCCATTTCCATTATCTTTTACCAAGGACGCAGTGGCCAAATAAAAATATAGTGTTTCACCAATGTCGCTTGATGACGGAAAATAGTCACTTTTTGATTCAGGTAGTCCTACTGGGAAATTAGGAAAATCCATAGACTCTGGTGTCACAGTTATCTCAAAATTATTATCCGACGAATCATCTCTATTAATTGGTAAGCGCAACGTCGTTTCGAGATTTAACCAACCATCTGCTTCAGTTTCATACTTAGCATTTGGAGAATAACTCGCTCCAGAACTGGCCGTAACGTCAACCCTAGGCTTGTAGGCAGAATAAAATGACTGATTTAAAATTTTTAGTTCTAAATAAAGGTCCCCGGTTGTACTTAGTTGGGACCAATCAACATTATCAAAGGTATCAAGCTTGATAGCGAATCGATCAGCTAGACCATTTTGTAAATCAGAGTTTGAAAAATATCCTGTAAAATTGTTTCCTATACTTAAAACATTATAATGCTGAATCTCAAATTCCGCTGGGTTTGAATTTTTTCTGGAAATATAATCTATTGGTACATCAATACTGCATCTAATGGTCACATTACCTACGTCCAACGAATTTGAGTTAAGACTTACAGCTTGAGGAAAGCCCTCTCCCTGTGATCCACATGCCTGAAATAAACTCCCGCGATACTTTGAAGCTGAATTACAAAAATCAAATTTAGCATTACTGTATTTTGCAGGTAGACCTACCGAAGCAGATGGAGAAGTATAAATAAAATATTGGTCATTTTTATCCAATCCATCAATCACAAAACTTCCATTAATTTCACTAATATTTGCTCCAGCTACTTTACCCGTTGATTGAGATATCGCCTGAACATGAGCGCCAAAAACTGCGGCTTTTGAATTTCCACCAATAATTTTGCCACTCAGGCTTCCTTTTAAAGTATTTCCATTGGGATATATTGCATATAATCCAGCTTCATCATCGTCTGCAACAAGACTTTGTCCACGGGTCAACATAAAAAACATTGAAGCGCCGATAACCTGGCTATGACCAAGTCCAAGGAAATGTCCCATTTCATGAGTTAATACATTGCCGAGGTAGTACTTATCAGTCACATTGTTGGAAAAACTAATTTGATCATTGAGAAGAATATCTGCTTCTATGATCTCTCCTGAATTATTGGTGTAAACAACTTGAGTAAGGCCCACGATGAGAGATCCGTTGAAAATAGAAGAATCATTGGAGAAATATATTTCATTCAATCCAAGTTGATTAGTGCCAGCGGTCGTATTCTTTCTTAGGCTCAGTCGAGATTTTCCATCCCATTGGCTTACTGAACTCGATACAATCGTATCAACTGAAAAAGTAGAAAAACCTTGTGAATTGTCGGGATTTAAAAAAATATCTATGGTTGAAATATTACTAGCCCAACGGACAAGGCTGTCGTTACTTGTTCTATTTTGAACATACGAATAAGCGTCAACTAAAAATAGTAAACCCAGAATTAAAATTAAAAGCTTAACCTTTAAGTATTTAATCTCGCGCTCCCTTACAGAGTTGCCACCAAATACCACTTCCTAATCCAAGAACCAAAAAGAAATAAATCCACTTTGCGCTCAATCCCAGACTGACATCAGGCTCACTAATTTCTTGCGCAGGTTTTCGATAATCAGTTGGAGCAATTTCCAATGAAGAACTTTTCACAGGAGTGTAGTGAGTGTAAGTCTTGTTAGCTTTTTTGGTTTCGTGAGACTTAAGAGTAATGTTAAATTTTTGCTTCACAAGCTCAATCATCTTTTCTTTTTTTATTTTACCTAATTCAGCATCTTCAGGGAAAACGACTGAAGAATAATAAATTTCACCGTTACTTGTTTCAATTTTAAATTTACCTAAAGTGAAATTACTCAAGTAGATTTTTGACTCTATTTTTTTAAAAAGCAAAAAAGACTTTTCACCAATTTTAAATTCCGGTGCACCTTCGATGAAAGATGTAACTCCTTCGTATGATCCACCAACCATGGTAATTTTAAGCAAATCTAACTCAAGATCTGACTCATTTACATTGTAGTTTTCTAAAACCAAGAAGCTATACTCAGTTTGAATAATCCCCATCTTATTCATAAATGTTTTTTTACTTTTGAGTTCAACCTCAGCTGCACTATCTGCTTGGTTAATAATTTGAACCAATGTAGCTTTTTGAAAAGTTGTAGCTAACGCTATACTTGAATAAAAAACAATTAAGAATGATAGATATCTAGCGACACACACCTTAGCCTCCAGTTTGATAATGATATTTTATCGGAGTTCTAGAGTGAAAATTGATTAAATTTAGAGTTTATTGCGTCTAAATTTTAGACAGTAAAAAGACCATTTAAGCTAGGTAATCGACTTAAATTTAGAATTCTAAGTGATGGTGTGAAATATCTGCAAAAAAAGTGTTTTGGTCAATTACAACGATAGTGTTGCCACTGCCAGATAATTGGTGCAAAAGCTCCGCCAAGGGCCCGTGCTCGTGATGGGATAATCCACTCGTCAGATTTTCAAAAATAATTAAAGCCCCTTGGTTTTTTTTGTCAAGTAAGGTGAGTAATTGTAACCTTTGTCTTTCTCCCCCAGATAGAGAGATAAGAGTTCTATCAAGAGACAAATAATCTAATTTTAAAATTTTGAAATACTCCCAAATTCTTTTTCCTTTGGGGGTTAATTTAATATGAGAAAGGACATCTGAAAGTGGATTATTAAAAGCTTCATAGGCACTTAAGTACCCATCACTAATATTGGCATAATAAGGTTTTAGCTTTTTACCCTGACAATCTTCACAAACAAATTCTACATCTTCCATAAAATGCATTTCAACTAGCTTTACACCTTTTCCTTCACAGCTCAAGCATTGACCGAGCTCTGAATTGGCAGAAAAATGTCCTTCTTTTAAATTTAATTTTTTTGATACTTCAAGTCCTGCAAAATATTTCCGAACAAAGCCCCCCAAGTCTGTGTAAGTCGCTACAGTTGATCTCGAACTAATTTTATCAAGACTGCTATTAATCACTATGACATCTGTAAGATCATTAATTCCTTTTAGTTTTTTAAAATGATAGTCTTCAAAAGATAGCCTATTCCCATAGACATTTTTATGAACTTCATTGGCAATAACATTAACTAAAATTGCTGTCTTACCTGTTCCAGATTCACCACGAACCCAATTTATAGCATTTTTTTGAATTTCAATTTTCTCTTTTTTAATATTTCTAATTTCACACTCACTCAGCTCAATAAAATTTTTCTTAGCAGTTAGATCAAATTTTCTATGAGTCTTAAGATCTTGATCTTTTTTGTATGGCCCTTGATAGAGAACTTCTCCACCTCTTATTCCAGCAAGGGGCCCCATTAAAATAAGCTCATCCGAAACAGATTTTAAAAATTCTGAATGCTCAACAATTAAAATGGTATTTCCCTGATCACGTAAACCTTGAAGATGTTTAAAAAGTTTTTTTTGTGTCATTAAACTTAATCCCAAACTAGGTTCATCCAAAACAAAAAGTGATTGTGATCCTTCATACGACAAGTATTTTGAAAGCAACAATCTTTGGTATTCACTGGAACTCATAGAACGAACTTTTCTAGTATTTTGAAGATGTCCCAATCCCAAATCTACGGAAACCTTATAGAGTCTTTCAAGTTTTTCAAAAGTTGAAATTAGTTTCTCATGAATCAAGTCCGATTTTAAATCAGTTTTTATTTTTACTAAGTAAGTTAAAGATTCTAAGAAGTTTAATTTCAAAATTTGATTAAAACTTAAATTTTCATCCTTAAGCCTCAAAGAAACACTACCTGAATTTGATGAAACTCTCGTTCCTGCACAAACTGTACATTGTGTTTCTGTTTGCATACTTCTCATGTAGATTCGAATATTTTTTTTGTAGCGTTGCCCTTTTAAGTATTCAAAATATTCATTAAACCCCTCATACTTTCCATTTCCTTCGTAGAGAAACTTCCAAATTGATTGTGGTAGTGAATTAAAAGGTACATCTAAATCAAAGCCTTGTTTTTTAACTTCTCTTAAAAAAATCGGTAACAAATGTTGAAAATGTGAAAAATTTAAAAAATTAATGGCACCTTCACGAATACTTTTTGTCGGATCCTTTACTAATTTTTCTCGGTCATAAACCAATATTGCTCCATGCCCTTCACAACTTGGGCACGCGCCAAGCGCATTGAGTGGAGAAAGAGATTCAATATTTGTCACTTTTTGACTAGAAGATTCTTTAGTGCAAACTGGACATCGATACTTAATTCCATTTTTAACGACAATACTTTTATTAGAATTCAATAGATGGATCAGAAGCTCTGAGCCCGCTTCAAGCTTAACCTCTTTAAATTTTTTCATGAATTGATCAAGATTTTTTCTTTTCACCCTAAATATTTCGTACCATGGGTCTTCATCAATAAATTGTCTGACTGAGTTATTAAATGATCGAGAGGGTTTTATTTCTGTTGAAATAAATTTTTGATAGTCGTCTGCTCGACAAAAAAGATGAATAGCTTCGTCTTCACGGTTATCCTTATGTTCAATAGAAATTTTTTGAATTTCAACTTCCAATGAAAATACTTTTTCAAAGGGAATCTGATGATCGGGACAAACAAAGCTTCCTAGCTCCATGAATATTTTTTGAAGTCTAGTGTGTCCGCCAAGAACATCGAGGGCAACAGGTCGAGAATTGACTACTGGATTATGCTGCGGAAGACCCCAGGCCGGAAGAACAGGGTAAATGCTATCCACATCTACAGTATGCGGGACTTCCCAAAAAAATTTCATGTCAGTGGGAAGTGAGTTTATAAATCTTCTTTTAGACTCCGTCAGGAGTGTATGAAAAGCGAGAGAACTTTTACCCGATCCAGATGGACCAGCGATACAAGTTATTTTTTCAAGAGAAATATCAATATTAATATTTTTTAAGTTGTGGGTTCTAGCTCCACGAACCTTAATAACTTTTAAGCTTTGCATTTTTGGATATTAAGCCACTATAACAAAAAAGCCCACATTTCTGTGGGCTTCCATATAGATACAAAATGTAGACAGTATTATCTTTTTGAGAACTGGTATCTTTTTCTTGCACCAGAACGACCTGCTTTCTTTCTTTCAACAGCTCTTGGATCTCTAGTTAAGAATCCTGCTGCTTTTAATTCAGGGCGAAGAGCTGGTTGTACTTTAATTAATGCTCTAGCTATTCCAAGTCTGATTGCTCCAGCTTGTCCAGAAATTCCACCACCAGCAACATTGATTACGAAGTCAAATTTTTCTGCAAGCTTAACTAGGTTTAGAGGTTGATTAACAACATAAAGGTTAGTTTCTTGTTTGAAGAAATTTTTAAGATCTCTTTTGTTGATAGTAATTTTTCCTGACCCAGCGGCCATGTAAACTCTTGCAACAGCAGTTTTTCTTCTTCCAATTGCGTGAGTGTCGTATGTTTTACCTTTTGCAGCCATGATATGATCCTTTTATTATTTTAATTTATATTCAACTGGGTTCTGAGCAGCATGATCATGAGTGGTACCAGCGAAAACTTTAAGCTTAGTTAATTGCTTTCTTCCAAGTGTATTTTTTGGAAGCATACCTTTTACAGCCTCAAGAACGATTAGTTCTGGGTGTTTCTCTAATTGCTCCTTAGCAGTTCTTTTCTTGATCCCACCAGTGAAATTTGTGTGCCAAAAATAATCTTTTTGCTCCCACTTGTTTCCTGTGAACTTAACTTTATCAGCATTGATTACTACTACGTAGTCACCAGAATCTGTATTGTAAGTGAATTTTGGGTTCAATTTTCCTCTTAGGATATCTGCGATTTGAGTCGCTAATCTTCCTACGATTTGGTCTTGAGCATCGACCACAAACCATTTTTTGTCTGCTTCAGCTGGCTTTAATACGAACGATTTTTGAGTATACATAAACGCTTTTCCTTAAAAAGATCCCTTCGTACAAATTTTCGAAATCGAAAATCACGAAGTATTAATTCAAATATAAATTGCAGAAAAATGCAAGTGTTGTCCCTTATAGCGAGTTTTATGGCCCTCCGTCAAGCAATTCTTGGCGAAGAATCTGAAAAGATACTTGTCATAATTGCGTTAAATTTAAAAGAAACCGATTGAAAGGTGGAAGCGGCCCATGGAGTCCCGAACTCCACCTGTGTTTGTCTTGCGTTGCAACTTAACCCCATAATCAAAGTCCAGGGATCCGACAGGGGTGACGTACTTGATTCCAGCCCCCAGGGAGCTACGTAGCTTAAAGGGCCTGAAGTCGCTAACAAAGACTCGTCCCGCATCAAAAAAGACACCTAGCTTTAAATTATCTGTCAGGCTGTAGCGGGGTTCAAATTTAATTGCGGTAAAATAAGCTTCATTTTGGACAATAACTTCGCCGACTGGAGTTCCATCCATTAGGCGATTAATTTCCCCATCATCATAACCACGAATTTCATCATAACCATCTAGCCTAAAAACCTTAATACTTGGAATATATCCTTTAGTTTTAGGTTTTCCCTTATCGTAACCCTCTGTGTGCAATACTGGATTGCCGGAGCTGTCCATGAGAATTTTATTGGCAAAGTTTTTTTGATAGCCACCAGCAATTGAAAGGGCCACAACAAAATTTCCTATCGGATAATAAAATCTATTTCTACTGATGACTTTAACAAAATTCACTTCAAGATCATCTAACTTCATCGAACCAAAGTTTGAATTGGCCCACTCGGATGAAAGATTAAAAAAAGCTCCCTTTTTAGGATTAATAATATCATCGCGAAAATCAAAGGTGAGCGAAGGCGTAATACCGCCAATTGAAAAATTATCATTATCCTTTAGTTCTGTTGCATCAAACTGAATGATGCGCTCGAATTGATAGCGCACTGATGTTGAGAGCCATTTGGTAAACGTTTTTGAAAATTGAGGTGAGAGTCGAAAAATATCGGCATCAAACTTAGTAAACCTTATGCGCTGAAAAGAGGAAGAAAGCTCAAATTCCACTTGAGTCTTTAAAATATCATGAAAAAGATAAGGCTCTACAAAAGACGCTTTAACTGAATACTCAATCAAGTCTTTATTTTCTTCTTTTCGTCGGCTATCAAAGCCATCAAGATTGACTCGTCTATTGCCTTGGAGTCGCAAAGATGCAGAGCGGTTCATACCGTTTAAGTTGTTGTAGATTATTCCTGTAGAAAGCTTAGCTCCTAGATCAGTTCTAAACCCTGGCGCGATTTCAACGAGCCCAAAGTCTTTTTCTTTTACTTGTACTATGAGATTCGTTTTAGGGCATTCATTGCTTTCAGCTTCATAAATCATATAAGGAGTAATACGAAGAGAGGAAAATAAATTTAAACCTGAAAGACGCTGCCTAATAGTTTCTATTTTAACTGGTGTAATTAACTCACCAGAAACTAGGTCAATTTCTCTAGCTATTACAGCGGTATTGGTTTCAACGTTCCCGTTAATTACAAACTCGTTGAAACAAACTTTTTTATCGAGTGTGATTTCTGGATTTAAATCTACAAATGCAAAAGATTTATCATAATTAATTAAAGTGTTAGAATTTAAGTTTGTAATCGATGCAAAGTAATAACCTTCATTTTGGAAATGAGTAATTAATTTTCTGAGATCATTTTCTAACTCAACAATGTTTATCGGCTTACCTTCTTGATTGGTAAGAATACTTTTAGCACCACTTTGTAACTCAGAATTAATTTTTGAGAGTTTAATGTTTTTTAAAATGACTTGTTGTTTTTCAGCGATGCCATATTCAACACTTACAGACTTATCCTCTTCATTAATTACAACCCTAGGTTTTGACACCTCAACAAACACGAAACCACGACTTAGATATTCTTTTTTAAAATATTTGTAAATTCTTCAAAATAGAGTGGATCGAAAAAATCTTACCACTCGCCAAGGCAGAAGCTTCTCTATAAAAGACTTCTTCGACCTCTTCTTTTTTAAAAGAAATTTCCTCGGAAAATTAAATTATGAAATTTGAGTTTTTTCCTTCTTCAATTAAAAAGAAATAATTATTAATTTTATTGCGATCAAGATCAAGACCGTCTTGTTGATAGAATGTAACTTTCGAATTATAAAAGCCTGCATCTTCATAAACCTTTTGAATGAATCCTGTGAAACTATTAATATCTGCCTTACCAAATTCGTTTTTAATTTTTTCAGTTAACTTTGTTCTTAACTCTTGATGCGAAAAAATGGTGTTTCCTCTAAATTCAAAATTGACTCGGTTTTTGAAGTCTAGAGTCATCTTGACAATAACGTCCTGCCCTTCAACCTTTATATCATTCTTAACAGTTGAGTTGAAAAATCCACTTGTAAATAATTCTTTCGCAAGTAAGTCGGACTGAATTTTAAAAGTCAGTGAATCAAATGGCCGATTCATCAAATCTCGAAAATGGCCATTGTATCGCTTTTTAATCAAACTGGAATCCCAAACAATCTCTTTAAGTAATGCTCCCTTGGGAATTATGACATCAGCACCAAGTGCCGCTGAAATAAAAAAGAATGTTAAGAATAGGCTTAACAATATTTTCAAAAAGACTTTCTCCACTTTAAGTCAGCTCCCAATGAATTTGGATTACTGGTATTTTCATCTTCGGTTGGCTTTACTTCGTAAACCCCTTCAAGTGAAAAATTCTTATTGATATTTAAATTAATATTCATTTCTTGTTTTTGCTCGAGTGATCCACCGATGGTGCTTGAAAGTGAAACATCTACACGCTTACTTACTTGTTTATTAACCTTGACCTTAGTAGCAGATTTCAAACGACTAGTTGATCCATCACTCATTGCAGACTTTCCTTGAATCAAAGTTGATTCGTCTTGCTTAAATTCGGGCTGAACACTGAGTTTTAGACCTAAAGAAGAATTTAAGTCTTCATTGATTTTTAACCGATCAACTAATAAACTTCCTATACCGACAGTAGTTACAAATCGCCTTTCACCAGATTCAAGATTTTTTGAAATATCTGATGTAACTCCCAGGGTTAACAAAGAGAGTAAATCTTCTTTAGACAACGCTGGCTCAGAAGAAAGATCAATGTTTACATTTGAGATACTACCAGACAAATCTAATTTCATTTCATAGTCATTTATTTTAGAGACACCACTAAACTTTATTTCAGACAATCTATTTTTTCCCCTATCACGAATTTCTACAAATCCTTGATTGAGAGCAAAATCATGGCCTTTGAATTTAAACTTAGAAAGAGAAGGAATAATCTCAGCTCGCATATTAAGTTCGGGTGACGAAAGATCACCTGTAGCTTGCCCTGAAGCCTTGGCAAACATTTCAACCATATTGTTTTTAATTTGGATTGGGTTAATTGTATCAAAGGCCATATTTAAATCAATTAATCCTCGATTACCTGAATAGATATTTTCAGGTAAGTACTTTTTATATTCATCAATCGTCACTTTGTTTTCTTTCATCAATTCTGCAGGGTCATCTAAAATTTCTCCATACATAAAAGAGACTCTTCCATTTAACTTGTATGGCAGATTTGTTCCCGTTAATGTGCCTATACTATTAATCAAAACACTTGATCGTTTAAAAAGAGGAATTGTTGATTTCTCTATTGAGTAATTTAAATTCATTGATGGGTATAAATCATCCAAAACTACCTTTCCACCAATTTTAAAATCACCCTCTCCGTAACGACCATTCATTTTCTGTATTTCATACGAACCTGATTTATTAATTATATTATAATCAAAGTTTGTAAAAAACCCTGGAAGACTTTTTATTTTAAAGGCATGATTGACCCCAGAAAGATTAAATTTTTTCACGTTAATTTTTTTGTCTAGGACTACAGTTGCTTCACCTTTAATAACTCCATTTGCTTTTTCAACTTGTGAGTGCAGTATTTCAAACAAGCTCGCCTTCAGAGCAAACTTATGATCAATATTAATAACTCCATTAGAGATATTTGTTCCCTTAACATTGAAATATTCATTATTATCTCTTAATCGAATATCCCAATTTTTAACAATACCATCTTCTACTTCTATGTTTTTATAGTTGGGGTCAATTTTTAAAGCTAAATCTCCTCTGCTTAAATTGAATTGATCAACGTTTAAATAAAACCGCCTTACTCCCAATGAACCTGTACTTACTTGAGTGTTTAATTGTGCCTTAATATTTCCAGATAACTTTTTATCATTAACGTTGTGACTTGAAAGAACTCCGAATAATTCTCTTAAGTCGTTTGTATCAACACTACACTTGATAGCCGCAATTCCAGTTTTAAAACTTAACAGTGAATCGAGCTTAATTTTTCCTGCCAGCAAGCTAGCATTGGTAATGACATCATTTGTACTAAAATAAATAACAGCATTTGAAGAGGTTGCTGGTAAATTTCCAATGAAAGCGTTTGTAAGCCTTAATTTAACTCTTGAGCTAAAATCATTTGTTGTTCCGCTGCCATTGAAGTCCACAAACAAATCACCATCATATTCTAAGTTTAAATTTCTATACGTAAAAAAATCTCTCATTCGAAGGCCAATTGCACTACCCATGAATTCTAAATAATTGTTTTTCAAATTAAATGTAAGCCCCGCATTCAATTCACCACGTGCCTTATTGATTTTTAATTTTTTAAAATTCAATATGCTTTTAGAAAGGTTGAATTTTAGATTTATCTTTTCAGCTTCTTCTTGACCAATTTTGAAATCAGAACCGATAATCTCACCATCGATCATTAACTTATTTACGTCAAACCCACCCTTTATTGTGTATGCAGATGTGAAACTGAACTCAGGATAAAAAGGAAATTTTATATTTTTAAAAACTAAATTAATCATTTTTCGAGTGTCTGAAAACAACGCATTAGTAAATTTAATCTTTAGATCAATTCCTTCATTGGCTTTATTAAATCCCAGAGCTCCCGAAGCTTCATAATTTGATTTATTATAGCTGCCAACTAGCTCGTCAATTTCTAGCTTGAGATCATTCACGTTAAAGGTAAACTGAGATTTAATCTTTCCTAAATTGATATCTAGCAAACTAAAGTTACTCCAGTCCACATTAAAATTAAAATCAACGTCACTTGATGGGCCACTAATTTCTAAATCAAAAGGGCCGTTGCCAGTAATATTTATTCCCGCAATCGGTCCAAATTCTTTGAGATCAATCCTTGAGTCCAAAACTTTTATATCAATATTCTTTTCAGTAATTTTTCCTTTTGCCTGTAAAAAAGTGTTGTCCATTAAAACATTGGCATTGATATCAACTGATAAATCTTTATTGAGAACTACCGCGGTGTTCTCAAGGTAAAACCCTTGATTTTTTAAAATATTTGATTTTTCATCACTGGAAGTTAGTCGAAAGTCACTTACCAATAATTTTTCTTTTATTGAAAAGATAGCTTTTTCAGAAAATAGTGAAATCTTAATTACACCACTCAAATAGCCTTTAAACGTTTTTAAGGTATCTTGAATTGTGAAAAGAAAAGTGTTGGTGAAAGCATTTTTGACTTTTAACTGAAAATTAAAATCAGTGAATTTGCCATCTAATAGATCAAAAAAGATCTCTGACTTTAATAATGAATACTCTTCTAAACCATTTCTTCCTTCGAGTTTAGCTAGCCCTATTTTTTTATTCTTTTTAAAAACAATCGCATTTACATTTTTTAACTTTACCCATCTTGTTTGAACATCTTTGGCATCAAAGCGTAACTCAATATTCGGGTCATCGATTATTCCTTTTAAATCAAATGATCCGTTTACATTCCCTCTAATTTCTTTAAACTCAGCTCCTAGTAAAGGCAATTCTGAGCTAATGCTCTCAGGCGTGATAATGAGTTCACCCTTAATTTCACTATTAAGAAATTGCCCCTTATTAAATAAACGTCCGCTTAAAGTCACTGAATTCACATTCCGAACAAAGTGAAAACTTTCGACCAGGACAGCTTCTTTTTCGAGGATTGCTAGAGCCTTCAATCTATCTGCAAGATTTTTGGGATAATTTTCATTTTTATGATTGTAAATAATATTCTCTAAATCAATTTTAATTCTCGCTCTTAGCTTTTGAGGAGAAAACAAAAGCTGATTAGCTTTAAAGCTCCATTCATTAACTACTAGATTAACATTTTCTATTGAAACAAGATTGAGCTTTACCGGAGAGGTTGATAAGAGTTCATTATATTTTTTGAAAATATCAACGATACTGATATCTCTTAATACAGGGTCTGGTGTGTCACTTTCTTTAATTTTTAAATTAATATTTCCATTTGATAAAGTCACCTTGTCAATTTCTAACTCACTGGCAATAAAACTAGAATATGTAAAAGTTACAATTAACTCTTTAAGTACAATGCCTACTTCAAAATCTTCACCGGATTTTTTTAAAATCGTGACATCTTTAAACGTTGTCGACAAAGGAAACAAACTAAATTCAACACCTTTAAAGTTTAAATTTGTTCCCATCTTTTTGGTAAGAAACTGAGAAACTTTCTGTGAGGCTTGATCTGAAAACTTTCTTGAATGAATAAATTTCCAAGCACCAAACAATGTAAGCATGGAGATAAAAATAAATATAAGTATAATCTTATTTAGAACTTTCAAGAGCTTTGATCCTCATTGCTATCATTCGATAATTTGGATTTTTTTTCATTAATCTTTTAAATATTCCCTTGGCCCTATCAGTTTTTCCTAAAAAAAAGTAACTTTCTGCCAATAGGTACTCAAATGCAAGTAATTCGTCATTATTGAGAGGTTTTCCGGAAATTAATTCATTACAAAGCTCAACCACTTCATAATACTCTCTACTGTTTAATAATGACTCTGCCAGAATAAAATAAAGAGAGATTTGTTCTTTTAGATCACTTACGAGTGGTGCTATTCTTCTACAGAGTTGTGCGACAACCAAGTCCATACCTAAAAAATTAAAAGCAATTGACATGTCTTTACCACGACTAATAATTTCTTCATCATTCATTTGATTTATAAAAACTATTATTCGTTTTTGTTCATAAACATCTGGTCGAGCAACACCTGAGATTAATCCCAATGCCATTTGATCATAATCCAACATCGTATTATCCGTACCATCGTTCGGCTTCTTCTTGCTTGTTTCAACATCATTTTGAATTATAATATTTTTCTCTTTTAATAAAACCTGTAGTGTCTTGAAATGATGACTCTTATTAAGAACTTTAGCTTGCTGGTGAAGTTTTAAAAAGATGTCAGAATCAAAATAAAATCTAACGACAAATTCATAACAAAGCTTCCAGTCTTCACTGTCCCACTCTTCCACTTCGGTTAAATACTTTTTTAGTTTTTCTTTAGAATATCTAAATAATTCAGGATGTAGATTTGGATAGTATTCTGCTGTACTTTCTTTTAGTTCTCTTTTTCCAACCAATTCTTCAAAATTGGAAGCCCTTTCATAGCTTTTTTTAAATCCAGTTTTTTTTAATTCATGTTGTAACAACACTAATTGTGGAATTCTTTTATATTCTAAAAGATAATTGATAAAGAAATTAGCATACTCTTTTGACAGTTGAATTTTCCCTTGTCGGTAAGCTACTTTCCACAACTCTCCATAAAGTTGAATGGCTTTTTTTTCTCTAAAATCCAAATCCAAACTTTCGAAAATATTTAATATCTTCTCATCGTTCTCAAAATTAGAATTATGCTTTACCGTATGAATTAATCCCTTGAGAATTAATTCCCATTTATTATCTTCATCAAATCGATTTAGGTTCTCGAATTCCAAAAAAATCCTCTCTGAAAAAGCTAGTTAAGTCTTTGAGATTATTTTTATTTTAACTCGAAAAGGGCATTTGAATGAGGGGCGAAATATATGCCCCTCACAATGAGAAAAGTCATTACTTGAGAGTTTTACTTTGTAGAAGCTCGTTCGACATATTCACCTGTGCGTGTGTCGATTTTTAATAACTCACCTTCTTTAATAAAAAGAGGCACTTTTACTTGTAATCCCGTTTCCATTACAGCTTTTTTTGTTGCTCCAGAAGCAGTATCACCCTTTAGTCCAGGATCTGTTTCTGCAACTTTAATATTGATGAAATGTGGGTGTTCAATCGATATTGGACGGCCCTTGTAATAAAGAACTACTAACTTTGATCCTTCCATTAAGTAATATCTATCATCACCAACTTGTTCGTTTGTAAGATGAATGGTTTCAAAATTAGACTGATCAAGAAAATTAAACCCATCTGAATCTGAATAAGTATATTCAACTTCTTTTTCTTCTAAATCTGGAGCTGTAACGTTTGTCGAAACCCCTGATTTCCAAGTTCTCTCGATTACTTGTCCAGTTTCCAAGTTTTTAATTCTTGCAATAACAAAAGCCGATCCCTTTCCGGGATTTGTGAAATCTGATTTCAAGATCACATAAGGTTTTCCCTCAACTTCGATTTTTAATCCTCTTTTTAAATCTGTTGTATCGTACATATATATTCCTTTTAAAAAAGCTGAGTTTTAACAGCTGTAAGATAGGCAATTTTTCCCAAGCCTTCCATTATAATTGTTGAAGCTTTTGCAGTCAACTTGACCTGTCTGAATTCTTCACGTCGGTAAGTATTCGAAAGGTGAACTTCAATTACAGGATACTTAATCATTTGAAGAGCGTCATAAATCGCTACACTCGTGTGAGAGTATGCCCCTGGGTTGATGATGAGCGCTTTATATGAATGTTTTGAAGCTTCTTGAATTTTTGTAACAATCTCACCTTCAATATTTGATTGGTACCATTCAAGAATTACTTGATCTGAGATGAGTGATTTTTCGGTAAATTCTTTAATTTGATCTAGCGTGAGTGAGCCATATGTCTCTGGTTCGCGAGTGCCGAGCATATTAAGGTTAGGCCCATTGATGATGAGAAATTTATTAGAATTCATCTGGCAAACCTATCAAAGACGCTCTTGATAATCCAGTGCTCTTTTTTGAATTTTCCTTAGAAATAAACTCAGTTTCTCTTCCAGAAGCCTAGCCTTATCCGCCGCGTTGGACTTATTACTTGATTTTTGACTTACGTTGACGATTTCTGGAAGACTTATTGTACCCATTTGTTGATCAAAGATATCCATTAAGTTTTTTCGGCCATCTTCTTCTGAAACTTCTTCGAATAATTCGCCATGGTCTTCATTTGAACCTTCTTCTGGATCACTATCTAGATCCTCTAGATTGTCTTGGCCAAAAGTTGGCATCATTAAATCACGTATCTCGGAAATTTTTGCTATCGTTTTCTGATCATTGGGGTTTAACAAGAGAATTTTTTCTAAAACTTGAAGCGCTTTTTCAATATGCCCCTGTCCGCAATACAAATCAACTAGTGTATGAGTAACCAAAGGAATAGAAGCTTGTGAGTCTTCTTTAATTCCATTATTTTCTCTATCTGGACTTATACTAAATTCGATATTTTCTAAATTTTCAATTTTTAATTCATCGTCTAGGTCAAGTAGATCAAGATTTGTATTTTCTTTTGCTTCAATTCGCTCTTGATCATCTTCTTCATTTTCTTCATCAAAAAATACTAATTCTAATCCTGGTGAAGTTTTATCTAAACTTATTTCTTCCAGGCTTGAACTCTTGATGTGGGATATTGGTGGCTCAAAAGTTTCATTTGTTTTTTTAAGATTCCACATTGCATATGCATCTTCATTTTTTATAACTTTTTGATCTGATCCCAGATCTAGAGAAATCCAATTGTCATAATCATCTGCTGTTGAATTAGGGCGATTATCCAGCTTATCAACATCAAAGAGCAAAGAGCTTTTGTCTACCTTAGTCGATGTTTCTAGCTCTGATTCAGGAATAAATATAGGTTGATGCTTTGGACGATACTGATCTTCAATTGTTTTTTCCAATCTCAAGACCTGATTTGCAATATCTTTATCTCTTGGATTTATAAAAAGAAGATATTTATAAGTTTCTAATGCTTCTTCTTTGTAACCTAATTCCAAACAAACATCTCCAAATAATTTCTGAAGACGAATATTGTCTCTATTACCTTGGGCAACTGGCCTTAATGTTGAATAGGCTAAGTTATACTGTTTCAAATCGTAATAGCAAAAAGCTAGCCCCAAGTATCCCATCACGTAAGCTGGATGAAAACGAATTCCTTGTGAAAGAATCTCCATCGCTTTTTCCGTCATTCCAATTTTTCTATAAGTTTCTGCAAGAGGTGCAAATACCCTTGAACGCGGATTTTTTTCATAATCAGCTTGGTACTTTAAAAAGAGTGGTGAAAGAAGTTGATGTTTTTCTTTACTCATTCGACTTTTTTTATCCTCTATCAACTAATCCAGCTTCTTCTTGATTAATAATTCTTGGAGTTAAGAAAATTATTAACTCTCTTTTTTCATTTGAAGGATTATATTTTGTACGGAAAAGCCAACCAATAAGTGGGATATCTTTCAAAAAGGGAATTCCCGAATGATTTTCATTCGTCGTAAAAGTGTAAATTCCACCAACGACAACGGTTGCACCGTTATCTACCAGTACTTCTGTTTTTACATTTCTTTTTGTTTCAGGTCGAGGCTTACCAATTCCAAGCTGTGCTTCTAATGAATCTTTTTGTAATTCTACTGATAAGGAGATTGCTCCTTCGTTGGTAATTTGCGGGGTGACTGAAAGCTTTAACTTGGCACTTTGTGGCACTGGTTCGTTCGTTGTTGCGCCATTGTCAGTACCTTGAGTGGTTTTGTCATAAAAGACGACTTCGTCTTGAGTGATTTCTGCCTTTACATTGTTTTTCGTAATAATCTTTGGGCTTGATATAATCTTAGCTTTTGCTTCATTTTCCATCAAATTAAGCTGGAAATTTAAATTTGTTAGTCTGTTGAACTTAATTAGTGATAACCCAAAAATCCCAGCGGTACCGGGGCTCGGCGCAGTACTAAAGGAAAAAGAACCTGAATTATTTGCACCCGCTACTCCAAAGGGATCATATCCAAAACTGAGACCATTTTCCAGGCCAATTTCTTTTGAATATCTTTCTGCAACTTCTACAATCTTTGATTCAATTAAAACTTGTGGTGTTTGAGTATCCAAAAGCTCTACGATTTTTTTAATTTTCTCAAGTACTTCACCCGTATCTTTGACAATCAAAGAATTCGTGCGTGAATCCTTAGAGATTTTTCCACGGTCTTTGGTAGAGTATTCCGCGATAATTCCTTGCAACTCAGTGATGTTGGCAAAACTAATGGGGAAAATTTTTGTTAATAAAGGTTCTTGTTCTAAAGAAGCTATTTTCGCTTTTCTAATTTCTTCTTGTTCTTGAAAGTATTTCGCTGCCGTATTAACAATAAGAATCATTCCATTTTTTTTTGCTGCAAGTTTATTCATTTCTAGAACTGTATCAAGAGCTTGATCCCAAGGTATATCAACAAGGCTAAGTGAAATAGGAGGGGCTTTTTTGGCGTCTTCGGTGAGAATAATATTAAATCCTGAAGTTTCTGCAAGAATTTTAATAATCTCTTCTGGGGTCACGTCTTTGAGATTCATCGTTATTTTTTTACCGATATATTTCTTTTTTCCAGACATTACTAGATTATCTAGAATGTCTTCTACTGAATCCGATCTAGGAATATTTAGTTTGCCCATTTCTGCAGAAGTGACATCAGAGACTTTCTCCCTGTAACTTTGGCCATCTTCAACCTTTGACTGTGAAAATACTCCAAAACGATTTTCGATCTGCAGTATGACTCGGTTAGGTTTTCTAACCAGCACGGAGCGTACGTTGTCTCTTAACTGAACAGCAACTCTAATATCTTTTTCAGTTTTTGGTTTTTTATAAGCTTTAACAAAAACAACTCCCCCTGAAAACTCTGAGGTGTCAAAGGCGCGCATTACTCTTTCAGTAGTCGCAACATCACTAAAGTCGATAATGATTTGTTTATCTTCTTTAACTTGAAACTTACTTGCTTGAGCATTATTCGAATCAAAAATAAACTCTAATTCACTTATTTCACCCTTTTGCACAAAATTAATAGCCTTCATTTCTGCTGCTAAAACTTTTGAACTAATTAAGGTAAATACAACACTAAGAAAAAATCCTTTTTTCATGCAACTCATCCCTAAGTTATCATGTTATATCTTCTATTTTGAAGACTTACTTTGATTGTAACATTATTTTGAAAAATTAATGCAAATAATAACTTTTATAATAGTTGAGTTTATTTATTTGATACCGGAATAACGGTTTCTAGATATTCATCTAAGTCGTAAACATTTCTAATCTTTTCAACAAGGACTATTCCACCAGGTAGAATCGCTTTCACTTCAGCATTATTCATACCAATTCGCATGCCTTCTTTAATGTAATAAGAAGTGAACTCACCTTTCTCGTTAGGTAATTTTACAATTGCTCTTCTCTCGTCTCCAATAATGACTCCTGTTACCATTAGATTCTCAATTGGCAATCCATCCAAGTTTTGGTTGAAATTTGAATAATTTCCCGACATGCTGGCTTGGTTTTTTTCCTGAGTTGATTTTTTCTTCGTAATTTTTCTTTTAAACGGATCTCTTAAATCAAGTGGATTTTTAACGAAAGTCTTACTTTTAAAAAGTTGATATTGACCAGATTCTCCCTCTTGGGCATTTGAAAGATTAGAATAACAAGCAAATATTAAGAGCATTACAATTTTTCGCATTAGGTACCTGCCTGCTCTTCAGCCGGAGGAGTGCTTCCTTCGGGCTCTGAGAATTTCTTTTCAATACTTTCAATTCCTCTATCTTCTTTAAATCCCGGATTGTATCTATAGGCTTCTAAAACGAACTCGCCTTGAATGACTTGGAATTTTCCACGTTGGAGCTCGGGAGTTTTGCCAAATTTGGCTTCACCAACGTTTAAAATTCTTGAACTCTCTCCAATTTTCTCAAACATGATAAGAATTTGAAGATGTGTAGCTTTTAGCTTTACTCTATACTTCCTAGCAATGACAAATTCTCTAATAACATCTATGTCTGGTACAATACTTACTTCTTTAATATTTGCATCTTCTGCCAAGCTTTTTAAAAGTGCAATGTTTTCCAAATCGGAAATATCACTTGGAAGGAGTTGTTGCATTTTTTCAATTTCTTTTGCCACAGTCTCAATACGTGCTTTTTCAGTTTCAATATTTGAATAGTAGTTTTTAATGTCTTGCTCTGACTTTTTATTTTTTGTTAATTCAATTCTTTGCGATTCAATTTGGCTTTCGATCCCAGTTAACGTAACTCCAGCTCCTTCGTAAAGGCGATAAAAGTCGTATGCGGCATAAGCAATTATAAACCAGTGTAAATTTTTTAAAAATTTATCCATAATTTACTTAGACCTCATGTCATAATTAACAATTTTTCCAGATAATTCAAAATACTCAAAACTCGAATGAATGTCATCTGGTGATGATTTTCGATTATCCTGCAATCTCGGTACAATGGTTCCACCGAAATAAGGTGAATCATTAATATTGGTGATAAATTCACCAATAGATCTAGATGTATTGGCTCCACCAGTAATTATTATTTCGTTCTTGTCATTGATTTCCATTGAATCAAACCAAACATCTTCTGGAATACTACGAGCAATTTTTTCCAAAACTTTTTTAGGATTAGTGCGATTTTTTAAAATCTCATCGACTTGCTTAGATCTTAATTCTAATTTTGAAACCTGATCTTTAAATGCATCTACCTGAACCTTGATATTTGCATCTTTCTCTATTTTTGCCTTTAAGCCTTCATTTTCAATGTTTAAAGCTTGAAGTTCTGTTTGTTTATCTAATGTTCTTTGTTCAAAAATCAAAGAAGTCGTAAATCCAGGCATATAATATAAAACTAAGGTAACTCCTAGCATCTTTAAATTTACAGCATTAAGATCCATTCCCAAAACACTGGGAAGGAGAAAGGGCTTCTTTTTTTCGAGTAAGTTAAGTTTAATCATTTTTTTGATAAACCCGCATAGCTAAACCAAGGGCACATAGTCCTCGGCTTGATAAATCACTTAAGGTCTCTTCATCAATATTATTTTGATTATAAGTCATTTTATCCATTGGATTGATAACTTGCACTTCGGTTTCAAAAAGTTCTTGCAAGGCTTCAGCAAGGCCATTAATTTGAGAACACCCACCAGTGATTACACATCCATCGAACTCTTCTTCGGAAGTAGAACTTGTCCAAAA
Source organism: Bacteriovoracaceae bacterium (assembly GCA_013141065.1). Lineage (GTDB taxonomy): Bacteria > Bdellovibrionota > Bacteriovoracia > Bacteriovoracales > Bacteriovoracaceae > Bacteriovorax. Next base: position 575,526 of record JABFRR010000008.1, on the reverse strand, counting down.
ATCTACTGTCTTTTTTAATTCAGCAAAAAACGTATCCAATACCTGATTGATTAGGTTTACAATTTCTTCTGGTATGTTACCTTTACCATCTCCGTGAATTTTTAGACTTTCCGCTTCAAGGTAACTCACACCCATTTGTCTTTGGATTTCTTCTGTAATGGTCAGTCCACCAATATTAATTTCTTTAAAAAAGACTAAAATTCCATTTTTACAAATCATGAAGTGAGTTTTTTGTGCACCTAAATCCATCATGATCCAGGATTTACCTTTTACCATGGCACCTTCACCTAGAAGATATTCGAACATGTTAAAAACTGCTGCTGCATTCAAATCAACAATTTTGACTCTTACGTTTGCTCTTTCAACTAATTCTTTAAAAGTTTTTAAGACATTTTTACGAACTGCACCGACAATAACATCTAAACCACCGCCGGGATTTTCACCAATAATACTAAAGGAAATATTTCCTTCATCGACTGGAAACGGTAGGTATTGCTCTGTCTCCCAAATGACTTGATCTTCCACTTCATCTGCCATACCGCCAGCTAGTTGCAGTCTTTTTATTAAAGTATTGGGGCCAGAAAGTCCCAGACATACAAATTTTGAACTTGAATTCAGTTCTCTTAAGCCTTGCTGAAGAGCCTGAAGTAATTCATCTTCTTTTTGAATTTCATCTTCAATCACTGTGCCATCAGGTAGGTCTTTAACAACAAATCTATTAATTTTGTAATTGCCGTCTGAAAGCTTTGAAATATCTGCAAATTTAATTGCACTCATTCCTATATCAATTCCTATGACACTAGCTGTATTGGGCGATAAGATATCACCAATTTTTTCTTGAATATATTCCGAAACACTTTTTAGATTCAAACTTCTATCCAGATTATTGATTATAGTTTTTAAATTATACAGTTATTAAATAAGTCTGATCAAGGAATATATGAGATTAGGTAAGCAAAGAGCTCTGGTGAAAAAATTTGAAATGCCCCTACGACAATTATAAAAGGACCAAAAGGAATTGGATTTTCTTTTTTCATGACCTTAAAAGCAATCATGAAAATACCTACAATTGCACCCAAAAAACAACTCAAAAATATATTTTGCATAATTCCGACGGGCCCTAAATAGAGCCCTAAGGCACCATAGAGTTTAATATCTCCACCTCCTAAGCCGACTTGACCTTTGATTTTGTAAAAAATCCAAGTAACCATGAGGGGAAAACCCAAACCAATCAAGCCTCCAACTAACCAAAAAGTTAATGGCTTATTGAATATTGATAGTAATAAAAATACGCAGGCCATATAGATTGTAATTGAGTCTGGTAATATCTGATGTTTTAGATCAATTATAAAATGGACTAAAAAAGCGCAAAAGATACTAAAATAAAAGAAAAAATTTAGCAAAGAATCTGGTTCAAGGTTTTTTGGAGCAATACTAAAAGCAAAGCAAGCGACAATGAATTCTACAAATGGATAAAGGAGAGAAATCTTAGATTGGCAGCCTGAACATTTTCCTTTTAAAAAAATATAACTCAATATTGGAATATTTTCATACCAGTAAATAAGCTTTTTGCACTGGGTACAACTTGATCGTGGTAAGGCAATATTAATGTCTCGTGGTAATCGATAAATTAGTGCATTTAAAAAACTTCCAACAAGAAGCCCAAAAATTGTAAAAAATAATATCACAATATTTTCCAAGCTTAATCCAAGTTTTTATTTTTAAAGATTAGGGTTATTAGAAACAAAAGTGCAATTAAATAAAACACAATATATAGCTGAGTCTGCATGAGGTATGTTTGAGAGATTTTTTGATTATATAAAACATAATCCTTTAAGTTTAGTCGATAAAAATTTGGAACAAAGACAAAAGAAATTTCAACAATCTTAGTAAAGAATGGTGAGATCTTAGTGAAAATTAATTTTGATGTTTCATTTAATGCATGCCCCACAATAAATATACATATACTAAATACTACCGAAAGTGTTGTATTAGTGATTAATGAAAACAAGACAGCAAAAACGAGAACAACTAAGGCTTCTATGAATGAAAAATATATTGTCCATATAAAAAGTTTTTCAAAATCACCACCGTGGAGTATAAATAAAATAATACTCAGTGAACCAAGTATAAAAGTATTAATAAGTAAAAAACTTGATAAACCCAGTATTTTCCCCATTAAAAAAGAGGGCCTTGAAATCGGTCTAGAAATAATCATATAAAGCGTTCGTTGCTCTATTTCACGACTTAAAAGAGTTGAGCCAATAAAAATTGCAATTATTAAATTCGAAAGACTCATAAATCCCAGCCCGATATCTAAAGACACCTTTCCTGGTGCGCCGTATGCAAATTCTGAAGCAATATAGCTTACCAGCACTAGTCCGAACGCTAAAAATACAAGACTAATCATTAGCTTGCTTCGATAAACTTCCAAAAATGTATACTTTGCTACGTTTATTAAATTTTTCATTTTTTTATCTTGTATATAATTTCTTCTAAGCTTAATTTATCTTTTTCGAGTCCAAGTAAATTAATTTTACTATTTAGCAATTCTGTTAATTTGGATATTTTTTGAGTTTCGTTGACTTGAATTTGATGAATTTTGTTATCAATCTCATAACTTATTACATACATGTCATTAGAATTTTTTAAAATAAGTTCTTCTATGCTTCCATTATAAATCAACTTACCTTTTTCAATAAAAACCACTTTTTTACAAATTTCTTCTACATCTGAAACTATGTGACTACTAAAGAAAATTGTCGTTCCTTCATCATTTAATTCTTTTAAAATTTTTTTAAAATCCCTTCTGCCAATCGGATCTAGTCCTGAAAGTGGCTCATCTAATACGAGAAATTTTGGCTTATGAATTAAAGCACTAATAAAACCTAAGCGCTGCTGCATGCCCTTTGAATAGCCCCGAATATGTCTATCGAGAGCATGGTCTATCTGAATTTTTTCAGACCATATTTTTATAAGTGAATTAAGATTATTCCTTGAAACATTGCTTAAGGATCCTGCATATTCTAAAAACTCTCTGCCCGTTAAATGCTGATAAAGATAAGCACGCTCTGGCAAATAGCCTATATTGGATTTAATTTCAGCTTGATTATTTCCAAGGATTGTCGAATCAAAAACAATTTCTCCAGAATCTTGACGACTAAAATCCATCAAGCACTTTATTAAAGTTGTTTTTCCCGCACCATTGGCTCCCAAGAATCCGACTAGTTCACCCTGGTTAATGCTGAAACTTACACTTGAAAGTGCATTAAACTCTTTTTCCCAGAAGTTATTTTGAAACTTTTTAGATATATTTAAAAATTGAATCATATTAACATAGTATAAAGACTCATGAGAAATAGTAAATACATTAACAATATAATATTCACTTCATCAATTCTCTTCAGTTTGGGTTTGGCGAATTATATTTCCAGCCAAAGCACCAAACCTCCAATTTTTATTTCTAGACAAAACAGCAGTATAAACTTTGATAAAAAAGTCTGGGACCTTTTTCACTTCGGTCAAAAAAGATTAATTTCATCACTATATTGGATTGCAACGATTTTAGAAAGTGATGTTGAACATTACAAAAAGAAAGATTTAAACTCTTGGATGTTTTTAAGATTTGAAACTATTACATTTTTAGAGCCTAAGTTTTTGGAAACATATACTTTCGGTGGGCCATATTTATCGATTATTAAAGATGATATACCCGGCGCTAGTTTAATATATCAAAAGGGACTTGAGCACTATCCTTCAAACTACTTGCTATTAAAAAATGCGGCTTTTCATTTTCACTTTGAAGCTGAAGATTACGTAACTGCAGCCAGAGTACTTAAATCGTTAAAGGCACAACCAAATGTTAATCCTCTCTTACTTACTTCACTTGCGCGGATTGAGTCTTCTCAGGGAAACCTCGATAATGCATTTATTGTATTGTCAGAAATATATAACCAACTAAAGGTTAAAAATAACCCTTTGGCTTATAAGATTTTAAGTAATTTATATGCAATTAAAGCCGAAAAAGATTTGGAGTGCTTAAATTTAGAAAAAAATAATTGCAATACTACCGATCTAAGTGGAAACAAATACCTACGAAATAATCTTGGAAAATATGTCGCGCTGGAGTCTTGGAGTCCCTATAGGATAAAAAAGAAGGCTGCACAAAATTAACTGTGCAGCCTTCTTGTTTTTGAAACTTATGAATTAAAGATCAACAACTGTGTTGATAAGACTTTTTGCTTGGTCAATTGTCCATCTATCCCAAATAACAGAACCTGGTGCAATGTTTCCTGAAGCTCCTGCAGTAAAAACTGTAGAGCTAGGTGCCACAGAAGTGATCTGAGCTGCCGCAGGTAATACAGCTGCTCCTGATGTGTTTGCTTTTACATGTGCACCAAGTGCTGGGCCCGGAGTAACTGCAGTAGAAGCAAGTGCGTTTGTACAAATTGTACTTCCCGAACGGTTGTTTACTTGAGTTCTCGAAGCTGCGTCTACTACACTAAACCCAACAATATAATATCCTTTTGGCGGTCTATCATAACCAAGGTCAAGAATACAAGAAGCATAGGTGTCGTAATCCGAATTCGCTCCAACTTCTGTAGAATAAACTGCAGCCAATTGAATTTTTGCTTCAGATTGTTTTGATTTTGCTTGATACTTTTTAAAGTTTGGAACTGCGATAGCTGACAAAATACCAATAATGGCAACAACGACCATGAGCTCGACCAAGGTGAACCCCTTCGGATTCGAAAGTAACTTCTTCATAGAAAACTCCTTTTTTATCAGAATTAAGATCTGATAGTTTATATTCTTTTATCTCATTAGTTAGTTGATACAATTAAGAGCATCACTAATTAAATCAATAAAATTTGTATCTTTATTTTATACGTAAACTAAAAAATTTGTTCTTTTTTTTAATTCATCGTCATTTTCTAACAATATCTTAATGTTAAAAAACACTCTTAAGCACCGGCCGACATGAACATTGGCAAATACATGGCAACTAATATTGCCGCTATGATTCCACCAAGTACCACAATAATAATAGGTTCTATCATTTTTGTCATAGATCCAATAAGTTGATCCACTTCATCTTCAAAGACCTCGGCAACTCTTGCTAGCATTTGATCTATTTGACCAGTTTGCTCACCTACTCGAATCATCTGAGTAACTAGCTCTGGAAAATATTCAATCTTACTTAGGGGTTCAGTGATAGTCTTACCTTCGATAACTTTTTTCTTCACTTCACTAATATCGTTGGCAATAACAGTATTATCTAGCGTTTCAATACAAATATCTAAGGCATCAATTAAAGAAACACCGGCTGATAATAATGTTGAAAGAGTATTTGAAAAGCCACTCAAGTTACCCTTGATGATAATTTTACCAAAGAGGGGCATACGCATGCTGAAGTTATCCCACATAACTTTTCCAACTGGCGTTTTTATATAATTTAAAAACAATACTAAGCCTATTATAGCCCCAGGAATCATAATGGGAGTATAGGTCCCCAAAAAATTCGAGGTATCAATTACAAATTTAGTTATCCAAGGAAGTTCTTGTCCTGTTTCTTTAAGCATTCCTGTAAACTGCGGAACAACAAAAACCATCATACCCCAAATAACAAGTGTCCCAACACTGACAACTATTGATGGATACATCATTGCTGATTTAATTTGTGCCTTTGTTTTTTCTGCTTTTTCCATATGAATAGCGAGCTTCTTTAAAATTTGATCTAATATACCACCGGCTTCACCTGCTTTAACTAAGTTACAATAAAGCTTTGAAAAAGGTTGCAATGTCGCCATGGACTCAGAAATCGTTTTACCTTCACCAACATCCGTCGCAATTTGCTTAATGGCAGTTTTAAGAGCTATATTTTTTTCAGATCGATAGAGAATTTCCAAAGACTGTAAGATAGGCACGCCTGCACTGATCATGACAGAGAGCTGTTTTGTAAAACTTGCTAATTCTTTTGGCGCTACTGAAGTACCAAAGCCCTTCGCCACCAACCATGCACCGAAGTCAAACTCGAGGAGTCCTGGTGCAATTATTTTTTTAACTCTAATACTTTGGGAACGTAAGACTTTACGAACTTCTTTTTCAGTCAAGGCATCTATTTGCCCCAATACCTTTTTTCCGTTCGCATCCATCCCTTCATATTTAAATATTGCCATAAAACTACTTAACCTTCATACCAAGTTGAGTCGCTAGTTCTTCTGGTGCATTCGAATATCCCATAGCTACTTCTGCCGTGATGGCGCCGGTATCAACATGTTTTTTTAAACTTTGGTTCATTGTCACCATTCCGGACTTATCTTGCCCGATTTGCATTTGAGAATAAACCTGATGAAGTTTATCTTCACGAATTAAATTTCGAATACCTGGTGTTGGAACTAAGATTTCCATTGCAGCAACTCGTCCTTTCTCAAAAGATTTGGCAATAAGTTGCTGAGATACTATTCCCTGAAGAACAAATGACATAAGTGTACGAATTTGAATTTGCTGATGAGCGGGGAAAACGTTAATAACTCGATTGATAGTCTGAACACATGAGTTCGTGTGAAGAGTTCCAAAAACCAAGTGGCCAGTCTCTGCAATTGTTAAAGCTGCTTCAATCGTTTCCTGATCTCTTAACTCTCCCACAAGAACAATGTCTGGATCTTGTCTGAGTAAACTTTTAAGAGCACTACTAAAAGAAAGTGAATCACTTCCAATTTCTCTTTGGTTCACCAGACATGATTTATGCTGATGAACGAATTCAACCGGATCTTCAAGGGTAATAATATGTCCAGCTTCATGTTGATTTAGATAATCAATTAGGGCAGCAAGAGTTGTAGATTTACCCGAACCTGTAGGCCCAGTAACAAGAACTAGTCCGTTACTCACATCACACATTTTTAATAGAACATTTGGCAAGTTGAGTGTTTTAAAATCTGGAATAATGCTTGGAATAACTCGGAACACAGCTGCGACTGCTCCCTTTGAATTAAAGACGTTTGCTCTGAAACGAGCTAGCCCTTTAATACCAAATGAGAAATCGAGTTCTAATTTTTTTTCAAATTCATTTTTTTGGTCTTCTGTTAAAATTTGATAAATTAATCTTTTAGTATCTTCACCAGAGAGCGGTGCTGTTTTTACACGGATAACTTCTCCGTGAACTCTTAGTCCCGGTGAAGTGCCAGAAGTCACATGTAAATCAGAAGCATTGCTATCTACCATCAGCTTAAAGAGCTGCTGGATTTTTAAATTTTCATTCGCTCCGCTATGAGCAGTTTGCGTGACGGTGGAGGTTCCATTTCTCGTCTTTGATTCATCAACCATTTTTCATCCTACATTTTATCAGATGCTGAATTTGATACAGCCTCTTCCATTGTTGTTTGACCAAGTGCCACTTTTGTTAAAGCTGACATTCTTAAAGTCTTCATTCCATCTTTAATGGCCTGTCTTTTAATTTCATCAGCAGATCCATTTCTTAATAATATTTCTTTAATTGCAGGAGTAACTTCTAATACTTCATAAATAGCAACTCGTCCCTTGTATCCAGTGTTGTTACAAGTTTGACAACCCTTACCTTTATACGCAGTAATCTTCTCTGCTGATGCAGGTGAAATTCCACAAGCAACGAGGGCTTCTTTAGTTGCAGACGCATCGAGCTCTTTACAGTCTTTACAAACCTTGCGACAAAGTCTTTGAGCTACAACAACGTTAAGTGCAGCTGCAACAAGAAAAGGCTCAATACCCATATTAATAAGTCTTGTTATTGTACTTGGAGCATCATTGGTGTGCAGAGTAGAAAGCACCAAGTGGCCGGTGAGAGCAGCTTCAACAGCAATTTCTCCAACCTCATGGTCTCGAATTTCTCCCACCATGATAATGTCAGGATCTTGTCGTAGAAATGATTTAAGTGCTGCCGCAAACGTTAGTCCAATGTCTTTTTTAACGTTGACCTGATTAATACCTTCTAAGTTAAACTCAACTGGATCTTCTGCTGTAGAAATATTTGTATCGATTTTATTTAATTCAGCCAAAGCAGAATAAAGTGTCGTAGTCTTTCCAGAACCAGTTGGTCCCGTAACCAAACACATACCATACGGTTTATAAATACCTTCCTTGAAGACATCAATTTGTTTTGGTTCAAATCCCAGCTTAGTCATATCAAGTTGCAAGTTTGAAGAATCAAGAAGTCGTAAAACTATTTTTTCACCAAAAAGCGTTGGCAATGAAGAGACACGATAATCGATTGGCTTACCGGCAACTTCTAACTTTATTCGACCATCTTGTGGCTTACGTCTTTCAGAAATATCCATCTGAGCTAAAATCTTGACTCTGGAAATAATTGGCAACATTAAGCTTCGCGGTGGTTTGGCTGATTCTACCAAGCTTCCATCTTGGCGATAGCGTATTCGAAAGTTATTTTCATAAGGCTCAATATGTATATCAGAACATTTGAGAATATAAGCTTCTGCTAAAATTCTATTTACATAACGAATAACATCATCGCCGATATCATCTTCGTTTATATTGTCATCTTTCTTTGCATGATCTGCCTTTATTTCACGGATAGTGTCTAAAACATCTTCCATGCTGTCGGCGACACGAGAAAAAATTTCGGCCCATGAAGAAATATTTGTTAAAATAAATTCGACAGGGTATTGAAAAAGTGACTGAAGTTCACTTTGGATTTTCATCAAGGAAGGATCAAATATCGCGAGGGAAACGGCTTTAGAGTTTTTTTGGATTGGCAAAACTCGATATTTTATAATTTCACTTTTTCTTATCAGCTTAAGCATTTTGTCAGAAATTTTGGCTTTAGATAAATCAATATAAGTAAGTCCGTAACTTTCTGCTACTTGCTTGGCAAAGCGAATGTCATCGAAAAATTTAAAATCCAAAAGCGCTAATTCAGTAATTACCTTTGGATCGCGATCAACAACAAGAGGGCGAAGATCCTTTATTGGAACCATTCCCGTTTTTGTAATTACATCCACGAATTCTTTTCTAAACATATGATTGTTTCATCTCAAAAATTTCTACGATATTTAAACAACTTATCGGAGATATTATTGCGATCTTTAATATTCTTAAGTATTTGTTGATTAAACTTTGATTGATAAAATTCTACCAAAAATAGTTGATAGATTTATTTTTTGAAATATTCTCTCGCGATCTTTACATCGAGATCAATTTGCTCAACTAAATCATTTACGCTTGGAAACTTCTTCTCATCTCGAATTTTTTTTAAGAACATTACCTTGATAACTTCTCCATAAATATCTAGGGTGAAATCGAGCAAATGTGTTTCAACATGAATCTCATAACCAGTATTAAATGTTGGGTTATATCCAATATTTGTTATTGAGTTATAAGTCATATTGTTAATTATAGTTTGTGTGATATAAACACCTTTCATTGGTATCAATAACCCTTTGTCATACCCCATATTGGCAGTTGGAAATCCAATTTTCTTTCCACGTCCTTCCCCTTTAATCACTCTTCCAGAAAGAAAATAGTCTCTACCTAGTAGAGAAGATGCCTTGGGGATGTTTCCTGTACTAATAGCATTACGGATTTCAGTTGAAGAAACTGCTTCGTTGGCAACTTTGAATTCTTTTTGGAGAATTAGTTCGGTTTTTTTTGATTCACAAAAATCCTTGGCAAATTTAAAGTCACCCGATTTATTTGCACCAAAAGCGAAATCATGTCCTAAAAAAATCTTTTCTATACCTGAAAATGAAAAAATGTAGTTGGTTAAAAAATCCTCTGGACTTAGAGTACTAAAGTCTCGAGTGAAATCAATTTCAAGTAAATAATCCACGCCACAGGCTTCAAGCAACGTACGTCTTTCTTCAAATGTATTAATTAAAAAGCCAGACTGAGCACGTAAAATTTGTAATGGATGAGGGACAAAGGTTACAACCACAAATTTGGAATTAAACCTAATTGAGTCTTTTTTAATTTCAGATAAAAATTCTTTATGTCCAAGATGAACACCATCAAAATTACCAATGGTTACATTTATTTTTTTTTCATTATAAACTGACTTAATTTCTTCTAATTTTTTTACAATAATCATAAACTTTTTAATAATTCCTTAAAATGCTTGCGCTCAAATGTTGGCAACTTTGCAGGACCGGACTGATTTGCACCAAACGTCACTCCCTCTAATGCCTTTAGCGACTTACTAAAATATTCCTTGCTCGGACTTGGCAATTCACTTTCTTCTACAATGTTTATGATAGAGACTCCACCTTGTGACATCTTATTAAACTTATCTAAATGAGACAATGCTTGATACAAATTAGAATAATTCATACCTTTCTTTTTTAACGTCTGAATCTCTTTTTCAATTAGGCTTTTCTTACTATTTACAGAATTACTTGAACGGCTGGTATAAATCCAAGAAATGCATAAAATTGTTATCAATAAAGATGTCACCCAATTAAAGACAGCAAATCCACTCTTGAGCCAATTTTCATCACCGCGTAAGGTTGGAGAGACGAGGCCGGTCGCCTGAATAGGTGAGTTAGCATTTTTATTAAAAAACGAATTTAATAAATTCTCTTTGTTCGTACTATTTGGCTCAGGATTGGCTTCGACTGCCTCTTCCTTCGTTGGGCCGACTGCAGCAGTACCATCTACAAATAATGCCGGGACAGAAACTTTCTTTACAACATATTTCGTGGTTGATGGGTCAAAATATGCAAGTTCCAATTCTCTTGCTTCAAGTTTAACAGGGCCCCTCGCCAAAAGTGTATATTCAAATACCTTTTTTGCAGCTTGAAAACCAAGTTCTGCAACTTCAGATTTTGTATCAAATTGCTCTAAATTTTTGTCACTAAATATAACAGGTGCATCTAAGTTTTCAACAGCGCCTTTTCCTTTTACCTCAAGTTTTATTTCAATCGGCTCGTTAATTAAATATCTAGACTTGGGTGCAGATAAAATAAAATCATGTTCACCTACAAGCCCTGTAAAGCTTGCCGGCACTCCTTCTGATGGGAGAGGAAGGACTTCAATTTCAATTCTGGGGCTAGAGAGATCTTTATTTTTATATCTCTGGGAGCCAAAGCCAAAACCATTATAATCACTTTCTGGGATCTGAACTGATATTTTCATTGGATCAAGGCTAGCTAGCCCGATTTTTTCAGGATACAGCCGAGCAGAATAAGCTAAAATTCTACGTAATACTTGTCCTTTGTATTGAACAGATTCTATTGGAGAATTAATATGATGAAAGCGCTTAATAAACTTGTTAAGTTTTGGAAACTCTTTTACATCATTGGCAGAAATTGAATTTTTAAAATACAAGTAATAATTTACATCAATTCCTTCACCTAGGTATACTTTTGTCTTAGAGGCTTCAGCTTCTATAAAAGCATCAGGAACCTTACGTGCTTCATTTAGTACACTTATTCGTAGTTCTTTTACCGGTATTGTTTTTCCATCAAGCTCGACTTTGATATTTCTTAAGTAGACTTGCCCAGCTCTTTCTGCAATTAACTCATAAACTACTGCTTGTTCTTTGGTGGTAGTAAATTTCCCATTAATTACTACTGTAGAGATTGAAAGCCCTTGAGATCTTTTCCCTAAAACAGTTACACCATAAGGTGTAAATGAAATATAGGGGTCTTCGCTGCTTGATGTTTTCAATTTAAATGTTACATAAAAACTTTCATTCACAATAGGTTCTTTTGGTTCAATTACAACATCTACATCATCTGCAAAAGCAAACGTACTTAGGATAAAACTAAAAACACAAATAAATATTTTCATTACCAATCTCGCTTAGGCTTCTGAGAGGATCTTTCACTAGTTGAAGTATCCATCATTTTTTTTTGTAATTCACGATCATCACTTAATATTTGTTTTATCATCGCAGGCGTCTTTACCATTTTTCTTTGCTGTTCGATCTTTTTTTCTTTTTCTTCTCTTGAGCTAGGTCCTTCAGTCGGACGTTCTGGCTTTTCAAGGTCTTTGGGATCTTTTTTTAATTCATTCTCTTTTTCGTTTTCACTTTTGCTTGGTTTTTCTTGATCTGTTTTTTTATCATCTGGATTACCACTTTTGCCTGGTTTTGGGTCTTGATTTTTATTGTCTTCTTTTTTATTTTCTTTATTATCTTCCTTGCCATCTTCCTTGCTATTTTCCTTCTCGCCTTCCTTTCCTTCTTCTTTGTTTTTTTCTTTTTTGTCTTTATTTTTTTCTTCGTTATTCTCTTGTTTTTTATCCTTTGAATCATCTTTCCCCTGGCCCCCCGACTTGGAGTTGAGTGCCAGCAATACATTATTGCGTAATTTATTTTTTAAGTTTTCGTTTTTTGAATTTGAAAACAGATTTTGAATATCAGGCATAGCCTCTTCAATTTTTCCAGCTTTCAACTGCGCAGTTGTTCTATTGAACATAATACTCTCATCATCTTGTTCTTTAGAATACTCTTTATAAATTTCCATTGCTCTTTCTGGATCGTCATTCTTTAAAAACTTCTCTGCAATTTTTAAAACTTCTCGTCGAGAATACTTACCTGCTTTCATTTTTTCCAAGTCGCCTTGGATCATTTTCGGTATTTCCTTAATTTTCTTCTGGCTATCTCTACCAGATTCATTTGCATAACTAATTGATACGATTGAAATTAAAAAAAAGATTGAATAAAGTGCTTTAAATGTTTTTAAGCGACCAATTACGATAGATAAACAATATAATATTATTGCAGGGATAAGTATTAAATATGAATAAACTGGACGAACTCTCACATCTCCTTTGCTTTGCTTTTTATTATAAGAAGTTCTAAAGAAATTTAAAATCTCATCTGTTGGTAGGGAGTATGAATTTGCAATCCAATATTTATAATTTTTAACTTTCTTTCCTAATTTTTTAATATAATTTTCATCGAGTTTAGTTATAACCGGTTGGCCTTTTTGTGATTTATAGCCTCTAAATGTTCCATCATCCCAACGAAGTGGGATGTTGCTGCCATTAACTGTCCCAATGCCCACAACTGCTAAATTAACATTAGGACCAATTTCTAAATCAAATTCGCCCTCACTTTCTTCTGCATCAGTAAAAACCACAATGTTGCCAACTGCTTGGTCTTTATTATCTTCAAAGTCAAAATATCCTACTGCTTCGGCCACAGCCTGAGATATATTGGATCCTCCAGAAACTGAATTTGTTTTCTCAAGTGCAGCCAGTCTTGAATCTAAAAGATCAATGTCGTCTGTAAATGGAATTAATCGCTTTTGAACATCAGAAAATAATACAATTGACACTTGATGAGCAGCTGCATTTTTAACTAAGTGTCTGGCCATCTGAATGGCTTTTGAAAATCGACTCGGTCTCACGTCTTCTGCCAACATACTTGTCGAACTATCAATAATGAGAATTGTACGCTGATCGGGAAAAGTTGATTTTATACGTTCTTCTGGTCCCCTTAAATCTAAAAGAGATATAAGCATTAATGAAATACTTAAAGCATACAATGACGATGAAATATAGCTAGGTATTGTTCTTTTATAAGACCAGTAGGTTTTTATCCAAGAAAAATATTTCTTGTTCATAATGAATAAAGTGAGACAAAAAACAATGATAAAAAATATTACATAAGGAGCATGTTGAGTATTAACAAAACTCATGGGCCCTCCCTTAAAATAAAGCGTCTAAGACCTTCACATAAGATGAGAAAGATAATTCCTAATTGTAAAAATTTAAAATAGAGTTCTTCATATATAATCTTACCGGATTGTTCAATTTCAGTTCTCTCTAATTTATTGATGTCACTTAATACTTTCTCTAGTGCTTTATTGTCCCGTGCCATATAGAACTTGCCTCCAGTCAAATCAGCAATTTCTTTCAAGCCTTTTTCATCAACACTTCCACCAGGTATCATTTGATATCTTTGTACTCCAAACATGTTGGACCCTACAGGTATTCTTGCATCTTTTGCTCCACCGATACCTATGGTGTAAATTTTAATCTTTTGTTCATTGGCCATTTCAGCAGCTTGAAGAGGCGTTAAAACACCCACATTACTTACACCATCCGTTAATAAAATGATGATTTTATTTTTTGCCAAGGATTGGATTAATCGCCCCGTTCCAAGTGCTAAGGCATCTCCAATATTTGTTCCATCACCCAAAGTACCTAGTTTAACTTGCGCGACCATTTTATTTATTAGATTTAAATCAGTTGAAAGTGGTAATAGTGTAAATACCCTTTCTGCAAAAATAACAATTCCTATCCTATCCCTGGGAAACATAGATACAAAATCTTGAATTTTTACTTTCGCTGCTTCAAATCTATTTGGTTTTAAATCTTCTGCAAGCATTGACCTTGAAAGATCTAGGACTATAAAAATATCATTCACTTCAATAGTATTTTTATCCATCCCCATTGGCTTCCTAGGACCCGCCAAAGCAAACGAAATATATATCCAACCAACAACTCCAATTAAAAAAGTAATTGTTCGAAGGAAAGGAAATCCTGTTTTTTTATACTTATTAGGAATTACCAACTGTGGCTTTTTGAAAAAGTAAAAAAAACCTACCATCCAAAAGAGACATCCGAATAATCCAAAAAGAGAGAAGTATATATGTTGAAAATCATAGCTCATTTTTCAAAACTCCTTCTTATATAATCAAAAGAGGTTCTGACTTCTAGGTATTCCTCATTTAGCCATTCTTTTTTAAATTGATGGTTATTTAATATATTAAAAAAATCTTGATGTGATTGAAGCTGTTGACTCAAAAGTGGTATCCACTTTTTCCTTTTTAGGTATATCTCTTCAAAATCTTTTCTGTCATTAGCAACTCTAAATAATTCATCAAAATATTTCTTTTTTTGCAAAATATCTTTCTGTGTTTTTAAATCGTACCATTGTCGTATCTTTTTTCGAAAAATAACTAATATTAATATTATCAACAACAATGATATTATTACGATCTTTGACCAATAACCTTTTTCAACACTTTGATCAGCAATATAATAACCTTCTTGCTTTTCACTTAATTCTTCTAAGTTCAATTGATTTATACGCACTGGTATGTTTATGTCATTGTACTTGATAAAATATAAATCTGAATTTTTACTATTTTTAACAAAAAAATGACCTTTAAGCTCTATGACATCAGCATTGTTTTCAGAGGGAGCAAGAGAATCTATCTTTGCCAAATAAAGTGAATCGAAAAAAAGTGTTTTTTCTAATTTGCGAATCTGGCCTAAGTCTGCATTTTCTAGTGGCCAAATCTTTAAAAGGCCTTCAACTAGATCTCCTTCTTTTAAAAATGAAGCAGAGGAATTCAATTCAAGCTCACCCTTAATTTCATTTGCGCTCAATTGTGAAAACAAAAAGGAAAGATATAAAAGAAATGCGAATAATAATCTCATCGCATCTCCTTAATAAAATCTTCTAGGTATTTTTCTTTAATTCTCAACTTTTTAAGCTTTTTCCCGAACTCACTACTTCTTTCGATCTTTCCAGCAAGATCATACTTACCTAATCCTGACTTTCCGAGAACTCCTGAACTAGCAAAAAGGGAATAGGGAATTTTCTTTGCTTCATCCAGTGGAGATAAAACTTGAAAACAATGTACATTATTCCTACCAATCAATCTTTTAAGAAAGTCACTTGATAAGAAATCATGAAAATCTGACAGTAGAATAATTTCTCTCCTGCGACTTAAATGCTTCATAATTGATAAATATTTTTGCTTGTTATCAACATTAGTATCATTGATCCTTTCTAAATTTACTCTACCATCACTGTTTAAAATCTTAAAATCTTCGAGGACTGAAATAAAATGAGTAATCCCTTGGTCCCCTGATGACTTTGGAACATTTATTACTTCATCTGTTACTATAAGTGCATGAACATAGTCGTTTGTTTCTTTTGACAATAGATAAAGAAGGCAGCAAATTTCAATTGCGGCCTGTAACTTGGACACACCATTGAACCCCATCATCATTGTTGAGGAGGCATCAATCACAACAACGATTTCTACATTTCTTTCTTCATTAAATGTTTTTACATAGGGATTACTCGTTTTTGCTAAAATTTTCCAGTCTATAAATCGAACATCATCGCCATGAGTATAAACTTGATGCTCTTTAAATTGTAGACCACTGCCTTTAATATTCGTTTTTAAAATACCAATTGAATGCGAGTTTGCCTTTCTAAAAAGATTAGATTTTAATTTTCCAACTACCTTTCTAACTTCAGCTATATTCATTTTTAAACTAACGATTTTGCAATTTTTAATGCAAGCTCAGATCCCTTAAAGTTATCAATCATTGCTTCATAAGAAAGTATTATTCTATGACCTAAGATACTTGGCACTATTTTCAAAACATGATCGGGTGATACAAAATCTTTTCCATCCATGAATGCCATATATTTAGAAACTCTAAATAACCAAATCACTGCCCGAGGTGAAGCTCCAGACAAAATGACTCCTGCATATTCTTTTGGAAAAAATTCTGAACCAGGTCTTGTTGCATGAACTATTTTAACGATGAGATCTTTAATTTTCTCATCTACATAAATAGCTTCAACGATTTCTTGTGCAGAAAGAAGATCATCTGTTGAAAGAACCGCTTCTAGTTTTCCGAGTGCACTTCTTTTCGTTTCTAAAATATTCTTTTCTGCCTTAAATGATGGGTAATCGACATTCACCTTCATCATGAATCTATCCAACTGTGCTTCTGGCAATTGATAAGTTCCCTCTTGCTCTATTGGGTTTTGTGTAGCTAAAACTACAAAGGGAGAAGACAGCTTATGAGTTTCATCTCCTATCGTGACTTGCTTTTCTGCCATAGCTTCTAATAATGCAGCTTGAACTTTTGCAGGAGCACGATTGATTTCATCGGCCAGAAGTAGTTGTGTAAATATTGGGCCAAATTTAGTTGAAAATTCTTCATTTCTTTGACTATAAATCATTGTTCCAATTAAATCAGAAGGAAGGAGATCGGGCGTAAATTGTATTCTCTTGAAAGATAAATCACAAAGCTTACTAATTGTTGATACAGACAAAGTCTTTCCAAGCCCTGGCATACCTTCGATTAACAAGTGCCCCTCGCATATCAGGGAAGCCATAATTGCATCTAATAAATTATCTTGCCCAAATATTACACCTTTTGCTTGCTCTAAAGCTTCTTGGATCCGTAGTCGAATTTCTTTGCTCATTTTTTCCCTCGAGTGACGTAATAAACTAAGTATTTAATATAAAATCCATTATCTTTAAATCCCGAACTTGGATGATCAAAACCTTGAGTACCTAGATCTAAAAGTTGTACATTGAGGTTATTTTTAAATGCGGCCTCTTGAACTGTTCTATCTAATTCTTCTATTCCAACTGGATGTGTACAAGAAGCAGCAACAAAAAGTGATTTATCATTAAGCAGTTTCATCGCCTTAGTGTGTAATTTTTCATACCCTTGTAAAGCTTGAATTTTATTTTTTTCAGATTTTGTAAAAGCAGGTGGATCACTAATAATTACATCATATTTTTTATTTTGGATTATGGCTTGATCTAGGAATTTAAACACATCAGATCTAAAAAAAGATCCTTTATTATTATATCCATTCAATTTTACATTTTCTTCAACTACTTTTTCCATGTTGGCTTGATCAACAAAGTCTACTTTCGGAACACCTGAGTCCAAGAGATGTAATCCCCAACTTCCAACATAACAAAATAAATCTAATCCCGATTGAAGACTTAGCGATGATCTCTTTAACAGTGCACGAAGTTTATTCCTATTTTCCCGATGATCATAATAATATCCAATTTTTTGAACAACAGACTTATCAATTTTATAACGTATATTATTTTCAAGAATCGTTAGATCCTCGTTAAGTTTTTCACTTTCATAAGTTGGAAGCATTTCTGATTTTCGGTATTCCGCATTATCTAAGAATAAAACTTTGTGACTTTTGTATGAGTCTTGAATAATCCCATGAATTAAATTTCGAAACCTATCCATACCTGCCGTATTAATTTGAATTAATATAATCTTTTCATGCATGTCTACAATGAGTCCGGGCAAAAAGTCTGCTGAACCATATACTAGACGAGACCCAGTCTCGTAGCCTTTAAATACCTTTCGCTTTAAAAAAGCTTCTTTTAAAAAATTTTCAATTAAAAGGATTGCAACTGTTTCTTCATTTGAATTTGCATTGAATTGTTTTTCAAAATCTTCGCAAATAATTTTTATCTTAAAATAATTTTCAGAAAAGGAATTAATATAGGCTAAATAATTTCTTTTAGAGTTTTGGTCTAAAAGTAATATCCATTCACCTGGAATCGTACCTCTAGGTTCTTCTGTGAGATCTGAAAAAGTCAGCTCACGCTCACCGCGTACGACTTTTGCAGAAGATTTATTGTGTAAAATTAGAGATTTCAAAAATGCCTCGAATCCATACTAAATAGTTGTATTCTTATAGTATAGAAGGAGTTTTTTATTCTTCAATAAGGTAATTGGTGAACTAGCGTAATGGTGTTCGAACTTCTTTTATTTTTAGACTTGGCAATAAATCATCCATCATGGCCTGTAGTTGATCAAAATTTTCAACTAATACCTTTTTGGAAGCACTAAATAGATAAGTCTCACCACTTTGATTAGTCTTTGCTAAATATTTAACTAAATTTGCCAACTCATCAAACTGATAATTTACTTTACAGGCTTGGCCTCTTAAGCAAATCGCATTTTTTGTAGAAAAAGTTAAATACTCTCTAATAGAATTCAAATTAACCTTATTAGACTCTGTAATTCTCTTAATATTTTGTCCAAAAGAGCGAAACCAATTACCCTTATCGCTATGAAGAGAGCTTAAGTATCGATAGTCTTCACGCATAACAAGATAGGTCTGGTTTACATTTTTAGGATTATTGAGAAATGATAAAAATAACTCAAGCCCCTCTGGAGCAGGTTTTGATTGTGGCTTTATAATCGAAGGGTCGGGTAGTTCATCAAATAAAAAAACTTGTAACGCATTAAAGAGGTCATTTAAAACTAGATAGGCTGTGTTTTTAACTGGATCATTTGAAGAGGCTAGTGAATCTGTTAAAAATACTAACGCAGTATTGATTGGCTTTAATCCTTCAATCAACTTCATGTCACTAGGTAAATAATTTTTCAAAGTTGGGTAGTGATCAATTATTTTTTCAATCGCTAAAAACATTTGATAAAGATTATTTTGCTTATAACGATCAAGCCTTGAATTTTGCACAACAGACTTATTAAAGACTAGCTCCGGTGGCCCTAGATATGACCCAACCAAAAGTAGCCTAGAAATCGTATCTTCAAGCAATCTAGTTTGGTTATAATTAAGTGCAGAGACCCAATCAATAGTTGTATCAACTAGACTTTGCTTTTCTCCGACTGGAACAACTTGTAATTTTTTAAAAAGTCTTTCAGCTGAAGGTGTTGCGGTTTTGAGATCAAAACCTAATAAGAGTGAGCGATTAACTCTATTTAAAGCTGGGCTTTCAATAAAATCATCAAATTCTTTTCTGGTTCTTCCTACTCGGTCACGGATAACTCGTGCAGTATTTGACCACATTGTCATCATCGTCATGTCACCTAATAATCTTCCATTGTGCTTTAGTAATAAGGAGTCACTCAAAGGTAATAATTGTACTTCTTGAGCTGCTTTGGCCGAACTTCCTACAAGTGTTTGCTCAAAGGTTTTTAAAAAATTTCCATAATTTAATTTTGGTTCTAAGCCTCTTCCATTATTTACATCGATCAATGAATCAAAAGCCACAAGTGCATTGTTGGCCATTCGTAAATCATCATTGCTCATAGAGCGAGCACACCTGATGATTGGAATTTTTATACATTGAGAAATGAGTTTTTTTCTATCTGCAGCTTCCTCATTATAATTATTGGTATGTGTTATGGCATTTAAAAAAGCAGCTCCAAGATAATTATTACCAAAGCGAACATCTCGAATAACAATTTCTACCCGTTCAAGGGTTGTTAATATTTCATTTGAAAAATAATTGTCTTTATTAACATAATAAGTTTTTTGCCTATTAACATTTGCAAGATTTTTATCACTCGTATCGTATAAGTACTTCATTGTTTCTTTTAAAGTAAGTTGATACTTTTTAGTCTGGCTTGTTCCCAATGGAATTGAAATGCCTTCACCTGGCTTTATTGATAATAACAATTGTTTTGTAGCTGTACCTTGTTGTGCTTCCCAGGTAGTTGTTAAATACTTAATTATTTCGTTTGTATGTTTTTTTACAACTTCTTTTGAAGGGCAAGGATGAGGGGCAACAAATTTATTAATCACTTTGTCGCAATCGTGGGCCGGATTGTATTCACCAAGAGAGCGCGTATTTGCTTTTTCCCAAAATCCATTTTTAATCCAATCTGCATATTGAATCAATAAATCAGCGACACTTTTAAAAACTTCGTTGCTATATTTAAAGTTATTTTCCTTGGCAATCTCTTTTATGATTGCATTTCTATGAACTATGTTTCTTTCAGGAAGTACATCAATCCATTGATTTAACACAATCACATTTTTATCTAATAGAGATATCGCATTTTTTTCAAACAAGTGTTGTCGTGCTGAAGTTGCTAAATACCTCAAACCATTTTTCGTTGGTAATACCGAGTCAATATCTCCCAAGAGTGAATCGAGTATTTTCCCGGTTCCAATCAAAGAATTTAACATGTAAGGACTGAGAATTCCGGCTTCACTAAGTAAAGAGTCATTGTCTTCATTTGAAGGTTTAAATTCTTTGTAGCTTTTTTCGATTACATTAAGCCAGCTAAAAACCTTGAAAGCGATATTTTCATTTGATACTTTGGTGCATACCTCTGGTAATTTTCTGACTAAGTGATAAAAACCATTTTCAATATCACTAAATACCTTCATACATTCTAAAATTGGTTTTGAATCATAGTCACCAGACTCTTTGGGCTTATATGTCACGTCAAAACGATACATCTCAGTTCTCATTCGTGTTACATAAATATCTGATTTTCGATAATTTAACTCTTCTTTGGCAGTTGCATTGATATTATTACCATTTGAAATCACCTCAAGTACCTTGAGAATTTGATCTCTCCCGAAGAATTTTTTAAAATCTATCAATGTATCTTTGCCTGCTAAGTTTTTAAATAACTCTTGAAGCGCTAAATACGACATTTCTTCGGCTTCAATTGAACCGAGCCACTTGTCCTTAAACACTGGTTGGACTTCAGACATGTCATCTAAAAACTTAGAGTAGAAATCAAAAAGTAAAAGAAATTGGGTGTCTCCCTCGAAATGACGATCGACGAAATTAAATACAAAGTTTTTTTCTTTTGGTGTGAAAAAATTCCAAAAATCAGCAACTCCAACAAATCTAGGATCATTGTTACTATTGAGAGTTTTTTGTAAAACTTCACCGAGATCAAGATAGGCATCTATCGGAACATTTTTTAGTATGTCGTAAATAATGGGGTACATTTCTCGCGTGCGAGTTAGCATTGATTCATTAACTTCATTGGCGGTTGAAAAAAATCCACCTGCTAAAAGATCAAAAAAATATAAATTCTCTGAAAAGTTTTTATCAATATCACCCTTGGCGGTTGAATGTGCTAATACAAACTTGAAAAGATCATAGAACTTTTTTTCTCCCAAAAACTGTGCTTGTTTGTTGATCATTTGAATAAAACTAAAACCGTACTTATTGACTTCAAGCTCATTGCAAAAAGCTAACGAAGTCTTCGCCCCTGTTAAAAATGCAGACGCATAGTCAAAATAACTTTTATAGTCTCTTTCTTTAAGTACCGAAACGTGATCTTTTAAATGAGACTTAAAATCAAAAGTTAATAATTCATTTAAATTCGTAGTGTCTTTAATTGTGCAATTAAAATTATCATCATAAGCAAGTTTTAAACCTTTAAACTGCTTAACAAGGTCTGGATTAGTTAAAGCTGGAAATTCCATTAGAGCTTTAAATTTTTCTCGAGTCATTTTTGGATCATTTAGCCAAGAATACACCCAAGGTGAGGACTCATCACTGGTCCCTGTTAATAACATCTTTGATAAAAAATTCCTGTCTTCAATACTGAACCCAGTCTTGAACTTTAAAGCTATTGAATCAACCAGTCGTAATCTAAGTTCAATAAACATAGGATCGCGAATAAACTTATTTATTTCTACTCTTAGTTTTTCTTCATTTCCAACAATAGAACTATTAATGAATTTAATGAGGTTGGAAGCTTTCAAAATTGTCTGAGGATCTGAATCTATAATTCTTATAATATTAATTAATGATCTTTTTTGTGGAATTTGGTCTCGAGTTGCACAGCTTTCGAGAGTTGGATTTTCAGCACATCCAAGCATACTATTTAAAGCATCAAAGAAATTAGTTTCATTCAATGCCACAAGAACTCTGCTTAGGTCATCGAGCCCATTTTTAGAATCTAATTCTTTAATATTGCTAAAAACTCTGTCTCGTCTTGTTAAATTTTCTACAAATTCTTTATCTATTGGACCCATAAAATGATCCCAAGATTCACTGGGAACTTGTCTGATGGCCAAATTCAGCTGAGGGAACTCTAGATCCCACTTGGTACACTTAAACATCAAAATCATGTTGTAGTGTAACAAGACTCCCTTGTTAAAATTAACAAGACTACAAGCTTCAAGTCGTTCAATTTCACTTTGATTTCTTGCTTCACCATCTTCAATAGAGGACGATTCTTGTTTTGAACACGCAGTAAACACTATGATTAAAATAATCAATAGGCTTAGAAAGAATGAATTTTTACGTTGTCTCACTTAAACCTACTTTCTTAGGCCTTCAACAATAAATCTTTGTGCTTTCCCCGTGTTTACTTCGTAAGTTGTAAAATTAATCACTGAACTTGATTCATTTTTCACTTTCTTTTCTTTTTCTTTTCCACGTGCAGGGATAACAGTTTCAATTGTATTTTTAATTGTCACCTTAGAAGGAAACCCCATCCCTGCCTTAGTTAAATAATCAATAGTGCTTGTTGAAACAGATACGATGCCTGTTTGTTTTGTAGTTGTAATCATTTTTTCCATTACAAGCTTGTTGTTACTCCATGATTTTGGAGCTTGGAAAAATTCTGTTTTAATTGCAGTCAATCCGGATTTAGTTTCAAGAATTTTTAGTTTTCCGTTATTATCAAAAACTAAATCTACTTCTGGAATTGCCAGAGTGTAAGTATCATCAATAGCTTTGATCAATTTCCCATCGGCTAATGGCTGTGTTTTTAACGTATAGCCATTAAATTTTGTAGAGAATTTTTCAGGAATAATTAATTCTAATTTGCCTTTTATTAATGATGTCAGATCGTCGCGAACTTCTTGAAAACCTTTAGGCAGACCCATCACTTCAATCTTATATTGGGAAGGTGATAGCCAGTAAATTTTAAAATAAACATCAACGAGTTTTCCGAAAGTTTCGGTCTTATTTAAAATATCTGTTAGTTTTTCAACTCGCGCTTCAAATACTAAATCTACTAATCCGCTTTTTTGTGGATCATAACTTCTAATTTCATATTGATCAATTTCAGCATTACTACTTTGGGCAATTGCTGTGTTAGCGAGCAAAGAAACGAGAATAAGAATAATGCCGGAAAGTTGAAATTTCATTTTTAAACCCCTAATATCTTTCTATTCTACTGAGAGCCGACACTCCGTGCAATCATCACTCATTTAGGGTAATAATTTCTTTCCACGGGCGGTATTGGCAACGTAAGTATTTAGGTTTTTTTACTAAGACTTTTCCGGCCGTGCCTTTTAAACCTTTTACATGCTTTACCTGACTATAAATAACAGGTATTTCTAAAATGTCCAATTTCGAGTAATCTCTCAAAAGAGATGCTAAAGCTTCAAATTCTAGCGGCTTAATCTTTGAGATATCGTCAGTTTTTATCACGCAGTGTGAACCAGTGTAATTTTCAACGTGAAACCAATAATGGTCTTTTGCAGCTTCTGAACGGATTAAATCATTGCTCTGAGCATCAAGGCCTATAATTCCATTAATTTGTCCAATTGAAAAAAGCAGGGTTTTCCGGTCAGAATTTTTTTTAAGTGCAGTTTTTTGTGATTGCCACAAAAGAGCAACTGCATGTTCCTTAGTGGCTTCAACGCTTATTTTTCCGGCCATTACATTTTCTAATTCTAATTCTGTTTCAGCGAGCCTTTGAGTTAGAATATTTTCAGCCTTTTTAAGTTTTTTAACTTTGTTAAATAGCGCATCTCTTTTTTGCCACTCATTGATGTTGCTTGGAAATTTAATTTTTATATTATAAAAAATTGCTTCTTTGTCTGGAATATTCATTTCAACTCCAGTTAATAAATCGTGTTCTAGGTTTTTCCATTTCACTACATCGTTTAGGTCATTTTTTATATTACCTATTTTTTTCTTAAGAAATTTTTCTTTTTTCGCTTGTACGGGTGCACCACTCTTTTTTTTCTCTTCGTTTTTAAAGTAGTCGGATAGTAAGAATTGAGATTTTATGCTCTTGTCTGATAAGCTAGATTCACCTAAAAAGTTGTCTATGATTTTAACCAAGCTATTTCTTTGAGTTACTTCATTGTTCCAGCTTGTATAAATCTCTTCTTGTTTTTGATTTATAAAATAAAGTTGATGGTTCTTGTAACCAAATGAAAATGAGTTGTTACTTTGATCATTTTTATAAGGAAAAAGTGCGAAAAAATGTGACCGGTCAACTTCCATTTTCCCTAGACGGCTACCAACTAAGTTTTTCCTTAAATAATCTAGAAACTTATCCTGTACTCGTAAATATGAAGGTGGTAAATATTCTCCTAAAAATATTCCCTCATATTTATTACCTCGCCCAATGTATAAAAAGGCATTTTTCCCGGGAAAGCGAACAGTTAAAACTATAAAATGTGGAGTTGTGTAAGCTTTTTGAACTGGATAAAATTCATTTTTTGAAAAGAGAATGTTATATTCACTTGAAACTTCTACTAATTGTTGGTGAGACTGTATCATGGCACTTAATCTTTTAAATGGTAATAGAGAGGCACTTGAGCTTCTCGACTGGTCAACACTTATTAGTGATATTTCTAGTTTATCACATTTCGAATTAATAAAAGAAAAATTACTTCAACCTTTAAGTGCAAACTCTTTTTCAGAAATTTTAAAAGACCTCGATTTGCTTGAAATCTATATAGCTAACTTTGATGAATTCAGTCTAGTTTTTAACTCTAAGATTAGATTTTTACCTGATTCAAAAAGTTTTTTTGAATTAGTTAATGATGCAAAAAAAGGTAAATTCTTTGAAGCTAACGAGCTCCATTTTTTTGCTCAACTATCAGAAAGTTTTCTTGATAATTTTTCAGTTTTTAAGCCCTTGCCTATATCTGATGCTTATTTTATTGAAAATGAAAAACATACAAAAATTAAAAGACTTTTTGTTAATCCACTTAGGGATTTTGTTGACCACAATGGAAACGTCTCATATGAAAGACATCCACTGCTAAAAAAACTTTATACTGAGGTGTTATTATTAGAAAATGACCTCAGGGTGAGTATTCAAAAAATTTCTAAGACTGAATTTTTTTCAAGTAAACTTCAACTCGATAGCTATGACATTATTAATGACCGTTATGTGTTAGCAATTAAGTCCGATTCTTACAATTCAGAACTTGGACCAATCGTAAGTCGCTCACAAAGTGGGATGACACTTTGTGTTGAGCCATATGATGTGAGAGAAAAGGGCAATAAGCGTATTCATTTACTTGCTGAAATTGAGTCTACAATTTTAAAATTAACAATTGAACTAAGTAAAATTGTTCACATTTATCAAAGTGAATTCGACTTAATGTCTAATTGGGTCCTTGAAATGGATTGGCTCAATACTAAGGCAACGTACTCTTTGAAGCTAGGTTTTTGTAAACCAAAACTTAATAATCAATTTCATTTTGAATTCGATGGAATTTTTCATCCTTTAATTAACAACCCCGTTAAAAACACTATATCCTTAGACTCAACACATTTGGGTCTCATTATATCTGGGCCAAATACTGGTGGAAAAACTGTGGCCCTTAAGTCACTCACCATTTCAATTCTCCTCGTACATCTTGGGCTTTACGTTCCAGCTAGTTTTGCAGATATTCATCCCGTTGAGGACTTGTACTATTTCAGTCATGATCATCAAAATCTTTCTGAAGGACTAAGTTCTTTTGCCTCAGAGTCAAAATATTATCTCGAACTTTTAAAAACGCTTGGCCCTTTAAATTTAATAATTATTGATGAAATTTTTAATTCTACTTCATCTGAAGAAGCTTCTGCTCTTGCCATTGCTTTTCTGGATGAGATTCATAGTATTTCTACTTCAAAAGTTGTTTTGTCTACGCACCATCAAGTTTTAAAAACCTATATGCATGCGCGAACGGATTATGTCTCTGCACATGTTGGCTATGATTTTGAATCAAATAAACCTACATATAAATTAATTTTAGGAGAGCCAGGAAGCTCTCTGGCTTTTAAGATTTTTGAAAATTTATCGAAAAAATATGACTTGATAAATAACATCAGTATTAACGCCAAAGCGATGCTTGATGGAAAACAAGTAACATACGAAACACTTCTGCAAGAGCTTTCTCAAAAGAAGATTGATCTTGAAAAAATACTAACCCATAATCGCAATTTAAATATTGAACTAAAAAATCAAAAAGCTTCAATGGAAGGAACACTTTATCTCGAGCGCGAAAAAATAATAAATGAATATACAAAAAAAATTAGAATGATTTTTGACCAAGCAGAATTGATGTTGAATCAAGTTAAAACTGGAAATATCTCGAGTCGTAAAAATTTAAACAATGAAATTGCATCAATCCAATCTACATTAATTAAAGAAGCCCCTGTTAAAAAGCCAAGAACAGAAATTGAAACTATTTATGCTCACTTAAAAGAAGTCCAATTTGATGATATTGTCTTAAATCAATACTACTTCTCCTTAACTGTTAAAAAGAATGTGAAAGTACAAAATATCAATCCCAGAAAGCGCGAAGTGCAAATTCAGCATGGAGCTTTGTCAGTCTGGGTAACTTCAAATACTTTAAGATATGCTTCTGGCTCAAATCCACCGAAGCCTCAAGTGAAAATTAATATTCAAAAAACGGTGAGGGGTGATATTGAAATTGACTGCAGGGGAATGAGATTAGAAGAATTTCAAAAAATTTGCGAGCAATCTATAGACGAAGTCATCACTGGTGAAATTCCTTTTGTCACAATTGTGCATGGACATGGGGATGGTGTTTTAAAGACCTGGTTACGATCATTCTTAAAAAAAGAATATCGTGACCTAAGATGGGAGAACATCGAAGGCAATGACGGCTGTACTAAAATCTTTTTTTAGTTAATCGGAGTTCCAATTCTCCAAGGTCTAAACTTGGCCGGATTTTCCCCGAATGGAAAAATGAGTGAGAACCAAACAAACATAGCCTTGCCTTTAATTTGTTCATGTTTTACAAATCCCCAGTACCTGGCATCGTAAGAAAAATCACGATTATCTCCCATTACGAAGTAACTTTCTTGTGGGATTGTGATTTTATCAAAATCTACTTTGTAATAATTGTCATTATCTTGCTGAATGACGTGTTCAGCTTCACCGGTTTTCACCTTGTAAAATTTTAGATTATATCCTTTAAACTTGTCGTCCATGTCTTCCATGATAGCCTTTCCATCGAATTCTTTTGGCTCGATTGGCTTATCATTTATATAAACAACTTTATTTCTTATTTCTAAAGTATCTCCTGGCAGGCCGACAACTCTTTTAATGTAATTAACTGAGAGATCTTTAGGATATTTAAAAACGACAACATCTCCACGCTTTGGCTCACCCTTTCCTGCAATGTAAATAGGATCAAAACTTTTATCACCAAATACGACATCGGTAAAAGGTACTTTTAGGCCGTAAGAAAACTTATTAACTAAAATAAAATCCCCAATCATTAAAGTTGGGATCATCGATCCAGAAGGGATTCTAAATGGTTCAAAAAAGATTGACCGGAAAGTTAAAACAGCAACAATGATAATTGCTATCGATTTAATTTCTTTAATTAGTTTTTGTTTTTTATTTAAATCTGCTTCGACACTTTTCATTAGGTCTGCGTGTGGATCAAGCTCTGTACTAGAGGGTGGTGTTTGATTTTCGTTCATTGCGCTTACCTATATGTCTTTTAGTAGTATTATTTTTTTTTTATTTATACGTGTTTCAGGTCTCTTTTTCAACCTAGCACTCGCAATAGTTCGTTTATTATTTCTCACTCTATTTTTACGATTTTCAGAAATAAAACGAGGCATTTTAACCATCGTAATCGGCATTGGTTGAATATTGTTATAATAATACTCAATTATATTTTTAGCCAACATTGTTGACTTAACATGCCATCTCTTTACGTTAACGTTCATAACACTAATAGAAATACCTTTTCCCCGCTCTGAATCTCGCGGAATAGCATAGGCTGCAAACCAATCTCTTTTACCAAAAGGCTTACCACCAGTGATACTTCCTGTTTTTCCACCAATCTCTAAGGCATTTTTATAACCAGTATTCATTTTTCGGAATGACTTTCGAGCAGTTCCCCCATCGATAGTCATTTCCATCATTCCTTGCATTTCTTTAGAAGCTTCTGCTGAGAGGACTCGCTTTTCTACTAGCGCATTTTCCCAAACAATTTCTCCTGTTTTAGAATCTACCAGTCTTGAGATCACTCTAGGACTCTTCAAAACACCATTATTGGCAATTATGGAGGCCATAGTAGCGGCATGAACTGGTGAAATAACAGTTTCGTCGTTAAATCCTGATGCAAGTTCTGCTAAATGATAATCATCACTCGCTCCATGAATATTTGATTTCATAAAATCAAATTCATTAATCAAGGTTTGGTTATAGCCAAAATTTTCGGCCATCTTTACGAGCCTAGCACTATCAAGATTCTGAATTGCAGCTTTTCCAAAAATTACATTATTTGATTGAGCAAAGGCAGATTCAAAAGATTGCGTTCGGACCCAACGATTTTTTTTAGATTCATTAAGTTGATATTTAAATAAGGTTGTACTTCTGCCTCTGAATTCAAAAGGGGTTTCCCTATTAACTTTCGTATTTTGCATTAGCTCGGCAGCTGTGATTATTTTTATCAAACTTGCTGAAGGATGGGTGGCAGTTAAGACTAAACTGCTATCAAACTTGTTATTTTTACCGACATGGCCGACTGCTGCCAGAACTTGCCCTGATTCGTTATCAACAACTGTGACAGTGGAATAATCTGAGCGGTATTGTTTTAAGATTTTTTTAATATACGTATCGAGTTCTGGATTAAAAGAGTATTCAATTTTGGTATTTCTGTCGCCGTGTTTGAGTGTTTCTGGCCATTCCGTTGCATTTTTAAATGCTTTATCAATCGAAAACCTTAATTCGCTAGTTAGCTTATTTTCTTCCTTAATGGGGATTTCGGGCAAACCGAGTTCTTCTTGCACTTCAGCTGCATTGAGTTTTGAGGAAGGCTTTCCTTGAAAAACTCCAATGACATTGCCACCTAGAAAAATTCCAAGTGCAGATCCCGCAAGTAATAATGTAAACTTTCTGTTGATTCTAATTTTAAACTTATCCATGTCTAAATAACCATCATGTTAACTTCATGTAGATTACTATTATGGCCTAAAATTCTTCCCAATGACAAAATATTCTTTACTAACTGAACGAGTAGATTTTGGTCTGAGATAATGGAATTCAGAAAAATGCTTTTTCTGTTCCTTTAAAAACACTTGAGCATCGTTACTTTCAAAAACTTTTACAACAACATGTCCACCAACTTTTAAGAATTTTGGCAGTAAAAAGAAAACCATTTCCACTAAATTTAATGATCTAGCTTGATCAACCGACTGAACGCCTGTGGTATTTGGGGCCATATCTGATAGGACCACATCGAACTGAGTTTCAACTCCAAGCTCGGCCATACTTTCAATTGTGAGAACATCTTTTTGAAATAGACGTACATTTTTTATGTTTAAAAGCTTATTATTGATGTCTCTTACATCGGCACCAATTACCAGCCCATTGACACCAATTTTTTCTGAAGTGTACTGAATCCATGATCCCGGGTGATATCCTAGGTCAATTACTTGGTCATTTTTTTTTAGAATTTTAAAACGCTCATCTATTTCTTCAAGTTTATATACACTTCTTGCCAGAAAATTTTCTTTTTTGGCTTTATGAAAAAAATGATCTTTTACTTTAAAGGTCATTGCTTACTCGAGAACCAAAATAATTTTAGGATTGTCTTCAGATGCATCCATAATCGCTTGAATTAATGCCTCTGTGTAGTCGGCACCAAGACGTGCTTTTAAAAAATTTAAGTGCTTAATTTTTATAACTGTTTGTCCTGAGTAATCATTACTTAAAACGTCATATAGAGCATCAAGGTTTTTACCGTACAACTTGGGAAAATTGAGTTGTTTTGCGAGGACAGTATGGAGGTGATCATGAGATTTTATTTCTTTACCATTAATCAGAACAGACCCTGAAGCTAAGAGCTGTAATGATATCATAAAACCGCTTATCGCAATCATCGTTTTTCTCATAAACTCTCTCCTAATTGTTCAATTGACTGCTTTTTGCTCTAAAATCAGACAATTGTCAATTGGAGTCTTTATGTAGTGAAGTTTTTACGCAGCTATTTGAGAGGCATCTGACCTCATTTTCAGGGTGTTTATTTGATATTTTTTTGCTTTTTGAATAAGTGTAGTTTTACTCACTCCCAAAAGCCTTGCTGTCTCATTCACCTTGCCGTTAAATTTTAGAAATCTACTATTTAGATACATTCTTTCAAATTGCTCTAAACTCTCGTTAAAATCATCTGGAAGTGACAACAAAAATTCATCAACTTGAAAGTTTTGATTGGCAATCTGTGGCTCGATACCAGGAAAGTCCTTAATTTGAATTTGATTTTTTTCAGACATTAACAGGGCATATTCTAGGCTTTTTTTAAGTTCTCGTATGTTACTCCTCCACTTATTATTCATCAAATATTCATACGACTCCTGAGACAGGTGAGCATAGGGCTGAAGATGTTCGATTTTTAATTTTTGAAATATTTCGTCAATTAAACGCTTTAAATTTTGTTTATCGTCACTAAGCAACGGCATCCTAATATGGAATGTACTAATTCGAGAAAAAAGATCTTCTCGAAATTTCTTTTCGGCTACCATTTCACTTAGATTTCGATTGGTGGCCATAATAATTCGCCCCTTAAATGGAATAGGTAAATGAGACCCGACCGGGGTAAATAGTTTTTCTTCTAACAGATAAAGTAATTTTTTTTGGGACTCAAGTGAGAGCTCACCAATCTCATCTAAAAACAAAGTGCCTTCACCCACTTCAGCCAAATAGCCGTTACGATTTTCTAAGGCACCACTAAATGATCCTTTTTTGTGACCGAAAAATTCACTTTCTAAAAGTTCTTCTTTTAAGCTCGCTAAATGCATTGTCATAAACTTAAATTTATTTATGTGAGATTCTGCATATATTTGTGAAGCAAGATATGACTTTCCAGATCCAGTTGGACCAGTAATTAATATTGGGGATTTAATATTGAGAAACTTTGAGTAATTAAAGAGTGATATAAAAACCTCCAGATGATTAGAGATTATTAATTAAACAACTCTTGGAGGTAATTAAATAGATCATAGACTTTGGGTTTAATTTTTTTCTTTTTTGAATTTTTTCCACAAATCTTCAGCTAAACCAGCTGGAGCCCAAATCAATACTCCATCTATTCGAACATTTGTTAAATCAGTAATGATTTGGCCATTTTGGTATAAAAAAATATCACGTTTTTGGCATAAAATGGTTCCAGCCGCTATATCCCAAATATTCTTAGGGCTGAGACTTAAAACAAAATCACAACCACCCGCTGCAAGTAATCCCAATTTAAAAGCAATGCTGCCTCTTGGAGTTATTTCAACGGCAGACTCGTTTGTTATAAACTTATCAAAATATCCTTTTTCATATTCAGAACGTGAAACCATTCCTAAAATTTTCTTCTTCAAAACAAACTTAGGCCGCAAACTAGGAAGTGAGCTATCAATACTAAATCCAGTAAATGGATTAAATATCCATCCAAAATTTTCTGGATCTAAGAGGCTAGTTGAGTTCATTAATCCGAGTGAAACAGCACACTCAGGAATTCCATTAACCAGCTCTCTAGTGCCATCTATCGGATCTAAGATTGCGGCCGGATAGAGAAGTTCGCCATAGTCTTCTTCGCTGAAAAAATGATAGTTTTTGTACTTATCAATTTTTAAAAGTTCACTCTTAATTAAGTTTGAGACAAAAAGATCAATTTCAGTAACTGGTGAGTAATCTTCTTTGCGATTGACCTCGAGCGCCTGAGTGGACTCAATACCAAAAATTAATTTCATTTTTAATGTCAACTCAAGAATAACTTTAGACTGCAGGTTTTTCATAAAAAGTCTCTATGTGTCATGTAAATTCCTTACAATTTTTATCTTAATTTAGTTGACTTGAGTATTTTATCAACAAAAAAGTGAAAGTTATCCACATTTTTACTTTTTAAGCTTTTTTAGTGTTTGATTAAGATCAATATTCTAGATCATTATTTTAGATAGTTAGGTTCGATATCCACACACTTATTTTTTAGAGTAAATGAGTTTCTATATTTTTTGTTCGAAACACCGTAGTTATTCACAAAAGGTCAAAAAATTGTCACTCGGGTATTATTAGCTGATAGAGCTTGTAAGAACGATAATTTCTAGGTGAAAAGCGGCGAGGACATTAAATATGTCTCTGATAATTAAAGATGAATTTTCTCATCTAAGATCTCTCGACTGAGAATTAATTCTCGGTCGAAAGAACTTCCACGTCACCGCCGTTGGCAACAGAAACAGCAAAAATCTCACTGCCAATTTCTCTGGAACTCATCAAACTTGTAAGAAGCTTTACTTGGCCAGTGGCCGGATCGACGAAAATAGACCTCTTTCATAACCCTGTTTTTACCTTCTGATGTTTGTTAAAAATCGAGGCAATAATTGTAAATCTTATTCCAAATCTTTTTCGTCGATTTCGATATTTTTCTGCAATAATCCTGAATCTTTTCATTTCGCCAAATACATTTTCTATCTCAACACGCTCCGAAGATATTTCTCTGTTGATTCTTCTATCTTCTTCTGTAAGTGGATTTTTTTTATTTCTCTTCTTAGGCAATAGGCTATTGCTATGTAACCTTACGATTCCCTGGTAACCTGAATCAACTGAGACTCTGGTTTTCGGTAGAAAACAAGTTTCACTTTCTTTGAAAATTCTAAAATCATGAACCTTTCCAGTGTCTTGAGCGATTGAAATAATTTGCTTGGTACCAGGGCAGTAAACTACTTGGGTTTTTATCGTGTGTTTTTTCTTCTTTCCCGAGTAAAAATCCTTTTGAATGTTCTTAACTCTACCTGATTTCTTTTTTTTGGACGTTCTATTGGGGATTCTGTTACATCTATTAAAAAATGGTCATGGTTTTCACTCAGGCATTCTTTCTTACCAGGCAAAGTAAATTGGCCTGACTTTATTAAGATTTTTTCATTTTTTACAACCATTCTCCAAGCTGTAGTTTCACTAACATTATAACTTGATGCTACTGAAAACAAAGTACAGTATTCACGATAATATTGAAGCATTAATAGAATCTGGTCTTCAATAATTAATTTTGGTGGCCTTCCACCTGCAATAAATTTTTTATTTTCAAAATCTTGGATTACTTGAACCATTTCTTCAAAAACAAATGGCCTCACTCCAGTTAAACGTAAAAATTTATCTTCACAATATTTTTGTACAGTAGTCCAGCGAATACTCATAAATCTGCCTCAGTTATTAACTTTGACAGTTGGCCATAATTTTACTGAATGGCCAACAAAAAAAATCTTAAATGGCCTTACATTTGAAGGTTATGAAAGAGGTCTAATAAATGGAGCATTTTGTAACTCAGACTTGTTCAGATGGTAAGAGCGAAGGAAACTGTCATAAATACCTTTAGTCAATCCTGTACTAAACATACGACTCCAATGCTGGCAAATACCTCATTGTTTTCACCTAGAAATATTCTATCATAACTCTAAAAAAGATGTGTTAGTTAACTGTTAAATATTTTTATGAATAACTTCACTCTTCCTTCAAAGTGAGAGTCGAGTAAGCAAATGAGGATATAAACCACATAAATCATGTTACGTCGTGACCTAAGTCGTGCAATTGATTGAAAAATTAATTCAAGCGGAATTAAGCTTAAGAAGGCCAAACCCCACATCGTTCCAAAGCCGTTAGTTAGTGAATGATCCCAAAAAATTGAAAAAATTACAAACATCGAATATGAAATAAGTACAATGTTTAGACTGTGTTTATCAATTTGAAATTCTTTTAAAAATGCTCTTTTGGTAAAATAAGTTTTAGCGATAACTACAATTAATCCAAACAGAGCTAGAACAAAAAAACCCTTGCGGTCTACTTCTTTTACTAAATTCTTAAAGAATACAAAATCAATTTTATGAAACGAGTCCAAAAGATCTAAATTCATAAATAAATGTACTAGCGTAAGTATGGTTCCAAATAAAGCGTATCGTAAAATTTGTCTTTTATACCAACTAGTTCTGTCTTTTAAAAAAATAAAATGAAGAAGTCCTATTTGGAAGAAAACTAAAATAGCAAAATTTTGACTTATCAAAGCACCCCAATAGCTCACCATACCCAGGAATAAGCCGGCTCTGTAGGTCGAGCTTTTAGTCACCCAGAGTAAAGTCCAAACCCAAACTAAAGAATAAGTTGTTAAAAATGAAAATTCGACATTTTGAACCAAAATCTTGCTGAAAGACCATGATGAAATCAGGGCAAAAACTCCCAATAAAGAAAGCCGTCTTGTTACAAAAAATCTCAATAGTGCATAAAAGACTAGAAGAAAAAGCCCTATTCCCACAATGTAAAAATGCAGACTCCATGCAAGCCGGAACAGATCTGGATAGGCCTTAAAGGGGTAATAATTAACAACTAAAAAATTCCAAAAAGGATTACCAATTTTTTCAAGTGGATCAAAATATAATTTTAATAAATCAACATTTGCCTGTGGTGGAAATTCTGGTACTGAAAAAATGAACATGAGTACAATTAAAAAGACGAGTGTTTTTTCAAAACGATCTAAAAACTTAAATTCACCAAAATTTGAAGAGACTGATTCCTGAATTATTTTTCCTCTTGTCGGCCAAGAATAAAACAATCCAAGCAGTACCCATGTAATCCAGTACGAATTATAAATCCATTTAGAATCTAAAAAACTGAGTAGATTAAAAAGCAAAATGAAAAAAAACATTCCTAAAAACAATCTATAAACGACACGATCAATTGAGGAATTAACTCTGAAATAAATTTTTAAACGATGATCAATTTCTTTGCCAAGTAAGAACCATTGGCTAATGGTGAAAAGAATATAAGAAGTCATTAACATGGCTGTTAAAAGTGGGTTTAAATTCAAGCCTTTTTGAAAATACACTGGCAATAACAAGAATGAAAAGTAGCTAACTAATCGAAAAGTAAAGAATTTCCACTTTAATTTAAAGATGTTTGAACCATTTGCTAAAGTATTATCCATAATAACCGATTAATTAAGTAAGAAGTTCATCCCATACTTGAGCTTCTTACTTATCCTAGATTTAAAGACCAGGCCCCATCCTGGTCTTTTTTATTTTAGGCTATCCTTACTAAAAATCACAGGAATTAATACTGACTCCCCTCACTCAACTTTAAATCACTTTTTTTAAAAAAAACACTTCAGAAGCAAAAGCTGCCTAATTCAATCCTGGTCCTATCGAATATGTTAAGATTAAAGTCTCTAGCGACCTCTCAAAATCAGGAGGATTTTTTGAGTATTTCGTTTGGTTCAATTAATACCGGCCTTCCAAAGGATATTGTTAAGCAGATCATTTCTGCTGAGCAAATTCCTGTGCAAAATATGGAAAAACAAAAAAGCAAAATCCAAGAGAAAAAAACGCTTGTAGATCAATTGGTTAAATTAGTAGAAGACGTACGTGGAAACCTGACCCTTAATGCCAGCGCAAGATCATTGCGAGAATTAAAAGTAGATACCAATGATGATATCGTTGGAGTCGCTATTGATAAAAATCGAGCTGTGCCCGGAGCTTATCAAGTGGAAGTTATGGCGCTAGCGCAAAAATCATCAGCAATGTCCTCTGGTTTTGCGGATAAAGATGAAAGCTATGTGGGGGTTGGATTTATTCAATATTCACTGCCTAATGGAGAAACCAAAGATATCTATGTCGACTCTGATAATTCTTCTCTTTCTGCTATTTCAAAATTAATAAATAAAGACACTAGCTTAGGGGTTACTGCAAATGTAATTAATGATGGGAGCGGTTCAGATACTCCATGGAGATTAATTTTAAGTTTAAATAAAACTGGGGATGATGCTGCTGTTGATTTTCCATATTTTTACTTTGTTGATGGTGAGGATGACTTTCAATTGGAATTCCAAAGAGAAGCACACGATGCAAAAGTGAAGCTTGACGGTTTTGAAATTGAAGCCCCTGAAAACAAAATCACTGACCTCATTCCCGGAGTGACGATTGATCTTAAGAAAGCCAAGCCTGGCGAAGAATTTACCATCAAGATTTCAGAAGATGTTCAAGCAGTTGGAGCAAAAGTAAGTGACTTAGTTACTAAAATTAACGGTGTATTAAGCTTTATAAAGCAACAAAATACAATGGATGAAAAAACTGACACTTCTAGAACACTTGGTGGAGACATCATGCTTCAGTCTCTCGAGTCGAGAATTCATAGTGCTGTTTTTAAAGATGTCTTAACAGATAAAGGATATTTAAGAGCAGGAGACCTCGGCTTAAGCTTTAACCGAAACGGAGCATTAGAATTTGATGATAAGAAATTTGCCGCAAAAATCACCGAAGATTATAACACTGTCACTCAAATTTTAACTGGAACATTCACAGAAGAAGGCGGAAAAACCGAAGGCTTTATGGACAACTTGAGTGCAATGGTAGGAACTGCTCTTCGCGTTCCAGATGGCCTTGTTCAAAGTCGAAAAAAGACGTTGCAAAGTAACATTGAACAAATTGATAGAAGAATTACTCAAAAACAAAAATATATTGAAGAAAAAGAAAAAAATTTAAAAGATAAGTTCGCTCGTCTTGAAGGGACGATTTCCAGAATACGCTCACAAGGTGCCGGTGTGGCGGCCATGGGTGGATCTGGCGGGGATCCAGTACAACAATTAGGATAATGATTCTTAGGAGGATTATATGAGTTATGGATATGGTGCATACAAAAAGACTGCGGTTAGTACTGCGAGCAAAGAACAAATTTTATTAATGCTCTATCAAGCTGCTATTAAGAATTGTAAAAAAGCTATTGAAGCTATTGAGCATAAGCAGATTGCAAAAAAAGGTGAATACATTGGGAAATTACAAGATATTGTTATTGAATTAAATAACAGTCTCGACTTTGAAGTTGGTGGAGAAATAGCGAAAGAACTTTCTTCACTTTACGATTACATGTTATTTTCGAGTACTCAGGCTAATATAAAAATTGATGCCGAACCACTTCATGGGTGTCTTAATGTTTTAAACACTCTTTATGATGGGTGGAGTGAAGCAATAAAAAGTTTAAAAACGGCAAATGCACCGGTTGTCGACAATGGCGAAATGAAAAAATAAACAAGGATTAATAAATGATTACAACATTATTTGAAGACATTCAAAACCATCTTGCAATGCTTGATCTCGCTCTTCAGAGTTCATTGAAAATTGCCCAGAATGCTAAAGCCCAAGATCTCGATGCTGTCGTTAATGAAACTGACAACAGAGAAAGAATTGTTAACATTATTGGTAAATTTCAAGGTGAAATTGAAGACAAAATTAATCAACTTAATGCTGCTGCTCTAACTAATGAAGACATTGGTATATTAAAATCATGGTTTAGTGATTTAAATATTTGGTCTGACAAAATGATTAGCTTTGACAAAATAACAGTTGAATTTCTTGGTCAACAAAAAGAAGACGCTACAAAAGAAATTGCTCACTTATTTAAAAATAAAGAGATCATTAAAGGCTATAATCATTCGACTAAAAAATAGTTAAACTATCGGCAGGGAGTTTCTTCATTGACAAATTCTCTGTTTGGTGTGCTAGTATTTTGGTAGGAGTTAAAGAATAATTCCCGCTTTTTATAAGCCTTTTTGAACCTTAAGGAAGAGGAACAGAGGTACCATGAACAATCTACCAATTATTTCATCATATGAAATCCGGACATCTCGTACAGAACAAAAAGTTCCAGTTGTTAACGGAGTTCACTTACATTCCATTTATAATCCGTTCAAAGAAGCTGAATCGTTAATTGAAAGCCATTTAGAAGTTTTTAAAAATAAAAATGAAGTCCTCATTTTAGGCCTCGGCTTTGGTTACCATGTGAACTTTGCGATTGAAAAGCTGCAGGAGCTTTATGGAGACAACTTCAAGATAATCGTTATCGATCCCAATCGCCAAGTTTATGAAGACGGCCTCAGGCTAGACTTAATCAACAAAAAAAACTTGTTAATTTACTCTGGATATAACTCCAAAGAGCTTTATAGCGACTTAGATCTAATTCATTTTCTTTTAAGAAAACCAGCGATGATAGCTCATCCTGCTTCTTTTAATCTTTATCAAGTTTACTTTAAAGACTTTTTAACGTTTGAAGCACCTACAAAAATTGAAGACATCATTAAGTTTTCAGAAGTGAACGAGGTCAAAAAATATTTAAGCAGCTTAGACAAAGAAAACACATTTGACGAAGAACTCTTTAAGAACCTTCCTCAAAAAGATCATTTCAGCAAAATGGATTTTTTAGCAATGGCCTTAGTCGAAATGACCAAAGGATCTACGCCTTCTACAGAAGGAGGAAATAAGTAGTGAAAAAAATATTAATAATTAACCTTCGTAAGCTCGGTGATGTATTTTCTACTGCTCATCTAATAAACTCTCTCTCTAAAGAAGGTAATACTCACATATCCTTATTGACCTACAAAGAATCTGCACGAGCAGCTCATTGTATTAAAAATGTTAATGAAGTGTTTGAAATTGATCGTAAAGAAATCATTACGCTAAAAACTAATAAATTATTTTCAGATAGCTTTGCCCTTGAGCAATTATTTAAACAGCTTGAGAAAATTACAAATGAATCTTGGGATCAAATAATAAATTATTCGAATGATACTGTTGGTGCTTATGTAACCTCTTACTTAAGAAAAGACAGTTCTATGATAACCGGTGTTCACTTTAACGATCAAAGAAACATTGTTACACAAAACGACTGGGAACTAGTATTTAATGATGTATTACCTCAAGTTCGATACTCACCCATCCATTTTGTAGACTGTTATCATAAAATGAGTGGTGCAGCTCCACACAGAGAAGGCTTCAAAGTAATAACTAATCCTCGTCATAATGAAACTGCATTCTTAAACTTCCAAGAACTACGCAGAGGCCATGGAGGAAATGAAAACCAAACTAAAATAATTGGCATTCAATTAAAAACCGCTGATCAAACTAAAGATATCCCCCTGGATACACTCCATAAATTATATGAATTAATAAAGAAAAACTCTGAAATTATACCGTGTCTATTAATTGCACCAAATGATGAAGAAAGGCAAATTGCCACTGAATTTAACTCTCATCACAATGATGAAGTTATAATTGTTGAAGCAGATTTAAATGCGATTGCATCAGTACTTTTAAATCTAGATCTTTTGGTTTCACCAGACACATCAATTAAGCACATTGCAAATTTAACTGAAACACCTGTGCTAGAAATTTCCCTAGGATATGCCCCATTTTTAAAACAAGGCTCTTATGCAAAAGATACACTCGTATTAACCGATTCTATTATCAATAGAAGTTTTAAGAAAAATTCATTCTCGAGACCAACATTGATTACTGCCAATGACATTATGGCTACGATTTTATATTCTCTAAGTATAACTAAAACAGTGAAGCCACGGCTGAGTGAAGGGGTTACTCTCTATCAAGCACAACTAGATGAACTTGGAATTACTTACAATCCTATTGCTGGATCAATTGACACCTCTGTTGAATTGCAAAGAATGGCGAGCAGACAACTTCTCCACCAAATGCTTGATTCATCTTCAGAAAGCTTTACTAATATTGATCTCAATAAAATTAACAAAAATGAAGCACAAGAATGGATTAACAAAGAAAAATCTGATGTAACTTTTGTAATGAGAGATCTACTAGGCACACTTCGGTCCTTACTACAGTGTGCAGAAAGTAAGAAAAGTACGAGAGAATTTATTGCTAGCTTAGATAAAATACTGTCCAACATAGACAAACAAACACTCGTTCAGATTCCTTCTATTTTATTTAAAACTAAAATTGAAGCAATAAATGCAAAAACATTTGATGAAAATACCAAAGAAATAGAGTCATTACTTTATAAATTAAAATCAGACATGCAAAAGCTATTGCAATGCTTAATTGCGATTGAATCTCAACTGAGTGCTAGCAAAGTTGAAGATATGGTATCTCGAACCCATGAGTCCATAAGAAACTAGTTAATTGAAATTTTTCAAGGATTGAAAAATGAATACTCTCAATGAAGACCTAATTAAAGAATATGAGCGAATTAAGAAATTAATGACAAATGGTGAATCACTTAAGATTGATGATCTTAAAATTTTACTTCTAGCGCAATTGGCAGAGGAGGATTCTAATGAACGTCATCAATAAAAAAAATCAACAAGAGATGCAACTCAAAACTCATACTTTAGCAATTATCCAAATTACCAGAATCGGTGATTTAATCCAAACTGTTCAAGCCGTAACAGATTTGCGAAAACTACATTCAAACTATCGGCTTGTTTTAATTGCACGCACTCAATTTGCAAAACCACTTCAGTTTATCCTAGATCAATATTTCGATAAAGTTTACTATCTCGACACCGGAAGCTTAAATTTCAATTCCCCGACTGGAAGTATCAAAAATGCGGTTAATAGTTTAGATCATTTCCTTGATGAAATCAAAAACGAAAACATAGACGCACTCATCAATCTGTCATTTTCAAATTCCTCTTCTTACTTAGCTTCTTGCATCTCTGCCAAGCATAAAATTGGTGCCTATTTTGACTTGAACAATAAGCAGCAGATTAATGATAAATGGTCTCAAATGCTCTTCTCAACTGTCATGAGAGGCTCACTAAATCCATATTCATTAGTTGATTTATTTAAAAATATAATTGGCGTTAAGCCTTTGTCACCGAAAACTACTCTTAAAACCATCCCGGCGACTATTCCAAACATTATCATGTATCCATTTGCTTCTTCTGAACGTAAAGTGTGGAAAGCTGAAAAGTGGGTAGAAATAATTTATAAAACACTAAAAGATAACACTAAGTGCACCATCACACTTGTTGGTGCTAAAAATGAAATTTTAAAATCACAAATAATAGTTGAAAACCCGCTCCTCAAACAATTTTCAGCCAGAATTATAAATATTACTGGTAAAACAACCATAGAAGAATTATCAAATCATATAGCTTCATCAAAGTTATTTGTTGGCCATGACTCAATGGTTGGTCATCTCGCTGCTTTCCATTGCATCCCAACACTCACAATTGCCCTTGGCAATGTAAGGCCTCAAGAAACTACTCCTTATCAATCAAATGCAATCACTCTCTCGCCGAGAACAAAATGCTTTCCCTGTTTCCCTAGTGATAGTTGTGCATACACACAGTGCCATCACGACATTCCCTACCAGATTGTTAATAATATCATTAAAAACTTACTTGAAGACGGGGTTGTTGATAAGGAATGGATACAAAAATCTAATTCTAATTTTCATTTAAGTTCAGTGAATATTTATAAGTCCCATTTTCAAAATGAATATTTTAATCTTGAAAACTTATCTGATGGCTCAAGTGAGATTCAAGACCTATTTAGAACTTTTTATAAAATAACATGGTCTTTTGTCCTAGGCGATCTAGAAGATAATTTCCCATTTCCAAAACTTACACCTTCGACTCACAAAGAATTACTGGATGCCCTAAATGGTCTTCAGCACTTATTTGAACTTTCTGAGTTTGGACAAAAGTATTCAAAATACATTCTCGAAGAAATTTCCTCACAAACTCCCAGCATTATAAAAATCAAAGAATTTTCAAAGAAAATTGATGAAATTGATAATCTTCAAGTAATGGTTTTGAAAACGGCACCACTTTTAGGCCCCATCGTAGATTATGCCAAAGTTAGAAAAGGGAATCTATTTGGCGATAACATTGTAAAATTAACTGAAAGTTCTTATTACTGCTTTGAAGAATCTGCTCAAATAACACGCATTATGTACGAGTTGTTACAAAATACAATTGCAGAATATAAAATTAGCCAGGGCAAATCGAAAAGTAATGGCGATTTAAACAAATAGGATAAAGGATGACTTCATTAAATAAAGATATTAAAAGCAATTCACTCAATTTAGCATTTGAATCTATTGATTCTTGCTTTGGTTATGTTGAATATATTTCTGCACAAATTCATAAGCTGATACTTGCTTATAATAAAGGAGAATTCGATTCTGCAAACAACACCTTTGTAGAAGTAATCGAACTGATGGACTTATATGTCCAACTTATAACCCGAGTCTATAGAGTCCTAAAAACCGATTTACCATTTGCTAACTATAAAGACGAGAATGTTCAACGTTTAGAGATACATCTTCTTTCCATTATGAAAGCTATTTTGCAGGCAAAAGAGAAGAATGATGTAATCATGCTTTGTGACTTGCTAGAATATGAGCTAATCGATAATCTTACTCAATGGAAGATAAAAGTTCTGCCAGAATTAAAGAAGTTAAAAAATTATTAGTTTCTAATGAACTAAATCTTAATGACTTTAAATCAAAACCTTTAAAAATAAGTAGATGCACTTTTGACAAAAAGGTTTTGTTAAACCTAAAGCGTCTTAAAGTTCACTCTCAATTAGAAAAAAAATATCTTTTCAAAGAAGAATTAAGAAAACTAATGTTTTCAATTTCAGAAATCATAGATTTACCTGTCGCCATATTAGAATTAAGTCAATTCTCTAACTATGAAGCTTGCCACGTTCTAGTTCATGAAAAAGGTAAGCCAATTGGACAAAACTATTTAGCTTATAGGGGACAAAGCCAAGACGCTAAACTGATTTCAATTCAAAGCTTTAATTCGTTATTTAATTTAGTAAAAAAAAGTAAAAATAAAATTTTCTCTCAATCAGCGCTTTTAAAAGATGACCTCGATGTTTTAGGTAACTTTCTTGCTAAAGAAATAGATTTGAAAAATTACTCCGTCATTTATCTTGTCTCAAGAAACTCATTCCTTCCACCGGACAGCCTAGAACAACAAGAATTCCAAGCACTCTCTCAATTTTTACACATAGCACTTGTACGCATTCTTGACCGTGAAAAAAATGACTTAAAAAAAGAAATCTTAAAGCAGTCACTAGAAAAATTTCCAGAAAAAATTTCAATTAAAAAAAACCACAACGTTATTTTTACTAACAACAGGAATGATGTATCTGCTGAAAACTTAAACCTTATGATTTTTCCTCTCGAAACTGAGGAGAATTTATCAATGGAATTATCAAACTTCAGTAAAGACCAAGTTTCAACCGAACTTTATCACTCACAAAGAGTTTCATTGTTAGGTGAATTGCTCAACACACTTCAACATGAACTCTCAAACCCGCTCTTTGGACTAAGTCTAACAAGCACAATTTTAGGAAGTGAAACTAAAAATAGTGAAACTGCTGAAATTTTGGGGGAAATTTCCCAAAATGCGAATCGCTCACAAACAATTATTAAAAATTTCTCGAATCTCTATAACGACAACCAGGAGTTTAAGAAAATTCAATTATCTCACTTCATTGAGGAAGTAATTACGCTTACAAAAAGTGAGACTAAAGAAATTTTAAAAACTCTAGTCTTTGAAGGCTTTTTACCATCAGAAAACCCTCATGACCTTTATATCACAACGAACCCAACCTGCTTAACGCAAATCATATTTAATCTCGTAATAAATGCCGCCCAAGCAATCAAAGAAAATGGCCTTGATCGAAATAAAAGTTCTATTAAAATTCTTGTTACCAAGAAAGCTCAATGTGTCTCAATTGCAGTCATAGATAATGGCCCGGGCATCGCAAATGAACTTACATCAACAATTTTTAAGCCATTTTTTACTACAAAAGATTCTGGCACAGGGCTAGGCCTAGCTATTTGCCAAAATTTAGCTCATCAACTTGGCAGCAAAATAGATTTTAAAAACAATTCTCCTTTATTAGGTGCAACTTTCTGGATAGACTTACCTTCATAGAAGGAGCTATTTTGAAAAAAATTCTACTCATTGAAGATGAGCCACTTATACAGAAATCTCTAAAAAAACTTCTGGAAAAGAAAGGGGCTGAAGTCACTGTCGAAAGTAGGGGCAGAGATGCCATTGGACTAATTCTGAATCAAGAATTCGATCGCATCATATGCGACCTTATGCTGCAAGATATATCCGGATTCGATGTAATTGAAGAATCAAAAAAACGCTATACAACTAACGACATAAGTAAATTATTTATAATTATTACCGCCTATAGCTCACCTCACGTCATAGAGAAAGCTACTCAATACGGATGCCT
This sequence comes from Bacteriovoracaceae bacterium, assembly GCA_013141065.1. Lineage (GTDB taxonomy): Bacteria > Bdellovibrionota > Bacteriovoracia > Bacteriovoracales > Bacteriovoracaceae > Bacteriovorax. Next base: position 530,791 of record JABFRR010000008.1, on the reverse strand, counting down.
ACTTCTTTCTAAGCCATTTGAGAATATTGATGAGGCACTTTCTATTTTTCTATCCGAGGGAGGTAAACTTGGCACAAATTAAAAATATAACTATCGTCTTAAAACCCAAGGTTACAGCTGAATTTGAAGGAATTTTACCAAATCTATCCCATTGGCTTCATCGTAGAAAAAAAAATATTCATTTTTTAAAAAAGGAAGAAGATCGTCTTAATAAAATATTCAAGGGAGATTTGAAGAATATTAACTTCGTAGAAGAAGCTGAATTATTTAAAACAGACTTAATAATAACTCTAGGTGGTGATGGAACTCTCATTGGAGTTAGCAGAAATATCAAAAAGAACTCTCCACCTATTTTTGGTGTCAACATGGGCCATCTTGGTTTCATTACTGAATTTTCTAAGCTTGAATTCTTTGATCAGCTTGAAGAAACATTAAGAGGAAACTATAAGCTTACCAACCTCTCATTATACCAAGTTGAAGTATTTAAAAAAAATAAATCTACCTTTAAAGGATATTTTTTGAACGATCTGGTTATTAATAACAATCAAATATCAAGAATGCTGACACTTTCAGTTGAGTCTGAGGGTGAACATATTTACAACCTTTCAGGTGACGGTCTCATTATTAGTTCTCCAATTGGTTCTACTGCTTACTCTTTAGCTGCTGGTGGACCAATCATAAATCCAAAAGTCAATGCGATTACCTTAACACCCATCTGTGCTCACAGCCTTACTCATCGTCCACTCGTAATTCCCGATACAGCGAGTGTCACAGTTAAGGCTGCAAAGCCAGATGAAATGATTAAATTGACCTTAGATGGCCAACAAGCACTAATAGTGAATTCAAATGAAACTGTTAAGGTTTCTAAAAGAAAAAGTATCTCAGTACAATTAATTAAAAACAGTGATCGTACATATTTTAGAACTTTAAAAGAAAAATTTACTCACGGAACAAGGGAAATGAAATGAAAACGAATGAAACTCTTTATTTGAAGTCATTAAACTTGCAAAACTTTGCAACATTTGAAAATCAAGTTATTAATTTTGATATTAAATTTAATGTTATTGTTGGGGAAACTGGATCTGGAAAAAGCTTAATTCTCGATGCGCTTCAAATAATTTTTGGGGCTAGAGCCGACAAGAAGCTTATTAGAAAAAATGCTGAATTTGCTAGTATCGAAGCTGTTTTTTCTTCTAACGATAGTTCTATTAAAAAATATTTTCATGATATTGGGCACCCATTCGAAGGTGATGAAGTTGTTGTAAAAAGAATTATCTTTGCAAATGAAAGCTCAAAGTCATATCTAAACTTTCAGTCTTGTTCTGTTTCGCTATTAAATGCATTTGCAAAACGTTTCGTTGACCTAGTAGGACAGTTTGAAAATCAAAAACTCCTGAGTGAAGATTATCAACTTATCTTATTAGACTCATATGCTGGACTCGATAAAGATATTCATGATTACCAAGTAATCTATCATCAACTTTTTAATTTCAAAAAAGATCTACAAGAATTAATTCAAGAAAAAAACTTGAGAGCTCAACGCGAAGACTATATTCGCTTTCAACTTGAGGAGCTAGAAAAACTAAGTCCGAGCATTGAAGATGAAATTGAACTTCAAAAAAAGAAAGATCTAGTTTTGAATGTTGAAAAAAGACAACAGGTATTGGGATCGATCGCCAGCACCATTTCAGATGATGACGTTAACCTCGTGGATCTAATTAAAAGCTGTCTTAATCGAGCAGATAAGAGCAATGGAATTGTCTCTGAAGAAATTATGGCGAAACTATACGAAGTTAAAGCACTGCTTGAGGATGTATCTTATGATCTTTCGAAGGATCTAAATGCCACCCCTGAAGATGAGAACATTGATGAAATTATCGATCGATTGGATACTTACCAAAGACTTAAAAGAAAATTTGGTGGATCAACAGAGGAAATGATTAGGACCTTTACTGAGTTTAGAGGCGAACTTAATTCATTTTACATGGTTGATGATAAGATTTCTTTAATATCTAAAAAAATTGCAGAGATTGAATCTCGTTGTATCAGTTTTGCTGAAGAACTACATAACGTGCGAATAACTCGAGCACATGCTTTGTCTCAAGAATTAACTATTAAAGTTCAAGACTTAAAAATGACTGGGGCGACTTTAAAATTCATTGTTCACAAAAATGATAATCTTTCAAATAAAGGCATTTCAAAAATAGAATTTATAGCTGAAACTAATCCCGGAGAAGGGTTTTTCAAAGTTAAAGAAATTGCGTCTGGAGGAGAACTTTCACGTATCCTGTTAGCAGTTCGTCAGATTCTTTCCTCTAATGACACAATTTCAGTTTTCTTATTTGACGAAATTGACACTGGCATTGGCGGGGAAACTGCTATTTCTATTGGAAAATCTCTTCAGTCAGTGGCCAGCTATTCACAGGTTTTGGCCATTACTCATTTACCACAAATTGCAAGTTTTGCGACTCAGATTATAAATGTTTCCAAAACTACAAAGATAATTGATGAGCAACCTCGAACTGTTTCAATAATTGAACAGGCCAAGGGAAGTGAAAGAGAAGTTTTTATTAGAGCAATGAACCCAAACGTTTAAATAATATCTTTGAAACATACATTTCCATTCACAATTGAGATGTATGTTTTTGTATGTTGAGCGTAACCATTGTTGATATATTCGAATCCATTCCGTGATACATAATGATCTTTTACATGGCTATGGCCTAAAACAATTATTTCAAATGCATTCGTTTCATGAAAAAACTCTACTGATTTTCTGAAGTTTTCCTTCACAGGTGTTAAATCAGACTCAGTCGAATAACGTTTATTGTTTCTTTTTCTTGATTGCTCAGAAGAAAACTCTCCAAGTGACTTTATAAAAAAATGGGGCATTAAGTAGTTGGCAAAAAGCTCGACAGGCTTAGATGTTACGAGTGACTTAAATGCTCGATACTGAGGGTTTCCCAGTTCAATATCATCTCCATGGGCGAGATAGATTTTCTTTCCGTTATCTTGAAATTCAAAAAATGGAGCCATTTTAAAATTTGAATTATCTAAATGAGAATGTACCTTAAAATAAGATTGATAGAGTTTCGTAATGTGGAAATCATGATTTCCTTCAACATAACAAATTTTCACTCCCTTATTTAATAATTTTTCAATTTTATTAAAGAAATTTTGAAACCTTAAAAAATATTGTGAATGGGGGCCAATCATCAAATCAAAAATATCCCCCAGGAGAAAAATCACATCACTTGATTCAACATCGCTTGTCGACAAAAAACGAATTAATAATTCTTCGGCTGAATCACCTGATTTTTTTACATGGACATCTGATATAATAGAAAACTTCATGAGACATTATAAAGCTTTTATCAATGTAAGCAAATTATCTAAGTAGCTTTTTTTAGGAGTTTTTGGCTTTGAGACTGAAGATTTATAAATTCTTTAATAAAATCTTTATCTTTTTCAGATATCTTACTGAAGCGAAAGGCTATTTTATATCCACCATAAGGTAAATTTTCTGTTCGGTAAGCATCAATTACCATTGAACCTAAATATTGTGCCTCTACCTTAATTTTTGTGCCTAAAATATCAAGTGTAAGTTGAAATATATCTGCTGAATTATCTAAGTTCATTCTTTTTGATTTAGGTAAAATAATCGCTATTCCGCCCTGACTAATATCAAAAATATTTTTCCTTTGCATGACCTTGTTGATTTCGAAAGAGACATAACAAGTTTTCGATGGTTGAAGCCGTTCATGCTTTCTTCTCTCATAAAAAGCATATTCACTTGGAATCGAAATCTTTAATCTTTTATCCGCTGAAATACTTTTAAGTTCAGAGTTAAATGAGATTGATAATCCTGGTACGTAAATATTAATAATTCTATTACCTGAAACAACTTTTTCTATATTATCAAAATCCTTGGACTCTATTTCAAACTCAATAATGTTGTAATCTTTCTTGTAAGTCTTTATCTTTAACTCGCATTTTTCAATCATTCCATTAAACGATTGCCATGCAAAAAATGAAAAATTATTTTGACTTGCTTCAATCATCATTTTTTCAAAATTTTTTCCACTTACACGATTCATAATTACATCTCTATATTTTATTCTTTTTATCCAAAAACCTCTCTCTTTTGTTGAGAGAGGTTGGGGATAAACAGAAGATTTTTCATCTTTATAAAGAGCTCTAAGATTTAAAGTTCAGAGCTCGAATTTTTAAAAAAACTATCCAATTAATCTAAGTGCAGAGTTAGGTATTTGATTAGCTTGAGCTAATGTCGAAACCGCTGCATTTTTAACAACACTGTTTGAAGCTAAGGCCGCTGAAGCTTCAGCAACATCCACATCCTGAATTACTGAACGAGCACTATCTTGGTTAATCGTTTGAACTTCAAGGTTTTTAATTGTCGATTGTAGTCTCGACTGAATTGAACCTAAATTCGCACGTTGTCCTGAAACTTTTTCAATCGCTTCATCCACTGTCGTGATAGAACTAAGAGCATCATCTTTATTCGTAATACCTGTGCCTTGCACACCAATTGCTGAGGCAGATGAGTTAGACTCTGTAGAATCGAATGAAATTTTATTTTGTTCGCCCGCAAATGCACCAACTTGAAAATCCATGACCCCTTTACCTTCACCATTAAGAAGTTGAGATCCGTTGAAAACTGTTGATTGCGAAATACGGTCGATTTCTTTTGTTAATTGTTGATATTCTTTATCCAAAAATCCTCTTTCTGTTTCACCAACTGTGTCAGAAGCTGCTTGGATTGTTAATTCACGTAATCGAACTAAAATGTTTGATGTTTCGTTTAATCCACCCTCGGCTGTTTGAATTAAAGATACACCGTCATTTGCGTTTCTTGATGCCTGTCTTAGGCCTTTTGTTTGCGCTTCTAAGTTTGTCGCAATCGCAAGTCCGGCAGCATCGTCTGACGCTTTTGTGATTCTTTTACCTGAAGATAGTTTTTCTAACTGAGAGTTCCCAGCATTAGAAACTTCTTTCAAGTTTTTCTGTACGTTTTGTGAAGCAATGTTCGTAGCAATTCTTAAACCCATGATAGTCTCCTGTTTTCGGGAATCCCCATTCCCTTTTTGTTTTTGACTGCTTTTGTCAGTCAAACAACCTATCGAAACGTTCGGGAAAATACTTAAGTAAAAAGCTTTACTCAGATATAATTTAATTTGAATTTACTTAGAAATCAGAGAGTTATAGGCAATAATAATTTGATAAAAATAATTTTATCTACTATTAAATCATGTTTTGAGTTGAAAAAACCCTTCCACCTATAGTTGCGGGGAAGTGGAAGGGTTGGGCTTAAGTATTAGAGCATAAAACCATTGCTAATCTTACACTCTATGGAGACTACTTAAATTAGTATTCAAAATTTACTACGTGCTCAATTTAAAGCGGGTAGTTTAATGAGAGAGCACTCAACTCATACCAACTTTCATTGGGAGGAGTGCTCATCTACATAGAACTATCCAATTAATCTAAGAGCAGACATTGGAATTTGATTTGCTTGAGCAAGAGTTGCAACCCCAGCATTTTTCACTACACTGTTAGAAGCAAGTGAAGCTGAAGCTTCTGCAACGTCCACGTCTTGAATTACTGATCTTGCACTATCTTGGTTGATCGTTTGAACTTCAAGGTTTTTTACAGTTGACTGTAATCTAGATTGAATCGATCCAAGTGTAGCTCTTTGACCAGAAACTTTTTCTATTGCTGTATCTACGTTTGAAATCGCGTCTAGTGCACTATCTTTTTCTGATATCGAAGTTCCAGATACACCAATAGAAGATGCAGAAGAATCAGACTCAGAAGATTCAAAAGTAATTCTGTTTTGGTCTCCAGCAAATGCTCCAACTTGAAAATCCATTGAGCCTTTACCTTCACCATTTAGCAACTGAGTACCGTTAAAAACTGTCGATTCTGAAATACGATCAATCTCTTTTGTTAACTGTTGATACTCTTTATCTAAAAATCCTCTCTCAGTTTCTCCAACAGTATCTGATGAAGCCTGAATCGTTAATTCACGTAATCGAGTGAGGATATTTGTTGTTTCATTTAAACCCCCTTCTGCTGTTTGAACGAGGGAGATACCGTCGTTAGCGTTTCGAGTGGCCTGTCTTAAACCTTTTGTTTGTGCTTCAAGGTTTGTGGCAATCGCAAGACCAGCAGCATCGTCTGATGCTCTTGTGATTCTTTTACCAGAAGATAACTTTTCTAGTGTAGAGTTTCCTTCATTCGAAACTTCCTTTAAGTTCTTCTGTACGTTCTGGGACGCAATGTTCGTGGCAATTCTTAAACCCATGAGATTCTCCTTTATTGAGAAAGCCCCCGCCTTCTCTTACGTTGATACCTGACAATATTTATCAGATGAATGTCGTATCGGATTACTCGGCTATAAACTTAAGCATTTTTATCAAGTATGTTGAGATTAATTCATTTTCTTTTGAAATATCTGATAGTTAAAGCGGAAAAAAGACAAAAAAAAAGGCCTCCTTGCGGAAGCCTTTATTTTTAAGAATGTTTTTTACAAATCTTATCCAATCAATTTTAAAGCACCAGATCCAGAGTTATTCGCCTGAGCTAAAACCGAAGTTGAAGCTGCAGAAAGAATATTTGCTTTTGCCAGTTCTGCTGACTCAGCAGCAACGTCTGTGTCTCTTATACGAGAATTTGCAGCAGCTAAGTTTTCAGTTCTGACTTCAAGGTTAGAAATTGTTGACTGGAGTCTATTTTGTAGAGCACCCAGAGAAGCGCGGTTACCGTTAATTCCGTTAATCGCCATATCAATTTTTTCTAAATTTTCTTGAGCATTCACTTTAGTTGTTACACCAAGACCATCAATTCCAAGGTCAGCAATTCGAGCACTAGAATCCTGTGGTTTGTATGAAAGACGATCGTTTTTCGGATCGTTCATAATACCAATTTGGAAATCCATTGAATCACCTTGACCACTTAACAAATCTTTTCCGTTAAATTGAGTAGAGGTTGCAATTCTCTCAACTTCTTGAGTTAAGTTTTGAAATTCTAAGTCTGCAAACGATCTTTCTTGGTCACCAATCGTATCAGAAGCTGCTTGTACTGAAAGTTCTCTTAGTCTAATTAAGACGTTTGAAACTTCATTTAATCCACCTTCTGCCGTTTGAATCATCGAAATACCATCTCCAGCGTTTCTTGTAGCTTGCATTGAACCACGGATGTTAGCTTTTAACTTTTCCGAGATTGCTAATCCAGCTGCATCGTCCCCAGCTTTATTAATTCTTGAACCTGATGACAATTTTGCAAGAGATTCGGACTTTTGAGTTTCGACCTTACTCATTGCATTTTGTGCTCTTAATGACTGCGTGTTTGTACTAATTCTTAATCCCATACTAATCTCCTAGATTCATGCCTTCCTCCTTAAAATTTAAGATTCAAACAGCCTTGTTGGAATCTTTGTTGTTTCTGCAAAAGTCCCATCCTTTGCATGCAATAAATATCGGAGTAAAAGAAACAAACTAAAGCGTTTTCTTCAGAAAAAAGGCAATTATTTCCATTATTTATACTGACAAATTAAGTCGGTCATTGAGGTTGTTTGAATAAAAATAGATGCTTAAAAAAATTAAAACTTGATCATTAAAGTTTTATTTTTTCCCTTGAACATTTTTGATGAGATTGCTGGTTGAATAACCTTCTTTGAACATAAGACTTTTAGTAATACCGCCAATTTTGGCGACAAAATCAGAACCAATAATTTGTTCTGGCTTCCAATCTCCACCTTTCACTAAAACTTTTGGGCATATTAATTTTATAATTTCTAGAGGGGTTTCTTCATTAAAAATCTGAACACAATCTACTGCTTTTAGATTTAAAAGCATTTTAGCTCTATCGCGTTCATTATTAATCGGGCGATCTGGGCCTTTTATTTTACGAACACTCTCATCTGAATTAATTGCTATAATAAGACAATCACCGAGAGCTCTTGCTTCATTAAGATATTCCACATGGCCCAGGTGTAGTATGTCAAAACAGCCATTGGTAAAGACAATTTTTTTATCTTTATTTTCTGCTAAAAATTTTTTGGTTTCTTGTGAGAGTTCTTCCATTATTTGACGAGCTTGGTTTCAGAAAGTCTGCCTTGAAAGTCTAATAGCATTGGAAGAAATAGCGCTATTCCAGATAAAAGTGAAATCAATGAACGAACCAATGTATGTTTCACGGTTAAGTCTTTTCCAGCTACAGTGACAAGCCGTATACCAAGAATTGTTTTTCCTGGCGTGGCCCCAAGGTCTAAAATCGTGAAATATAAAATGTAGTAAATTGAAAAAATTGCACCTGAAAAAAGAATTAAATCTCTCGCAGGGAGAATTCTTGAATACATGCTAAATTCAATCCCAGAAGCTAAAACCAGTAAAGCACCTGTGAGTGCAACAAAGCTAGCAATGACTCCGACATCAATTATCCAGGCAAAAAATTGAGAGGCCATAGGAGCTTCTTTTGTATTGCTAAGATCTTTAATTGTGCCTGATGATACTTGTGTAAGTTCAACTTTAGAATCAATAGACTTAATCAATTCTTGGCTTGGATTACTTCCGTAGAATGCTTCAAGTCCGGTAGGTAAATGATTAGTCGATACATGCTTGGGACCAAGTGAATTAGAAATATTCTGCGACACTGGTGCATAGTTTTGGCTAAAGTTTTTCTTTTCTTTAGGTGTTTGCTTAAAAGCCGGACGTCTCAAGTCCTGGTGAAAACCTAAACCCTTTGTCATTGGCTTGAAGGTATCTTCATTAATTTGAAACTCATCAAGATTAACTTGAATCGGTTTAGAAACTTGTAATGATGAAAATGAATGATTTTCTTGATTCATAATCTACCTTGGCAATAGTTTAGCTCTTGCATTAAGAATCCCATAAACAAAACGATGCATCAATAATTTTTTTAGCCGAGAGCCTAATTACGTGACTGGTGATATTGACGATAACAAATAACCTATTGAAGCTGCTACAGCTGTTGGAGCTCGTAATATAGGAGTAGGGAGATGAATTTCTAAAATTTCTGGTCTCGAGCGAATTTGATCAATTTCTTTCGAAGAAAAACCACCTTCCGGCCCAATGAGAATAGTTAACTCGATATTTTTTGTTAAATGACGAATTGTACTATTTTGTGAATTAAAAAAAGCCACTTTGCCAGGACAGCTTTCCAGAAATTGTCCAAGGCTTTGTTGTTTTGATATAATTGGAAAATAGGAATTATTTGATTGTATCAAGGCACTTTCAAGTAGCCTATCGATTCGTTCATTTTGAATAAATTCATATTGAGAAAATTCGGACTTGAGTGGGTATATTTTTTCTACTCCAAGCTCTACTGCCATTTTTAAAATATCTTCAAATGCGTCTTTTTTGGGAAGTGCAATCGCTAACGATAATCGATGAAGAGGCAATTCCTGGTCTAATTGTAAAATTGATATCTGTATTTTATTTTTTGAAATTGCTTTAATGACACCTTTTGCACTTTTGCCTTTACCATTAAAAATCTTAACAACTTCATCAACTTTTACTCTGACTACATTCAAATGATGAGCTCGCTCATCTTCTATAACTAAAATGTCATCCTTTATTAAGTCTTCAAAGGGATGAAATATAGCTCTCACATATTGTCCTTAAATAAAATTGCACTCCAGTCTCCCTTAGAGACAACTGAAATCTTTTTTAGCGTTTTATATTCACCAATAATGTTATCCACTTGATGATTGAGAATTCCTGAGACAATCAAATATCCACCAGTTTTTAAAGAATTTAATAAGGTTTTTTTCTCTGAAATTAAAACAAACTCTAATATATTTGCAAAAATTAAATCGTATTTTTTAGTATTGTACCGATCTCTCAAAAGTAATTCTGTTCCAGATAAATCTTGATTGGCAAAATTTAAAACTAAATTTTGAGTGCAATTCTCTAATGCACTTCGATCAATATCTACAAAATGTGTTAGCATTTTTTTAGTTTTCATTGCCGTAATTCCCAGAATTCCTGAGCCACAACCAAAATCTAAACACGAATCAGCTGAAGTAAGTTCTCCAAGAAGCTTGTCAAAAAGAACCAAGCATAAATAAGTCGTCTCATGAGTTCCGGTTCCAAAACCCATTCCGGGATAAATATACACTTGGTGAATAGATTTATTACTGTGGGAGTCTATAAGCCACTCTGGAATGATCTCTATATTTTCAGAAACAATAATTGGATTATAGAACTTTTTCCATTCCGCATTCCAATCTTCAAAGTTTTTTTGATCTGTATAGACTGATAACTCGGGATAAGTTGTCTTAATAAAAAATACAAAGTCAGCTGAGTTTTTTTCGAAATCACCTTCATAGAAGAAATACTTATAGGTGAATTCATCCTGTCCACTAGTTGCAGCCTGTACCTCATCAATGAGAGATTCTGGTATGTCTCCACCAGAGTAGGCGCGATCACCTAAAATTTCATCCACCCTGGCTTCTTCCAGAGAAAATTCTTCAACGCCATCGCAAAAATATTCTTCAAGGGCATAAGCATTTACAACTGGAGCTAGTTCAGCAGTTACTCGGTTAAAGCCAATTAAAACAAAATTAAATTTTTTATTATTTTCCACAATTTTTCTCTAGTTTTTTCAAGGGATAAAAACTCCCCGTCGATTCAAGTGTGATTTCAGATAAACAACTTCTGCCAATCCAAATAATGTTTGGATGCCATAAGTTTATATTAGCATAATCATCATTAATGATTTTTAATGCATTTTTGTAAAGCGCCGTTCTCTTTATAGAATTGGTTTCAACTGTGGCAAGATCTAATTTATTATCTACTTCTTGATTAAAATATCCAACCCTGTTTCCACCTTTAGGTGGAGTATTTGATGAATGAAAAACAAACTTCAACATGTCCGGCCCGGTGAAGCCAACCCATTGTCCTATTACGATATCAAATTTTCCTGATTTAAAGGCACTCATATAAGTTCCCCATTCCTGGATGCTAACATTTACAATCATGCCTTCTTTTTCAAAGTAATTTTTTAAAACTTCAACAACTTCAATGCTGGCTTTGTTATTGCTCACTTTCCAATCTATTTCGAATTTCTTTCCATTTTTTTCAAGCAATCCATTTTTATTTAAAGTCCACCCTGCTTGCGCTAACAGTCTTCTCGCCTCAAGTGCATCTTGTTTTTCGATAGGAAGATTGTCATACATTTCACCGAAAGCAGGAGAAAACATCCCATTTGAAAGCACTGCTGTATTTTTAAGTTTATATTTTAAAATTTCTTCGCGAGGAATTAATAATGACAATGCTCTTCGTACTTTTATATCTTTGAATAAATCACGTTTATGGTTCACGCCCATGAATTGAAAATTCCCACTTGGCATTTCCCATATTTTTATTCCAGATTGTGATTTTAACCAAAATACTTTTCGAGGTGACATATTCGCAACAGACAAATCAATTTCTTTATTAATAAGCTTAAGAGCCAAAGTCGTTTCGTCCTTAACAACTTTGAATACCAGAATTGGCTTATTTGCTTTTCTCGGTTCAACAACAATTTCCAACGGATCAACCTTAGCGATAATATATTCACCACAGCCAATTATATCCTGAACTTCAACTTGCTCTTTTGATGAATCTTTTAATTTTAATATTTTAAGCAGAGATAGATTTGATAAATTTTCCAATGAAAATGTTTTAAATATAATTTCTACTGTTTTTGAATCAAGCACATTTACAGATTCAATGGATTCATAAGCTCCCATAAAAGTGGATTTTATTTTTTCATTTTTTGCAAATAATTCATAGGAGTTCTTCACGTCTTGAGCAGTAACAAGTGTGCCATCGCTAAAAGCAAGATCCTTTTTCAACTTGAATGTATATACCTGATTATCACCTTTCATCTTTTCTTGATAACTTTCACATGCAATACAAATAAATGTCATTTTTTCATCAAAGTCGACAAGGGCAGAGTGGACCAAGCGATTGATGTTTTGTGAATTTGCATCCGTAGAATAAAAAGGGACTAAATTATTAGGTGCTGCTGAAATTGCGATATTGATTTTATTTGAAGCAATTGCTACTTGAGTCTGAATTAACATCACCAATGCAAAAATACTGCTAACAGTGAGCCTAAATAATGACATACGAGTTCTTCCTTCTTTCTTTTATATAAGCTTTAATCTATCATTTTATTTACGAAATACCAATTGAGGAGACTGTGGTGCATATCATTTCTATTTGTGGCGGTTCTGGTTCTGGAAAGACCACTTTTGCAGATAAAGTTATTAAAAATGTTGATCAAGATGTTTCAATTCTTCACATGGATTCTTACTACCTATCAAAGCCCGCTTCTACTTTAAAAACATCGACAGGAAGACCCAATTTCGATCATCCTGATGCTTTTGATTGGCCTTTAATCCAAAAACATTTGAGCATGCTTAAGAAGGGACTTGAAATCCAAAGTCCAATCTATGATTTTAAAAAAAATTGTCGATTAAAATCAACTTTAAAAATTAAGCCAACAAAGGTCGTTCTTTTTGAGGGAATATTTTCTCTCTACAAAGAAGATATTAGAAAATTATGTGATATAACTACTTTTTTACACGTTGAAGCAGATATTCGATTTATTCGAAGACTTCATCGTGACATCGAAGAAAGAGGTCGTTCTTTAGATTCTGTCATAATGCAGTATTATGAAACTGTTAGACCCATGTATCAGCAATACCTAGATCCACAAAGACAGTATGCTGATTTCATTGTTGGTGAAGAAACAGATATTGCAGCAAGCATTCTGGCCGCTAAAGTGAATCAATTATTCCACGCAAAAATAAAAATTTCAGCGCATAAAAGAAAAAAAACGAAAGGATAATATGAACAAAGCTCTTCTCAAGATAAAGCCTGTTGGTGGAGTTGGCCAGATAGGCTCTAATATGACCTTAATTCAGGGAGCTAATGATACAATTCTTATAGATGCTGGAATTTTATTTCCTTATGAGGATTTTTTTGACATTAATTACCTCATTCCTAATTTGGAGGATATTCCTACGCCCTCTCATTTAGTGATCACACACGGACATGAAGATCATATAGGTGCAATCGCCCATGTAGTTAAAAAATTTCCTAATATAAAAGTTTTAGCTTCGCCATTTACAGCTGGTTTAATTAGAAAAAAACTTGAGTTTAATCACACTCCATATCCAATAACTGAATATAAACACTTTGAGCAATTGGGTTTTAAGGATTTTACTATAGATCCGATTCATGTGAACCATTCTATTCCGGAAACAGTTGGTCTTTTAATTAAAGATGTAAGTGAACAATTGGGCTTCTTTTTTATTTCAGATTTTAAAATCGATGAAAAAACTATTTACGAAAGACCTTTTGATTTTGAAAAACTTATAAAGTTATCTAAAAATCTTAAAAAGAGAATTTTGCTTTGTGACAGCACAAACATTACGAGCAAAACAACTCAAACTCCTTCTGAACAAGACCTCATTCCAATTTTTGATAATTTATTCAAAGAAGCTCAAAATAGAATTTTTATCACTTGTTTTTCATCTAACATTCATCGGTTAATGACTTTTATCGCTCTTTGTAAAAAACATAATAAAAAATTAATTCCTCACGGTAGATCGATGATTAGTTATTTAAACACTGCAAATGAATTAGGAATGATTCCTGATTATGCTTCAGTTGTAAAAATGGCCGAGAGTGTGACTGGAAGTTCGGAAAATCATGTAATTTTATTATCGGGTTGCCAGGGGGATTTTAGAGGAACCTTTAGACGATTTTGTATTGGTGAAGACTCTCAATTTAAACCTCAATCAACAGACACTGTTTTAATGAGCTCAAAAGCAATCCCTGGAAATGAAAAAAAAATTTCTATGCTTATAAACAAGCTTTCAGAAGCTGGTTGCAAAGTTGTCACGGGATCTGATCAATTGATACATGTTTCTGGTCACCCTGGTCGAGATGATCTCAAGAGGTTATATGATAACTTTAAACCTACTGACATTATTCCGATTCACGGAGAAAGTTATTTTATTCGTGAACATATTGAATTTATAAAATCAACTTATCCACTAGCTACTCCACACTACATCCTCAACAATGATGAAATTGTCATAACCAATGATTTAAAATTAAATATTTTAGATGGTGAAACAATTGACCCTATAATTATTCACGGCCGTGGCATTGTCCTAGAAAAAGAAAAAATAAGTGAACGCAGAAAGCTCGCATGTAATGGGTCGGTATTTCTTTCATTAAAGCTCACTTCAACACGAATGAAGGTAGAAAAATTTAACTTTAGCTTGATGGGGCTTCCAACCATTGTAACCTTAAACGAAGAGAGATTTAAAAAGTTCTTAGATAACTATTTTATTCAAATCAACTTTAAGGACATTGAAAAAACTAACGAAGAATTAAGGGTTGCCATCAGAAAGTACTTCGACCAAATACTTGGCTATAAACCAATTACAACAATCCATATATTATGAATAATTTCTTACAAGAAAATCTATTTGCACTAGTTTTATTTTTGTTAATAATCATCTTGTTATTAATTGCCATCATTGCAATCGTTCTGATTAAATTACTTCTATCTACCAAAGAACAAAAGTCATTTTCATCTGTCCTTGTACCTACAGTGGAAACCCCAACCCCTCGCTCGGGTGAAATACTTTCTAAAATTAAAAAACTGGCTGAAGAACATGTGACAGAAAGCTTTTTTTGCAAAAATCATCCAGACAATGCCTCAATCGGCGCATGTTTAATATGCGAAGACGTTTTTTGTGAAAAATGCCTAATAGAATCGGATGGCCTTTGTTTTTGCAAAGATCACTTTAAAACATTTGTAAATAATAAATGGTCACAAATTACTGACGTCAAAACTACGCCCGCAACCCCTGAAGAAGGTATGTTTATCTATCAATATAAACGCCAAATCTGGAGAGACCGTGATATTCCCAGTTTTGTATTAACACATTATAAAATTAATATTGAACACGATTACATCGAATCTTATATACAATTAAACGTCATAACATCAAAAGCAGAAGATTTAAAAATGGAAATAGAATCTTTTAGACAAAAAAAATCCCTCGAATAGTTACTTCGAGGGATTTTTATTTTATAAATCTATATTTTTGAAATCGCGATTAAATGGTCTGACTTCCGCTTTTTCTTCTTTACGAAGATAAGATGGTGTATCGAATTCATCTTCATCAAAGTTAATAAAACCTAGTTTTTCTGCAATCGATTTAGCACGAGAGTTTGTACTAATCGTAGACTCTTGAACTGGCGACACAGAAGATGGCGCTGCTGGAGATCTAGTTCCAGTATTCTCATATCTATTTGCAGCGTCTCTAATAGATTGAATCAATCTAGATGGCTGCGCTTGAGTTGCTGGAGCCTGAGAGCTAGCGGCCATTTCCTCTTCTTTTACAGAAGCTTGATTAGTATAAGCATTTCTGTCATTCATAAATCTTTCAAAGTCTGAACGATCTTCCGCTCTTGGACTTGCTACAGGAACTTCTTCACGAACGGGTTGAGATTCTCTCACTGGCACCGAAGTAACTTCTGGAGCTGATGCTACTTGTGCTGGAATTTGAACTTCCCTTGGATTTTCAACTAATGGATTAACATGCAAGTTCATATTTACAGGTGTATTTATTGAATGATTTACACTTGCTGAAATTTGTCCACCAAGACCAGTCGCTATAACAGTGACCTTTATTTCATCTCCACAATTATTATCGATAACAGTTCCAAAAATAATTTCTGCATTTTCATCTGCTGCTTCCATGATTAGTGTTACAGCTTCATTTGTTTCGTGCATTGAAAGTGAATCACTTCCAGTAATATTAATTATTATTCCAGTCGCACCGTTAATAGAAATATCTTCTAAAAGTGGAGAACTGATTGCTTCAGTTGCGGCCTTTATAGCTCTACCTGGTCCTGTCGCCACTCCAGTTCCCATTAGTGCAAGGCCCTTGTTGGCCATGACAGTTGAAACATCTGCAAAGTCTGCATTGATATGACCTGTATTGTTTATAAGATCAGAAATACCACGAACCGCATTTAATAAAACTTCATCTGCTTTTTTAAATGTATCTACCAACGAGAGATTTTCACCAGCTAAATAAAGAAGTCTTTGGTTCGGAATTGTAATTAAAGAATCTACACTCTCTTCAAGATTTCTAATTCCTTCTTCTGCTTGTTTAAATCTTTTCTTTCCTTCGAATACAAATGGCTTTGTTACAACACCTACAGTAAGTGCCCCTAACTCTCTTGCAAGTTTTGCAATTACTGGAGCTGCTCCTGTTCCTGTTCCACCACCCATTCCTGCAGTGATAAAAACCATGTCAGCACCTTTAAGAACTTCAGAAATTTTTTCATAATCTTCTAAAGCAGACTTCTTTCCAATTTCTGGATTTGCTCCTGCCCCAAGACCCTTAGTAACAGTTCCACCTAATTGAATTTTTGTCTCTGCCAACGACACGCTTAGTGCTTGAGCATCTGTATTAGCAACAATATATTCAACCCCAGATAATCCCGAGCGAATCATCGTGTTTACAGCATTACATCCACCGCCACCAACTCCAACAACTTTAATTTTTGCACCGTTAATTCTGTTATTTGCATCTGTCATTTCGAACATATATTCCTCCGGAACACTATTTGATTAAATTAATTAAAATATTTCTTTAAAAACTGATTTTAGTGATTCACTTAATTTACTAATAAGGTCATTACTAGATTCCGGAGAATCTTTTTCGCGGGAAAGAGTGACTCTGTGGTTACTAGTTGATGCTTGCCCTTGTATGTGAACATAAGGTTTTCTTTTTGAAGCTTCTAGCAACAAACCCAAGACTGTTGAATATTTTGGATTTTGCATAATATTGGTCATTCCACCAAACGGTATAGGAAAACCAATCTTGCATGATCTCATCAAGATATACTCTCCCAACTCGGGCATACCTTTTATAAGAGCACCACCACCGGTTAAAACAAATCCACCCGCGATTTCATAATCTAATTTTTTATCTTCGATCATTGTTCTGACGACATCAAAAAGTTCTTCCGCTCGTGCACCAAGAACTTCTGCAACAACACTTAGTTGAACTTCGCGTGGTTTCGTTCCAGACATACCTTGAACAGTAATATGAGCTGATTGATTAAGTTGTTCTGCTAAAACACTTCCATGATTAATTTTTATTCTTTCTGCTTCGTTGTGAGGAATTTTTAGTGCCACCGCAAGGTCATTAGTAAAATGATTTCCTCCGATAGGAATTATTTGTGAATGAATAAGGCTTCCGTCTTTCCAGACAGCAATATCGGTTGTTCCTCCGCCAATATCGACCAGGACAACTCCTAATTCTTTTTCTTCACTTGAAAGCACGGCTTCTGATGAAGCGAGTGGTTGAAGGGTAATATGTTCAGCATTAATACCTGTTTGCTCTACACATTTTACTAAATTTTGAATTAATGGAATAGATCCCGTCACAATATGAACGTGGGCTTCTAGCCTAACACCGCACATACCGATCGGATTTTTAATACCTGTAGTATTATCAACTCGAAATTCTTGGGGGATTACATGAAGAATATCTCGATCACTTGGAATAACCACTGCCTTTGCAGCTTCTAGAACCCTATCAACATCATCTTGGGTAATTTCTTTACCTTTTATGGCGACAACTCCAGAGGAGTTAAAACTATAGATATGGCTCCCTGCGATTCCGATAGTTGCACTGGTAATATTTACACCGGCCATGAGTCTTGCTTCTTCAAGTGAAGATTGAATCGAACGAACGGTTTTATCTATATTAACAACAGAACCTTTCTTTAAGCCATAAGAAGGATGTGTGCCTATACCGATAATTTCTAATTCTTGATTTGGGTGCTGAAGACCAACGATTGTACAAACTTTCGTTGTTCCAACATCGAGACCTACGATGATGTTTTTTTCGTTCATAGTGAGAATCCTTTCTCTTTAAGAAGCGACTTAAGCGACAGAGTCATTCTGTCATATAAAATCCTAGAATTTATCGTTAAACTTGACAACAACTTTTTTGCTATTTGTAAGATTGATAATTGCAGGAATTTTTTCTTTTAATTCCATATAGTTCACAATCTTGTCAAGTTTGCCTAGTTTATCATTCCACTCGTCTAGTCCCATAAAGACACTAGAAGGTTGGCCATTAATCGATAAAATGATCGTTAGTTCCTTATTGTCATTTAAAATGACTTCCGAAAGTTTAGATCTCAGTCCTGGTCTCATCTCTTTTACAAGAGCTGTTACATCTTGTTGAAGTTGATCTTCCATCTTACCAACCGGCATAGACAGGTAAGGAAGTTCACCAATAAGTTTCTTTTCAGAGCGAAGCATGGCCTCGTAAGTGGGATCATAGAGTTGACCATTGTCGACCAAGATCGCTTCGTAGGAGTCTTGACTATCTTTGCGATAAATTTGAACTTTCATCAAGGGCTCTGGGCAATTGAAATTAAGCTCTAGGACTTTACTATAAGGATCAAAATGAATTTTGTAATCAGATACAAAATATTTATCACTCCATTTTTCACTTTCAATTTTTAACTTAACATCTCTAAGAGAGTGAGCTTGCTCAAAAGCCTTGACGACTTGAAGGGCCATCGTTCCAGCAGGTCTCGTTGGGCACTTACCTAAATTAGAACGATAAGATAATTCAGAATTAAATTGTTCAGTTGGGCCGAGGGATGAAATTACGATATTTGTACAAACAAGAACTGTTAGAATAATTACGGAAATAATAAATTTTTTTGACTTAAAAAATGCCATCCTGACAATTTTCCTTTCTAGTATTCAGCTTCTATTTCGAACTCTACACCAAACTGTAATTTTAACTCTTTCTTAAGAACACCTATCATTTCTAAAACGTCTTCATAAGTGCTTTCGCCACGATTTTCCATAAAGTTCGCATGCTTTGGACTGATCGTTAAGTTTTTTATCGTCAACCCTTTCATGCCCATTATATCTATAAAAAGTCCGGCTCGACAAGTGACGTCGCGCTTAGGATCGTAATGATTTTTAAAAACACAGCCACAAGTCCATTCTTTGAGTGGTTGAGTTCTCGTTCTCATATCAAGATATTCTTTTATTTTATTTGAAATAGCAGGATCTAATCCCTTGTGAATTAGTCGGGCTTCATAAATTACATCACCTTCATCTACAAAATGATTATGCCTATACGTAAAAGAATTTTTATCAACAATAACTGACTTTTCTTCTCCGCTTTTCGTGATAAGTTTTACTTCTTTAATAACGCTACCGATTTCGCCCAAATTGGTTCCCGCATTCATAAAAATAGCGCCACCTAATGATGCTGGAATTCCAGTGAATACTTCCCATCCTTTTAATCCGAACTTATTAGCGTGGCTCGTGAGTGTCGCAAGTGATGCAGAAGCCGGCAATACGTATTCATCTTGAGGATTATTAAATACACTGCGATCAAATTCAAAATCTAATTGAATATAGGGAACTTTAGACTTTGAAGGGAGAAGCATATTTGCTCCCCATCCTAAAACTTTGTAAGTCATATTATTCTTTGTTAATTCACTTAAACAAAATTTAAGGCCTTCTTTAGATTTTACAGTAATTAAATCACCACGAGAATCAAGTCTCATTGTAGAGTACTTCTTTAAATCTATGTCTAAAGAAACAACAATGTCAGGGTGGTCTAGTTTAAGTTTTTGCATTTCTTAATGCTACTTCTATTTATCTACTTTTAAAACCAGCGCTGAAATTTTATTCAACCCCGGCCCACTTTCGAACCGTCTTTCCAATCGATCCCGCACCAAGTGTTATAACAATAGTCTTGTCTGCTTTATGAGACTCTATGACAGATACTAAATCATCAATTTGATTAATTTTTTTAGCAAATCCTGGATGCAATCGATTAATGTCTTCAATCAATCGATCAGTTGAAATTCCATCTATTGCTTGCTCACTTGCTGCATAAATCGGTAGCAAATAAAGCTCATCTGCATCATTGAAGCAATGAAGAAATTGATCCCAGCAGTCTCTAGTTCTTGTAAATCGATGCGGTTCAAAAATAGCAATTTTTTTGAAGTCAGGTCTCGTGTCTTTCACAATTTTTAGAGTTGAAGCAATTTCAGTCGGGTGGTGGCCATAGTCATCCACAACTTCAAATGATCCTTCTTTTTTAAGTAACTGAAAGCGTCTTCCCACTCCTTCAAGTTTTGAAACTGATTTAGCTATTTCTTTGAAAGTTAATCCCATATGAAATGCGAGAGCCGTCGCCCCAAGACTATTTAAAATATTGTGTCGTCCTGGAAGGTTAATTTTGAATCGCTCTTGCTTTTCACCTTTATAATAAAGATCGAAATGTGTATCAAAATGTCCAAATTCAATATTGCGAGCATCAAAGTCAGCATTTGAATCTATTCCAAAAGTAACTGATGGCCTCTTCATTTCGGATTTTAGCAACATTAATTTTTCATCATGAATATTGAGTGCGACTACTCCATAAAAAGGAACCTTATTGGCAAATTCCACAAATGATTTGAATAGGTTTTCTTCAGTCCCATAATGGTCCATATGATCATGATCTATATTGGTGATGACTGACATAACTGGAGTTAACAATAAAAATGATCCATCAGATTCATCTGCCTCTGCGACTAAATAATCACTCTGGCCAACTTTTGCATGTCCATCGAGATTTTTTACAATGCCACCAATGATATAAGTTGGATCAAGTTCACATTCTTGTAAAATTGTAGCTAGAAATGATGTTGTGGTTGTTTTTCCATGTGTTCCTGCAACGGCCAAACCATATTTTAATCGCATTAACTCTGCCAGCATTTCTGCTCGCCTAATAACTGGAATACTTTCAGCTTTGGCCCGTGCCATTTCTGGATTTGTATAATTTACTGCAGAAGTATGAACAACGACAGTTACGTCCTTTAAATTTTCTGCTTTATGACCTATGTAGACTTCAGCTCCCATGCCACGTAATTTTTTTACGTTGGCAGACTCTGATGAATCCGAACCTGAAACTTTATAACCAAGAGAGAGAAGTACTTCTGCAATACCACTCATTCCAATTCCACCGATTCCAACAAAATGAATTTTAACTAATCTTGGCTTTAAAGCCGAATGACTTCGGAACATAAAAACTCCCTAATTGTGATGGGTGACCTAGGCGTAGACTCGCTCATCATTTTCTGATTTTTTCTTTGGTACAAAATCTACATTATTCGCGATTTGATCACGATGTGCTTTTATAACAGAAAGTAGTAAACCTATACCAAAAAAATTACATAAAAGTGAAGATCCACCATAACTTACAAAAGGTAAATTAAGTCCCTTTGTGGGAAGAAGACCTAATACAACGCTCATATTCAAAAGTGCTTGTAATCCTAAAACAAAAACAACTGAGGCTGCTAGTATAATGCCAATTCTCTCTCTAACTTGAAGTGCCAATTTAAAACCGAAATAAATGAAAGCGATGAAAAGCGAGATGAGAATAAAAACTCCCATAAATCCCAATTCTTCCCCGAGAACTGAAAAAATAAAATCATTATGGGCTTCAGGTAAATAAAAGAGTTTTTCATTACTGTTACCTAAACCCTGGCCAATGGCCGATCCATTTGCAAACGCCATGTAGGATTGAATAATTTGGAAACCTGAACCTTGAGGATTTTTCCAAGGATCCAAGTAGGTGAGAAGTCTCTTCACTCTGTAGGCTTGGGAAAATAAAACAAAAACTCCTGCGAGTCCTCCACCCATGAGTGAGTAGTAAAAATATTTTCTCGGAAATGAACTCATAAAGCAGACAAATGATATAACCACAAAACAGATAAAAAATGTTCCAAAGTCAGGTTGCTTAATGAGAAGAACTAAGGGGAGAAATAAAGTTCCACCGTGTTTGAGTCTTTCTTTGTTGTCCATCTTGTTCCAATTCTCAAAGAAAGTTAGGGCAGACAAAATGACAGTGAATTTTACAATTTCTCCCGGCTGAAGACTAAAGCCTCCGAAGCTGAGCCAACGACTCGCACCTTTAGCAGATGAGCCAATACCCTTTACGATAGTTAAGGCCACGACTACTGAAGCTAAAATATTAATGATGTATCCATATTTAAGCCAGAAAGTGTATTTTGTTTTAGAGACGGTATAGGCAATGACTATTGCGAGAAATAAGTTAACGAGTTGCCTGATTATATAATGGTATGGTGTCCCGAAATTTTCATTGGCCAAAATATAGCTTGAAGACCAAACCATAATAAGGCCAATGGTGATAATTATCGCCAATGTTGTGAGAAATGACTTAATTAATCTATCTACTTCGGAAAGTTCTTCATTCATTACTCCATATTAACAAACTCTGGATTTTGTTAAAGGAAATTCTAAATTATGTAGTACCGAAGTAGTTTGGTCGGCTAAATTTTTAAAGTTGGTAAACCAATTTCTTAAAATAGTTTCCACGTTCTTCATAGTCGCGGAAAAAATCAGACGCTGGATTTCCTGGAGATAATAAAATGACGTCACCTGTTCTTGATTTTTGATAAGCAAAAAGAACTGATTCTTCAAATGATCCAACGATATACGTTTGATTATGATCACCCAAAGCTCTATTTAAGCGTTCTTTGCATTCTCCCACCAAAACAAGAACTCGAGCATTCGCAATCATTTCTTTGGCAAATGGATCGAAGTTTAGGTCTTCGTTATCTTTTCCACCCGCAATCAAGATAACAGGTTCTTTGAATGATTTTAAGCTTGAAAGCATCTCTGGCATAGTTTCAGCTTTAGAGTCGTTATAAAAACATACGCCGTTTTTCTCCATGATAAATTCCATTCTGTTGGGAATCCCTGGAAATTTTTCAATGCATGTCTGAATTGCAGTGTCACTAACATCGAGAGCCTTACAGGCCGTAACAGCTGCCATAAGGTTTTCACGGTTAACTTGACCAACGATTCTCATTTTAGAAACTTTAAATTCTGAATGATAATTTATGTTTGAGTGAATTCTTCTATCGTGAAAGTGGGTTCCTTGAATTTCATTCATTACACCAAGAGAAACAAACGATCTTCTTGAATACCAATAAAGCTGACAATTAGCATTTCTAAACATGGCATTATTAGCAAGTGTATCGTAGTTAGCGATAAGAGTGTCTTCTGGAGATAATTTTTTAATGATTGAAAGTTTAGTTTCAATGTATTCACTAACTGAAGAAAAATTTGCTTTAGAAAAGTTTTCGCCGATATTAGGAAAGACCACCATTTTAGGATGGAAGTCTTGAAGTGATTTCATTTGAATTGCAGAAACTTCTGCTACTACGAAGTCAATTTCGCTCATGTTTGGAAGAAGGCAATATTCAATGAGTGGCATTTCGCTCGTTCCACCAACAAAAACATTTTTTCCATCTACCTTGAGAGTGTATCCAATCATCGCTGCGATTGTTGTTCGACCAAATGATCCACAAACTGCAATAATAGGTTTCTTACAAAGTTTGTAAGCAAGTGCAAAATCACTGTAAACTTCTTTTCCGCTTTTACGGGCCAGTTCTAATTGAGGCAGTTGTGGATTTACAGCTGCAGAATAAACAATAACATCAGCTTCTAAAAAATCTTCGTCTTTGTGTTCACCGAAAGTCATTTCTAGAGCAGGCTCGATTTTCTTTATTTTTTTAACGGATTTATTAAGATCGAAGATCGGTTTAATATCTGTGACTCTGATATCGCACTCAAGCTTTGTGAAAAAGTTAATAAGTGAAAAACCCGTCTTGCCAATACCAACGATAAGAATTCTCTTACCTTTAAATCTTTCCATTTCCATCTAAATACTTCCTCTTCATATACACAACACTATCTGGTTTTAAGTGTTGAGAGTGCCAAAATAGCTAAGCACAAACTTATAATCCAGAAACGTACAGTAACTTTTGTTTCTGGCCAACCAAGTTTTTCAAAGTGATGATGGATAGGTGCCATTTTAAAAACTCGCACACCGCGGGTTTTAAAAGAAGCCACTTGGATAATAACTGAAAGAGCTTCGATTACAAAAATTCCGCCAATTACGACAAAAAGAAATTCTGATTTCGCTAGCACTGCAATTGTTCCGAGTGTTCCCCCTAAAGACAGAGAACCAACATCACCCATAAAAATCTGAGCTGGGTACGAGTTATACCACAAAAAGCCGATTCCTGCACCAATAATAGACGCAGTTAAGACAGTCAATTCACCCATGCCTTCGAAGTAAGGAATGTACAAGTATTGAGAAAATTCTTTGTGACCTGTGACGTAAGTTAAAAGACCTAAAGTGGCTGCACTAATAATAATTGGGCCAATGGCCAAACCATCTAATCCATCTGTCAGATTTACTGCGTTACTAAAACCAACAATGACAATTGATCCAAAGAGAATATACCAATAACCAATATCAATTAACGGTGACTTAAAGAATGGAAAATAGATATCTGTGCTAATTACATTTTGACTCACCATGAAATACATCGCTAAGCCTGCTGTGGCAAATTGCCATAAGAGTTTTCCTTTAGCAGATACGCCCTTAGTATCTTTTTTTAAAACCTTCAGATAGTCGTCATAAAATCCGAGAATAAAATATGAAAATGTGACTCCTAAGGTAATTTGGAGCGGAAGCGAAAAAAAGTTTCCACAAATAAGTGTCGTTACAAATAAACTGCCCAGCATAAAGACACCTCCCATTGTTGGTGTTCCTCGCTTTTTGAAGTGTGACTCTGGGCCGTCTTCTCGAATAATTTGGCCGAATTGTTTTCTCTTCATGAAGTTGATGAAGTATTTACCCCATATAACAGAAATAATTGTCGCTAGTAAAAAAGCAACAACGGTCCTAAAGGTAATGTACTTAAAAATGTTAAAGAGGTGATGTTGTGGGTAAAGCAAATGATAAAGCATCCGCATAGTCCTTTGAATAGAATTCAGTCAATATTAAAGTATAGTCATTAGGGTTTCTAGTTGTAAAGAGCGACTCGCTTTTATAAAAATGTACTTATATTTTTTACGAGCCTCTTTCCATTCATCTAAAAATTCGTTTTTAGTCAAGTAACTACTTGTGGGATTTGAAAAACCTTCAAGATAATATTCTTTAAAGCGACCGATAAATGTGATGTTTTTAATACCAATCGTTTTTGCATGTGAGGCAATTTGAAAATGCATTTCACGTGAAAAATCACCTAATTCATTCATGTCACCCAAAACAAAATAGCATTCACTAAGGTTAACTTTCTTTGATTGCATGATTTCAACAAATGAGTCGATTGAGACTTTCATTGAGCTGGGGTTTGCATTGTAAGCATCAAGAAAAATATTTTCAACCCATTGCGACCTATTCATTGAAGGTTGCTCATAGTTTGAGGCTGCTTGAACTATTTGCTTCACTTTTTTGGGAAACATGTTCATACAAAAAATTACAGTTCCAACTAGGTTTTTTAAATTATGGTGTTCCTGAATATTTTTATTTGAAATGATGTGACTTGTTTTTTGGTGTGTAAAAGTAATCTCTTGATTTTTAATTGTGACTTTTACGTCTCCGCCATTTTCACCATAGGTCACAAGCCCTTTACTTTTTTTCAGTTTCGCCAAATACGAATCATCATAATTTACGACAAAAGTACCTTGTCCTTTTTTGTTTTTTACAACTGATCTATAAAGACTCGCTTTTTCATTAAATATATTTTCCATCGATTTAAGAAATTCAATATGTGCTGCACCTATGTTTGTAATCATGCCATGCTCGGGAAAAGCAATATCGCAAAGAGATTTAATTTCTCCTGCATGATTCATTCCCATTTCAATTATTGCAATGTCTTCTTTTTTGGTTAGTCTAAAGATTGTGAGAGGGACTCCAATATGATTATTTAAATTTCCAATTGTTGCCAACACCTTGTTGGGCATAATTGAATTTAATAAATAGAAAATCATTTCTTTATGGGTGGTTTTTCCATTAGAGCCCGTAACTCCAATAACTTTTTTATTAAGCCCCATTTTCTTCCATGCTTGGATATGTAATCTGGCCAACTCTTGGATAAAAAGAAGTGTATCTCTCACACCTATAAATACTGTGTTGGGATAAAATACCTCAAGAGCATTTACTAAGCCTTCTCTTTCGAGAGAAGAGTTAAAAACAACTACAGATGCTTCTTTATCTAAAACTTGTTCTAGATAGCTAAAACCATCAAAACTCTCTCCCACTAGGGCAATAAAAGTTTCACCTGATTTAAAGGAACGAGAGTCTGTATTAATTTTTAAATCAAACTCTTTTTTGAAAAGTCTTTTTTGATTTCCAATAAAGTCTATTGTTTTACATTTTTGAATTAACTTTGAAGAGACCATATGTTTAGCCTATTTATTAAAATCTTTAACAATTAAAAAATCACTAAATGGGTGTTTGACTCCCTTAATTTCCTGATATTCCTCATGACCTTTTCCGGCGATGAGAACAATTTCATTTGATTCCATAGACTCTAAAGCGTAATTGATTGCTTTTTTTCTATCAACTACCGCTTCATAACTATTTGTAAAACCATTTATAATATCAATAATTATATCTTCTGGCGCTTCATCACGTGGATTATCAGATGTTACAACAACTTTAGAGGCAAAGCTCTCTACTGCTTTTGCCATAAGTGGTCTTTTGGTTTTATCTCTATTTCCACCGCATCCAAAAACGACAGTAATTTTATGACTAGGGAATGCGTTTTTAATTGCCGCACCAATATTAATTAGAGCGTCTGGTGTATGTGCATAATCTATAATGGCCATAGAGTTGTTCATCAATTCAATGACTGAAAATCTGCCCATAGGGGTTTTAATTTTTGTAAGATCAATTACTGAAATTTTATCTTCACCCCAAAGATCGCAGTTCATTTGAATTGCACACTCAACATTACTTAGATTGTAAGTCGATCGATAAAACAATGGCAGATTTTTAATGTTAAGTTCTTCTAGTGATCTAGCTTTTTTAAGTCTTGCATTTGGATGCTTCTTTAAAATCGTATCAAAGAGTGTTGATTCAAGGACGGGGACAATCAACGTTTTATTGGGCTTAAGAAATTTTCTTTCAATAAGTAACTTGGCTTCAAAATATTCGTCCATTGATTTATGATAATCAAGATGATCTTGAGAAAAACTTGTCCATGCTGCACTATCGAGGTTTATGTCGAACAAGCGATTTTGATCAAGTGCATGTGAACTTACTTCTACAAAACAAGCTTGATATTTATCTTGGTATGAATTAATTATCTTTCTCATTTCAACGTAAGACGGTGTCGTGGATTCTAAGTCTTTAACCAATTCTCCGTTTGCATCTTGGACTCCAATTGTTCCCACAGATATTGCAGGGTGACCAAGCATCGAACTAATCTGCATCGCTAAATTGACCGTAGTGGTCTTCCCGTTAGTTCCAGTGACCCCAACAATTTTCATCTTATTTTTATTTGGATATAATTCATCTAATAATATCTTTTGAACTTTTAGAAAACTTTCAGAGTCTATAAAAAGACAATTGTCATTTTTATAACAGATTCCATTCCTCTGTTTATTATGATTAATCCAGGTGAGCTTTTATTTAATCTTTCTTGAAAAGCTTCAATGGATTGGGGAGTGTTTTTAATTTTATAAAATACTAAGTCACTTTCATTTGTGGTTTGAAGATTGGTTGTAATGTTATTAATTTCATTATCAACATTAAGTATATTGTTTCTTGAGATGACTTCATTGTTAATGAGATTGAGAATTTCTTTAATTTTCATATTTTATTCGTAAGTTGGTGGTGAGTATTCAAGTCTGACTACAGTCGTTTCAGTTATGGGAGTACCTGCCAGAGGATATTGTTCTGAAACAACCCCCATCCCCTTATGAGTTACACTCATATTTAACTTAGCTGCAATATTTGAGATCGTGACCTTGTCTAATCCAATTAAATTAGGAACAAGCCCGGGCACAATGGATCTTGTACCAGCTTCTTTTAACTGAACAATATCAATATTACTTTTTACCTTTTTTAAGTCGTAATCATTATCTTCATGTTCAGCAATTTTACTTATATCTTTATTTTTATAGAGCATATACTCTGCAAGATTTCTAAACACGGGAGCCGCTACCACCCCTCCGTAATATCCACCTTTCTTGGGGTTATCAATATATACCGCAATGACAAAACGCTTATCAACATTTACTGGATAGCCAACAAAACCTGAAACATATCCTTTGTAACCACCATTTTTATCTACTCTTTGTGCTGTAGCCGTTTTACCGGCAATTTGGAAATGCGGAATTTGAGCATTTCCTCCTGTCCCTTTTTCAACGGCACCAATTAAAGCACTTGTCATATCATTGGCCGTGCTTTCTGAAAAAACTCTTTTTCTTTTTGTTAATTGATTTTCATTTTCAGGCTCGAGTTCTGAGACGGTGACCAAATTATGATCGCGTTTTATTAATGTGGGTTTTATGTATTCACCACCATTGGCAATTGCAGCGTAGGCTGACATAATTTGAATTCCTGTCGTGGCAATACCTTGGCCAAAACTAATATTACTCAAAGAAAGTGGAGTGACGTTATCCGCTTCTGTAAAAATTCCACGCGACTCACCTGGAACTTCAATTCCAGTCTTGTTTCCAAAGTTTAAACTTATCAGTGTTTCTTTTAATTTGGGAAAAGTTAAATCAAAAGCAATTTTGGTTGTTCCTACGTTTGATGAAAACTTTATGATGTCTGCGACAGAAATCCATTCAAATTTTTCATGCGCCTCTGCTTCATTAATCCAGTGGCTACCAACTTTCATTCGTCCTTGTTCTGCATAATAAGTCGAGTTGATCTTAGTGACCTTGTGTTCGATCGCCGATGCTGCAGTAAAAATTTTAAAAGTAGAGCCAGGTTCGAATGGTTCAATCGCAAAACTTAATTTTCTTGAATCCGGAGAAGATCCTCTTACGTCATTGGGATCAAAAGTTGGATAGTTGGCAACAGCCAAGACCTCGCCCGTAGCCACATCAATAACACCAATTCCACCCTTATCTGCATCGTGTTTTATAACAGCTTCTTTTAAATATTTTTCTGCCATTCCCTGAATATCTTTATCTATTGTTAAATAAATATCCTTGGCCTGTGCAGTAACATCTTGATGACTTTCAAATTTTATAGGTCGACCTTTATTATCGATAGTATATTTTAATGTGACTGGTGTTCCTTTTAATTCTTTATCAAACATAAATTCTAGGCCTGAAAGTCCAGAATTATCTAAACCAACAAAACCTACAACTTGAGAGAGTAGCTCATGGTTGGGATAAGTTCTCTCTGGAGTACCTTCAATAAAAATGCCTTTTAATTCTTTAATTCTTTCAACTTGAGTTTTCGTCAATTTTAATTTTCTGCCAATCCAAGTGAACTTTTTTCTTTTTTTGATGTTTGACATCATCTCATTATAGGATAGTTCTGGCACGATTTTGGCTAGAGTTTTGTAAACATCATTCTTACCATTTGTTGATTTCGGAATAGTAAAAATTGAATAAGTCTGTACATTAAGTGCCAAGGCGTGACCATTTCTATCGTAAATATTGCCTCGTTTTGGGTAAACAGTGACTTGCCTTAAAAACTGAGAATTAGCTCGTACAATCAGATCACTCGCATCGATTAATTGAACCTTAAAAGCCTTACCAAGTACCAAAAAGAAGAATAAACAAAAACATGTAAAAACAAAAATAATCCTATTTTTTTCTACTCTATTCATATTATGGAATCACTATTATTTGGTCTTGCTTTGGTTGATCTAAATTATGTAATGAGGCTAATTTCCTTAACTTCTCAGCAGAGAGCATTCGGGCTTTCTTGGCCTTAAGCTCTTTATTATCAAGAACAACTTTCTCAATTTCACGATTGGTTTTTGAAATAGTATAATCCATTTCAACATTTTTCATTCTAAACAAAACAAAAAGGATTGCTAGGCTTGTGAATGATAAAAATAATGGGAATCCCTGAGAACTAAAAATAATTTCTTTTATTTTTTTGCCCAACTGAAAACTTTCAGAAGATTTTTTTGAAGAGGCCATAATCACTCCTTGATTAAATGCCAAAAATCATTGCTTATATTTATTCTTTAACTTTTTACTTTCAACTCTTTCTAACACTCTTAGTTTAGCACTTCTTGAGCGAGAATTGTTTAAAATTTCTTCATCTGACGGAAGAATTGGTTTTTTGGTAAGAACTTCAACGAACAGACTTTCTCCCAGGGCTGCATCTCTGAAAACATTTTTAACGATTCGGTCTTCGAGAGAGTGAAAACTGATTATGGCCAGCCTTCCTCCAATTTTCAGCAAGGGTATAAGTTGAGTAATTGTATTGGTTAAAACTTCAAGTTCACGATTTACTTCAAGTCTTAGTGCCTGAAATACCCGAGTGGAGGGATTGGTTTTTCCGTAACGATGCTCTTTGGGGTAACAATGAAAAATAATATTCTCTAATTCTTTAGTGGTTTTAATTCTTTGTTTAATTCGTTCTTCACAAATTTTAACTGCAATTTTTTTTGCATTTTTCTCTTCACCGTAATCTTCAAAAAGTTTTTTTAATCCTGATTCACTATAAGAATTTACAATTTCTTCCGCTGTTAAGAAATCCTCCGACTTATTATTCATTCTCATATCCAAAGGTGCATCAAAACGAAATGAAAAACCACGATCGGCTTCATCAAAGTGGTGAGAGGACACTCCGAGATCCATTAATATTCCCTGAAATCCTCCATTTAAAAAAACTTCCGGGGAATGATTTCTTATTATTTCGGGAAACTGTTCAAAGTTAGTATTTATTAATTTTATTCGGTCAGATAATTTTTCAGTTTCAATTCTCAAATAACCATTACTCAAGGCATCAGGGTCTTGATCCGTTGAACGTACTTGAAAAAGGGGATTTTTGTAGAGAAACTCAAACGAGTGGCCCCCACCTCCAAATGTTAAGTCTGCAAAAAACGAAACTTCTCCCGCTGGTGCTTTTTCACTCAGAAGATCAATGCATTCTTTCTTAAGTACTGAATAATGAGATGTATATTTCATTATTTTAAAAGCACTTCAAGAATATGAGACTGTTCACTTGAAAGCTTTTCCGGTTTTGATAAAACTGCAAATGTATTTTCTTTTTTAAACTTAAAAGGATTGGCTGCAAGTTTAGGTATTAACTTTTTTAACACAGCATGGGCTTGCTTGTTATTTGTTGCCATGACTTTCATAATTTCTTCTAATGTACAGTGCTCTTCTTTCCAGCAATCATAATCTGTTACCATTGCAATAGTGGCGTAGGCCATTCCAGCTTCTTTAGCCAAATACGACTCTGGAACATTTGTCATTCCAATAACACTTGCACCAAAGCTGCGGTAAATATTTGATTCTGCCTTAGAAGAAAATTGAGGGCCTTCAATACACACGTAAGATCCGCCAACTCCATGCTTAATTCCTTCTTCCTTACACACTTCGGCCATCATTAGTTGCAAATCTTTTTCTACTGGATTTGCCACTGACACGTGCCCAACAAATCCATTGTTAAAAAATGTTCTCTCACGTAATCCTTTCGTCCAGTCAATAAATTGATCAACCAATACAAAAGTTGTCGGAGGATACTCTTCTTTTAAAGAACCAACTGCAGAAACTGAAATGACATACTCAACTCCCAATTCCTTAAGTGCAAAAATATTTGCTCTATAATTAACTTCCGAAGGAGTGAGGGAGTGTGACTTCCCATGTCTCGGTATAAAGTAAAAATGTGTACCGTTTAATTTAGCTTCAATTATTTCAGAGCTTGGAGCTCCAAATGGGGTCATTATTTTGTGTTCTTTAATAAGTTCAACACCTTCTATCTTATATACACCGCTTCCACCAATAACTCCGATTTTAATGCTGCTCACATTTCACCTCTCAAAATTGACTATCAAAAATTATATATGAGATGATAATACACTGATCTTATGCTCTAGGAAATGGTAAAACATGCAAGCAATTGCGACTCTCTCAAAATCTTATTCACACTACCGCTCTCGAATTAAAAAGAGCCGGGACGTACTTCAATATGCTCGCACAACGAGTACTGAAGAGATGATTTTCAACATTCAACAACTTGTTAAACTCAAAAATAAAAAAGATATTATTCGAATTTTACGATCACTCACCAGTTCGAGCATATGGCTGAGTCGTTCTGCCTTTAGTGTCCTTAAGTCATATTTAGATATTAGTTCTATGGACAATATTAATATGAACTGTGAAAAAGCTCAGGAAATCTTAGCCTGTGTAATTAATAAAAGAATAGTGGATGCGACCGACCAAGAGATTTTTAAAACAATTTATCATGAAGTCATGCATTCCCACCTTGACCACGGTTATCAGTCTTCCTTAAAAGTTCCTAAAACCAATGTCACCATTGTCTTAGTTTCAGGTGTCTTCAATGAAATATTTTCTACACCTGCTTTTAAAAGAGGCGCTGAAACTCTTTTAGACAAATACAACATCAAACATATCGCACCGACAGTAGATGGAAAAAAAGGGGCGAAGGATAACTCCCTCGCATTAAAAAAACAAATTGAACTCTATATGGCCAATAACCCCGAAGAGAGATTGTGGTTTTTTTGCTTCTCAAAAGGAGGTGTTGATACACTTCACTTCTTGAGGTCTAAAGGCGAAAAACTTTCTTCAAATATTATTGGTGTCTCTTTCGTGGCAACCCCCCTAATGGGCAGTGATCATATTAATAATAAAATTTTGAAAATTATTAACATGCTTGGAAAGGTTCCTGAAACCATTACTAAAAAATTCCTTGGAAAAGAAATTGACCTCATTGCTGGTGAACTTCAAAAATCACTTTCAAAAAACTTCCGCGAAAGCTGGTTTAAAAGAAATCATACCCTTCTTCCTTCTAAGCCTTTTTATACTGCTATAGCCTTTCAATCTGATTGGCACAATAGCCACATTTGGATGATATTAACAAAAGCAATTTTTAGAAGCCAAAAAAACAATGATGGTATCGTTGATGTTGAAAATGCACAATTTCCGTATTATTTTTCTGGAATTAACTTAGGTGTTTTAAAAGGACATCATCTCGTTGGTAGTCGCTCTAGTTTCTATGACCAAGAAGCCCTTATGAAAGCCCACTTGATATACCTAAACTATAAAAAAATGCTCTAAAACTTACTCTAGTCCACCCTTTAAATTCATAAGTACTAATTTTGATATCATTTTTAAAGTATCAAATACGCCAGTTCCCTTCATAGCAACAGCTTCGAATTCTGAAACTCCCCATTTATTGAGAGCTGAATGTAAATCACTCACACTCGTTGCATTTGGTAAGTCACGCTTATTCCACTGCATAACAAGAGGAATTTTTGATATATCATAACCTTGCTCAGTAAGGTTTTTTTCTAATGACTTGAGGGACTCTAGATTAGCTTCCATTCTTTCAACTTGAGAATCTGCAACAAAAATTACACCGTCAACACCTCTTAAAATTAGCTTTCTCGAGGCTTCGTAAAATACCTGCCCTGGGACAGTGTAAAGATGGAATCTGGTTTTAAATCCCCTAATTTCACCGAGATCAAGTGGAAGGAAATCAAAAAAAAGAGTTCTTTCGTTTTCTGTGTTTAAAGAAATAATATTTCCTTTATTGTCACCACTTGTTTTTTGATAAACGTATTGAATATTTGTCGTTTTACCCCCCAGCCCTGGGCCATAATAGACAATCTTGCAATTAACTTCTTTATTTACATAATTTACGAATGACATTGTTCACCTTAATTTTTTATAAACGCAAATAAACGATCCATTTCTGCATCTGAAATATCTGCAAAAAGGAATTCATTTTTATCAAATACGCTATTTTTAATCTTTAACGACTGTCTATGTTCTTTAAGTTCCTGATTAAGAAACTCTGAAAACCGAGTGGCCATTTCTCTCATTTTATTTTTAATAAATCCTGGATTCACTTCATCGTGATAAATTAACCCCAGGTAAAGTTCTTCTAAATCTGTGGAAATGGGAACGATGTAAATGCCTTGAGAAGAAGTATCAAAACTTAAACGATATCCTTCTTCATTTAAATCTCTTGGAATAAACTCAGAAAGTGCTTTTGAAGCCTGCCAAACACCACTTAACAGAGCCCCGACAG
Source organism: Bacteriovoracaceae bacterium (assembly GCA_013141065.1). Taxonomy (GTDB): domain Bacteria; phylum Bdellovibrionota; class Bacteriovoracia; order Bacteriovoracales; family Bacteriovoracaceae; genus Bacteriovorax. Next base: position 496,602 of record JABFRR010000008.1, on the reverse strand, counting down.
ATGACTTTGACAATGAGCTGGTTTTTTCATCATTATGATAAAGAACAACACCATCTGATCGAATCATAAAAAATGAAAAACGATTTATTTTCTCGTCAATTTCACAAGATTCAAAAAATGCTTTTACATAATTAGGAATTTTACTTGAATGACTTTTCATAAATGCCTTCGATTTTCAAGCGCCTTTGTAATTGTTAATGAGTCTACAAACTCCAAACTTCCCCCCATCGGAATACCAAATCCAATTCGATCAACACGAGTTTTTTCTGGAAGGGCCTGTTTGAGATAAGAGCAAGTTGCATCTCCTTCTACGGAAGGATTAACTGCCAAAATCACCTCTTCAATATTTTCATTTTCAACTCTAGAAATTAGTTCATCAAGTTTTAATTCGTCAGGGCCAATCCCAAGAAGTGGATTTAAAACACCAAAGAGAATATGAAATTTTCCCCTAAAATGACCACTTCGCTCAATGGCCAAACAATCCGTCACTGATTCAACAACACAAAGAGTAGTCGCTTGACTTCGAAAGCTATCTGTACAAATTCGACAAAGCTCCTGATCGCAGTACATTCCGCATTTCTTGCAGTGATTAATTTCAGATAAACCTTTTATGGCCTCTGCAAAATGCATCAGATCTTCTTTATTCCACTTAGTCATTATGAGAGATTGGCGCAAGGCTGTTTTTTCTCCTACTCCAGGTAAACGAGAAAATTGCTTAACGGCCTTTAATAATTTTTCTGGTAGTTCCATTACTTAGAACATTCCCGGGATATTAATTCCGCCTGTGATCTTAGACATTGCTCCTGAAACCATATCTTGAGATTCTTTGATCGCTTGATTAACGGCTGTTTTAACCAATTCTTCTAAACCTGCAACGTCAGTTGGATCTACGCATTCTTTATTAATCGTGATCGCCATTATTTGTTGTTTCCCTGTAATTTTAATTTTAATCATTCCACCACCAGAAGAAGTTTCTAGCTCTCTTGATTCTAATTCTTTTTGAAGTGTAGCCATCTTCTGTTGCATTTGTTGTGCTTGCTTCATTAAGTTTTGCATTCCTTTCATTTTGAACTCCTTTTATTTTTTACTATCTAAAATTACTTTATCAACTTTTGAATTAAAAATTTTCTCAGCTTCTTTTAAAAGTGGATTACTTTTAAACTCTTCGACTCTGTCATGCATACTTACTTGAGCTTTTTTTTCTCTAATGTCCGCTTGAGAGACAAAGTCATCTGCCGATGTCACTTGAGTCAAGGAGAGATTAATTTTACTTTTTTCTATCTCAAAATAATCACTTAAATTATTTAAAAGTTTTTGAAAAACTTCTGGCTCATTAAGATAGTCCATGAAAACTTGGCCTGCAAAACTAAAACCTAATTCAAGTGTAAGCCGATCGCTTTCTAGTTTTAACGGTGTGAGCAAATTACCTTGCTCTAAATTAGAAGCAGAGGCGGGTGAGCGACTTCCTAGCTCATTTAAAAAGCCTTCCCACGATAGATCCTTATTAGCATAAGCTGTTGGCGTGATAACCATTTCGGTCACATCTGGCTTTAGTGTTTGCATTTCAGGTTTTTGCTCAAGTGAAATTTCTTTCATCAACTTTTCAAGTGTTTCAGCGACACTTTCCTGGGCCTTAACTTTTGGCATTAAAGCCACTGGATCTATGGCCGGTGTTGAAGAGATTTCATTTCCTAATATTTTTTTATTAAAAAATGTTTTTCTTAAAGTAACCTTATATAAAAGCACTTCAAATGCTTTTTCGGCAACGATTGAATTAAATATCCACGGAGTTTCTCTTGCGACCGTTTCAAAAATCCAAATAATCTCTGCCGGCGAATAATCATCTGAAGGTGTTTTTACTAATGAATACATTTCATCTAAAAGTGCACTTGCTATATTTTTTGCTGGCACATTTTCGCTTAGTAGTTTTAAGTAAACTTGACTTAATTCAGAAGTACTTCCCTTAAGGATCGATCCGATAAGAGAACTAATTGCCTTAGGCCCGGCTACACCGAGAGAAGTCGTTAAGGTTAACTCAGTAACGTAATTATCTTCAGAAAAAGTTAGCACTTGATCTAGTAGCGACAAGGTGTCTCGGACAGACCCTCTTCCGAGTGTGGCCAATTGAGTGATTAATTCTGGAAGTTCAAACTTAATGCCTTCTGCTTGTGAAATAATTTTAATATGTTCTGATAGTTCTTCGACCGATACATTTCTAAAATCAAATCTCTGACAACGTGATAAAACAGTACCTAATAATTTTTGTCCCTCAGTAGTCGCAAAAATAAAAACAACGTGAGCCGGTGGCTCTTCTAGTGTTTTTAAAAGCGCATTAAAAGCATTAGTAGAAAGCATGTGCACTTCATCGATAATATAAACTTTAAACCTTCCTGAAGTTGGAAGATAATGAACATTTCCAATAAGCTCACGAATATTATCTACACTGTTATTTGATGCCCCATCTATTTCGATGACGTTCATGGAAGTTTCAGTATCAAAATCTAAACAGGCTCGGCATTCGCCGCAAGCATTGATATCTGAAGTTATATTTTCACAACGTATAGCTTTAGCAAATATTCGAGCAAGGGACGTTTTACCAACGCCTCTTGTCCCAACCATCATATAGGCGTGACCAATTTTATTTTTGGCAATGGCATTTTGCAGCGATTTCGTGACGTGAGTTTGCCCAATCACTTCTTGAAATTTTTTCGGACGCCATTTTCTGGCCAAAACTAAGTAGGACATTTTATTCCTTAGATCGTGAGGGCAAAATTAGATTTTTCCAATATAAAAGGTAGTCAATTTTCAGTGGATAGTAAATTGAATTGGTGAGAAGTAGTTAGGAAAACAGCACAAAGCAGTAACAGCTGCCGTTGCTTCCTTCCGGACCTGGCGGGGTTGACCGAACATACCTTTGCCGCTCCCTAACTACCGACGGCATCTTATTAAAACACATGACCTTGTGTCAAGTTTGAAGCACGCCTGACGCTCATGCTTTGTGATAAATTTTTCGGGCTTGAGACATTGACCAAATTATGAAATAACGCTCAACCTATGAAATATAAACTTTTTCTCATTGATCTTGATGACACTCTTCTTGATTTCCAAGCATCTGAAAAACTATGCTTTCGTGAAACCTTTATCCATTTTGGAGTCAATGACTCCATTGATTCAATTCATCAAACTTACAAATCGGAGAACAATAAACTCTGGGCACAAGTTGAAAAAGGTGAAATTGATAAAGATTTTTTAAAGGTTGAGAGATTTAAGCGAACCTTGCATCAACATTCAATCGAAATTCCACCGCATAAAATGGCTGATTTTTATCTTTCACAATTGCCGAAAAATGTAGTTTTAATTGATGGTGCAGTTGAACTTTGTAAACATTTAAGTACATTGGGAATTATTGGTATTTTGAGTAATGGAATTGAAGAAACTCAGCGAGCTAGGATTAAAAATTCTGAACTTAAAAATTATGTCCACTTTACCGCAGTTTCTGAGGAGTGTGGATTCGCTAAACCGGATATTCGTTTTTTTCAATACGCCTTAACCAGAACTCAGCCCTTTGAAAAAGACTCGATTTTAATGATCGGTGATCGGCTGGAAGCAGACATATTGGGGGCTTCTAATTTTGGGATAGATTCAATTTGGTTTAACCCACACAACATTTCCCATTCAGGAAAAATTATTCCGACTCATACAATAAAAAATCTTTCAGAAATCAACAAGCTGCTAGTATAATTTGATTTATACTCAAAAAATACTAAAACCAGGATTAAGTGTGAGTGAGGGGGATACAACAACTTTATTAATAATACTTATTCCATTTTTTATTTTTATCATTTCTATAATTGTTTATTTTTTATTTAAAACCAGGGCCCAGAAACTTGCAAGAGACTATTACGTAAAAGACGTTGAAAACTTAACTGTGAATTTAAAACCGAATTTAAAAAAAGTTTTATCAACGAATTTTCTTTTGATCAAAATTCTTCCTCCATTGACCCTTTTGCTTATTTATCTTTTTGTTATTTTATTAATCACTTTAGGGCAAGGGCCTGACGGATTCAGTGAGCTTACAACACCAAGTAGTAATCTATTCAAAGTTGCGGTTTTGGCTTTTTTCTTAATGGCCATAGGTGCATATCTTGCATTTTTAAAACAGGAAGAACCAGTTAAGTATTTAAAAAAAGCCATTACACTCGCTGAAGAAAAACCACTTTTCTTGAAACTGAACTCTGAAGGACTTACGGTACCTGTGCTCGCTTTAGTCAATCCTGCCTTTTGGCAGGCAACTGAAAAAAACATGTATGAAGTTTTTTTTCCTATCAGCGATATCAAGACAATTGAAGTCTATCCCAAAGCAGGTAGTTCACCTGCTCAGTATTTATTAAAAATGAAAGGTGAAAGTGAATACCTTGGAAAAGGTTCAATGATGAACATCAATTTTGGTGTTGGCATTAGGCGAGAATTGGTTTTAGATCACGAGCATAAGATCCTCTCTTATTTTCATGATCACCTAGGAGATAATCTGATTTTGAGAGATCAGATTTCACGGAGATAATAAACTAATCCAAATAATGAGATGAATTTTTCACCAACTCCGATACGATAATTTTCATTACGTTTGAATAATAGGGCTGTTCAAAATAATACATCGAAACAGGTCTTTTCATTTTTTGGTACTGATTTAGTATTTTAATTTTTTTATTTTTCCGAATTAAGTGCTTACTCATAACCGCTCTGCCAAGGCCCAGCTCAACTCCATCAATAATTCCGTAAACATCTCCCATGAATGATCGTCGATAAAAAGGTGGTGGGTGATTTTGTTGCTTAAAAAAATCCTCTGTCGCATTATCACTTGGGCCATGATCTAAATAGACATCCTTTGGTGATGGAGCTTGTTTGTTTTCAATAACTACAAATTCTTCAGTTCCAATAATTTTCTTAATAATCCCTTTTTTATCCCAACTATAATCTGTAATAACAATATCTGCGTTTGCAGTTTTAAGAATGCTTTCTAATTCATTCATTTCAAAAGATTGAAAAGATACTGTCACTTTTGGATTTTTTTGTAAAAAAACTGATAACGCCGGTATCAATACTGATCTTAAAATTGATGAATAAGCTGCGATACGAACAGTACCTGAAAGTTCTGTTGTACTCCCCATTAAGTCCTGAAGCATTTCTTCTTCAAATTTTTGATTAAGTAGGGCAAATCTCAATAAGCGCTCTCCAGCTTCTGTTAACTTTAAACCTCTTGGCTCTCTGATAAATAAAGTCACTTCTAACTCTGTTTCAAGATGTGCAAGTCTTTGTGAAAGAGCTGACTGAGTTAAATTTAACTTACTTGCTGCTTGAGTCACGTTCAGTGTTTCTGCCGTCTTAATAAATGCTTGCAAAGCCAAATGAGATATTTTCATAAGTATTAATTATATTAATGTATTCATAAAAACAATTAATTTTTATAATCTCACTTTTTCCACTAAGTTTTCCACATTCCAATAATGGAAATCTTCAAAATGGAGGAAAACGTGAAAACTGTACTAGCATTTTTTTTATTAACGACTTCGGGGCTGGCAATGGCCCAAAATGATCTTAATTGCTCAAACGATCAAGGTGAATCTCTAAGCATTTCACACTCCTTTCTAAGACTCAATCCTCCTTCGCGCAATATTGTATTTTCTGCAGAGGTCTTTTTGCTTACCAAAGGATTAAGTGAAGTCTTCAAGGGAACTTTTGATCAAAGCTTCAATGCTTATGAACTTTTTAATCAAGAGGGTGATGAAGTAGAGTTGCGTGTAGTGAAGCCCACTCCACGAACTGGGCGTTGTGGTCGTTGTTCGCCAGCTCCATTTCCTCCTATTGATCAAGAAATTTATGCAAAGTTAACTTTCAATCAAACAGAGATCGATTTTTCATGCAAAATTACAAACTAATAATTATTTCTGGAGCCCTCTTAATTTTAGGGGGTTCTTATTTTTTATTAAACTTGTCTCAAGAAATCGTGCTTATTGAATCTGAAGAATCAAAAAATATGCACTTGAAATCAGTTTATAATCAAATAAAATGGATACCTTCAAAAAATCAAGATGTCTGGATGATGAATCAAAGTCAAGTAGGGAGATATCCCCACAAAGAACAATGGGAGCGTATTGCCATTGTCATCGATAAAACCAAAAAACCAATGACAGCAAAATATTATCAGCTTAAGCCTGGCCCACTAGAATGGAATAATTCTCTTATTAAAAATCAAGTTTCTTTTAGAGCGAGTTGTTTTACTTGTCACTCAAATGGCCCAAGAGCAATTCGCCCTGTTTATCTCAGCACAAAAGCTCCTCTTAGTATTTCTAAAAAGCTTCAAGTTCAACTCTTAAATTTAAGAATAAAAACTTATGGAAGAATCAAGTTTAATGAAGATCATTTAAAAACCGATTTGATAATTTATCCACCGTTTCGTTATAGTCAGCCTTGGGACCTTGAACGTTTAAACATTAAAACTTGCAACTACTGCCACAAAGAAAACGGATTTTTTGCTAGAGGTGAACTCGTTCGGCAACAATCAGGTACAATTCAGTCCATGGTTGAAAAGGGACACATGCCACCTAAAGGATTTAGTTTGTCTTTGAATGAAAAAAAACAATTGCGAGATTTCCTCAAAGGATTTTAAGAAAAATGGCGGAATACATTTTTCCAAAAAATTTCCATTGAGGAATATAGCATTTTTCTCCCAAACCAAGCACTTACCAAGCACAGCTTATTTCTTCTTTAGTAGCTTCTTTTTTTCTGATTCAGTAATCACTTTATAGTTTTCTTTAGTCGCAACTCTTTTTCCTGACTTTGTCTCTAGTTCTTTTCTTGCGTTTCCAGCGATCTCTCCACCTTCTTTGGCGGCTTTCTTATTTTGTACAAAACCTTGGGCATCTTTATTCTTTGCTATCTCTGTCGTCGAGGCTTCTCCCAGCATGGTAAAGATCAGCTCTAAGTCTGTCATGTGGTCACGGAGGTTGTCAGTAGGCCTTTCAAGCTCTTTAAAGTTCTTATACTCTGATGGAGTCATACCAAAGGTAGCCTTACTTATCTCGGCGGTCAAAATCGAATATTCCGCTTGTTCCTTAACTCCTCGCTTTTTCCACTCATTGGTAAGTTCATCTCTAACAGCAATGCCTCGAACACGTTTTTCAATCCACTCATCACTATAGCCTTTGGCCTTATAGATTTCCCTCATTCTTTTAGCCGCTATTTCTGGGTTTTCTATTTCATCTAATCGCTCACTTCCCACTTGGGCCAACCATCTTTTGAATGGTTCTGCCTTAGGAGAGGGGATTGATTGAATAATTCTCAAAATACCTTCCGTGGAAGCACAGTCGGTTTCACGCAATTTCCCATCAGGTGCCTCTAATTTGAACTGTCGACAAATTGTCGACAGTTCAATTCCTGATATCTTTTCACGTTCTTTAATGCGATACCAGTAATCTCTTGGCTTCTCGCTATCAGTCAAAACAGCAATGACATCGACAACCGAAAAATACCATTTTCCTTCTTTTTCAATCCACTGTGATCTAACTTGTTTTTGTTCAAAAAGTTTAATACTAGCCATATATTCCTTAAGTCTAAATTACCAATCGGCCTTTATAATTTTTTCTTAATATCCTTCTTTTCTACATATTGCTCTTCATTCGTTTGATAAATTGCCAATTTTTTCAAAAGTGAAACAAGAGCACAAATATTTTATGGGTTTATTAACATCTCTGATTCTAAATCCTTTTAAAATAATCATCCTGCAATCAATGGAATTTTTATTGTGATAGTTGTCCCTTGACCTTCTAAGCTCGCAATAGTGAGATCGCCGTCCCAGGATTTAACTGCTGTCATTGCATGATAAAGGCCCAATCCGCTACCAGCAGTTTGATGCCCTTCTTTGCCAAAGCTAATGCCCTTGCCTCCTAATTTATCAATTAAGTGCTGAGGAATACCTTTCCCAGAATCAGCTATTTTTATTTCAACCATCCCGTTAGTCAAAGAAACTAACACCTCAACCTTCTTAACAGGTCTACCTGCACAGGCTTCAGAAGCGTTATTCAACAGATTTGAAAGCAATCTCTTAAACTCCATTTCATTGGCAAGGACAGTGGTATTGCTCTCAGCAGAAATTGAAAAATCTAAGACGATACTATCTTTAAAAGATATTCTTTTTTCATTTACTATTTCTTGTAAGATTTTATTCACAAAGCAAGGAGTCTTCTTAGCAGAATTCGTTGTTGAATTTAATTGATCAAACAACTCTTGAGTCCTCTTAATTGAAAGCATGAATATATTCTTAAGAGCAGGGTCAATATCTGTTAACATGTCGAGCACCGATGTCATCGCTGCAATCGGTGACGCTACATCGTGGCGAATTTGTTTTGTTTGATCAAGTAGCATTTGCTTTTCTATTTCTGAAGCTTTGGCCCTAGCAAGAGCAAGTTCCTCTTGTTTCTGCATATATCTACTTAAAACAAACGCCCCTAGTATCAACAAAATATCAATCAACAGCTCTAGGATAATTGACTGCCATGGAATATTTAGCTGGAGGACGATTTTATAATTTAATCCATTGATGGCCTGAGCATTAAAAGAAAACTCACTTATTAATTTAAACGGTTTAAATTGATAACAATAATTTTGGTTAAGTGTTGAATAAAAAACTCTCGACTTTGACGTGTCACTCGAAAAATCTTCTATCAACTCAGAACATTTAATTATTTCTAGTTTTTCAAGGTCTAATATTGATTTTGATAAAGCATAAGAATTAGCAATAAGAGATTCATTTCTAAGAAGCGATTGAATCGAGTCTTCTGTTTTATGTTCAAATTGTTTATTAGACCATCTGAAGAAAGAAAAATTTAACATTATTAAAAGAGCGGCAACAAAATAGGTTGGTTTGATATTTTTTAATTTCATACTAATATAAAAACCTTTCAATAGGACCTTGGTCCCAAGATTTCCATCCCTTCAAAACAACCCTAGCAATAAAGCATTCTGCATGATGCTTTGATTCTACTCTTTCAAGTATTATTTCAGGCATTGGCCATTCTTTTTTCAAAGATCCCGCAATCTGCAAAAGAGCAATTTCTTTATTTTTGGAAAAAAATATTACTTTATTAGCTGGGAACTTATCATTTCCAACGGTGTTATTCTTAACTGCTAGTAAATGTCTATAGGACTCAAGTAATGAATGTTGCCATATTGAACCATCGTTTAATTGAGCCGATGAGCCTGGGAATATACCATGCTCTGTAAGCCCCATGGTTTGTGCCACTTCAATTTGGACAAATTTCCCTTGAAAAAATACGCTAACATTTTTTTTATAGTATTTTACTTCGACAAATTGCTTAGCAAAGAATTGTGAAATAGGGTCGAGAGCAATATCACTTGCAGGAATTTCTTCAATATAAAGCCCTTCGTCAATCCACTTGCTCATAACCCAACGTTCACAGGCTTCTGATAATGCCCGAAGAACAGTATTGATTCTATCAAAACCTGCCGCAAAACCGCAGGCAGTAGGAATAATGTTAAGACCCCATCTTTTACGTTCATCTTCTGATTGAGATGAAATTTCGTGAAATGCTTTTCTCTCTAGAAATTCAGACATAGCAATTTTTCTTGCCTGTGTTCTACTTGAAGCAAATCCTCCAGAAATAGGAAAAGTGTTCTTGTCTAAAATAGTTGAATGCCAATAATCAAGGCCTATTTCTGGTAACAAGGTTGCCTCTTCAATTCTAAAGCCTCGTTCTTTAAATTGTTGATTAAGCCATTCTTCAAATGAACTCATTCAAGTTCTACCTGGTCAAATCTGATAATACTAATGAGTGGACTAATAGATTTGGCGTTAATTCCTTTTATGTACCATTGAACACCAAAATGGCCAATAGGCAATATGGCCGCATCTTCTTCAACAACTGTGTTAAATTGATCAGTAAGTTCTTGATCTGTTAATTTGTCATGTTCATATTCAACAAGCATTTTTTTAACTCTTCCAGAAGGATCGGGAAGATTTATACCAATCGGAGAAAAAAATATCACATCAATTCCCCATGCTTCAACACCGCTACCAATAGATGGATTGCGGATACGAATGTCATAATTAGGATCAATAGCATCCTTCCACGAATTTTCATTGTTGTTTAATTTATATTTCCACTGGAGCAATTCAAAAGCAGCAACTAATATCTCGAAAGCTGCATGCTTTGTATTATTTAAGTCGGGTTCCTTTCCTTCTATAACTATTGGCTTGATGGGGGCATTAACTTTTTTTGGAGAAATGAGCGGCTTAGTCCTTTGTTGAGATGGATAAAAAAATGAGCTTGTAACAAGATTTGATTTTTTGTTAATGTTTTTCTTTTTAACTTCTTGGATCGCTTGATCAAGTGCCTGTCTATTTTCTAAATGCGAAAAAAATCCATTTTTAATATTACCAAGTAAAATAGCACTAAGGTATTCAGGGACTAGTGGATAGTGTGCTAAATTGGTTGGGATTGAATTTTCTTCTTTTGGTGAATCTATGATTGTATTGGCTAGTACCTCATTTTCATTGTTTGGAAGAATATGACTAATAATAATCTTATCTGGAGAACTTGGTGCAAACCCTGGCCACTCTTTGCGTTTAGCAAGAACATATTCTTTACCGATTTCAATTTTTTCTACTTTATAGGCACCAGATGAAATAAATTTTGATTTATCTTTCCAACTTAAATCTGGATTTAAATTCTCCTCGCAGATGTATCCGAAGGGTGCAAAAGAAAGTATTTGTAGTGGCCCTGAGCGTGTTGGTTCCGAAAAGTGAAATGAAATAGTAGAGTCGTTAGTTGTAATACCTTGAAAATCACTCGTTTTATTACTAATGAGATCATTAAAACCTTTGAGTTTATTAAATACTGGTACGCCACCATTTTTAGCTGCTGCCTTGATAGAGCGGATGAGACTATTTTTTAAACTTAATGGATTTATTACTTCACCATTTTCACAAGTGAATCCAGTCTTAATTTTAAAATCCCACTGCGTAGAAGATACCCGCCGCCAGCTTTCGCTAATTCTAGGCTCATATCGGCCATTGTTTGAATAATAAACTAAGTTCCCAATAAGCTGCTGGACAACTACCGCTGGTTCATATCTTTCGGCCTCATATAAGTCTAAAGTAATTGGGGTCTTATTAGATGCAAGTATATAACGTAATGTCTTCATACTATCTGCATTGCTCTGACGCTTAATAGGATCTGTCTTTATTAAAAACACCATGAGCACTAGCGATAGAGACAACAGTGCTAAAATGGTCGTACGTTTCAAAGCGAATATTTTTGCCTTCATCTTCTTTACTCACTTTTAAGTATTCATTCCAGTTAAGATTAATTTGGTAGAGATTATAAAATTCTTCTTGAACCACTGTAGGTGAAATACCGTGTTTTTCAAGTTCACCAAGAGGAAGGATCATATCAACTTGGCTTGCTTGACTAATCTGACTTGAAATTACGACTATGCCCGAAAGCAAGGTGTTTTTAACATTCATTGTGGCCCCTCTTTTTATACAATTTTCGTGACGGTATTCTATATCACATGCCAACCAGCGTCGCACTGTTTTTTGTAAAAATTTCATAGCTATTATTGTAGAGCTAGACTTTCAAGCTCTTTTTAGTTGCAGGAATTTTGCAGGAGATATTTATAAACATTGTTCACATTTATAATTATCTCCTGCAATAATAAAATTAGTGAATTAAAGAAGTGTATCAATGCAATCCTGATCAAAGTCCAAACAGTCGGTAGCACCAGCGACGGTAATGCCTGACAATCGTATATAAATATTAAATGTTCTAATGTCTGACCAGCCACCAATGTCCATTACTTTCGTTTGAGGTACACCTTTATCTAGCATCTGAGTTGCAAATGTCGCTCTTAGGGCGTGAAAGTTTACCGACCTTACTCCAATTGCTTCAAGAAAACGCCTCAGGCAAAGTGATTGCTTATTGTTCATCCAGTCTGGAATTCTAGGAAGAACGAATTCACCTGTTGTGTTGTTTTTTAATTCTAATAGCAAATTACGAAGTGCTAGAGCAACAGGAACAGTACGCCATTCTCCTGTTTTGGTTGATTTTATTTTTTTACTACGAGAATTGATTGAATACGCAACTTTAATAATATTTTTTTCAAAATCAATATCACCCCATCGCAGTGCTTTTAATTCACCTGTACGCATTCCAGTATAGAGAGCTGTGAACCAAACAGGATACCACTCAACATTACGCTCCTTTGCTATCCTTAATAAATGCTTGCACTCATCACCAGTCAATGCAAGAGATGGTCTTTTTTCTCCCTTCTTGAGCTTCACCTCTTTCATCGGGCTGCCAGGGCTATTAATAATAAATCTTTTTTCAATGCCCCATTTAAAAATAGCATTAACCGATTTTCTAATTTTGTTCTGATAAGAAGGAGCCTTTTCTTCTTCCTCCATCAAATCAATTAAATCTTGTCCATCAGCTACCACGATACTGGTTGCCAACCTGTTTAACCATGGCCCTGTCCACGTTTTTACTCCTGAAAGATAGTCATTAGCCGTATCAGTACCATGTCCAAAGACTCCAGACTCAATGGTAGTTTTATAATTTTGGAGCACATCTGCCCATAAAAGACCATTGCCATCCTGTCGCCCCATTTCTCTTTTGGCAGCCTCAAGAATCCGTCTCTCCTCAGCCTCGGCCTCCTTTTTTGTTTTAAATCCTTCTTGATACTTTTGAATTCTGTGTTTGCGGTTTCGACTGCTGCGAACATTAACATAAATCTTGAAGCGGATTGTTCCATCTTTAAATTGATAAGATTTAACTGACATAGATTCTCCTGCGAAGCTTAATGCTTCAAAAAAATGTTATGGAATCTAGCAAAGATCAAATATCTTTTTCATAGCTCCATTTCATAATACAAATGTGAAAGGAAAAACTTCACTGAATTAAAGTATAGATAAAAATAAAAATGCCACTGAGTTTTTAATTCAGTGGCATAAACAATACAAGCCAATAGCGATGATTACTTAATGCTGTTGAGGTTTTTTTTATAGGTGTTTGCTGTCGCTTTTTGATGCAGCTCCAGCAATCTTTTTGCCTCATTACATGGGACGCTATTCTTTAACTCCATAGTGGCCCAAGACTGTCTGAGCGAATTAGCCGAAACATCTTTTATCCCTATCTCTTTTAGAAACAATTTAAATATTTGTGAATTATAACCAGCCACCCATGACTTAATTCGTGGTAGGACAAATTCAGAAGTAGAAGAATTTCTTAGTTCAAGCAGTATTTCTCTAACAAACGGAGTTATTGAAATCTTACGACTACAACCAGTGTGGAACATTTCATATCTATTGTTATTTTTATTCATATATCTGACGACGTTGATGGTGCCTTTGCCCATATCAACATCTTCCCATTTCAAAGCCTGTAATTCTGAATTTCTTATACCTGTCGACAGAGCGATTGCCCAAATAGGATAATACTGATGGCCTCTTTTTTTCGCCTCTTTTAATAAGTTTTCGACCTCGAATTCATCTAGAAATGGTTTTAATGCCACATCTTTTTTGTGTTGAGACTGACGTTCAACCTTCGTTAAGTTCTTGCCAAAAAATTCCTTAATAAAACCTTCTACTTTAACCATGTTTAAAATTGCATAAGACATTACATTCTTCATAACTAACTCCTCTAAATTGAATGGAGACCATCTCCAATTCATGCTTAAAAAACTTCACAGGGCGAACTATCTTGTCAATTCACCCACAAACTTAGCATTCACTAACAAGCGGCTAATCTCTTTTCGACAAAAGTAGAGACGATTACAAAACTTTTTTGCCCTGATTTGCCTTCTGTGAACCATCACTCTAATGGCCCCATCTGACTTCCTTAGAAACTTAGCTACTTCTGCTGAAGTCATCCATTTTGAATTGTCTGAAAACCCCTGATTCTCTTCCATAAAAAATTACTCCCAATGAAGTTATTAAAATGGAGCCTTTCTCTTACCTGCAAGCTCCATTACATAATAAAGGCCACGAGGGAAAAACTTCACTGATTTGGGAAAATAATTAATGTTGTTACATTAGAGATAAGACAAATTTGAAATTATCGTTGATAATGCTGAGTTTTTAAAAAATTGCTTTTCCGAATTATTGATACGAACGATTTAGTTTTTAATCCAGTCAAGCCATGCTTCCAAAATGAGGCACATACTCATGGTGTCCAGTTCACAATATTTGAGCAACGCTTGCGATAACTCCTTTCGTTCGTAATCACTCATTTCGGTAAATTGCATCCGTGCATAAGCCGTTAGGGCAGCTCCACCGTTACGAAGCTCGTTGTCGTCGGTCAGGAGTTGAAGGTTTTTATCAGTTACATCTTGAAACAACTTTGGAAGTTTGAGATACGGATCAACTACTTTGCCCCCTACCATCTGTACCCATGTCCAATCTTGGAAGTTCAAACTTTGAATGCCACCCTTTGCACCGTAGATCGGCTTCGAGTATTTCTCTTTCAAGAAGTTGGATGAGTTCAAAATTGCAGGCAAAATGTACTTGATCGAATTTGAGCCTTTTGTATCAGGATCATAATAATAGCGTTTAACCAAGTGCCACAAGTCGATCATTTTTCTTTTGCCACTCCACGATTCTGCACTTGACCCTACCGAAGAAGTAATACTATTGATGAACTTGCAAAGATCATCTTTGTCTGGAATTTGTGACTGATCTTCCTTTAGTTGGCGATAGATCAAATTTAAATAAGTGTTTTCGTGAGGCGAGTAACAGAAGATGCTCCCTTCATCTTTTTCAAGTTGTCTCTTTAACTCCCTTATGAAGTCGTAATTGGGAAATTGGCCCATTTCTACGTTTAAGTATTGACCAGCATGTTCAACGGTACCGTCGCCGTGAAGAGTATGATGTGAAAACTGGAAAGCTATTCCCTCGTAAGGTCTTCTTCCTTTAGAGAATGGGATTGCGACAGCACTAGTTTCAAAATCAATGCAGTGGAGAGGCCATTGAAACTTAGCGACTTCTGCGTTAAGTCCTTCCTTGTCAAAGAATGGAGTCGTATCTTTTGACTGAACCTTTTCAACTTGAAGCCACTGACGTTCGCTTACCGATAGTCCTGTCCTACTATCAGATTTGGGATCAATGTCATTTGAATCAAGGTCAACAAGCTTTATCTTGTCATTTTTAATCAGCTCATCTTTTTTTCTAAAATTCCAAAGGCCAAGCACATTTTCGTCTTTAAAATCATTTTCGCCCCATCCAAGTTCTGTGGCCCAGCATTCTTTGAATCCACTTTTTAAACCTTGCAGCTCTTCCGCAGGAGTGCATTTAAATTCACAATGACTGCACTTTGAACCAATTTCTGAGTTAATCTTTAAATCTTTTTCATATTGCTGAGCTAGAAAAACCACTTCTTTTTTAAAGCTTTTCTCTGTCTTGCTAGCAAATGGAGTTTTATTATTCAAGATAATATCGACGTACTCATCCACTGGAACTTGCACCAAAATTTTAGATGCAAGATCCGCTTGATTTAGATTATTGGAAACGACAACGCCTGTTCGGGAGTTTTCATCTTTAACAATCTTAAACTTTTGATTTAGGCCATCAGTTGGGCAGAGAGCTGTTTTATCTGCAAGAAGCAAGTATGAGTTAATTTCAAAATTAGGATAAGCATTTTCTAAGACATGCTTTTGGAAAGCAATGTCATAAAGATATGGTTCCCAGTTACTTTTTATTCCCCCAGATTTTTTACTTACGAATTGATCATCATCTTCACTTGGATCAAAGCTTTTTGCCTTCACTTCAATAAGACTGATCTTGTTTCCTTTTTTGACCAAAACGTCGATGCGGATGAAAAGATTTTTAAACCTGATTGCAGCTTCAAAAATGGTGATGTTTTTTTCCTGAAGAAATATATTTGTTTGGTCTTCAGCTTCTTCATAATCCAGACTCCCAACATTAACTCCTGGGGCGTAATATTGTTTTGCTAATTCACCGACCTGAAATCCACCTTCTGAAAGTGCGATGAGAAATGAATCATCTAATTGAGAATTAGCATATTCCTTTTTACCTGAGTAGTACAATTTAGTAGGACATTCTAAGGCAAGCTTAAAGCGTGACTTTGTCAAATATCTATTTTTCATCTGATTCTCCTCTTGTTTATAATAGCACCAATCCAAAAATTAAAAGCTAAGGAAAAATTTAACCGAATTAGGTGCATTAATAATCTCATTAATAAATTTCACATTGTTTACTTTTTGCCCTGAATTGATTTCGAGCCATGAATACTTCAGCTTTAAATCCGCCATCGTTAGAAGTTTTTCTCTTGCAAGAATATGAAGGGGAGTTTGATTACAATCATTTTTTATAGAATCAACCGAATGATGAAACAATACTTCTTTAACCCTTCCATTTGCTAGAAAATGTAAAGGCGTATCTCCATCTTCCGTAAAGACTTTATCCACTAGATCGTGTATCAAGACCTCTTTCACACCGAACCTGGCCAGCCAGTGAAGCGGGGTCCATCCATTTATATCACCGACAACCCCAACAGCTGGATGTTTTAGAATTTCTTTTACTTTTGCCACGGCGAGATGATGGAGCGGAGTGGATTGCGTTACATCAAAAATTTTATCTGCGGAGGGATGATCCATCACCTCTTTTACTTTTAAGTTTGCAAGAATATCTAGCGGCGAACGATCAAACATATCTCTAACTTTATCTACAAATGGATCATCTAAAATTGATTTATTTCTTTTTTTAGCTTCAGTGAACAAGTAACACTGGTGTTGATAATCTATCATGGGACCTCCTAATAACAAGAAGTGGCACCAAAATGATGACACTTCGTAAGTTCAAGTTTTATCAAAATTTATTTTGACTCTTTTTCTACTGTTGTTGGGATAGCAAACGTTTTTTCGGAACTAATTCCAAGATCCTTCAATCGTTGGGCTTCGTTAATTAATGAATGCTCACCTACCGAAAGATGGTTAATGGCGGTGTTTAACATCTTGGTTGATTTTGCAAGGTGGTCTTGAGCATCGCCTAGTCGCTCAACAAAAAGGCCTAGTCTTTCATAGATTTTTTTCCCAACAGTTGTTATCTCTTTAATATTTTCAAGTTGCTTGTGTTGACGACTAAGCACTTCCAAACTTCTAAGTGTACCCATCATTGACGTTGGCCCAACGATAAGAATATTCTTTTTTAAAGCATCTCGAATTAAGTTATTGTCAACGCTGAGGGACAGGAAAAGAGCAGGGTCTGAGGAGATGAACATCACGGTATAATCCATAGAAGTGAATTCTTTTATTTCATGGTATTTTTTCTTAGCGAGGCTTGATACATGACTTCTAATATTCTCCGCCAGTCGTTCTGCATGTTGTTTCTTTGTGGCCTCATTTTTTTCCTCAACGTAAGACATAAATGAATCCAGCGACAACTTTGAGTCAATAACCAAACCTCTGCCTTGAGGAAGATTGATAATGAAGTCAGGCGTAACATTAAGACCGTCAAGTGTTGTAAAATCTTTTTGTCTTAGAAAGTCTTTATCCCCAACATACCCAGAAGCTATAAGTATATTCTCTAAAGTTTCTTCTCCCCATCGCCCAAGTGAATGGATATTTCCACGGACGCTTATGACGAATTTTTTTGCATCTTCAGAAAACGCATGGTGGATACTATTTACCGAATTAATAATTTGCTTCATCCCTTCTCTGTCTAATGATTCATCGTGAACCATCTTTTCTATTCTTTTTTCATAATTTTTAATCTCTTCCATTAGCGGTTGCACAAGATTGGCCACTCCTCTTTCTGAAGACCGTTGAATATAATCGGTGCTTTTAACAAGCGATCTGTTTACAATTGATTCAAAGCTTTGCTCCATACTTTTCTTAAGAGCTTCAATTTTAGTTTCCAAAATATCCCCAGTGGGTATTTCGGGAGGGCCTCTACGTTTAAACATCCTCAAGGAAAACGATATAATCGCAATAACAACAATGATAATAACAATGGCCACGAATACATGCTCATTTTTGATAGTCATAAATGTCTCCTGAAAAACAGATCACGGAATGTGATCTACATTGTTTAAGATTGTTTTTTTGTTCTTTTGCGGAAGCCGTGTTTCAAGCAGTCTTCTTTCTTAGTCCCGCAATCCATTGAAAATTGTCTTCGCTTGGAAGATTGGCCTCATCCTCATCTGCATACCTGTTAAAAAATTCCGTTTCCTTGATTAAGTCATTGTAAAATTGCAGTAGTTCAACTTCGCCAACTTTTTTACTTTCAAAGCATTCTTCTTTTCTCTTCAGGTAATCTTTTAGAAGCCATGTATCCCAAAGTGTGGAATGTGCCGTTAAATCAATATCACCTATAACTGTGCTAGGCTTTATTCCAAGATAACTCGTAGGAGAGCGATCAGATGGAATTTTTTTAGCATAAACACGTATTGCCATACTTGAATCAGCATGTCCTAGGCGAACTTGTACATCTGAAAAAGATGAACGACCTTGGTTGTTTAACTTTGTGCAATAGGCAAGCATGGTGGCACAAGTCGTTCTAAGACATCTTTCGTGATAATCATTCAATTCGATATTTGATCTAAATCCATTCTTTTTATCTTTGAAAAAACGACTAGGGGATGGATTTGGTTTTTCGTAAAGTAAAATCATTCTTGATACAATGGCCAGGCGTGGATTGGTAAGAGTAGTTATATCTATCTTTCCAACCGTCTTCTGTACCAAGAAGTCAGAAATATTCTTACGTCTTTTTTGGTTGCAGTAATCAAGGGCACCATCGTCAAGAATGTATTCTCCTGGATTGTTAATCAGTCTTCTCATTTCCTCCTCCCTTGCACCAACTGAAAGTGACAATATAATAAAATAATACAGAGAGGTGCTTGTCTCCCAGGCATAGTCTAAGATTTTCTTTAAATACTTAATTGGTATGTATGGATTATTATCGCTATCAGTAAGTCCTGACTCTTGGGACTTATGTTTCTTTTTTCGATAACTATCAAGAATCTGTATTATTGAGTCATCAATTACCTTCAACATTTTGTCAGGGTCAATGACATCATAGACTCTTGGAAACTCACATAGAACTTTTAGGATGTCTCTAAATAATCCTATTTTTTGCTTACAAGACTTAAAGCGAACGCCTTGATTATTTTTTTCTAGCATTTTCTCCACGATGCTAACAATACTGTTTTCAACTATTCTTTTTGTTTCCTCTTTTGTTTGTCCTCTCGTAAAAACAAGTGTCGGCAAAAACGAAACAATCTCACGGCGAATACAATGCCGTCCCAAAAGAGTGTTTGGGTTAACATTCTTTTTTATCTTTCTTAGATCACCGCCGCCCTCATCTTCCGCCACCTCATTAAGCATAGCGATAAATCTAAAGCTATAAAACTTATTTCCCCAAAGAAGTTCTTTCTCTTTTCCATTTTGGTACGCCTTAATAAAAGCACGTACTGAATCTCTTGTGGAGTCAAAACTAAACCAAAAGTTGTCTCTGTCTTCACTGGTGATTTTTTTAAACTCGACCATGCCATCACTGAGGGACAGGCTATCCTTTATTGTAGCTGACGTTGCGTTAGCTACTGGATCATAACCTCTCAGAAAAATAACGTACTCGTCTGTATCATTTTTTTTTGTTAGATACATAACCTCATTACAGGTAATTTCTTTTTCTTGAATTCTTTGATACCCTCTTCTTCCTTCAATCTTTTTTTGTGCCCTTTCAATTCGCAGCAATGAAGTAGCTTTAGAAATATTATTAAGCTTCTTCTTTTCTCTGCACGCCTTAACTCTGGCAATAACTCTTTCTTTTTCATTGGTGCCTTCATATTTTCTTTTTCTTCCCATATTGTCCTCCTTGTAACGATATTTAATTTAAAATAATTTGCCTTAAGAACAGCCCCATCTTTATAATGCGTTATGTGTTTTTTCGTTTCATCCCATGCCCTAAATTCGATGTAACGAAATTTTTAAAATTGAGATAGAAATCATTGCAATCATTGAGTATTGATAAGGCAAACTGCCCCTGATCACCTACCCTGGCATCAGGTGATACACGTAACGATATGGTGATTACTCTAGAATTTCTGATTGTTAGACTTGATTTGGTTTGATTTTTGATGATGTAACGATTCATAAGTAAATCCTTCGTGATTCCATGAACTCTAAGAATTTTGGCAGAAGAGGAGAAGCTGGTGTTAGCTTGAGTATGCTAAGAAATAATTGAACTTTTTTTTGATCCCACTTGTATATGTAATTTGTTTTCGATGTCTGCAACAGTCCAAAACGTATCAGTACATAAGCTTTCACCGCCCAGTAAACTTTTTGACCGTCAAGATATACCGCAAGCTTTTTATCAACTTTAAATAAGCTTATGTCAGGAGAAAGGCTATCCTGCTTGATCTTTTCACATAGGATGTTCGCTATCTCAAACACCGACATAAGTATTTTCTTTCTACTTGGCTTCAAGAGGTCGTCTTGTCTCCATATATTTTCTTGAAGAATATAGTTAAGATGCCGAGTTGTTTTTGAAAAAAATATCAGTCGGTAGATATATCTATTTTTATTTAAACATTCCTGTCGGTTTCTAATGTCATTTTTCCTTAAATATTTGCCAATGTTTTCTGAAGTGACAGTGCTGTATGTGTTTTGAAAGTCCTTTTTCTCATCGAGAATTGGAATTGGAATTGGAGTTTGTTTTTTTAAACATTGCTCCCTCAGCAAAGTAACTACTTTTTTTCGTAAACCAGCTCTTGCTTGAATAATGTTAATATAAACAGGGTTGGGAATGTTTCTAATTCGGGTGATCTTTTCTTTCAAAATATAATTGATTATTTCGGAGTTTGTAATGTGACAAAAGTCTTCCCTGTATCTCTTTAGGATCTGATCTCTCATTCTTTTTTTTATATTATTATTTGAATGGTTAAAGATTTTCGGAAAAGCACATCGCTGTTCAGCAAGAGATGAAAAATTGTTTTTTATATAAAAATCTGCAAAAACATCTAGGTCAATATTATAAAGGACCTGAGTGGCTCCAATTCTCTTTTGCCTATATCCCATAACTCCTAGCTCACATAAAATAATTTCTGTGACTTGCTTCACATGAGAGAATTCAAGTGAGTGTGGATCACTTATTAGCCACTCCTCAGGACTTTGCACCTGTAATTCACGAAGTCTCTCAACAATGTTTTGAATTTTAACTATTTCAGCCGTGCAAAGATCCTTTTTCCTGATTTTCATAGTTTCCCTAAATTGTTATTAGACAGACAATTTAGGGAAATATTAGTTGATTATTTATTTGTACGATTAAAGGGGGATATGAATGTCCGTGATCCTAATTTGCAAAAAGTGCCGTTGTAAGCATTACGCTTTGGCATAAAATTTAAGGGACAGAACGCCGACCCAGGCAAGTTTATTTATCAACCAGGACAGAGAATCAATGAGTTGAGCATGTGTCATCTGCCTTGTTTGATGAAGAAGGTATAACTTTATTATACGGTTAACAACATTGTTTGACGGCACCCCTTCTAAAGTATATTTTCCGCTCAATCTTTTTAAGGAAAAAAATAGTGACTCAAAAACCAAGGGCCGTCAGATTTTCAGGTCAAGAAGAAGCACAGATACAAAAGTTTTTGGAACTCAATTCGTTCTTAGATTTTTCTACTCTTGCAAGAATAGCGATTAAACAATTTGTAGAAAACCCTACGCTAAATTTAAAATCGTCTGGGGAAGTATCAAGTCTTCCAAAAAAGAAAAAGCATCCTAGAAAAGTAATAACTAAAAACCAAACCACAGAACAAAACGAGATGAATATCTATAACCACTAAAGGGAAAAATATGGACTTAAGAACAGAACAAATTCAAGCAAACAATATTATCCCAATTCCAATAAGGGGAACTCCTGAAACAGAGAGAAGTAATCCAACAATTGCCCCTATTCCAACCCCTAAGAGCGATCAAGTCATAGCAAATGCGGCTAAGCTAATGAAAATATCGAATTATCAATCTAGCTACGATTTTGAAACATATCGTAGATTGGAACAACGCTTTGGACTTGATCAACCAAGAGGAGGAATTGTTTTTGGAAATAGTGACCCTTTTAAAATTATAAATACTCATAAGTCATGTCAACAATGTTTGTATGCGTTTGAGATGGATACATACGGAAGAGGATGTGTTCACGATTGTGCTTACTGCTATTCAAAAGCAGAATTAACTGTCCACGGATATTGGAATAAACCTTTTCCAATGCCAAGAGATATTACATCTGTATGGAAAGAGTTCTACACTGTTTTTGAAACAGATAAAAAATCAAAATGGAGAGAGATTTTAGAAAAAAGAATTCCGTTACGAATTGGTTCAGGATCAGATGGCTTTATGTACATGGATCGAAAATATAAAGTGACTCATGAATTATTAAAAATTCTTAAGCATTATAATTATCCTTATATTGTCGTTACAAGATCAGACCTCGTGGCCCATGATGACTATATGAATGTTCTCGACCCAGACCTTGCATCAATTCAATTAAGCATTCCTTCACTAAATGATGAATTAAATAAAAAGATTGAACCTGGTGCCCCAAGTGCCAAAAGACGACTTAAGGCAATTCAAAAATTATCAAGAAATGGTTTCTGGACAACCGTTAGAATAAATCCACTTTTCCCCATACATCCTGATGGATATTTTACAGATCCAAACCTACCCAGTGAAAAGAAAAATTTGAAATTTGATTATTTTAGCTGGGACTTGATCAATGCCATCGCAGATCATGGTGGCCAGTCACTTCTTGTTGGGATGGTGAGATTGTCTAAATTTGCCATGAACAATATCGAGAGGGCCATTGGAATGGATCTAAGTCCATTTTTCAACGATGAATGCAGAAAAAGTGCTAGGGACTATCACTATTCTGAAATAGAAATTAGAGCATATTATGAAAGAATTCATGCCCAATCCAAGCAACAAGGAATTCAGTTCACAACATGTTACATTGGAAATGGGGAAAATATGTTTTGGTCTGATCAAGACCTGTGGGATAATAAGAAAGACTGTTGTAATGCTCAAAACAGAGTAAAGGGATTTAATACAGATGCCAGAAAAATTGATTACGACACTAGGTCGAAACTTTCTTCAATAAAAGGTGATGCCGTAAACCCAGCCGCAATTAATTTAGAATTAGGCAGTGTTGATCCCAAAGAAATAGAACGCCAATACAAAAGCAAAAATGTGGAATTTCTTCAATGAGTAAAAAAACTTATACGGGTATCAATATCCAACATCCCATCTCTCAATTAATTGTAGAGGGGAAGAAGATTATTGAAACACGGACCTATAACATTCCTGGAAAATATTTAAATCAAGAGATGGCACTTGTAGAGACTCCTGGTAAAAATGGGAAATTCAAAGCAAGAATTATCGCCATTATCAAATTCACTGAATGCTTTCAGTACCAAACCAAGAAAGAGTTTTATGCCGACTCAGACAAGCATTGCGTAACCCCCTCATCTCCCTGGGCGTGGGAGGAGGGGGAGAAATGGGGCTGGAAAGTTTGCGTCGTTGAGAAGTTGCCAAATTTTAAAACGATCACCAAGAAGAAAGGAATAAAGTTTACTTTGGGAATAACACTGTAAGCTAGGCGGCGACTTTCTCCGCAACTCCTAATCCCAACTTATTAGAAATTTCAATTTCGATGTGCGAGATAATCTCATCATCACTTTTTTTAGATTTCTGAACCCAATCATAAAGCTTAGCTACAAATTTATTATCCTCAAATAAAAATTTAGGAACTGGAATATTTTGCAAATCATACTGTTGAATATAAGGATAAGAATCTGGATTGGTAATTAGCTCACTCCTGAAAAACTTTGTTGGTAAGGAGGTGTTTAAATAAATATTAATAATAGAAATTGTTTTTTCATCCATTTTATTCTTTGGAATGACTAAATACACCGACTGTTCAGCATAAACAGGTTCAGGCCCAAGATCAATTGATGATAAAATATAATCTCCTGTTTTTCTAACTAATAACTTAGGAGTGTACTCATGCTTCTCTTGTTTTTTTGTACCTCCAAAAATAGTTACCCCACTCGGATTAAAATAATAAACTTTCTTAAGTTGAAGCTTACCTAAGCAATGACCTTTTACGATTTTTACTGATTTCTTGCTACTTTTCACATCAGTAAATTCTTCTTTGTTATTTTTAATCATCATTCCAACGTGGCAATGAAAATAGTCCACCAAGTTAAAGCAACTTGATTTCATTGTGCTGATAAAATCAGTTATGCTGTTGTCCTTGTTTAGGTTTATTTTATATTCGCTACCTAGTTCATTGGACAGTATCTTGTAAGACAATTCAGACTTAGTCTGACCAATCTCTTTTATTTCAAAAACATTGATCCCTTTATCCTTGGCAGCGTTGCTAAGTCTTAAAGAAATATATGATGCTGTAACGTCTTTAAAACTTCCCTCTGGAAGCTTTGTGATCTTGATATTTTTAAATTGTTTGAAAAAAATCTCTCTTGTAATCTGATAGCTGGGAGTGTCCATTAATCTGTTTGGTAAAATGAAATTTATCGTGCCATTTTTTTGGGTTAAGCTGCAAGCTTTTTCCAAGAACAAGGAGAAGAGATTTTTTTTATATCCCTCGAAAGACTTATAGTGCATTTCAAGATAGCTTACTTCGTCTTTCGTGAATAAATTCTTTTCCTTTGAGAGCCATGGGGGATTTCCGACTATAACATCTATGTTTTCAGGTAATCCCTGATTGTCTGTAAGTAACGTATCTAGACACAACATGTGCTCAAGCAAGGGATCAACGACGTCACCTTTCTGTGAAGTATATATCCAAAGGGAAAACCTAGCGAGCTGTACCGCCAAAGGATTAATATCTACACCGAAAATACAATTTGAGAGAAGCACTTTTCTTATCTTGTCAAATTCGATTGCTCCTGCAATTTTTTTGTCGGTATCTTGAATTTGAACTATTTTATTCTCAAGATACTTTATAACTCCTAAAAGAAAGTGGCCTGAACCCATCGCTGGATCTAAAATTTTCAGTTTCAGTATTTCCGATGGATTTTTATTTTCAACTAACTCACACAGAGTATCATCAATTACAAAGTCGACCAAAAATTCTGGGGTGTAGTATGAACCAGAAGATTTGCGATCTCCTTTGGTATTAACTAATTCTATTTTTTTATCCGTTGCAACTAAATTAAACTCCAAGAGTCCCTCAAAGAGAGAACCAATATGATCGGGAGATAAAATTTTATAATCAATAAATTGAAGATTATTTTCCTCGTCACGGTCGCAAGCAAGCTCAAGAAGGGCATTGTTTAAATGTTCATCGTTAATTTGATTTTCTGAGTAAAACTTTTGACTTCCAATTTCAAAAGGCTCCTTTCCAAATCCATGTACACCGATGCTCTTATCACCTTCCTTTAGTAACTTATACAAAGTTGAAATATAGTTATAAGTAGCTGGTTGCTTTGACCATGTTTTTCCTTCTTCAAATTGTTCTTTAATGTCGAAGCATTTTTTTCTCAGAGAATATTCATAATAGTCATCTTGCTTATTTACTTCAAGAAGACCCTTTGATTCACAATTTAAAACGAACATTAATTTAAAAAGGTAGTACATGGAGTATTCGTACACCTCTTTTAAATTCTGTTCGTTTGGATTTTTAAAGTTAGTCAAAAACCCTTGGCAAATAGAGTCAACGACTTTGTATACTCGGTCATTTAAATTTTTCTCAACTCTTTGTGAATAAAACTTCCCATCTTCAAAAACAAAATCCAGAAAGGCCCTGTCGTTCAGTTTTAGGTCTAGGGTAAAGGCTTCCACTCGGAAGAAGTTATAGAAATATTTGAAGCGTTCATAATCTCCTGTTGCTAATATTTTTTCCAGGTCAATTTCATAATATGTTGTATGTTTACTCTCAGATTTTAATGAATAAATTCTCCAATACTTTCCATCAGTAAGGATTCCCCAGTTTTTATCAGTTTGTTTTAGATAATTAACAATTTGAAAAGATGGATTTTTATTAGTCAAACCTTTACCATCCAAACTCACGCCCCAGTCTTTTGCATCAGCAACGGCAATTGCTTTTTTAAACTTATGTGCCCCCGTAAGGTCTTTTGATTTCTTCCAATCTTCTTTTGAAGCAAAAAGGACGTAGTCGGGAAAATTTGTTATTCCGTGCTGAGAAGATGCAACCTCAACGTCAACAGTCCATCCCAATGTTTCAAATATTTTATCTATCCATTTATTTCGCAACTGTTCTTCGTTGTTGCAAAACTTTGAAACATTCTGATCAAGGTCGTTCCAAAGATCCATAATTTCCTGAAATGCCCTGTTGAACTTGTGAGAGTTTGATTCATCAATATTCCAATAATCATTCAAGAATTTAGTCGAGGGATGCTTGTAATACTCTTCCAAGTTCGGCAGACGATCCTCAAGAAATGGATCGGAAAATAATCCAACATTACTATAATAAAGAGGAGTCTTTCCTGGGCCAAATTCTGTTTTTTCAATAGGCATTTCTTGAACGTTTTTCTTCATACTTATCTCCGAAATCAGAAAAATTAATTAGACGTTACAGACTCACGTTCATACTGCTTTTCAATTGCTTTCTTTTTACTACCCACAGGCAAATGAACGACACAGGCACATAGACAATCTTTGACCGAATGGTTGTATTTAAAGATAACAACTGAATTTCTTTCTATTACTTGATTGGCCTTTAAACCGATGACTGATCTATCAAAATAAAATTCATTGCCGCTTGGATCAACAATAATTCCATTTTCATCTCTATCGCTCCACCAAAGCACTCTTCCAATAAGCTCCATTGAAATACCCCTTATTTCACTGATCGTGATGCCAATTAATCGGAGCTATGGGGAAAATCATTTAGAGTTTAGGGAGAAAGTAATTATCTAGGTAAGAAGTGCTACATTTTAAAAAAGGCTTAGCTGAACACTTTCAATCTGATATATTTTTTCAAGTTTTTCTTTAGATTTGCCTAATGGAATTTCAACATTTTTAGCACAGACGACATCTATTACTGATGTATTTTCATCAAATAAAACAATGGCACCTGAAATAACCTTCTTTTTTGATATAGTTTTTAGAACAGATTCATCAAAGTAATACTCATTACCTCTAGGGTCAGTAATGATTCCATTTTTGTCTTTATCGCTCCACCAGAGAACTCGGCCAATTTTTTCCATCAGACCCTCCCGTAAAAAACATTTCGGGTAATTTACGAAAAACCTTAAGTCGTTACTCAAGTTAGCGGCAAAATGGAGATCGTTATTGCTCAACAAGTACAACTCCTAATTCTTTATCAATTTGCCAATCTTCATCTAAAGGAAAATTATCAAAAGAAACTTGTCGCAATAAATCTACATAAAAACAACGTGGCTTTACCTTTTCTGGAAAATTTACATAAAATTTAAAAGTACCATCTTGTTCAATATTTAAACGTCCTAATTTTTTATCATAAGATATTACTATAATTTTTCTTTCCATTATTTTTTGATTTTTAATTATAATTTTTCCACTTAATTTATACTGGTCTAGCTTTTCTACCTTATTGTTCTCAGTTGACCTGACATGCTTACGGTGTCCTACTAAGACATCAGAGAACTCTGAAATATCTTTATTCATTGGAACAAATGTAATTTTTCTTTCCTCTAGTTCTCTATCAAGCCTTCTGTCATTCATAAAACGTTTCCTTAAAAAAATTATCAATTAGTTATTTCTATGAAGTTAATTCAAAACAAAAAATTCTCTGGCACTTCTAAATCTACAGGTTCCTTTTGTTGCAGGGGTGTCCCTTCAGAACCAGTTTTCAATGGCTTCAGTGTCTTTTTGGACACCCTACCTTCAGAAGATAACATCCATAAATCAGGGAACCTCTTTTTTAAAATGCTATTCAAAATTTCTGTAGCGATTAGATATTGAGTTGCCCTTAGTTTACCTATTCTTGGCCTTGACTCTTTTTTCACCAGATCAAGTGATTGAAGAGTTTCACCGATTTTGGTCTGCAACGCTTGGTTATTTTTTGGAATATCTCCACTAGGCATACTTTTTATTTCATCTTTCAGTTGAGAATTTAAAACGGTAAAATAACTTGAAAATCCAATTTCTTCCCAGAGATCCCAGAGAGCCTTAATTAATAAATTATCAAATCCATTTTTTTCTTTCTTAGCTTCTTTATTTTTTTCAAATGCAGACTCTATTTTTTTACGCCGTGTTGACTTAGTTGATAAGTCTTGATCGAAAAACATAACAATTGCGACCAGTGAATTATTTAACTCATGTTCACGGCTTGATATACGGTGAATTCTTTCAAAATTTTCTGAAATTTTCCGATGATTCTTTAGAGCAAATAACATACCTCTGGCCCTAATTTTTTTTACTTCATCAGAATCTTCTCTCAAGTTTCTATCACAAATAAAATCTGCATCTGCCTGTTTCGTCTTAATGCAAATACTACGGGTGCCTAAAACGTCTTCCAATCCACTTATGGAATTAAACAACTTGGGACCACCTATATAATATTCTCGAATTTCTCCATTTGAATTTGCAAGTCTTGTTTTGGCCAAACATTCTGATCCACTACAAAGCCCACTGCGATACGCTTGGGTATTTTTGTCATTATGAGATAAAAACTCACAGTCATCAAAACTTACTAACCCTCTAGAGTAATGAGAGGCATCCCTGGCTGCGGCCAATGTTGGTCCAACCAGATGGGTGCCATTAAAGGCCAGCATCGAAATTAAACGAGCAAATGTAGACTTGCCAGAAGCTGCTGGTCCATTGAAGTATAAATAAGGGACGGCTCTAAAAATAGGGTATAGGTATGATAGAAGAATATAAGCTGCAGCTAGATGAATCACATCATCATCCGCACAGATTTGTCCCTTTAGTATGCTTATGATGTCATCGAATAATTCTATGTCAATATTGCCACTGCTAATTCCTCTTTTTAAAGTTTCAATACAAAAAATATTCACCTTTGCCTTGTCAGCATCATTGAACTTAAATAAAGAATTTGACACTAGTTTGTATTCAATCTTCTCAGTTGCTTCAAAAACAAGCTGATAATTCATCGAAACAGCTATAATTAAAGTTTTACTAGGGGCATGATAATCAAGTGGTTCTTTTAAAATCCCTGTATCCTCTTGTGTTAATTGTTCAAGTAAGTCTTCTTCCTGATTTTCAATTTTAATATCATTCATGTTAAACTTGCCCCTTCTTTATTATTCTGTCTGACTAATGGCCTATATAATACTTTCTTTCCATTTTATTTTTGGATTATTCTTGTACTAACTATGGAGATCCAAAATTGTTCCATTTGTTTGTGTTGAGAGTAGAGCAGTTAAAATTTTCTCCATTTCCAAACCAAGCACACCATTAATCTTTAATCTTCTACGAGGGGAGTTCATTTTCCCAAACCAAATGGAGTCAGTGACATAAGGACTTACTTGCTCAACTATGCTAGTGACATTGTCATCTAACATGGGTTTCATAAGACGCTTGTGCCGTATCCCTGAGCATAAGCGTACTTCACGCTCTTCAAAAGGTTCAGTCACTTTAAATCTGTTACTTAAAGACATTCTTAACGTATTCTGGAAGTCATTTCAAACAATCTCGTCCACAAGGCATTGCCAATTATTGAGTGCCTTGTGGACGGATGTTCTGGAATAAAAATTAAAGAATGGATATAATGTAATTTTATACTTCCCTAGGAGGCTATTATGGATGACCTATTTGAAAATCTTGCAGACTTAAACACTCTCGTTAAAAGCACAGAAATGGTGTTGGTGAAAAATTCAAGATTTATTTTTATTAATGGATTAGACAACCCCTACACCAAAAATACTCTTGCCCAGCTAAACGACTTACCAAACGAATCAACGATAGAAACATTTAGAGAAGAGTTAGATAAAATTATATTACAATATAACCTAAACTATGGCGAATCTCTTTCTATTCAATTACATCTATTCAATATGGGGGAGATATACATAAGGGAGATATGGGCAAAAGCGGGATTCTCTTTTTCCAGAGACAATTTTTCTAAAGATATTGAAAGAGCTATCAACATTGCTCGATATTTTGAATACACTTCTTTATCAACAAGCAATCCAGCAGCCAGAGCGGCACTAGGATACCTCAGCTACCTAAAAGACAAGTTGATGGAAGATGGCGACTCTTATAAAAAAAATTACAAAAAGGATTGTAAGCGATCTGGCGGAGATCAAGAACAGACCACGACTGAACTTCTTCAACTATCAATCGCAAAAATAATCCTTATTTTAGATCAAAAAAAACCAACTGGAACTTTACTCAAAATATTGTTTCTAGACCTACAGCTTTTACATGGGATGCTTTACTCAAAGATACATACCTACTCAGATGCGACATTGGCAAATTATTATCGAAAATTCAAAAATGATTTAGAGATAGTGGACTAATTTTAACCAGAGCCTTCGCCCTGCCAATGCCCCCATGGGGCCAAGGCGAGAGGGTACTTAACTAATACACTGTAGAGCCAATACATCATTGCGAGACTTCACTCTCAACTCCATGGTATTGGGGGCATCGTCCTCACGACTCCGTATTTCATAATCAAAAATATCTTCACGCTTTGTTGGTAGTGTCGATTGTTTTTCTACCTGTTCAGTTGATGTATCTCTGGCAATCTCTTGAATGTAAGTTGGTAGGGGGATTGGTTTTTGTTGTCCTGCTAATATTGACGATTGAGAATCATTAAATATCTCTTGAAGGTATGTAGGTATATCAATTGAACTTTTATTTTTATTTGGATACAGGGGGATACTCCCACTCTCTATTGATTCACTATGGTTTTCTAGTTTTGAGCTTTGGACTAAAGGTTCATATTTATCAAGCACTTTTACGAAAATGACTGGTACATGTGACGATCCGCTAGCATCCTTTTTCTTCCATTTCTTTTGTTGTATCAATTGATCACCGTGCTTTTTTAAGAAAGGAATTATTTTATCAGCTATGACCCTTCTGTCGACCTCAACCAATATTTGAAGCTTCCTATGGCTTGGCAATTTCTCCTCAATTAGAGGATCATTAAAAAAATCTTTTGGCATGATTCCCTTTTTTGAACAATGATAGAGAAAGTGTTCCAGCGTTTCACTCGCTGCGACCCTTTGCCTCTGAAGCTCATGCAGCTTCCCTGCCATAAGGGGCTTATAGCTGGAGTGATCATTGAGGCCATAAATAAAATTCCGAATGGCTCTTTCAAAAGGAATTCTAGATAACTCAACTTCACCTGACGGCAAATTAATAGAGATACTGTTTTTTAATTTTTCAAAAATATAATCAATCAAAAGTTCAACCATTCTGGAATCTATTTCGTTATTATTTAATATATGCAAATATTCCAAGCTAGCAAATTTATCCTCTAAGCCTTTCATGGCTTTGGTCTTGCTAGAGAAAGCCGCTTTACGTTGAATTTTTTTTAAAATCTTTTCATCTATCCGAATCTCGCATCTTGCCAATGATAGATAGGTTTCATCTCTGACTGATTTATTATAAAAAACAATTACAGTTGAATCGGCTTCACTGGGATTAATATAAATGGAACCATTGCAATCCTTCACTCGTCCTGCATCTACCAATGGGGTGATGATTAAATCCTCAAGTGAATAGTTAAAATCTACAGCAATGTGAAGATTATGAATCTTTATATGTCTATCAAAAAGTAGGTCAAGAAAAAAAGTCTCCCATTACAAGAAATTCTTGACTTACGGTCTCCGGACTTCGCACCACACATTAACTTATGTTGGGAATGATGACAAAATCCTGCCTGGTTTTAAAGTATTTTTTACAATTTATCTGTTCCACTTTTAACGTTAATAACCTTTTCTTTATAAGTTTTTCAATTGGATATTTTATAGTTTTTCCAACACGTCTATCTGGGCTCTCTAATTTGCCAATGTGTAGGGGGATTTTTAAATATCCCCCTACACATTGGCTATAAATTTGGGCCATTATAAATTTAAGAAAAAGGGAAGGTGCTAACCGATCTCCTGAGCTATTAAATGCTATCATATAAATGAGCAATCTCTTCCCATCTATAAGGTTATTATCAACAACTATTATTAAAATAAATTATTCAAAAATAAACTTATAGATCTATGTTTTACTTGTATCCATCTTGTTTCGTTCTATGTTGTTCCTTCGTTTTAAAGCATCATATTTTATATTTCCTTTCATTACTCCATAAGTGATTGTGGCAATTCGTCTCGACAAAGCATGTCTTGCATTTCTGTCAGAATATTTCTTTGTCTCTATAAGGTATTTGCAATAATCTCCACATTCGTTGTCTCCATCAATTGCTGCCAATGCTGCTGTTTTAAAAACAGCTTTTAATGGACGACAAAAACGAGGTGTTTTCTTCCCATAGCTTTTTCCACCACTCATTTTTTCAAGTTTAATGAGCCCGCAGTAACTCAAAAAGCTATTTCTATTGGGAAATCTATTCGCATCAACAATTCTTGCAACTAATTTAACTGCAGATATGTCTGCTATTCCTGGAATATCACATAATCTTTTTATTTCAGGATGTGCTTTTTTTAGTCGTGCAAATTCATTTTTATATCTTAATTTTTCAGCTTCATAGTATTTAATTTGCATGTCAACACCACCAAGTACAAATTTATCCGCATCTATTATCAGCTCTGTTTCTTTTTTGTGATCTTTATTTACTGATCGAAACATTGATGATCTTTGGTTTTTAAGTCTTACACCGGCCTTTATTGTGTCTTCGTAACCACTTACTATTTTTCTCAATTCAATAAATTTATCACTGGAATGAAAAACTTCTTTTAGGAGTCCAGCCCTAAGTAGCATTACTAATTTCTTTGCATCAATTTTGTCATTTTTAGGTCCCTCACTTAGTAATTTATTTCGATAGGGATCACAAACAACTAATTTATCAACGTACTCTTTCAGCTCAGTATATAGCCATTGTGAAGTCGATGTTTCTTCAAAGGTTAAGCAAATTGTTCCTTTTAAGTTTTTTAAGTATATCTGCATTTCTTTAATACTTGATGGAACATCTATGACTTTTATATCATCAGATTTTTCCGTCATTCTTGCGATTGCCATATTGGCAATTGCCCAATCCACTGCTACATAATAATTAAACATACTGGTCTCCTTCAAATGTTTGAATGTTGCTAAAAAATGTACGCAAACTTATTTTACAACATTCGTGCTTTAGAGCACTGAGGAGACTTTTTTGAATTTACCGATTTACTCCAAACACCTTAATTAAATTCTGCTCAAAAACTATTCTTGCCTCGGCATCATTCATAAATGCGTGGTTGTATGGAGCCAGTCGACCAACATGAAATATCATTCCACCATGAGGATTACCCTTCTCTGTTATTTTTCCTCCCCAGCTACTTCTTGTAACCGTAATTGGGTCTTTGATATCTTTTACTATTAAAGAAAATGCTTGGTTCCTTTTGCTCCACCACTCTTTATGTTTTTCTCGATTAGTTGAATACAGCCGTGCCAATGCTCCATAAGCATTGCTTTTATCTCCACTTTTTTCTTCTAAAAGGTAATGATATTCTTTAGGCACAATCTTTTTTAGACTGATTACCTTTAAGCTTGTTATAAATTTTTGATTATCTGGAACAAATTTGCAGTAATCTCTATAGCCAGACAACTTATTCGCAAAAGTGTTATATAGCATTAGCTGTTGCCTAACATATTTTTGTCTTAAACCGCAGACGGCCAAGTCACAGCCATCGATCCCTACAAAATAATCCATACTACGTCTTCTCCATCATCTCAATCTTAGTAATGGTCACAAAGGATTATACGGTTCTTGTAAACAATCTTAAACAGACCCAAAAATATTTTTTAAATGAGCGTGATTATTCCGAGGGTGTCCAAACAACTAATATTATCAATGCTTATTAAGCATTTGGGGACACCCTTCCTACTTTAAGTTCTTCAGCAACCCCCAGACCAATTCAATTTTATCCAATGCCAGCTCAGCAACCATACCAATGCACTCATCTCTCTTTTCATATACGGTTTTTTCTCCATTAAGAAACATGTCCCAGTCCTCCTTTGTAAAGTTAAAGGCCTTTAAAAAAGCTTCAATGAACTGAGGATCGGGTTTGGCCCTACCGCTTTCGCAATGATTGATCTTGCTGACATTAAGGCCTGAAGCCTTTGCGGCGGCAATGATCGACAGTCCAGTGGCTTTCCGCATACGTCTCAGTGCTAGTGATTCTTTAGTCTCAATTTTTATACTGCTCCTTCTCTTGGCCATAAAAACCTCCCTTAAATACAAAAATACCAATCGTCCAACTCTCTTTTAATTTCAAAGGAGACATGAACGATTGGTCACAATTTTGGGTGATAAAAAACTTGGTGTGCTTGGTTTTTATCAAACGTGAAATTACCAAGCACAAAAAAATCTAAGTTGTGCTTAGTTTAAGCACAACCAAGCACAGCTTTGTAACGCTCTGTAATTTTCTGTAACGGTTCAAAGAGGGGATAATAGATAAACATTTGTATTCTGGAATTGAAATTTCTTTTTACTATCAACACTTATTCGGAAATTAGCCCCAAACGGGCCGAAATAGTTAGCGTAAAATGGCGGAGAACATGGGATTCGAACCCACGATACGCTCGCGCGTATACTCCCTTTCCAAGGGAGCGCCTTCGACCACTCGGCCAATTCTCCGTTAAAACTTATTGTAGCTTTGTCTCTTTTCTCTGAAAAATGTTGATAAGATCTTAGAGCATTCGAAGTGCCGAAGTCCACCTAAAACCGGAAAAGTGTGATTAAGTTTCCTGTCTTTATAGAAGTTATAATTAAGGCTTAGGGCACCACCTTTTGCATCATAAGCACCAAAAAACAAATTTCCAATTCTTGATTGCACAAGTGCACTTAAGCACATTGGACATGGCTCAAGTGTCACGTAGATTGAACAATCAATGAGTCGCCAGTTATTTATTTTTTTTGCTGCTTCTGTAATGGCTAAAATTTCTGCATGCCCACATGGATTATTAGCTTTTTCTTTTTGATTGTGAGCTCTCGATAATATTGTTCGCTCTGGGCCCACGATCACTGCCCCTATAGGAACTTCATCTTCTCTGTAGGCTTTAAAGGCTTCAATTAAGGCTTCATCCATCATCCATAAGTGATCATTTATATTGTTATGCACGCGCGAACTTCATTCTATTTTTACTCTTCTTTTGTCTTTTCCACATAATTTCCAAACTCACATACCTCTTTTTATTACTTCGACTATCAAACTTAAACTGGACACCATAAATAAGTGGTCTTCCAATTATGTCACGTCTTTTACTCATGACGAGCCCACGCAAAATAACTAAGTCATCATCTAGTTCAGCGTGAACAATAATTTCATCTCCCAATTTTAAATCTTGAAAAACAGCAACACACCCAGCGTGTCTTCTTAAATCAGTGAGCCTTGCCTTATATTCTTGTTCTTGAGATTTTATCATTATTTTCAAGTCATCTCTATATCGAAAGTCATATTCCCACCAACTGACTTGAGGGTAATAAATTGGCGATGACAGTAGATACATTTTTAATAACAATACTGCAGTTGATAACATATAAAGAATCGCTATGTGATTATGATCCAATACGTAGAATTGTTCATACATCTTATAGATGAGGTAAAAAAATAGAACAATTGAAAAAGACCAGTAAGTATAAAAGCGAAGTTTTATAGTTTCATAATAGGGTTTTGCCAGCCAAAGAAAAAATACTAA
The DNA here is from genome assembly GCA_013141065.1 of Bacteriovoracaceae bacterium. Taxonomy (GTDB): domain Bacteria; phylum Bdellovibrionota; class Bacteriovoracia; order Bacteriovoracales; family Bacteriovoracaceae; genus Bacteriovorax. The sequence continues at coordinate 460,740 of JABFRR010000008.1, read as the reverse complement.
TCTAATACCAATTCGAAATTTGGGATTATCTACAAATTCAGTCATGATTGCGAGATGAATGAGAAAAAATAAAGCACGCATCAAAAACTTGATTGTTTTAGTCTCCGATTTAAATGTTTGCTCTAATGTTTCCATATTATAAAATGCCTTTAACAAAAAAATAACAATGTTCAGTCTATTATCTGTTTGAATTGAACTTTTTGAAAGAATCTTGATCATTTTTTAATAAACAAATCATAATTTAATTGCTTAACTTAATAACAACGCAATTTTATCAACCGCTAATTAAGGAAAAACAATGAAAAGATTGATGACACTCGCACTCGTATCTGCTGCATCTTCTGCTGTAATGGCCGAAGGAATTACATGGTCTGGGGATTTCAAGTACCGTTATGAAAGAAACAACCAACAAGTAAATGCAGCTCAGTACAAGAAATTTAACCAAGAAAGACTTGCTTTAAGATTAGGTGCTGCTGCAACTCCAGTTGAAGGCGTAAAAATCGAAGCTAGACTTGCTACTGGTACAGGAAAATCTACTGTTAACCAAACAACTAACGACAATGGAGCAGCTGCAACTATTGGTTTAAATTATGATTTCAAACTTGATAGAGCTAACTTAGTTTATGATCTTGCTGAAGGACTTGCACTTTCAGTTGGTCGTATGGGTGTTAAATACAGCATGGTTGGTGGATCTGATATGCTTTGGGACGGTGATGTAAACCTAGATGGATTACACCTTAGTCACAAAATGGCCCTTGGTGAAATGGAATTGATGGGTAACATCGGTAGCTTTCAAATCGTTCAAGATAAAGACCTAAATGCAAAAGAATCTACTCTTCAAGCTTATCAATTAGCTGCTAAAGGTGGATTTGGCGAAACAAAATACCTATTAGCTGCAACTTTTTACAACTTTAACAACTACGGAAACACACTTGCAATTACTAACAATGGTAAAGCAGTTGATTTCCAAGTTGTAAATCCTGGCCTAGAAGTAAAACTTCCAATTTCTTTACCTGTAACTTTATTTGTTGATTATTCAAAAAATGTTGCCGGAAACACATCTGATAGAGCAAACGCTTATATGGCCGGTGTTAAAGTTAATTCTTTAAAAGAAGCTGGTTCATGGATGGTTTCATATGATTACAGAGAAGTTGAAGAATTTGCAACTGCTGCTATTTTCACAGACAGTGAATCATTCTATTCTGGTTCAACAAATGGCCGTGGTCACAAAGTGAAAACTGGTTACCAAGTAAATTCTGCTGTTTCTGTTGCTGCTAACTACTTCGGTGGAAAAGCTAACATTTCAACAGCTGCAAAAAATTACTCTAGAATTCAATTAGACCTTAATGCTAAGTTTTAATCACGTCTGATAAAATAAAGCATACGATTAGAGGGGAGCTTTCGAGCTCCCTTTTTTATGCTTCAAAAAATAAAAGTCTTATCATTAAAAGAATCACAATAATTGTCAGCATCGGACGAACTATTTTATTGGCCATTCTCGTGGCATAACTTGCACCGACATAAGCCCCAACAGCCATTCCAAGCGCCATTAAAATTCCTTCTTTCCAATGTACATATCCATTGAGTGAAAAAGTAACGAGGGCCGTACTAGCAGAAAAAGTATTGGCAAGTTTTGATATCGCAATAGAGCTTAACAAAGGAAGTCCAGTGCCGAGAAATAAACTAAGAAACATGAAAGTCCCACCACCAGGGCCAAAGAAGCCATCATAAAAACCACTCAAGAGAGCACTTAAAAAAAAGATTGCAGGATGTGGCTTTATAAAATTTTCTCGTTCTTTAAATAAGTTTTCGCGGTTAAAGACTATCCAAAGAAGTACTGGGCACATCACAATCAAAAGATAGCGAAAAAACACAATTGAGACAAAAGGGGCAAGCGAGCTTCCGCTGTAAGAACCAACGGCACAAACCAAAGAAAAAGCGATTCCTTCTTTCCATTTCAAATGCCCTTTTTTGGCATAAACGAATAAAGCTATTGCTGCTCCGACAGTTCCAACAATTTTATTTGTCCCAATGGCGGGTGCACCTGGCGCAATAATTATGGATAAAGTTGGAAGAGAAATAAGTCCACCTCCACCGACGACCGAGTCTATTAATCCAGTAAGAAAACCCATAAAGGGCAATAAAAAATTATCCATATGATCAATCTAAATTGATAAATCTCATAATTCAATTAGCATTGATGTATGCATTCAAAAATCTTGTGAGAACCAATGAAACCAATAATTCAAAACTTTCTATCTTCTGCAGAAAAATCCGTCCTCGGCAAATCTAGGGAAACTAAATTAGCACTTTGTTGTTTTCTTTCTCAAGGCCATCTCCTGATCGAAGATGTACCTGGTACAGGGAAAACAACCTTTGCTAAAACGATGGCCAGGCTTTTAGATCTATCCTTTGCAAGGATTCAATTTACAAACGATCTTATGCCATCAGATTTAATTGGAATCCAAATTTATAACAGTAACGAGGGTAAGTTTAATCTCATTCAAGGGGCAATATTTAATCAATTTATTTTAGCAGACGAACTTAACCGGGGTACACCCAAAACCCAAAGTGCGCTACTTGAGGCTATGGAAGAAAAACAAATTACCCTAGATGGAAATACCTTAGAGCTTCCACTCCCGTTTTTTGTGGTAGCCACTCAAAACCCTAGATCACAAATTGGAACTCATCATTTACCAGAATCCCAACTCGATCGCTTTATGATGAAAATCAAAATTGGGTATCCTGATCACGAAAATGAAAAGAAAATTATTTCCAATGAATCACATGTTGAAAGTTTTCATGATCTAAAACCACTAATCGACTCATCAACTCTCAATAATCTTTTTAGCGAGCTTAAGACAATTAAGGTTAGTGATAAACTTTTAGATTATGTCCTAAAAATTCTAGAAACCACGAGAACTCATGATATTTTTCAAGGACTAAGCCCTCGGGCCGGTAAAGATATTATCAAAGCGGCTAAAGCTTGGGCGCTCATACATGGTCGTGATTATGTGTTGCCGGATGATGTTCAGATTATTTTACCTGCCGTTATCTCGCATCGAATTGCACCCTTTCAAAATCAAACATTCGATCAAGACTTAGAGTTAACTCAAACGCTAATAAGAAAGATTAAAGTAGATTAAATGCTAAGATCGATTATTAATTATTTTTATGACAAGATTGCGGGGTCTCGCCTTGATCACCCAATTTATATAATTCCTACATTTGATGGGCTCAAAGTTGTATTATTAAATATCATATTACTTGTTATAGGTCTTTCATACGCTAACAATTATGTTTTACTTTTTAATTTCATTTTATTTTGTCTTTTTCTTGGTTCAATGTTTTATACGCACTTTAACTTGAGTGGTCTAAAGCTTGTGTCTATTACGAGTCCCCAAATACACAAAGGAGAATCTAGGGAAATTGCCTTATATTTTTCAACTTCAAACAGTCAAGGCCATTATTTCTTAAAACCAAGTTTCAAATCGAACCTCGTGAAAATTCAAAACCAAAAACAAACATACTCCATTTCATCAGCAAATAATTTTTCAATCAAAATTCTCATCCATGGAGAAAAAAGAGGACGTGAATCTATTAACAAGATTTACCTTGAAACTTTATTTCCTTTTAATTTCTTTAGGTGTTTCACGTTTTATTCTGTGGATTTAAGATTGTTTGTATTCCCTGAAATAAAAAATGGAACTAATTTTCAAAAAAGCTTTGTTCCTGATTTAATCAATAAAGAAAGTGATGAGTTTTTTATTCGTGAATATCAAACTGGTGATTCCCTAAAAAGAGTCGACTGGAAAAAATTGGCGCAAACTAATAAATGGTATACAAGACAATATGTTGCTGTTAACCCTGAACCTGTTGTTTTGAGCTGCGACGATAATGCCAGCGAAGAGCTTTTGAGTTCACTTTGTTTTTCAATTCATGAAATGCAAACACGCAATATTCCCTATGGCCTTAAGCTTGGAAACAAATCCTTTATTGCCCCCGGAAATTCACCATTTCACCTACTGAATTGCCTGAGGGAATTAGCTAGTTATGATAATTAAGTTGATTACAGCATTTATTATTTTAATAAATATTTTGATTTTAAATCAAGAAATTCCTCTTGTTGTTTCTGGCACTACTTTTGGCATACTTCTTTTGTCTTTTTTTATTAGTAATAAATCACTTCGCACTTTTTTAAAAATACTTTTACTTTTTGGCTGCATGGCACTCTTAAAGTTTCAGTTTAAACCATTTCTTGTTACAGAGTGTGCTGTATCTTTTGTATTGCTTTTATCTTCATTAAAATTCTGGGAGCTTGAAACTGAAAATGATCATTTCAACATGTTTCTTATTCTTTCATTAACAGAGTGCTCACTTTTTATTTTAAATTCAACCTTCCTTATTTTCACAATTGGCATTTTGAAAATGCTCTTTTATTTCTATTACATTTTAAAAATAAGAAACTATGATATTGGTCTATTAAGTGGCAAGCGGCTTTTGATTCTCATTACACCTTCTATTATTTTTTCTTTTGTCCTTTTTTACACTTTTCCTCGATTCACCCAAGGCTTTTTAAACGCCAATGATCTTCAGTATATGATTTCTAGTGGTGACTCTAAAATGGACTTCAGTCAACTGGGTCCAGTCAATCTTTCAAAAGAACAAGTGTTTAAGGTTTTTGGTCTAGAAAAAAGTAACCTACCTTTTGAAATCCTTTATTGGAAATCTTCTGTTCTCTGGCAAATCTCAGATGAAGCTATTAGTGCTGCCAACAGCGGCCTAAAGATAATTGAAAACAATTCATCTAAATATAAATTTAATTACAATGTTCAAGTTTTTCAAAACATGAAAGAATATATGCCCATTTTGGATGGCTCTGCTGATGTAATAACTTCAGTTCTACCATTTAATAAATATACTGATGGTAGTTTTAGATTAAAAGTTATTTCTCGAGGTGATTTATCTTATAGTGTTTCAGGAAACTATGGCGATCGACTCCAAAACTTTAACCCACTCATTGAAAGAAAAGCTCTTAAAATAAAACCCAAAAGAATAGAAGAAATAAAAGAACAATTTTTCGAGACACCTCTTTTGCCTGAAGATGATGAAAAAAGACTGGCTCAGCTGAAAAAAATGTTTGTAAAAAAAGAGTTTCAATACAGTACAACTCCACCGACCTATTCATCAATTGAAGACTTTCTTCTCAATGGATCAAAGGGCTACTGTACCCATTTTGCATTATCATTTGCTTATTTGGCGCGTATCTATAATATCCCTTCCAGAGTGGTATTAGGATATCTGGGTGGTGAATTTAATCCTTACGACAATTCTGTTATTGTTCGTGAGCTTGATGGGCATGCATGGGTAGAGGTTTATTTAAAAAACAAAGGATGGCTTAGAGTAGATCCTACAACACTGGTTGTACCAGATAGACTAACGATGGCCGCTTCTGAATTTTTTGATAGCCGAGAACCATTTTTTACTTTTTTAAATATCAAAATATCTAAAGATAATTTTAACTTTAAGTCACTCAATAATGCTTTTTTATGGATTGATTCCCTGAATTCGCGCTTAAGTGGTTCGATGATTAACTTTGACCGAGAAAAACAACTTCAAACTTTAAGATCACTCACACCTAAAAATTTTCCAGTCGGCTGGATTTTTGTCACATCACTATTAGCATTTCTTGGAATTTTTTCAATGCTCTTTTATTTTTTCGGTCTTAAAAAATTAAATCCCAACGAAAAAAGATACTTAAAGTTTCTCAAGAAAATCAAGCAATACGGGATGACTAAAAGTGAAAATGAAACAGCAAGCCAGTTTGTCGACAGATGCTTAATTGAAATACCTGGCCAAAAAAAATACCTGGAAAAAGAACTCGCTCACTACTTGAATTCCTTCTATAAATAGTTGCTTCTTTCTTTCAAAGAATGTAGGTTGAAAAAATATGAAGCCTAATTTACCAAAAACATTTGCAGAACTTAATTTAATTGAACCATTGAAGATCGCACTCAGCGAAACGGGTTATACTAAACCTACGCCCATACAGGCCGAGGCAATACCTTTACTTCTTGAAGGGAGAGACCTCTTGGGCTGTGCACAGACGGGTACAGGTAAAACTGCAGCATTTGCATTACCTATTCTCCATCGTTTGGTTTTGGCAGACCAAAAAACAACACCTCGTCATGCACGTGTTTTAGTTCTCACACCTACGCGAGAATTAGCGATTCAAGTTCATCAAAGTTTTGAAATTTATGGAAAAAATTTAAAATTAAAATATGCTGTCATTTTTGGCGGAGTCGGGCAATCTCCTCAGGTAAAAGCATTGTCTCAAGGTGTGGACGTTCTCGTTGCAACCCCTGGACGACTCTTAGATTTAATTGAACAAGGCTTTGTTAAACTTTCTCAGCTTGAAGTTTTTGTTCTTGATGAAGCAGACCGCATGCTCGACATGGGCTTTGTCCATGACATTAATAAAATTTTAAAACTCCTTCCTAAAAAGCGTCATAATCTATTTTTCTCGGCGACAATGCCACCAGTAATTGAAAAACTCGCTCAATCAATATTAGTCAATCCGGTGAGAATTGAAGTCACACCAGTTTCTTCTACTGCAGAACTCATTGCTCAAAATGTTATGTTTGTTGATCGCGAAAATAAACGACCACTTTTAAAATATATTCTTGAAGACAAAAAACTTAGTCGAGTTATCGTCTTTTCTCGAACGAAACATGGTGCTAATAAAATCGTTGAATTCCTAGCAAAATTTGAAATTATCGCTGAAGCGATACATGGAAATAAGTCGCAGTCAGCAAGACAAAAGGCTCTTGAAAATTTTAAGGCAGGAAAAATTCGTGTACTCATAGCGACCGACATTGCTGCACGAGGAATTGATATTGATGATATTACCCACGTTATTAACTACGATCTTCCCAATGAAAGCGAAAGTTATGTTCACCGAATCGGGAGAACTGCAAGAGCAGGGGCCAGTGGAATTGCCATCTCGTTTTGTGACGCAGACGAAAAGCCTTTTTTGAAAGACATAGAAAAGTTAATTGGTAAGTCTATTCCAGTGATTGAATCTCATCCATTTCATTCACAAAAAGTTGTTGACGCTAGGCTAATATCTTCAAGTAGAGCAAAGGCCATTATAGATGGTGAAAACACGCTGAGAGGCGGTCGTTCATCTAACAATAGAAGGTTTCCAAGAAATAATAGTCGGCCTAAACAAACTTCTCCGAAGAAATAGCCGAACTTTTTATTTTTCCTCCAAGCACTTGATAACGCACAATAAATATCCCTCTAGGTAAATATTAATTTTAATGATAGTATTTTAATAAGCACTCTGTTAGGGTGCCATTGTTAATGTCAGTCGTCTTTAGATTAGTGGAAAGTATAAGCCCTCCTCTTAAGCGGCCCCAAAGCCTTAAGGAGGTAATTATGGGTAGAAAACTTTATGTCGGAAATCTTCCGTACTCAGCAAACGACCAAATTCTTAGAGAAAAATTCGAAGAATGCGGAACTGTAGACTCTTCAAAAGTTATCACGGATCGTGAAACTGGAAGATCAAAAGGTTTCGGATTTATCGAAATGTCTACTGATGAAGAAGCAGAAGATGCTATCAGTAAATTCAATGGATCTGAGTTTGACGGTCGTCCAATGACTGTTAGCGAAGCTAAGCCAATGACTCCAAATGATAACCGTGGCGGACCTCGCAGCGGTGGATTTGGTGGCGGCGGCGGTGGCGGAAGAAACCGTTACTAATTGTTTAACCAAACAAAATTAAAAGAGGGTCATCAAGGAGAAATCTAAGATGGCCCTTTTTTTTGACCTTTTTTACGACTAAGATCCATCTATGGAAATAAAATGTCATTTTTGCTTTGAAACTATTCCTCTTGAAATTTATGTTGAAGAAGGTGAGAAACAAGATTTCATTGTAGATTGTGAAGTTTGTTGTCATCCTCTACATATCATTGCTGAGTGGAACGATGAAGAAGAAGTCTTTAATATTGAAGTTGATGCTGGCTAATTCTTTTAAGTTTTAACAAGTGCTTTCATCATCTTAAAGTGCAAGCAGTAGGGAAGTACCCTTATCGTTCTAAAAAACAATGAAAATATAAATGGAAATGTAATCGCAAACTTGCCAGTTCCATAACCTTTAAAAATCTCAAGTGCGGCTTCTTCAGCCGTCATAATAAATGGCATATCAAATTCATTTTTTTCAGTTAATCGCGTTTTTACAAAACCTGGATTAACAATCGAGATATCAAGTCCTAAAGGCTTAAGGTCATGTGCGAGACTTTCACCAAAATTAATTAAAGCAGCCTTGGTAGCTCCATAAACAGAGGATTCCGGTAAGCCTACAAAACCTGCAACACTTGCGACTAAAGAAAGATGACCTCTTTTTTGTTTAAGAAATTTTTCGATTGCCACACTCGAAATATTTATCGCACCTTTTAAATTTACATCGACAATTTGCCCCGCTCTTTTCGCATCTAAGTTATCTGACTTCATTGGCGAATAATCAGCCGCCATAAAAATAACTAAATCTAATTCGGGAATTTGTTTAATTGCCTCTTCAGCTGCTGATAAATCAGTTACATCAAAAGCTAGAACCGTAGCATTGCTGTAGCCTTTTACAACATCCAACAATTTTTCTTTTCTTCTGGAACTTACATATAGATCGACACCTTCTGACAGGAATTTTTTAGCAAGGGCCGCGCCGATTCCATCACTCGCACCCACGAGCCATACTTTTTTATTTTTCCAATTTGTAATTTTTTTATTCATAAATTGACTCGTGTAGGTGCATTTTTTAATGCTTAATTATTATCTATCCTGAACTTCTATTTTTTCCTTTTTTAGAACACTCAGAACTCCATTGGCAATCTTAATTTCTTCAACTTTGTTTTGTGATGTTTGTGAATAAATTTTTTCACACATTGAACCATCAACCTCCGCTGCACTTAAAGGCAAAACTGAAAAAAGAACTGTCAAAGCGACAACATTCAATAAATTTTTCTTATAAATCATAAAACCTCCATAAGTATTACTATGAATTCATTATCTGCTATTTTGAAGAATTGGTTAAATTGATTAGCTGTATGCCACGATAGATTTCAACTATACAATAGAAGCTTTCACTTCAAGTCAAGTGCCTGATTTCTTCAATAGAGTATTCTTCGCTTGCATGAAACCAACTAGTTATTATAATAAACTAAGGATTATCGTCATGATGAAATTTTTAGCCATTTTTATCCTAGCTCTATCAATGAGTTCTTTTGCAAGCCCACCTGTGCAGATGACTAACTTCAAACCGAAGTTGGCCTTAGTTAAAATGCAAGAGCAAAAGCAACCTACTAAAAATATCGAGCTTGCAAGTTTTCTTGCAAATTTTCTAAATGATGTTCTTTTAAAAGAAGAGTTTAAAGTACATGAGGAATCTCTAACAAAACATTTGTACCTAGAAACGATTCTCCATCTTTTTAGTGACCATAGACTTTTATATAAATTTTCTAGCTTAGGTGTTATTGACCCTATAGATATTGAACCATCTCAATTAAATATATTAACGAACTTAATTCCAAAACTTGAATTATTAGCTAGTGAAAATAAGAACATATTTTTATTAAGACATCTACTGGCCTGGAGTAAGCTCGTTACAGGAAATGTAGATTTTGCCTATAAAGAATATAAATCTTTTATACTTAGTAATCTAGAATTGAATAATTCACCCGCAATTGGTATTCCTGGAAACAATATAAACTTCTCTATTCTTCGAGAGGTATTAACTTCTGAAGAACTCGAGTCTTTTAAGAAAAAAGCTGAAGAAAAAATGGTTTTCCATAAAAGACTATTAAATGCTCAAGAGACTTCTAGGCAAAAAGATTTGGTCAAGGTAAAAACCGACTCACAGCCCGTACTGAATCGAACAATTAATCCTATTAAAACTTCAAATTCAGATGATGAACTACAGAAGAAAAACACTTACCTGTTTTTAATTTATTACTTAGGCTTTATATTATATTTAATCTTACCTGTTTTTACTTTTTATCTAATAAGGCGCCGACGTCAAAAAGAAAACAACTTCGCTTTAGCTAATTTTATTGGGTTTATTTTTAGTGTGATAGTCTCATTTTTTGTTACAAAATATAACGTCATAGACAAATCATTTTCTGCATACGGTGGACTGATTATTCCAATTGCCTTTGTTGCAATTTCACTAATTGTTTTTCCATGGATGATAATCATCACTCAAATTATAATTGACACTTTAAAGTCATTTAAAAAAGCTGATTAATTTATTAAGGCCTTATTTGGTGCCGGAAAAAAATTCCATCATCCCCAAACTCTGATGTAGTAAATTCAGAAGTCGTAACAATGTCCGCAATATGCTCTGATTCTTTTAAAAACTCATCTGCACTTTCTGAATTGTAATTTGAATAATCAAAATCTTTATACTTTTGAGTAAGAGCAAAAATTTGGTAGATGACGGTACCCTCTGGAATTTTTAAAAAATCTTCTCTCACGTCATGCTCATCTGAAGAAAATGTTGCGACTGATTTACCAGGAACAAAAAATATTTGTCGAGGTGAAAGTGCACTTGCGGTTTTTTCACCTTGGGCATTTATTTCTGCCATATCTTCCAGAATTAATTCTTCTGGGAAGTTTGAGACCGTACTAAAAATTCCATGTACAAGCTTCTGTCCTAATTTTGAGCTTATTGGCACGATGTTCGACATAGGGTGCCTAAAGAAGTTAAAGTTTTTCTCTTGTCCTTCAAGTGACACAAGTGCTGAAATGTTTGCACTATAAGTTCCATCTCTAAGCACCTTTAAAGCAAGACCTGGTGCTACTGGTTTATTACCAGCTGTTTTATAAGTGAGTGAAAGGCGAAGAATTGCACATTCTGCCCCTTGAAATACCCCGGTATAACTATGTTCGACTGGAACTATTTTTACCTTGGCCAGTGCTCCTCTACGATGTAAATATTTTTTCCAACCTGCTGGTGAAAAATCTGAATACAAGTTACCTTTGATTTCGATTTCTTGCATGCCCATTCCAATTAATTGTGGAAGTCCCATCTTCTTATAGTCTGGTAATTCTTTATGAATTGATCCCACTGCTTTTTCCCAGAGAATGTCTTGTTTCTCACAACCCTTAAGCGACTCATAATTTGTAGGTACAGACGCTGGAATTCTTACATTTTCAACATCCGTATCTAGTGCAAAAAAAGTAAAGGCACTCAAGCCCAAAATCCCAACCGTCCAAAAAACTTTTTTCACATTAACTCCCAAGGGTACATAACGTACTAAATTACTTCTTTAATTTAAAACTCAAATTTGACTAAATTATACTCGGTTAATAATTCTTTCAAAGATCAATCTGATTTATTTTTCAAAACTAAAGGATTTCTTAATTTAGGAATATTATTGTTAATCATTCCAAAATATTCCTAACTGCAAAACAAAAACAATGTATACTATCTAGAATTAAGATTTAGCAGATTACTTTAGTAGATTAGTTAACTTTAAAAAAATTTAGAAGTTTTAGTATTCAATTATCTCGTTAATGTAAAAGGAGTTTACATGAATAAAAGGATCTTGCCCGCCGCCTTGGTTGTTCTCAGTTTGACAATTTCATCCTGTGCACAAACACCTGTTAATGTCACAAGTACAATGCCTAAAATTCCAGGAACCAACAAGCCAGTCTCAACTTTTGACAAACGTGTCCCGAGTTCAGAAAACATTGATGGTGATACAGCTTGGACAACCTGGTCTGAAAAAGGCACTGTTGGTGGAATACTTGTTTTAAAACATATTCGAGAAAACTTATTAGAGAATAATCTTCATGATCCCCATGTAAACTACAAGGGCTATCAATCTGTCGATTGCTCAAAGGTTAACACCAACTTCAGAAGTGAAGATGGAACTTGTAACGATTTAAAAAATCCTCATGTCGGTGCTGCAGGGGTAGCTTTTGGTCGCAACATTGGCCCTGAATATATTGATCAAAATGCTGCAGAAAATTTAATGACACCAAATCCTGCTTTAATTTCTCAAGAGTTTTTTACAAGAGGTGACTTTAAGCCTGTGCCTTTTTTAAACATGCTTGCTGCAGTCTGGATTCAATTTATGAATCATGACTGGTTGACTCATGGTAAAAATGAAGAGAAAAATCCACACCGTGTCCCTGTCGATGGTAAACCTGATATTTTAATTGAAAGAACAAAGGAAAATAACACTGATTCAGATTCGTTTAAAAATGATTTTGGAAAAGTAACTTCTAATGATGTTACACACTGGTGGGATGGATCTCAAATTTATGGTAGTAGTAAAGCAGAGTCAAATTCACTTAGATCTTTTTCTAAGGGAAAAATGACAACTGCAATTGTTAACGGAAGAGAAATACTACCGAAAAACAGTCTCTTGAACGTAGCTATGAATAAGCAAAATCAAGGTTATGAAGCTACAGGATTTAAAGATAATTGGTGGGTCGGCCTCAGTATGCTGCACACATTATTTGTGAAAGAGCACAATTCGATTGCAGATATGTTGATGAAAAAAAATGCAAAATTTGATCAGAAATCAGGTAAATGGATTTTTACAAATGAGAAAGACGTAAAATACTTTACTGAGAAAGAGCTTGATGAACATATTTTTCAATTATCTCGCTTAATAAATTCTGCTATCTTGGCAAAAATTCATACTATTGAATGGACTCCTGCAATTCTTCCTAATGATACTTTAAGAAAAGGTATGTTTATTAACTGGTATGGTGCTGCTAATCCACAAACTTGGTCAAAGTATCTTAAAAAACTTCCTCTCTTTAACAAAACAGACTGGTTTCCTGGAACAAAATCAGGTTATGCGGTAGGTGGAATTGTTGGTGATAAAATGGATAACCATGGTGTTCCATTTAGCATTACAGAAGAATTCACTTCTGTTTATAGACTCCACTCTCTATTACCAGAAAAATTAGAATTTAGAACAATGTCTAATAAAAATGAAGTTAATGCAGTTAACTTTGCTGATACCAGAAACGAAAAAAGTTATCCAATTATGGCGAGTAATGACTTAAAAGATCTTTATTATTCTTTTGGTGTTCAACTTCCTGGTCAACTAGTACTTAATAACTTTCCAAAATTCATGCAAGAACTTACTATTCCTGGCCACGGAAAAATGGACTTAGGGATGGTTGACATAATTAGAGATAGAGAAAGAGGTGTTCCTCGTTATAATCAATTTAGAAGAGCAATTGGTCTTAAGCCTATTTCTTCTTACAAAGATTTCTTTTCTAATAAAAAACCATTAGATGTAAGACAACTAAAAATTATTGAAAAATTTAACCGTGTTTACGGTAAAGACGACAATGGAAATGACAATGTTGAAATGATCGATCTTTTGGTAGGAACACTTGGTGAAGAAGTTCGTCCACATAATTTTGGTTTTGGTGAAACGCAATTTCAAATTTTTATTCTAATGGCTTCAAGAAGATTAATGGCGGATAGATTCTTTACTGATAATTATAATGAAGAAACTTATACTAAGTCGGGATTGGAATACATCGACCGAGAAGGTTTTTTACACCAAATTATCGCTAAACACATGCCGGAACTTAAGCCACACATGAAAGGATTGAGAACTGCTTTTGAACCTTGGGCGAAGTAATTAACTCATTTTAGGAATATATATGAAACAAACAATTTTTTTATCTTTTCTTCTCTTAAGTTCTGCTTGTTCGACGCCTCCGAAGCTCAGAAGTGTCGCTTCCGCAGAAAAAGACATAAGTGGAACTTATCTAGGCGTGTCTGAATATAGACAAGGGCACAAGGGCCCAAATAAGGCTGCTACTCGAATTTATCTTCATGAAGTTGAAGGGGAAAGAGGTAGTTACCACGTTGTCTTGCTTGAATATGTTGACCTCATTAAAATGGCACCCAGCTACATCATTTCAAACAAGATGCCAGCAGTTGCTAAGAAAGTTGGATTTCTCAATAGCATTACAAGCAAAATTACAGCTTATAAAGCAACTCCATCTGCCAATGAGGGTACATTTGAACTTTGGCCTTTAGTGGCAAGTGGAGAAAAAATAATTGAGAAAAAAGAAGGCAAACCACGCCTTTTGACTTTGGCTAAAGATGAGACGGTTGGTGATGCATTAGCCGGAGCAACAATTTCGAGTGTAAACGAAGGTGAGCCAATAGAAATATTTTTTCCAAAAGAAGATGATGAAAAACGAAATGGGGTACAGTATGGTGTTGCAAAACTTACATACAGTAAGGCGAAACTAGAATCAACGTGGAGAAAAAATTATTTACCTGGTCCATACTTATCTCAATATGCAAAAGTTGATGATGTAGTATTAGATCTTGCGGGTTCAGGGGATAACTTAAGGGCAGAATTTAAACTTAATGAAAGTGCATCTAATGTCTCAAAAGAAAAAAGAGAAAGAGTTTTTACACATAAAGATTCTGCATTTTTAAAGGGTGAATTTAGCGTGACTGAACCCCTAGATGGTATGTTTTTATTTAGCTCAGTTAATGCTGATGCAAAAACTCGTGATATCGTTCAAGGAAAAATTGGTTTATTTATCGATGTTTTTGATGCAACAAAATCTCTCAATCAAGATGTCGTTGAACTGGCCTTAATTGATTCTGAGAAACCGGGTGAATTTCTTATGTACTATGAACATCCAGATAATGGTGAAGGGAAATAGTTCTATTGAAAAAGTAAAAAAGGGCATGAATAATAAATTTCATGCCCTTTTTTTTGTGAGATAAATTATGGATCTAACTTGGCTTGGCACCGCTGGTTTTATTGTAAAGAGTAAAGAAGGGGAGATAATCTTTGACCCATTTTTATCAAGAGGAAAAGGTGAGCCATCACCATTTACAACAAAATCATTTGAAAACTCTCAAGCTCTCTTTGTTGGCCATGGACACTTTGATCACACTTACGATATACCAGAAATTTCCAAAGGTACTGATTTTAAAATATTCGCCCCTGGATTGACTGGCAGTATTTTAAAACTACGAGGTGTTCCTTCATCTCGACTAGTGCACACGACTACCAAAGAAGTACTTTTTAAATCTTTTAAGATGCGAGCTTTTCACAGTTCACATGTAAAATTTGATTTCCCACTTGTTCTTGAGACGGTCAAAAGATGTGGAATTAAAGGGTGCATGCAAATGTGTGGCTTGGGTCTTGGTTACCCAAAGGGACTTGTTCAAACCTATCTGTTTGAGGCAGAGGGTAAGAAAATTCTCTACATGAGTTCTGCTGGTGCATCGAAAAGCGAATTATTAGAATATCAAAAACTTGAAGTTGATTACTTTTTAGCTCCTCTCCAAGGACACTCTTCCATACAAGAAATTGCAGCCAAACAAACTGCTATCATTAAGCCCAAAGTCGTAATTCCCCACCATCATGATGATTTTTTTCCACCACTAAGTCAGAACATCTCAGTTGAAGTTTTTTCTGAAAAATTAAAAGACCATGGCTTTCATGGAAAAATTCTAGAAATTCCTCTTTTTAAAAACTCACAAATATAAATCGATTTTTTATCTTTTTGAAATCCTACCTCTTGCCAATTTTGGAATTTTCGTCGTTTGAATATTTTTTTCGTTTTGACCGCCTCTCAGCAAGGATATCAGTTTTGTATATTCTCTTCCGATCTCTACTCTCTCTTCAAGATCAAATTCTTTGCGTGCATCTTTGAGCACTTCTTTTTCTTCTTCTTTAACATGATGATCAGTAATTTCCGCTAAGACTTTAACCTTTGACATCCACAAATCATCATTGGTATTTTTTAGTGAATCAATTTCCTTCATGAGTTGACTTGCAATCGCATGTTCCACATCTCCCTCGTAGCTTTTAACAATAAGTGCTTCTAGTTTTTTCATGTGAACATATAAGCTTTCTTCTTCGGCTTTTGCATGAGTGGATAAAGCTTCTTCGAATTGTACATAAGCCGATTTCTTTTTAGTAATTCCTACTTTTGAATCTTTTAAAACTAAAATGAGTTTTTTAATAATTTCATGATCGTGTAAAATTAATGATGAGATATCTTCTGCCTTTGTCTGAACTGTTGAATTTGAAGGTATTCTTTTGCCAATGATTTTTTTAACCACATTAAATGTTTTGTTCGTTTTCATTGCTTTTAATGTCATATTTTTCTCCATTCTAAAAATATATTTCAAGACTTCATCTTTGTTCTTAGCAATACCTAGGCCAAGAAATAAATTAATTCTAATGAAATTGATATTTTTCTAACGAGTCTTTTTGCACACAAGTGTTGCTAATTGCCCCACAAGATTAACAAAACCTAGCTTTCCCCCTGGGCATTGATGGCAACCGTATTGCAATTAAACAATCGACGACATCAATATTCCTGATGTAACAATTAAAAAAGGAGCTATTATGAATTCAGAACAAAGCAACTCAATGAATAAAACTGATCGTACTGACTCTGCAAAGCATGCGAGTCCATTGTTAAACATTAACTCTGATCAAAGACAATCTGACTTTCAAGCAAGTAATGTAAACAAGCCTAAACCTACTTCGCAACGCCCTTCTGATGATAAAAAACTAAAAGAATCTGAACCTAGACGTCAAGTCGGGGATCAAGACAGAGACGAAAGAAAAGAAGGCCGATCATTTAACGATGAAGCAGAATAATTTTTACAACTGTGAAAGAGAAGGATGGTGTTTATGATAAAAAATAAAAAAGCATTTTTTTTAGCATGCTCTATAATTTATGCTAGTTCATCTTATGCCAATACTAGTGTTGAAGAAGTTAAGAAAAATGATAATTCTAGAGTCAATGAAAGAGACAGTAAAGAAAGAGAATTAAGCGCAGACCAACAAAAAAGTAATTCAAGCGATACACAAATCACAGCAAGAATTCGCCGAGACATAATGAATCAAAAAGCTTTTTCCACTTATGCTAAAAATATAAAAATTATTACAGTGGATGGCAAAGTTACTTTAAAGGGTCAAGTGCGTACACAAAAAGAGCAAACGTGGATTTTGCAATCAGCTCGTTCAGTCGTAGGGCTTTCTAACGTTGTTGACAAAATTGAAATAGCGCCTGAAACATATTAACACTTTATTAAGGTGAGGAGAATTTATGAATCATAAAAAAATGGCAGTGCTTGGAATATACAAGACGCGACCTGAAGTTGAAAAAGCAGTCGAAATTCTTAAAAGAGATGGTTTTGCAGTCGCAGACGTTTCAGTTTTAATGCCAGAAATATCTGGATCCCAAGATTTTTCCCATACCAAGGGAACAAAAGCTCCTGAAGGTGCAGCTACCGGTGCCAGCACTGGTGCTGTCGTTGGCGGGACACTGGGTCTTCTTGTTGGTCTTGGTGCTTTAGCTATTCCTGGAGTCGGACCTTTCATTGCGGCTGGACCTATAATGGCGGCACTTGCGGGTGTTGGTGTTGGTGGTGCAGTAGGTGGTGTAACTGGGGCTTTGATTGGTCTAGGAATTCCAGAATACGAAGCTAAAAGATATGAAGGCTTTGTTAAAAATGGTGGGATTTTATTATCAGTTCATGCTGAAAGTTCAATCGATGTTCAAAAAGCAAAAAACTGCCTTACGAGCACTGGCGCAGCTGATATTTCTTCAACTGGGGAAACTAAGGGTGAAATGTATCAATCGCCAGCATCAAGTCAATTTAGAGATACTCGTGTTGACTCAAATATAATGAGTTCTCATTTGTAAAAAAATCTCTAGGTAAAAATACCTTTCAATCGACTAAATAGAAAAATTTAGTCGATTGAAATTTGCTTATCGATTTTTTTTGAAAAAATCTACAAAGTTGTCAGCTAAAGCATCTTCAAATGTAGTTGATGTTTGAAGACATGCGGTTAGTAGGCTTACCTTGGCTTGAAATTCGATTATGTTTTTTACATTGATTGTTTTGTCACCAATTACGTAATCTATTTCCATGGCCCATTCACCAGCCTCTGGCTTAATAGTAGTGAGCTTCAAGGACTTAACAATAACTGAAATTCCTTCACCTTTTAGTGAGAGTTTTTTTGCAGCATCCAGCTCTTGTTCAAACACTTCTTTAATAAATGTGCCAACTGTATTTCCTCTCGGCATGCTAAATGTCGTAGTACCACAGCTCATTAGGTCATTATTTAAAATTTTCGTAATGCTCTCATCACTTCCTTTGATTGAGTTAATTTTAAAAGTTCCCTCACTCTTAGAAATTTCCATAGTAGATCTAATATTCGCTCGATGTGGTTTTAAGCCAATTTCCGCGCAGCCAGCTAAACTCACACACACAATACACAAAACCATTTTTAACATTTTCATTTTTATTCCCATTTTTAAAATTTATTTTTTGTTTGATTAAATTCTTTATCCCTCTTTTTATAAGTATAGAGATTATAGAACTTTCACAACCCTCAACATAGTTTTTTATAGCTATTTTTAAGCAGGTTAGCGAAAAATAAACAAACGTGATATAAACTTACCATACAACATAAAAGAATGCCTTTAATTTGCACAACAAGGGGAATTAGTAATGATTGAGAAACATAAATCATTAAACGATGTGATTATTTGGAGCGCTCTATTTTTAATGAACTTCGTTTTTATCGCGCTTACCTTTATTCTTCCAACAAACTCTGCTTCTCATGACTTAGAATTGGCTCGAATAGTTTTCTTTTCTGGCTTGATGATGCTGGCAATCTCATTTGCCATACCAAGACTTTTAAAAAATACTGAAACTAAAAACACTCAAGTCATAAGCCTAGCATTCAACGAGCAAGCATCCGTTATGGCGTTTCTCATATCATATATTTTTGGAGACAATCAAACTGCTTATATTTTATTCGGATTATCGATTGTTGGTTTTTTACTTAAATTTCCGAAGAATAATAACAATATCTCAAAGCTTAATTCTTTATAAGTTTTCATTAAAAGATTTGAAATAATGGCACCGTCTACAAACTCTCGAAACATTAATTTTAAGCAATTATTTTTATTTTATTATCTTATAAGATGAAAATTAAGGGGCTGAACGACTTCAGCACCTTTCTCACTACATGGAAATTGAGTTGCTGCCATAACACTTTTTATACAATTCGAGATGCCATCAGAAAGATTCGTAGCCGAGTGAACGCTAGACGTAGTAACTTTTCCAAAAGAACTTAAATTAAAGGTTAACTTGACCTGCAAGAGATCAACGCTTGAATATAGTTCGGATTCATTCCCATAACACGAGCGAAATTTTGGAATTAATTCTTCTAAGGTTTGACGAATTTCTTCTGGATTAGCAGCGGAGACCTTGCCAGAGACCTCGGATGCCTTACAGCTTGCAACGTTTTTCTCTTGGTATTTTGTGCTTGAGCAGCTGCTAATTGCTAATAAAAAAAATAAACGCAGTATGTTTTTCATTTATACTCTCACTATAATTACAATTTTGAATTTTTATTTATTCTACAGCAAATTATACGTGAGGTCGTCGCAATGTTGGTGATTTATCGAAGTCTAGAAATGGCGCAATCGGCAAGCCTCAGTCCCTTTTTACATCTTTAAGAAAGCAAGTGGTTTCTAAAAAATATTTCTCCTTTCCTCTAGAAAGAGTAAAAGTTTAGCCGCTTTGCCCGCCGAACCTCGCACGAGCAGTGACTGCTTCATTAGATTTTCTACCTGGAAGTTTTTATCTGTGAACTAATCCATTACCTTAAACAGAATTTCGCCTTAGCTTATTCATTCATCTTAGTGGGCCTCGTAATGTGCCATGATAATGTTGGATTTAAAAAGAAGGCGTGCCAGTCAAAAAATGGTCATCGCTTATCATTAGCGTGACATGAAAATATTGGGCCTCATCCTTCATCCCTAATTCACCCGAAACAATCCTTATGTTTAATTTAACAATCGCTTTCCTGTCATCAAGAATAAGAAAGGGATTTGTTTCCTAATTCACTTCCATGTGAAATCAAATGAACGAGATTCTATTAGCGCTTCTGTCCAACAAGTAATCGTAGTCGTTTTCTTTCCTTTAAGTACTCCTCGTAATCGTCATTGTATGTGTCATTATTTTTTAATAAGTGAAGTGATAATGAAGAAATTTTTCTGGCCAATGCTACTTTGGCATCTTTGGCAGAAACTCCTTTGGCCCTAAGTGCATCGTGATAATCTCGCAATGTTGTTTCAGTTCTCATTGCTGATTCTGCTGCACCAATAAAAACATCTCTTAACTCACGACGTCCGTGGACTCTTTTATTGCCATATATTTTGCCAGCTGAAATTTGTATATGACGAACTAGCATACAGTATCCCCAGAATTGATGTTTATTTCGAAATCTTTCTGGCTGACATACAATAGCTGCTATTACATTGGCACGAACAATACTGATCCCTGGAATAGTCATTAAATTTCTAATTGGACGATACTTTTTTTGATTGCTTTTAAACCAATCTAAATATTTAATTTTTTCATTTTCAAGAAACTCAACCTGACTAAAAAGATTAGTAGCTACAAATCTTGCAGAATCATTTTTTAATTCAATACATCGATCTTTGTTTTTATAGAAATTGTTTTCATCCGTCTTGAGCCCCTCAGCTCTAAAGACGGATTTTAATCTATTTTTAAAACGCACTATTTCTTGGACAATGTCGAGATATCCACTTACTGATGTTCTTAGTTGTGCCCAATGGGAATTGTCGTGAAAAACTTCTTTTAAGTGTCCGCATCGAAGTTCATTTGCTAGATGAATGGCATCTCTGAAATCTGTTTTTGCACCTGACTTTTTAGCAACATAAGTAGGATTGCAAACTAATAATCGATCCACCTTTTCCTTGAGTGAAATATACAACCATTGTGAAATAGTTGACTCTTCGAATGTGAGAATACGCTCACCATTGATTGATTCGATGACATTCCAAAGGTTTTTTTCTGAGGTATCTACTGTTTTTCTGAGGATGCAATCACCAATTTCATTCAAAACGGCAAAAGTTGATGTTGATGAATGGGCGTCAAGGCCGATAAAATACTTCATAAGCAGCACTCCTTGTGATCAAAATGTTTATAGAGATACAAACATTTTAATATCCACACGCTTAATTGCTGGCACGCTAGGTTTTGCCTAGATGAGGCCCAAGTGGATTACGCCCTAAGGCGGTGCTGCTTTCTTACCTTGTCAAAAATGGCATCTTTTTTTCAAGCTTAGATGAAAACTCATCAAACTCGTCGGCAATGGCATAGAGGTCGATATCTTCTAAGGGTATATTGTGCTTTCTGCTCGATATGATGTGTGAAATAACCATCATGTTAAATACTGGTCCAAAATTATTTACGAATTTTGAAAATGCTTCCTCTTCACTTGCGTTGGGATTAATAAACCTAACCATTCTTGAAACGGTGTCATAGGAATTATTTACTATATATTCTTTAATGGTCGATAAATGTTTCTGGTTTTCTCGTAAAAACTTATCTGTTTCTTCTAAGTTTAATCTTTCTATATCGCTACATTTTACATCGTTTATAAATTCTGCTGGTATATCATTACAAATTTCTAGAGATTGATTCTGCATTATTTTTACATTGAAAGGATTGCTTTCTGAGGCTTCCGATTTTTCTGACAATTCACTCGGCTTGTTAATCACTTCACTCTTATTAATCAGATTCTTTCTCGAATATTCTTTTCTATTCACATCAAGAGTATGCTTAATTTCTGCTGTTAATCTTTTCCTTGGGGTTCTAATAAAGAAAAAAATCGTAAGCGATAACAAGAAGATAAAAAGAGTTAAGAAAACTTTCTTCGTTCGCCTCATTAATCGATTTATTCCCATTCTTTAGGTATGCGAATATTTCCTACCATTTCTGAAAACTGAGCCGATTTTAACTTCTCTTCAGTTAAAACTTTTTTCCCCATACTAAAGCGTCTCATTTCATGCTGGGGAAGTTGATCTAATTTAGTATTTATAATAAATAAACCTTTCTTCTTCTGACGAACTTTTTCGAGTGCCGATAAATAATCTGAGTCATTCGAAATCACCATTGCAACGTCAAAATTATTTTCATAAAGATCAATTATAAGCTGTACAGCCAGATTTACATCTGTGCCTTTTTCTTCATAACTTGTTCCCTTTAAAATGCTTTTTAATAAAGGTCTTTGATCTGAACCAAATGGATTTTCATTAATTATTTTTAATGGTGGGTTAACATAAACGGTCTTTTCTCTTTTCTTAAATTTTCCTAATTTTATTTCTAAATTTGGAATAGTTTTTAGAGCATTAAGATAAAAACCCTGACGAGTAGTAGAACCGTTCGTACCATGATCAATGATATGTGCTGTGAAGTAGTTAATTTTTACTATTTCATATTCATCGCTAAGAAGAAGTTTTGATAATTTTAATAAATCTAACCACCGATACTTAGAATCTTTTAAACAGCCGTAATACAAGTTAAATCCATCAACATAGACAACGACTTTTTTCTTGGATTTCAACTGAGGGTATAGATCTTGTTCGCTCATTTTTTAGCCATAAAAAAGCAAAGGCCCCAACAAAGTTGAGGCCCAGCGAACCTATCCATAAACATGGAATCGGCGGATTATCTAACTATCTTATCGTAAACTTTTTATTCTTTATAATGACAATTTAGCTTAAAATTTAAACTTGTCAATATAGGATCTTTTTTCAATAAGTTACTCCCAAATTAAGCTCAAACAGTAGGACATAAATTATACTATTTTCCGTTAAAAAATTCTTAAAAGCGTTGTAATGTCCGGTGGTTATTCATGTCTTAAAATGGCGCAAACGGCCAACCTGAGACCCATTTAGCCTATCCAATCAAGTCAGCCATCCAAACCACTCTACAAATTTGTAAGACTTCTATTGCGCTCATAAAGTTTAAAAAAAAAAAATTAGCTTTAATATTTAATATTATTTTTTAGGTTAGTGAATTCATGAAAAAGAAAATCCCCAGGTTTTAACCTGAGGATATTCCTGATTTTTAAACTATATCATTTACTTAAGTGTTATTTAGAATTTTCTAAGTTTAAATGGATGCAATTAATTGACTGCTGTCCACCTAAAGTGTTTCGTGAGTAAGTAAATTCAGTTGGATTTCCACTTTGATCTAATTCTAAGGTAACTTGATGAACCACCTCTCTAAACTGCTTCATCCATCCACCTATATAATATTTATCATCTTCAAATGTCTCTATGCCTTCGAATGAATTTTTCTTATCTTTAGAAATTTTGATTAATCGATTAGACGCGGTTAATCCTCCAACTTCAGTCAGAATAGACCCACTTGAAGCTTTTATGATTTTAATACTGCACTTCTTAACGTCGACTGAACCAAAACTTTCACCAATATATGTTCCTTCAATTGAGGCAAAGGCGCTTGCTGAAATTGTAAGCAATAAAATTCCAAGACATTTTTTCATAAATTCTCCACATCTAAAGTTTGAATGGATAGTGTCCTGTTTTGTGTGGGATCACATATCTGTGTTGTTGTTAATGAGATCAATTTAACAGCTCTAAAAAAATTCTCAATAGCGTCCGGTACTTCTTACAGAGTGTACAAAATTTGGGCAGGCCAAATGCTTAAAAATTCATAAAATGCGTTGATTGTTTTAATGGATATAGCATTCCTCATCCTTTAAACTTTTATTCGACAAAAAACTCAAATTCACCAGCAAAGGAATGCTATGAAACAGAATTTATCAATGAATTTACTCATTCGTCTACAAAAATTAGATTTTTCTCTTGATGAAGTGGTCTTAGAATTTGAAGAAGTATTTAAAGCGAAAGGACTCCCTGGCATTCTGGAAGTTATTCTAGAATATATTGACTCTCTGCTGATTCATAACATTGAAGGTGTAGTGATCCCGAAACAAAAACGGAGTGCTGCGCATGTGACAAATGGCATCTTCACGGACGGACAAGCAAAACTGTAAAGACAGGAATCGGTAAATTAAAACTGAGTCTAAATCGAATGAGGTGTTCATCATGCAATACGACTCATTCTCCTTTTAATATCTTCTTTGGACTTAATCGAAGTATTAACTTTACCAATGAACTTCAAAAGAAATGCTGTGAAACAGTTCTAGAGCAAAGTTATAGAAGAAGCGCAAGAAGTCTAAACCTCATTGGGAAATTAGGTTTAAATAAAAATGAAGTTCATCGGATTGTAAATCTTTGCGACTTGGACTTTCAGAATATAACAAATCTTAAAGATATAAATTCACTAATGGCCGATGGAACTGGATATAAACCTCATTTTGAAGATCAAAAGGTGAACTGAAGATAGTTATTGGGCTTAATAGTCTTAACCGTCCAGTTCCAATTGGTGCATGGATAATGAAGGGCTGGAAGGCCGTTGAAATGAAATAAAAAAGCGAATTCTCCGACCAATAAAAAACTGGCTTTTAAACCAATTGCAAATGTTCTCATTACAGATGGTGAAATTGCCTTAATCAAAGGATTAAAAGATTTAGCTTATCATGAGCAGCGGTGTCAGTGGCACTTCATTAGAGACTTTAAAAAATGCTTATGTTTATCAAGAATCTGGAAGTAAAACTCAATGTCGAGAACTTCAAAATATAATTGGCACAGCTATAAATAACTGTATGGATACGCTTGAGAAAAAAACAAAGGAAGATTTAATAAAAACGATAGCTGAATCAGAAATAAAATTACAAGAGCTAGAAGCACATCTTAAGAGAGATAAGTTTTTAAAGTCGGCAGTCTATGTCAGAAATGCCAGAGAAGAATTATTCACTCATCTAAAATATATTTTAACAACAGGTGAAGAAGTATATCGAACGACGTCTGTAATTGAAAGATTGATGAGAGAGTTTGCTCGTCGCTTTAAACGTATCGCTCACAACTGGAGTGAAGCCGGTGCTGAAAAACTAGGGCGAATGTTGCTGCGTTATACATTGGATAAAATTGGCTGGGAAAAAGTTTGGAAAGAAAAAATAATTATAACTGGAAACTTTAAACTGGTATTGTCGGACGCTTATCCCACATAAAACGGGACACTATCTTTGAATGGTCTTTACCTCAATTGAAAAAATATAGTGAAATTTTGTAAAGAATACATTGGTTAATTTTTAAAAATAAATGTCCGTAATTTCCAGTAGAACAAACAGGACACGGAATGCACCATTTCTAGCTAAAAAATTTAATGAAAGGCCCGCAATGTCCATGGATTATACAGGTCTTAAAATGGCGCAATCGGCTTCATTCAGACCACTGCACCGGTTAAGCGATAATCATAGCTTGGCCAACGACCATTATACAAGATTGATCAGAAATTCATTGATTTTGAGCTACGCGTAAGTGTCACGAGCTATGATGTTCGCTTAGATTGATTGATTTTAAAGATATGGTAGCGTGGCCAACACTTGGCCCAAGCTAACGATGTAAACCGATTTTTAACAATATCTAGAAAGAGACGAAATGATTAATTGGACGCTAGAGCAATATTCTCAATATTTATTTGATATATCGGTAGAAGTCATGATGGCGACCTGAATATATTAATAAGTATCAGAATAAATTTTGAAAAACTAAAATCTCAACCATAAGATTTCAATTTTATCTAATTATAAATCTTCAGGAAACTGAAATATTAAAATATATTTTCGGGGCTTCAATTGTCCATATTTAATTGTTACTTTTGATAATTCTTTAAGCTTATTTATTTTAAATTTAATTTTTTTGAGAATATTGTTTTCACTAATAACCTCAGGATAAAATGAATAAAGACCATTTTTTTGCTTTAGATATAAAACATTGTCAGAATTTTTCATAAACACCTCTCGTACAAAACATTAAAGAGAAGTGCATGCTTAAACATGCATCTCTGTTAAAAACAGAGTAACACACTTAGCCGTTGTGAAAAATAACAACAAATAAGTTATTAGGTTTTACTTTATATTTTCTTATTAAAAAATAAATGCCCATTTCATTTGATATATTAAACGAGAATAATCAACTCAAATAGGTATTTATTTAAAATATTTTAATCAATTTAGATTCAACAGAAATCCCATAGATTCGCTATTGTTAATTTATCTGTCATTATATAGGACAAGGCCTTGTTGAAGTTAAGATCTTTAAGTAAAAGTTCCATGAAATATTTAAAGTTTTCTTGTTTTTTAAATGAACTCATAGATGGAGTTTTCCATTTTTTTAAATCAATCTTTAGAAATCGCACAATTTTTTCTTCTTCGTATTGATTAAATTCATCAAGGTAAGATATTTCTAAATTAAAACCAGATGTTTTTGTATCTACTTTTTTATATTTAACACTTGTTAACATAAGCCTGCATTCATTTTGAACAAACTTATTCAGTTCCAAGTTTAAACACTTTATTACTTCCAGTTCTTCAGACAAAGTTTTTCCCAATGTCATTGTTTTAACTTCTTCGGGTGTTTTAAAATCAATTTCTGAGTCAAATGTCTTTCCTTCTAAAAATAAATCTACATCTGATTGATTAAGAATGAAATTTGCATAATCGACTTCATTAAAACATTGCCGAAACATCCACGCTTTTTTTATTAATATTTTACGATAAAACTCAATGTCATAATCTTTTAAATATTTTTCAACCTTTTTATTGCCATCGAGAGATTTGTAACACAAACCAATCTTTGAATCTTTTTTCGCAAAATCTAATATTGATAAGTTTCTATTCTCGATCTCTGAGATTTTCTTAAGAAATGTGTTTTTAAACTTATAACTCTCTCCACGAAGAATTAGATTTAACATTTCAGCGGTGAATCGTTCAAAGTAAATCGGCTGAGATTTGTTATGAAATGCAGAGCCAACTATTTTCAATTCATTCTTTTCATTTATATATGCATAATTTTTAGTTCTATATACGTAAATACTTTTCCACGCTATCTTACTTTCAGCTTCTACAAAAATTCCTGGATGTGTTTTTTTCAGAAATTTATTTATTTCATACTCAAGTCCAGACGGTGTTAAATCATCACTTAGTTTGCAAATTACACCATCTGTATCAGTCTCAAGAGGAATACATTTTTTATTAGCAATCTGTTTTTCAATGCCATCTACAACTTCTCTCGCGTAAGTAGTCACCGCCTCTGCGCTATCATAATTATTGAACTTCGCATTCGGTGAACCAAGATAACCGTACGAAGCATTGATGATAATTTTTAAAGCTTTTTCAGTTGATTTAGATGTTGAATCAACGCCATTTTTGGCCATTTTTTTAAAGCCGAGTCTCATTTCTTTTAGCGCTTCAAGTCTATTGATAAATACATCGAGTGGGTCTTTCTCAATTGACTGCTTATAATTCGGTCCGAATTTTTTTTCAATTATTATGCTTGGATACATTGAAGCAACATCTATCTTGCAAATATTTTCAAAATACCCCACATGCAACGCCCGTGGCTTGGCTCCAGAGTATTCTCTTTCTTCTGATTTTTCTGGAATTGAATGACTGTTTTTTAAATAGTATCTAATCATTGGGTACTCAATTATGTTCGTGTTTCCACAAGTACAAATTTTTTCAAATCTGATGGGAACTAACTTAACCAGCTCAAATCTATCTCTTAATAAAATATTGGCAATACCCTGTACTTCATTTACGTCTGCGAGTGCGTAACGTTTTACCTTTTCTGGATTTTTTTGATATTCTAAGTAAATTTGATCACCGGGAATTGGTTCTTCGTTTCTAACATTAAGATTAAAATGTTTCGCCATATCTTTTAATTTGGCATTTTTCACAACTCTAGTTATCGAGTTATATCTTTGGCATAACTGCATCGTGTCCACAACTTCACGGCCAGCGATATGAAACCGAGTAAAATATTTATCTTTATTATCATTTGCAGAAAATATATCGGAGTAAGAATATGATTCATATGGAAGACAATTACTTCTACCAAAATTAAAATTTATCCCATGATGAAAAAATCTTTTTTCTAAGAATATTAGATCAAAACCAAAAATATTATGATTTTCTATGATGTCTGGATCAATTTCTTGAATTGTATAAGCTAATTTTTTTAGTAAGAGGAATTCATTTTGTTCTTCTAGAATGATTTTTCTTCCTTTATTTGTTGAAATTGCGATTAAAAATACTTTCTCGGTTTCTGGATTTAGCCCCGTGGTCTCAATATCCATTGCCATTCTCACGACATCGTCAAAGCCAAGGCCTTTATAATAAGAGTTCCCAGAACTTATTAAATATTGTGACGTTAAATTAGGATAATCAAAACGAGGGTCTTTCCAAATATCAAAGTCAGCTGTTTTATAGAAATCATCGAATAATCGATTTATCTTATTCTTATTTCTCATTAATATTTTAAAACGAAACGGTAAATCGCCTTTTAGTGTCTCTACCTTTATTCCGTTTTGTATCAAATGATTTGCAATGTTTTCATCTTTTGTTAAACAAAATGGTTCAAAGATATCTGTTGATTTTTGTATTTTACCATCAACTCTTCGCCAAATACTTACTTCACCATTTGCCCGAGCTTCGACGCTAACAATTCCAGTTAAGTTTCCGTGTCCATAGAGAATTTCGTTTTCTTTCATTTTCATTTTTTACCTCTAAAAAAAATATTATAAAGCGAATGCTTCACCATGATTATATCACGGCGCGTCGCACGGCGTAAGTGGCGCGAACTTTTTTCATTTATTTTTTAAATCGGTAATTAATATTTTGATATTTTTTTAATTAAAAGAAATGGGTCTTTAATTTTGAATTATTTATTCGATCTGAAATCATTAAAATTGAAACTTACCAGCTATTTTGTCCTGTATTTCCCTACATATATTATCCATATAATATTCATTAACTAATCTCTTTATAATAAATTAATGAAATTTTTCTGAATTTAAGCATGCTACAAAATATTGATCTCATGGCGTTTCCCTACATATACTAATCCATACAATAATAATCAATGTAATATTATCTAAGTTGTATAATATAGATTAGAACAATTAATCTTGAATAAAACATATGACAAACACTGAAACTAAATACTTCTTTCTAGAACAAAAAGACGTTGGATTTCCAACTGGTAAAATTAAAATATTTTATACGGTCAACGACGTTTCTACCTTTATAACTCGATCTCATTACAGCACTGGCTTTTTCAATCCACCCTATAGATCTCATTTTCATTGGGCCAAGACCAACATATTAGTTCTAGATATTGACGACCTTCAAGAACTTAACATGAAACAAATCCATCAAAAATTAATTAAAACTTGTCATATAATTGCACCGACAAAATCCAACCTTATAACTAAAGGCTCAAAACCAGCATGTGAAAGATATCGTTTGTTAATTTTTCTTGATGATTATGTATATGACCTAGCTACTTATAAAAGCCTAATAATCGCGATATCAGAAACATTGAAATTAAAAATTGACCTTAAGGCCATAGATGCAACTCATTTCTTTTATTGTTCAACGTCCATTGCCTATAGCTCAGACACAGATAAGAAATTTTCTATAAAAAAGCTGGTTAATCGTTACAACCAAATTCACGCACCTGAACCAATTATTAAAATATCAGATGAAAAGAAAAAGAAATTTGAATATAAAAAATCACCAGTCAAAATCCCTAGAAAGCTTCAAGAAATTATAGATCAGCAATCAACCAAACCAATGAAACGCAAATATGAAGAATTTATTAGAATATTAATGGCTCAACATAATCTGGTTTCAATTGATCCATCTACTAAACTTAAAATTGGTCTTGGCCGAAACCCAATACCACAAGAGCATTTTGCCAAAACATTATTAGTAGACACAAAAACTATACGTAAGTGGATGTGCTTATTAACCGATTTAGGCCAATTAGAAATTACTGACCCAAATTATGGCAAGGGATATAAAGCGCTCGATTATCGCGCTAAGGGCACGCTTAAAGCCGCAATAATTGAGTCGTATCATCTATATCAGTCTAATAGACGACATGTCGAAAATTTACCAACAGAAATATTAGATGAAAATTGGGAAGATGAAATATTTAAAGCTGCTTGGCATTTCTGTAAAGATGAAACACCAGACCGATTTTTTAATTGGGTTCAATCGATAAAGGGTTATTTGGATAAGCCTGATCGTAAACTCAAACCCAAGAGAGCTTGGGACAATATGAAAAAATATATGGCCAAGTCTAAAGATTTAACCACATAACATTACGGCGTATCCCTACATATACATATCCGTATAATAAACATAAATACTGATTCTAATTTAAAATATTGGAAATAATCAGTGCTCATTACTTATAACGCTTTTATTTAACAGAACATGAAATACTCAATATTGCTTTATTATCATTTACACAGACACATTTGTTCCGATCTATGTTCTTCTTAAACTTGGCTTTAAAGGTTTCACTAATATTATTTATTAAATCATCCATACTAAGAATTTTTTTGCCATAATCATACAATGCATTTTTATCTACAACGCCAGAAATCTTCGCTACTTGTTTTTCTCTAGCAATAGATTTTTCATAGCCTTTTTTTAAGGTTATAAAGCCACACATAGAGTTATAAAATGATTCTGGACTATTCTGATAATCATCATGCTTTTTGTTTTGAGCCTTTATTTCATTTTCCTCTTTGTTTTTATGCTCTAAGGCTAAGGCCTCTTCAATATCATTTTCTTTTATCGTGGCGCTTATAAGTTTTTCATTCTCTAATGTTTCAAACTCAAAATCTAATCCTGTAATGTTTTTTAATTTAACAAGTGAATCATGCAAATTACTATCAATTCCGCATGCTTTTTTACTTTCATTTATTGCATTTTTCTTATTACCGACATCTGATTCATCAATATCACTTCCAGTGGCATCTGGACTACCATCATCTTCAGCATTGTTATCATTATCAGATTTGATACTTGAAGTTTTATTGTTAGCACATAGTTTGTAATAAATTGCCACCGCTTCTAGTTGCTTAGCTAATTGCACTTCATTTAGTTTAGTCTTTTTATTAATTGAACAATATGCAGTTGGATCACTGCCGCCAGCTGGTAATGATCTTATTATTTCTTCATAACGATGATCTTTTAAGTGTTTTACAATTGAATCATCACAACTTGGTAAATCTTCTGGTGCTAGGTCCTTTTGATGAGCACATGAACAAATAAATAGGATAAGAAATGGCCATTTAAATTTAATAAATTATCCTTTTTTTAGTTTTAGATTAGAAAAATTCTTTTACTTTACCTTATCGGTATTTGTTTAATTGAAATTACTTTTATTCTGTCGCTTGAATAACTTAATCACTATACTGAATTTTTTTCGACAAACTAAATACAAACATATCAGCGCCTATACGCTATATGAGCTTTAGTCCAAGTCAATTAATGTCGTTATATGTTCATTGGCTTAAATCTCTTGATATTAAATCTATAGTGCGTGGACTAGGCGAGGGCCTAACATTTTTCTCATTATTAGTCAGATCTCTGTTGCTAGATCTCTTGTCTGTGCCACGATATGCAAAACATAGTGGGGGTACATATATGATATTTGCAAAATCCAAAGAAAACGTAAATCTCGGCTTACAAAGCAAAATTAAAGCTCAAGCTGATAAACTTGGTATAACTGTCGAAGAACTTATAGCGCTAGGTAAGGGCAAATCATGCCCAAAATATGGAAACGCAGAATTACTTCATACAAGAAAAGTAAAGGGTGGAAAAATTGTTGTGTTTAATATTTCAGAGAAGTTTAGAGGAGAAAAGATAAGCATCGGAAGAAAGAATTTAAAAAGGGGATCGGATCCCGGGAACTAGAAGAATATGGTATCAGACTCGTGACTTGACAGGAAATCAAAATAACTTTCAGGTAAGCGATAAGGTTTTATATCGTATTGTTCGGTAGCTGCAATAAGATTAAGCGTAAGAAGATTTTTTTCTAATAAAGATAATTGATCAAAAGTTCTATAAACAATCTCAAGGGCCAGTTCTATTTGATCAGTTTCCATCAGATAAGTTATTTGATTAATAAAGTTAAAATTTGTTTCAGATTTTTTTAAGTATGTCATGTTTTCATCTCCAGTGCTCATTATACAGTTCCGTAATAAATATTTAAGTTATCAGATGGAGATTGACTCGACTTTGTATGATGGTAGCACGTCAGCAATAGGAGAACTTATGAGAATAGAAAAGCGCATTTCAAAAGAAGGTATTACAAAATATTCATTTATTTATTATTGTCACAACAACAAGACAAATGTGAGGCTTCGAGAATCTGAAATTATTGAACGATATGGCAAAACGCCAACTAATGAAGAGCAAGCAATAGATGCTAAGCGAATTTTAACAATGTCGATGGAAGTCAGACGATTAGAGTTCTCAAGACTTCAAGCATGGCGAAATAAATTTTTAGACTATAGTAGCTTATTGGATGAATTTAAAACAAAGTGGATGCCGAAAAGAGCACCGAATAGTTTTAAGAATACAAATTTTTATCTTGAGAACTATGTTCTGTTTTGGTTTTTGGGACAAAACAACTTAAACAATCCAATGCTATGGCCAGATAATTATATAGATTTCAAAAATTGGTTAAATGATACAGCTACGCTTACAACAAATAAAAATAAAGGTATTTCTAATGCGTCTAAAACAAATTGTATCAAATCACTTAATAATTTCATTAAATTTTTAAAAGAAAAGAAAATTATAAAATCAATCGAACATTGCGCTTCAATTGATAAAAATAGAAAATTTAAAAGAACGATTGATGATGTCGTTTTGCCTAACGAGTTTGAAGCGGTATACGGCGAATTGAGAGCGTTAGATCAGGAGATCGCTGATTATTATCGAGTACTTTACTTCACTGGATTACGCTCAAATGAGGCGTTTGGATTATCGCTAGATGATTTTATTCCAGGAGAACCAGAGGGACTACTAGATAGTTTTGGTCAATATGGATATCAATGTCATGGCTATTTAGTATTAGAATCTCAGCCAAAAGAATATCCAGTGCGAAATGAGCAATCAGGGATAGTGGTTCGAAAGCCATTAAAATCTAAATATGACATTTCCCCAGAAAACTCACGAACAATTCCAATCATTGATAAAATGGCATTTAATTTTTTAGCGACATGTTTTAATCGTGAAGCTGAAAAATTTGATCGTAGACTTCACGGTAGTGATAAAAAGGATTATTTATTTTTTCCCAATGTCACAAGAATAAAAGTAAGACGTGCATTGGCCGAAGCATATAAGAACTTAAAACTTAGAGCGAAGTCTCCGCATTGTTTAAGACATTCAAGAGCGACGCTACTTGCTGGTGAAACGAAAAATTTCTTATTAATTCAGCAATGGCTGGGCCACACAAAACAAGAGACAACGATGCAATATATTCATTTGGCAGGAATGCTGAACAAAAAAGCCAAAATGAATAGTTTGATTGATGGAAAACGAATTGAACTGATCAGTTAATAATTCAATCGACTGAATATAGTATTCGGCAGACTGAATATGAATGGGAAATATTGAGTAAAGTCAGATGATTATACTAATGAGTAAAATTAAATTACAAGATATTTTAAAAGTCGAGCTAAAGGTTCGAAAGTTGACTTTGAATTCGCTAGCAAAAGAATGTTCAATACCGCCATCTGTTTTACATGGATGGCTTCACGGTACTTTGCCGTCAGCTAAGAACTTACATCATGTAAAAACATTAAGTGAGCATCTGGAAATCTCAATTGATAAGTTATTGTTTGGTGGCAGGGCCAGTGAACAACAAAAACTGATTCTATTTCAAAGCACGTTTACTGATGGGAAAGCTCAATATAAAGTGACTGTAGAAAAAATTAATTAGGTGGTTTTATGAAGTTATTATTTATTAGACCTCTTTCATAACCTTCAAATGTAAGGCCATTTAAGATTTTTTTTGTTGGCCATTCAGTAAAATTATGGCCAACTGTCAAAGTTAATAACTGAGGCAGATTTATGAGTATTCGCTGGACTACTGTACAAAAATATTGTGAAGATAAATTTTTACGTTTAACTGGAGTGAGGCCATTTGTTTTTGAAGAAATGGTTCAAGTAATCCAAGATTTTGAAAATAAAAAATTTATTGCAGGTGGAAGGCCACCAAAATTAATTATTGAAGACCAGATTCTATTAATGCTTCAATATTATCGTGAATACTGTACTTTGTTTTCAGTAGCATCAAGTTATAATGTTAGTGAAACTACAGCTTGGAGAATGGTTGTAAAAAATGAAAAAATCTTAATAAAGTCAGGCCAATTTACTTTGCCTGGTAAGAAAGAATGCCTGAGTGAAAACCATGACCATTTTTTAATAGATGTAACAGAATCCCCAATAGAACGTCCAAAAAAAAGAAATCAGGTAGAGTTAAGAACATTCAAAAGGATTTTTACTCGGGAAAGAAGAAAAAACACACGATAAAAACCCAAGTAGTTTACTGCCCTGGTACCAAGCAAATTATTTCAATCGCTCAAGACACTGGAAAGGTTCATGATTTTAGAATTTTCAAAGAAAGTGAAACTTGTTTTCTACCGAAAACCAGAGTCTCAGTTGATTCAGGTTACCAGGGAATCGTAAGGTTACATAGCAATAGCCTATTGCCTAAGAAGAGAAATAAAAAAAATCCACTTACAGAAGAAGATAGAAGAATCAACAGAGAAATATCTTCGGAGCGTGTTGAGATAGAAAATGTATTTGGCGAAATGAAAAGATTCAGGATTATTGCAGAAAAATATCGAAATCGACGAAAAAGATTTGGAATAAGATTTACAATTATTGCCTCGATTTTTAACAAACATCAGAAGGTAAAAACAGGGTTATGAAAGAGGTCTATTGTTTTTAATTTTCTTGCATTGTCTACGTCGGCATTTTCTAAAACAGACATGAGTAATCTTAAACAAACTTTTAAACATGACATGTACGAAAGATATAAAATATTGAATTCTAACTTTTTTATAGGGAAAAATTTTGTTTATTATACAGTAGATAGTGACTCTCGTGTTATTTGTTATGATCTTAAGGTGGACAAGGAATTAAATTTTTCATTTAGTCAGAAAAAAAACATGCAAATGAATGGTAAATTTAGTTTTGATGGTACGAAAATTACTCTAACTGGAACTGCTATATTGGCAGGCGGAGTAAAGATTACGAAGCCTGAAATATTTGAACTAAACCCAGAATATGACATTTACACTTCTGGTGAAAAAAGCCCTGATTATGATAAAAATAATCGATTTCTTTCTATTAGTTTAAAAAAGAAAGACAACAATATGTTTCAAACTTTTGTATTTAATTGCGAAAAAGATAGTAATTGCTCAAGCCGTTGCCTTTAATTCGTTTTTATTTTTTATAAATATCTAAAACATGAGGTTTTTATAAAATATATTATCTTCACTTTAATATTTTCAATTAATGCTCAAGCATCTTGGCTTTGTAAAGAAGCTGCTTCGCAAGCTGAAGATAATATTTTCTATGCTTGTGGACATTCAGAAGCTGACAAACTCGATACCGCTAGAGATTTATCATTAGAAAATGCTAAGAATGAATTCAAAAAATTCTGTAATGAATCTGAAAACTGTAAAAATCAGGCATATGTCATTTCGCCAATGCGAACAGATTGTTCTGAAGTTAATAAAAAGTTTATATGTGACAGAGGATTACAATACACTATACTTCCACAGAAAAAATCGACAATGATGATCGATCGTAAAGAAATAGACATGCTGATTTCTGAGAAAGAAAAAGAGTTAGAAGTACTTCGTGAAAATATGCAAAAACTTAGTCAACTAGCTGCACTGACTTCTGAAATAAAAGAAGTCGAAAGAATTGATCAAAGTGAAGCAGCGCTGACATATTTAAAAAACATTAAAGAAGATTACTCTGCACCAAAACTTAGAAAAGAATCCATTAGCTTTACCCTTTCAACGATAAGTCTTCCGATTAATAATCCAGATTCTTCACTTAAAAACGTTTCATTTGTCGGTCTTGGAGCTGATGCTTCGACATTAATTATATGGAACACATATTTAAAAATAGGCGTATCTCTGCTCGTTTCGGGCAAAGATAAACCAGAAACAAGCAAGCCCAACGAATATTATGGCCATGCTGGATATGATTTAAGCCTGGGATTCGCTTTCAAAATTTCTGAATTTCGTATTTCCCCAGTATATGGAATTACGTCTATAAAATTTAAATCGACTCAAGAAACACCTCGTGGCGACATTGAAAATAGCTATTCAAGCAAATCAAACTATATCGGCATTGGCCTTAGATATGGCGAAAAATATTTTGTTGAGGCTGAACCACGAAAGTTTATTAAAGAAAAGAAAACATCAATTTCACTGGGAATTGGGTTTGCGATCGATTTTTAAATTTATTTTTGATTTGCTCTCTCTATCCATTTCGGAACAGAGCTAGATTGTTTATGAACATCATTTTTATTCCAATCAACACTTTTCTTGAAGCGATCTAAGATAATTATAACTGGAATTTTATATATACGATTATCAATCGTAAATTGAACGAAATCTGTTCGCTTAAGACCCTTTAGGTCATCTTTCTTTAAAATAAAATATTTTAACTTACCCAAATTTTTAATCATTAAACGATGATCCCTAATCAATTTATATGTGTCAAGAATACTGCGGGGCCCTGCGACAAGTGGGCATTTAGGAAACTTTGTGACGATGACATTAAAAATGTATTGCGATATTGATTATTTAATATGACAATTTGCAATACATGATTAAAGGGACAGACAAGAAATTATTTTTCAAAAAAGAAAAAAGAGACAGCGCTCTAACTGTTCGTCTTCCCAATTCAATTGTGAAAAAAATTAAGCAAATTTCCAAAAAATATAACTATAGCCAATCTGAAGTGATAGAAACTTTGGTCAGCGTAGGCTGGCAAGAATTTGAAAAGAACGAACAAAAAAATAATGACTAAAAATCGGAGCCCAAAATGCATTTTGACATTGCCCTAGGTAGAATATTCGATTTTTATAAAAAAAATAATTCTGACAAGCTAGACGACATTACTTTGTATGCTGTTATTACTCATTGGCTACAAAACCCGATATCTGTTCCTATCTTTTTGTCTAATAAAGACAAACAAGAATGGATTAAAATTTTAAATGTAAATTCTGATAAAGATGTAATTATTGATTTTTCACAATTTCCATTTTTGCCTAATCCTAAATCGCATTTTAATTTCATTGACCTTTTCGCTGGAATTGGTGGATTCCGATTACCTTTACAGGAAATTGGAGGAAGGTGCGTTTTTACAAGTGAATGGGACAAGGCTGCTCAAAGTACTTATTTTAAAAACTTTGGAGAATATCCCTTTGGTGACATTCGTAAATTTACCAATGAAAATATCTCTGACGCCGATTTAAAAAAATTAATCCCAAAACATGATGTCTTGGCTGCTGGTTTTCCATGTCAACCATTTAGTCATGCTGGTGTTTCGGCAAGAGGTTCTTTGGGTTTAAAGCACGGCTTTGAAGACGAGATTCAAGGAACTCTATTCTTTGACGTTGTTCGAATTGCAAAAATAATGAGGCCATCTGTTTTATTATTAGAGAATGTTCGTAATTTAAAATCACATGATAACGGTAAAACTTTTGAAGTTATTAAAAAAACTATTACAGATCATTTAGGCTATAGTTTTGAAGATTCAATAATCGACTCTAGTTCCCTTGTGCCACAAAGACGTAAGCGTTGTTTTATGGTTTGCTATAGAGACAAAAATAAAAAATTCGAATTTCCCAAAATTGACGGAAAACCGCTTGCTCTTAAAAGTATATTGGAAACAAATCCATTATCCAAATATACAATTTCCGACAAATTATGGGCTGGTCATCAACGTAGAACTGCCAATAACCTTGAACGAGGTACTGGCTTCACAGCATTTACGGCTGATATTGAAAAACCATCAAATACTATTGTTGCTCGTTATGGAAAAGATGGAAAAGAATGTTTAATTCCTCAAGAAGGTAAAAATCCAAGAAAATTAACTCCAAGAGAATGTGCTCGATTACTTGGGTTTCCAGAAAACTTTATTTTACCTGATAGCGATGCGCCTTCATATAAACAATTTGGTAACTCTGTCGTTGTTCCTGTTGTAAAAGAAATTGTAAAGCAATTTGATATTTAAGGAATTTTGTAAACGCTTTTTAATTGTTGAAAATTATAATTAATCCCTTGAGTGCCAAGCTCTGCTCTTCTTCTTTGATATAGTTCTTCAATTAAGGATAATTTCAATTCTATGCTTCCATAGTGAATTTTTCTATGACAATTAGGACACATGATAACGATATTACTAGGGTGGTCTAAACTATATTCAAAATTTTGTTGCTGACTTATTGGCATCAAATGATGAGCCTCTATATAGCTACTGCCAGCAGAAGTCACAAATGTTTCATGGGTATTATCAACTTCACATAGCCCATTCGCGCGATCTGTTGCAATTTTAGCAACGGCTGAACTTCGAGGATACTGACTTGTCGTTGTTGTTGCAGGCATTCGAGCTAAAACATTCTGCAAATTATTTTGATATATTTCATCATCTATATCTTCATTAATAACTGGATCATTGCCTGAAGATAAAATTTCCCAATCTGTTGGGTCAATAAAGCCAATGTGCAAAAAATCTTCATTGTTTCTTTTATATAAATACCAAATCTGATTGGCATTAGGGTAAAAGTCATCACCTTTTCTCATGTAAAGTCTTAGTTCATTTTTTCCAGCTTTAGGGAATGTTAGCGGAAGAGTAATAAACTTTCCGACATTGTCGTTATAAAAACTTTTTTCAGCCAAGGCCCTGTTTAATCCAACAGCGCCAACATGAATATTTTGTAATTGAAAAAATTCAATTAGTATTTCGTATTCAAAACCAGTACAGGTGATCTGGGCCTTATTTGCTTCATCTAACTCACTTACTGGTGAAAAAGCTCCATGTGATGAATGAAAATATTCATTTTGAATTTGGCTAAAAGCTGGCATATTAAATCCTTCTAATCTGGTTAGAATAATTTTAGCTGAAAAATCTCTTTGGGTGTAATGTGGAACTTTTTGAACATTTTCATCGACATCAATTTATTATAAATATCTCAATAATTTCACGACAAACAACACGAACATAGAATCGGCTATTTTTCGTCAGAAAAACGTAAAAATGTCCATAATGTCGGGTAGTTGCTGTGGTCTTAAAATGGCGCAATCGGCAGGAGTCGAACCTGCGACCACTTGATTCGTAGTCAAGTACTCTATCCAGCTGAGCTACGACTGCGCATATGAAAACTTTATAACGATTAAGCCCGTAACGGTCAAGGCTAAAATTCAATAGGAGATTTAGTTGATTGTAAAAATGGCGGAGACGGAGCGAAAGCTTTCGAACTGCGTGTTTTGCGTTCTCCATGAGTAAGTGACTGAATTTTCATGGTTCATGTTCTTTTCCCAACCCCGTTCTCCATGAAAGTTATTCGTTATCCAGGTGGAGAACGCCATGGAGAACAATTTGCTAAACCTTCTTCCAAAAGTAACAAGATGAGATAACTGAATGAAATTATTAGAACCAATAAAATGTAATAATTTGTTACATTTTATTGGTTAATTGTGATATAGTGACATTGACCTGTAATGTTTTATTACAGTCATGCCGATAAGATTGTATAAGGGGGCTTGCTGTGAATGATAAGGAATTACTTGGCAAGCGTATCAAGGAAGAACGCTCAAAGTTAAAAATATCCCAAGAAGATTTAGCCAAACGCATTGGTTGGGGTAGCCATGTCCAAGTGTCGACTATGGAAAATGGCTCCAGAGACATTAAGGCCTGGGAGTTAGCAAAAATTGCTAGCGTTCTGAAAGTGGATATTTCTCAATTGATGAAGAAAGTTACAGATGGCCCGACTGAACCACCGTTTGTCTTATGGAGACAACGACCTTCTAATGCCTCCGAAGTTCAGGCTGAGTTTCTAAAAAAATCATCAGACTATGCCTTGATAGAGCGACTCCTTAAGATAGATTCATCAGTGAAAAAACTCCCATCTGAAAAATTTGCCATCGACAAGATTGAGGAATCTCAAATTTATTTAATGGCTGATAGAGTAAGAGAAGAAATGGCATTAGGTAAATTTCCAGCGAAATCACTCGTCCAGACTTTGGAAGATATTTACGGAGTGAAATTCATCATCAAAGACTTAATGAGCGGTGCCGCCGCAACAAGTATTTCCAGCAAGCTCGGCCCATGTATTTTGCTAAATGCTAATGATGTCCTGTGGAGACAGCATTATAGTATTGCTCATGAACTATTTCATTTAATAACTTGGAATGAAGAACTATTTAAGAATCTAGAAGATGATCAGAAAATGATGGAAAAAAATGAACGTCTCGCTGAATGTTTTGCTGCTGGACTTCTTATTCCACATGATGTTCTTGTTTCCGAATGTGAAAAACTGAAGAGCGACTCTGGTAGTCTTTCCTATGTTTCAATAGTTGCTCTAGCAAGGCAATTTGAGGTTTCTGCTCAGGC
Source organism: Bacteriovoracaceae bacterium (assembly GCA_013141065.1). GTDB lineage: Bacteria > Bdellovibrionota > Bacteriovoracia > Bacteriovoracales > Bacteriovoracaceae > Bacteriovorax. The sequence goes on along the minus strand of JABFRR010000008.1, from coordinate 420,229 downwards.
AATGATTTATAGGATGAAGAGTTTAAAAATTCTGTCATGGAAAACAGCAGACAACATATTAATTAATTCGCAATTTATAGCACTAAACATAATGGCAAACAAGGCCAGAGGAAACACATCTTCTTTAAGTGAAAGATTGATTAGAATTAGTTATCAGGCTTACACCGATGGAAAAATCTCAGGAGCAAAACTTTCAGAAATTCTAGATGTACCATTAATTGATTTAGAGAAAACCTTGAACAACTATGGCCTAATTGAAGATGTTGAGAACAATGAAATCAAAATTAGTTATTCTTGACGCTAATGTTATTATTGACTGCCATCGTAATGATGTTTGGAAACAAATAATTTCTTCTTATGAAATTTATATTCCCGCCACTATTCTTTATGACGAAGCAAAATATTTTGTAAGTAAGAATACTGAAGAAAAAAAAAGAAATAGATCTCTCTCAAGACAAAAGTCATGGAAAAATACAAGTAATCGAAGCTGACATATCTCATGTTCATTTGTTTGATTTTTTCTTTTTGTTGATTTTGGCCTCGAAGAAGATAGTACACAGACGGCGATTTTTTGTAGCAGTCAGTTAAATTGGTAATTTCGTTTTTTTTAATACTATCAATTATTTCTTCATCGGACATTCTATAACTTGATTTCGTCAATCCTTCTTGGACACGATTAAATTCCAACGCCTCTATGATTTTCTTTTTTAATTCAGGCTTTGCAAGTCTAAAGTAGAAATGATGAAAACTATGAGTACAAGAAACTACGACATATTTTTCTTTTTTTATTGTATCTATTACTTCTTCATCATTCATTCTATTCCACGATATTTTTATTGTTTTTGATTCTGGAATGTTTGCGAGTCTCAGTAAGGCTTGCGTGTTTACGTGCTTTGACTTCGAGAAACAGTTATATAGAATTTTACATTTCCTAAATTCTTCCCATGTTGAAAAATTAGCTTTGACGACCCTCGCCCAATCACTATCTTTCCAATGTTGTGTAACGGAATATAGGCCACCATTGCTGTGGCTAAAATGAAATAATCCAAGCTCCCATAGCAAGGGTGCTAACATCTGGTGGGAGTGTGCCTCTATGGCGATTAATAGATTTTTTTCTACAAATTCAACATCACTATCTGCCTTTACCGATGACACTCGCTTAAGTAGTTCATAAAATTGTTGATTGTTACATGGGCTATTTTTTTTTACCTCGACTTGTGCTTCTATGTTGCTTTCAACTACTTTTGACTCCATATTCCCTCCTGTTGTTTTATACTCCCTTAATAATTATATAGAGAATAACGACACCTAGGATTTTGAAGCGATGTCGAATTTTGCTGATCGCTTCACAATCTTAATTTCATGATTGCCCAATATAATTTTCTTATGGGTAATCAAAAAACATTATTCAACGATAAAAACACGGCAAACGAAGATGGTGATAATGCTTCGATAAAGAAAGACAATAGTGGAACTCCTAAAACATCAGCGAAAGCAAAATGCACATGTTGTGATGAGGAAAAGTTACAGACTAGAGAAAATTTTTATTTTAGGAAAGCTCGAAACAGATTTGAAAGTGTTTGTCTTGAATGTAAAAAACAAAAACAACGCACGCTTCGCAGTAGCTCTAAGCAGATCGGCCAGTCTAAAGATAAAAATATAAACCGAGAAAATGTTCTTGTAAGAGCTACAGAACAAAGCTTCCCCTCACCAGACAAATCAGATAAAGATGATGTTTTTAAGGTTTTTAATTTGCTTAAGCAGTGGAGAGACGAGCTTCAGCAACAAGACCCAGAAGAGTTCAAAAAAATTTGGCAGGAGGTAAAGGATGTTTCAAAACGATGATTGGCGAGGAAGCAGCAGTGATTCTATTGCGATTTTAAGACGGAGTAGTCGAGGTCAACAATATAATACCTCGGAGACAAGTCAGGATGAAGACACTGATGAGTATGTAAAAAAATTAAAACTAAACTTAGTGAAAGTCTTTCCCATTATTGAATCAGCCAAAGACTCTGAAAATAGAAAAAAATTCCATGAGGCAATGGCTTGGGCAGATAAACACAAAATTCGACATAGGATCTTTTATAAGGCAGATCGTGAAACACGAAACCTCACAGATAACGAACAAGGTGAAAAAGATATTCGTGCTGATAAATACGTTCTTCATTATGTGCAAGAGAGAAAAGTTTTGCACAAGAATAGCCCTGACTCTGATTTTCTTATGCGAGATTATCAAGCAGTTCAAAATAAACATTACTCAAGAGATCTTACAACAAAAATCGGTAGATCTCTTATACAAAAGGCAGAATCAGGTTGGTTCCCTGGTCAATGTCCACCTTGGGGATACATCAACCAACATCTAAAAAATGAAAAAGGATTTGAACGTCGAAGAGGGACTATCATTGTAATTGACCCTTCATGGAAAACGGCTGTAGTAAAAAGAGAGTTTGAATTACGTTGTCCTCCAGATTTATCAGAACCCCAAAATTGTCGGTCATATTTAGAGATAAGAAAGATAATCGTAGATGAAGGATTAATCCCTACCGATCAAATTAAAAGTTATCACACTGGTTCAATTCAACGACGATTACAGTACAAGTTCTATGACTGTCGGTATGATTGGCAAGGTGTTGAACACGAAGGGAAACACGAAAGATTTATCAGCAAAGAACTTTTTTGGGCCGTGCAGACTACGTTTGGTCTAAAAAATCCCTATCAATCAAAAGATGGAATTTTTTCTGAAGGCTGGCTTACCTGTGCTAATCCAAGTTGCGGTTGTTTTATGACCTATGACCCTAAGGACAAGATAGATCGAGAAACAAAGCAAGTTAAGAAGACTCATTATTACTATCACTGTGCCAATGGGAAAAGTATTCACGAAAAACAAGTGAACATAACAGAGGGTAGCATTTGGGAACAATTTGGAGCGGCCCTCGATCAGCTCTCATTGCCAGAAGAATTTGCAAAAGAAGTGGCTGCTGAACTCAATGCAGGCCATGTCACTTTAAAAGAGACAATGAAGCGTGAGGCGATAAGAGTTGAGGAAACCATTGCTGCCCTCGAAAAAGAGCATTACACGCTTTATCAGGACTATAGGAAAGGAATCATCAAGCATGACTTCTTCACGGCCCAACAGGAAGAAATAGAGAAGCAAATAGCGTCTCTAAAAAGTAGGCCTGCACTAAACTTGGATAACGCCACGTTGGCAAAAATGGAAGAGACAGTGAGATCAACTTTCGAACTCGCCATCAATGCGAAATTATTGTGGAGTAGCCGTACACCCCAGGAGAAGAAGGATCTCTTAGAAATGCTACTTTCGAACCGCCGTGTGAATGGGAAAAGTGTTGAATATGATTGGAAAAAACCGTTTCAGATCTTGCTTCAAATGAAGCAAGATCAAGAATGGTTGAAGCAATGATTCCAACCGCAACCATCCCGAGATATGAGGTCGCACACTAAAAAACGCCTTAGCATTTTCTATTCCGGCTACTTCTTCTTTTTCACTTGTGACATTACCATTTTGTTTACTTAGTTTTCAAGGTTGATTTTCGCCAACCGCTGGCTTGTTTACTTAAAGATTCTGTCATTTCGACAATGCTCGCGTAACTTTTTGTTGGTAAAATTCTCATGTCATGACTTAGTCGCACCAAAAGCTCAACGACCTGCAATCTCTCCAAGATTGCATCGATATGACTTTTCTTGTCATCACTAGAGTTCGCTCTATAGATTAGTACAATGAGTTCAATTGATTCATCTTTCATTTTCTGACCAAGAGTGAATTTAAATTCTCTTGGGTAATCTTTCGTTGCTACGACAATTCTTTGAAGTAATTCATAGGTTAATCGGTAAATTGGGAGGTGTTTATATTGTGCCATTGTACCTTTTCGTGCTTGCACGATGTCAATTTTTAGAAAAACTATCGCACTACGTGCGATAGAAATAATTAAATGATTAAATAATTAAATTATCTCCGCACACAACGGACCAAACAGTCACTATACTTGGAGTTGCCGTTCTGGTTGTCGACCGAGAACCGCTGGTACCACGCACTGTTGTCACCGGCCTCCCTCGAGGACCAATAGACACTCCCGCTCACTTCAAAATTCTTAATTGATAATTTATTTGTATAGAGAACATTTAATTCAGTCAGGGCGGGTAAGTACCAATCAGTCTTCCCATTCTCACTTAAGCTCTCACAATACTGGGCAGCTACATAGGGTGCCCCTACATCGACCAAGCCGTTTAAGGTGTTACTGTTTGCCTTTCCCGTGGTGCTGCCGGTGACTCCAGTCGTAAACCAATTAACAGTCCCGTTATTCCAACTTAATCCAGATCTCGAACCAGTGCAGCTTGAGCCATTCCAAGTCTGACCAGCATCACATCTTGTGGTGAACATCTTCACATTTCCATCGGGTGAAAGTCCGGCGTATATAGTCCCGTCAGCGCAGACCGTTCCGGGGGTTGGGCTTAAGGTACAATCACCGCCTGCAGTTGTTACACTCCAAACGCTCGCCCCTGAGCCCACAATGATAGTAGCTTGGAAGTTTGAGCCTCCTACGCTATCTGCGGTCAGTCTGGTTTGAATGTATTGGTTATTTGTGATTGAGCTTGGACTAGACGTCCAACCTTGAATAACACTCGAGCAGCCTGAATCACTACAGATTTGATACTGCGGGCTTCCCTGTCCTGAGATGGTCACAGGCACGCTACAATTAATTCCAGTGACCTGGGCTGTAGCTGCTGTATAGAGAGTACTTGCGGTCGCATTAGCTTCGTCAGCGAAGGAGATGACGTTAGGTGTGGGGTCAGTACAGGCAGCGGCTTGTATAAGGTTCCATGCAGTGCCGTTACAGAATTCTAAAACACTTGATGTGTTATTGTAACGGATTGCTCCCTTTGTAGTGGCTGTGCAACTTATACTTGTATTGCCAACTACAACTTCTCCAGCAACTTGCAATGGAGCAACTGGGGTAGCAGTTCCAATCCCCACGTTTCCACTTCCTGTCACCACCATTTTTGGAGTTGAAGTCGTCGTCGATCGTGAAAGTAAAATATAAATGTTAACCGTCGTGCCACCCGTAATTGCTGCTGCAGTTGTGCCATAGGCTCTTCTGGTAAGCCCAGTAAACGTGGTTGCCGTCGTTCCCGAATAACTTATAACCTCACTTCCAACCAGCAAGGTTCCTGCTGCTGGATATCCCGTCGTTGAGGCAACTGTCAGAGTTGTGTCTCCGGAAGCTGCTGCTGTGGCTGTTGTCAGTGTTGCTGGGGCAAATCCTCCCATCGTGGCGACGGCGGCATCTACATAGCTTTTACATACTGGACGTTCGTCACTTCTGTCGGCGTCACTCCGTAGGCGTTTGTGTATACAAAAATGAAGTCGGTGAAGTAAAACTAAAACTTCCTGATACACTCTGAGCAACTGCGGTCTTTGAAATATAATCTGTATTCAAATCATTTAAAAATTTTTGTATCTTTCCAAGTGCTGGGCTATTTTATCTGTTGTCGTGACTGAAGGCTTCGTGTTTTAATCAAGAGCAGTATGTTGATAAAGGTGCATTTAAAACTTCTGCTGTAAAATTCTGCCAAGTTTTATCGCCCCTCTTAAATATAAAAAAAATCAATTGATGAGCTGTAAATCTTCGAGGGATTAATGGTATTTTCTGCAATGTCTGCTCCAGTAATTGAAAGATCCGTGATCTCGGTTGAACCAACGGACGTCCTCCACCTGCTCCAGCAACCCAATTGGTTCCATTCCATTTTAAAACATCTCCAACAATGGGAGCAACTGTCGTGATATCCACATTTGCAAGATCATTTAAATTTGAACCAGGAATTTTCAGCACCACTTTTAAGTTGGGATAATCTCCTGGAATTAAATTAACTAAACCTTTTCTACCATTAAAACTTGTGACGGATGTTTTTGATAAAGCTAACTTGCTCCAGCTGTATCCATCAGAAATAATCCAATCACCAATCGCATAAGTAATTCCATCTCCAGGATTTGTTCCGCTAGCTGAAACTACCCAATAATCTCCTGGTGCAGACAAACCCACATCTGGAAGCAGGGTTGCTGGGTCCCATGTGCCTTTATAAAGCTGAGCATCGATAAGCGAAGCTGGTGCCCAGTCTGTACCGTTAAATTTTAAAACTTGTCCAGAAAGAGCACCCATGTTCGCAAGCATAGTCGCTGTGACACTTTTGTTGGTTAAACTAAAAATAACTGGGACTGTCGCTGCAGCATTTGCTGTCGAGAGGATCATATCAAAAACCTGACCGACACCAACCGTGACGGCACTTATTCCATTAGCAATAACTTCGGTTGAGCTTGATGATTCAACGCTGAAGCTTTGAGTAACACCGTCCTGACAAGTTTGACTTGAGTGATGCCGTTAAGATTAGTTCCATTCACGACCAGTTGATCATTTTCTATTTTAACTGTAGCGACATCGAGATTGAGAATGCCCATTTGTTTATTCTTCAAGGGTCCGAGCAAGGTAATATCAATTCTTACCTTTGGCAATACAACCAGATAGTAAACATATCGAAAATAAAAAATATATTAGTTTGGATGATGCCTTCAGTGTTACGACCTTATGAGTGAGTGAGTGAGTGAGTGAGTGCAATTGCATTGCCAATCACTCCATGATTTCTTGAGAATTTATTTTTTTCGACCAATTTCATAAGAAATCCTTAGATTCAAAATGCCTACAACTCTTTCCTATTATCAGTCCTTTTCATTAAATATTCTATATTGGTTTAGTTCTCATTAAAAAACAGGAACATATTGCCGAAAAGCAAAGAACAAAGGGCAGTTGTAGTGATGATAATGCCCATTGAATTGGACGGCCATCACTTAAGTGCTCAATAAATTGAGGATTTAACTCTTATTGTTTTACTGCCCGACTAAATTTGTCGATGTAGAGATAAACCCTCGTGATTTAATAAAAGAAAGAATGAAAAATGAAGCCTAGGATTGAAAACCTAGGCTTCACAAAATAATTTAGAGATTCAGAAGAAGAGAATTCACAATTTTCAATTTTTCTTCAGAAAGGTTTTTCATTTTTTCATTTGCTGATTTTAAAATTTCATCTCTTAATATTTCTTCACACATTAGACGATTAAATTCACTCATTTTATGTCCATAACTTTCAACAATAAATTTAATTCGATCTAGATCGAGTGTAATTCGTCCATTCTCAATGTGCCCGATACTAGGACGAGAATAACCACAAATGAATGATGCTTGATCTTGAGAAAGATTTTTCATCTGCCTTAAAATCTTTAAAACTCTTACCTCTTTTGTGATCATTCGCTTATAACTTCTGCGATCACTGTTTGAAAAAACTATTCTTTGCTTCTTATTAATCCCAATACCTTTACCTCTTTTTATTTTTTGATAGTCTTCGTCTGTTAAGTGAAGTGCCTGAAGATAATTTTGAATCTTCTTCTCATCAATAATAGAGCCTCCCTTTTCATATTTTTTAATGGCCTCAATACTTAAATTAAGTCGTCTTGCCATTTCAATACGAGTTACCTTCATCATTTCTCTAGCTCTTCTTAATGCTTTGGCATGAGAGAGATTCATCTTTTCTTTTTGCGTCGCTGGTTGCATTTTTACCTCCTAAAAATGATGTTTCTGCTAGCGTACGCTCTCCAATTAATTTCCTAGGGTTACCCCTTTAAAATGCCCCTTTTCAAAATTAAAAAGGGGTACGATTTTTTAAGGGGTACGGTCGTAGCCAAATAAATAGCCAGGAATAGCACTCCAGAGAGACCTCTAGAGACTTTGACCATGACTACAAAAAAGGCGTAACTATCAACTCATTGATACTGTTAATTTTTTGATTTTATGTAGTTAGCTAAGAAGGCATAAAAAAAGCCGAATTCAATTCGGCTTTTTTTATTATCAGAAATTTGACAAGGTAAGAAAGCAGCACCGCCTTAGGGCGTAATCCACTTGGGCCTCATCTAGGCAAAACCTAGCGTGCCAGCAATTAAGCGTGTGGATATTAAAATGTTTGTATCTCTATAAACATTTTGATCACAAGGAGTGCTGCTTATGAAGTATTTTATCGGCCTTGACGCCCATTCATCAACATCAACTTTTGCCGTTTTGAATGAAATTGGTGATTGCATCCTCAGAAAAACAGTAGATACCTCGGAAAAAAACCTTTGGAACGTCATCGAATCAATAAATGGCGAGCGTATTCTCACATTCGAAGAGTCAACTATTTCACAGTGGTTGTATATTTCACTCAAGCAAAAGGTGGATCGATTATTAGTTTGTAATCCTACTTATGTTGCTAAAAAATCTGGAGCAAAAACAGATTTTAGAGATGCAATTCATCTAGCTAATGAACTTCGATGTGGACACTTAAAGGAAGTTTTTCACGATAATTCCCATTGGGCACAACTGAGGACATCAGTAAGTGGCTATATCGACATTGTCCAAGAAATAGTACGTTTTAAAAATAGATTAAAATCCGTCTTTAGAGCTGAGGGGCTTAAGACGGATGAAAACAATTTTTATAAAAACAAAGATCGATGTATTGAATTAAAAAATGAATCTGCAAGATTTGTGGCCACTAATCTTTTTAGTCAGGTCGAGTTTCTTGAAAATGAAAAAATAAAATATTTAGATTGGTTTAAAAACAATCAAAAAAAGTATCGTCCAATTAGAAATTTAATGACTATTCCAGGGATCAGTATTGTACGTGCCAATGTAATAGCGGCTATCGTATGTCAGCCAGAAAGATTTCGAAATAAACATCAATTCTGGGGATATTGTATGCTAGTTCGTCATATACAAATTTCAGCCGGCAAAATATATGGCAATAAAAGAGTCCACGGACGTCGTGAGTTAAGAGATGTTTTTATTGGCGCAGCAGAATCAGCAATGAGAACTGAAACAACTTTGCGTGATTATCACGATGCACTTAGGGCCAAAGGAATTTCTGCCAAAGATGCCAAGGTAGCATTGGCTAGAAAAATTTCTTCATTATCACTTCACTTATTAAAAAATAATGACACATACAATGACGATTACGAGGAGTACTTAAAGGAAAGAAAACGACTACGATTACTTGTTGGACAGAAACGCTAATAGAATCTCGTTCATTTGATTTCACATGGAAGTGAATTAGGAAACAAATCCAAACCTAACTCTGAGACCCTTTTATATATCTTTTATTTCATCAAGTTAAACGCTAGAGAAGGACTACCCCTGAATAACATCTTACCCCCTCAATTTTATTGACCAATTTTCATTTTATTAAATGGCCCTATCTTTTTAACACCTGAGATGAAACTACTTTAAAAATTTTAGATACCAAAAAATTCAAAGCATCACCAACACTTCGAGTTTAATAACGAGATAAACACCCATCTCACTTCAGCGGCCAATCACAATCTTTCCTTTTCATTGGTTTTATCATCTTTTAATTCCTTTAGTTTAAAATGCTCAACCCATTCAGGGTCAATATCCAAAAATTCAGTGTAAATTTCATAGCCACTTCCCCAATATGCCTTACCATAAACTCCTTTTCCTCTGTCTATGCCATTTACCAAATCTTTAATCTCTCTACTAGATGCACTTTTTAATGTCGATATTATTTCTGCTGGAGAAAACTTACGATGTATTTTTAAGAACAAAAACACAGTATCTTTGAAGTCGGTGTACATTTCCACAAGCTCACCCTTGTTCACCATTACTTCCTCAAAAGATTTTTTTAATTTATTTGCTATTGGTATTGTGATCATTTTTTTTTCAAGTACTGTACTTAGCTGGACAATAATTTTATAAGATGAATCAGATCTTTCCCATCGTCTATTTTTCTTAGCTTGATACCATTGACCATTTTTTCCTTTTTTAAATTCTGGATTTCGGCGAATTATTGTCACAGGTTTTCCGCCACTGCCTCGACCACCTCCAAATGCCATATTTTTCTCCTCTAAAAAATAAAATTCTTACACTTACCAACATTTACAAATAGGTTATTACTAGACACAACCTATTTATAAAATTTCTACTTTTATGGAGTATTTGGCAATAAGGAAAAATATACTTGCACCTAACGACCTATTGTGTTATAATGAATAGGTTGTGTTAATATTGAGAATTGTTGGGTATTGACGCTTTTCAATCATAAGATTACCTCTATGGAAAATAAATCGGAGGTAATTATGGAAATGAGTTTAAAAGAATATGAAATATGGAAGATAAGCTTCAGGGAGGAAAATAAAAATATTGAAGCGAGGTTTCAAATGAACCGAATCAATGGACAAAAAAACATTGTAATGAAGGAAGACCGTAGGGGGAAAATACTTTACAGGGCTGACGTTACCGTCAACATGGAAAAGAAAAGATCAAAGTGGAGTCCTTCACTTGATGAAGCACTCAAGGCAAGAACCGAATTTGAGTCTAAAAGGATTCAACCTGAATATAGAAATGGAAATGAATCACAAAAAAGAATACGTTTTGGAAATCTAATTATTGAGTTCATAAAAAGAAGAACAGTTGCTCCAAGCTCAGCAGTTGCCATGAAGACTCAACTTAATACCTTTTCTCAATTAAGAGATTTTTATACTGACGAATTAACACAAGAAATGTTTGATTGCTGTTTTGCTAAAAAACGCAATTGCAACACCACGAGGGATTACGTCGCAATTGTTGCACAATTAAAAAACTTAGCACTTGCTATGAATTACAAATTTCCAGTTGATACCGACCTCCTAATGAAACGAGCAAATCGTATTCCAGAAAAACGAAGAACAATCTATGACGTTTCATTTCTTACGAATCAAAACCTAGAAGAGTTTACAACAGGTGTCGCTCATATAATGCAAACAAAAAGGAATCGAAAATATCATAATGAAAGCTATAATGTGTACGTTGACATGTTAAAGTTTTCAACCATCACAGGTCTTCGGATTGGGGAATTACTAGGGCTTTGCTGGGAAAGCATTTCATCTAAGGAAATATTGGTTGAAAGACAAGCGTTCTCCGATTTATCTATTATCAAAGAAAACAATGGAAGCTATTTTGGGCCACCAAAACATAACATCATTAGGAAGGTCACACTTCCATTAGAGGCATTAGAAATATTAGAAAAATATAAACATTATAAATCAGAAGATTTTATTTGCGAAGGTTTGCATTTAGTTTTTCCATGTTTTCGCCACGAAAGAAGACAGAACAAGCCAATACATTATCAAACGATTGATAGATTTTTAAAATTAGTTAAGCCGTTTTTTACAAATAAAAAATTAACCATGCATTCTTTTAGACATACATTTGCCACGCATTTTTTTAATTTGTACGGCGATACTCCGACAGTGTTATCTGAATTGGCGGGAATTATGGGACATAAAGATATTGCGACCGTTCAGATTTATGCCAAAGCATTAGAGGCAAATCGTGTAAACAAGATGCTCAATTTCGGCTACAAGGACACTGCGAAAGAATCTCCCGTGACCGACATAGATAAAAATCTGATGAATGCAAGATCAGACCAAGCTCTAAGATTAATTCAGAACGGCTTCAACCATGAGCAGATTGCTATCATCATGGGAGCGAGTTGAATTCAACTTTAGGATACTAAAACTATAACAGAATTCACCTGATAAATTTATGCGTATTAAAAATTATTTTACATCTTCAGCTTTCGTAAGCACCACCAATGTTTCTTACGAAATTATTCTCGACATGATTCCTTGCAAAGATGATTTCTATTGCAAAGAGTGTGGAAGGTGGAAAATGTTTTCCAGCGAATCATTTTACTTTCAATCTGACCGCAACCCCACTAACAAAACCTGTGTTGAATGCCACGGCCAAGATAAATCTTTAAAAGCTATTGATAACAAAAATAAATTTGAAAAAAGTCTTGTAGCTTTGAACAAGCTACAAAAAAGCGACTTTTCAGATGAAGAGAAATGGGCGACAAGCAACACAATTGATTGTGTCGATTTTTCTAAACTGGAAGAATTTTGCGGAAAAACACTTTCAGAGAAATTTAAAATATTTTTGCGAAAGGAAAAAGAGGAAACTCATGCCAAGGTCAAGAGCATACTATGTGTCTCCAAAGAAGCCCTTGCTGTACAACTTGGTATCTCCAAGTCCTACATTAATAAACTTATGAGTGAAGGAGAAATCCCTTATGAAAAACTGGGGCGAACAGTGAGATTTCGCATTTTAGATATTGAGATTTGGCTCAACAAAAGGAAAAGACCATGACGAAAAAATTTAATCCTAAAATTTTTCAGAATAAACAAAGAATCTATGTGACTACTCCTAACGCCAACAGGATTAGCAGACTTTATATCTGGGATGAAGACAAGAAAGAATATTATCCCCCAGAGTATGGCAAACCCTACATGGCACGCCGATACGAAAACGAGAAACGGGTTCAAAAGTTTTTTGAAAAACTTGAAGAAGCTCGAAATTGGCAACAGGGGATAGAGAATCCTGTAAATCCATTTGACCCTATAAAAAAAGTTAATCACACTCCTCTTTTTTCTAAAGTTGTTGCTGACTGGAGGATGAGAACACTTTCAGGAGCGGCCCAGAGTACAATTAGTCAGTATGATCGAATGATTAAACATCATCTCGACTTCTTCATGGATAAGCACATGAACAAGATCACTCTGGCGTTAATTGACGAATGGCTTGACTTGATACTTGATCAAAAAGGCTTTCGCATGTTGAATGCAAACAGAGAATCATTCGAGCATGAGTACGATCTCTTGAGAACGATCCTTAACTACTATCAGTCGTATTCTGATAGTTATGGCCATTCTGATTTTTCTCCCCCGCTACGTAAGCGTCACAAGGAGAGAGCGTATCAAAAATATTTGAAGGAAAATTCATTAAAAAGAAAAGCGTTAAAGGAAATATATTTGACCGAAGAGGAGTTTGTTTTATTTCGAGATAACATCAATGGAAAATTTAAATCTGTTTTCCCAGACCTTGCGACTGTTCAATTCTACGGCTCACTTAGAATTTCTGAAGCGGCGGCTTTAAGATGGGAGGATATCTATTTTGATTGGAAAAACATAGAGAACTCCTATTTCATGGTTCGGCAACATGTCTATTGGCCAAGGAAAAAAGGCCACGTCACCACAATTCTTCCTGGATTTAAAAATTCAAAACATTTAACTGGAGGAGTTAAAAAAATTCCAATGTACAAAGAAACTTTTGAGGTTCTCTCTCGTCTCTATACTCCTGGGGCAAGAGGTTTAATCTTCACTGGGCTAAATCAAGAGATTCTGGAGTACCGCTCGCTTCAATACACCTACGATAAAGCGTTAAAAGGGGCAAACCTGCCCTTTTCTGGTACCCACATCATGCGAAGGGGCGGTGCGAGTATGGTCTATAACAAATCTGGTGGTGACCTCTCGCTTGTAATGCAACAACTAGGCGTTACAGATCAGGACACGGCCCTCGTCTATGTCAAACGAGACGAACACGCCTTAAGCGATTTCACAAAAAAACTTTGGAATATTGCGGCTGAAAAATAAGTCGCAATATCCTCCTCATTTATTTCGCCCTGTAATCCCACCAGAAAGTCTATCGAGGCCAAAAGGATGAGGACTCCGCTCGTCATTGGATTTACCATCAAGAAGTTATACTTGATAGCAACAATTTTTATACTTTTTCAAACTACCACAAGGGCATTTATCATTACGTCCAATCTTCGTGGAAGAATCGTCATCACCATCATGTGCCCTTATTACACTCGCAAGACCGTATGTATCGGAAATTGTCGTGCCAACCATCATAAGGATAACAAGCACAAGGGAGCCAAGAAATAGTGAGGCCCCTACAATTGGAGCAATTCCAATTATCTTATTTAAGATTATCCCAGCTCCATAAATAAACAGGGTCACACATAACCCTACAACAAGGCCAATTATTAAAAATGCAATTATTTTAACTAATGTTTTCAAATGATAACTCCTTTAAAACTTTTTTTCATATTTCAAGCCATTCGACATTAGAGTAGTGTGCTTTCATCTTCTCCCAAAATCCATCGCTTTGGTCAAATACAACTGTTGGGTGCCAGGCCAGTGGAAGAGATGAAAGTACGGCATCTACCATCTTTTTTCCATATCCTTTTACAGGTGAGTTAATTTCTACAAACTCCACATTTTGGAACTTGAAATCAAACTCGATCCGTATCCCTACTGCACTAAAGTGCTCAGGCCTTGTCACTGGTAATTTATGATGCCCCTTCGCTTCGCTTGAGGCCCAAACTGCATTTTCCTTTACCTTGATGAACTGGATCACATCAATCTCGGTGAGGTTTCTTATAACATCTGCTTGATATGGCTGAAGCAATTTCATTTTGCTGGCAAAGGAAATTGCCTTGCCATTACCATTTTTTATGGCCCATAGGGAGAGCGATTTATTCATTGGGCAATATTTCCATTTCAATAATTTCATTTGTTCCAACTGAAAAATCTTGGATTGCTACTTCCTTTTTAGAAAGTTCCTCGTTTTGTCTTTTCTCCTCTTTTAATTTTTTCTTTAAATTTTTTTTCTTAATCTCAAGTTTTATCATCTCTTCAATGCTTAAAATTTTCTCAGGTTTTTCCTTTTTAAAACTTTTAAAATAGCAATGTTCAATAAATTGAGGCAAAGGAACTTTCCATGATTCTTGCTTATGGTTATCTATTTTTCCCAGCTTGTTTGGATTCATTCCAACGGCCATGGCCATTTGCACTTGCATGTGTGAAAGATGATGGCGTTTTCTTGCCTCAATCCAGTCTTTATACTTTTTCTTGACTATCATAATTTAACCTTCTTCTAAGCGTTATACAGGTGCATGACTTGGAGATGATGGTTTTCGTTTCACTGCGATCTTTGTAGCGGCTACATTGGGCGTGGCCAGTGCTTTAGAGGCAATTACGATTTGTGCACAAGCATGAGCATCAGAGAGTGCTTCGTGGTGATTAAGTTTAATTTTCAAATGACTACAAACATCTGACAGTTTTGTCGGATAAAGATTCCATGTTTTTCTTGCAATTTCCATTGAGCAAACTATTGCGACAGAGGGAGGAGTGATACCATATACCGAGCAACAAGACTTAAGGACGCTGGCATCAAACTTTGCATTATGGGCCGCTAAAAAATCAATCCCTTCAAAGTAGGGAGCAATATCTTTCCAAACTTCTTTAAAAGTAGGAGCATTTTTAACATCGCTCCAAGAAATCCCATGAATGTAGGTAAAAATAAATTCTCGTGATGGAGGCTTGATCAAATGAACTGCCTTGTGGACAATTTTATTATTCTCCACTCGAACAATGCCGATGGAGCATGCACTCTCTCGGGAATAATTTGCAGTCTCAAAATCTATTGCTAAAAATTTAGTATTCATAAACTCCTCTTACGCTATTTTCAATTATCCGATCTGACCTAGTGCAATCCTTGATATTTCAGATAAGCCTTATGCCACAAACTTTGTAAACAAGTGGGCTTAATCCAAACTAAAGACTCAAGGGAAACCTTGGCGGTTTTTCCCTTTTTCTTGATTATCCCAACTATCGCAGTATCCCCCTGAAAGCCGAATTGCTTAAATTCCACAATTTCTCCCATAAATTCAACTTCGTCGATGTCCGAAAAAACGTCTTCCAAACAGGAATACCAACCACTGGCCTCTTCGCCTTCATCATAAGCGTCCACTATCGCAATTTCGATGCAATCTTGAACTGTTTTGGCATTTTCTATTTCATAATCATGGAATGCCTTTGAGGAAACTTTTGATTTGGGCTTCGTTGTCGATGTTTTAATTTTAGTTGTAGCAGAATTTAACTTGGCCATTCATACCTCAAAAAATAGTAAACAATAAGTGGTGTTAAAAACTAAGTTTGAAAATTATTTATGTATACTAAAACTTATCAGTATAATCTTCTCGATAGCAAAAACCTTTACCTTTTAATTTTTCAATATCAATCGTATAAACCTCATTGTCTTGTTGTTTAAGATTAAAGGATTCCAGCAAGCTCCTACCGATGGCCTTCCCCATCAACACGGGAACCGCATTTCCTACAAGTTTTCGCTGTGACACAATATTGCCATAGAGTTTAAAGTTGTTAGGGAAGGTTTGAATGCGTGCTAATTCCCTTACTGTAAAGTGCCGATTTTCATTAGGATGATAATACTGAGTGCAACCTGTATTAATAGTGGGGGTGGGCTGCATTCTCGATAAACGGAAAAAACGAAGCTCTCTTAGGCGGCCTTCCTTCATTTTAGACCAATCAAATCCCAGCTTTAATTTGTCTGGAAAAAATTCGTCTTCATCTTTTTTGTAGCGAATACCTCGACCTTCGGGTATGCAGCTTATTCTTTCGACCGAAATACGTTCAGGCGTGGCCTTATCTACTTGATGATTAAAAATCTCACCATTTTCCGTTGCGATGTCATCAATCACTTCTCCAAGGTTAACTGGCCTTACATATTTACCATTTTCAACACAATCAAAAATAGGTTTTGGGAAATCGAAGGCATAGTTTTCTTTACAACCGAGTATAATAATTCTTTTTCTTTTTTGTGGTACACCAAAATGTTGTGACTCTAATACTTTAATCTTCAAATGGTATCCGAGTGCTTTAAAAGAACTTAGTATTGCATTCAATGTCTTTTCATTTTTCGCAGCTAAAAGGCCAGAGACATTTTCAAACAGCATATAGGTTGGGCCAAGCACTCTTACCACCCTCACAAATTCCTCAAATAAACTATTTCTTCGATCGTCTTTATTACCTTCACCTATGGTAGAAAAGCCCTGACAAGGCGGGCCGCCGCACACAAGATCAACTCGCTTGTTTCCTATTTTCTCCTTTAAATCTTTATCTGTAAGGGAGCTTATTGGTCCGCAAAAGGTTTCTGCGTTTTTATGATACTCTCTAAAGCTTTGCATAGCATAGGTATTGATGTCTGTTCCCAGAATGCAACTCATTCCAGCCTGTTCAAGGCCGATAGAGAGGCCCCCTGCTCCGCAAAATAAATCTACAAAATTAAATTCACCATTCGAGTTATCGCAAAGATTTTCAGAATTAACGTTTTTAATTTTTTCTTGTACAAACTCCTCTGGCAATTCGGGTAGATTTATTTTTTTATTGTTTTCTAGCTCTAAATTTTCTTTCTTAATGCGAATCTTCTCTAAAATCTTATCAAGAATTTCATTTGTTATATCTTCATTCGTAACCTTATCAACAATTCGCAACTTCTGATTTTTTTCTACCAATGATTCAAATATTACTTGGGTTATGGCCTTTCCGTTTTTTACTTTAGTGATAATGCCTGAGCTGTGTCTCCACAAATTCAAAACTTCCAAATTCCCATTCTTAAACTGAATTTTTTCCAACAGTGGGTCAAGGATTTCATTCGTTATATCTTTACCTGTAAGATTGTCTATGATTTTTAGTTTTTGATTGTCTTCTATAAATGAAGTCAACATTTTCTTGGTTACATACCCGCCACCTTTCATTCCAGTTATGATACCTGATTTAAGTCTATGCAAATTTATCACTTCCATTTTATTTACCTCATTCTTAATTTAAAATTTCTTTTTCCACTCAGGAAATTCATCCTTGAGCCTTTCGTAAACATTAAACACTATCGGGCAGACACTACAATTACTTATAACATCCATTAAGCGAGACACGAAAATATCCTTGTGAAGATGCGGGAATGATTCGCAATCACTGGGACGGCAATCATACTGGGTACATCTATTCTCAAGCAAAAGAGGGCAGGGAGCTTTATTAAAAACAAATTCTCCGTCTTCAGTTTTTTTAAGGTGTTTTTCTATAAACTCTTTTTTGCTTAATGATAATCTACTAGAGAGTTTAGCAATATCATCCTCTAGCAAAATAGGACTAATCGTTTGGCAGCAGTTTCCGCAATCGGTGCAATCAATCCGACTTGAAACTTCATCATTAATTCGACGTACTTCTTCGTCAATGTCCTTAGGGCCACCATACATCTTTAAAAAGGCCCTAAAATTCCAATTCTCAGCACTTCTTTCATTGGAACTTTTTGATATTATTTCCAAGTTTGTTTCTAAATAATCGTGTGCGATGAGAAAATTTTCAATATCTTCTTCATCTTCCACAAAACATTCGTATTGTTCTGGAGCATTTCCATTTTTTTCAATAAGTCCAAGAGGCAGATTATCTAAATCGTCTGACTTTTCAATTTTTGCAAGTTGAATTTGAAAACAGTGCTCATCGCCGTAATCAAAAACATATAGAAATTTTTGGTCCTCTTTCAGAAACAAATTTTTCATACTAACATTTGCACTTCCTTCACCCAACGGATTAGCTGAATATTCTGATTTTCTATTCCAAATTTTATTATCCATAAAAAATGAAAACATATGATCATTGTCCCACTCAAGGGCTTCTTGGAGATGGATGTGAAGGGTATAGAGAGTGTCGTCTTCCGTTAGCCGAATGCTGCAATTAAAATGTTTAAAATTATGTGGCGTGACTGCGAAGGTATATATTGAAATCTTATTCAGGCAGCATTTTTTATATTTTTTGTCACTACCGCATGGGCACGGATCATTTCTTCCTGCTTTCATAGTATCTCCAAAAAATTAGATAACTTTTTACCAAATTTCAGACATTATTACTAGGAAATGAAATAGAACAAAACGCTACCATTGAACCCTAAATTAGGTGGTGTATATGTACAACATGACTCGGCGTGATGAGTTTCTTAATCGCCAGCTCCTTAATTCAAGCCTCAATACAAAGAATGCAACAACTAGGCGTTACTGATCAGGATACGACACTCGTCTATGCCAAAAAAGACGAACAAGCCTTAAGCGATTTCACAAAAAAACTTTACAATATTACGACTGAAAAATAAGCATTGATACTTGGAAAAAACTGTAATTTATGGAACTGGTTGCAAGTGGTTGCATCTGACTTTTGGTAGAAGTAGCCCCCTAATATCATAGGGGATTACTTAAAAATGGCGGAGACGGTGAGATTCGAACTCACGGTACCCCTTGCGGGGTACGACGCCTTAGCAAGGCGCTGGATTAGACCACTCTCCCACGTCTCCAATGTACTAACAGTCTAAATTTCAGGGGACTTCGACGAACTAAAGTGGCGGAGGACACAGGATTCGAACCTGCGGAACCTTTCGGTTCAACGGTTTTCAAAACCGCCGCAATCGACCACTCTGCCAATCCTCCGCTTATTTAGAAGGTCATATTATGCGCTTTCGATAAATATGACAAGTGGATTTCTATTTTAGACTTCTTATTAAAGACTCAATGAGGTCTTTATCTGGTGCCACGGGACTCAACTTTAAATAATCTTCATATTTTTCTTTCGCTAGCGCCCTGCGGCCTGCAGCACGATAAGAATCTCCCAATAATTTATGAATCATTGGATTAGTCATATCTTCCTTAAGTGCCCTTAAAAGTAAGTCAATCGCTTCATTGGCATAGTTTTGCTGCAATTTTAAATTGGCCATCGCTAAGAGAGCATCAATTGAACGTGGATTTAAGCTAATCGCTTTTTCATATTTTAAAATAGCTTCGCGGTAGTCTTTTTCAAGCCTAAAAACTTCCCCCATTATAAAATGGGCTGAATCTAAATTCGGATTGAGCTGGAGCTCTTTAGTGGCCATTTCTCTGGCTTTTGCAGTGTTATTTCTCGCTAAATATACTCGTGCTAATTGGTAATGCACTTTAGGATAGGATTCTAATTTATCTTTAATTTCTGTAAATTGAACGATCGCATCGTCAAATTTTCCTTCATTTAAAAATACCTCCCCTAACTCCATCCTGATGTTCAAGTTTCCTGGATTAAGCTTCACTAAATCTTTGGCATGTTTTACGTACTCGTCTTTTCTGCCTTCTAATTTCGCAGCTGCCATTAGAACTTCATACAAACCTTCATCTTTTTTAGGTAAATTTTGTATTTTTGTATAATAATCTTGAAATTCTTTTATCTGACCACTTCGAAAATAGAGTGAGGTAATAGTTGAAACTAAAAGTGGATCTTCACCAAGCTCTGTCATAGTGTCTCGAAGGTATCCAAGTGCAGTATCAGTCCCATCTTGGTCATAAAGAATTTCAGCGTTGAGCGCGTGATACTTTACATTCTTTGGATCCAATAAAAGCGCCTTTGAAATTCGCCCACGGGCTTCTGCAAATCGTTTATTTTTTACTAATATTTTTGCAATTTGATACATGTTTTCGTCACTCAAGGGATCTCTTGATAGTGCACGGTCATACCACTTTATTGCAATGATAGGATTCTTCTTAGCTTCTGAAAAAAAACCCATCAACGAAGCATATTCGGAAGAGGTGGCATATTTAGTTTGTGCAATTTCAGAAAGAAGCCTTTCAGCTTCATCGAACTTATAGGCTTGAATATAAACTTCAACTAAGGCTTTTTTTAATTGAAAGTTTTGTTGATGGACACCGATCTTTTCTTGTAATGAAAAAATGGACGATTCAAAAAAACCTCTATAGGTATTTAGCTTTGCTTGGAATAAAACGGAAGGAATATAATCGGGATCTGCATCAACAGCCTCAATAATAAACTGAAAGGCAGAATCTAAGTTTCTATTTTTAAATTCTTCCTTAGATTTTTTTAATAATCCAATTACCTTACTTTCTAAAATTAAATTTTGAGAGGCTAGATCTCCACCAATTTCTAACTTCGCTAAACTTGATCTCAATTCGTCTGACTCTTTGATTTGTAATGATTTCTTAAAAAACACACTAGCTTCTTTATTCTTATTTTTAAATGCAGCAAGATACCCCATGTATTGTAAATATTTTGCCAAATACACCGGTGAGTACTCTGCTTGTAATTTATCTACTTTTTTAAGTGTCGCTTCAAATTGTTTTATTGATTGCTCTTTTAGATAAGAATCAGAAAGCAGCAATAATAGCTTTACACTACTTGGAAAATACTTAATACCCTCAAGAATAATCGTTTGCGCCTCTGCTGGTTTATCATTCGCTATTTGAAAAAGGGCCAATTCTACATAGGCTTCTAATGGTTTTTTGGGTATTGTAGAAATTGTTTCAAAAACCTTTCGAGCTTCGACAAACTCCCCAGCTTTAACCAGTAAACCCAAATAGTAAGATAACATCTTTGGCGTTGGTTTTTGTCCGGCGCGGAGATAATTTTTTATTGTATAAATTCCTGTTTGATATTTACCAATTTTATCAAAAAATAAAGCGACTCCTGTGGCAACACTGTGATCACTTAGAAATTTTGATTCTGCTAATTGAACATATTTATAAAGCGTGCTTGCAGACTGGGTTTGATCTCTTGTGTTGTCTAACAATTCTGCATAAGTGAGTATGATTTCACCTAATGCTTCATTATCACTGAATTTTTGTGCGAGTGAATTTAAATACATTTTTGAGGCAATTGTTCGTGCCCTATAGTTTCCCTTAGAATACAATCCACGTGCTTGAACTAAATAGTTATTGGCACCTGGGATATTTTCTTCATCTGCTGTAATGGGAAATTTAACTTCTAAAAACGTAACTCCTTGCTGCTTAGGTGGTCCCTCGTCTTGAAGAAAAAAGTAAAAAATTCCCAAGAATGCTAATATCGCAACAATCGACATTCCTTTTTGTTTCTTTTTTTTAATTATTACTTTAGGCTGGCTTGTTTTAGATTCTGAATCTTCTTCTTCAATAATTTCAATTTCGTCATCTTCATGGCCTTGCTCGATAGCTTGCTCACGAATAATAATAGCTTCTAAATCTTTTAATCTTTTAATTTCTAAACTTTCTTCAATCTTTTTTTTTGTATCTAACTCAACTTCTGAGACACTAAGTTGAGCATTAATTGTTGGCAGGGCCTGCGCAAGATTAATAAATTCTGTTTTTTCATTTATTAATTCCTCCCTTGTTGGTTGCATTTTTTCTTCAACAACTACTGGTGACTCCATTTTATATAATACACTTTGGGATTCATTTTTAGCTTTGGGAATTTCAAACTTTGGGCGAACAACTACGGTCTTATCAAGGTTATCTACTTTGTTGCTAAATTTTCTTACAACAAGTGTTTCTTCCATCGCTTCTTCTGTTGGCACATGGGGATTATTTTTTTTATATTCTTTTTCAAGTTCTTCATAGTTAACATCATCTTTGATGTCTTTACCGAACTTAAACTCATGGAATGTTACAATTGGCGCTTCTGTTTTTTCAGTATTTTTTTCAACATTGGTTGATTTGGACTTTAATTTTTGTGAACTAACTTTCTTAGAATTTACACTAGTTATGGATGCTTCGTTCTGTGCATTTGCCTGGTTAATTTTTTTTATAGTTTCATTAATTATTTCACTTAATTGGCTAAAAGATTGTAATGGTTTCCAATCACCAATTGGAAATTGTTGGCACTGCTCAGTTCCTTTTATGTGATTCTTTATAAATAATTCGCCAATTTCTTCTTCAGAAAATGGCCCGATAACCCGCTCGTTTTCAAGTCGGATTCTGTACTTAAGACTCATTTAATCCTGTCTACTTCATCCCTAAAAAGAGTGACGGCGCAATACCGACAGTAAAGATAGACACTAAAATGATAACATGAACCAGCGTTTCGCTGAACCGGGTTTTTATTGTAGGGAGCGACTTTGCCTCTGCTTCTTCTGCAAATAGGTCGCTTACAAATTTAATGTAGTAAGCTAGTCCTATTATAGAACTAATCAAAATTGATGTAGCTTCAATCGTAAATCCTTCGCGGAAGAAATTTGTAAAAAGCATGTATTTCATTGCAAAGCCGGACGTTAGAGGAATTCCAGCAAGACTTAAGACGAACACAATCAGCATTATCGACAGTCCTTTATTTCTATAGAAACCACCCTTGAGAATTTCTCGGCTATCTTGATTTTTATTTAACTCAGCAAATTGGTTTAGTATTAAAATTACCCCAGTTGCAGTCAGTGAGTAGATTACAAGATAGCTAATTAGTTGTGTTTCGTAAGCTTCATCTGGATTTAAACAAATCATCATTAACATGTAGCCTGTATGAGCAACCGATGAATAGGCGATAATCCTTTTGAATTGCCCCTGAACCAGCGCCATTATATTTCCATAAAATGCAGACATTACCGCTACGACCTGAATTATTCGTATCAAAATATCTTGAAAATGTGGGTCACATTCTAAGAGTAAAATTTGCATCATGGTAATAAATTTAAAACCAATGATAATTTTTGAAATGAAAAAATTAGTCGCGAGATTTCCAAGTGTCACGTTTGAATAAACATCTGCAATCCACGCATGAAATGGAAAAGCTCCCAACTTAAAACAAGTCGTTAAAATGAATATACCTAATGCGACTGCATAAAATTCTTGATTGACAACCGTGGCACCAACCAAAGTTAAGCTCCCTGTTGCCCCAAGGTAAAAAGCTACACCTAATAAAAAGATGACAGAGATAACCGAACCTTGAATAAGGTATTTTACCGAAGCTTCTCGTGAGTTTTCTAATCCAGAAGTAGCAACCAGTGCATATCCAACGAGAGCAACCGTTTCCATTGCCACATAGAATGTCATCAGATCATTTGCACCTAAAAGAAAGACTCCTCCCAGGAACATATAGCTGACTAATACAGAATTTTTTACTTTTTCGAGTGAATAGTACCCATTTATTAAAATCATAAAGATGTTTAATACTGAAACTATTTTTAAAAGTAGGATCTTATTGCCTTCGAGCATAAAGAGATCGCTAATGGCAAAAGAATTTGAGCCAAAAAGCATTGCAAAAAATGTGATTGCGGCAATTAGAGTAAAAGTAAATGAACAATATTTTCCAATCTTATTCACATTCAAGCATAAAAGTGAAACAGCATTTAGTGCCAAAAAGATTAAAACATTTTGCACAAAAGTTAAGTTTTCCATTTTTTATAAACCTTTCGTTATGAAGAAATTAATTGTTCCATCATAGAGTCCCATGACCCATTTAGGATAAAGTCCTAGCACAATTGTTAATATAGACAATACAAGGAGCGGAGCCGCTTCAAGTAGGGAAAGATCTTTAAGTTTTTTATTTTCTTCGTGAACTAATTCTCCAAGGGCCGTGAGATGATACATTTTCAAAAGATAAATTGGAGAAAGAATGATTCCTGAGGCTGCTAAGATAGCCACCACTTTATTCACTTCATAAGTACCCATAATAATCATGAACTCGCCAACAAAACCACAAGTCATTGGAACTGCCATTGATCCTGCAGTAATGATAAAAAACAAGATCGCAAATCTTGGCATGACTGCCGCAATACCACCGTATTGATCTAATTTTTTAGTATGTCTTCTAGTGTAAAGATAATGAACGCCGATGAAGAGACCTGGTGTTGATATACCGTGTGCTATCATTTGAAAAATAGCTCCTTTAACTGCAAATTCATTCTGAGAAAATATACCCATAATGATATAACCCATATGTGAAATTGAAGAAAAAGCCACTAACTTTTTGATATCCGTTTGAACCCAAGCGGTAAGTGCACCATAAATTACCCCAATGGCTCCGAGGTATAAGACGATGTCTCTATTGGCTTCGACGGCTTCAGGGAAAACTGGAATTACAAATCGTAAAAAACCATAAATTCCAAGCTTTAATAAAATCCCTGCAAGAATAATCGATCCAGCTGTTGGAGCTTCAACGTGCGCATCTGGCAACCAAGAGTGAAAAGGAAAAACTGGAACCTTTAAAAAGAAGGCAATAGTAAAAGTCCAAAAAATTAATGATTGAGGTGAGTAGAACCCATCATACTTAAGATTTAGGGACTGAATAACCTCAAATGTTAAGTCATATGAACCATTTATTTTATAAGCCAGTGCACTCATGTAACACATAGAAGCCAGCATTAGGATTGAGCCAGCTGCCGTCATCATGAAAAATTTAAAACTCGCATATCTGCGGTTTTCTCCGCCAAATACACCAACCAAGATAAATAGTGGGATCAACATCACTTCCCAAAAAATATAAAAACCATAAAGAGAGGTTGAAAGCAATGATCCATTAACAGCCCAAGTAAGTAAGAAAATTAAAAAATAATAAAGTCTTAGCTTTTCAGTTTTAATATCCCAAGTTGCAACAACAACAACCAATAATAAAAATGCATTTAATAAGAGTAATAATCCACTCAAACCGTCCATTGCAAATGTGTACGAAATATTGAAGAACAGTGGCATTTCAAATTTTAGTAAAGTAGATAAAACTCCCGGATCTGGGAGATCAGTAAACATTTTTATCGAATAGGCAAAGGTAACGACAGCACCGATAAGTGCCAGCACCTTTATCATTCGTTCATTGTTTTTTGGTGCAAACATAAAACTGATTGCCCAAAAAAGTGGAATGAGAAATTTTATAAGAAATAATTGATCCATTTTGTATCCAAATGTTATCTAAAAATAAATGCGTTAAAAACAGCTGTAATAATAATAGTTAAACCTATTACGATATAAAGAATACCCATCTCTAGTCTTTCAGGTTTAGAGTCATCAAGGAAATTTCCACTTGATGTTGTTAGCTTAGTAACAAGTTTTACAACTCCATTAACAATGTGTGTTTCCACTATTTCGACTAAAAAGGAACCAATTTTATATAATGGTTTAATGATCGCTAATAAATAAAACTCATCAACTTTGAATCTATTTGAGCTTATTGACCAAAGTAATTGAAACTTATTTTTAAGATTGTCACGCATTTTACTCGGATCATTAACCACATAAATATAATACGCAAGCCCCATAGAAGAGAGTATTAATAGTGTTGTAACAACCATCATGACAACTTCATTTTGGGCCGAGATATGTGAGTGCCCTTGAACTTTTGCTACAAATTTTTCAACAAAATTTTGAAATACTCTTGAATTATCATGGCTTAATAAATGAGGCAGACCTAAATATCCTGCTGTGAGTGAACAAAAAGCTAAAATCATAAGGGGGACTGTCATGACTCCAGGGGATTCATGAATATCATGGCTGCCGTGATCGTCATGTTTGTCGTGTTTAGAATGCTTCTTGTGGGCTTTTTCTTCTTTCACTGGTTCAACAATGAAAACCAATACTAACATTCTCATCATGTAAAAAGCTGTAAGCAGAGCTGTTAAAAGTGCAATTGAATAAAGCCAAACACCATTACCTGGATTAGTTAAGGCCATTACTAAAATTTCATCTTTTGAAAAGAATCCTGAAAATCCTGGAATCCCGGCAATCGCCAAAAATCCAATCGTAAATGTCCAAAAAGTAATTGGCATTTTCTTTTTTAGGCCACCCATTTTGAAAATATCTTGTTCATGATGGCACCCGTAAATGACCGAGGCTGCACATAAAAACAGAAGGGCTTTGAAAAATGCGTGTGTGAAAACGTGAAACATTCCTGTTGAGAATGCACCAACGCCACAGGCAAGCACCATGTAACCCAATTGAGAAACTGTAGAGTAAGCTAGTATTTTTTTGATATCTGTTTGAGTAATGGCAATCAAAGAAGCCAGTAAAGCTGTAAGAGCTCCCATCCATGCAATGACATCGAGTACAACTGGAAAGTGAACAATTACATTTGAAACTCGGCAGAGAAGAAATATACCTGCAGTAACCATCGTCGCAGCATGCATTAGTGCCGAAACAGGAGTTGGCCCCATCATGGCATCTGGTAACCAAACAAACAATGGAATTTGAGCTGACTTACCTGCTGCACCTAAAACCAATAGTAAGCTTGAGGCAATGAGTAGCTCTTTATTTGCTAAAATAATTGCGAGGTCAGGATTTTTTAAATCTGTAAAAGAGATAGTATTAAATACAAGTGCAAAGCCAATCATACCTAGAACTAATCCAAAGTCACCGACACGGTTAGCGATAAAGGCTTTTTTTGCAGCATTACCATTTTTAGTGTGTTCATACCAAAAGCCGATTAAAAGGTACGAGCTCAAGCCAACACCTTCCCATCCCATAAATAAAACTAGAAAGTTTTCTCCATGAACTAGAAGTAACATTGAGAAAGCAAACAAGGCAAAAAAGGCAAAGAATTTACCCACTTTTTCTTCATGGTCCATGTAGCCAATTGAGAAAAATGCAATAGCACTTCCAATACCTGTAACCATTAGACTTAAAATGACTGATAATTCATCCATAATAAAATGAATGTTGAATTTGATATTTCCATAAGTCATCCACTCCCACAACTTCACACTCACTGGGCCATTTTCAAAAACGTGAATTGATGTAATGATTGCTAAAATAAATGAAATAAATAAAGACACAAAGGTAATTGCGCCAGCTTGCACGTTATTTAACTTATTTTTTATTAAAATAGAGTTAAGTAAAAACGCGAAAAGTGGAAACAAGGGAATCAGTGCCAAGTAGTTTTCGTACATAATAACTCTTACTCTGTTATGATTTTAATATCGTCTGTGTATATTGTTTGCTTTTTTCTATGTAGGGCTATGATTAAACTAAGTCCAATTGCGACTTCACAGGCTGACACAATGATCATGAAAAAAACTAATAATTGTGCGTCTAGAAGTCCCGTTGAGCGTGAAAAGAGAATAATTAACAAACTCACTCCACCCATCATTAGCTCGAGACATAAGAGTATCGATATTAAATCTTTTTTAAAGATCGTGCCTAGTAAGCCAAGAGTAAAAAGAAAACCTGCCAGGTAATAATAAATGCTACTCATTTAAGTTCTCCTGCAATTTTTCTTGCTCTTGCTTAATACCTTTTTCACTACCCGTTATGACAATACAAGCGACAAGTGCAGCTAATAGTAGAACCGTGGCCATTTCAAATGGTAGGTAGTATTCGGTAAATAATTTATCAAATAGTGTCTTCATTGAATTATCAGAAATATTTACTGCAGAGAGGACTTCAATATTGTTATTTATTATCAAAGAAAAAACACCGAGAATAATTAAAGTAGTAAGGATTGATATAATGAGTTTAGATTTACTTCTTTCTCGATTATTTTGAAATTGTTCAAGGTTAATTAGCATCATGACAAAAACAAATAAAATAGCAATCGCTCCGGCGTTTACCAAAACTTGAATTGCAGCTAAAAATACTGTTCCTAATTGAAAGTAGATCATAGCAATAGATAAGAGAGTCATTAATAAAGAAAAAGCTGCAACAACTGTTTTCTTAGAAAAGACGACCATAAGTGCAAACACCATCGTCATGATGGTTAATAAAATGTCATACGCCATAATTATTGGTTCCTAAAATAGACAAATAATACTGTGATTATTAAGTTAACAATTCCTAATGGAAGAAGTCTTTCCCATCCCAGGTTCATTAATTGATCGTATCTAAATCTTGGAAATGTCCAACGTACCCAAACAAAAAACCATATCATTAATGCAATTTTAATAGTCAATGAAGTGACTTGTAGAAGAGGCAAAATAAACGGATTTGATAGTGGTATGAGGTCTAAACCAGGAAGTACGCTGTAACCGCCAAAAAACATAATAATAAACAATGCAGAAAGAGCAATCATGTGAACATATTCGGCCATAAAGAAAATTGCAAATTTCATCGAAGAATACTCTAAGTGATAACCCGCTACGATTTCTGATTCACCCTCAGCTAAGTCAAATGGTAACCTATTTGACTCTGCAAAAATTCCGACAAGAAACAACATGGCCGCAACTGGCTGAACAAAAACTCCCCATTTCGGTATAAATCCAAACCAATATCCTGTTTGCCAATCAACCATCAAATGTATGTCATTTGTTCCAAAGATAAAAATCATGGCGACAACAGCTGTCGAAAGAGACAGTTCGTATGAAACCATTTGGGCGCAGGCCCTTAGCGCTCCCAACATTGTATACTTATTATTTGATGCCCAACCTGCTAGCAAGATTCCATATGAACCTAGAGCAGAAGCAGCGAATGCGAAAAATATTCCCATGTCACTTCTGAAAACTTCTGGATAAACAGTTCTATCAAAAAATTGAAATGGCCCCATAATTGGAATACAAGCAAGCGGCAAAAGTGCAACGACTAGAGCAATTAAAGGAGCTGCAGAATAAAAAAATGGTCTCACATGACTTGGGTGAACTTCTTCTTTAAACATAAATTTTGCAACATCTGCTAATGGCTGAAGTAAACCAAAAGGCCCTACACGATTTGGCCCAACACGCTTTTGAATAAAAGCTGCACCCCTTCTTTCAACATGAATAATTAGCGGCAAAGCACCTAGAGGAAAGGCCATAATAACTGCTGTTTTAATGATAATTTCAATAATTGCTTCTAACATATTATTCTTCCCACTTTAAAGCTTTAGAGTTGATAACAAAAATATAACCAACTAAAAGCACCGCCATGAAAAAAACAAATCCGGCAATGAGAAAGCCTGTATTTGTTGCGTTGTTATAGGCAATGGCCCAAGGTAGTAAAAAAACAATTTCAACATCAAATAGTAAAAATAAAATTGCAGTTAAAAAAAACTTAATATCGTATTGCCTAGTAGCACTTCCAACTGGATTAACACCAGATTCATAAATATCGTTTTTTCTCACTGTTTTCTTTTTTTGGCCGAGTAAGTTTGAGATAAACATTAGAATAAGTCCTAATGCAGTTGCAAGAATCAAAAAAATGACAAAAGAAAGGAATTCCATATTTAACTCACTCATTTGTTATTGAATAAAAAGCTTAGCACCTGCGGCTAAATTCATTATTGTTTCCCAAAAAATTCCCAATACGAAAACTGGCACTGTCATAGAAACTATGACCATTTGATTTAAAAAACCAAATCCTTCAATTTCTTCATTAGATTCTTGAGGTTTCAAAGTCATGAGCCTTACTATTTTTAAATAGTAATAAGCAGATACTACTGAGTTTAATCCAAGGACTATAGCTAGTGCATAATTCTTTGAATTGATAAGCGATGAAATAATATTATACTTTGCTACAAATCCAGCTAATGGTGGAAGACCTGTTAGCGAGAACATGACAACTGCCATCATGACTGCCATGAATGGATATCTGTAAATTAAACCAGAAAATCTATCAAAGTGATCGTTGCCATATTTATCTTGAACGATACTCGTTATGTAAAAAGCAACTAGTGTCATAAATAAATAAGTTATTCCGTAGAATACAACTGATCTAATTCCCACATCGTTAATAACAACGATACCAGCTAACATTATTCCTGCATGAGATATAGATGAGTATGCAAGCATTCTTTTAACTGATTTTTGGCCAATGGCCGTAACATTACCCACTGTCATCGTTAAAGCTGAAATAACAATTAACAATCCAATCCACCCAATCTTCATTGGACTATCAACCACAAAAAAGACAGCTGTAATTCTAATGAGAGCTGCGATCCCTGCTAATTTCGGCACTATCGCAAAGAAAGTTGTTACCGGAGTAGGAGAGCCTTCATAAACATCTGGCGACCACATGTGAAAAGGAACTGAAGCAATTTTATAACCAATGCCTGCAAACAATAAAACAAAAGAGGGCATTAAGATCGCCAACTGAGCCGAAGTTAAAGTTGGTATCATCTTAGCTACACCAGCAAACTGAATTGTACCTAAGACTCCAAAAATATGGCTCATTCCAAACAACATTAATCCTGCAGAAATACCACCGTAAAGGGCGTATTTTAAACCTGCTTCACTTGAGCGTTGATCGTTCTTCTTGAGAGCGGCCATGACATATGAGAGAATTGAAAGTGTTTCAATTCCTAGATAAAAAGTAAGCATGTTATTAGCCGAAGCCAATAAAAATCCACCAATCAATATACCGACGGCCATAATGGCGAATTCTGTTTTAAGTGATTCATAAATATCTTTTGAAAATCTACTTAAGTAAATCGCTGCCAATGTTCCTAAGACCATTACCATCTTTATAAGCGTACTAAACTGATCAATGATAATTGAATTGCTAAAAATTGCTTCAGCCTTTCCAGACATATTCGCAATTAAAGCTCCAAGTGTTGCAACCAATCCGACAAGTGTCGCTATAAAGATATATTTTCTATTTTTTTCGTCTTCTTTATAAGTCGCTTCAAGAATGATAAGCCCAACCATCAATAACACCAGAATAACTTCTGGGATATAACGACCAATATTTGCCAAATAATTTAAATGCATTTGTTTGTCCTAATCGTTTACTAGAAGGTTGCTAACAACGACACCAATTGTCCTACTGATGCTTTCATCACATTCAGTATTGGCGAAGGCCAAATACCAAATAAAATTACAGCTACACATAGAGGTGCCATATAAAGAACTTCCAACTTCGTCATATCTTCATATTCTTTTACTTCTGGATTCACATCTCCAAAGAACATTCTCTTGAACATCCATAAAAGATAAGCTGCTCCTATTAATAAACCAAAGAGAGCAAGAACTGTGATTGTAGTGAATCTTTCGTAAATTCCTAAAAATATAAGTGCTTCAGAAATGAATCCTGATAATCCAGGCAGACCCATTGAAGCGAACATACCTATGATGAAAATGATTGAATAAACTGGAAGTTGTGTATAAAGACCTCCGTATCCACGTGAACCATCTGGCTTTACAATCCATCTATGGTGAGATCTTTCGTAAAGAATACCGATCATAAAGAACATCATTGCTGTTGATGTTCCGTGGTTAAACATTTGCAGAACTGCTCCGTTAACACCTTGAACAGTCATTGCCGCTAATCCAAGCATTACAAAACCCATGTGAGAAACCGATGAATAAGCAATAAGCTTTTTTACATCCGTTTGGGCCATGGCACAGAGTGCTCCGTAGATAACGTTAATGAGACCCAACCAAGCGATGGCCGTAGAAAAATATTTTGCTGACTCTGGAAAAATTGGAAAAGCGATTCTTAAAAAACCGTACGTTCCCATCTTAAGCAATACACCGGCGAGGATAACTGAAATCGCCGTTGGAGCCTGAACGTGAGCATGTGGAAGCCAAGTGTGAAATGGAAACACTGGAACCTTAATTGCAAATCCAATGAACATAAACACAAAGAATATTTTTGAAAACGATACCGTTGTTCCAAATAATGAAACAGATAATTGAGAAAACTTTCCACCCGAGAGAGCTAAGATATTAAATGAATCTACTGATTGGTTAGTCGCAAAGTAAAGTGCAACAATACCAACGAGCATCAAGATTGAACCAAAAAACGTATATAAGAAAAATTTAACAGCAGCGTATTCTCTGTTTTCTCCACCCCATACACCGATAAGGAAAAACATTGGAATAAGCATAACTTCCCAATAAACATAAAATAAGAAAAAATCGAGAGCAAAAAAGACTCCGAAAACTGTACTTTGAAGAAGTAGCAATAATGCGAAGTAGGCTTTGATTGATTTTTTAATTTGTGTCCATGAACTCAGGATACAAAGCATGAATAGTAATCCTGTTAGGATAACCATTGGAAGCGAAATACCATCAACTCCTAATCTATAGAAGATATTGAATTGTGATATCCAAGGTATTGCTACATTGAACGCTTCTTGCATTCCTGCTTGATTCGTATCGAACTTAGAGTAGAGAACTACCGTAAGAATGAAAGTTATGATGGTGTTTATTAAAGCCCACCCTTTGATCATTGTAGTCTTATCCTTTGGTAGGATTAAAACTCCAAGCACTCCCAACATAGGCATCCACAAAATCCAACTTAATAAATTTGAACCGGCCACCGGTCATCTCCTTAGAAAAGTTACTATATAAAAACTAAAATCTTAAAGTTAAAACATAACTAGCTAACACAACAATCAGAACAATGAAGTATAATTGAACTCTTCCAGACTGTATTGTTCTTAACACAACGTTCATCAAACGAACACTAGCACCAGTTCCATCGACCATACCACTATCAACGATGTTGTTATCAAACCAACGAGAAACACTATAGGCCCATCGATTGACTGTCGCCCATCCATCTACACCGTATTTGTCATAGAATCCCATGTCAAATCTTGATAGCAAATCATTGAATGGTAATAATCCTTTTTGAATTATTTTTCCGACGTAGAGATCGTCAAAATAATATTTATTTTTTAGAGCTCTTGTCCAAGCAGCAAACTTATTTGTCCACCAACCTGGGTTAAGTGTTTTCTTCACGTACATCGAGTAGGCTAAGAAGATTCCCAAGAATGCTATAAAGATAGATAAAACAGCGCCAATTCTATGTACGACGTGAATATGGTGAGCTTTTTCTTCACTTAAGCCATAAGTTGAATCATATGCCGCCTTAGTAAGAGCAACTTTATCTCTCGTATCTGTCATACCTAAGTCTTCACGTTGATAATCAGTAAACTGCGCAACTGTCGAAACTTCTGGTTTTTTAATTAAAGTTTGAAACCATTCATACTTTGAACCAAAAAGATTAACTTCGCCTTGGCCTGTAAATGATCCTGAATAAAATAAACCCAAAGTAAATAATGAAAGTATAAGTAGAGGAACGTTTGAGTTCCATCCAATATGTTCTTCGTGCGCATGATCGTAGATATGGTGATCGCGAGGCTCTCCAAAGAAAGTTAAAAAGAGCATTCTGAACATGTAAAATGCAGTTAATAGTGCGCCACCGAAACCAAGAATTGCTACACCGATGAAAGCTTTATTTTCTGTAGCCATAACTAAAGCATCACCAAGAATTCTGTCCTTAGAGACAAATCCCGAGAAGAAAGGTACTCCGGCAATAGCAAAACAACAAAGTAACATTGCAAAAAATGTGTAAGGTAATTTTTTTCTTAATCCACCCATTTGTGGCATTTCTTGGCAGTGAATTGAGTGAATAACAGACCCAGCCGAAAGAAATAAACAGGCTTTAAAAACTGCGTGAGTTATTAAATGCATAAATGAAGCATTATAAGATCCAACTCCAATTCCGATAACCATGTATCCAAGTTGAGAAATAGTAGAGTAGGCAAGAACCGCTTTAATATCCGTTTGAACAAGAGCAACTGTTGCAGCTCCGAAAGCAGTAATCGCTCCAATATAGGCAATGAAAGTTGTGAGGTGTCCAGCTTCCATAATTGGATACATTCTTAAAGAGAGATAAACACCAGCCGCTACCATTGTGGCTGCGTGAATTAATGCTGAACATGGTGTTGGTCCCCACATAGCATCAGGTAACCAAACTTGAAGTGGAACTTGAGCAGATTTTCCCATTGTGCCCATAAATACAGAAAATCCTGCAAAAGTTGCTAATGGAATTCCTAAAATCATTATTCCATTTAACTTTCCAGCTGCAAGAGCCGCGTACATATCGACAAAAGTTGTGCTTCCAACAACAGACCAAATGGCCAATATACCAAGAAGGAAAAAAACATCTCCCACCCTTGTTGTCATGAATGCTTTCATTGAGGCATTTCCAGCCCCTTCTTTTTCGTAGTAAAAACCAATGAGTGAATAAGAGCAAAAGCCCATTAATTCCCAAAAAATAAAAACTGATAAAAGATTATCTGAAAGAACTAAGCCCAGCATTGCCGAGGTAAAAAGAGATAAATACACAAAAAATCGACCAAATCGTGGATCATCATGCATATACCATGTTGAGAAAACATGAATAAGCGTAGCCGCTCCTGTTACCATCAACAACATAACTGCTGTCATGTTATCGATATAAATACCCATGTTAACTTTAAAGAGGTGTTCACCTGCGCTTAAGTCAAACCAAGTAAAAACCTTATGAATGTAATAATTTGTTGAGTACACGCTTAAAAAATCTATAAAGATTTTTAGTGAGTAAAGAAATGAGCCAAATATGGCTGCACAACTTATACCGACAGCAAGTTTTGTAAATCGCTTAACAATAAATGCATTGATGACAAATGCAAAAAACGGAAGCAGTACAATGGGCGCAACTGTTGTGAGTGTATAATCCATGGTTTCTTTATCCTATCCTTATTTTAATTCTGTAATGTAGAAGCATCATCTATATGGATACTTTCTCTAAGTTGGAAAAATCTTATGACAATTCCTAAGCCGACTGCCGCTTCTGCCGCAGCAATAACGATAATAAAAAGGCTCATTATATGACCTTCTAAATTATTGTTAAGAAACTTTGTGTAAGCTGCAAAATTTAAAGCCGATGCATTTAAAATAAGTTCAATTCCAAGTAAAATTGCAATGATGTTTTTTCTAGCAACCATCACAAATATTCCACATAGAAATAAGACTAGTGAGATAAATAAGTACGAGCTTAAACTAATCATGGATTTCTTTCCTTGGTCTTGAAATTACCGCTGCACCAACTAGGGCCCCGAGCAATAAAACCGATGAGATTTCAAAAGCTAAAATGTGATCCGTTGCCAAAAGTGTTCCAAGTCTTTCTACCGTTGGCTCATTGGGTGAAAGTGCAGAACTTGGATTTTGCTTTAGTACCGGTATAAGAATTTTTACAATAATCATTGCAGAAACTACTGCTGCAAAACTTGCTATAAAGAATGTTTTTTTATTTCCCATTGCTGGAATTTTTTCAAGGCCAAAGCGATTAACTTTGTTTGAAGTTCCACCCGTTAACATAATGGCAAATAACATAAGAATAACGACACCGCCGGCATAAACAACTAATTGAGTTGCTGCAAGAAAGTCTGCACCTATACAAGTATAAAGACCTGCTACTCCAAAGAGTGAAGCAAGTAGATAAATACACGCATGCATTAAGTTTTTACTATATACGACAGCGATTGCTCCACCAATTGTGAGACATGCTGAAGCCAAAAAAAGTGTATTTGCAAACACAATATTCTCCTTATCGCCCTATTAATGTCCGCCAGCTGATCCAGCTGCGTGAAAAATTAAAGCAAAAATTGATTTTCCATTAAATGCATACATCCAAACTGCACAACCAATGAGGTTAACAAGTGCAATGGGAGTTAGGTATTTCCAACAAAGAGTCATCAACTGGTCAACTCGCAAGCGAGGTAGAGTCCAGCGAACCCAGATTACGACGTAATAAAGAAGTAATGTTTTTGTAAAAAAAGAACCTAGTTCTAAAAACTGACCAATGTTTTGAGCAAGCATTCCATCAAGGCCTAATTTTTCAACGAGAATTTGACCAGAGCCTAAGTCAAATGGAACTTTGTATCCACCCAAGAAAAGAGCTACAGCTACACCACAAACAACAAAAACTTCAATGTATTCTGCCAGTGCAAAAAGACCAAACTTCATTCCGGTATATTCTGTATGGTAACCTGATACAAGCTCAGACTCTGCTTCTGGTAAGTCAAATGGAGCTCTATTTGTTTCAGCTAGAGCTGAAATGAAGTAAACAAAAAATCCCATGAAAGCAAAAGGATTGTGGAAAATATACCAATCTTGAGGTGCGCCACCTTGGCCATCAATTAATGTTTTCATTGATAGACCTCCGGCCAGTAAAACAATAGCGATAATTGAAAGTGTCGCTGGAATTTCATAAGAAATAATTTGCGAAGCCCCTCTCATTCCACCCAACATTGACCATTTCGAATTCGATGCATATCCACCCAAGAAAACACCGACACCAACCAGCGAAGCCATTCCCACTAAGTAAAAAATTCCCACGTTTAAATCTGCAAGCATAAATCCACTCGAGTAGGGAACAACCGCTAAAGTTGCAAACACTCCCACGAGGCAAAGTACAGGTGCAAGATTAAATGTAAATCTATCTGCATTTGTTGTGACGATATCTTCTTTCAAGATCATCTTCACACCATCGGCTAGAAACTGAAGGATACCGAAGGGCCCTACGCGGTTTGGTCCAATTCTGGCTTGAAGATCTGCAGAAATTTTTCTTTCAGCATAAGTACCAAGGCCACCGATTGTTGCCATTGCACCAACGATGATCAAAGAAAAAACTGCAAAGATAATAAAAGCCACTAAAGATGAAGCATTGAATCCCAATATTTGAGTCAACCAATTTGTGACGTTTTGAAATTCATTCGATTGTGAAAAATATGAAACTACAGTTGAATTCATCCCTAATCCTTTTTCGCAATTGTTGGTTGATTTGTTTGATTAAAACTTTTAACCCAATCAAGATCGCCTTTTTTCCAACAGTAAACAATTCCAGCTACAAGAACCGAAACGAAAGTCAGAATTGACATTAACAGTGTTCCACCGAGACCAATTTCGTTAAATTTTTTAAAAACAGCTGCAACTGGAAACATAAGTGCACTTTCAACATCAAAAATAATAAAAATAAGTGCAACGACGTAAAATCTTACGTTAAAATTTGCCCAAGCTGAACCCACTGGCTCTTCACCACATTCATATGCAGTCTCCTTGAGCTTGTTTGGATGTTGTGGGCGTATTAAACTACCCAAAAATAACGATCCACCTGCCACAAGTAGCGCGAGCGCAATTAAAATTACGATCGGCATGTAGACGTCTAGATTTAAAGTCGACATCTTGATCTCCGAGATAAAAAATCCAATTTTTTAGTTTCCTTAGATTACACGAAAATATAATATCTTGGAAATAGTTTGTTTTGTTCTAATGATGTATTATGAGTCACTTTAATTCCCTGCTTCAAAAAATTATAAATTGGGATGAGAATTCTTCCTCTCCATTAAATTTATACGGTGCAAGTACAGATCAATGGTCTTTCATCTTCAATTCTTTCTTGAGAGAAAATGCGAATCTATTTTTAAAAAAGTCTCAGTTGATTATTACTTCTAGTAACGATGAAGCCGAAGATTTCTACAACTCACTGCAGCCAGTAGTCGGTAGTAAAATGGTAGAAGTATTGTTTTATCCGGGACTTGAAGCCTCTTTATACTCGGGCGTTATTTCTTCTGAGAAGAATTTTTACGACAGGCTCGAAGTTCTCAGCAGACTCAATAGATTTAATTTCAAGCAAAATAAATTTATACTCATCACTTCGTTTGAAGCACTTTCGCTAAAAACTCCACCGCGTAGTTTTTTTAATGATCACAGCTTTGAACTCAAAACTGACGACATCATCTCACCTTTTGATTTAGCTAAAAAACTTGTGGCAATGGGTTATTCTTCTGCAACTTCGGTTGAAGAGCCGGGAACTTTTATTCAAAAGGGTCAAATTTTTGATATTTTTCCAGTTGGTGCCTATCCTGTAAGACTTTCGTATTTTGATGACTTGATAGAAACTATTTTTCCAATAGATCTTGAAACTCAAAAAACGTTAAGAGAATCTCCAGTTGAAAAAGTTTGTATTTCTCCAGCTGCAGGCATTTTAGCTCAAGGTGATTTTTCGGTCACACTTCGAGAGAACTTGCCACAACCTGGCCCAGCATTTAAAAATAAATTTGAATTTAGAAAAGCTCTCTTTAATCGATTAAGCGATGGCCTGCTTTTTGAAAATTACCCAGCTTACTTGCCACTTTTTTTCAAGCACCCTGGTTCACTTTTAGATTATTTTCCTTTCGAAGACACGTTAACATTTGTTTTAAATTCTAATCAAACAAATAGGGCGCATCTCGAATTTGTAGAGATGCTCAGAACTGATTTTGAAAATACTGAAATTAATCTTAACAGTGAAAACATTCTCCCTGAATTTCATAAAATATATAATTTTGATTTTATCTCAAAATTAGAATCCCAAAAGACAATTCTCGTAAACCAACTCAATTTAAATATGTCCTTTGGTGAAATGGGGGACTCTGTCGACTTAAGACTGGTTAAAACTAAAACTTTTCTTAATGAACATATAAATCCAACTTTATCTAAACCTGATTACATTATAGCTGCACTTGATTTTATTAAAAAACATTTTCAATTTCAAGGACGTCTCTTTTTTTCTTCTTATAGTGATTCTTCAAGGCAAGAAATTCAACACCTCATTGAGTTGCAAAATTACCCAACTGATTTAAAAAATCGAATCTCATTTCTTCCCTTTAGAGTTTCTGAAGGGTTTTATTATGAAAGTGAAAACTTTCTGATCATTACTGATGGCGATTTATTTGCTGCTAAAAAATCTAAAGTTCAAAAACATAAAAAAGTTGATCTCGATTTATTTGCGGAACAACTTTCTACTCTAAAAGTTGGTGATTATGTAATTCACAGTGAGTACGGCGTAGGCGTGTATGCTGGTCTCGAGTCTTTAGATATAGCTGGAGACAAAAGCGATTTCCTAGTTTTAAAATATGCCGAAAGTGATAAGGTTTACGTTCCAGTTTATAAATTAAATCTCATTCAAAAGCATGCTGACGCTACTGCCGGTTTAAAATCTGACAGCTTAAGAACTAATAAGTTTCAAGCCTTAAAAGCAAGAGCTCGAAATTCCGCAAAAATCTTAGCTTTTGACCTCTTGAAGCTTCAAGCTGAAAGGCAATCATCATCGGCTTATGCATTTTCACCACCCGATCATTTGTATAAAGAGTTTGAACTTGCTTTTCCATTTGAAGAAACTCCAGACCAAGCTCGCGCTATCGAAGACGTACTTGAATGTATGCAAAAGCCTGTTCCCATGGATTATCTTGTTTGTGGTGATGTTGGTTTTGGTAAAACTGAAGTTGCAATGAGGGCTGCGTTCAAAGCCGTGGAAGATAAAAAGCAAGTTGCGATTTTAGTCCCTACAACAATTTTGGCACTTCAGCATTTTAATTCTTTTACAAAAAGATTTAAAGAATTTCCTGTGCGCATTGAATTTATTTCTCGCTTTAAATCTGCCAAAGAATCTAAAGAAATTCTCGAAAAAACAGCTCGTGGTGAAGTTGATATTCTCATAGGCACTCATAAACTTTTATCAGATAAATTAAAGTTCAGTGATCTTGGCCTCGTTATCGTCGATGAAGAACAACGTTTTGGTGTTGGCCATAAAGAAAAATTAAAACTGATGAAGGCTTCTGTTGATTTTCTTACTTTAACCGCAACACCAATTCCTCGAACTCTGCAAATGGCATTTTTGGGTTTAAGAGATCTTTCCCTTATAAAAACACCACCTCCTAGGCGACAATCGATAAAAACATACGTGATTAAAGAAGATGAATTGACGATTCAGGCTGCTATACAAAAAGAACTACAAAGAGGTGGTCAGGTCTTTTTAGTACATAACAAAGTTCACGACATTGAAGATTATGCGGCCAGTATCCGCGAACTCGTTCCAGAGGCAAAAATTACATTCGCTCACGGGCAGATGGGTGAACGAGAACTTGAAGACAGAATTAATTCTTTTTATAACGGTACTTATCAGGTTTTAATCGCAACGACCATTATTGAATCAGGGATAGATATCCCCAATGCCAATACAATGATTATAGACCGTGCAGATACTTATGGACTTGCACAGCTTCATCAGTTGCGCGGCCGAATTGGACGCTCTGATAAAAAAGCCTATGCTTATTTAGTTGTTCCGAGAATGAGAGAGATTTCTGAAATTGCACAAAAAAGACTACATGCACTTCAAACCTATGCTGATATGGGTTCGGGTTTCAATATTGCCTCTGTTGACTTAGAGATTCGCGGAGCAGGTGATATCTTAGGTGCAACACAATCTGGTCACGTGGAAGCTGTGGGACTAGAGCTTTATATGGAATTATTAAAAGATGCTATTCATGAACTGCGTGGAGAAAGAAAGTTAATCAAAAAAGATATTGAAATCATCACTCCATTTCCTGCATTTATTCCTAATCATTATATTAAAGATGCTGGTGAGAGACTTAAGCAATACAAACGACTATCTAACTGTGAAACACAATTACTTCTAGAAAATATCCGAGAAGAGTTCCAAGACGTTTATGGAGTCTTCAGTGAAGAACTTTCGAATTTATTTACCGTATTAGAAACACGCATTCAGCTACAAACCCTAGGTCTTAAGTCAGTTCAAGTAGGTGGCTCAGCTATTACCCTAAAATTTGACAAGCAATACTTAGAATCGAATTCCGAATTGAGAGATAAAGTTGTAAACTTTTTCATTTCCAGACCAAAAATCTATCAATTTACTCCAGATTACAGAGTAATCTACAATCATAAAACCTCCATTACACAAAATGATTTACTCAAGTTTTCAAAAGACATCGGTGGACAATTAAGTCCAACCTAATTTATTTTTTATCGCTTTTTTAAAATTCTGTTATTATTAGAATTAGTAATGAATTGTTAAATTAACTTTCTGAGGAAAACTGAGATGAAAACATCGAAATCTTTAGTCATCGTATCAATGCTTCTAGCAACTGTAGCCAACTCTCAAGAGCCAGTGACTAATTCAAAAACATCAAATACAGATGCTGTCGTAGCCGTTGTAAACGGTATTGAAATAAAAAAAGGCCAGCTAGATCAGGCTTTTGAACAAAATTTAATGTACGTCTCAGATAAGGTAGTAACTAAGGAAAAAGTTATTTACGATATTATCAATAGAGAAATCGGAGTTAAAAAAGCAAAAGACACTAATTTGCAGAATGACCCTATCGTAAAATACAAGATGGAAGATGTTCTATACCACGCTCAAATTTCTAAAGATCTAGAAAAAAAGCTTCAAGGTATTACTGTTACAGACAAAGAGGCTCAGGAGTATTACTCAAAATTTAAAGAATACCGTACAGCACATATTCTTCTTAGAGTAAGAGTTGTTCCAGATAAAGCTGAAACAGAAGAAGCAATGAAAAAATCCCTTGAAATCTACAAACAACTTCAAGCCAAGCCTCAAGACTGGCCAGAGCTAGCTAATAAATACTCTCAAAGTTCAACTGCACCTGCTGCTGGAGACTTGGGTTATTTACCGGCCGTTAAATACGCCCCAGAATACTTCAAGGCAATTAATGGCAAACCAAACGGTTTCATTTCTTCTCCTATAAGAACGCAATTTGGCTATCATATCATTAAAGTTTTAGGCGTTAGAGAATGGAAAGAAGTAGATCC
Source organism: Bacteriovoracaceae bacterium (assembly GCA_013141065.1). Classification (GTDB taxonomy): domain Bacteria; phylum Bdellovibrionota; class Bacteriovoracia; order Bacteriovoracales; family Bacteriovoracaceae; genus Bacteriovorax. The sequence goes on along the minus strand of JABFRR010000008.1, from coordinate 378,462 downwards.
AGCGCTTTATAAGAAAATTGTCTATGATATTAAGCGTGACAAAATTATTGATAGTTACCATGCTGAAGCACGTAAAACTGCCCAAATTAAGATTAATAAAGAATTCTTAAAATAGCTTAGCTTTTAGATCTTGCGACTTGCGTAGTAAAATCATATAACTTACTCTTAATGGCTTGAATTAAAAGCTCCTAAGAGAAGGTCTATATGAAATACGTTTTACACTTTATATCTTACACTCTAATTTTATTTTCACTTGAAGTAGAAGCAAAGCTCCTCGATAAGATTGTCGCGATCGTTGATGACAACATTATTACTCTTTCTCAGATCAATCGAACTGCAAATAATTTGGCGATTAAAAGAAGTGTCGCACCGATGATTTATAATAAGTCATCTTTCACCAGCCAAGAAATTCTTCAAGTATCAATTAATAAATTTCTCATTCGTTCTAAGTTGGCAGATATCGGATATACAATTACTGATGATCAAGTTGAAGCACAAATTAAAGCTAACCAAGAGCGACTAGGTGTTGATCGGAAGTCGCTGATGGGCTTTTTAAAACAACAAGGTACATCTTTTGATGAATACTTTGAAACACTAAGAGAGGCGATAGAGCATAGTTATTTTATTAACAGAGTTATTTCACCAATGATTTCAATTTCTGAACAAGATGTTAAAAATACATACTTTAAAAATAACATTAAAGACTCTCGAATGAATTTTAAATACTCGCTTGTTGATTATGCCTTTCCGTCTGAAGTTAAATCTAAGCCGGCCAAGGGTGTTTTTGAAAACATCATAAAACAATACCGTTCGAGTGGGATTTTACCTGAAGCTTACTCAACCCTTAATGTTTCAAACCTCGACGATATAACAGAAGAGGGCTTAACTCCTGATCTAAAAAACATGCTCAAAGAAACTGATGAAGGCTCTATTACTTCACCTGTGACAATAAACGGTCAAATCCATTTATTCTTTTTGGCAAAAAAAGATCTTGTTGAAACCGAAGCATACAGTAATCAAAAGGAAAAAATCAAAGAACAACTTTTTGAAAAAGCGATTTTATCAGAATCAAGTGTTTGGTTTGAAAGAGAAAGAAATAAACATTATATAAAAATTTCACTCTAAGGCTTGCCATGATCATTGTTACACAAGGTCATGAAAATGGAATAGGTATTGAGGTTTTCCTCAAATCTTTTCTAATGCTTTCTCGAGAAGAAAAAAAAGAGATAAAGTTTTTTGTTAACAAGGAAGATTTTAATAAAAACTTAATAGATTTAAAATTAGATCTTTTATTTTTTAAAGACTTATTAATTGAATATGTTCCCACAATTCCCGACGCTCCCTCATCTACCTCCACCTTAATTAAGGCCCTTGAAAATATAAAAGCCGATGATATCTTAGTCACACTTCCCACTGCAAAAGATCAATTAGTTTTCAATAAAGTCTACTGTGCTGGCTACACTGAGTTTTTTAGAAATTATTTCAACTCACCCAACATCGCGATGACCTTTAAAGGTTTGACACAAAATCTTCTTTTAATAACAGATCACATCGCGATTAAAGATGTTCCTATTTTTATATCCCAAGATTTAATTATCAATAAAATTGAAACTGCGCTTAAGTTTTATGCCAAATACTTTTATAAAATAGATGAAGTAATAATCTCTGGTATTAATCCCCATGTTGGTGAAAATGGTATTTTGGGAAATGAAGATAACATCATTCTTCCTGCCATCAATATTTTAAAAAAATCTTTTTCTGATATAAATTTCATCGGGCCATTATCTGGTGACACTCTTCATATGCATGAACAAAAAAACATTAAACAACTTTATGTTTATATGTTTCATGATCAAGGCCTGGCCCCTTTTAAGGCACAGCACGGTCTCATTGGACTTAATATTTCAATTGGATTACCATTCTTACGTCTAAGCGTTGACCATGGCACTGCCCCAGGTTTATATGGTAAAAACAAGGCAAACCTTAGCGGAATGTTATTTCTTTTAAAGCAAGCATTCGGAGTTACTTATTATGTCAATCAACGAAATTAGTATCGTTAAAGCAGCTGTTCATAATTTAAAAAATGTTTCGATAAATATTCCAAAAAACACACTTACAGTTATAACAGGTCCTTCTGGTTCAGGAAAATCCTCCCTGGCATTTGACACAATTTATGTAGAAGGTCAAAGAAGATACATCGAATCACTTTCAAGCTATGCCAGACAATTTCTTGGACAATATCAACCTCCTGAAGTTGAATCAATCACCGGCTTAAGTCCTGCAATCGCAATCGATCAAAAGACATCAAACAAAAATCCTCGATCAACAGTTGGAACGACGACTGAAATTTATGATTATCTTCGTGTTCTTTTTGCACGTATTGGAACACTTTACGACCCAGAAACAGGAAAAGAAGTCAGAAGATATACACCTACACAAATTGTTAAAGAAATTTTAAAATCTGGAGATAAGGCAAAATTGCAAATCCTTGCACCTATTCCCTATAATGATAAAATTAAGTTCAAAGAACTTTCAAGTAAATTTCAAACCATGGGTTTTACTCGAGCGCGACTTGATGGCGAAATGATTTTACTTGATGAAACTAACAAGCCCTCAAAAGGATCTTATCAATTAGATATTATTGTTGATAGAATTGTAATCAAAGATGATATTGAAAAGCGTTTAGCTGATTCAGTAGAATACGCTCTCAAACTTGCTGAGGGTAATATACAAGTTCTAGTTGATGACAAAAAAACTCTTAATTTTTCAGAGCACAATAAATCTACCGATGGATCAAAGATTTTTCCTGAGCTTGAGCCGAGACTCTTTTCGTTCAATTCACCCATCGGGGCTTGTGAGGTTTGTAATGGTCTTGGTGAAACTAAAATATTCGACATAGACCTCATGGTTTTTGATGAAAACCTTCCCTTGCTTGAAGGCGCTATCACTCCGCTTTCTAAAAGGAATTCTTTTTTATATAAAATGGTTGAGACAATAGCAAACGATGAAGGTGTTGATATTTCGGGGCCATTTAAGAAATTACCAAAAAAGCTAACCAATATTCTTTTTAACGGAACTGATAAAGTTTACAGATATTCATTCACTTCAGAAAACTCTCACTTTGAATTTTCTAAAGCCTTTCCAGGTATGTCTGCTTGGTTAGAAAAAAAATATCTTGAATCTGGATCTGATAAAGTTCGCATTGAACTTGAAAAATACATGAACATTAAAACTTGTCCAACCTGTAATGGCCTAAGACTTAATCGCATCGCTCTTGCAACTAAGATTGGTGATAGAAACATAATGGATCTCTGTACTCTTTCAATAGGTGAATGTTTTACTTACCTGACTGCAATTAAACTTGAGGGTGAAAAAAAGATTATTGCTGAAAAACTTCTTAAAGAGATTGTCTCGAGACTTAGATTTCTAAATGATGTCGGTCTAAATTACTTAACCTTAAATCGTGGTGCCGTTACCCTGTCGGGAGGGGAGTCACAACGTATTAGACTTGCAACACAAATAGGTTCAGCCCTTTCAGGTGTTCTTTATGTTCTAGATGAGCCAAGCATTGGACTTCACCAAAGAGACAATGACAGATTAATTAAAACCCTCAAAACCCTCCGTGATCTTGGTAATACTGTTCTCGTTGTAGAGCATGATGAAGATACAATGAACGCCAGCGATTATATTATAGATATGGGTCCTGGTGCAGGAATTCACGGGGGGATGATTGTTGCCCATGGCACACTTGAAAAAATATTGTCTGACAAAAAATCCTTAACTGCAAAATTTCTTTCAGGTGTTGATAGAATTCCAGTTCCTAAAACCAGAAAAAAAGCAACCAAGTTTTTAAAATTAACAGGTGCTACTGAGCACAATATTAATAAACTTGATGTCACTATTCCACTTGGAGGACTCGTTTGTATTTCTGGAGTTAGTGGGTCCGGTAAATCAACTTTAATTCACAAAGTCTTGGTTCCCGCCTTAAAAACGCACTTAACCAATACTCATAAAACTTTATACTCTAAAACAAATTATAACGCTCTTGCTGGTGTTGATGAGATTAAAACCGTAATTGAATTAGACCAATCACCGATTGGAAGAACACCGCACTCTAACCCTGCAACATACACTGGTTTATTTGATGAAATTAGAGACATTTTTGCTTCTACTAATGAATCTCAAATACGAGGTTATAAAACTGGGCGCTTTAGCTTTAATGTTAAAGGTGGTCGATGTGAAGAATGTGAAGGTAACGGCGTTAAGAAAATTGAAATGCACTTTCTTCCAGATGTTTACATAACCTGTGTTGAATGTAAGGGCACTCGCTATAATGCCGAAACATTATCTGTTTTATATAAAGGGAAAAATATTTCTGAGATACTAGATTTATCAATTGAAGAGGGATGTGAGTTTTTTAAAAATCATACTAAAATATCTCGCGTACTCGAAACTCTTAATGCTGTTGGCTTGGGTTATATGAAGCTTGGTCAACCGGCAACCACGCTTTCTGGTGGAGAGGCTCAACGCTTAAAGCTCTCTAGGGAGCTCTCTAAGAGAACTAAAGGCCATTGCCTTTATGTTCTCGATGAACCGACTACAGGTTTACACTTCCAAGATATAAAAATTCTCCTTCTTGCCTTGCAAAAACTTGTTGAGCAAGGTCATACATTATTAATAATTGAGCACAACCTAGACGTCATTAAAACGGCAGACTATGTAATTGACCTAGGCCCTGAAGGTGGAAGTGGTGGTGGAGAGGTCGTTGCAATCGGAACACCTGAAGAAATTTCTAAAAACCCACGCTCCATTACTGGAAAATACTTAAAAAAAGTTCTCAAGCTATGATTACAATCACTGACGCCAATGATCCAAGAATTGCAGAATTTATTTCATTTAGAGATCATACTTTAAATGCAAGAAATCTGTTTATCGCAGAAACGGAAAAGATTTTTTTACAATTTCGAGCAACTGGAAAAAAAATCCATAAGATTTTAACCATTGATTCCTTTGCAAAAAAATATTCACTTTCTGGTGAAAATGTTTACATTGCAGATAAAAAGCTTTTAGAGCAGATTGCTGGCTTTAAAGTTCATTTTGAAGTTTTATTTTTAGCTGAAATGATTGAGGATCACTCCATAGATCAATTAGACGATAAAATTATTTTACTAAATGGCTTAAGCTCTCCAGAGAATGTCGGCAGCATCGTGAGGTCGGCTGCTGCATTTAATATAAAATCTATCATTGTTGATGAAAAAACTTGTTCACCTTTTTTACGAAGATGTATTAGGGTTTCTATGGGAAATATTTTTTCAATGAAATCCTATCACTCTACCGATATCCGCCAGGATATTAAGAATCTCAAAAACATGGATTATCAAATTCTTTCTACTGCCAATATACCGAGTGCCATATCTCTTAACAACTTCACCTTTCCTAAAAAATGCGTATTAATAATTGGTAGCGAAGGTCACGGTATAGATGAAGATATTTTACTTGAATCAAATACTGTTTTAAAAATAAACATTGACCCTCAGGTTGCTCATCTTAATGCTTCAAATGCTGCATCAATATTCTTATCTCATATGAGTTCACTTTAAAGGAGTCTATATATTATGAAATCAAATGTTTTATGGAATACCAAGTTGAGCTTTACTGGAATAGTGCGGGGACATGAAACTCAACTAGACACCACCTTAGCAAACGGAAGTCTTAACAGGGGACCAAGTCCAAAAGAAATGTTACTCAATGCTGTCAGTGCATGTGCTGGTATGGATATTGTTTCAATATTAAAAAAAAACAAACAAGATCTTTTATCTCTTGAAATAGAAGCATCCGCTGAACTAACTAATACAACTCCATCATATTTCTCCAAAATTCATTTGGTTTATAAAATATTTGGAGGAGTCTCAGGCGAGGAGGCGATTAAAAGTTGCAATCTTTCTATGACCAAATATTGCGGCGTGAGCTACATGCTACTTAAAACGTGCCCAATTACATACGAAGTTAAACTCAATAATGAATTAATATCAAATGGCTTTTCACATTTTGATTAATTATTTTACGTAGTCTTTTACTTCATCTTTTATTTTTTCAACATGCTCACTTATGGCCTCATCAGATGCTTTTTTAAGTTCATCTATGTAACTATCTGTACTTCCAAACTGACGGTGAAAAAATCCTAGTGCATAGGCTTCATCTAAAAACATTTCTTTCTTTTCTTTTTTTGAAAGGCCATCAATCGTTAAGCCAACATGTGACTCATTTATTTCCCTTATGAAAAATATTTTGTCGTTATACTTAATTGTGAAAGACGGTAAATCAGGCTGGTCATACTTTAAAACGTGTTCTAATCGTTTAACATATGTTGGCGGCTTAGTTTTTAAACCTGCATTTATACCTGGAACTTCCCATTCCTTTGCTTCAACCCAAATTAATTGTCCATTATTTTCAATTAAAAGTTCAAAGCGATCAAGGCCCCCAGAACCACCACTTTCTTTAACATATTTATATTGATCAACCAGCTTGCCGTTTGGCACAATGAGCTCTTTCCATGATTCAATTTCTTCAGAGGTCATGTCAAAACTTGGCTCACGTTTTTTAACAAATTTCTTTTTCTTTACATTAATTTTAGAAGTACTTATTCTGCTATCTGATTTTTTAGACTCTTTAAAAAATCTCATAGTTACATCAGAATAATTTTCTTTTTTTCCTTTTAATCCTTCTTTGTATCTAGTCATAAACTTAGCAACAAAGCTCTCATCTACTTTTTGTCCAGAAAGGCGAATTGAAGTTAATAAACGAATAACATCAAAAATCATTGGTCCTTCTGAGAGATCATCAAAATCATTTATTAATAAACGATGCTCTCCTTTAAAAGTTCGTACACTAAAATTCTCTATATGAACATCACCACCAATTACACCTTTATGCTTTACAAGATCTCCAAAAACATTACCCAACGAAAGATCTTCTAAGATTTTATAATAGAGAGGTGGGAATGACCTGAAAAACTTATGTGGGTCTTCCTTTGTTGCCTTAATTCGAGATATCATTCGATCTTCGTCTTGCTTTTCATAAAACGTTAGCAATAGCTGTGAGCACGATTGCTTGTCAGATGCTGGAAACCTAAGTGTCGACTCGTAATTTGTATCTTTTAGTGAAATTTGTGATGAGCTAAAATAAGCACATCCTGAAACTTGAGAAATTAGGAAAATTACAACAGTATTCTTAAGTATTTTCTTCATCGTTATGTTCTCACAGCAAAGGGTGTAAATTTAATTTATAAATAATAACTTCTAAAAATCTCAGTAAATTCCATTTTGTTTTCCCGTTTGGATGATTCTTAAATTCTTCATCCTCAATAGACCCCTTTTTGATTGATCTATTAATTACGCCTTCAATGAAGGCTTTCATTTTCTCGGTGTTTTTTGAGTCTTCGTCTAAAAACCTAAGCCCAGCTCCGACTTCTGAATTTATATGCCGAGATATTGGATCTATGTTACTTGTTGAAAGAATCATCTGCCTTCCATCGAACATAAAAATCTTCGCATGTAAAAAATCATACTTTACATCACCACCAAAATCTACGTGATCACTTTTGCCAAAATTATACATTTCAATTTGTTTTTCGAACTGAGTGCCTTTGATCCTTTCAAATAATTTTTTATAAGATGTTTCAATTAAGGCTTGTGCTGGTAGTAGGTCATTTGTGATAATTGAATTTGTTACAATTCTAACCTTCCTATTTGGATTTTCAGAAAGCCATTTTATAAATGTTTCAATCTCTTCATCACTGATCCAAAAATAGGGAGTGACAATATCAATACTTGTTTTAGCCTTGTGAAGCTCTTGGAAAATCTTCTTAAGAATTGAATTTCCATTATTTATCACCTTGTGTCTTGAAGGAGTTGAAAGGATTTTTTTTCGTGTTAAGTTCTGAACCTCATTGACGACTTCTACTAACGAGTTTTCAAAATCTTTTTCGAAGTAATCATCGTTTAGCATTTCATCAAGCTGGTTTTTTATTATTCCTTTTTCCCCATACGTAATTCTTGCTGCCTCTCTCATTTTTTTAAATTCATCTCTAGCGACATCTCTATTAATTTTATAGAAATGATTTTTAAGATTAGCATTTGCCATATAAAAAAAAATTCGATTATATTGCTCTTCTATCAAGTTTCGAACATTTCCATTTCCATCATCAGTTGTTAAGCCCTTGACGATGAACTTTGTATCAGTCACAGGGACTTCATTTCCTTCAAAGAGATGAAAATAGTTATCTGAAATATTTCTACCTCCCAGCATTACCATTGAGTCTTCAGGGGAGTAGGCATCTATTAATAATATTTTATCATGGCTTCTGTGATTCCATCCAAAATCTATAATCTGTTTTTTATTTTGTTCTTTGGCGATTAAGTTGTAAATTTTTCTATACCAATTCACAATATGGGCCTTAATGTTCATTGCTGGATTAAATTCAACTACCTCTACACCAGCAAATTCTCCAGTAGGATTACCAGCTGCATCTGTTATTTCACGGCCTCTTAAGGCTATTAATGATTTTAAATCACGATCCAACATGTCTCTAGAAATTGACCCTACGGGATCAAGCATAATTCTCACTTTTACACCACGCTTAACTGCCAAACGAATTTCATGCATTAGAAGTTTAGCCGATGTTGAATCATCAAAAAGAAAATAAGTCATATCAATTGTTTTTTTAGCTTTTCTAATAAGTAAGACTTTAGCAAGAATTCCTTCATGAGGGTCCATTACTAATTTAGCACTTGTTTTGACAGGCAAATCTGGATGTAGTTTTATATCTTTAACTGAATCAGAAATACTGCTATAGGCTTCTTCTAACTTTTTCCTTTTTGGATAAAGTTCGCCTAGCTCTGCATACTTTTTCCCGTTTACTCTTTCTTTATTTATAAGTGATGAAATTATTTTTTTACAAGAATCAGTTGATTCAGTTGATGCTATATTTCTGCTGTTTAATTCAATTTTTTCATTTGTCGCACATGAAGAGACAAAGCTCATAAAGGCTAATGCTAATATCTTGATGTATTTAAAATTTTCTTTTTTCATTTTTTCTTCAGTTATTACCATCTTACTTATCGGACATTTTTGTTTTTAATTAACTTTTTAATCTTTTATAATTACTTGATATCTTTGATTTTTTTGACTTTTTCTCTCTAAAATTAATGTATTACCTGTTAATGCCGAAAATGAAACATATGAAAAAGCTAAATTTTACCTTTATAAGTTTATTAATTTTTCTTCTAGCAAGTTGTTCTGGTTTAAAAGTTAAGCCGCTCAACTCTGTAGATGATGTCGAAAGATTTCCGGCCTCTAGTGAAGAAAGTTGTAAAGATCTTGTAACGAGAATAGTTAGTCAAAATGTTGAGCCAAAGATTTTAGATCCTATGGCAGCCACGGTTTCAAATGAAACTGCAATAAAGGCACTTAAAAAAAATAAAATCTTAACCTTGAGGGATAAGGTTTACATATTAAATCATCCCCCTGTTGATTGGTTTAACAAATTACACGAATCCCTTATTACTCACATGAAATCTTGGAATAAAAATAGATATCCCATTTTTTATCTTTCCAAAGATAACAACTTTCAAGAAACAGGTAAGAAAATTTCTGATCTTTTAGAAAAACAATCTCGTGGAGCTATATCTGATGATGAAACTAAATTGCTTAAACGTATTTTTCTTGAGGTTGAAAAATTTGGAAATTATCAAAGCGAAATCAAGGCACTGTTCGAAGAAAGAATTTCTCTTCAACACAACATTGAAGTTTTAAAAAAATTAATCTTAGAAGATCAAAGCCCTATAGATGTAACTCTTACAATTAAAAAAGCGTCTGGAGACATTAAAGAAGTAGTAAGGGCTTGTCAAAAAATAAGTACTCATTCTTTGGTCATGCTTTAGTGCTAGGTTTTATTGTATAATTCCATTCACCATGAAAAGAATGTTTTAGAAGATTAATTTTTTTCAGTTCTTGATCAGTAACTTCAATTCCTTTTTTATATGTTTTTTTATCCAGTCTGGCCTTAACTGATAATCCAGTTTTGGTTTTAGTTGAAGCAATTAAATTTATTATTACCTCATATGAAAGTAATGGTTTTCCTCTCCAGTTTATACTAATAAATGAAAACAATCTGTGTTCAATTTTATTCCACTTGCTCGTTCCGGGAGGGAAATGACAAACCGTAATTTCAAGATTCTCTCTATTGGATAGTTTTTGAACTTCTTTTTTCCAGAGTCTTGATCGGTAACCATTACTCCCACCAGCGTCAGCAAATATTAATAATTTCGTCGAGTCTGGATATCGTTTACTTCCCATCTTTAGCCACCACTGTCTTATGCTTTCAACTGCAAACTCAGCGGTGTCTGAGCTAATCCCTACATTAACCCAGCCTTTATTATCTCCAATATCATACACTCCGTAAGGGACGGCTTTTGAGATTTTCGGGTCTGGAAAGTCATGGCCATTAACTTCAATCGGTTTTCCCTTTTTGCTTAATTCTCTCCCTACATTCTTATAATTCCCAACCAATTCTTTCTTTTTGGCATCCACGGATATTGCTGGATCGTTATTTTTCAAAAATTTCTTTGCAAGTTTATTTATATATAAAAATTGCCTGTTGCGATCTGGCTCGTCGGCTCCCTCTTTTGTTTTTTTATTACCCTGAAGACTGTACTCAAGCTCATGTAGAATCGAAGCCACAGTCTGATGACTAACATCTAATTTTTCTTTTTTTAATGCATCGGAAATATTTCGCACACTTTTACAAGTCCACCTAAGTGGATTTTCAGGATCTCCACGAGTCTCTGGTTCGATAATTTCTTGTAGAATCTTGGTTAATTCTGGATTTGTCTCGACTGAGCGCTTGCGTCCGCCACCTTCTCTTCGAACAGATATTAATTTTTTAGGTTTCTTCTTTAGCTCTTTAATTCCGCGACGAATTGTTGAAACCGCTGCACCTGAAATATTAGATAGGATTTTAATTCCACCATAACCTATGGACTCGGCTTCTGCTGCTAATAAAATTCTTCGCTGTCGCTCGTTAAGCTCAGGAAGGACGCCAGATAATTTTATTTTAAGTTCATCTTGAAGTTTTTTATTCACTTCAATATGAAATCATACTTTTTTCATTCGGCCAAATATAATCTCAAGAATGATCACTTATTTTTTGACAGTCCCTAACTCTACGAAAGAGCGATCGCAATCGTTCACTTGTTTTGGATAAATACAGAAAACTTTTAAAAGAATTTAATGGAAGAATTTTTAAGCCAGGAATGATTGAAGACAGAATATTAAAACAAGCTACTTTAAAAGACGTTATGACAATTTATCATCGTGAAGTTGAATATGCTGTTAAAAATTCAATACACCCAACTCCTGAACTAAATAATTTATACAAAGTTTTATCTTCTCATTTGGAAAACTCAGACTTTGATCCTTCATCATATGGAATGTTTCGTGTTGATAGTGATGTTTTACGTGCTGAATTTATGCATTTGACAAAAACAGACCAACAGGTTGTTAAGTCTCTTGAGTTTAAGGAAAAAGTTCAAAAACAAATGCGAAATTTCTTTACTGATAGATCTGGCGCCGTTAACCCAGAAAAAGTTGGCTTGTTTCAACACATGTACCTTTCTTTTACGAACATGACTGTTACTGATATTACAAAATACGGAATTACTGCAGTTGTAGCCGTTGGTGCTAGTCAATACTTTCTAGTCAATCCGAAAGCGACAACAGTACAAGGATCGACCGGTGGGTTACTCCGATAGGTGCTGATGGTGTTCCACTGGCCAAAGAAGGATCTAGCGTTCAAGAAATTCAAGATCCACAACTTGAAAATACAAAAAAAGCTCAAGAGGGATACATTGAATCACAATACCGAGTCATTCAAACCAAAATAGAAGAACTTATGAAATAAAAAAAGGGAGCCTGAGAGCTCCCTTTTTTATTGAAATTATCTTAATTTTCTTTGTTTAAATAATTATACAAGGAATGTAGAGATAAGAGCGAAAATTACCAAAGACTCCATAAGTGCAAGACCTAAAATCATTGGAGTTTGAATTTTGTCAGCTGCTGCTGGATTTCTTGCAATTCCTTCTAGTGCAACTGCTGCTGCTTTAGCTTGAGCTTGTGTACCACCGTAAACAGCTAAACCAAGAGCAAAGAAGTATGAAACATACTTAAGAGCTACGTCAGACATTGGAGCTGAGCCTTGAGCAAATGCTTGGCTAGATACTAAAAGTGCGAAAAGGATAAAAGCTAAAATAACTGGAATTTTCTTTGACATAAAAGTCTCCTAAAGAAAGTTAATATTTATGGTTTCTCTTAGTGATGAGCATGACCGTCACCATGATCTTGGTGAGCAGTAGCTAAACTAACATAGACCATTGATAGCATTACAAAAACATAAGCTTGAATAAATGAAACAAGCATTCCTAAAACCATAAAAATAATTGGTACAAGTAAAGGGGCCAATCCTGAAAAAGTACCCAATACCATATGGTCACCGTACATGTTTCCATAAAGGCGAAGTGCCAGGGAGACAGGACGAATGCAAGTTGAAATAATTTCAATAGGGAAAATTAAAATCGCCATATACCAAAGTGGTCCAGCGAAATGTTTTAAATAATTTAAAGTTCCAAGTTCTTTACAGCCTTTAATGTTGAAATATAAAAATGAAAAAACACCAAGTGCCAATGTTGTATTAATCGATTCTGTTGGTGGTAAAAATCCTGGTACAAGACCGATCATGTTTGAAATAAAAATTACAATGAACATTGTCGCAACAAACGGATAATATTTTGGTGCATCTTTTTCACCTAAAACTGCGCGCGTTTGTGTATAAATAAATGAACCGTACATTTCAATAATATTTCTATAAGTAATACCTTTATCTGGAATAACTGCAGTTTCCATGTTGGCAGTTTTTGATCTGTAATAAAATCCAGTTAGAAGTAACAACACTAAAACGATAATAAATGTTAAAATGTGATCGTAGTGAAGATGCTTGTCTCCAACATGAAAAAATGAATCAAGTCCAACAGCATGACCGAATTGTGTAACCCAAGTGAATCCACTGGCTGCATTGGCGTTTGAAGAAAGAAGTGCAAGAAGCGTTACAAGTGAGAGTTTCTTCATTTATTTTACCCTTTATCTTCCACAGCTTTATTTAAACTGAAGTAGAGTACTGCTATTTGTAATACATAAATTAACAGAGGAATAATTATCCTTTTTCCCATAATTTGTACACCTAAAGTTAGCGCAAGAATGAGGACAATTGCTTTTCCAATAAACAAAAAGAGCATGTTGGTTTTATCAGTATCTTCCTTGCCAGATGCGCCATTTGTTAAGCCGACAACTGCTCGCACTAGCATCCATTGATTAAGACAAGCAGCAATAAAAACAGACAACATAACTTTGAGTTCATTAAAGTCTCTGGCCAAAAAGTAAGATGCGATGAGTAATATTAGGGATAAGGCTAAGTATTTTTTGAGATTAATTTTTTCGCTTATAAGCATAATAAACCATGAGGAACAAAATATTACCAATTATCGCCAAGAATATTAAAACAGCTTGAGCCTTTGTTAGTATCTCCATTTTCACAAGTTGCATAGCCCCCCAACCGGCAATAAATATTGTCGATGGCAAGCTCATGGCAAGACCCATAATTTGAATCCACTTTCGGTTCATTAGTTTTCTTTCCTACCTTCGGCGAGAAACTCTTCTTTGATAGAGTGAATTTAGTCTATTTTGTATTACATCTGGATTGGGATAATCATTGGCGATCGAATAATATATGTCGTAGGCCATTTTTAAATTATCTGTAGATTCATAGGCGTTGGCGACCATAAATCTTGCTTGAACAATGAACTCTTTTCTCGTTTCTCGCTTTAAGTATTCTTGCCAAACAAACAAAGCTTTACTGAAATCCTTTTGCTCATAATAAATTAATCCTGAGTAATAAAAAGATCGCACGAAAAATTCGTGATCCGGATTTGATTGGATTTTAGTTAGCTGCAATAGAGCATCTGATTGTTGATTTAAGTAAAAATGAGAAAGGGCGATTTGTAATTCAAAGAAATCAAAATTCTTTAGTTTTGGAGTGAATTGAGAAAGTTTAGTATAGTTTTTAATAGCATCTTTATATTTTTTTAAATAATTAAAATTAATTTCAGCTAATTTTTCTTCAGCTTTGATTAACCATAATAAATCTTCAGTCAGTTCTTTGACTTCACTATAATGAAAGACTGCTTTTTTGTATTGTCCTAGGTAGATAGAGTAGAGTTCACCAAGTTGATAAGAAATTTTGAGTCTTAAGTCTTCGGCTGGATTACTTTTAAGAATATCTTCATAAAGGTAAGCAGCTTTTGCATATTCTTGAGTGGTTATATAATTTTGAGCATCAATGATTTTTCTATTAACTGGAGGTGTGAAGTCACAAGAGTAAAGAGAGAGAGCAATGAAAAAAATCATTGCTCTCATTAATTTATTATATATTTTCTTATTCAGTTTTTGGTGCTTCATCTAAAACTGCACCCTCTAGTTCTTCATCTGGATCAAGAATTTTCTCTACTGCGACTACTAATTCACTTTCTTTTAGTTTAATTAATCGTACACCTTGAGTCGTTCTTCCCATTAGTGAAATTCCTGAGATTTTTGTTCTTATAACTTGTCCTTTATCAGAAATGATCATCAAGTCATCTTTATCTGTAACTGGCTTGATGTCGATGATGTCACCATTTTTTTCAGTGAGGCGCATCGCCAAGATTCCTTTTCCACCGCGGGTTTGTTTGCGGTATTCAGAGGCACTTGTGCGCTTACCATATCCATTTTCTGTTACAGAAAGAATTTCAACTGTATCATCAATAATTTCCATACCAATGATTTTTTCATTGTCGCTTAATTCAATTCCTTTTACCCCTTGTGAAACTCTTCCAAGTGGACGGCAATCTGTTTCAGCAAAACGAATTATTTTTCCTGATGACGAACATAAAAGTACGTCTTTCGTTCCATCTGTAATTCTAACTGATAATAAATTATCTCCTTCGATGATCTTAATTGCCGTTAATCCCGACTGACGAATGTTTTTATATTCTGAAAGTTCAGATTTTTTAACAATCCCTTTTTCAGTAGAAATCATGAGAAATTTACCGTCAATAGAATCTGGCATACACATAATTTTCTTAACTGCTTCACCAGCAGGTATTTGAATTAAGTTAACTATATTTCTGCCTTTTGTCGTTCTGTTACCTTCTGGAATGTTGTAAACCTTAATTGAAAAGACTTGTCCCTTATTCGTGAACACAAATAGAGTAGAGTGAGTGTTGGCTGTGAAGATCGATGTGTAAAAATCATCATCTGCTCCGTCTGCACCTTTTACTCCAGTACCACCTCTTTTTTGAGTTCTATAGGTATCCATCGCCATTCTTTTTACATAACCTTTATGGGTAATTGTAACAATGACGTCTTCTTGCTTTACCAAGTCTTCCATTTGGATTTCATCAGCTTTAGCAATTATTTCTGTTCGCCTTTTATCACCAAAATTTTCTAGTATTTCTTGGCATTCAGTTTTAATAATTGCAGTGATCTCTTCATCACTACCTAAGATTAATTCTAAACGAGCAATTTCTTTCATAATGTCATTATAATCTTTTATGATTTTGTCACGTTCAAGGCCAGTTAATCTCTGGAGTCTCATATCTAAAATAGCTTGTGCTTGAATTTCAGATAATGAGTAGTTACTCATTAATTTTGTTTTAGCTTGTAATGGCCCTTCAGACTTTTTAACAAGTTCAACGATTTCATCGATATTATCGACTGCAATTTTTAATCCTTCTAGTACATGTGCTCTTTCTTTTGCCTTTTTTAACTCATAGACAGTTCTTCTAATAACGATTTCGCGTCTATGATCAAGGAAATAAAGTAGTTGTTCTTTAATGTTCAGAACTTTTGGCTGACCATTAACAATAGATAAAAATATAATACCAAATGAGGTTTGAAGGGGAGTCGACTTATAAAGTTTATTAATAATTACGGTCGCAATTTCACCTTTTTTCAAATCAATAACAACTCGTATACCTTCTCTAGAAGATTCATCTCTAAGATCTGAAATTCCCGTAATTTCTTTTTCATTAACAAGCTCAGCAATTCTCTCGATTAATTTTGCCTTATTGACCTGATAAGGAAGCTCGGTGATAACAATTGAATCACGATCTTTTTTAGCATTATGCTCAACATCCATTTTGGCTCGGATTTGAAGAACACCTTTACCAGTATGGTAGGCGGATCTAATTCCTTCTGTACCGTGAATTGCACCTGCCGTTGGAAAATCCGGTCCAGGAATAATTTTCATCAATTCATCGATTGATGTCTGTGGTGTTTCGATAAGAGTTAATAATCCATTCATTATTTCTGATAAATTATGAGGCGGTATATTTGTCGCCATACCTACTGCAATACCAGATGAACCATTGATTAATAAATTTGGAACTTTTGTTGGAAGTACTTTTGGTTCAACTAATGAATCATCATAGTTGGGTTGCCAATCGACAGTTTCTTTATCAAGGTCTGCCATCATTTGTTCAGAAAGTTTTTTCATTCTGATTTCGGTGTACCTCATGGCTGCTGCATTATCACCATCGATTGATCCGAAGTTTCCTTGGCCATCGACTAATGGATATCTCATTGAGAAATCTTGAGCAAGTCGAACAATAGCACCGTAAACAGCAGAGTCACCATGTGGGTGATACTTACCAATAATATCACCAACAACTCTTGCTGATTTCAAAAATGGCTTATTGTGATAATTGCTCAGTGAATCCATCGCAAAAAGGACTCGCCTATGAACAGGCTTCATACCATCACGTACATCTGGTAAGGCTCTTCCTACGATTACTGACATAGCATAATCTAAGTAACAGCTTTTCATTTCATCTTGAATTACTACAGGAGTAATATTTCCATGATTTATTGGTGTATTATTTTCTTCTGACATATTTAAAATCCCTTAAATTAGACGTCTAGATTTCTTGCATTCAATGCATTTTCTTCAACAAATTTTCTTCTTGGTTCTACTTGATCGCCCATTAAAACCGTAAACACTTGATCGGCTTCCAAAGTATCTTCAATTTTAACCTGAAGAAGCGTTCTGTTTTGTGGATTCATCGTAGTTTCCCAAAGTTGTTCTGGGTTCATTTCACCTAATCCCTTATAACGTTGGATATAGGCACCTTGCTTTCCGTCTTGAATAACAAATTCCGAAAATTCAGTTAATGAATTAAATTCTCTTGTATCTTTTTCGCGTTCAATTTTAAAATTCGCTTTGGCGTATTTTTTGATTCCATCAAAACTGTTTACCAGGTCTGCATATTCAGGAGACCTTAAAAAACCAGCACTAATTTTGAACTTTTTCGTTCGCGATGCAGTTTTGATTATTAACCTTAATGAACATGCTTTAGTTTCTATATCTTCATCAACTATAAACGAGTAAAATTTTAAAGTTTGATTTTCAAGTGGCTTAAAATAATCATTTAATTTATTGGCCGAAGCTTCTAGTTTTGATTTATTTATTAAATCTTCAGCCTTAATATCGCCATCTTCAATTAATTTTCTTAAAAGATCAGTGTCGTAATGTGTATCGTAATACGACAATGTCTTTCTATAGAGACTTTCTTTGTTGATTAATAATTTTGCTGCTTCCCCAGTAATTGGTTCTCCATCAATACTAATTTTTGAATCTTGAGTGGCATTATTCACTAGGTATTCTTCTAAGCGCTTATCATCTTTCAGATAAGTTTCCATCTTTCCTTTTTTATATTTATAAAGAGGTGGCTGAGCAATATAGATGTAACCTTGCTCGATAAGTTGTGGGAACTGACGATAAAGTAACGTTAAAATAAGAGTTCTAATGTGTGAACCGTCGACATCCGCATCGGTCATAATCACGATTTTATGATAACGAAGCTTTGCTATATTGAAAGTTTCTTTTCCTACACCAGTACCAAAAGCTTGGATAAGATTTTTTATTTCTTCAGAAGCCAACATTTTTTCATATCGTGCTTTTTCAACGTTAAGAATTTTACCCTTGAGTGGTAAAACTGCTTGAACTCTTCGATCACGACCTTGCTTAGCTGACCCACCAGCAGAGTCCCCTTCGACGATATACAACTCACACTGTGCTGGATCTGACTCTTGGCAATCTGCCATTTTTCCTGGCAATCCAGAGAATTCTAGTACGTTTTTACGCCTAGTAAGTTCTCTTGCTCGTCTTGCTGCTTCTCTAGCTGCTGCTGCATCTACTGATTTTTTAATGACCGCTTTACCTATGTCTGGATTTTCTTCGAGATAAGTTTTAAAACTTTCACCAACAAGAGAATTGACGATTCCTTCAACCTCAGAATTTCCTAATTTTGATTTTGTTTGCCCCTCAAATTGAGGCTCTTTAAGTTTTACTGAAACTACTGCAGTTAAACCTTCACGCATATCATCGCCGGTTAACGCAATTTTGATGTTTTTTAATAAATTATTATCTTTTGCGTAGTTATTTAAAACCCTAGTAAGTGCCGTTTTAAATCCTGAAACGTGAGTTCCACCTTCTGGAGTTGAAATATTATTTGCATAAGAAGTAATAACTTCATTGTATGAATCAGTCCATTGAAGTGCGACTTCTGCTTCATAATCATCTTTAGTTTGGATAAAATAAATGACTTTTTTATGAATAGCTGTTTTTGCTCTATTGAGATAATTTACGAATTCAGAAATTCCACCTTCAAAATAAAAAAGATCTGACTTATCATTTCTTTCATCTTTAAGTGAAATTTTTAATCCACGATTTAAGAATGCCATCTCTCTAAATCGATTTGCAAGCGTATCGTAATTGAATTCATGAAATTCAAAGATTTCATTATCAGGCTTAAAAGTTACTTTCGTTCCAGTTTCTTTCGGATTTTCTAGAACGCCAATTTCTTTAATGACGTCAGTTGCTTTTCCATGATCAAAATTGAGTTCATGAAGTTTTCCGTATTTTTTAATTTCTAATTTAACCCATTTTGATAATGCGTTTACTACCGCTGCACCAACACCGTGCAATCCACCTGAAACTTTATAAGCTCCACCGTCTTCGTTAAACTTACCACCTGCATGGAGTTTTGTATAAGCAAGTTCAGCACCTGAAATTTTCTCAGTTGGGTGAATATCTGTTGGTATTCCTCTGCCGTTATCAATAACCGTAACAGAGTTATCAATGTGTATAATAACATCAATGTGGGTACAATATCCGGCAAGTGCCTCATCAACAGAATTGTCTACAATTTCATATACACAATGATGAAGACCACGCATTCCTGTATCGCCAATATACATACCGGGTCTTTTTCTAACAGCGTCCAAGCCTTCGAGTACTTTAATTTGATTTGATCCATACTCTGTATGAACTTTTGAAATTGATTCATGGGCTTGATCTTTATGATCACTATTACTTTTAATTTCTTCCAAGACGGTACTCCTCTAAGATTTTCAAATTCCATTTTTTTAGGCAAGAGAAGGTTAGTGAATTATTGAGCCATTTTTTATGTGAATGTTGTTGGCGCCAATAATACGGTCTAATTCTTCCTTAAATTTTTCGTTGGCTGTAGTTATCAAAACTTGAAATTCACGTTTTTCTAAATACTCAACTAGTCTACGCCATCGATGCTGATCAAGCTCGCCAGAAACGTCGTCAATTAGCACTATGGGATAAGACATGTATTTATACCGAAAAAGCTCTATATAGGCAAATAAGAGGCTTAAATAACTCATTTTTTGCTGGCCCAAAGAACAGTAATCGAAAGAATTTAATCCATCAAAAAGAAGCACGTAGTCATCTTTATGTGGTCCATAAGATGTATGACACCTTTCACAGTCTGTTTCTAGGTTATTTTTTAACATTTTTAAGACATTTTCTGCACTCATACCAGCTATTCGCGAATCTAGCGTTATTTTAAGCATGTGCTTTTCTGAAAATAAGGCCTGGAAAGTTTCACCAATAATTGGCTCAATAATCTCGCATAGCTCTATTCTTTTATTTGTTAAGTAAACACAGAGTTCTGAAAGCTCTTTATCGGATGCATTAATTTGCTCTTTGTACTTGCTTGGTTTTTTACTTAATAAAGTATTTCTGAAACGAAGAGCTATTGTATATTTTGCTAGTGCTTTTTTATACTGCTCATCTAGTTGACATAAAAAATAGTCTATCCATTCTCGACGCTCACTAGCACTATTGTGAAAACCATAAGAATCAAATGGATTAATAAATATAACTTTGATGTCTAATTTTTTTTTAACCGGTATTCCGTCTAAAAACCAGAGAACTCCCTCATTACTCATTTTGGATGAGTAACTGAGATTTTCATTATTTTTTGCAATTACAGAATAAAATATTATTTCAGGTTTTCCACCATCTATACTTAAAAATTGTGGAAAACTCGTGTTTTTACGGAAAGATTTTTTTGTTGCTAAGACATTAATGGCTTCTAATATATTTGTTTTTCCATTTCCATTTTCACCTAGTATGCAATTAATACCATTTGAAAATGTAATTATATCTGGATTTAAATTTCTAAAGTTTGTAACTTGCAATTTAGAAATTTTATAATTCATTTTATAACTTGAGCGGCATGACTATACATAAATAGTGTTGATTTTTTGTTGATTTAATTATTGCTGGACTCAATTCATTATTAAATTCCATGCGAATGTCTTCATCACCAAATATTGAGAGTATATCCATTAAGAATTTTGCATTAAATCCTATTTCAAATTCTTTACCATTGTAATTTATTGGAAATTTTTCTAATGCTTCACCTAGTGAGGGATGATTTGCGGCTACAGTCATTTCTCCTTCACGAAGAATTAACTTAACTCCATTTGATCTTTCATTGGCCATAATTTTTATTCGCCTTACAGCGTTTAAAAATGAGTTTTTATCAATGTCAGCATGATTATTTGTCTTTTTTGGTATAATTGCCTGGTATTTCAAATAATCTTTAGCAATTAATCTAATGGCCAATAAGTAAGTATCATTTGCATTTAAATAAATGAAAGATTCGTCTACTGATATTCCAATTTGTTGGTCTGGATAGCTTTCAGCGATTTTCTTTAATTCTGTAACACCTTTTTTAGGTATAATAATTCCATTTATCAATGCTTCTATTTTGTTATTTGATAATTCAGTTTCAACTAATGCTAATCTAAAACCATCAGTAGCTACTGCTCGGAGCATACCTTCAATTTCTTGTAGGTAAATTCCACTTAAAAATATTCTTGTTTCATCATTTGAAATGGCATGTGATGTTTTGTTGATGATTTCTAAAATTTGAGTTGTTTTTAATTTAAACTCATTTGCATTTGTTCCGAATTGAAGGTGTGGGAATTCTTCGCTTGTATAAATTAAAAGCGTAAAGCTAATTGATCCACATGTAAGTTTTAAATTATTAGATCCTTCTGGTAGTTCAATTGTAAGTTCGCTTTCAGGTAATTCTTTTACAATATCAAATATATTCTTGGCATTTACACAAAATGTACCTGGCTTTTCCACAAGGCAATGTGTTGTTAACCTGGCAGAGACTTCTAAGTCTGTTGCTGTCATTTCAATTTTATTTCCAGATGCCTGTATCTGAATAAAATTTAATATAAGCCTAGTATTTTTTTTATCTACGACGCTTAGTATTCTAGTTAACGTTTCTTTTAAATCATGAACTGATATTTTAATTAGCATATGAGTCTTATTTCCTAAATTTATATATTAAGTTTTTAGCAATAAGCATTCATTCAATCAAGCTTCATCGGGTTATGACTCCAGTTATCTAAATCTCAATTCCAATCAGTTCCTGTCTCTTATATTATTTATTATTATTAAGACTTTTATTATTATAGTGTGGATAAGTGGAAAACCCTTCAAATGCTATTGATTTCATATTGTTATTAATTTCGTTTACCTTGATTACTTGGGATAACTTTTTATTTTACGCTTCTTTTTGACGTATATTCCTTTTTTTCTCCCAATATATTAAGAGTTGTTCACATCTTATCCACATACTTTCCACATAGGTTCTTAGATTGCTTTTTGACGCTGGTTTTTTTAGTCATTTTTAATTTCTTTTCCACATAGTTATTCACATTGTTGATAACTTTTTGTTGATAAGTGCTAATGCGAAGTTCATTTTTCATTTTTTGATTAATTCCACTTTTTTACGCTCTTTTTTGTGGATAACTATGTTAATTGAGTGTTGATAACATGTTAATAACAACTCATTATATTTTTAAAAATTTCTTTACATCTCTTGTCTATTTCTTTCTAAATTTAGTTCTTTATTCTAATTACTTTCATTAAAATCAAGAGTGGCTTAAAGAATAGAATTTCGTCTTTATTACAATTTGTTCGTATTATGTTTCTTGGCGTTTGGGTGAAACCAATATGATTCCGAATGCAGAAAATAAAAAATATTTTTTGAAATTATAAGCGAGTTCAGACGAACTCGCTTATTTATAGGTTTGATTCAATAGCATTTATATCTTTAGATAGACTTGGATCCGTTTTCACTCTTTCTGATATGGTATTCACGGCGTGTATGACGGATGAATGATCTCTTCCACCAAAATAAGCACCGATTTCTTGTTGTTTAGCATTTACAATTTTTCTTGCAAGATACATGGCCACATGACGTGCCCTAGTAATGTCTTGGTTTCTTCCTTTTGATTTTAAATCAACAAGTGGAAGCCTGAAGTATTGTGCAGTAGCTTTTGCCACAGATTCAATTGTCAGTTCAATTTCATTTTCACTGTTTGGAAGCATTAGTTGCTCTTTTACCAACTCAACTTCAATTTCTACATTCATCAGTTCGCTCACGGCCTTTAGTCGAACTAAGGATCCTTCCAGTTCTCTGATATTCGTTTTAATTCTTGAAGCTATGAGAGAAAGTACGTCTTCATTTATATAAAGGTCCAGGGCTTCCATTTTGCGTCTTAGGATCGCTATTCTTGTCTCTAAGTCAGGTGGTTGGATATCGACAACAAGCCCCCACTGAAGTCTCGATTTAATTCTTTCAGAGATACCAGTAATTTCTTTTGGATTTTTATCCGAAGTGAAGATAAGTTGCTTACCTTTATTGTGCATTTCGTTAAAAACGTGGAAGAATTGATCTTGCGTTCCTTCCTTATTTTTTAACTCATGAATATCATCGATCATCAGAACATCGACTCGCTCAGTGTATTTTTTAAAAAAATCATTAATCTTGTTCACTTTTAGAAGTGTGATCATTTCTTCCATAAAATCACGAGTTGTGATTAGGCATATATTATAATTTGGGTGTTTATCTGCAATTTCATTGGCGACAGCGTGGAGTAGGTGAGTCTTTCCAAGTCCTGAATTACTATGAATGTATAACGAAGGATACTTTCCTTCTTTTCCTGGTGCCATGGCAACTGCTTTGGCAGCTGCTTGGGCGATGTTGTTTGTGGGGCCAACAACAAAATTGTCAAAAGTTTTAGTATGATCAACTCTGATTCCGGATTTAATCGGATTCATGTGTTCAATATATTCAGCATTGACCTTTGATTTAATATCATCCCTTGTCGGTGTAAGTTCTAGAGTGAACTTTGTAGAACTCATGCTCTTAGGTTTTTGTTCTTCCATGGGACTATAGTCAGCATTTTCTCGAGCAATAATTTGGACATTGTAATTTGTGCCCAAAACATTATAAAGAGACTTGGCGATTTCTTCACTAAAGAGCTCAGCAGACTTTTTAATGAATGAGGTTCTTACCAAAAACACTGCTATATCTTGATCAATAGAAGTTAATTCAAGTGAATTTTCAAAATAAGTTTTGAACTTTAGCTCTGGAACAATGGTCTTGAGGTGGTTTAAAACTTCATGATTTATAGAGCTTAGCTCATCTTTAGTTTCAATCGTTTCTAATTTCTGAGCTCTTGAGGTCTGATTTTTATGAAGCTCATCATTATTTTCTTTATTATCTTTTGTTTTTGTTTCTGAATCGACAGAAAAAAAGTGTTTAATTAAACTGGACTGGAAGTCTTGAGTCATTTATTAGCTCCGAAAGTCTTTGACTTAAAAATAGTCGAGTGGAATATGTAGCATGGCCCAAAAGTTATGAGCAATAAAACATATTTTTACATTTACTTACATGTAACGCGCGTTGTTTATCGTTGACCTTTTATAAAAGAAAATATAATCGTATCTCTCCATTTATTTTATGTTTTATTAAAGGATAGCTGTATGAGCAAAAGAACTTGGCAACCAAAGAAGTTAAAAAGATTAAGAGTACACGGATTTCTTAAAAGAATGGCAAGTCCTGGTGGAAAGAACGTTATTAAAGCACGTAGAGCCAAAGGCAGAGCGCGCTTAACGGTATCTTCAAGCACTAAGTAATATTTTTGTGGCCGATGGTGGATTTGAAAAAAAATTTCGTCTTCTATCGGCCAGAGATTTTGATCAATTAAAAGTCGGCTCTTCTTCCTACAAAAAAGCCTCTCTAATTATCTATTACAAAAAAAATTCCTTTAATTTATCTAGGATAGGATTATCTGTTCCTAAAAAAATTGGAAAGTCACACGACCGCAATCGCCTCAAACGTATTATTCGTGAATATTATAGAAATTCCCCATTCAAATTCTTAGGTTATGACATTTTATTTGTTATTTCCTGGTCGCGTTCTTTAGCTCCCGAACCAATGTCCTATAAAGAAGAGATGATTTTTCGTAATTTGAAAGAATATTTTCATTTTTTAGAAGATGAGCACTTGAGACAAAAAAAATGAAGTGGATTTTATTGAAATTAATTCGTTTCTATCAATATTTTATTTCACCTCTCCTAGGTCCCAATTGTCGCTTCTATCCAACTTGCTCACAATATTCAAAAGAATGTCTCTTGCGGTTTCCCATTTACAAAGCATTATGGTATTCATTCCGACGTATATCTAAATGTCATCCTTTCTGCGATGGTGGTCACGACCCCGTTCCAGAAAAATAATATCTTGGAGTTTTTTCAATGTTTAATACAGATCAAAAACGTGCTTTCGTCGCTGTCTTGTTATCGGGTTTTGTTTTATTTGGTTGGCAATACTATTTTGCCCCTAAAACCCCAGTCGTAGCACCAACTGCCCCTATAGAACCAGTTGCTAAAACAACTACAAATACCAACACTTCACCGTCTACTGCAAGTACTGCGACATTGAATAACACGGCTGCTGCAACACCAGCTACGGCACCTATTTCTTTACAAACTTTCACACTCAATAAAGACAAGTTTGTTTTTTCACTTTCAAATGATTTAACTATTACTGATTTAAGAAATTCTAATTCAGTCTTTGATTTTAAATCTCTGACTGAAAGTGAAAAGCCATTAAAAATACAAGTTGTAACTGAATATGGTGCTCTTGATTTATTTTTTCAAATGGAACAAGTAGGTCCTAATAAAATTACAGGCTTTAACCAAAACTATGGTGTAAATTTTGAGGCATTTATTCGTGATAATGGCCGAATTAGTATAAAGCTTAATTCAACCAAAGCTTACAAGTATAAATTACTTTTTGAATCAAAATCTAAAAAATTAGACAATGGACAAATTCGACATTTTTCAATTTACACCAATGAAATGACTTCTGTTGAAGTGACTTCTGAAAAAGAAGTTGATGGAAATGTCCGTTGGTTAGGTACTGATTTTAACTTCCACTTGTTTGCGCTTGTTTTCCCTAAAGATATTCCAGCAAGGGTAAAAACAACTGAATCAGGACTTATGGTTGTTGATATTCCTTCAGAGTCTAAAGAATTTACTGCAGATTTAGTTTTTACTAAAAAGAATTATGATGACCTTATATTGCTTGGTGATAATTTACATCTTTCTGTAGATTTTGGTTTTTTTGCTGTATTAGCAGTTCCAACACTGAGAGCTCTTCAATTTGTTTATAAATATATTCCTAATTATGGTTTAGCTATCATTCTTGTAACTCTACTTATTCGTTTGATAACATTTCCACTTCAATATAAATCTTTTAAAAGTATGAAGAAGATGCAGGCTATCCAACCTGAACTTCAAAAAATAAAAGAAAAATACAAAGATGACTCTCAAAAAATGCAAAAAGAAACGATGGAGCTTTTTAAAAAAGCTGGAGCCAATCCTTTATCAGGATGTCTTCCTTTACTTTTACAAATGCCTTTTTTCTTTGCTATTTATAAAGTTCTTTATAGTTCTGTAGAGCTTGTAGGCGCACCATTTTTTGGTTGGATTCATGACCTAAGTATTCAAGACCCATTTTATATTTTACCTTTATTAATGGCCGTTGCTATGTTTGCTCAACAAAAATTAACACCAACATCAACAATGGATCCGACACAAGCAAAAATCATGCTCTTTATGCCAGTTATTTTTGCTTTTATCATGAAGAGCTTACCTGCTGGATTAGTACTTTATATTCTTGTTTCAACTGTCGTTGGTATTTTACAACAAATGCTTGTTTATAAGATGGCAGACTAATGTTTTATGGCTTTTTATACAGATGATTCTCCTATAATTGCTTGCAGTACTGGAATGAGTTCCAATACTGCAATCTCTGTTATTAGACTCTCTGGTTTTGATAATTTATTTTCTCTGCAAAATTATTTTTCTTTTAATCTCAATAAAGTCACAAAGAGAACCTCCCATCTTTCAAATATTTTAAACATCGATCAAGTCTTAGATAATATTCTTTTTGTTTTTTTTCCTGAAGGTGAAAGTTACACAGGTGAAAACGTTCTAGAGTTAAGCGTGCATGGTAATTTACTTAATGTTCAAAGAATTCTGGATCTTTTTACTAAAAATGCAGGTTTTAGATCTGCTCATCCAGGTGAATTTACCTATAGAGCACTTAAAAATAAAAAACTTAGTCTTTCTCAAGTAGAAGGCTTAGATATGCTCTTAAACGCGAATTCAACGCTTATGCTTTCTCAGGGCCTAGATATCCTTCAAGGTGACCTTCATGCACAATATTTGGCCTTATATAACTCTTATTTAAGTCTTAAAGCTGCAGTAGAGATTTCTATTGATTTCTCAGAGGATGTTGGCACCGAAGAAACTCAAAAACTCTTCACGGATTCATTTAACAATTTCTATCAATTGATTTCTAGTCTCAAATCTCGAACTGAAGGCAATATTTCATCACTTCTTTCGCCAGAAATTGTTTTAGTAGGGCAGACTAACGCCGGAAAAAGCTCTTTATTTAATCTTTTACTTAAACACAACCGTTCTATTGTCTCAGATATTGCTGGTACAACTCGTGATTACGTTTCTGAACTTGTGCACATTGAGGGGATTAATTTTAAGTTGGTAGATACGGCCGGTGTCCGAGAGTCAAAAGATGTCATTGAGAATATCGGCATTGAAAGAGCAATGGATATTTTATCTCGTGCTTTTTATAAAATTTTGATCGTTAATCCCTTTGAAACAAATGCAGATTATTTAGCGAAATTTAGTCAGATTGAATTTGATATTTTAATCATTTCTCATTCGGACAAACCAGATTTTCAAAGCAATCTTAATCGCATTGATTTTTCTTTTATCAAGACTCATTTTTTAGCGAAATCGTCTTTTTTAACTAACAAAAGTGGTTCTATAGAACCACTTGAAATTTTCGGTCCTATGGGACCAGCTTTACTTTTTAATGGTCCTATAGAACCACTAAATATTTCTGGTCCTATAGAACCAGTAGAACCAATGAGCCATGGTCCTATAGAACCACTATTAAAATCCTTAATTATAAAGAAATTTCAAATCTTAAGTGCTAACAATCCAATATTACAAGAAAGGCACCGAGCCATAGTAAATAAAATATATTTAAAATCTTCGCGCTTTGCCAATGATTTCAAAGACATAGATGACGCGGCCATTCTTTCCTCAGAGGTTAACATTCTAGGTCATGACCTAGCGGAACTTGTAGGAATTCTTAGCCCAGACGATGTACTTAATTCAATATTTTCAAATTTTTGCATTGGGAAATAGTCATTCTCATTTAAATGTATTACTTATCATTATTATCAAAACCCCTAATGTTCTACGTGGAACAAATGATTATGAACAACTCTTTTGACATTTTAATTATTGGTGGTGGTCACGCTGGAAGTGAGGCTGCTTGGATTTCCTCTCAGTTTAATTTACGTGTCGGATTAATTTCTGGACCAGGCGCTTCGCTTGCTTCCACTCCTTGTAATCCAGCAATCGGTGGAGTCGGGAAGGGCCAAGTCGTTCGAGAGATTGATGCACTTGGTGGAATGATGGGCGTTGTTGCGGACAAGGCCGGAATTCAGTTTCGAACATTAAATGAATCAAAGGGCTTCGCTGTTCAATCAACAAGAGTTCAAGTTGATAAAGAGCTTTATACTCAATACGCCGAAGAGCTGCTCATAGGCTGCACTAATTTAACTATCATTCGTGAAATGGTGATCTCTGTAAAGCGAACGGCTCTTGGCTTCGATATTTTATCTTCAGGTGGAACAACTATTTCATCTTCACGGGTTATTATAACTACAGGTACATTTCTCGCAGGAAATCTTCACACTGGAGAAGAGCAAACTTTGGGTGGTCGAGTTGATTGTGAACGATCAGTTGGATTAAATGATCTATTGAGTGAAATTAAAACTCTTCCCAATCGATTTAAAACTGGAACTCCACCACGAATTGATAAAAAAACAATAAATTTTTCAGTGATGGATCCACAGGATAGTGATGATTCGACTCGAAACTTTCACTCTTTAAGTCATTCATTCTCGAGAACAACTAGACAAGTCTCTTGCTACTTAACTCGTACAAATTCTGAAACACTTTCAATTATTCGTGCAAATAAAGAAAGATCACCAATATTTAATGGTCAAATCAAGGGCGTAGGGCCTAGATATTGTCCATCTATTGAAGATAAGGCCTTCAGATACACCGAAAAAGATGTTCACCATGTATTTATAGAACCAGAAGGATTGAATTTGGAGACGATTTATCCAAATGGAGTATCCACTTCGCTTCCGAAGGAAATTCAGCAGACCTTCATTAGAACAATAAGGGGATTAGAAAAAGCAGAAATTCTCGTTCATGGCTATGCCGTTGAGTATGACGTTGTAGATACTTCCGAACTTTCAAGGCAAATGGAGTATGAAAATATACCAGGACTATACTTTGCGGGACAGGTTTGTGGGACTTCTGGCTACGAAGAAGCTGCTGGACAGGGAATTATTGCTGGAATTAATGCTTCATTGTCTTTTCTTGGCAGAGAGCCACTCATTTTAGATCGAAATGACTCTTATATTGGAGTGATGATCGAAGACTTAGTGTCTAATAAACGAGATGAACCCTATAGACTATTTACGGCCAGGTCGGAAAACAGGCTTTACGTGCGAGAAGATAATACGATATTGCGAATGAATAAGTACAGAAAGCATCTTGGACTGACAACCAAACTAGATTTTTTTCAAGAGAGCATCCTTGAAGAGGTGGAAATCCTTGAAAAGCTCATAGATTCGACAATGTTTTACGCCGTAGAAGAAAATAAGCAGCATTTTATCACTCAAAACTACGGCAACCTTGAAAGCAATATTAGTCTTAAAGAACTTTTAAGACGACCTAATCTCAATCCGGTGACTGTTCTTGAGAAAGAGTGCTTGAGAATGGGGGCGATTTTTAATCTCGACGTCATTAGAACTGTTGCGATAGCGGCAAAGTACGAAGGCTATATTGATAGGGCCATCATTGAAAGTGAAAAAATAAATCGCATGAGTAAAAAGAAGATTAATTGGAGCGAGATCATAGAGTCAAAAAATATCTCATTTGAATGCAAACTGAGAATTAAGCAAATTAGACCTGAAACTTTTGGCCAATTACAAAGAATTGATGGAATTAGACCCGCTACCTTAGCCTATGTGGCCGGCAATCTTATTTAAGGGAAAAAATGAAAGAATTTGCAGAAAAATACCTAAATCTACTTACGGGTGAGTTTGCTGGGATAAATTTAACGAGGATTACCAGCCCAGAAGAATTTTACCAAAAACAAATTGTCGACTCAGTTTTACCCTTAACAGAAAGCAAAGTTTTTAAAAATGCACTTGAGACAACAAAGGTGATTGTTGATGTTGGCTTTGGTGGAGGATTTCCCATTTTGCCATTGGCCTATTTAAATCCCGATAAAAAGTTTATTGGATTTGAAGCACGTGCAAAAAAAGCATTAGTTGTCCAAAAAATTGCAGATATCCTTGGACTCAAGAACGCTAGTCTTAAACATCAAAGACTAGAGACTGTAGACTTTGATGTCGACACAGTTATTACCTTTAAAGGCGTTGGAAAAGTTTCAGAATATTTACCACTTTTAAGAACTAGTAAAAATCTTTATGTCTTTTTTTACAAGGGGCCAAATTTTTACGAGCTTGAAGATATTGATGACATGCTTGAAGCCAACTGGGAATTAATTGAAGAAAAATCATACGACGTTCCAGGCACCGAGGGACGCATGTTGTTAGGGTTTAAGAATAGAAAAGTTCTACGTGGAACAATTCAAACTGAAAAAATACTTAAATTTTCATCGTTACTTTAAATATAAAAAAAGTTATAAATATATCTCACAATAGTCAAAAAGGGGAACTGTAAATGGCTAAAATCATTGCGATGATGAACCAGAAGGGAGGAGTAGGTAAGACAACTTCTTCAGTAAATTTGGCAGCGTGTCTAGCAGTAGCTGAGAAAAAAACTCTACTAATAGATCTGGATCCACAAGGAAATGGAAGTCTTAGTATTGGATTACCTAAAGAAAAATTTGCAGCTAAAAATATTTATCATGCACTAATCGGCCAGATAGATATTAAAGAAGCAATATATGAAAGCGAACTTCCTTATTTCCACATTTGTCCAAGTGATAACAATTTATCTGGAGCTGAAATTGAACTCGTAAGTTTATTTGCGAGAGAAGCAAAATTAAAAAATGCTTTTAAATCAATTGAAATGGATTATGACTTTATCATTATAGACTGCCCACCATCGTTGGGATTATTAACAGTCAATGCACTCAATGCAGCTCATTCGTACATCGTTCCAATGCAAACAGAATATTTAGCAATGGAAGGATTGGCACAACTACTAAATACAGTAAGATTAATTAGAACATCTTTAAATCCAAGCCTGGAATTAGATGGAATTCTTTTAACTATGTTTGATTCTCGTTCTGGATTACACAAGCAAGTGGCAACAGAAATCAAAACACATTTTGGTGATACTGTTTTTAAAACAATTATACCAAGAAATGTAAAATTGGCAGAGTGTCCTTCATTTGGAAAACCAATCATATTATACGATATTGAATCTAAGGGCAGTGAAGCTTACTTGGCCCTAGCAAAAGAAATAATATTAAAAGAAAGATTTAAATCTAGTGCAGCGACTAAAGAAGTTGCGGCAACTACGGAAGAAAAAATAATGACGACGATTCCAAGTTTAGAAAAATTAAACTTAGAAGAACCACCAGTTTTTGAACATTAGGAATATATATGGCAAAAAAAATAGCACTTGGTAAAGGTATTGCGTCTCTTCTTCAGGATGCAAGTCCACAATCAGCAATGAATCAAAATTATAATTCTCAATATGCACATCAAGAAGTTCCGAGTGTGCCAGTAGAAAAAGAAATTGAGATTAGGTATGAAAATACGCCACTTTTAGTTGACATTAATTCAATAAAAACAAATCCCAATCAACCAAGAAAAATTTTTAAAGAAAAAGATCTTGAAGAATTGGCAGAATCAATAAAAGAAAACGGAATCATTCAGCCGCTTATTGTAGCTGAGCTTGAAAATGGACAATATGAACTAGTTGCTGGCGAAAGAAGACTTCGAGCTGCAAAAAAAATTGGATTAGAGCAAGTTCCAGTCGTGGTAAAAAAAGCCACTGAACGTGAAAAAATGATCATGTCGATCATTGAAAACGTCCAGAGATCAGACTTAAACTGCGTTGAAGAAGCTTTAGCCTATTATCAATTAATGAACGAATATAAACTCACTCAAGAAGATGTAGCAAAAAAGTTGGGTAAAGAACGCTCTACAGTTGCCAACTTTCTCAGAGTTTTGAATCTCCCAAGACCAGTCATTGATTTACTTCAAAAAGAAATTTTATCATTTGGTCACGCAAAAATTTTAGCAAGTGTTAAAGAGCGCGAGGATGCCATTAGACTGGCAAATGAATCAGTTGCCCAAGGTTGGTCAGTTCGAGACTTAGAACAGGCCATAAAGGCTAAAAAGCCTGCTAAAGAAAAAACTTTAAGAAAAAATCCGTTTTTCGATGGAAAACTTGACCAATTTAAAAAGACATTAGAGCAAAAAACTGGGTATCACTTTGCTTTATCGAGTGGAAAAAATGGTTCTGGACAAATTTCACTGAAATATTCGAATGAGGCAGAATTTAACGATATATATGAATTCTTACTTTCGAAATAGAATAGAGTCTGTAGTGGTCCTATGGGACCACAAATAACCATCACCAAGGATCGGGTTGATATGGAAAGGCGCCGCGGAGAAGTTTCAGCGATAATTGAAGAAGGTTGTAAATTTGAAGGAAATCTTTCATTCAATGGCACGGCCAGAATTGCTGGCATTGTAAATGGATCAGTATTTTCAAATGACACTGTTGTAATATCAGAAGGTGCGGTTATAAATGCTGACATTAGTGCCAACATCATTATTATTGCCGGATCAGTTAAGGGAAATATCAAAGCAAGCTCACGGGTGGAAATTTTAAAACCAGCTCGATTTGAAGGAATTATTACGACGCCAAGTCTTATTGTTGAGGAAGGCGTTATATTTCACGGTACAACAAAAATGCGTGATAAAAAAAATCCTCAGACTTAGTGCAAAATAAGAAGTCTATCTTTAAATTACCTTGACGAAAAACCCCTAAGACATTATCAATTAGCTTAAAAAAGTTCTGCTAATAAAAGTCTAATTTTTACTTATTAAAAAATGAAGGGGTTTTCATAACCATGAATACGATTGTCACCATCTTAAATTCATTAAAAATAGATCAAACATTTATAGTGCAATTTATATTATTTTTAGTTTTTTTTAATATTATAGCACCTCTATTGTTTAAAAAAATTCAAGAAGTTTTAGATACACGTGAACTTAAAACGACAAAGTTAGAGTCTCAAGCAAATCACGTTTATAAACAAGCGGAAGAGTTGTCAGAAAAATATAAAACAACTATTGAAAAAACCCATCAAGACTCACAAATCATCGCGACAAAAAAGAAAGCAGAAATATTATCTAAAGAAAGAGAAGTCTTGGGTGGCGCTGAAGAAAAAATGACCAATGAATACGAATCTAAAAGATCTGGACTTCTTAAAGAAATGGAAGAAAAGAAAAAAGTCATACTTACAGAAGCAGCGTCACTGTCAAATTCATTAGTAGAAAAATTAACAAAATAAGGAATTGAATGAAAGTCTTAGTAAAATATTCATTTATGTTCGTTGTGCTTACTGGGTCAGTCATGGCAGCCGGAAAAGGTGCAGACCATGTTCCATCAATTAAAGACCTATTTTATCCTGCAATTAACTTCGTTGTTTTAGTTGGTTTTCTAGTTTGGAAATTGAAAAAACCAATGAAAGAAATGTTTAATAAAAAAGCTGATGAAGTAAAAACATTAATGACGTCTGCGGCAGAAAAAAATAAAGATGCCGAAGTAAGATTAAAACTTCTTCAAACGAAAATTAACAATATCGACACTGAACTCACAAAAA
The DNA here is from genome assembly GCA_013141065.1 of Bacteriovoracaceae bacterium. Classification (GTDB taxonomy): domain Bacteria; phylum Bdellovibrionota; class Bacteriovoracia; order Bacteriovoracales; family Bacteriovoracaceae; genus Bacteriovorax. Next base: position 344,644 of record JABFRR010000008.1, on the reverse strand, counting down.
TTAGAGCTGACTACGACAAAGATATTACAAACTTTATGCACAACCAAGCGACTGAAACACAGTCTATAATTTCAAGAACTAAAAGAGACTTGGAAAATAAACTTGAAGGTGAAAAGAAAGAATTAGTAGAAAGCATGAACGAAGAATTACTTTCTCAAGTCATAGCTAAAACAAAACAAGTAATTAGTTCTAATAATGAATTTAAAAGTAAAGCAACAAGTAAAATTGTTTCAGAACTAAGATAGGGCAAGCAAATGAAAGAACAAATTATTGCAAAAGCATACGCACAATCAATTGTTGAATTAGGCGTTGAAATGAAGCTCGATCTAGTGAGTGAATTAACAACACTGACTGAAGCGATTAATAAAAATAATGATCTTGAAACATTACTTTTTTTAGATGTTTTTACGGCCGAAGAAAAATTAAATGTATTAAATGAAATAATGAAGAGAATGAACCTTTCTCAAATCACTATCAATTTTATTCAGTTTCTTATTCAAGAGCAAAGAATTGGTTTAATGCCAATGATCTTTAAAAACGTCATTGTTATTGATGATCACAATAAAGGTTTTTTGAGAGGAACAATCGAAGGCGCAGAAGAAACAATTCCCGCGGACGTTAAAGAAAAACTCAAAGACTATTTAAAGCAAAAATTAGGAAGAGAGCCAATTTTACAATACAAAAAAAGTGAAAATGTCTCTGCAGGTTATAGAGTTACGGTTGAAGATCTACAGTTAGATGCTTCACTAGAAAATCAATTAGAGAAATTTAAAGACAGTGTTTTAAATTCATAATAGCCCAATAAAAAGGACTAAGAGGTAAAAAATGGCAATGAATCCAGAAGAGATTACAAGTATTATCAAAGAAAGAATCTCAAATTTTCAAACAAGACTTCAAGTAGATGAAGTTGGAACAGTTTTAACAGTTGGGGATGGTATCGCAAGAGCATTCGGACTTAAAAACGTTATGAACGGTGAACTTGTTGAGTTTGAATCAGGCACAACGGGAATGGTTCTTAACTTAGAAACAAATAACGTTGGTATTGCCATTCTTGGAGAAGACACAAGAATTAAAGAAGGATCATCAGTAAAAAGAACTGAAAGAATCGTTCAGGTTCCAGTTGGTGACGCTCTTTTAGGAAGAGTTGTTAACGCCATTGGAGAGCCAATTGACGGTATGGGTGAAATTAAATCTAAAGAAACTCGCGTTGTTGAAATAAAGGCACCTGGGATAATCGCAAGAAAATCAGTACATGAGCCACTTCAAACTGGATTAAAAGCAATCGATTCTATGATTCCAATCGGACGTGGACAAAGAGAGCTTATCATTGGTGACCGTAAGACTGGTAAAACAGCTATTGCCATCGATACAATTATCAATCAAAAAGGAAAAAACGTTGTTTGTGTATACGTAGCCATTGGACAAAAACAATCTACAGTAAGACAAGTTCAACAAAAATTAAAAGATGCTGGAGCTCTTGATTATACAATCATCGTTTCAGCAACTGCTTCAGCTTCTGCGCCTATGCAGTTCCTTGCACCATACACTGGTTGTACAATGGGCGAGTACTACAGAGACAGCGGTCGCCATGCAGTTATCGTATATGACGACTTAACTAAACAAGCTCAAGCTTATAGACAAATGTCACTTCTTCTTCGTCGTCCACCTGGAAGAGAAGCATTTCCTGGTGACGTATTCTTCCTTCACTCAAGACTTCTTGAGCGTGGATGTAAACTTAACGACGCTCTTGGAAATGGATCTTTAACAGCACTACCAATCATCGAAACTCAAGAAGGTGACGTTTCTGCTTATATTCCAACAAACGTTATTTCGATTACTGATGGCCAGATCTTCTTAGAGTCTGATTTATTCAACTCAGGTATTCGTCCAGCGGTAAACGTTGGTCTTTCAGTTTCTCGTGTTGGTGGATCTGCTCAAATTAAAGCAATGAAAAAAGTTGCAGGAACACTTAGACTTGACCTTGCTCAGTACAGAGAACTTGCAGCTTTTGCAGCTTTCGGATCTGACTTAGATGAAGCAACAAAGAGACAGCTTAATAGAGGTGAGAGACTAGTTGAACTTCTAAAGCAAGATCAATACGCTCCAGCTGATGTTATCGACCAAGCGGTATCAATTTTAGTCGCGACAAAAGGTTTATTAGACGTAGTTCCAACACCAAAAGTAAGAGTAGCTGAAAAGGATATTTTAGAATTTTTACACTCAAGACATGGTGAAGTAATGAAAGAAATTTCAACTTCAAAAGAAATTTCTGGTGGCAACGAAGGAAAAATCCTCGAAGCGGTTAAAGCTTTCTTAGCAACAAAGAAATACTAAGAAGTTTAATTAGGAATAAACAATGGCGAATATTAAAGAGCTTAAAAAGAAAATTAAAAGTACCAAAAGTACTTCTAAAATCACGCAAGCGATGAAGCTCGTTTCGGCTGCAAAATTAGCTAAAGCTCAAAACAATATTTTAAACTCACGTCCATATGCACGTGAGTTAGAAGAAACAATTAAAACAGTTTCTGCACTTGTTCAAAATTTTAGCCATGAGTTCTTAGAAGAGAAAAAAGATAACAAAAAAGCCATACTTTTAGTTATCTCATCTGATAAAGGACTATGCGGATCGTACAATTCACAACTTGCTAAAAAAGTAAGAAAGTATTTAGATGAATCACAAGCAGCTGGCCTTGAAGTAAAATCATACTTCATTGGTAAAAAAGTAAGAGACCTCTTAGCAACGAATTACAATAAAGGTAAAACATATACGTTTACGAAAAATGAACCAACCTTTGTCGAGATGGAACAAGTTGCTACAGAATTATCTGAACTTTTTAAAGCTGGTGAAGTAGGAAATGTATTAGTTGCTTATAACGTATTTCAATCGGCAATAGCCTTTGATCCAACGGTTAAACAACTTTTACCATTAACGTTAGACATAGCAGAAAAAGAAGAGTTGAGAGAAAAGTTTCCATTTGATTTTAAGTATGATCCAAATCCTACTGAAATTTTAAATACGATTATTCCTCAAACTTATATCAGCACACTTTATACTGCACTTTTAGATGCAGTGGCAGCTGAGCATGGTTCGAGAATGAGTGCGATGGATTCTGCATCTACAAATTGTAAAAAAGCAATTAGAACATTATCAATAAAAATGAACAAACTGAGACAAGCAGCGATTACAACAGAGTTATCTGAAGTAGTGTCTGGTGCTGAGTCGCTGAACGGTTAAAGACTATTAGGAGTTACGAATGTCTGAAAATTTCGGTGTTGTAAAACAAGTAATGGGGCCGGTTCTAGACGTAGAGTTTTCTCACGGGAAAATTCCAGCGATCTACAACGCTCTTAAATTAACTAACAAAACGATCTCGAACGTAGAGTGGAATTTAACTGTTGAGGTTTCTCAGCATTTAGGTGACAACATGGTTCGTTGTATCGCAATGGACTCGACAGAAGGTCTTGCTCGTGGACTTAAGGTTCTCGACACAGGCAGAACTATTCAAGCTCCAGTTGGAAAAGAATGCCTAGGAAGAATTGTTAACGTTATTGGAGAGCCAGTAGATGAAGCTGGACCAATTAACGCTAAAAAAACTTACGACATTCACAGACCAGCTCCTGGCTTTGATAAACAATCAACAAAACTAGAACAGTTCTATACAGGGATTAAAGTTATTGACCTTCTTGCACCATATGTTCGCGGTGGAAAGATTGGTCTTTTCGGTGGTGCCGGTGTTGGTAAGACTGTTTTAATTCAAGAGTTAATTAACAACATCGCTACTGAGCACGGTGGATATTCTGTATTCGCAGGTGTAGGTGAGCGTACACGTGAAGGTAACGATTTATTCCACGAAATGACAGAGTCAGGAGTTATTGCAAAAACCGCACTGGTCTTCGGTCAAATGAATGAGCCACCTGGAGCGCGTGCACGTGTTGCCTTAACAGGTCTTTCAATGGCGGAATATTTCCGTGATGAAGAAAACCAAGACGTACTTTTCTTCGTAGATAACATTTTCAGATTTACTCAAGCGGGATCAGAAGTTTCTGCTCTTCTTGGACGTATTCCTTCAGCGGTTGGTTACCAACCAACTCTAGGTACTGAAATGGGAGCTATGCAAGAGCGTATTACATCGACTCTCAATGGATCGATTACATCTATTCAAGCAGTATACGTTCCAGCGGATGACTATACCGATCCAGCTCCAGCAACTACGTTTGCTCACTTAGATGCAACTACAGAATTGTCACGACAAATTGCTGAGCTTGGAATTTACCCTGCGGTAGATCCACTTTCATCTTCATCAGCGATTTTAACTCCAGCTATCGTTGGGGAAGATCACTACAATACAGCACGTGGTGTTCAAAAGATTCTTCAAAAGTATAAAGAACTTCAAGACATCATCGCAATTTTAGGTATGGATGAACTTTCTGAAGAAGATAAATTAATTGTAGGTCGAGCAAGAAAGGTTCAAAAATTCCTTTCTCAACCGTTCTTCGTTGCTGAGCAGTTTACTGGATTAAAAGGTAAATTTGTTAAGATTGAAGATACAATTAAAGCATTCAAGGCAATCCTTAGTGGTGAAGTTGATGAATTACCAGAACAAGCCTTCTACCTTGTTGGTGGACTTGACATGGTTTATGAAAAAGCTGCACAAATTAAAGCTGGAAAATAAAAATGAAATATTTTGTAGTTGATATTCTTACGCCTTCAAAAATTATTGCTAAAAATATGCCTGCAGAATCGTTATTAATACCAACGGTTCGCGGGCAAATTAATGTTTTAGAAAACCACACTCATATCGTAACGAAACTCTCAACAGGAGCACTTACGGTTTTTGGTGGAGCGGATTATGCGGATAGAACATTTGCAATATCTAGTGGTGTTTGTAAGCTTCTAGATAATAAGATAGTCGTTTTGGCCAATACTGCAGAAGAAAGCACGGATGTTAATGTTGAAAGAGCAAAGCTTTCATTACAAAATGCAGAAGACAAATTAAAAAACACTGAAGGTTTAACACCTGAAGAAGTAGACGAATACATTCAAAAAGCGGAAAGGGCCAAGCTTCGTATTCAATTAGCAGAATTTAATAAAGCAAAATAATCAGACACTCGAGTACTCAAGGAATTCATTCCCTGAGTACTCACTTTCTTCTAGGCAAAAGCTTCACTTTTCTTGCACCCCCTTAAATCTCCATTAGAATTTAATCATCGCTATGATGAATAAAAGATTTTTAACTCAATCAATTTCTTGTGCATTAATCACAACCAGTGTGTTCGGCGCTTTATCGTATTCATTTGAAAGGAATGAGCCTAAAAAAATCGATCTAAATGGCTTCAAAAACGCTCTTACAAACATAGAGCATTTTTCAAATCAAAATCAAGGTTTAGTGGCCACTAGGGTTTCAAAAAATGTGACAGACGTAATTGTTGCAACAATAGAAAAAGAAGTGAAGAAAAAGATCAGTGCAAGTCGAATTAAGATCGTTAAAGATTTAGCCCTTAAAAAATCTGAAGAAAAGTATATTGTTGTAAATAAAAACTGGAATGAAATAAAGCCATCATTTCCTGAAGCGACTCTGTTAGTTGATTCTGTATCACTAGTATCTTCAGCACCATTAAGTACAAATGAATTTAAGCAATATGAAATTAATAATAGTGAGATGATTTCTTTAAAAAGATTTTATTCAGAAATGATTAATATTGAATGTTTTGCAAGTTCAGTAATTCCACAGTTGAATATAGAAAATAAAAAAGACCTAAAAGAGATTGAAGCTAATGTTGCAGTAGAGAAAGATGACTTAGATATGCTTGGCTACTCAAAAGCAGAACCAGAAAAAAATTTAGATTCTCCAAAGTTTTCTGCAGCAAAAGAAGCTTTGAATAGCGAAGACATTGTATCAAACGATTATACAACCAATACAGAAGCTGAATCAGTGCCAACAAGTGCGACTTCTTATATGGAAGCCTCGGAAAATAATAATGACATAGAAAAAATTGAAGCAAATATCGCAGTTGATATGACCGAGACAGAAGATGAAGTAAAGCTAACCCAGTCTGCCGTAATAGCAAACAGTGCGCCCATTGAAACAAGGGCCCAGGTTGTAGATGAAGTAGATGACTTAGTAATGTTTGACTACTCAAAAGCAGCGCCAAAGAAAATTTTTAATTCTCCAATATCTTCAACGGTAAAAGAAGTCATTAAAAGAGAGATTCATTCAGAAACAGTGAGCGATTCTAAAGTGAATGCAAGAATGAATATTCAAAATCATAAACTAAAATTTGAAACAACGATGGATACTCAGGCACTTAAAGAAGCCATGAATAATGAAGATAGAGTTGTTTATGATTATACAACTAAGTCTCAGGCTGCACCGGTTCCCTCAATTGAAAATGCCTTTATGGGAAGCTTGGAAAAAAACAATGATGTAGAAATGACTACTCTCAAGCTTCGTGCCAAAGAAATAAATATGGGTACTCACTCAGTGAGAATGGCAACAGGTTTTGAATTTGTACCTGATTATGAGCGCAGTGAAAGAGTGGATGACCAGGCAATTGGTGAAATAAAATTTGATTACTCACTAGAAAAATCAATGAGTATTCAAACCGGAGTCGTTCAATCATTAGGAAATATTCCAACACGAGTGGAAATAGATTTATTAAGAAGTGAAATGACAGTGCCACTTATAAATGAAGAAGGTATTCAAAAGTATTTAGAGAAAAGGTCTCTTAACATTGTGGGTAGTCTCATAATGGTCGCAATCGACGAGAGTATTCAAGATGTCGAGCTTGATAGAGAATATCAAGGAAAAATTTACTTAAATAAGAACTTCAAGACACTGCCTTCAGGAAGTGGCGCTAGCTACATAATGATATTAGGAGTGAGTCCTGGAAATGTAATGCTGAGATATCTCTTAAGTAATAATGAGAGCTCACAAAAAATCATCTATCTGGGTGACGGTGAAATGTATTACGAAGATCCAATTTTCAAAGAAGGAAAAAGAGAAGTTTACAATTTTTCTACTCGAAGCTTACTCGGGAAAAAAGTAAAGGAATTGAATATCCAAGCAGATAAAGTAGGATTTTTTGGGGCAAAGGTTAGCTCAAAAAAGAAGGCCCTAAGTGCTTATGAGATAAATGTACCTACTATTGTGGAAAACGAAAGAAAATATTTAGAGTTTAAGCATCTTGATTCAACTCTCTATGTTGGTACTCAGAATGTTAATGAGATTGAAGTTCCAGGGCAAGATTTTATCAACAAGGTTCTTGAACAAAAAGACATGAAAAATTTGGGGCAGAGATGCTTAATACAAATCAATCTTTCAAAAGACATTAGAGATGTAAAAGCAAATGGGAAAAACAAACAAGGAGAGATGTTTGTTGAACTTAACTATTTGGACAATGATGGAAATTTTAGCAATGAAACACCAGAATTAGCGGAAAAAATATTTATTGGTGGAGACCAAGAAGGTCTTATCGGTATCAGAGTTGACTATACAGATGGATCAACTGGTTTCTTAAAATCATATTGCTCAGAGGGTTCATACCTCGTTGAGCAGCTCTAGGTTAAGTTTTGCAATAGATTTCATTAACTACTCTGTAGGTATTGGCATAGGCATGGACAGAATGAATTATTGGTTCAGAGTATCCACCACCGAGGGTCAGAACAAGCGGAATTTTGTTTTCAAAACAAAAGCGAATTACAATTCGGTCTCTCCTCATTAATCCGTCAAAAGAAATATTAAGCGTTCCAAGTCTGTCGTATATGAGTGGATCTGCTCCCATAATATAAAAAACAAAGTCTGGATTGAATTTAATTATCTCATCCATTCCCATAAGAAGAGCTTCAATATATTCTTCATCTTCACATCCATCAGGAAGGCCTATGTCTAAATGAGACGGAACTTTTTTAAAAGGATAGTTTTTTTCACCATGCACACTGAATATGAAAACATTAGGATCATAAAACAATATGCTTGAATTACCATTACCCTGGTGAACGTCTAAATCAATGATAGCAACATTTTGAACAAGCTTGTTTGCCTGTAAGAAGCGTGTTGAAACAGCAATGTCATTAAAAACACAATATCCCTCTCCACGGTCTTTATGAGAATGATGTGTTCCTCCGGCAAGGTTTCCAGAAATTCCTTCAACCAAGGCACATTGGCTTGCCGCAAGGGTGCCACCAACCGTGGCACAACTTCGAAGATAAAGATCGACACTCCAAGGAAAACCAATTCGCTTCATTATTTCAGGGGGGATATTGCCACTTTTCATTTGAAAAATGTATTCATCAGTGTGGGCAAGATTTAATTCTTCAAAGCTTGCAAGAGGACTTTCTTTTAAGTTTTCTAACTGAATAATATTTTCTTCAAGTAAGTATTGCTTTAAAATTTTATATTTTATTGCGGGAAATCGATGATTGACTGGTAATCCAAGTGGGTAGAGTTCGGATGTAAAAACTTTCATTCTAACTTTTTAAAAACTTCTAATGTTTTTTTATATCCAGCCGTCATAATATATTTTGATTTTTGAGGATCTAAAGAAAAAGAATTAGTAAAAAAAAGTTTATAGTGAGAATGGTCTGGATGAATGTCTATGAATTTAATATTGGGGTTATAGTTCAGCTTTCTTTCAAGAATAGATGTTATTTTAGTTCTATCTTTAACACTAAAATTTTGAGAGCTCATATAATCGTTAACAGTGTCAATGACATCTTTAGCAAGAATGTTTTTACTTCGTGATTCAACAATCTTCTTTTGAATCATTAAATAAATCGCCTGCATACAAATCGCGGGAAGACCATAATTAATAAGTGAACCGATTTCGTCATGATAGTGATAAGGCGTATGGGTCCAAGAACTAATAATTAATTCACATTTATTATCGACAGCTACGTGGTTAGACAAAGTTTCTCTAATTTCGCCATCTATATAAAAATCTACTTGTGATGTTCGAGGGTTTTTAATTGGAAAAGGAGCATAAAACGGGGGAACACTCATGCTCGCAGAAACGGCCAAACTCACATCAACACCGGTATAATATTCGGCAGTGGAGTCATGGATGGGGCTTGGGTAATTATATTTTCCAAAAATAACTTTTCGAGAATGATCGAGCTGAGTAGCAACAACAAATAAGTCAGATGCGTAATCTTCAAATGCTTGAGAGATTATCACATTCTTTTGCATGTATTGATTTAATCCTTCAGTGGAAAATAAACCAGAAATTGACAAAAGAGGCTTTGCCATTTGCTTTAGAAGAGGTGGAAACCCTTCAAACGGATTATAAAAATCAAAATTAAAAGGATGTCTTGCAGGCATTTTGCGTGAAAGCATGTCTGCGTAAGTAATCGCCTTAAGTGATGTTTGTGCATTTTTGCGGTTTATTGTGGCGTCAATAATGTCTATGGGTTTAAAGCCAGAAGCAAAATAAAGATTAATCAGCGAGCCGGCACTTGAGCCAACGTAGGTTGATATTTCATGGTCAACGTCATGTGGTGATTTATTATGTTTTAAAACAAATCCCATTTCTTCAAGTGCTAATGCAACTCCAAGATGCCAGGAAGCAGCCTTAACTACACCACCGGAAAGAACTAAAGCCGTTTTTTTATTTTTAAAAGGAGAGATGTCTATATTGTGATACATGTCTTAAAGGATATCATCGTGAGAAAAAAAAGAAAATTTTATAATGACCGAGTAAAACTCACGGTTTTAAAAATATTCTATCCTAATGAAATTTAAGTTAGAATGTGAGTACTCAATGGGGGATTCATGAATCAAGAAGGATTTTGGTTATCAATTTTAGAATACGCGGCAGTTAAAAAAACTTCAATATCAACGATCAGGCGTTCGATAAAATCAGGTGTAATTAAGTACAAAGAAGAAAATGGAAAGTACTTTATATGGACAAAAGAAATTCAAAGCAGCAAAGAAGACCATTCATTAAAGTTAGAAAATAATTTAATTAAAAAGAAAAATCGAGAACTAGAAGAGGAGATTAATGATCTTAAAATGCTTCTTCAGGTTTACGAGTCAAGAATAAAGCCAATTAAACTTCCGCCTCTTCCAGAGATAGAGCAATGAACAAGAGTTTATTGATTTTATTTTTATTTTTTATATCGGGAAACTTATATGCAGCGGAGTCGATGAGAAGTTGCATGCTTTTACCAGTTACGGATGGAGTTGATAATAAAGTAGGTTTTCAGGTTTTTGAAAATATTGAAAATTATATTAAAGATGGAACATGGTGCACTTATAAATCAAATTCAGAATTAATAAATATCTTGGGTCAATATTCTAAAAACTTAGAAAGTCACTTAAACAACAAAGATGTTTTAAAAGTTGTTGCAGATAAAACAAAAGCGGGAACATTAATTAGAATTTCTCTTGCGATTGGTGCCAATAGTAGCGACGTGAGAGTCGAAGTTATTGGGGAAAATGGTGAAGATCGATATTTCAAAGAACAAACACTTTTAAAAACGAATGACTCCTTAGTCATATCTCAAACAATTAAAAACTGGTTAGATATTTATGAAAAAACGATTCCTTATAGTGGCCGAGTGAAGGGCGTTTTGGGTGATCAATTTACAATTGATATTGGAAAAAAATCTCAGATATATAATGGAAGTGAAGTTGTCATAGAAAGACCAACCAATAAAAGACAGCATCCTCTATTAAAAGAAGTCATTGACTATCAAACAGAAAAAATAGCAGATGCAAGAGTATTTGACGTAAGTGATAACCAAGCACAAGCACGTGTCTTAAGCTATGAAGGAAATAAAAAATTACGTTTAGAAGATTGGGTAAAGGTCCGTGCAGTTGAATCAAGAAAAGCAGTAGAACAAGTTTCATTTGACAATAAAGAAGATCTTGAATTTGGAAAGTTAGGTTCAATCGGAATCTACCTAAATATAGGTTCTGGATCAGTTTCGCAATCAGGAACTGCTGAAAAATCTATGGATGGCCTATTGATTGGTGGTGATTTAGAGGCAGAAATTTGGGCAACGAGAAATTGGTGGATAGGTCTAGATTTTGGAAAAAAACTAGGAAGTTATTCAAAAGATATTGGAACATTTACTGATGAAAGTAACTCAACAGACAATTCGTCACTACGTTTAAAAATAGGTTATAAATATTTACCAATGGGCTTTTTTTATGGGCCTCAGGTTGATGTTTATGGTGGCTATGGAAATTATAGTTACGGTCTAAATACAAATACTGCTGATAATTTTACAACATTTACATTTAGTGGCCTGCTTTTGGGAACCCGAGGAAGCATACCAATATATGAAGGTATGCGAATGTACATGCTCATAGATTTTCTACTAACTTCATCTTATAAGGAAAAGGTTCGAATATTTGGAGCAGATGAATCAAGTTCAAATTATCGACTAGAATTTGGAGGACAATATGTCTATGAGACAAATATTACACTGAGTGCAGGGCTTCAAATTTTATCAAATAAAGCAAATTTTAATGGCACTACAAAAGAAGAGCAATTCAAAGATACATCTGCTAAAGTAGGAGCGATTTTCACATTTTAATCCACAAATTTGAGGAATTAAATGAATCGCATTACAACTCTAGAAAAAGAAATTATTAAACATAAAGCACTTTATTATCAAGGCCGTCCTGAAATATCAGATGCGGAATTTGATAAACTCGAAATTGAATTAAAAAATCTAGACCCGAATAATCCTACCCTTAATGTCGTGGGAACAGTTTCATCGGCTTCAGATAAAATCAAACATGATAAAAAAATGCTTTCTCTTGAGAAAACCTACAACCCACAAGATCTAATCTCATGGATGGGAAGTGAAGAAATTTTAAGCACAATGAAGCTCGACGGAATATCTTGCTCACTGTTGTATCAAGATGGTGAACTTTTTTTATCTAAAACAAGAGGGGATGGAAGTTTTGGTGAAAACATTACCAAAAAAGTAATGTGGATAAGCAATGTACCAAAATCAATAACTTCAAAGGAAAAAGTAGAAGTTAGAGGCGAGCTTTTTTGTGACGAAAACAGTTTTTTGAAGTTATCTCTTGAAATGCAAAGTTTGGAACTCGAAAAACCAAGCAGTCAACGAAACATAGTCGCAGGCTTGATGGGGAGAAAAGACAATCTAGAACTTTGTAGGCATTTGAAGTTTATGGCCTTTGACCATATTTCAGATGAAAGATTAAAAAATGAAGAAGAAAAATTTAAAATTTTAAATGCTAATAATTTTTTAACACCAGAATATGAAGTCCATAAATCAGAAAAAAGCATACTGGAAGTTATTGAGAGGGCCAGAGAGTTTATGGTCCATGGTGATTTTCAAATTGATGGTGTGGTTTTTACTTATAATAATCTTTCCCTTCAAGATGAGCTCGGTGAAACCTCTCACCACCCCAGATATAAAATGGCCTTTAAGTTTCAAGGTGAATCAAAAATTACTACTTTGAAAGAAATTTTATGGGCAGTATCCAGAAATGGAATTCTCACTCCAGTCGGAGAAGTTGAGCCCATAGAGCTATCAGGAGCAATGATTTCACGCGTGACTCTTCATAATTATGGCGTCGTTGCAGCTAATAATTTAAAAAAAGGAGACGAAATTGAGATCATTAGATCTGGTGAAGTCATTCCGAAGTTTTTATCCGTGGTTAAGTCATCTGAAAATATGTTTAAAATTCCAAATACTTGTCCAAGTTGTGAATCAAAAACTGAAATTATAGATATTAGATTGTTTTGTACCAACACAGAATGCCCAGGAAAAAACAAAGAGATAATATTAAATTTCATTCAAAAAATTGGCATTGATGATTTAAGTGGGAAACGACTAGAAGACTTAATTAATGCCAAACTAGTAAAAACAATTCCAGATTTATACCGATTAAACCAGGAAGAGTTATTAAAAATAGAAAAGATTAAAGATAAATTGAGTAATAAATTAATTGAATCAATTCAAAAATCAAAAAAAACTGAGTTAATTACTTTTTTAGCCTCTTTAGGGATTTCTGGCGGAGCCTATAGCAAGTGTGAGAAAGTTGTTAGGGCCGGATATGACACTATGGAGAAAATACTGGCCCTAACAGTAGACGAGTTAATTAAAGTAGAATCATTTGCTGAAAAATCAGCAAGTGAGTTTGTAAATTCAATTCAAGAAAAAAAAGCAATGATACTGGAACTCATCAATCTAGGTTTTGAGTTTAAAGTTGAAGAAACAAGATCCACAAAAATAAGTGGAAAAAAAATCTGTATAACGGGAGCACTTTCAGAAAAAAGGCCAGTTGTTGAAGATAAAATACGAGAAGGTGGCGGAATTGTCGTTTCATCTGTTTCGAAGAATACAGATATCCTTGTAACAAATGAAACTGATCCAAGTTCTAGTAAATTCAAAAAAGCACAGGAATTAAAAATTCAAATAATTAGCGAAGAAGAACTCTTTCAATTGCTCAAATAGGATAAAAATGGCCAAGAAAACGAGTACTTTTATATGTCAAAGTTGTTCGTACCAAACATCTAAATGGATGGGAAAATGCCCTGAATGTGGTTCTTGGAATTCATTTACAGAAGAAACCACGCTGGCCGCAAAAGATTTAAATCGTGCACATAAAAGAACTGCTCAAGGGGGTGAAACTCCCAAATTAATAAATGATATCGTTTTAGAAAAACAGTTTAGAGTTGTTACTGGAATGAGTGAGTTTGATCGAGTTGTTGGCGGTGGAGTCGTTCCTGGTTCACTGATATTAATTGGTGGAGAGCCGGGCATAGGTAAATCAACTTTACTTACAAGTGTTATGGGAAAGCTTTCACAAAGTCACGCGGGGCAAGTCGTTTTGTACGTCAGCGGAGAAGAATCCGTTAATCAAGTTGCTGAGAGATCAAAAAGAGTAGGAGTCAACACAGACAATTTTTATATTTATAATGAAACTAATTGGCAAAAAATTCTAGAACAAATCAACAAGCTTCAGCCAAGATTTTTGGTAATAGATTCGATTCAAACAACTTCTTCATCGGAGATTGATTCAGCACCAGGAACAGTTTCACAAATTAGAGAAGTTACATATGAATTAATGAGTCATGTGAAGGCAAACGGAATAACTTGTTTTGTCATCGGCCACATTACAAAAGAGGGATCAATCGCAGGGCCCAAGATCCTTGAGCACATGGTAGATACTGTTATTTATTTTGAGGGAGACCAGTTTGGCCATTACCGAATATTAAGGGCCATGAAAAATAGATTTGGAAATACAAACGAGGTTGGCATTTTTGAAATGAAAGAAAGTGGATTATGTGAAGTCACGAATCCTTCCCAATACTTTTTAGATGATCAACTAAAAGACTCTTTTGGAAGATCACTTACATGTATCATTGAGGGGTCAAGATCACTTTTCATAGAAGTTCAAGCATTGGTTGTTGATAATAAATTTGGCAACGGAAGAAGAACGACCCAGGGACTTGATAACAATAGACTATCAATGATGGTGGCAGTCATCGAAAAATATTTTGGAATACCAATGGGGTTTAATGATATCTACCTAAACGTTGTGGGTGGAATGAAATTAACAACTAGGGAATCTGACCTCTCTATTATTGCTTCGTTATTAAGCTCATATAGATCAAAACCCATAGACTCGAGTACGATATTTGTCGGAGAAGTGGGACTTACAGGCGAGGTGAGGTCTATTCCGCAAATGGAAATGAGAGTAAAAGAAATGGCCCAGCTTAATTACAAAAAAGTGGTGACATCAGAAAAAACCGCGAAGGAGTTAAGAGGAAAGTTCGACATTGAAATCATTGGATTAAGGCAAGCGCGGGACCTAGATCAGTTTATAAAGTAGGCTATGCTACTTCTCATCTATTCTAACAATTTCAAGTTTCATGGGCTCCTTTTTTATAGTTCAGATTTACTTATGCCTTTTGCACCCAAGGGAGGTGGACCAGATGTAACATGGATTGAGGTTATAGCTGAAATTTCCAAATGATTAAAAAAATCTCCACCCAAATTTGAATTACCCGTTATAATATTCAAAATCTATGGATATTGTGAGTTTTATATTTCGACATATATACTCAAGAGAGAGCCAATGCTCACCCCTCACTCAATTGATATTCTTAGTGAGTATGTATATTCAGATTCATCTAAGGCCATAAGAGATTTAAGTTATGAGGTTTCAAGTTTAAAAGAAATGCTAGAAGATTGTTATATATGTATGAAAAATGCAAAAAAAATATAAATGAAGAAAATCCAAATAATTTAATTCGGATTGTAGAAAACATCTCACGCTATTCAAGTGGAGATAATTCACAGCCCTTTGATTTTGTTGCCAGCGTAGTGGAGCAAAAAATATATATAAACCACAATCAAAAAATAGCAAAGCATGAACTTAATCCCAACAATCTAACTTCGGTCTTAACTTTTGGGATGATTTTACAAATGATTGAAGAGTTATCTTTAGCTTTCAACTTTTCATATACCGCAAAGTTGCATTATTTAATCGATGGAAAATGCTTAGATAAAGATGGCTGCTGGGCAGAGGTGAGTTTTGCTCGATTCAATGAAGAAGTTAAGAGTAATTTTTTTAATGCAGTAGTTACAAATCGTCTCCCTTACAATAGTGCAAAAGTTAACTTCCCAAAAATGAATAAAGATATATTTATTTTAAATAAATTAGATGGAAAAATTTTGAATGAGGTTTTAAAAATAGACTCCCTGCTTTGGAGCAATTTCAAAGTTGTAAAAGATATATTTAACTGGATTCATTTAAGTAAAAAAAAATATAACATTGTTAAGACAGGATTTCATTACAGCGAATTAAACTTGAGTTATTTCGAAGCATTTTTTTTAGTATTGCTAAAGAATCAATTTATTCTGGCGATAGTTCCAGAATACTTCATACGATTGTTTCATCAATTAAAAACAAAAAGTGTATTAAACCAAACACCACACTATATTTGCTTTACAAATAAAATTGAAAAAATTGAAGATTTGATTTCACTTGGAAAAGAAGTGTTTCATGTAAAGTTCATACTTGCGAATGAAGGAATCGTCACACAGCCATTAACAATCTTAACACTTCCATACTTGTTTGAAAAAAATTTCAAAATAGAAAAAATATTTAAATACGATTTTGAAAATTTTCAAAAGGAATTAAAATTAAAGTCTAAAAATAATTTTGATGAAGTTTGCTGGATATTTAGAGCAGGTTACCCTAAGAAAAATCTTCCTTTATCTAAAAGGAAAACCCATGTTAACTTAAGTGAAAAATCTTGAAATGGATTGCCCCCATAGAATTTTTTTATCAGAAATATAGCTTTTCATTTCTTCTTTGGGTTTAAATTCACAATCTTTTTTCCATGTTTCGTCAATTTGAGAAAACTTGAGAGTCTTCGATCCGACAGCAGAAGCCAGGGCCGCGCCGTAGGCAGTTGTTTCGATAACTTGTGGTCGAATAATAACTGTATTAGATATTGTCGCTTGAAGTTCCATTAACAGTGTGTTTGCAGATGCACCACCATCAACTTTTAAAGTTTTTATTTCTAGATCAGTGTCTAATTTCATAGCATTTAAAAGATCGTTAATAGACATAGCGACACCTTCTAAGCAAGCAAAAGCTATGTGAGCTTGATTTGTATCACGAGTAAGACCGGTTAAGGCTCCCTTAGCTTCTGAGTTCCAAAAGGGTGAACCAAGGCCTGCGAAAAATGGAAAGAATTGTACATTTTTAAGCTCATCAAATTTTTTAACCTGACGAGCAAGAGGTTCAACATCCGAACTTTTGGAAATGATTTTCAAATTATCACGCAGCCATTGAATTGCAGCACCTGCAATATAACTAGACCCTTCAAGAGCGTAAATGCACTTACCTTCATGTTTATAAAGTACAGTTGTAAGTAGGCCAGATTTTGAATAGATTAAATCAGGGCCAGTGTTGAGCAATACAAAGGCACCTGTACCGTAAGTGCATTTCATTTCTCCTTTTAAGTATCCAGCTTGACCAAATAAAGCAGATTGCTGATCACCCAAAATTCCCGTAATGGGAATTCCATCTGGAAGAAAATTAAGATTTTTTGTAACTCCAAACTGCCCAAATGAATCTTCAATGGTGGGAAGTGTAGATGATGGAATTTTAAAAAATTCAAGAAGCTCAGAGTCCCATGAACAAGTAGCTATGTTCATAAGCATCGTGCGAGATGCGTTGGAGGCGTCTGTTTTAAATGAATGA
Organism: Bacteriovoracaceae bacterium; assembly: GCA_013141065.1. Lineage (GTDB taxonomy): Bacteria > Bdellovibrionota > Bacteriovoracia > Bacteriovoracales > Bacteriovoracaceae > Bacteriovorax. Next base: position 327,440 of record JABFRR010000008.1, on the reverse strand, counting down.
GTGTCACTTAATTTATAAAGAAGAAATGTGTCGATTGTACCGAAGCGTAAATCATTATTTTTTAGAGCGTTTTTTACATTTTGATTATTTAATAATAACCAATTCATTTTTGATGCTGAAAAATACGGATCAATTGGGAGACCTGTTTTTTTCTTTATAAATTCAGCATATCCTTTTTCATTTAACTCTAGGCAAAACGGAGTGGTTCTTCGATCTTGCCAAACAATCGCATTAGAAAGAGCGTCTCCCTTTTTATTAAAAGCACAAGTTGTCTCACGTTGATTGGTTATTCCAATTGAAACAATTTGTGTTCCAAGAACATTGGCTTTTTTGAGTACATTTGAAACCGTTAATTCAACAGTGGACCAAATGTCATTTAAATTATGCTCTACCCATGAAGGTTGTGGGTAAATTTGAGGATATTCTTTGCTATCTTGAGCAATTAAATTAAGTGTTTTTTCTTCGATGAGACAGGCCCTAGTTCCAGTAGTACCCTGATCGATTGAAAGTATATATTTCATTTAACATGCTCCTTAAGGCAATGTTACTGAACTTTGATTGGGGCGTGCAATAATTTTTAACATAATTTCCCATCTAGTTCCAATAAGGCGACTAAAACCATTCATAAAGCCAAACGAAATAGTTACTAGAATCATAAGTATAAAAATAAACTCTAAAAAGGTTTGACCATTTTGGTTTTTTAAATGACTCTGAACAGGTTTTTCAATTGGATTTATCATAGTATAATTCTATGAGTAATAGGAGCTAGATCAATGAAGAAATTTTTACCAGTGATGATTTTTATAGGAGTTTTTTCAGCTGTACTTGCGGGACAAGTTGGCATCAAAAAGCTAGCTGAAGGCCAAGAGAGCTCAAAAAATAGTAATGATAGGCTAATGAATCCGAATGAATTATATGAAAAGATATTTTTAAAAACTAAAGCAAAGACTCTTGAGGGTAAAGATTTTAATTTTTATAAAATTGATTCTCCTGTAGTCGTGATTAATTTCTGGGCGTCTTGGTGTGTTCCTTGTTTGTCTGAAATGCCATCGATGATGAAATTTAAATCTCAGTTTGCCCCAAAAGATGTAACTATTATTGCCATTAATACTGATGAAGAAGATCAAGTTTTAAATATAAAAAAGACATTAAAGAAAATTAATCTGAAGGAAGAATTTGTCATTGTTCCAGATGTAAATACAGCTATTGCCACCGAGTTTAATATAACGGCAATTCCCGTTACGATTATTTTTCACAATGGAAAAGTAAAATTAAAGAGTGATGGACCTATGGATTTTATGTCGGAAGAATTTTTGGGACAAATTAGGGCCATGATTAAGAAATAGATTAGTATGAACCTGATCTACAATCAGCAAATTTTACAATTGAATTGATATAACCTTTTCTTATCGCCGATTGAGCATCACATTCAGTATAAGTGTTACCGTCGCTTCCACAAACAGGTCGACTACTGCAAATACAATTTCCTTGAACAGTTTGAGATACACCGTAACAATTTGCAATACAGATATTATCATATGTAATATTATTCACGCCGCAAACGGGCATGTAGCTAGCGGTGCAACCACACTCTTTTCCTGTTAATGAACTCTGTGAAGATGTATTTGACTTACTTCCTAGGCTCAAATCACCGCCACACGAGGCAAGTGTGAAAAGAGTTCCAAAAATTAAAAATGTCAAAAGTAATGAAAACTTTTTCATAAAAGGCTTATCGGTCAACTTTTAGAAACATTAACAAAAAAAAGCTTTTTGTTGAACAATACCGAATTGATTCATATTGAGAGGTTTTTTCCCCAATTATAAGTGATTCGGTCAATAGAATCAGTATTAAAGATGGAAAAACGAGGTTTCATACCTTTAATAAGTGCCCCTTGATTTCTAAGTCCCAGGGCATGAGCAGCATTGAGTGTAATGGCACTCCAGAGTTCAGTGCGATTCATTTTATAAGTTGGAGCGGCCAGCGAAGCAATCATGACTAAGTTATCACAATGACACGAACCAGGATTGAAGTCAGAAGCAATAGCAACTTTTACACCAGCATCAAGCATAGCTCTCGCGTTTGCTTGAGATTTTCCAAGAAAAAAGCCAGTACCAGGTAAAAGTGTCGCGACAGTTTTAGAGTTTTTCAAGGCTTCTATACCATCAGTACCAGTTGCTAATAAATGATCGGCCGACAAAGCTTCAAAGCGAGTTGCCAAAATAGCACCTTTGTTGTCATTAAATTCGTCAGCATGCATTTTTACTGGAATGTTTAATCGTTTTGCTCGTTCAAAAAGTGAGATTACATCTTCTTCAGAAAAATAATTATTTTCATGAAAAATATCAACACAATCTAAAATATTTTCTTCAGCAAGCCGGTCTAGTAAGGGAAGGACAACTTCTTTCATGTATTCGTATGAGCTTGAATATTCTTTAGGAACAGCATGGGCTGCCATAAAAGTGTTAATGATTTGAACATCTGGTCTAAAAATATTTTTAAGATCATGAATAATATGTGAAATTTCATATTCTTTTTCAAAGTTTAATCCGTAACCAGATTTAATTTCGATTGTCCCAACGCCGTAAGCTTTAATCGCCTTTATTCTTTGTTGAGCAATTTTTAAAAGTTCATTTCTTGAAAGTGAATTTGTTCCCTTCATTGAATTTAAAATACCACCACCAGCATTTGCAATTTCTTCATATGTCGCACCATCAAGTCGCATAGAGTATTCTTTAGAGCGATCTCCGCCAAAGACTACATGAGTATGGCAATCAACAATTTCAGGTAAGCAGGATTTTCCTGACATTTCTATACTCATGACATCCAAGTATTCTTCTGGAAGATTTCGGTCTTCTCCCACCCAGAGAATTTCTTCATTATTGAAAACAATTGAAGCATTTTTTATAATGTCTAAATCATCAGCGAGAAGCCTTCTTCCATCTTTATGGTGAGCAGTTTGAAGCGTAGCTATTTCTGAAAAGTTTTTAAAAATTTTTGTCGTCATATAAATAGGCTTCTGTTTGGTTTAAGTATTAATTTTAAGCGATGGTAGCTTCAGGCTACTCTTACTCGCAGTCTCTTTTGCAATAGTATATCCAGCATCTGCATGACGGGCGACCCCCATGCCAGGATCAGAATTAAGAACTCGTTTTAGTCTCTCATCCATATCCTTTGAACCATCAGCACAAATGACCATTCCAGAATGTTGTGAGTAGCCGATTCCAACACCTCCGCCGTGATGGAATGATGTCCACGAAGCACCATTCATTGTATTAATCATAAGATTTAACAATGACCAATCAGATACAGCATCTGTTCCATCTAGCATGCCTTCAGTTTCTCTATTAGGACTTGTGACGGATCCGCAATCAAGATGATCTCGTCCAATGACAATTGGTGCTTTCACTTTTCCTTCACGAACCAATTTGTTAAATAACAATCCAGCTTGTTCTCGTTCTCCGTAATTAAGCCAACATATTCTCGCTGGTAAACCTTGAAATGCAACCATCTCTTGAGCTTTATTAAGCCAATTGTGGAGCTTTTTATTATTTGGAAATAAATTTTTGAGTGCTTCATCAGTTACACGTATATCATCAGGGTCACCTGATAAGGCGATCCATCTAAAAGGGCCAGAACCTTTACAAAAAAGTGGACGTATATAAGCCGGAACGAAACCTGGAAAATCATAGGCTTCTTTTACACCGACAATTTTAGCTCCTTCGCGTAAATTATTTCCATAATCGAAAACGTGAGAGCCCTTTTTTTGGAAAGCTAACATTACACGAATATGGTCACCCATTGTTTGATAAGAAAGTTCGGTATATTTTTTTGGATCAGACTTTCTTAATAAAAATGCATCTGCAACTGGTAATCCGTGAGGAACATATCCATTTAGTGGGTCATGTGCAGATGTTTGGTCAGTAACCAAGTCAGGAACAATTCCTTGATCAAAAACATACTTGAAAAAATCAGCAGCATTTCCAACAACACCTATTGATATTGCCTTGTTTTCATTTTTTGATTTAAGTGCCAATTCAATAGCTTCGTCAAAAGTTTTACATAAAACATCTAAATAACGTGTCTTCAATCTCTTTTCAATTCTCCATTCTTCAACGTCACAAGCTAAGCAAACCCCGTTCGCCATCTTTACAGCAAGAGGTTGGGCACCACCCATTCCACCAATACCAGCAGTTAGTACAAGTTTTCCTTTTAGGTCGGAACCTTCGCCATAATGTTTTTCTGCAGCGGCCATAAAGGTTTCATAAGTTCCTTGGAGTATTCCCTGTGTTCCAATGTAAATCCATGATCCCGCCGTCATTTGACCGTACATCATAAGGCCTTCGTCTTTTAATTTATTAAAATAATCCCAAGTTGCCCAGTGGGGAACTAAGTTAGAATTGGCAATCAAGACTCTCGGTCCATGTGAATGGCTGGGAAAAATAGCAACTGGTTTTCCAGATTGAATCATGAGAGTTTCATTATTTTCAAGATTTTTTAAAGCGTGAATTATGTCTTGAAGAGCTTGATGATTTCTTGCCGCTTGGCCATTTCCACCATAAACAATCAAATTATCTCTGTCTTCAGCAACGTCCGGATGGAGATTATTTAAAAGACATCTCAGAGCCGCTTCTTGATGCCAGCCTTTACATGTTAAAGTTGAACCCGTTGGTGGAAGAGGTATTGTAGTATTCATTAATTTAAAACTCCAGTATGAAGTTCAGCAGCTTTAATTATTTCACCACTGTTGATAACTTTAATAACATTGTTAATATCTTTATAAAATATACGGTCATCTTCAATTGGTGGAACGTGAGCACGAATTGCTTTATAAACTTCTTCAAGAGCGGGTGAGGAAGTTAAAGGTCTTTGTAGGTCAAGTGCCTGTGTATTACAGAGAAGTTCAATGGCCAAAACTGTTTTGGCATTATCGATAACTTCATGAAGTTTTCTTCCAGCAGTAACTCCCATGGATACGTGGTCTTCTTTGTCGGTAGATGTGGGAACTGAATCCACACTAGCAGGATGACAAAGATACTTATTTTCACTCACTAAAGCAGCAGCTGTTACGTGGGCAATCATTAAACCAGAATTGAGTCCAGAATTTTTAGTTAAAAAAGCAGGCAATTCAGAAAAAACAGGATTCATCATTTTTTCAATTCGTCTTTCACTAATATTACATATTTCAGCAACACCCATAGCAAGATAATCCATCACTAGGGCCAGAGCTTCACCGTGAAAATTTCCACCAGAAATAACTTCTCCGCTTTCAACGAATATAAGTGGATTGTCTGTGACAGCATTTAGTTCAGTGTTAACAACTTCTTCAGCATGAATGAGGGTTTGTCTGCAAGCTCCGTGCACTTGAGGTACACAGCGAAGTGAATAAGGATCTTGAACTTTATGGCAATCAGGATGTGAGTCTTTTAAGAGAGATCCTTTTGTAAGCATGTTCAGATTTTCCATGCTTAAGATTTGCCCCTTGTGAGGTTTTAATAAAGTTATTTTAGGATTATAAGCTTTATCAGTTCCTTTCACACCGTCCATTGTTAGTGTTGCACATATATCTGCAATCTTCATAATTTGTTTTGCTTCAAACACGGCTAATGCACCAAGAGCTGCCATACAAGCAGTCCCATTAATTAATGCAAGACCATCTTTAGGCCCTAAAACGGCAGGTGTTTTTCCAATGTGATTTATTGCAAAAGAAGAATTAACAATTTTTCCATCCATTTCGACTTCGCCTTCGCCAATTAAAGCGAGAGCAATATGAGATAAGGGGGCAAGGTCACCACTGGCACCTACAGATCCTTTTTCAGGAACGACTGGTGTGATGTCATGATTAAGAAAATCAATCAGTAACTCAACAGTTGAAGGTTCAACACCTGAAAAGCCAGAGGTAAGGCAATTGGCCCTTAAGAGCATTATCGCTCTTGTTATTTCTTTTGAGAAAGGCTTTCCCACACCAGTGCAGTGTGAGCGAATGAGGTTAACTTGAAGTTGCGCCAGATCTTTTTTGGCAATATGCATGCTAGAAAGCGCGCCAAATCCAGTATTAATACCATAAACAGGTTCACCCTTATTTACGATATCAAAAACAAATGAGCGAGATGCCTGCATCTTTTTTAATGCTTCTGAACCGATCGAAAGACTTACGCTTTTATTTTTAGCATAGGCCACTTGATGGACTTGATTAATAGTTAACGAGAGGCCGTCTAAAACAATTTTCATATATTCTCACAAGGTTAAATCCTCATGATCCTACAATGAAATTTGCTCATTTGTAATGATGTTTTGCTTCAAGATTGAGACCTAAGTCCTCATTTTCTTAGTAAATCAATCATCTCAGAATATTTATCTTGGCTAGCATTGAAAATATATGAACCGGCCACTAAGTTATCGGCCCCTGCATTGATTAAATCTCGTGAATTTTTATCAGTGACTCCACCATCAATCTGAATTTGAAAATTTAATCCAAGCTTTGATCTCCTTGTCTTTAATTCATTTATTTTATCATAGGCCAAAGGCATAAATGACTGTCCACCAAAACCAGGTTCTACCGACATAATTAATACGAGATCTATTACACTCAATAATTCATCACTAAGTTTATGGGTTGGAGTATTGGGTTTTATAGACACTCCAACGCTTGGATAATTCTTTTTACATTCCAATGCAAAAGAATGGGGATCTAAGACTGCTTCGAAGTGAAAGGTAAAATTATGAAGTCCGTACGTCCTTAGAGTTTCATTATAGAAGTCAGGATTAGTTACCATGAAGTGTGCATCACATTTATGGCCGCTCTTTTTTACAATTTGCTCAATGATGGGATTACCAAAAGTAAGATTGGGAACAAAATGTCCATCCATAATGTCCAGGTGAAACCAAAGGTTCTTGATACCATCAAAAGATTTAAGTTCTGATTCAATGTTAAGAAAATCACAAGCTAAAAGACTAGGTGAAATAATTGTCATAAAATTCTTACGGATTAATAATAATTACTCCGCCCTTATTTTTAAGTCCATTTAATAATTCGTTATCAGAGCAAACCTTTTTTCCTTCTAACTGAATTTTACTTAAGCGTATCGAGCAATCTTTTAAACCAATAAGAAGTTGTCCATGTTCAAGACTTGTTTCACCAGGTGAAAGTTTTTTTGTTAGTCGTTCAATTGAAAAAACTTTAAGTCTTTGAGAATTTAAAAAACAATAAGTGCCAGGCCAAGGGTCGAAAGCTCGTATTTGATTTTGAATTTTGTTATAGTTTGAATTTTTAAAATCAAGTAAACCATCTTCTTTTTTAATTGTTGGCGCAAACGAAACCTGCGAGACATCTTGGGGAGTATAGACAATTGTATTTGATTGAAGCTTATCTATAAAAGCGAGTGTGCTTTGTGCTGCTTTATTTTTAAGTTTATTATAAAGAGTTTCACCGTTATCGATAGGATCAATAGAAACCTCATCGAAATGAACAAGATCTCCAGCATCCATTTCTTTAACCATTTTTTGAATAGAGACCCCCGTAGAAGTGTCTCCATTTAAAAGAGCATATTGAATTGGAGCAGCACCGCGATACTTGGGTAAAATAGAAGTGTGGATATTAAAACAGCCTAACTTGGGAATTGATAAAACTCGCGATCCTAAAAATTGTGCGAATGCCAGCACTAAAAAAAAATCAACATTCATTGATTCAAGTGCCAGAAGTACATCTTCACTTTTATTTATATTATCCACTTGAAAAAGTCTCAGATCGTTGTTTTTTGCAAACTCAGCGACAGGGGGAGATTTTAATTCTTGACCACGTCCAGCTGGACGATCTGGCATTGTAATAACGGCTACTATAGAAATAGAAGGGTGAGAAGCCAAAGTTTCCAAGGTCGGTAAAGAAAAATCAGGAGTGCCACAAAAAACTACATTGAATTTTTTAGTCATTATTTTTTCTTTTGTTTTTTTAAGAATTTTTTTTCAATTAACTGTTTTTTGAGAAAACTTAACCTTTCAATGAAAACAATTCCGTCGAGATGATCATTTTCATGTTGTAAGCAAACGGATAAAAGCTCATCTGCTTCTAAAGTGTGATGGACGCCAAACATGTCTTGGTATTCAACAGTAACTAATTGAGCGCGTTTAACATCTTCATAAATTCCTGGCACGCTTAGGCAGCCTTCTTCATGAATGATTTCACCACTTTTATTTTTAAAAATAGGATTTATAAAAACCATAGGGCTAAAATCAAAAAATCGATACTCTGATGTTCCGTCGGCCAGAGTAACTTTTTCTCTTTCAAACCAAATATCAAGAACAAATAAACGCAAACTATGGCCAACTTGTGGAGCCGCGAGCCCAATTCCAGGTGCGTTATACATTGTAAAAAACATGTCTTTAATAATTTCTCTCAGTTCCGCATTAAAGTCAGTCACGGGAACAGCTATTTTTTTTAAAATAGGAGCAGGATAAGTGTGAATTGGTAATAGGTTACCGCTAAGTTCATAATTGTTTAAAAAATTATCATTCATAATAACCTCATATCATAAATCAGCGCAATTTACGATGATAAATAAAGTAGAAACAGAGGTAGGCAACAAAGACAAAAGGGACACCAAAAGTCGCTAAATAAGGAGATATACGACTCGTTTGACCCAAAGTTAAAAAATAAGAATAGATAAACCAATAGACAAAAGTAAAACTTAAAACAAAAGCAATATTTGTTCCAAATGAACTATTTCTGCGGTTCGGATTAAATAAGGCAATTGATGCTAAAATCGCTAAAACGAGGCAAGTTAAACCCGAGGCAAATTTATCTAAGAAAGTGACAAAATATTCATTTTCATTAATTTTATTGGCCCTTAAAACAGCAATATAATCATAAAGTTTCCAAATGTTGAGAGTGGAAATGTCGGCATTGATTTTTTTAAAATCAGAAACAGTTTCATTTAAGTTTATGTTCATCTCACTAAAAATTTTAGGAGTGGGGAAAGTTGAATTTTCGAGATTTGTAACTTGCAAGCCATTTTTTAAAAGCCAGCCACCCTCAGAAACAAAAGTAGCAGACTGTGCTGTGTAGTGCTCTGAGTGGCGAAAAGTTTTATCATAAAAATATAGTGTTAAATCATAAAGTGTGTTTTTGTTAGCATCAAAAGAACTATAAGAAAAAAAATAGCCTTGGCCTTTAAACCAAATTCTTCCAGATTGAAGTGCATTAATTGAAACTAGAGACATCGAATTACCTTTAACAGCACCAGGAGTTGTAGAAATTGTATTAGATTGCTTGTGTTTGACGTAGGGAACGAGGTAGCCATTAATCATAAAAAGAAGAAAGCCAACAAGTGCACCTGCAGTTCCAATAATTGAAACAAATTGTCTTCGTGAAAACCCACATGCAAATATAGAAGTTAATTCATTTCTACTTTTCAATTTATTAATTGAAAAAAGAGAAGCAATTAAACAAGAAACTGGAAATATCTTCACTAAAAATGCAGGTAATTCCAAAAGTAAGTCGGCAAAAATTGAACTAAAATCATTACTCGCCTTTAAAAGACCATTAAGAATATGACCCAAAGAAAGTATTAATACTAAAACAAGTACTGATCCAATAAAAAATTTAAACCACACTTTAAGTATGAGTTTTCTGATTGTAAACATATTTCCTTAATAGATAAACAAAGACCTTTAGTGCAGGAATAGTAATTAGAGTATTAAAAATTTCTTTAAAAAGAATGTTTCGATTGAGAAAATTCACCAACATCGGTGAATATTGATAATAAAAATCAATGAAATCTCTTCCACTTTCAGAGTACGCAATTGAGCGTTTAAAATGTCTTAATGTTTGAGTGTTTGGATGATCTTCACCAAAACACATGGTTGCGATATAACATTTTTTAGAGCTTACTTGAATTTTTTGATAAGCAGCATCGAAGGCTTTGGGATTGTGAGCTTGCTTTTTATTATTAAATTTACGAATAATTTGTGCATTGACGTGTTGGTATTTGAATCCAATTGAAAATTTAACAAATTGGTCAAGGCATCTTAGGCAATCTCTAACAAGGTTGGGGCTTCTGTCATAGGCTTTCGCGAGGTCCCAGTAAGCGTGACTGATTAAAAGAAGTTCCGTCATATCTTTTTCTGCATCAAAAAGAGTGGGCGTTAACCTGTCTTCTGTAATGTCAAAATAAAGTGCCAGGATTCCAAGATATTTATTGTATGAGTCAACGGCAAGTGCCATCCGATCTTCTTTGACAAAAAGCTGTGCACGCTTCAAATGTGTAAGACGAGTGCGATAAAGTTCTACAACTTGTTCACGTTTGCGTTCATCAACTAAACTTTTAGAATCAATTTTTTTCTTTGCCAAAATAATCCTCTAGAACCTAAATGAAGCTGATAATGATGTCTCTTTTAGTTTTCGTTCAGATCTGGCCAGTGCCAAATCAGCTTTTGTATTAGTGCTTTTAATTGCAAATTCAAAGGCGAGCCTTGGTTGAATCCAAGCGATACCGTAGCCATTTCCCTTTTCTTGTTTGGATTTATCATTGAATCCTCCAAAGCGAAGGTAGAAATCATCCAAGACCTTAAACTGCAATCCACCACGATACATAATTGTATCAGTAATTTCTTCTGCTTTATAATTAGCTGATAAATCAAAATTTAGAGTCGCCGTGTTTGCAAACATGTGCTGAGCACCTACCATTGCCTTGGTTTCTTTAGCTTTCGAATTGAGCACGTCATAAAAAATTACACCGAAGGATGTTTGGCTATCAAGAGAATGCGTCACTCCAACTACCGTTTGGTAGTAGTCAACTTTAGTTTGCAAAAGACTATTTTCGTCTGTGGATTTGCGAGTACTAATTCCCAAAGAAGATTCTTTGTTTAGTGGTGCAGAGACACTAAGTCCCCATCTTTTTCTTTTGAATACACCTTCTTCTTGGTCAACATAACTAAGAGAGCCACTAACATTTGGATTTCCATCAGCAAAAACAAAAGCGGTTGCCTTAGATTCGTCAGTAACTAGCCCTTGAGTGTTTTTGAACTTATGAGTGTTTCGTTGCGCATACACACTACCATTATTAAAATAAGCTAGACTCGCGGGATTAAGAAATGCTGCTTCTTCCATAAAAATTCCAGCGACTCCCGTGCCAGCAAGGGATTTCAAGTGAGTAGTTTCAAACTCATGAATCTTTGCATTTGCTAAGGTTGCAGATAATAAAAAAAAGGCTATAAAAAGATTTTTTGAATAGATTGCGAATATAACTAATTCCTTTTAAAATTATGAACAACTTCTTAAGGAAATTATAATGAAAATTAGGCGCGCCGTCATCCCTGTTGCAGGAAAAGGAACAAGATTTCTTCCCGCTACAAAACAAGTACCAAAAGAAATGATTCCGATTATTAATTTACCTATGATTCATTACGTAGTTGAAGAAGCAATTTTGTCAGGTATCGAACAAGTTATCTTTATTACTTCGAGTGGTAAAAATGCGATAGAAGATTATTTTGACCGAAATTTCGAATTAGAAGATTTTTTAATTAAGAGTGGAAAGTTAAAAGAATTAGAACTCATACAACAAATTGGGAAAATGGTAGAGGTCACTTCAATTAGGCAAAAAGAACAACTTGGTTTAGGACATGCCGTTCTTTGTGCAAAAGACGTTGTTGGCAATGAGCCTTTTGCTGTAATTCTTGGTGATGAAATCGTTAGAGGTCCAAATCCGGTAACGAAACAATTAATAGAAGTGTCTCAAAAGAATAATAATTCTAGTGTAATTGGAGTGATGGAAATTGACCCACAAGAAACTTCAAAATATGGAATTGTAAAAGGTGATTTCATTAATAATGAAAAACACACAATGAGAATGACAACGATGGTTGAAAAGCCACATCCTTCTGTTGCACCTTCTAGCCTAGCAACACCTGGAAGATATATTTTTAAACCTGAAATTTTTGATGCTTTGAAAGTCATACCCAAGGGGGTTGGTGGTGAATATCAATTAACAGATGCAATAAACTTGCTCGCAAAAGAAAGTGAAGTTTATGCACATATTTTTGAAGGTGAACGTTTTGACACTGGAAACATTGAAGGATATTTAAATGCAACGATTGAGTTTGCATTAATGAATAATGATTCTTCGGCGATGATGAAAAAAATCATTAAAGAAAAAATACAAAAATATAATATTAAGTAATTAATAATAAGTTTAGGGCAAAGGGGTTTATGATGAGATGGAATTTAATGAAATCAATGATAATGTTTTCGATGATTTCAATTGCAGGTGCCTCGCTTCCTACGGAGGAGGGATTGCTTAAAAATTTAAACAATGCAGATCTTCCTGGGGATTATATTACAATAAAAATGATGATCCACTCATTGGCAGAACCAGAAAAACAAGATTATATAAAAATGCAATTTTCAGAAGAAAATAGTGGATCTATAAGCTTGCTGCAATCTATATATTCGAACGGACAAATGCAAAGTTCACAAATTAAAAGTGTAAAATATATCCCAGATTTACTTTTGCAAATAAAGCGAGAAAAGAGTCAGGAAAAAAGCATGCTCTATGGCATCTTAATGATGTTGGCGACCAATCAATCAAACGGAGTAGAAGCATTTTTAGAAAAAAATGGTGTAATAGTTACAAAAAATAAAACAATGTTAAATGAAGACAAAATGAGACTACTTAGAAGTTATAGAAGTCATTTGATGAACAGCAAAGGTAAAGGGGATAGCGGATCCCCGCTTAGTCCAGAAGATCCACAATCTAAAGAGCGCGTCTTAGACTTATTCAGGTCAAATACTTTCAAGAGTGCAAAAAACATAGAACTTGTTAAAAAAGAAAATGAATTCATGTGGAAGGTCGATTGGAAATTTGCACAAGGGTATTTTTCAAATCAAGAAAGGCAATTTCGGATAATTGATTACACAACAAGTGATGCACAAATTAAAGTAGAGGCAAGCCAGTATCTTTTATTTAATGGAATTAATGAATTGCCTAAGTTTATTAATCTAAAAGATAGTGCAGGAAATTTATTTGTAATTCAGACTCTTAGTGAAGAAGTTAAAAAAGTTGATAAAAAAATAACAGACAGCTATGAAGAACTCAAGAAACTACCTGGCATATTAGAATATAATCATTCATTTATTCTATAAGATGAGCAAAGTTTATTATCTCGTAGCAGTTAATACACCCTTTAATCACTCCATGCTTACTTATGGATATGAAAGCGAAGGTGATGAGGACATTTCGTTACCACAAGGCACGATTGTCTCTGTACCGCTAGGTAAAAGGACTATTGATGGTTGTATTTGGCAATTAGGATCAGAGAAAGGTCTAGAATTAAAAAAAATCAAAGATATTTCTAAAATTAATGCTGATATCATATTATCAAAAGATGAGTGTGAGCTTTATCAGTGGATGTCGAATTACTATCACTATCCTTTAGGACGATTAATATTTGACACTCTTCCAGTATTGCTCAAAAAACCTAGAAAGCTTAATTTTGTACAAGGAAAAAATCAATTAAACCAATTTGTTTTAAATGATGAACAATCACAAGTAGTTAAAAAAATAACAGAATTAGGACTCGATAAATTTAGCAAATCTCTCATTCATGGTGTGACAGGTGCCGGTAAAACGATCATTTATCTAGAAATAATTAAAAAAATTATTATTGAAAAAAAATCAGTACTTTTTTTACTTCCAGAAATAAATTTGACTCCTCAGTTTATGAAAACGTTTGAAACCTATTTGGGTATTCAGATTTTTTCCTACAACAGCTCGATAAGTAATTCAGATAAGTTTGGATTATGGAAGCTTCTTCAGGTTGATGAGACTCCCAAGCTTATTTTGGGTGTGAGAAGCAGTATCTTTCTTCCAATTAAAAAACTTGGATTAATTGTTGTGGATGAAGAACACGACCAATCCTTTAAGCAAGATGATAGGTGTACGTATAATGCGAGAGACATAGCAATTAAAAGAGCTTCACTACAAAAAATTCCAATTATCTTAGGTTCGGCAACACCTATGGTTGAAACCTATAAAGCTTTTAAAGATTCAGCGAACTATTTTGCACTTAAAAAAAGAGCTCAAGAAGCAAAATTACCTGAAATAGAATTAGTAGACATGCGAGGGCGAGGTAAGGTTGAATCTGAAAGAGCACTTTGGCCTTTAAGCAGTGAAAGTGTTTATAAAATTAGAAAAGCGCTAGAGAAAAAAGAGCAAGTGCTCATTTTTATCAATCGACTTGGCTACGCAAGTTATTTGCAATGCAATTCATGCGGTCACCAGTTTTCTTGTCCCAACTGCAGTACAAATTTAAAATTATTTAAAAAGAAAAGTCTAATTGTTTGCCAGACATGTGAATATAAAGAAAAAGTGCCAGAGATGTGTCCAGAGTGCATGAATATTCAACTCACCCCCAAAGGTTTTGGAACAGAAAAAGTGCATGAAATGATGAAAAGCCTTTTTCCTGATAAAGTAATAGAGCGCTTTGACCGTGATGAGATAAAAACTTTTAGCAAACTGGAAGAGACGCTAGATTTGTTTCATAAAAAAAGTATTGATATTTTAGTTGGGACTCAAATGCTTTCAAAAGGCCATAATTTTGAAAATGTTAATTTGGTCATTATATTAGGGATAGATTCGCAGCTTAATTTTCCAGATTTTAGATCAAATGAAAGAGTCTATCAGACACTGACTCAAGTTAGTGGTCGTGCGGGAAGGTTTGGAAAAAATGCAGAAGTTTTGGTTCACACCTTAGCTCCTGAAAACAAAATATTCACCTATTTGAAAAATCACTCTTTTGATGATTTCTATAATGATGAAATTCCGATGAGACAACTTTGCTCATCACCCCCAATAAAAAAGATTATCTTAATTTTTTTTAATGGAAAAAATCAAGGTGAAGTCATTCAAGAAAGTAGTGTTCAAACTCAAAGACTCATAGATATGGCCAAAGTACATTTTAACAAAGTAGAGATATTGGGCCCAAGGCCATCAATGGTTGAAAAAAAGGTCAACAAGTTTACTTGGTCTTTAATGATTAGGAGCGATGATATAAATCAACTACATAATTTAGTGAATACTTTTGAAAAAACCTATAATCCTCCAAATTCTATCTCATTGAAAATTGATGTTGATCCCTATTATTTTGATTAAGTATTAAAGTAAATCACAAAATGACCCGTTAAGACCTGGAAGTATGGTGAAATGGCCCTTTTTACCCTAGGCGAACGGGAGTTGATCCCAAATAGTTTTCTATAAAACTATAAAAAAGCGTAGCGAGAATAATCTCCTACAATGCCTAGGGAGGGCCAATGTTAGTTTACACCGGAATTGATTATCATAAAAGAACTTCAACAATTTGTTTTATTTTTCCTGATGGAAAAAAAGATGTAAAAACCGTTCTTTCTGAAAACCTAGTAAAAGAATTGGTTAATCGTAAAAATTTGCTTGTTGGAATTGAGGCAAGTTGTGGAGTAAATCATGTTGTCGATCAATTAAAAACAGCTGGGATCAATGTCAAAATAATCAATCCAAATAAATTTCGAGGCATTGGTATCGGTGGAAAGAAAACCGATATAAAAGACGCTGAGGCACTCGCAGAGTGCTTAAAAGTTAATTTTATTCCAGAGGTTTATCACAAAGGCATTGGCGCTCGAAGATTAAAATCGCTACTTCGGATTAGAGAGCAATATGTTCAATCAAGAGTTAGCGCCACAAATCATACTCGCGGGATTTTGAGAGAATATGGAATAACAATAAATGCAGGTGCGGAAAATTTTTGGGATGAAATAGCTGGTAAATTAGAGCAGCTTGACTTTGATATTTTGAAACAAAAATTAACCGATATGGTTTTTGAATCAAGAAGATTAGCGGCAAAGAAAAGGATGTTGAAGAGAGTTTAAAAATTCTTCTTGCGGGAGACCCACGTGCCGTTTATTTACAAAGTATTCCTGGAGTTGGGCTTATGACGACAGCGGCACTCCTTGCTATTGGCGATGATTTTAGCAGATTTCCCAATGCAAAGTCTTTTGCAAGTTATTTAGGATTAGTTCCAAGTGAAAGTTCATCAGGAGACAAAGTTCGAAGAGGCGCTATTACGAAGGCCGGGCAAGATTTGGCCAGAAAATATTTAATTCATGGAGCGAGATCGATATTGATTTTCTCCAATGAAAATAGCCAAGAGCCGATTCGTCGATGGGCATTCAAATTAAAAAATAAAAGAGGAATGAATAAGGCGACAGTAGCATTAGCACATCGTTTATCGAGAATTTGTTATAATGTTATTGTCGAAGAGAGGCAGTATAAAAGTAATATAAAAACATCCTGTTTTTCTTAGAGCAATGAGTTCTCCCCGCCCCCCTACGGGCGAGTTGCTCTCAAGATCAAGAGGAGAAAGTGGTCTTTGTTGATTCTGATTTTTTTTGAAATAAATAGACTTAAGTCTGTCATTAACGGTCATGTTTAACCATAGGATGCTGAAGTTGAAAAACAGTTATTGTTAGTTGAAAAAATCCTGAGATACCTGCGTTGTGAGGTTAATGGGCGCTTTGATAATCAAAATGTAAGCAGCTTTTAAAATATTAATATTTTTAGCTGGGTTACGAATAACTGAATAGAATTTTTTACAATACAAATGTTGCTAAAAATAAATTTAAAAAAATGAAGAAAAAATTTAAGATTAAAAAATATTTTACGAGATGTTACTTAAGAAAACTTGTTAGATGAAGAAGTAGTTTCGTGTGTGGGTTCTGATACTTTTCGGTAAGAGTTCATTTCGGTGAGCGTCTTGTTATCCGGGATAGAAGCACACGATAGAATACTACCAAGTAAGTAAGTCGGGTTTACCCTTCTTAGGTTACGAATAATCGAGTAAAAAAACTACTTTGGATAACAAGGATCGGCCCTTTGCAACCTAGACTGGGCCATTTTACCATAACTGGAAAGAGTCTATCAGACACTGACTCAAGTTAGTGGTCGTGCGGGAAGGTTTGGAAAAAATGCAGAAGTTTTGGTTCACACCTTAGCTCCTGAAAACAAAATATTCACCTATTTGAAAAATCACTCTTTTGATGATTTCTATAATGATGAAATTCCGATGAGACAACTTTGCTCATCACCCCCAATAAAAAAGATTATCTTAATTTTTTTTAATGGAAAAAATCAAGGTGAAGTCATTCAAGAAAGTAGTGTTCAAACTCAAAGACTCATAGATATGGCCAAAGTGCATTTTAACAAAGTAGAGATATTGGGCCCAAGGCCATCAATGGTTGAAAAAAAGGTCAACAAGTTTACTTGGTCTTTAATGATTAGGAGCGATGATATAAATCAACTACATAATTTAGTGAATACTTTTGAAAAAACCTATAATCCTCCAAATTCTATCTCATTGAAAATTGATGTTGATCCCTATTATTTTGATTAAGTATTAAAGTAAATCACAAAATGACCCGTTAAGACCGATAAGTATATGGTTCAGGCCAAGTAAGCTTATTGGGGAATATCTATGAAGTGTAATAAAAAAGTTGTGGCTTTAAATCTACTCGCAAGTGTGTTGATAACTAACACTGCATTTGCAAGGATTGAGGGTGTAAGAGGCTCACGAAGCTCAAGCTCTGGATCTTCTAGTGGAAATGGTAGAGCACAGGAAGTAAAAATATCTGTTGCAAAACCAGAGCAAGGAACAGTGGTTAAACCCGTTTTAGTTGCCGATTGTAATAAAAATGTTGAAGTAGCAAAATATTTTCCTCAGAGTCTCTTTCATAATATAACTAGAGATGGTGACGATATCTCAATTGAAAAAAGAGATAATAATAAAGTCATTATAAAAATTCCTTCAATTCTTAATGTTTGCGGAAATTTTGTACCCGAGTTACGACAGAATAAAGATTCAAAAGATGTTACAGTTCTTATGAAGCTTGTTGGTAGAAAAAATGATTCTGATGTAGATCTAACTTATAAAGAATTTGAAGATTGTCTTGCTAACACAAAGATCACAACAAAAGTTGACGGAGTTGATGTTGAAAAACCAATTATGGTTGATGGTAAAATTAACCATGACATGATTCCTGGTAAAATGTATTCAGAAAAAATTTATTCTATGGATTATGAGTTTGATAAAAAGCAAGATGTCACAAAAACGGTAAAACTTTCTTTTGGTTATCCTACAGAATTTGACGATCCAAATAATGGCTATGGCCCTTTACACGCATTTGATCCAAAGGCGACTCTTGCTGGTGACACTTGTGTGAAAGCTGAAACTGTCGGAAGTAAAGAACCCTTTTATATTAACGAAGGTAGAGAGGTCTTATTAAGAAAAATTTATACTGCTTGTGGTAATGGTAAAGATGCCATCTCAGAAGCAAGAGCTTCACTTGGAAATGCAGACGCACTTAAAGATATCGCTGAAAAACTGAGAGCAGAGTTGGATGCAGCTTACTTGGTTGCAGTTAAAACAGACGTAGAAAGAATTTTTAAGGATATGGGTAAGATTGAAGATCGTTTAATTAAAACACGTGCCAATATAACTGAAGCAAATGCTAAAAAAGATATCGCAAAATATGCTGAACTCGCTAAAGAATTAGATAACATCTTTCTAGAAAAAGCCATAACAAGACTAGATCTTTTAATGCAAAAAAGAGAAACCCTCGAAGAAGATTCTGAAGCCATGGCCGCTCTTGATAAAGAAATTAAAAAGCTCAATGAAGAAATTGGAGCATTCTCAAAAAGAAGTGCAGCTTCACTTGATACTGTATACTTCCTAATGGAAAAATTTGCGATCACTGATCATGCTTCAACAATAGAGGCTATTTTATTAAAATCTAGTGCATACGCAAAAGTATACGGTGAATCTCCAGATGAGAGAGGTAGACCAAATACAATTGAAACAGCGAATGAAGAGCAAGCATCAAAGCATAAAAAATTCGACCGAGTACTTGTAGATTGGAAAGATGTTTATGCTGCAGGAAAAGGAAGCTCATTTCCAATACAAAAAACTCAAAGAGAAAGAGATGCAATTGTAAAAAAAGTAAATGCAAGAATGAGCGCCTATGAGAAAAAAGAGCAAAGTGACTATAGCAATTACTGTGCTGTTGGTTGGACTGGTGCCGTTAAGAATCAAGTAAAGTGTAAAGAGTTTTATTCTGGAATGGAAAAAAGACGTCAAAGAGAAGCAAAAAAAGTTCAAAAAGACTTAGACGTTCTCAATCGTAAAGATGCTAAGTTAAATAAAATGGGTGTGAGCTATGGTGAATATGAGAGAAAAGTAGCAAGTGATGCTGATAGAGATAGCGATAGATATGATTCTTACGGTTCATCATATAGTGGATACGAAGATGATTTCTCAGATAGGTTTCCTGGATATTATGGGCCACGAGTGACTTCGGCCTATGACCCTTCACTTTATAATATGGGTGGAATGAGCAATTCAATGAACATGGGTCAAGGTATGCAGCAAATGGGTGGATTTCAAGGACAAGGCGGCGGATGGCCAGGGCTTCCTTAGGAAAATGAAATTTTAAATTTTAATAAAAAAAAGCCCGCTTATGCGGGCTTTTTTTATTTAAAATGTAACTGAAGTATTAATTTGAAGAAAGATAGAGTTCTCTGCTTGATTAGTTACTGTTGTGCTGTTGGTATAACTAAAATAGTCTCCAGTCATTAAGTAACCAAAACCACCACCAACAGATATTTCATTATTCCATTTATAAGTCGCATTCACATCGATCTCAGTCCCGAGATCGTCTGCTTGAGTTGTAGTGGCAGCAAAAATTTTATTTTTTGTGTGATTAAAACTCGCCTTACCAGCAGATGCTGCTTCAAGAGCTTTTGCATGAATAATAGCTGTATCAAAAATCCATTTTTCAGTTGCGTAGCTAGAGCGAAGTTTTAAGTAAAAAGCATTTGTTACATAAGAGTCATATACGCTGTCTGTTTGACCAGCCGTACCGATAGCAGAAGCGTTGTAACGGAAAAGTAAGTTGGCCACTTGAAAATTTGGATTTAAATAAAGAGCGCTAAATTGCGAAGAGCTTCCGTCGTGACCGTCAACTTGACCACCATCAAGACCAAAGGTCCAAGTGTCGTTTAAGCGATAATTTGATTGAAGTAAAATGGCCTTAGCAGAATATTTAGTTTTATTAGTTGTCGAATTATTTGCATATCCTAAATCACCTGACATTAATGGAACTTCGAGAGCTACATCAAAATTGCCCCAGACTTTTTTAAGATAAATGTCAGTGATCTTTACACTTGATTCACCAACAGTTTTTGAAGCAGTTTCAATTGAAGATTTAAAAAAGGTATTGTTAGCAGCACTCGATCTCACACCGTATAAAATACCAAAAGCGATATCTCTTTCTGGATTGTCATAAAGAAGTCCAATACCAAGTTCTTTAGCATTTGTTGCATCAGTTAAACCAGAATTAGAAATTTTTGACCAGTATGGATTGACTAGAAAGTTTCCAATTTTAAGTTTCATCGTGATTCCATCTCTCGATGACGAGTGGCGATCCCAGGCACTTGCACCTTCATTATAAATAGCGCCAAGTCCCCAGTTGTAAGTATGACGACCAATTTGATAAGTGGCAGTGTCAGAATAAAGTTCTAAATAAGCTTTTTTAATATTTACGCTTGAGCCAGCTGCTTTGCTGTAATAGGCGGTTGGAATATTATTAGTGTCAGCTTGATTAGATTGAGCCGAATCCCCTAAAAATCCACCATAAGCATAACCAGTCGTAAGCTCGGCTTTAAATGTAGCCGCGTCATTGATAATCATTGTAGGGCTTAATTTGAAAACATAACTTTGCCAGGTCGCCGAATTTTTTGCACCAACATCAAGACCGACTTCTTGTGTTCCGTCATTAATAGCGGATTGATCTGTTTTAGACTTCACTCTGCGGTAATTACTAATGATCGATGAATCTACGCCAAAAGCTCCATGCCAATCAATTGGAAGAGCAAATGATGTTGCGGGCACAACTAGGGCCAAAGAGAGGGAAAAATATTTTTTCAAAGACAACGCCATGAAAGACTCCAAAAAAGAAAACATTAAACGATGGAAAGTTTTACTAAAATACTATATGAAATGGTAGTAGTTAAGTCAAAATGAGAAACACTTATTAATTGTTAGAAATTCGAGAAGTTCGGTCATGATGAAGCAATGGGCAATACGGATAATTTTGATTTTAGTCACGTTTCTAATTCTGGCAATAATTGGTGTATTCATATTTGTTAAAATTACCCTGAATGAAACTTCAATTGCTCTTTTAGAAGAAAAAACTCAAAAGACTCAAGATCCCTATTCATCACTTTATCAAGATATTGAGCTCGAAGATGGATCTGTCGTTAAAAAAGACGAGCTCGCAAGTTTTTATTTATTCACTTCCGAGAAAAATAGCTTTAATGAATTTTTCCTTTCAGCAAAAAATCAAGGCAAAGTGAGTGAGTTAAAAGATGTTCGCGGCCTACTCCAATTGCAAGCACCGATAAAGTTTAAAAACTTGTTGAGTAATGATTGTTCTGAACTTTATTGCTATCAGCACTATTTGCCATTTGAATTTATTCCTTCAATTTTCTGGAAAGGACTTATTGGAGTTGAAGATCAACGCTATCTTGATCATTTTGGGGTCGATTTCAAGTCACTCTTTAGGGCCTTGTTTACCAATCTTAAAACGATGAAATACACTCAAGGTGGATCGACAATTTCACAACAACTTGTAAAAAATCTATTTTTCACGAGCGAAAAGACTTTTATTAGAAAATTAAAAGAAATGGTTGTTTCTGTTTATATAGAAACAAAATTTCCTAAAGAAAAAATCCTAGAAGCCTATCTTAACGAAGTTCACTGGGGGTCTCTACAGGGTATTAAAATCAAAGGTGTTTTGGCGGCTTCGCTATTTTACTTTGGGAAAAAGCCAAGTGAAATAACACCATTTGAAGGAGCTATCTTAATTGGGCTTTTAAAGGGACCGGGTTATTTTCATCCACTTAAAAAAATTGAGAGACTTCAAGATCGAGCAACTGTTGTCTATAAAAAGCTTATTCAAGAAAATTTTGTTCCCAATGATTTAACTTTAATTTGGAGTAAGGAAAATTGGAACACTTGGGCCTTGAAATTAAAAAAGTTAGAAACAGCTCGATTTAATCAATCGATTTGGAGAACTCTAAACGACCAAGACCAAGGCATTGGTAACTACGAAAAATATGTTTTGATACATAAAGTTTCTGACGTTAAAAATAAAATTTCAGAAAAATATAATGATAAATTTAATACAAGCGATATTTCTGTGAAGGTATTAATAGCACCTTTAAATGGAGAAGCCGGATTTAGTTATTATTCACGTATTGAACGAAATAAAGAAAAAGCTATAAAATTTGAACGCCACCAAATTGGCAGCACCATAAAACCAATTCTTTATAGCATTTTCCAAGATCTCGGACGAAGAATGGACGATTATGTTTCTACGGAGCCTTTAACGCTCAAGCTTAACTCGGGCAATTGGACACCTCGAGAATCTCACAAGTATTTAGAGTCTCAAGTGACAATGACAGAGGCCCTTTTAAAATCCTATAATCGGCCACTAATTAGAGTCGCCTCTGAGTTGGGTCTGGCTGAAATTGAAAGTCGTCTTAAGGTTTATTTTCCCGAACTCAAGTCCCCACTCGAACAATATCCTTCCGAGCTTTTGGGGGGGATGGAGTTGAGTATGAGTGAATTTAAAGATTCTTATTCTCGATTTATTAGAACAGAGTGCGCAAAAATAAAAAACAGTGAAAGATTCATTGATCAAAGTGTACTGCAAATCTTAAGTGATCCAAACCTCACTACAGTTGAAAGGTCTGTTGATGTGGTGATGCAAAAACTGCGATTTTTTGGAAAAACAGGAACAACAAATAACGGATATGATAATTGGTATGTTGCATTCGATGGAAAGTACTTTTCCATTGTCTGGGTCGGTTATGAGGGAGAGAGAAAGACAAAATCCCTGGGATTATACGGTGCAACCACAGCTTTCGATGTCTTTCAAAATTTTTATCGAGACAGGGGGAGACGTTTCCAACAATTCGGTTGTGAGTTAATTAACTAGTTCTTGCAAAAAAGGACCTGAAAGTTTATAGTAATTCCACAATGTATTGGGGTGTCGACAAGTGGTAAGTCTGCAGATTTTGATTCTGCCATTCCAAGGTTCGAATCCTTGCACCCCAACCATTTTTTCTAAGCATTAAAAGCAAACTATTCCGGAGAGAATCTTATGAAACGAATCGTACTAGTTTCTGGTTCTTCGAATCCTACACTGGCGTCTCAAATTTCAGACTTTTTAGATGTGCCGCTGGTTAATCCTCAGCTCGTAAGATTCGCCAATGGCGAAATTTTTTGTGAAATCGAAAAACATGTCCGTGGTGCAGATGTTTTTGTTGTTCAGTCAACAAGTGCTCCCGTAAATGACAATCTTATGGAGCTTTTAATAATGATTGATGCCCTTAAGAGAGCGTCAGCATCTTCAATAACCGCCGTCATTCCTTTTTATGGATATGCACGACAGGATCGAAAAGCTTCACCAAGAACACCAATCTCTGCAAAATTAGTCGCTGACATTATAACGGTTGCTGGTGCAACCCGAGTAGTGACGATGGATTTGCACGCGGGACAGATACAAGGATTTTTTAACATTCCTTTTGATAATATTTATGCTTCCCCTGTTATTTTAAATTACATCAAAAAAGAAATTTTTACTGAAAACTCTGTTTTTGTCTCACCAGATGCTGGTGGAGTTGAGCGGGTTCGTTTTTATGCGAAAAAATTAAATGCAGACATTGCCATGATTGATAAAAGGCGAACTGGGAAAAATATAGCAGAAGCAATGAATGTCATTGGAAATGTTTCTGGAAAAGAATGCATTATTATTGACGATATGATTGATACTGCTGGAACACTTGTAGAAGCCTGCCGTGCATTGAAGAGAAATGGTGCCATTAAGGTTTACGCGTGTGCAACACACCCTGTGTTTTCTGATCCTGCTATAGCACGAATAAATGAATGTGAAGAATTGGATCGTGTGATTGTTACAGACACAATTTTAATTTCTGATTCCGCAAAAAAGTGTGGAAAAATTAAAGTACTTTCAACCGCCGAACTTTTAGCTAAAGCCATCCACCGTACATTTAATAACGACTCTGTTAGCTCACTTTTTATTTAGGAAGTGGGAATGGACAGGTTAATTATTGGATTAGGTAATCCCGGATCTAAATATCACCACACTAGGCATAATATTGGTTGGGATGTTTTTGAAGAATTGAGCTTTGCCAACGAATTAAAATGGCAGGATAAATTTAAGGGACAGTTTACACTCTATACATTTAACAATGAAAAAATTTATTTTCTAAAACCCCAAACTTATATGAATCTTTCGGGTGAAAGTGTTTTGCCCCTCATGAATTTTTTTAAAATTTCTATTGATAACATTCTTGTCGTTCACGATGAGCTTGATTTGCCGTTTGGGACAATCGCTTTTAAAAAAGGTGGTGGCTTGGCAGGTCACAACGGCTTGAAATCTATTGCTGGAGTATTAGGATCTCAAGAATTTAGACGGGTCAGGCTAGGAATAGGCAGGCCAATTCATGGAGATGTTTCCAATTGGGTTTTGTCAGGGTATACCGGAGAAGATAAAGATTTTTTTCGTCCTTTCTTAAAAGGCTCTGCAGATGCTCTGGAAGAGTACATAAAGAATGGTTTTGATAAGTCTGCAACGATATATAGTAAAAAGAAAATTGTTTAAAATAAAATAAGGAAAAAGTTATGGCATTAAATTGTGGAATTGTCGGTCTTCCAAACGTAGGTAAGTCTACTATTTTTTCAGCGATTACATCAGCACCTGCGGAAGCTGCAAACTATCCATTCTGTACAATTGAGCCAAACGTCGGAATCGTAGCAATGCACGACCCTCGAATGAAAAAAATTGGGGATATCATTGGCCCAGAAAAAATGATTTATACTACAGTTGAGTTTGTCGATATTGCGGGCCTTGTAAAAGGGGCATCAAAAGGCGAAGGATTAGGTAACCAATTTCTTGGTCATATTCGAGCTGTTAACGGAATCGTGCACGTCGTACGTTGTTTCGAAGATGGAGACATTATTCATGTTCACGGAAAAGTTAACCCAAAAGATGACATTGAAACAATTAATTTGGAGTTAGCATTCGCCGATTTAGAAGTTGTTGATAAAAAATTACAAAACATACCCAAGTTACTTAAGTCACAAAACAAAGACGTCTTAACTTTGGCAAAAATTCAGCTGCCACTATTAGAAAAACTTAAAACTGAGTTGGAAAGTGGAATTGCCGCAAGAAATTCATCTTTATCAGATGAAGACAAATTAGCACTTGAAGACTTAAACCTAATTACGATGAAAAAAGTTATCTATCTTTGTAACGTAGATGAGGCAGGTCTTAGTGAAGATAATGATCACGTAAAAGCAGTGAAGGCCTATGCTAAGAACGAAAATTCAGAAGTTATGAAAATTTGTGGAAAATTAGAATCAGAAATAGCTTCATTGGAAACATTGGAAGAGAAGAAAGAATTTTTAGATGCAGCAGGCATTACAGAGTCGGGATTAGATAAATTAACAAGAGCAGCTTACAATATGCTTGGCTTAAAAACTTACTTTACCGCAGGAGTAAAAGAAGTTAGAGCGTGGACATTTCATGATGGTTTTAAAGCACCTCAATGTGCTGGAATAATCCATACTGATTTTGAAAGAGGCTTTATTAAGGCTGAAGTCTTCCACTATGACGATCTCATTCAATATGGATCTGAAGGTAAGGTCAAAGAAGCTGGAAAGTTTCGCGTTGAAGGGAAAGAATACCTTGTTAAAGACGGCGACATTATGCACTTCCGATTTAACGTATAGTTTTTATTTAAAATCTATTGAAGTAACTTTAAATGTATCTTCAATAGATTTATTCAAAGTAGGCTTGTTTAAAAGAAGTGAATAGAAAAATTTGTTTCGATAAATTAATTTTACGTAACTTCGAGTTTCCTCAAAAGGAATAGCCTCAATCGTTGCCATAGGATCATCATTTCTAAAAATTTCTTTTTTCCATCTATCTATCCTGTTTTCACCAGCATTATAAGAAGCCAACGTATAGATGAGATTTCCATCGAACCTTTCAAGCAATTGTTTTAAGTATTGTGTTCCAATGGATATATTAACTTCAGGATTGCTTAAATGCTTAACTTTCAATTTTTTGTTAAAACGCTTAGCTGTTGCTGGCATAAGTTGCATTAAGCCTTTTGCGCCCACTCTGGAAGTTGCCTCTGGGTTAAATGCAGACTCCTGTCTAATAAGTGATATCACCATTAATGGGTCAAGGTTGTTAGAATTTTTTTCAATTAATTTGATATAGCTTAAAGGAAATATATATTTGATAAGGCGATAGTTTAAACTAAGAGAGTTTTCACCCAATGACTCTTGGAAAATTTTAAAAGAAGAAATATATTTTTCTTGAGAGTGCAGTAAGCGAACTAAATTAAGAACAATAAATTCTTTAAACTCAGGATCTAAGATTGATTTTTGAAGTGCTATATCTTTTAAAGCCGTAGATTTATCCATTGATTGAATATGTCTAACTTCCAGAGTGGCAAATTTCTCATGGCCAAGTTCATTCCAAACCGCAAGCCTTTTGAGAGCATCTTTAAGGGAGTCTGAGGCGGTGTCAATTTTAATTTCAACCGGTGAGTTTTTTGAAATTATCTTTGATAATATTTCTTCTTCACTTAGGTTTTTATTTTGAGCTGCGAGTTCCTTGAGAGAAATTATAGAATAAAATGAATACGGAGATGTTGTGATTATTTTATTAAAATAAGAATTCGCCTTTTTAACCTCACCGTTTTTATAAAAAGAATAGGCTATCCAGTATTGAAGTTTAGAGTCATAAGTATCAAAGTTTTTTTCTAGGTTGTAATTACTTACTACTGACTTCATAGATTTAAAATCTTTGTTGATAAGGTGGGGCCAGAGTAAATAAAAGTTAGCTTCGGAAGATTCAGTTTTTGGTGCAATTGTTCTGGCGAGAGCAAAAATTTCAACTGCGTCGAGGTCGCGACCCTTATAGTAAAATGATTTAGCTGTGTTTGTTGTTCTAACCCATGCAATATTTTCATCAATAAATTTTTTATTTTTAGAATAAAAGTTTAGAGCTGAAATGACTTGTTGTTTAGCTTGAATGTATTCGCCTTTTTCAACAAGCTCTTGAGAAAGCTTGAGATTTTTATTAAATTCCTCTTGAAAGTACAAGATAGAATTACTATCAAGATGTAAATTGTTTTGGAGAAATAAATTAAGGGTCAAGTTTATGTGTAAGTTTTGTAAAATTGCAGAAGTGGGCTTAGTTTGAAGTTCAACAAATTTTGCGATAAGCATATTTGAAAGTTTTTCATGTTCTTTTTTATTTTTCTTAAGTGCACCAAGAACACTATTTAAATCAGTTTGACCTTCACCGGAGACAAAGAAATCAGACGCCTCTTTGAAATAATTTAAATCTCTGTCTTCAATGGTTGCAGTAGCTGAAATTTTTTGCAACTTATTAAGAAATATAGACCGGCACAAGCGGTCTAGAGCTATATCCATCCTCTGGAGGAGGTTGTCTGTAAATTCATTCACGGGCTTTGCAACAATTGCACAATTTGTATGAAAGTTATCTTGTGAATCTTTAATTGCAGCAATCAGTTCAATTCTTTCAATGATAGGCAAGAGTTGCTTAAAAGAATGATCTTTATTTTTAAGAGCAATAATTTTTTTATAAGTTGAAGGTACAAACTCTGAGTTTTGCAGCTCAGAATAGAAACTTATTAAAAGTTTTCCGTACTCATAATCATTTTGCGAATAATTGAGTTTAAAAGGTATGTCACTGGCCATTGCAGTGGATGAAAAATTTAAATTAGGACTTGCTGTTGCAACTGAAAAATAAAACATAGTAAATGCAACGAGCGAAATGAGCTTGAGGATAAAGACCTCCCTGTCTTTTATCAACTTTAATTCTTATTAGTAAATTTATCACTAATTTCAGAAAGTCTTGAAGAGATTTCATTGAGTACGACTCGTTTATCATCTGGAACAACGAGACTTAAATTATTTATGTATGTATTAACTTCGCTTAAGTAAACGAGATCAGTTTTAAATTCATCTTCAATATGTTCAATGGTTTCATTAACGTCATCAGCGACATCTTGAAAGTAATCCCCACCTCTAAAAAAAAGTTTTCCAGGGCTTTGTCCGTCGCGGATCATACGTAAATGTTTTTGAAGTTTATAGAGTGGTCCGGCAATTTTATGAGAGAAGAAAATACATCCAAAAAAAGTGAGAATTGCAAAGCCGAAATGAAGCCCAGTTAAAAGTAAAATAAGTAAATCTCGTTTTTCTGTATAGTAGAGTGCGATTTCAGGATTTTTCAAAGAAAAATTGGTGCTTATCGTAGTAAGTAATACGTAAATGGTAAATGGATAGATTAGCCCAGTGACAAAAATGAGAATAGAGGCATAAAAACTCAGCCTATATTGAAATTTAGGGTTAATAAGATAAATTTTTCTACTGTAGGCCACGATAGTCCCCGCAAGCTTTCATGATGCAGTTTTATTTTAGTGTAAATACGGGTTTGTATCTAGGAAAATATGAGGAAATTAGACAAAAGTTGATTGTCGCAATCGAGCTCTATTGTCAGAGGGGGAATCTCTTTAATTTTCGAATTCGTTCGGGTATAAATATGATCAAGCAATAACTAAACAAGGGGCATCTATGAGCCATGATAATATTCTCAATTCTCTAAAGGTAATAGTGAATCCAAATACAGGTAAAACACTAAATGAAGAAGGACGTATTGTTGAATTAAAACTTGATCAAAATGAACTACTTTTCAAATATAAAAGAGATGGTATTTCACCTGAGCAAAAGAAAGTGATAGAAAATCTCGTAGTTAAAATTGCAAGCCCTGAAATTTCTTCTGAAAAAATCACTGTTCTTACAGTGTCTGAAGGCTCAGCAGACGTCTTTGGTGGAAAAAAATTTACAAAACCAGAAGTAAAAAAATCAGAAGAAGCTCCAGCAGCTCAAATAAAAACAGGTCATGGTCCTGCGGGACAAAACAAAAAACGAGTTCTTGGTGCCAAGAAAGTTATCGCTGTTTCATCTTGCAAGGGCGGTGTTGGTAAGTCGACAGTTTCTGTCAACTTAGCATTTGCACTTAAGAATCAAGGAAAAAAAGTAGGACTTTTAGATGCAGATATCTATGGCCCATCAATGCCAATGTTACTTAATCAAAGAGGAGCCAAGCCGGGAGCCACTGAAGAGAAGAAAATATTGCCGATAGATGCTTATGGAATTCCTTTCATCAGTTTTGGATTATTTGTAAATGAAAAGGATCCTGTTATATGGAGAGGTCCAATGTTGGGTGGTGTCCTTAATCAATTTCTTTTTGATGTTGCATGGGAAGGGCTTGATTATTTAATTATTGATCTACCTCCAGGTACTGGTGATATGCAATTGTCGATGATACAGGCAACAGACGTAGATGGAGTTATAGTTGTATCTACACCGCAAGATGTTGCCGTTTTGGATTCTAAAAAAGGACTTAATATGTTTAATCAAGTCAAAGTTCCTATTTTAGGAATGGTCGAAAATATGAGTTATTTTGTACCAGATGATAATCAATCCAAAAAATATTTTATCTTTGGAGAGGGCGGGGTTAAGAAAGCAGCTGAGGAGTTAAATGTTAATTTGCTGGCTGAAATTCCTCTCGAAATTGCCCTGAGAGAAGGTTCAGACAATGGAAAGCCATATATGAATGAAAAAAAATATGAGGGGCGACCAGTTTGGAATGCTTACATGTCTTTAGCAAAAAATGTTGATGAGTGCTTCAATACACCCAAAGAAGAAGGTGAACCTAAAGGTTTTTTTAAAAGACTTTTTTCATAATCTCATCATAGAATATTCTTATGATAAATTTGATAGAAGTTTTAAAAGAGCAAGCCTCTTTTGGTTTTACCGGGAAGATCAATATTCTTTTACGAAATAATTCCCAATTTATTGGAGTTATTTACCAAGAAGAGGGTCTATTGGTAGGGGCTGAGTCTAGAGAGTTAAAGGGAAAAAAAGCTCTGCTCAAGTTAATCTTCGAAGACGTAGAATCCCATGACCTCTATAAATTTGTTGTCGAGCCAGAGCTTGTAAGTCCCGATCTTCATTCCATGAAGGTGACTATTGATGAAGTTAAAACTGAAGCCCAGGTACACTTTCAAGATTACATAAATGCCAAGAAGTTAAAGCCTTCTCCGGATTTAAGACTGGTTTTAAACCCCGAGATCCTCATTTCAAATGAAGACTTAACTCCTCGGGAATTCGATGTGATGTCTGTTATTACAGAATGGTGTAAAGTCTCTGATATTTATAAATATTCTAAATTGATGGATTTCGAAATTACGAACGCACTTGTCTCTCTGCGGAAAAAAAGAGCGATAAAGGTGTTTCAAAATTAAGATTTAGGCAATAGAATTTTCTCATTTAAATGAAGTACTAGGGAGAAATAATGAAAAACCAAATTCAAAATCAAGGTGAACTTAAAGAGTTAAATGTTAAAATTGAAAAAGGAGTGATTGAATCCTTTGAAAGAATGACAAAAGCATCTGGCCTTCCCTTGGCTGACCTTGTCGTTATTGCCCTAAAAAGATACCGTTCATCTCATTCAGATTGGGATGTTAAGCCTTTGAAATCAGATAAATAAGAACTGTTGATATTTCTGACTATATTATGTAAATATTATAGTCAGATTACTGTAAGTTTGCAAAATCAAGTGGAATAGACCATTGATCCTAAAGACTGGGTAGGTATTTTATTGAAGGTTTTTAAGACTTTTTGGTAAAAATTTACTTTTAATTTTCGGCAACTCTCAGAAAGACCCAAATATAAGTCCCAGGCATCAGCTCCTCTCTGGGACTTGTTAAAAAGAGAAATTTTTCTTTTAATAACTTTTCCTCTAACATCTAATTCTGAACCATTGTTATGTAGTGGAAGATTTCTATTCCAAAGAGGCGCTAATAGTTTTTCTGCCTTTAAAAAACTTAGGTTACGTTGCTTGTCTAATAACTTAAATCCAGTTCTCCCTTCATTTCCAAAAAGAAGATTGAAAATATTTAATACTAATCTCGATCTCTTCTCTGTTAAGTTCTTTTGAGATATTTTAATAATCCTATAGAAAGTCCAACAACGTGAGATGAAATTATTTAATCTAATTGCATTTTCAGGATACTTTGTTTCAATTAATTTATAGTGCCTCATCTCGTGAATCCAGCAAAGAGCATGTGTTATAAAAATATAATCAAACTGAGGTGCATCGTCTGACATTAATGCCTCCCCATTATACCCAAATACTCCCTCTCGAAATGCAGCTAAATACATGCCCGTTCTAATGTCCCTTAAACTTGCTTTAGGAAGCTCTTTAAACTCATCGGTTTCAAAAAGTTGCTTTAATTCTATCTGATTGTATAGTTTGTCTGATTTTTTTCCATACAAAAACATCTTTAACTTCAAGGAATTTCTAACACCAGATGCATAGTCGATTGCCAGTTCATTTAACTTGTATTTCGGTTCTTTTTTTCCGGTTAAGGCGTAAATAACTGAATGACGTGACTTACTTAAGACAGTTGCAAACTGTGTAAAATAACTATTACCCGTCACTATAGTATAAACTGAAGTTTTCTTTAAAATCTTCCATGAGGTATCATCAATTTGCTGCCATTTTTCTTTTTCTAAAGCAGCTTCACGAAGTTCAACGAGTTCACTTTTAAACTCCGAAGATGAGTTTAATAAAATATTATTAATCTGAGACTTAGAAATATCAATATCGATGCTCTCTAGTGATGCTTTAATTTTCGAATGAGTGCTATCACTTTCAAAGTACTGAGCAACTATAAAGCTACGCAGAGTAGGTCCATATTCATGATCTTTATATTGAGCTGGAATAACAGCTTCAATTATTTTGCCAGTCTTTGGATCAATAAATCTTTCGATATTAAAACAAATATTATGACGTTCAAAAAGAATTTCTTGAATTGTAATCTGGCGATAACCTTTATGAATTGCCCCCGCAGGAAGTTTAGATCGATCGACTTTTAAATCAACTGTCTCATCAATTTTTAAGTTAATTTTCTTACGACGTGGTGAGCGAGGAGATTTATTTTTATCTTTTTTTTTGTTTTTATTTTCGTCAGAGGTTAAGTCTTTAGGTTCTTTAAACTTAGGAATTGGCTTTTCCCCTTTCAGAATTCTGATTTGGTCTTCTAGTTCTTGAATTCTTTTTTTATTTTTTTCTGATTCGCTGAAAAGATCTTCATTTTCATCAACCAACTCGGCATTACGTCCTTGAAGATTTTTAATAATATCCTTCAGGCCTTGGGGGGTGACATAATCGAGTATTTTACTGAAATCCATGAATAGGATGATAAACCATCCGAAATTTAAGGCCAAGGCACATGGCCCTAAAATCCACAAGATTTTGGAAACTTACCAGATTACTCATTTTTTCGACACTCTCACAGATTCTCCAACTTAATATGCATTAAGCACCTTAAATATCATAAACTTAGCTAAGACGTCTCTGAACCTATCAGCAATTCCCGGTCTATTTTTTAGCTGTATAATTTCGTGAAGTTTTGCGGGGCCCAAAAATATTTTTCTTCTGAGTTTTTTTCTGGCCTTCACAAAATGTATATTTTTTGATCTCATGGGTTTGATGAAAATTCAAACACGCAAAAACTTAAATATTCAGGCACTAAATCGCCAACTCAGAGCTCACTTTGCAAAAATCAAAGACCCAGGGAAGGTAAAATCACTTCCCCTTGTTGATATAATCATGTCTGGTCTTGCAGTATTTCAATTGAAAATCCCGTCTCTACTCTTATTAGATGATATGCGGAGCGAGCCGCTTGCTCACAAAAACCTAAAGCGCCTTTTCGATATAAAGCAAGTTCCATCTGATACTCAACTAAGGGATGTTTTAGATCGCGTACCTACTGATGAGTTTCGCAACTCATTTAATTTAGTTTTTCATTCGCTTCAAAAAGACAAAGCCCTCGAACAATTTAAGTTTTTTGACGGACACAAAGATCAGTATTTAGTCTCTTGTGATGCTACTGGTATCTTTGGTTCTACCAATATAAAGTGTGATTACTGCCTAGCTAAACTTCAAAAAAGCAAGATGATGACGGAGAAAAAACTTCATTACCATCATCAACTTTTAGCCGCATCAATGGTGCACCCAAAACAAAAAACAGTTATTCCTCTCTGTCCAGAACCTATTATTCAGCAAGATGGACAAGCAAAAAATGATTGTGAAATCAATGCGGCGAAAAGACTTTATTATCATCTTCGGGCCGCCCATCCTAAACTGCCAATGATTTTGCTTCAAGATGGACTTTATTCTACGGGGGCAAATGTATTGGAACTAAAAAAACATAATTTAAGTTTTATTATTGTTGCAAAACAAGATCGTTGTAAAAATTTATTTTTTGGATTTGATAAAAGAAAAGAAGGGCTAAAAGACACTGTAGAGTTCACCAATACTTCAATCATTGGAGATAAAACTAAAAAAACAAGGACGAGAACCTACTCATATGTAAATGCTTTGCCAATGACAGGAAAAGGTGATGTGGCCGTCAATTTTATTAAGTTCAAAGAAGCTATTGAATGGATCATTGACTCTGGTAGAAAAAAAGGGACAAATAAAAAGAAGAAGTCGAATATGCTTGGATCACTGATATTGAAATTAGCAAAGATAATATTGAAAAAATAGTTGAAGCTGGGAGGTCGCGCTGGAAGATAGAAAATGAAGTTTTTAACACTCTAAAGAATCAGGGGTATCAGTTAGAGCACAATTATGGACATGGGAAAAAGTATCTTGCCAATAACTTTGCCATGCTCACAATGCTTGCCTTTCTCGTCGATCAAGTACAAGAGGCTCATTGTGACTTATTTAAAGCGACTCTCGAAAGATTTAAAAAACGATGCTCTAAAATCTGGAGGTCTTTTGAATTTCTTCTCGTGAGCAGAGAATTTGAATCGTGGCTCGAACTATGGAGCTATTTATCACAACTAGGCAGAACTTCGAACCCTAAATCGAATACAAGTTGAGCAAAAAAATCGCTCTGGCAAAATTGGAACCTTGAAAATTACTATTCTTTAGACGCATCGATGACTACTTTTTATACACTCTTAACTTCTTGATTAGGACAAAGATTTTATTATCTTCAGTTCAAGATTCTAATATTGCGAGATGATTCATAAAAGGCCGGGAGCCCCTGTGAACCTATTCATTGCTGCGCATTGGCATAACTCTTGCTCCTTAAAGCTCAAAACTATTAAGGGGAACTGTTATGAATTTATTAACATCAAAGAAAGCCATCATCGTATTACTGAGTTTGGTCTCGATGGTATTGGCAGGAACTATTAAAGATATAAATTCAAGGTCCATCACCAAAAGGCATGAGATCTTGGAATTGTCACCAGCTGAACGAAGCTTGGCCTCAGATGATTATGAATCTCAGCGTGTAGCTGTAATGAGAGTCAATATGTCTGAAGCTTCAAGAATTGACGGTGAGTGGGAAATAACAAGAATTATTGGTTCAGATGAAATAGTTACTTTTGATAAATATAATAATCCAGAAGATAAGAAAAAAACAATTAAGGTACCGATGAAGTTAATAAATATTTCAAAGGTGAGAATCAATAATGATTCAGAGTTGATTTACGATATTTCATTATTATCAAGTTTTGGAACAATTGCGATTTTTAAGAAAATGGGTAATGGTTACGAAATTCTTGAAGCGAGAAAAATTAAAAAAGCTGATGATCAGATTGTGATTTCTGAAGATGTGGAATTAGTTTTGGAGCGTGCTCTGAACCAGGCAAAGTCTTCAAAGATTTTAACTGG
The DNA here is from genome assembly GCA_013141065.1 of Bacteriovoracaceae bacterium. GTDB lineage: Bacteria > Bdellovibrionota > Bacteriovoracia > Bacteriovoracales > Bacteriovoracaceae > Bacteriovorax. Next base: position 292,482 of record JABFRR010000008.1, on the reverse strand, counting down.
CACAGATGTTTCAGGCGAAATGGTATTGACCAAGAAGTCAATTGAAGGATTAACTGTGTCTTTAACGAATACTAACGGTGAAGTACAAAATATTGAGATAAGTAGTGCTCAACTTTTAGATGGCGGTTCATTTAAGGCAGATGTCGGTGATGACGAAGTTTCAGGTGTAGTCTTTAATAATGGAAAAGATGGTTATAGATTGAGCTTTGTGACAGGTCCTTTAGCTGGTGCAATGTTAAATTTTGTGACGAGAGACGAGCTTGAAAGACTTGAAACCAAGGTAAATGAAGAAGGAAATAATAGTGATAATTACTTTGCTTCAGAAGAAGAAGCAGTGAAGGCACAAGCAGAGGCTTTAGTGGAAAGACGAGAAGTGGCTTCGGATACAGAAAATATGGAACCGATCAGGGTGCTTAGTGCAGATGAAATAAAAGAAACAGCAGAGACTCAAGGTTTTTCATTTTAAAAAAATTATTGTTGAGTAAAAACTAAGAAGCCTGAAATAAAGAAAATAAAGGCAATAAATAAATAAGTACTGGGCCATCGTTTAGATTTAATACATTCAAAAAAAGCAGCAAACATTGGGCCAGTTATAGTGACAGAAGAAATAACACTTAACTGGCCTTTAGAAACAGCAGTTAAATAAAGCATGAGAGAAAAATACGTACCTCCCAGAGAGCCGAGTATAATTCGATATTTTTCATTTTTAGTTAATTTTTTCCAAGTTGGAATAAAACTTAGACGCTCTTTTTTCTTGTGAATAAAATAATTAATGATTACAAATCCCAATATGGCTCCTACACACCTGACTGCATTGACTTGAGCGGATGAAATAGTCTCTGTTTGATCAAATCCATATCTTGTTAATAAAACGCCTATACCATCAAGGAAAATGGCCACTAGGCCAAAAAGCATTCCGCGCAACTGCCAACTTCCATTTTTTTTGTAGCTCTCTAAGCTTATTGTATAAAGACAACAGAGCATCAATAGAACACCTAAAAAATTTAATAGAGAAAAGGATTGATTAAAAAGGAAGTAACTTCCGAGACCTAAAAAAAATGGTTGAAGTCCAAAAATCATGAGCATTCTTGCCGCACCTAAATCTTTCATAGCGTGCAACATAAAAATATCTGCAATCATGAGTCCGATGCATCCTGAACTTAATAATGCGAAAATGCTTTTGATGTTTATTGGGATCCAATTATCCATAAAAAAAACAGTGATCCAAAAAGCAAAAAGAGCAATAAAAGCTTTAAATGAATTCATCCAAAAGGGTGAAATCTTTCGAGCGAACTCAGTAAAAATTGTGCTTGAATATGAAAAACAGAGTGTGGCTACTAAGGCATAAAAAAGTGGAGATATATTACTAAACATAGTTTTGCTTTATAAAAATTTTGGCCTCTTTTAAGAGGCCAAAATTTATTACTTACCGAGAAGTGCTTTAAATTCTTGTGTCATAATTGGAACGATTGTAAAAAGATCACCAACGATTCCGTAATCTGCTTTTGTGAAGATAGGAGCATCTGGATCTGTATTAATTGCAACAATAACTTTTGAAGTTCTCATACCGGCTAAATGTTGGATAGCTCCAGAAATTCCACAAGCAATATAAAGTGTAGGGGCAACTGTTTTACCAGTTTGGCCAACTTGCATTGCATGAGGAGCAAATCCAGAGTCAACAGCAGCGCGTGAAGCACCCACTGTGGCACCAATGACACTTGCCATTTCATCAAGAATTTTAAAGTTTGCAGCTTCTTTCATGGCCCTTCCGCCTGAAATAATAATATTAGCTTCTGTTAAGTCTAGTTTTTCAGATGCACCTTTTACAATGTCTTTGATCATTGCTCTGATTGCACCGGCGTCTACCGTTGATTCAGATGCAGAAGCTGCAGCGGAAGTTGGATTAGCGTTCATACCAAGGGCATTTGGTCGTACCGTTACAAAGTGTGGCTTAGGTCCAGTGAGTTCAACTTTTGCAAAACATTTGCCAGCAAAAAGTGGTCTTGTCCCAGCAAACTTATCACCTTCCATAATAAAGTTTGTAACTTCAGACGCCATTCCAGCATCAAACATTGTAGCCACTCTTGGAAGAAGATCTTTTCCAACAGAAGTTGCACCAGCAAAGACATAATCAAATGCACCAGAAGCAATAAAACCTTTTAAAGCATTTGCATAACCTTCAGGAGAATACTTTTCTAAGTTTGCACCTTTTAGTGAGTGAACTTTAAGGGCTCCAAATTTAGCTAATTCTGCAATTGCTTCTGTTGGAAGAGTTCCAATTGTTGCAACTTCTACATTGTGTCCAGATAAGCGTCCTAGAATTTCTAAAGTTACACCTTTGACATGTGTTCCGTGGAGTTCAGTAAAGACTAATATATTCGCCATAAATACCTCTTAAATTAAAATTATAATACTTTTGCTTCTGTTCTTAATAATCCAACAACTTCTTTTACAACAGATGCCATTTTTGCAGCATCGGTTGCATCAAATTTTTTCCCAGGCGGTTTTTCTGGTGGCAGTTGAAAATTAGAATATTTAACTCTTTTATCAGCGTCACTTACACCGACATCAGTTAAAGATAATGTAGTTAGTGGTTTCTTTTTGGCTTTCATAATACCTGGTAAAGAAGCATATCTTGGAGTATTGATGCCTTTGTTACAGGCAATCAAAGCTGGAAGCTTAACGCCATAAATTTCTAAAGCTCCACCTTCAACTTCTCTTTTAACGGTAATATCAGTTGCAGACCCTTCATAATTTACAACAACAGACACAGATGGCATATTTAACATAGTCGCTAAAATTTGTGGAACTTGTAAGCAGTCATCATCAATCGCTTGTTTACCAGAAAGAATTAAATCTGGAGTTTTGCCAGACTTTGCAATTGCACCTTTCAAGGCTTTTGCAATCATATAAGAATCTAGATTATCTTGAGCTTCGACGAGGTAAGCTTCATCTGCTCCCATCGCCATCGCAGTTCTTAATGCTTCAGTGTCTTTAGAAGAACCAACTCTTAAAACAGTAACTGTAGAGCCAGCATTAGCTGCTTGTACTAATAGTGCTTGTTCAACAGCGTATTCATCATAAGGATTCATAATCCATTTAATAGAGTTTGTTTCGATAAATGAACCATCTGCAGTAGGAATAATTTTTGTTTCGGTATCAGGAACCTGTTTAACACATACGAAAATATTCATATAAAAACTCCTTGAAAATTATCTTGTAAATATTTCTTTAGCTATTACTAAACGTTGAATTTGAGAGGTTCCTTCGTAGACTTGTATAAGTTTGGCATCTCTCATTAATTTTTCAACAGGATACTCTTTACTATAACCATATCCACCATAAATTTGTACTGCATCTGTCGTTATTTGCATACAAGAATCAGCCGCAAAAGCTTTGGCGTAAGAGGCAAGTAAAGTGTTTGGTTGATGGTTGTCTAAGAGCCAAGCGGCTTTGTGAACTAATAAACGAGCCGCTTCAATTTTTAATGCCATTTCAGCAATCATAAATTGAATTGCTTGATGACTTGAGATGGGAACATTAAATTGAATTCTCTCTTTGGCATATTTTACAGAGTGATCATAAGCACAAGTAGCACCACCAACAGCACTCGCAGCAACCATCGGTCTTGAATGATCAAGAGTTTTCATTGCTATTTTCCAACCTTGATTTAAACCTCCCAACATATTCTTTTTTGGGATTCTAACATTGTTAAATGTGACAGCGCGAGTATCAGAACAGCGATGCCCCATTTTGTCTTCTTTTTTTCCCAGCTCTATACCCGGTGTTCCTTTTTCAATAACGACTGCGGTAATTCCCTTATGTTTTAAAGTTGGATCTGTTGTTCCATACAAAACAAATAAATCTGCATAGCCAGCATTAGTGATCCACATCTTATTTCCAGAAATAATTAGATCATCTCCATCTTCCTTAATTAAAGTTTTTATCCCACCAGCGTCTGACCCGTTAGCAGGTTCTGTTAAGCAAAATGCGGCAATTTTATATGATTCGGTAAAAGGAGTGAGAAATCTTTTTTTCTGCTCATCGGTACCACCAATTACAATTGGTAAAAGAGCGAGGTCATTGGCCATAATGGCAGTATTCATTCCCATGCAGCCATATGCTAGAGCTTCTGTGATAATCATTGAATCAATTGCACTGAATGAATTCCCGCCATATTCAGAAGGAATGCAAGTATTGACCAGGCCTAACTCCCAAGCTTTTTTTAAAATATCCATTGGCATTGTCGCTTTTTCATCAAACTCATGAGCCCTAGGCATCATTTCATTTTTTGCAAATTTCATTGCCAGGTCTTTAATTTCAAGTTGCTCAGGCGTGAGAGTGAAATCCATGATTAGTCCTTGTTGGTGAAATTTTGAAAATGGATAAGTAATTATATGAAGCAAAGACGATTCAGGTCAATGAGGAAATCGGGGAAGCTGTATTGTTAAATGAAAAATTGAAACTAAATCTGCTATTAAGATCTTTAAAGCCAGGTAGTTCAGACAAAGGTAAAACAACAAAACTTCTTTCAAATAAACTCGGGTGAGGAATGGTTAAGTGAGGGAGGTTTACTGTATCAAAACCCCAAAAAAGAATGTCTAGGTCAATGATTCGTGGGCCTTTAGGTACCTCGCGATTACGACCTAAGTTTTGCTCAAGTTTTAATAACATCGACATTACTTCACTTGGACTAAATTTGGGTAATTGAAATTCCAGAACCTGGTTGTAGAAATCTGGTTGATTTAAATAATCAACTGCTGGACTTTCATAGATTCTACTTTCTGCTATGAATTCAAATATACGAGAAAGCTCGAGCTTGGCCCTATCTAGTTGCTGTTTTCGATCACCAAGATTTGATCCAGTTGCAATAAAAAGTGACACGATTATTTTTTTTCCGAATTAATAGATTCTGCAGGATTGAATTTTTTCTTATCATTGTCTTTATCCTTTTCAGACTCATGAGTATAGCTTTCTACATAAGAATCTATAATCGTTTCCGATGGCTTTAAAGGAACAGTTTTTACACCACAACTGAATATGAGAAGAGAAAAAAGAGAGATTAATAAAAATTTAAAACTCAAGTGCAAGTCCTGCGTTTAAGAGATCACTACCCAAGTCTAACCTGATGAACCATCCGGGCACAATTCTTTTTAAAACTGTCACCCCAAAAACAAGTGAGCTTTTTTTAAGATCATTAACTCCATTAAGTTCTTTGTCTAATTCTTCTTGAGTTGGAGCTGGAGTGCTCACACCGTCGTAGACTCCAGCTCCTGGAGACTGGGCCTGAATAATTTGATAGCCAACATAGGGCATTACGTAACTATAAAATGGAGCTTCAAAAGTATACTTCAACTTAGTCGTAAAATTAATCATCCTAGTATCAAAACCCGTTGCGGGATAATCAATAATTGTATTAGTTCCAACACCCAATTCCCCCCAAACATTATCGGCTAACTGATATCCCCATGATCCATTAGTATGAGTGTATTTTTTACTTTGACCTTCAGGATCCTTACCTTCAATTAAGCCAATGCCACCAGAAATAACGTTGTCAGTTTTAATTAAACGGTTATTAGATTCTTCGATGGAAAGATCATCATCATTTAGTGTTGTCGAGTTAAACAAATCGTCTTCATCTTGAACTTTGTTTTGTTTTTTTATGGTTTCTTCAATATCTTTAGGCGCTTTTTCAAGATTGGCGTAATAACTGTCATCGCCCTTGAGAACTAGGACTTCTTTGTTTGGAGCTAATTGCTTCCAAAGATTAACGTTATATATTTTTATGATTTTAATACCAGAGAGTTGATCATCATTAGTTTTAGCGACGAGAGCACGGCAAACGAGCTTGTTGCCAAGAAGTAATGAAATAAAATCACCTTTAGAAAAAGTTCTATTTTCATTCGTTAAAATGAAGATCTTTTTTGAAGGTGAAATAACTTTAATCGTTTCCGATACTAAACTTGGTGCAGCTTCTGATGAGCCCGATTCAAGAATGTCTTCTTCTTCAATGTCATCTAGAACATTTTGACTTAGAACAGGAAATGAAAAAAGTGACAATACCAGAGTGAAAAGGACAAGAATTTTATGAACTCTTAAAATCATAGGTTATTCTAAAATTTGTGCAGGATAATGCAATCAAAAAATATTATGAGCAAAATAATTCAGAAGATATTCATAAGAAGACTAAATTTTTGAAACTAAATACCGATAAAATTGTAAACGTGAGGTTTTTTATGAAAAAAATGTCAATTATGTTACTTGTTTTGGCCCTATCATCTTGTAGTTTTAATGATTCGAAAAACGATGGAGAAGTCGCACAGGGTGACGATCTGGAGTTTTCAGTCGATTCATTGGCCGATGTACCAGGTACAGAATTACAAGTTGAAGAAGAAAAAGTGTCAGAAGCCGTAGCTATACCCGATAGTTTCAAGGAGCCCGAAGCGACTCCCGAACTTGCACAGCAAGAAATTCCGGCCATTGATATGGATAAACCTGAAGAGCCAAGGTTTAACGACTTCAAGAAAGAAGAGATTGGATCCCTTTCCAGTGTAGAAAAAACAATTGAAGCACCAGCTCGCCTAGTTATGAAAGAACCAGTTAAAATTGTTGAAGATTATAGCAGCGTAGACACTTCAAAAATTGAAAAATACAAAGTTCAAAGAGGTGACACTCTTATGATGGTGGCTTTTAAAATCTATGGTGATTACGGAAAATGGAGAGACATTAAGAGATTAAATCCGAATGTTAAATTTCTTTCAGCCGGTGTTGAGTTAAAATACTACGTTCCATCACAGAAATTTGGCTGGGAACCTGTTGGGGATCCATACCTAGTAAAGACTGGTGATACTTTGGGCTTAATCTCTAAAGACAAGTACGGAACAATGAATAAGTGGAGATTAATTTACGAGAATAACCGTCCATTAATCAAGAATCCGAATTTAATATTTGCAGGCTTTACACTTTATTATAGACCGCTCAGAGATCTTGCTTCTCAACCAAAATAATCTATACTCTACATAACTATTAAACTGTAGCATGCCCTTAGTTTTACTAAGGGCTTTTTTTTTATGAAAAATATTTGTCTATTATTAATTATTGCTTTAACGAGCTCGTGCAGTTTGTTATCTGTTTTTAAATCTGAGCCTTTAGTTTTTAACTATGTTGAAAACCAAGATTACATAGATCATCTGGCTGCAACAGGTAGGGAATATTTAATTTCTGAAGAAAAAAATAAAATAAAATCAGACGAAGACGTTAAAAAATACCTAGAAGAATTACATGAAAGAATTATATCAAGTAATCAATCACTTTTAACTGGAAAGGATAAACCCGAATTTAGTTTCATAAAGCATAAAACCCCATTTATGTTTTCATTGCCGAAGTCACAATATTTTTTTTCATCTGGCCTCTTGGAAAGATTCCTTAAAAGTGAGGAAGTATTTATAGCGGCACTTTCATCTGAGATTTTAAAAAGCCATCGGTTTATATATGAAAAAAAATTATTTTTACCAACGGGTGTATATGGAACAGAGAAGATGCTGAAATTAACCCGACTTAAGTTTGAAGAAAAAGTACAAGTTAATGAATGGACATATTATATTTTAAAAAGAGCAAGGTTTGATGCAACTGCATACCTAAACTGGATACAAATTCAAAGCAGGAACACACTTGAATTTGCAATGTATATTGATGACCCAACCTCACTCACAAGAGAAGAACAACAGTATAAAAATTTTATTTCAAAGCAGGGTGTGTTTGGCATAGGAAAGAAAATAAATGAGGCGAACTCATCAAAAATATTTTATAAATTATTAAATAATATAGCGAGAACAAAATGAAGCCAGAGCAATCAGAGAGAATTTTAGTTGAAGAGCTTTTTAAAAAAACGATAGCTAAAAAAATTCTAAGCGATGATGTTATTGTAAACGTAGAAAAGCTCACAGGGGACGCATCAACGAGAAAATATTATAGAATATGGACCTCAAAAGAATCATACGTGGTTTGTCTTGATAACCCTAGCAATGTTGCAGACGAAGAACCTACTTTTATAAAGTTTCAAAAAATACTTGAAGATGAAGGTGTGCGAGTACCATATATTTACGATAAAGAACTCTCAACTGGTTTTATCTTAGAAGAAGACTTAGGCGATAAAACTTTTCTGCTCGAAGTTTCCAAGGTTGAAACTTTGGATAAGGAATATGATTTTTACAAAGAAGCGATAGATTTAATGGCAAAAATTCACTTAATAAATGTTGAAAAATATCAAGATAAGAAAATTTCAAGTTTATCCTTTGACACAGAAAAATTATTTTCAGAAATGGCTTTTTCGAAAAAATATTTCCTAGGTCGATTTCTAGGCTTAAGTCTTGATACTGAAATTGTAAAAACGATTGACGAAGAATTGTTGAAAATTTGTAAGGAGATAGATAAGGAAAAACGCGTGTTGGTTCATAGAGATTATCATTCTCGCAACATTATGATTATCAATCAAAAACAAGTTGTCATTGATTTTCAAGATGCTCGCATGGGAACACCTTTGTATGACTTAGTTTCCTTACTAGAGGATTGTTACTACCAGATAAATGCACGAAACAAAGAGCAGTTGATTAAATATTATTATAATAATTACTTTAAGAAACTAGACGCATCAAAATCTTATGAATCATTTTTAAGACTATATGACTTAATGACAATTCAAAGAGTTTATAAAGCGATTGGAAGCTTTGCTTTTATATATGAAGAAAGAAAAGATCTAAGATATATAAAATATATTGGTTATGCTTTTGAGAAAATTCGAAGCGTAATGTTGAGCAACCCGGAATTAGATCGCTTAAGAGTCCAATTGTCTGGATTATATTATGCAAATTGATATTGCATTTATATTAGCAGCTGGAATGGGAACGAGAATGGGGGAAATTGGAAAAAAAATCCCCAAGCCCTTATGGCCGGTTTATCAAAAAACACTTCTGGAGCTACAGGTCGATTTTTGTCGAGAGATGGGAATTAATAAAATATTTATTAATGCGCATTTTATGGCCAAAGAAATAGAAGCCTTTCTTAAGGGGAGTGAAAAATTTAATGGTGTTGAACTTTTAATTGAAAATCCATTGTTAGATTCAGGAGGTGCAGTACATAACCTTGCCTCTTGTGCAAATGTTAATTACAAAGGCAATGTCTTATTGCTTAATGCAGATCAGTTTCTATTTTTTGAAAAAAATATATACAAAGAAGCTCTTAAAAAGCTAGTTGGATCGAGAGCATGCTTGTTTGGAATTTCAGTTCCACGAGAAGCAAAATACAATGAAATAAAACTTGAATCGGATAAATTAGTTGAAATATCAAAGCCAATTGGAAATCACGATTTTGTCACTTACTCGGGACTTGGAATTTTAAAACTCGATGGACTTACTCCAGTTGTGGGAATCTCGAAGTTTTTTGAGACTGTTTGTAATTATAAAAACGAAGTTGTTAGCGTGTTGGTACCAGAAGATTTTGAATACTGGGATTTTGGAACAGCAGAAATATATTTAAAAAGCATAGCCAAAATTGATGATCAGTTAAAAAGTAATAAAAAATCTCAATTCATAGATTTTTTGAACCGAAACTTTGTTTTCGGTGAAAGAAATAATGACTTTTATAACTCTTCTTTAAACTCAGTAAGTCTAGATTCGAGTGGAAAATTTCAATCGAATTCAATATCTTGGAAAGAGATGGTTCAGTTCGTTGAATAAATATTAAAAAATTTTCTTTTTAGTTTCTTCAGTAACATACTTGATGCAGTCAACTGGACAAACTTCAATACATGCGTTGCAAAGAGTGCAAGACCACGTTTCAACAATGTAATTAGGTCCATTTTTTAGAATTGCATTTTCTGGACAAATAAGATTGCAATTGTCACACGAAATACAAAGTGAATTTATTTCTAGATATGGTATCATTATTATATATTAACAAATTCTAGCCGGTAGATAACCGCTGGGACATATTTTCCTATTTGAATAATTATGAAGATTTTAAAGAGAAATTATGAGCATCGAAACTTACTAGTTTTCATTGTTTTATCACAAGTCTATTTACAAACTATCTACTCGTTATCAAATGGAATAAGTATTATTAGTGCTGAATCGATAAGGTCATTTTTCAGTAATCATTATTTTATTTTTTCCTTTGGTGTTTTAACAATGTTAATTGTCATGAAAGTAAAAAAATATTCTGATATGTTTCTTTTAGCTTTTCTTTGTCTTGTTGCTGGAAAGAACTTTATTCTTCTGGCCTCAAGTTTTAATAAAATGATATTAGTGTTAAATTTTGCTTATTTGGTTTTTGCATTTTATTTTTATATGTCATGGGATGGAGAGATCACAAAAGCGTGCTTTAACCCATTGTTTGCAAGTAATGACCTAGAGAAGTCCACTAGGTTTGCATTAAAGGGATCAATCTACGACTCTAACGATCAACTTTTAACGGAAATTACAGTAAGTAATATTGATGATAAGAGTTGTTTTGTAATCCTGGAAAAGGCCATTGCGCCAGCAAGTCTTAAAAATATGGAGCTTAAGCTTGTTTCTAATTTGGAGGGAGTCGAGTTCGTCAGCTTTGCAAAGCTCGCGACTGTATACGACCAAGGAGTCGGCTTTGAAATTTTATCAAAAAAAATAAATAACAGACATGAATGGTCTGAATTGTACAAAGTTTGCCTAGAGCGTGGTTTGTTTACTTAGAAAATAAACATTAAAAAAAATCTTCCGAAAAATAAGACATGAATAATGATGACTTATTGATGTCTAAATTAATTGCAGAAACCTACTCAGAATCCACAGACAAGGATCAACCAAATGCAGTCGGCGAGCTACGCAGTTATTTTGAAAAGAAATTAAATGCAGTAGAGTTTATTTCATTAAAAGATTACGTCGAACAAAATAATTTAAAAATGAACCCAATTTCTTTCCAAGAAAATACTAAGTGTTATCGATTAAATATTAATAGTAAAATTTTAGACTTCCCTTCAAATTGGTCAATTTTTAAGCAGATTAACACTGAAGATATTGTGTATATCGATCAATCATTAGATCAGGATTTTTTGCTAGATATATTTGCTGAAATCAATGGTCAATTTTTTAATATACTTTTTGTTAAAGACTCAATAAATGTAAAAATTGTTTATCTTCCAGAGGATTCATCGAGGGAGCATTTGCAATGGTTTAGGGGTTTTGTTGAAAAGAAAAATCAAGACAGTGAACAAGTAGAATTAGATTCAAAAAAAGATGCAGCCTAAAATATCTTAGAGCTGCATCTTTTAAAAAACTATAAACCTAAATAAAAATCTTTCATCATTTTTGCATCTTTCTCAAGATTAGGAGAATTGCAAATAATATAACCTCTGCAGTCGAAATCCTTTAGCGCTCTTAAAAGTTCTCTCCAGTTAAAGTCGGAATCGTCTAAGTTTAAATGCTTAAGATCACCCTTAGAGTTAGAGCTAATTCCAGAAATATGTATATGCATATTTTGGAGTGCGTTCGGATCTAACTCTTCTTTTAACTTCTTAAGTACGGTACAAAACTCTTCGTATGTGTTGTATTCATTTGTACGTGCAAATAAGTGAGAAAAGTCCATACAAGGTGAACATGAAGATACAGATTTTGTTAAATCAATAAGCTCCTCTAATGAACCAAATTGAGAAGTTTTTCCTGTAAGCTCTGGACGTAACTCAATTTGAATATCAAGACGATTAAGTCTTTCTTCAATCACATTAAGTGATTTTTGAACAAGGTCAAAAACATCATAAGGCGAATCTTTCATATAAAAGGCAGCGTGAAAAGTCATAGACTCCGCACCGCAAAGATCAGAAATTTTAGCAGTCTGAATAATTCTCTCTACCGATGAATCAATCTTGTCTTGTTCACGAGCATTAAGATTGATGTAGTAAGGGCCGTGAGAAGTAAGTGGAATTCCAAGTTCGTATGAAACCTTTCGAAGACCAGAAGAGACTTCTTCTTTCATTCGAACGCCATGGGCGAACTCTAATTGCATACAATCTAAACCAAGGGCGTGAACTTGCTTAACACCGTCGATAGGGTTATTTTTTTTAGGTGTTGAGTTGGGCACACCAGCAGTTCCGAAAAGTAATCGTTCAAACTTCATAAAAATACCCCCACAAGAAACTAATTCCTGACATGATTACCATATTTTAAAAAAATACGAGATACGCAGTGTGAAAAAGTCATTAATATTAATGACTTAGGTGAACAATAAATCCCCCACACTTCTTCTTACTTATACGCTTAGTGCCTTATAGCTCTCAACCGAATTTTTGTCTATAATTTAGAAACATCATTGTAATAATGACATGAAGACTTATGGAATTAAGGAGTTTTTATTTTACGTCACAAGTATCTTATAATTGTTTTGTTTATATTTTTTATATTCTTTGCGGTTATTGGTCTGATTTTTAATCTTAATTATGGTCTTTTTGTTGGGCTGCTTTTCGGGGTCTTAGTTTTTTGTTTCATTTCAAAATGGGGTGAAAAAATTATCTTGGTATTTTCAAGAGCACGCTATGTTACTGATGATGAAAATTTAATTAATCAAATTAAAAACCTAAGTGCACATCTTGGCATAAAGCATGTTGCCATTTACTGGTCCAATACATTCGAAAACAATGTCTATTTTACGGATTCATATTTTGGAACACCTGCCTTAATAATAGGTCGTAATGTTTATTTAGGTTTTTCAAAAAATGAATTGAACAGTTTAATTTATGCCTCACTTTTGAAAATTAAAAGCAAAGAAGCACAGTCCAGAACAATGGTGTCATTACTTTTTCTTGTTATATTTTCCCCTTTTTATTTAATGTATTCATTAGTGAAAATTAAAAAAATTAAAGAATTTTTAATCGTTTTTGTTTACCCAGCGCTTGCTTTGAAGAATTTAATGTATGAAAAAGAAAAAGATGTCATTGGTTTTGATTTAATTGTTGGAAGTATGAGAGGTTTAAAAAAAGATTACATCTCTGCCATATTCAAACTTTCATTTCTCGAGAGTCAAAATGAAAAATTAATTGGATACCTGGCACTTTCTGATTTAGTGCATGCAAAAAATCAAACAATTGATGCAGTCGAAAGTGTTCTGTTAAGTCCGGTTGATATCAATAAAAGGCTTAAGGCCCTGTCGGCGATTTAAAATGAAAAAATTTAAAATTCCCAAAGTTGATATTTCTGATTATTATCCACTGTTATTCACATTGATTTTTGTCTCAATTCTTTTTCAATATCCGCTAGCATCTTTTGAATCTATATTTTATGACTTGAGAATGAGATGGGATTTCACGACTAAGTCGACCAAGGAAATAGTGATTGTGACTCTCGACGAAGAAAGTGATGACTATCTAGGAGACATATATCCGTACACATATGCAACTCACTCCAGGTTTCTAGAAAAGGTTTTACGTTCAGAACCTAAGATAATAAATTATTTTGTTAAAATGCCAGAAGTTGATAATGAAAATGATGTTTATTTTCAGGAGTTTAAACAACAACTATTAAAATTTAAAAATAAAGGCGGAATTGTAAACTTTGGAACAGAGATTGATGAAGTTAGAGGGGAAGATTTACCTCCTTTTGCATTGAGAGAATTTGATTATTCATTAGCACAACTGAATGTTGATAATAACATTTTCGCTAAAGATGATGTTGTGAGGCGAGCAATATTTAATGTTTCCGGTGAAGAAAGTATTCATTTGCACACAGCTAATCAATATAGAAAAATTAAAAATGAGCGCATCCTAAATGTCTCGGATGTACTTGGTGCTTATTATAACGATGAAGCTGATGCAAATTTTGTATTATTTAGGTATGTCGACTCACCTGTATACAGTGAGTTTAAGTATAAAACTATTCCCTATCACAGAGTATTGGTTGGAAATTTCTCACCAGAAATATTTAAGGACAAAATTGTCTTAATTGGTCCCAATTATATTTCTCAAAGTAATAATTTTTTTTTAACGCCCTATAATCTAGAAGAATACAAAGCACCAAAACTTATCATTCATGCAACTATCATTGATGCACTTATTCAAAATAAGACTATTAAAATGTTGCCGCGATCAGTTTCAAATGTATTAGCCTTTTTGGTGGCAATTATTCTTTCGTTTTTAATTTCCAAGCTCAAGCCAAAAGATGGTTTAATTATTACTTTAATAGTCTTAACTTCTATATTGCTTCTTTCATATTTGTTTTTTATCTTAGCTGGCTTTTGGCTTTATACCGCTCACTTAGTTGTCACCGTTTTTGTAGTTTATTATATCTGGATTCCTTTTCGTGCTATCGGAGAATACCAAAGAAGATTTGCCATTCAAGAAGAAGCAAAATTACTTAAACAAGTTGAAAAACTTAAACAGAATTTTTTATCTCTCATGAGTCATGACTTAAAAACACCGGTCGCCAAAATTGCAGGAGTTGCCGACAATATCTATACTCAAAATGCAGGTAACCCAGAGATTCGCGAAAAATCCCAACTGATTATTGATTCGACGAAAGAATTAAATAAATTTATTTCATCGATCTTAGATTTAACTAAAATAGAGTCTAGCAATTTTGGACTCAATATTGTTTCAAAAGACATAAATTCAATTATTGAAGTCGTAATAAAGGAATTAAATTTTAGCGCTGGACAAAAACAAGTCCAAGTTAAAAAGAGCCTGGCCCCTCTTTACCCAATTCAAGTTGATTTAAACTTAATCACACGTGTTATTTCAAACCTTGTGGAAAACTCAATTAAATATTCGGGGCCAGGTTCGGTGGTAGAAGTGCTGACATGGGACGATGAAAAATGGGTGTATATTGAAATAAAGGACAACGGGGTAGGAATACCCGCCGAAGAATTATCCAATATCTTTGAGAAATTTTATCGGATAAAAAACGATGCAAATCATTCGATAAAAGGCACGGGCCTAGGCCTTTATCTTGTAAAATACTTCGTTGAACTTCATGGTGGATCAATTTCTGTTGAATCAAATGCAGGTATTGAAACAAAATTCTTAGTTAAATTAGTGAATAAGTAGTAAAATATCTTTAGGAATAATTCCAGGAGAATGGGTATGCATCGTGTATTGGTTGTTGATGATGATAAAGTTTTACAAGATTCTGTAAAAGAGGCTTTGCTTTACCATAGCTTTTCTGTGGATGTCGCCAATAACGGTAAAGAAGCTTTGCATGCTGTTTATAAAGAAAAGTATGATTTAGTCGTTATGGACGTCAACATGCCTGAAATGGATGGAATTTCTGCATTAACAGAAATTAAAAAAGTTGACCCATCGGTTATAGTCATTATTTTAACTGCTTATTCCAATGTTGGAGATGCAGTTAAGGTTGTTAAAGAAGGCGCCTATAATTACCTAGAAAAACCGATATCTTCAGAAAATCTAGTCGCTTTAATAAAGCGTGCCCTAAAAGCAAGATCTCTTGTTGAAACATCGATGTTTTCATCTCCAAGACTTTCTCTTGGCGGGGATGACCAATTTGTTGGTGAATCTCATGTAATGCAAAAAGTTTTCAATGTAATTGATAAGCTTGCCAAAGTGAATACCCCTGTCTTAATTCGAGGTGAATCTGGTACAGGTAAAGAACTTGTTGCTCGAGCAATCCACTTTAATGGACCTAGAAAAGATGCAAAGTTTGTTACAATCAACTTAGCCGCTGTACCTGAAAACCTTATTGAGTCTGAATTGTTTGGACATGAAAAAGGAGCTTTTACAGATGCCAATGAAAGAAAATTAGGTAAGTTTCAATATGCCGATGGTGGAACGTTATTTCTTGATGAAATTGGAGATGTCAGTCCAACTATGCAAGTAAAGCTTTTGCGAGTTTTACAGGAGAAAACATTTACTCCAATCGGTTCAAATCGTGAAATAAAGGTCGATGTTAGAGTCATTGCAGCTTCACATAAGCCTTTTGAAAAAATGATTACAGATGGAACGTTTAGAGAGGATTTATTTTATCGTTTAAATGTACTTCCAGTTTATTTGCCCCCACTTCGTGAAAGAAAAAGTGACATTCCTTTTCTCGTTGATTACTACATAAAATACTTTAATAACGTTCATGGGTTGAACATTAAAGGTGTAAGTGAAGAAGCAAAAAACTTACTAGTCAACTTTTCATGGCCTGGAAATATTCGTGAATTACGAAATGTAATAGAACATGCCTTTATTATTGAATCCTCAGACATGATTCAAGCGCCTTCATTGCCAGGAAATTTAAAATTAACATCTGCAACAAAAGTTCCTGAACCAGAAGAAAGTGCAGATATGATGATTGATGTTGAAGGAATTCAAGATTCAATTTTTGATATGAAAAGTGGTGAAGATTCAAGAGCACCAGATAGTTTTTCTTTCAATCATGTTTTAAACTCAAAAGAAATGGTTATGGATTTTCAAATCGCCAAAGATTTATTTGAAAAAGAATTTATTGTTTGGGCTTTAAGACAAAATAAAGGAAAGATTAACCAAACTGCACTAAAAGCGAATATTCCAAAGAAGACATTACTTCGAAAAATTGAAAAGTATGAAATTCATGCGAAAGATTACGTAAACGGATAAGTCTTATGAATATGATTTATAAAATGTGTATCTTAATTTCCACAATAATTATTGGAGATCAAGTCACCAAAGCGATTGTTCAGCAAAAATTTTTTCTAGGAGAAACCATTCCAGTTATTGATGGTCTTTTCCATTTTACCTATGTGAGAAATCCAGGAGCAGCTTTTGGAATGTTTGGACATTCTGCAGACTGGATACGAGTACCCTTATTTTTTGGAGTTCCTGTTATTGCTTGTTTTTGGCTCTTATACTTAATTTGGACAACGAGAAATACACAAAAAATTCAATGCCTGGCCTATAGTTTAATTTTTGCAGGCGCTGTTGGAAATCTCATTGATCGTTTTAGTTTAAATTACGTTGTCGATTTCTTAGATTTTTTCTGGGGTCCTCATCACTTTCCAGCTTTTAATATAGCCGATAGTTCAATAACTATTGCAGCTTTTCTTTTAATCTTTGAAACCTACAGAGAAACCAGAAGCCAGAAAAAAGAAAATGCTACCAGTTCTGTTTGAATCTTCTTTTTTTACACTTTACGCCTATCCTCTTTTTATGGGGCTTTCATGGGGAGTTGGATATTGGTTGGCAGACTATTTCTTTCATAAATACTCAAACGAAAAAGTAAATTTAGTAAAATTATTTATAGGTTTATTTGCAAGTTCTTGGGTAGGGGCTAAACTTTTTTTTCTCTTTTTTTCCTCTGAAATTGAAGTGCAAAAGTTCCTTTATGCAGACGCTTTCTGGCTTGGGGGAGGCTTTGTTTTTTATGGTGGATTAATTCTTGGTTTGATTTATTTTTTATTCTATTCTCTAAAGTTTAAAAAGTTTCCAATCAAAGAAAGTCACTTATTATTACCCAGTCTTATTTTTGGCCATGCGATCGGAAGAGTGGGGTGCTTTTTAACTGGTTGCTGTTTTGGTTCACAGTGTTCGTATCCATGGTCAGTGCATATGCATGGGGGAGAAGTTCATCCGGTTCAGCTCTATGAAGCTACGGGGTTAGTAATTATTGGTGTAATCATTATTAAAAAAATACACAAAAAAGAAATATGGTCAAAAATACTTTCTTGGTATCTTTTCCTTTATTCGTTATTAAGATTTATTGTAGAATACTTCCGTGGTGATCTTGTGCGAGGAATTCATTACTTTCAACTTTCGAGCTCTCAGCTACTTTCACTAGGTTTGTTGATTATTTCTCTAAGTATATTTGCCTACCACCGCGTGAATATAAGCAAACAAATGAGGCAATAATTTTCATTATTTAATAAGTCCATTTTATGATTACAATAGCTTGGATAACACCTGAGGCAAAGATTGGATAATAGGGCAATATGAATTACAATAAAATAGCTCTATAAATTTAGTTGGAGTTCTCAATGCAAAAGTCACTCTTATTTCTCTTTTTCTTAACTATGTTAACGACTACTGCTTTTGCGAGTCCACCAACAGAAGAAAGTACACTGAATTATTTAACTGAAAAAGTCGTTGCTGATTTTCAAACAGGTGTAGATTTTTATAATAATCACGCCTCGAGAGAATTGCCTAGAATAACTAGAGAAAAAGATGGTCTTAATTATTTGATGAAAATTTCAAATAACAAAATTAGATTTACTTTAATTGGTTATATGAAAGGTGAGATTAAAATTAATGGTAAGTTAATTAAGGTTGAGGAATTAAAAAGTAATCAAAAAACGTCCTATTTCAATTTCTTTATTAACGAAGCAGTTGCTGATGAGATTCTTGATACGGGGTCAACATTATTGCTATTAAAAGCAGTTGGTGAACTTGATAAGGGATTAAAAGATATTGGAATGTTGTGCTTTAGAACTTCTTGTCAAAATGAAGAGCGCGCAAGAAACATGGTTAAAATAAAAGCGTCTATAAAAGCAAAAAAAGCAGATTGTGAAGAACGCCAAAGCGATATTCAAGCTTCAATTAAGAGTTTTAATTATCAAAAGCATCCTATAGCTCTTTTGGTTACAGAGACGACTGAGTTTTCGTCTGTGAAAGAGTTATTGCGAAATATAAGTACAACCAACAAAAAATCCCTAGAGAGTTTCCTTGATAAGAAACTAGCTATCAATTCTTCACATTATAAAGATTGTACTCGTGTAATGCTTATTGGCTCTTCATTGGACTCATATTTAAAAGCGACAGATAGAATCATTGGTAACATTTCCAGATATCATAAAAATGGAATGTATAACGATAAAGAACTACAAGAAATCGATGAAGCCAAAGCTACTTGTGTTGAGATGGAAGAACTGAAAAGCTGCCTTATGAACGTGCCAAGAGCAATCTAATATCGTAAACGATGAAAAGAGAAAATTTAAGCAGCCGACTGATGTTTTTCCAGACGCTACTAAGACGATAAAAGCGATGGAAAGATAGTTAGGCTAAAACTTTTTTCTTAACGTCTTCTATGTGATTTTCATCAACATAAAGTTCTGACTTTAAAGTTTCGTGTGACCAAGCAGTAAAAGCATCATCATGCTCATACATCATAATGGTTTCCCAAGGACAGTCTTGAGAACAATTCTGACAACCAATACATCTTGCAAGATCTATTTCGACCGTTTGGTTAAATTGTGGGTTTTCTGGCAATGGCCCTGGAACTAATTCAATTGAATCAACTGGACAACCCTGAATACAAATTTCACAACCAGTGCAACCTGACTGATGGACAACTGCAAGAAGTTTTGGTGGTTTTTTTCCTTTTCTCTTAGGCTTTAATCGAGCCGAGTGGAAAGGATTTTCAACAATGAGAGTGTCCTCTTCATTTGTAGAAGCATTATTATCTTTATTTGACGTATTTTCGGTGCTCATAGCAAACCCAAATCATGTAATTTGTGTTAATAAATATCCTCGATTATAACTCATATTAAACTTTCTTGCTAATAGATTAACCAGAGACGAAGTGAAGATTATGAAAAAACTTAGATTTGTAACTGCTGCCAGCCTTTTTGACGGACATGATGTTTCGGTCAATATCATGCGAAGAATGCTCCAATCAAAGGGAGTGGAGGTCATACACCTAGGGCATAATCGTTCGGCGCAGGAAGTCGTTGACGCCGCACTCCAAGAGGATGCTCAAGCACTTGCATTGAGTTCTTATCAAGGCGGTCATGTCGAGTACTTCACATACATAAGAGAGCTTTTGGATGCTGCGGGTGCCCAAAATGTCAAAATATTTGGAGGAGGTGGCGGAGTCATCACTCCTTCAGAAATTAAACTTCTTCATAGTCGAGGAATAACAAAAATTTATTCTCCTCAAGACGGAATGGAAATCGGATTAAATGGAATTATCGATGACATGATTTCTAAAGCCACTTATTCAACTCTTGATGGTGTCGACTTTGCAAAATTTAAACAGGGCAGTCTTAATAAAAGACAGATGTCCAAAGTGATTACTGCAATTGAAGATAACGGTGAAGTGCCAGTTACGTTTTCACCTGGAGTCGTTCCTGTTTTGGGCATAACCGGTACAGGTGGAGCTGGAAAATCTTCTTTAATAGATGAATTGCTTTTAAGATTTTATCGATATTCACCAGGTTGCAAAATAGCTCTTATTTCAGTTGATCCTACCAAGAAGAAAACATCTGGTGCTCTTCTTGGCGACAGAATTCGATTGGGAAGTGCAAGTTTTGATAATTTTTATATTAGGTCTCTTGCCACTAGAGATTCAAATACCGA
This sequence comes from Bacteriovoracaceae bacterium, assembly GCA_013141065.1. Lineage (GTDB taxonomy): Bacteria > Bdellovibrionota > Bacteriovoracia > Bacteriovoracales > Bacteriovoracaceae > Bacteriovorax. Next base: position 272,198 of record JABFRR010000008.1, on the reverse strand, counting down.
ATTATCTCCTCAGATTAAAAATGTTGTATCGTTTTTAAAAACACAGCCCTTTGATCTCATTTTAGTTGAAACATCTGGCATTGGACAGGCAAGTGATGAGATTACTAAAGTAGCTGACAAGTGTATTTATGTCATGACACCGGAGTATGGTGCCGCTACACAGTTAGAAAAAATCGAAATGCTCGAAGCTGCACACTTTATTGTTTTAAATAAATTTGAAAAGCCGAGAAGTGAAGATGCTTTAAGAGATATCAGGAAACAATGGAGAAGAAATCACAACCAATTTGCAGGTCATCCAGGTGCACCTGAAGATAGTGAATTGCCAGTTTATGGAACAATGGCCAGCCAGTTTAATGATGTCGGAGTGAATGCACTTTTCTACGATCTTGTTTCGAAACTAAATATCAAGACAGAAAATATAGAAAATATAAATCGCGATAAAGCTCCGGGAATAAAAAAGAGAATAATTGCTCCAGAAAGAGCCCTTTATTTACGGGACATATCTGGTGCTGTTAGAGGTTACAACAAAGCAGCTCTGGAAAATGCAGAAAAGTTAAAAGACTATGAGGCACTTTTAATAACAACTCATCTTCTTCCTGAAAATCAAGAGGTCAAAGTTAAACTCAATGAAGTCAAAGCCACTTTACCAGCAGATGTCTTCACGGAATTAAAAACGTTTGAAGAGACTATTGCTCAATATGAAGCAGGAACTTTTTCATACACGGTTCGTGGCAAAGAGATAAAGGTAAAAACAAAATATGAATCTCTCTCTCATAATCTAGTTTCAAAAGTTGCATATCCAAAACTTCACTCGTTATCTGAAAAATATCGCTTTATAAAAGATTCAAACCTACCAGGGCATTTTCCTTTCGCTGCTGGCATCTTTCCCTTTAAAAGAGCAGATGAAGATCCGAAACGAATGTTTGCAGGAGAAGGTGGGCCATTAAGAACAAATAATCGCTTTCATTATTTGTCTAAAGATGATCGTGCCAAAAGACTTTCGACGGCATTTGATTCAGTGACTTTATACGGTGAAGATCCAGATATCCGCCCTGATATTTTTGGAAAAATCGGAGAAGCTGGAGTTTCAATAGCTACTCTTGATGATATGGAAGATCTTTATAAAGATTTTAGTCTAATCGATCCCTTTACTTCAGTTTCTATGACAATTAATGGGCCAGCTCCAATAATTTTAGCACTTTTCATGAATACAGCGATGAAACAATCTCTTAAAGGGGAAGACTACTGGAATGAATTAAAACGAATTGAAATCATGAGACAAGTTCGAGGAACTGTTCAAGCCGATATTTTAAAAGAAGATCAAGCTCAAAATACCTGCATTTTTTCTTTAGAATTTGCCTTAAAAATGATGGGTGATATTCAAGAGTACTTTTGTAAAAATGCTATTAAAAATTATTATTCTGTTTCGATTTCCGGATATCATATCGCGGAAGCTGGAGCGAACCCTATTTCACAAATGGCCTTTACTCTTTCAAATGGATTTACTTTTGTAGAGTACTACCTATCACGCGGTATGAACATTGATGACTTTTCTCAAAATCTCTCTTACTTTTTTTCCAATGGACTTGATCCAGAATATACAGTTATGGGTAGAGTCGCGAGAAAAATTTGGGCCGTTACGTTGAGAGATAAATATGGTGCCAATGAAAAATCGCAACAATTTAAATACCATGTTCAAACATCAGGCCGATCACTTCATGCTCAAGAAATAGATTTTAATGATATCAGAACTACTTTGCAGGCTTTTTTAGCACTGGCAGATAATTGTAATTCACTACATACGAATGCTTACGATGAAGCGATTACAACGCCTACTGAGGAATCAGTAAGAAGAGCAATGGCGATTCAAATGATTATTAATCGTGAGTTTGGAATGAACAAAACAGACAATCCAATACAAGGTGCATATATAGTTGAAGAACTTGCTGCGATTGTTGAAGAACAAGTATTAAAGGAATTTGAAAATATTTCTGATAAAGGTGGTGTTTTAGGTGCTATGGAGTCCATGTACCAGAGATCCAAAATTCAAGAAGAATCTCTTTATTATGAGACACTCAAAGATTCTGGAGAATTTCCAATAATAGGCGTAAACACCTATATCGCACCAAATATTAAAGAGCAGATGGCCAAAGAAATAGAAATCTCGCGTTGTACAGATGATGAGAAAATGGATCAAATAAATCGCTTAAATAAATTCAAAGAACGAAATAAAAATAAGTCAGCGGAGGCTCTTAGAAAACTAAAAGACGTAGCTTTAAGTGACGGGAATGTTTTTGAAGAACTCATGAGCACGGTGAATTATGCCAGTCTGGGACAAATTACGAATCTTCTCTATGAAGTTGGCGGAAAATACAGAAGGAATATGTAATGAAGAAATCTGGAATATATACAAAGGGCGGAGATTCGGGAACCACTGGTCTTGTTGGTGGGACTCGAATTAAAAAGAGTGATCCAAGAATACATCTATATGGTGAAGTTGATGAGTTGAATTCGCATATTGGAATGGCCATCTCATTGCTTCCAAGTAATTTTGATCTTTCTTTGCTTGTGCAAATTCAATCAGCTCTTTTTGACCTAGGAAGTAATCTAGCGTGCGAAAAAGATAAACGCGACCTCTACAAGCTTCCACAAATAAAAGAGAAAACTATTTCACAATTAGAAGTTGATATCGATCAAATGGATTCGCAGTGCCTTCCTTTAAAAAATTTTATATTACCTGGTGGAGATCCCGCGGCAGCGGCTTTTCATATTTGCCGTACCGTCTGCAGAAGATTAGAGCGACAAATGGTCGACTTTGAAGATCAACATAATGGAGAAGTCCCTGAAAAAGCGCTGGCATTTATCAATCGGCTTTCAGATTATTTTTTTGTAATTTCTAGGTATATTAACTCAACAAAGAACATAGAGGAAACACTTTGGGTCCCAGAAAGATAGTTAGCGTTTAGAACGCTTACTTTTTTCAAGTATAAGTAACTTTGTCATTCCACTGCTTGGTTCTTGCTCAAGAGTGGACTCTGGCGGAGCTATTTCTGGTGGCAGCTTGATTTTTTCTTTTAAATCTTTTTTTAGGGCCACTTTCTTTTTCATCGTTGAGTTTTCTGAGATTGCAGGTTTTACTGGAAGAAGATTTTCAATAACTGTAGCTGCTTTTTTTTCCAGGGGAGGCAACTCTTTAGGCTCCGATCTTGGCCTTTTAATAGTTATACCAATTGCTCTTTTTTCAAGAGCAGTCAAACGCCTTTCGTCGATATTTATAGTAGTGGTTCCCATTAAGACAGTGTCATTTAGTCTCATGGCTGATTGAACGATTTTAGAATTATTTATAAAGGTCCCATTAGTTGAACCCAGGTCAGTAACGATGACTTCACCTTTTTTGGTTAACTCAAAGCTGCAATGTTTGGCTGAAATTTTTGTATCGATAACTTTAAAATCGCAAGAACTTGATCGACCTAAGGTAATCATCCCAAATAGCGGAAGTTCAGCAATTTCGCCATTTGCCATTTTAAGAAAAAGTATTACGGCCATACAACCTCCTGTTTATATACTATCTCAATATGGCAAATTCACAAAATGATAAGCAAAACATTCTTTATGAAACGTGCTATAATATGTTAATAATGAGTGGATATACCTGACGAAAGACATCTAAACTGAGGTTACTATGGAACAAATTATAACTGTGACTGAAAAAGCCCTTCTGCATATTAGAGATATTTATCAAAAAGAGCAAAAAAGCCTTAATACCGGCCTTAGGTTAGGTGTTTCTGGAGGTGGTTGTTCAGGATTGTCATATAAAATTGAATTTTCTGAAAAGACTGAAAAAGATAATGTTCTTGATTTTGGTGATATTAAAATCATCATTGATCCTAAGTCATCAATTTATTTAAAAGGAGTCGAGCTGGACTTCAAAGATGGCCTTAATGGCAAGGGCTTTGTTTTCAGTAACCCCAATGCCACAAATACGTGTGGGTGTGGCGAATCGTTCTCAGTTTAAGAGATGAAAAGTGTTTTAACGAGTTTAAGATTCAGTCCTTATAAAAAAGAATTAATTGATTGGTCTTTGATCCAAATTAAAGGAAAAGATCGGGAAAGTTTTTTTCAGGGACAAGTAACAAATGACCTGTCCAGTTTGGAAATAGGTTCTGCACATTTAACTTCAAGACTAAATCGCGGAGGTAAACTCCAATCATTTTTTTACTTAGCCAGAATTCAAGATTGCCTTTATATTTTGTGCCCTAAGATATTAGAAGAAATTATTATTTTAGATTTTAACAAATTCATTATTATGGATGATGTTGAATTAAGTGTCATTAAGCGGCTTCTTTATTTATTTTTTAATCCTTTAAAAATAAATAAAGATGAATTTTTATTTTCACTTGTTTTTAATGGAATTAATGCGGCAATTAGCTTTTACGATATTGATCATCTGCCAGAAGTTAATGAAATAGAATTAGAAGAAATCAGAATTCTCAATGGCTATCCAATATGGGGAAAAGATATTAATGAAAGCAATTTTATAAATGATAGTTTTTTAAACCAGATAGCAATTTCTTACAAAAAAGGATGCTTTCTCGGTCAAGAAACTGTCGCTAAGATTCAAAACAATAGAGGTGCTGCATATTACCCTGTTTTACTTAAACTTGAATCCGATCAGGTCGTACCATTAATAAATTTTTCTATCGATAATATAAAAGCAGGAAAAATTAACTACCAAGTTAATAATTATTTGCAAGCAAATTTAATGCGAGATTTTAGAGTAGAAGGGAAAACCCTCGAGTTAGAAATTGGTGATTATAAAATTAAGGCAGTCGTTTCTTATTTACCTTATTTTAAAAACCAAACTTATAAAGAAATCTCTTCTGAACTTTATCATTTAGGTGTGAACGAGTTTCAATCTTCAAATATTGAATCAGCAATGAATTTCATGATTAGGGCCATCGAGTTTGATCCTGAATATTCTGATGCCTATGAATCAGTTGGTGTTATATTAGGCAGAAATGAAAATTACCAAGAGGCTATAAACTGGATGGAGAAGTTACTATTAGTTAACCCATCTTCAGTAATGGCGCATACAAATAAATCGCTTTATCTAATGAAGTTGGGCAAAATTGAAGAAGCTGAAGCCGAGAAAGCCAAAGCTACAGTCAAGTCATTTTCTGTTTTCGGAGAAGAGTCTAAAAACAAGAAGCGGATTGAAGAAGAAAAAAAGAAAAAAAATGAAGACATAAATCGAAGAGAAATGATGTTTAATCAGGTTTTGGAAATTGACCCCGAGGACACAATCGCTCTATTTGGTCTAGGTGATGTCTACTATTTCAGAGAAAAATATTTTGAATCAGTAAATGTTTTAGAAAAAGTAGTAGTATTGGATGAAAAATATTCTGCAGCTTATTTGCTTCTCGGTAAAGCTCTAGAGGCACTTGGCAATTTAGAAAGGGCAGAGCAAGTCTATAAAAAAGGCATCGATATCGCCTCCAAAAGGGGTGACATGATGCCTGCTAATGAAATGCAAACGAAGCTAAATCAACTTATAATGATTTCTGGCCGAACTTAAATCTGCTCGAAGCTTTGTAATCTTTTGACTAGCGTTGATGTCAATTTTTTCTAACTCATTAAAAACGATTGAAACATTCTTTTTATATGATTCAATACGGACATAGATTGAATTAATTAAATTTAAACCATCTTTGTTCACTCGTTTATTTTTATAGGCGTGAGTAAAGTCAGGCTTACAGTATTCTAACATGTAAAATTCTTCTAAAAAACGAGATTTTATTTTTACTTTTTCTTCTTTCGTAAATGTTAATGTTTTCTTCTCGCTTGCAACATTCAAGCATGCAAAGAGTTCCATTGCCCAAAAGAAAGTAAAGGTTGCATGGTAAATACCTCTTATTGGACGAAGAGCTTTCCTCCATGGAGAAAAATAAACTTTGTCATCATCTTCATTTATTAAATCGAGGTGATTTAAATACGTATTTAAATAATGATGTCCATTTTCATGAAGTAAGTCATCCATAAGATCAATTTGATCTCTATCAAACATGTTAATACATGAATATCCTGGTAATGACTGCATTGAGTAGCTAACGATGTCTTTTTCATTAACTGGTACGATTGTATGTGTGAAACTTTTAAAAGTGTCATAAAGATGAGGACTTGCTTTTTTAATATTGCTTAGAGCTTTAGTAATGTCTCTTTTAAATTCAGATATTTTTTTCTCGCCCAAGTCACAATGAGGTAAAACAAATAATGCTAAGTCTTCTAAGATAATTGGAGTTGGTGATTTTTCAATATTAAGTTCAAGTGGTTTGTCAGAAACTTCAATAACTAGTTTTGAATTCTCAGGAGTAATTGATCTTAATGGCAGTGAAGGATAGGTTTCAGGTGTCTTTTTTAAGTTAACCGGTAAATGGGCATCTGTTATATAAATCTTTTTTTCAGAATCACCTAGCTCTGGCACAACTTGATACATTAATGCATCTGTAAATTCTTGTCTATATAGACTTATGTGCATTACATAGAATGAAACAATCTGATTTTCGAGTAAAGGTATCAAGTTGTTTGAAACTTCTACTACCGGAGATCCATCTTTTAGAAAATTTAAAAAACTCTCAGCTAATTCAGAATCATTCCAAAAGTTAAATAATTCATTTTCTAGGTCTGTTAATTCATCTGTATCGACTCCTTCCTCGAGAAGCAGTTCTTCATGGAGTTGGATAACGTAAATTAGATTATCAATTAAATTTAACCAGTAAAATTTTAAGGGTGAGAATTTATCAAAGTTTTCGTCATGAACAATATCATTTAGCTGGTCTAAAAAATCAGCATCCACTACGTCTGTATTGAAGCCTCTTTGAAAGTCGAGCCTAAGGTCATCGATAAAATCATGAAAGCTCTTTTCAACATTCTTATGAAGTTTTTTGTGGAAATCTTTGGAAAATAACTGATCATTCATAGGACCTCACCGATGTTAAGTGTATTTAAAGCTATAAAATGGATGTGGATTTTAAAAATGGCTGGGAAGGTGGGACTCGAACCCACGACCAATAGATTAACAGTCTACTGCGCTACCACTGCGCCACTCCCCAACAGAACTGAAATAAGTCTCCAAGTTATAAAAATTATTGAAGATAATGTCTAGTATTTTTTTACAAAAAGCCCGCTCTTTCTCTTAAGGCACTGAAAACACGAATCCAGAGATAGAAGATTAAAAAACTCAAGTTTATGAAGCGATTAGCCGAAAAGCTAATTACTATGGCCACTCAAAACTTGCTCATAATGAATTTGATGAGAATTATTACGCCTGAAGAAATTGCAGACATTGCAACAAAGCATAATGGCGGAAAGTTTTTATCACTCACAGATTTAGTAAATGAACGGGTTGAAAAAGAAATCTATAGAGATTTTTCAAGCAATGATTCTGTCGATATTATTCACGAAGAGCATGCTCAAAAACACTTAGAAAAAGAAGCTAAGATCTTACCTTTTAATTTTAAAGAAGATCAGGTTGTTTCCAATGTGGCTGAAGAGGGAACCTTGTTTGAATCAAGGCCTAGGCTTATAGCAACTTCTCAGTTGGCTGAAGATTATTTTGAACAGCAGGTAGAAAAGCCAGCAATCAAAGAAGAAATTAAAATAGAACATGTTGAAGATGAGAACATGTCATCATTTATTTTAATTGAAAAATCGAGGTTAAAAAAATCTCAGAAATCTCTCAAGCAAAAAGAAATCATAGACCTATATCAAAAAAATTCCAATGTAGACGTCGAACAAATTAAATCGACCAATCAAAAAGCAGGGGATTCAAATGAGTCCGGTGTTTTAGTAAATAAGAAGCAGTATTAAATGAAGTGGTTTTACTTACCTACACTTTTCACTTTAGCTTTTTTATATACCAAATATACATTCAGTGATTTCCTTCCAGTTGATAAAAAAGTCCTTGCCTCCAGAGGGCCAGCATCAAGTATGGATAGAAATAATCAAGAACAAAAGAGTCTTGATAGGAAAGATTATCGAAGAATTACTAGTAAGTTTTTTTCAGAATTATCAAAATCTCAAATTCAAAACTCATTCATCACCTTGCAGCCATTTTTTGGAAAAGTCATTGAAGATTCACATATGGAAAATTTCTTATTTGCTGAAAACCAGCAAGGGAAAACAATTTTTACAGCTTATAACATAAACAATCTTAGCAATGGTTTTTATCATAATGATATACTTGCTCATTTGGTCTCAATTAGACAAGTTGATCGCAAGTTAGATTGGAATATGTATTTTGAATCTTATAAAAAAGGTTTTTATTTGGAAAATAAGCCTTTTTCATTTTACATAGAAAAAGGAATTGAAGAGGCAAGGTCCCAACGAGAAACTTATTTCTTTTCAAATGTTCAAATAGAGAAACCATTTAAGTTTAAGAAAAATCACATAGGCATTAAACCTAAAAAATTAGAAAAGCTTAAAGCACTTTTACGAAAAAAATTTCCCAATTTAGAAATATTCGATAATTATGAACTTGTTAAGTCGGCAGGACGAAATGAAGAAATTGAGAGCTTGCAAATTCTGACTAGGTTAAAACCTTACGAAAAGATTAGGTGGTTAGATATTACTGAAGCGAATGAAAATATAGATTTACACTCAAGTGACTTAAATGATTTCAATTTTTTTAAATTTAATATTCATTTAGATAAGAAAATCTTTGTAGTCAGTGATGCAGAGCTCATGGGACCGACATTAGATTTAAAAAAATTTCATACTGATGAATATCTTGATATTGCTATTGACCAAGCTTATGTACTTGGAACAATTCATAGGAAATCTCTTGGGAAAAATTCAGCCGAATATATTAAAGCACTTTCACTTGTTGAGAACTCACAAATTGAAGAAACAGTTATTATGTTAAAATTCAAGTTGCGAGACATGCTAGATGGAAAAGAATTTTAGATATCTAAGCCAATGATTGACTTAATATCATCTGCTTCATCACTAAGCACTTCCAAGCAAGACATTTGATAAACGCATGCATCTATAGTGGTAAGAGCTGCTGGTCGAAAATTGCCAGAATTTTTAACACCGCCGAAAGGTAATTTGGCAGATGCTCCCACTGTTGATCGATTCAAGTTAACCAATCCAGATTCAATTTCTTCAATACATAAGTTAAAAATATTTTGATCTTTTGTAAAAACAGCAGTTGCAAGGCCATATTCAGTGGCATTGGCAATTGTTATTGCTTCTTCAATAGTGTCATAGGGAATAAAAGTGACATTTGGACCAAAGATTTCACTATGTAAGAACATACTGTCATTATTCCATCTTTCAGCGAGATGAATTGATGGGCTTACATAATGGCCTTTTTTTAAGCGATCAAGTTGCTTCCCTCTCATGATTTCTTGTATCCCTTCTCGCTTTGCCATGCCCATAAATAATAAATACGAATCAACTGCCGATTGATCAACCAAAGGCCCCATAAAAGGCTCACGGATAAATTCAACTGGGTGGTCAATAATGATTTTTTTTGTAATCTCATGAAATTTAGCAATAAAATCTTCATGAATACTTCTGTGAATAGCAACGATTGACGTTGAGGTACAGCGTTGACCTGAGCTTAAAAAGCATGATTTGAGTAATTCTTGTTGAGCATGATCCAAATTCGCATCGCTATGAAGAATCGAAGTATTTTTTCCACCAAGCTCCAAAGAAACCAATTTTGAGAGATCATGATGAGTGATATCTAGAATTTTTTTACCAACTTCTTTTGAGCCGGTAAAAAAGACTCCCTTAATCGCTTTTTCTTTTAAAAGCCTTCTGGCAACTTCGCCATCACCCTGAATTAAATTGATAACTCCTTCTGGAAATCCAGCTGCATGAAAACATTCAATTAAGAGTTGAGCTGAATAACAGGTTTTTTCGGAAGGTTTAAATATGATTGAGTTGCCTGCTACTAATGAGCTTAAAATTTGACCATTTGCCAAGTGACATGGAAAGTTGAAAGGACCAATAATGAGACTCGGACCGAGCGGTTTATATATAATATGACCGTCAGTTTTTGGCAAAATGCTGAGAATTTTTTTATTATGAATTCTTGGCAATGAATCTTCGATTGTAACATTTACTTTCGCAACGATTGAAGCAGCCTCAGTCTTAGAATCCCATAATGGCTTTCCAGTTTCATAAGCAATCGCAATCGCAATTTCATCTTGTCGTTTTTTCACTTCAGCTTGGTATGCTTTTAAGTAATCATTTCTTTTTTCTTGAGTGAGTTTTCGCCAGGTTTTAAAGCCTGATATAGCTGATTCAATAACTCGATCTACATCTCTATAATCAACGGGAGTTTCCCATAAACTGAGCGAGAGATCTGCAGGACATTGTCGCTTAATAATATTTTCAACGGCCAAAGGACCTGTTGTTGCAGGGAGATGGAAGTTGCTATGGAAATAGTTTCCTAATATTTTATATTTAGTCATAGTGTCCTATAGATATGTTGCAAACGTTTTAAAATCTTCAATTAAGTTTAGTTCACGAGCTTCATCAGGATCAATTATAAATTTAGGGGGAGTCCCTTTATTTAAATTACCAGATATTACAGAAGCCTTAAAACTTCCGTCATTACTTGGTATAGAGGCGAGAATTGAGTCTAAGTCACTTTTAATAATTTTTTCCCTAATAAGAATTTCAACTTCAAATAGATCTTTCACTGGAGCGATTTCTTTTAATTTTGCTCGATAATGTGGACCGCCATCAAATGGATCAACTTCGTTGGTATATTTAAATCCAATTCCCTCAAGCATTTTTTTTACAGGAGCTGTAGACTCGCCAACTTTTCCAATAGCATTGCGTGCTTCAATTGGAAGTAAAGTCATATAGATAGTATCCGCAGGAAAAAGATTTAAAATAAATTCTTTATTACTTCGAGAAAGGACATCAGCTTCGTGATATTCTAAATTAAGAAAACGTCGCCCAATTGCTTCCCAAAGTGGCGCATGTCCCTCATTGTCAAATGGAGGCATCAATTCAGAGTGAATAGTTTCTTTAAATCTATCAGGATGCATTCCCATATATAAAAAGCGCACAAAAGAAAGCTGCTTGCCAAGTCTTTTATCACTTTTTCTAAACTCAGGATCTAAAATAAGTCCACCAATCTCTGTAGGCCCATTCGTGTCTAGTCCCAGCTTCAATGTTCCGTGAATAAATCCAGTGTTGAGTGTTTTAGAGAATTTATTTTCTTGAGAGACTGTAAAAAAATAATGGGGCTCATCTTCAGTGCCATGCTGTGCATGAATCATAGATGCACCGATTATTCTTTGAGCTTTTGAATCTTCAAGAACAAATAAATAATAATTTTCCCAGAGCTTGCGTGATGGCTTAGTAAATGAACGTATTGAACTTTCAATTTTAGATTTAATGATTTCTTTATCTGGAGGGAGATTGATAAAAAGCATGAGTTGACTTAACTCATAGAGGTCTTCCAGATCATTTAAATTTGCAGATCGAAGAATATACATAAGGTAGTCCTAAATTATAGTTTCATGAATTGTTTTTTCAAGAATTTTAAAAATCTCTTCAATGTGCTCATCTAAAATTGGTAGAGAAATAAGAAATCTCACTCGAGTGGGCTCTTTTCCAGCAGAAAATGTAATGATTCCATTGTCAAAAAGTTTTTTCATGAACTTGTTAGTAGTCTCAACACTTGAGTCTCCAACTTGAAATGAGAGCATTGTTCCGATTCCGCCGAAATAAGGAATTTTACCTTTACAACTACCTTCTGAAAGTTCTTTGAATTTGGCTTTAAACTTCTGCTCAAGATCTTTTATGCGCCCTTTTTCACCATAAAAATTTCCTTCTTTTAAGTAACGAATGGTTGCTTTAGCAGCATTCAGAGAAGCAATTGACCCATTGAACGTGCCTGCAATTAATCCAGCTTTAGGGTTTAGTTCTTCTGTGTAAAAGGTACCAGCTCCCTGAAGTACTTTGCCGATTGTGACAACGTCTACATATTGATCAAGTTCAAACATTTGGTAAGCAAATAATTCTGTTGTTCTGGCAAATGACTGAACTTCATCAATCCAAACATAGATATTATTTTTTTTAGCCCATTCACAAATCGCTTTATAATATTCTTTAGTACCGTAAATAAAGCCTGCCTCTCCTTGGATTACTTCTATCGTTAGAGCACAATAGACATTTCCATTTTGAGCGATCAGGTTATCTAAAGCCGCAATAGTTTCTTCAATCGCTTTTTCGGGATTGTTGTAATTATAATGGGGTACATGATCAACTGGAATTGTTTTTGGCATTCCCTCTCGGTATGCCTGATTGTAAGTCACATCTTGCATGGCTATTGATCGTCCAGCAAAAGATTTTTGAAATGCAATCAATCTGTAGTTCGGTGCTTTTTTCTGCCAAAGAATTTTTAAAGCAGTATCTCCGGCAAAAGAACCAGAACAAGAAAACCAAAAATGTTTTAAATGCGACTTGCTCACGGACTCTAAAAGCATTTTACTAACTTCGTAGGGCTCTTGGTAAGATAATAAATTTCCACACATCATTGTGTCACTTGTAGCAGCTTCAAGGTTTGCTTTTATATAAATTGGGTGAGAGTGCCCCAGTAAGTTAACGCCGATACCGTTAATTAAATCATATTTAATAGATCCATCAATTAACTCAACAAATGGACCATGTCCTCTTCCAGATGCCATGAAGGGAAAGAAGAATCCACGACCTTTTAGGGCTTCATATTCTTTAAGTTTGGAAGAAAGCAATTCTTTTTTATCTTCATCGGCAGCTTTAATGTGATCTATTTTTTGTTGCTCGATGAGAATGGAGCTAAAAAGTTTATTAAACTGTTCATTAATGCTTGCAGAATGGACACCGATACTCATGATGAATTTTCCCTGATTGAATATATTTTACGTAAACATGAACACATTTTCTCCCTTGCCAACTCTTGAGAGTAAGGGATAATTAATTTATGAAAAATACTAGCATAGTGAATATGACAAAGCCATCTGGGACGTCGTCAAGGCAGCCGCAGTCTACACAGTCGACAAAGAAAAACTCTGAAGACGCATCTTCTTTTGAAGAATTATATTTGGCGAAAGACTATAAGGGTGCTGCACAGTTTCTTCTTAATAATAAACAACAGTTTGACTCAGGTATTTTCCATTTTAATCTTGGCACTGTGTACTCTAAAATGGGTGACTATCCAATTGCAAGATTTCACTTAGAAAAAGCCATTCAAGAAGGTTATGTAAATAGTGCATCCTTAAATAATCTAAATTTTATTAGGTCACAAAACAACAACGAAGATTTAACCACTTCAAGTAGTTTGCCTGATAAAATAATAGACAGTCTTTCCTCTTTACCCTCTCAAGGTTATATCTCATTAACTCTTGCGCTGATTCTATTATCTCTTTTGTTGATCAAGTCAAAAATTGTGAAGCAAAAAATTTCAATAATGCTCATTCTCCTTCTTTCTTTTTCGCCACTGGCCCTCTCTCATTTTTACGTTGAAAAGTTAAATAAAGCGATCACTCTGAATGAAGTTGTTATCTATGAAGGCCCATCGAAAATATTTAATGAAAAAGGTAAACTTAAGCCAGGTTCAAAAATCATTCTAGGCGATTTTAAAGATGGTTGGTTCTATATTAAATTTCCAATTTCTTTTGCAGGGTGGATTAGTAAAGATCAGTTAGGACTATATTAATAAAAATGATGGAGATTGTTCATGGCTTCTTCTTACGAAAAAGAAATTAAAGAAACTGGAATAAGAGACAATGCTCTATCATCGAAATTAGATTTTGGAATGATGAAGTATTTATGGATGGCCAATCCATTAAGTCGAGTACGTAAAGATTCAATTCCTAGATTTCTTCGAAATGTAGAATTACTTAAAAACTTTTCAGACAATGAGTTGCGAATATTAGCAAAGTTTATGCATAGTCGAAAATTTGCAGAGGGCGATATTGTTTTCAGAGAAGGTGAAATTGGAATAGGGTTCTATTTTATCTTTTCTGGAATTATTGAACTGGCAAAAGTTGATTTTAGTCAAGAAGCTGGAGAAGAAAAATTCATAGCACTTGAAGAATTTAGCTACTTTGGTGAAATGGCCCTATTGCAAGATGGCACACACCGTTCAGCTACCGCCATCGCAAAAAATAGAGCTGAATTGGTTGGAATATTTAAGCCAGACCTAGAGCATTTAATCGAAAACCATCCAGTAATAGCGGCTAAATTAATTCAATCCATCTCGCTGGCCTTAGCAGATAGGTTGTATAATTTAACAGAAGAGGCCAGTAAGATGAGCCGCCGTTTAAGAAAGCTTGAAAAACAATTGGAACAAAACCAAGAAGTGAAAATATGATTCTTGGAAGTAGACAAAATATTGTTAAAATTCAATTAACATTTTTTGCTGTTATTATACTATTAGCCTGTACGCTAGTGTTGGCATTACCTCGAATTTCAATTCCTATTTCATTGGCCTATATTCTTTCACTTGCATTAAATCCTATTGTTAATTGGGTCATGAGATACAGTAAAGTCAACAGGACCAAATCGACAATTATCGTTTTTATTGTACTAGGTTTTCTCATCGGTGTTCCACTTGCAAAAGTAATTCCAATACTTTCTATACAAACACAAGATATCCAATACTCCCTTCCACAAATTGAGCGTTATATAATTGCTCAATATGAATTAATGACGGAGTTTATAAAAGCGAAAACAGGACATGAGTTAGCAGATGGATATGTATTTCAAACACTCACTCAGGTTGAAACTTGGTTAAGTGAATTTGCAGTAAAATTACCAAATTATGTTGCCACACTTTTTGAATGGATTTTTCTAGTTCCATTTTTTACTTTTTTTCTCATAAGAGACGCTGATGTATTTAAAAAAACATTTTTAAGTTTTACTCCTAATACTATTTTTGAAAGATTTTATTACGTCATGCATATGTTCAATCGACAACTTGGTAATTATTTTTTTGCCAAATTTGTTGAAGCGGTCATTGTTGGTGGCATTATTACAAGCGGACTTATGCTCATGGGAGTGAAAAACGCTATTATTTTAGGTTTTGTTGCTGGTCTGACAAACATTGTCCCTTACGTCGGCCCTGTACTTGGATTAATACCAGCAATTGGTCTTACAATGCTTGAATATGGTTTGACTTCTCCCGCCATGGGAGCTGTTCTTATACTCTATGCGATAGCTAATGCCGTTGATGTGTTTTTTGTCTTCCCATTTCTTGTTTCAAAAATTGTAAATCTGCATCCAATGATTGTAGCAATAAGTGTAATTGTTGGCTCACACTATGCAGGAATAACTGGGATGGTAATCTCTATTCCGGTAGTTGCTGCAATCAAACTTATTATTACAGAGATCTACAATGAAATTTACACTGAGCGCTCTCGGTGATAGGATTCTAACTTAGAATCAATCGCTGGAGTGATCGTTTGAAATTTATAAAATATCTTCTCATCTGTTTGTGCTTTATAACTATTTCTTGCGCAACAAAAAGGCCTGAAGGTGCTACTGAGGCTGAAGTTTTATTCAAAGAAGCAAAAGAATTAGTTAGCAAGTCACGTTTTATTCAAGCAACAGAAAAATTAAACACCTTGCGATCACAGTATCCTTATAGCTTTTATGCAACTCATGCAGAACTCCTACAAGCGGATATATTATTTTCCCAAGAGAATTATGCTGAATCAGCAGCTGCTTATATTTTATTCAGAGACTTCCACCCTAAATACAGTGAAATGGGTTATGTTGTATTTAGAATTTCAGAATCTTTTTATCGGCAGCTCCCTGAAACATTTGATAGAGATTTATCCGCTGGTATAGAAGCCATTAAATATTTTAATGAACTCACCCAGTCTTATGCAGGTACTGAATATGCAAAAGATGCACTCAATAGGGTTAATCGCATAGAAGATATGTTAGAAAAAAAGGAAATATATATTGCAGATTTTTACTTTAAGACAAAGGATTTCGTCGCTGCAAAAAGTCGATATGAAGATATTTTAAAGTCACTTAAAAATAATGATGAAAGAGCTAGAATCGCAAATCGAATTGAAGAATCAGAAAAAAAAATTAATTTAATAACTAATTGATCACGAGGTTATATGTACACTTCAAGTAATGAGCAATTGCTAAAAACAGCTCGTGAATGTTTTGACAAGCAAGAATATAAAAAAGCTCAAGTGGTTTTAAATGAAATCATTGATTCAGATGATAAGAACATTGAAGCTTTATTTCTCTTGGCAAATATTTTTCATATAAACGGTGAAATTGGAAAAGCAATTAAAGCCTTTAATAAGGTATTAAACCTCAATCCTGAACATACAGATGCGGCCATAAGTCTTTCAGTTCTTTACAATGATATTGGTCAATATGATCAAGCAAAAAAAGTCTTTGATACAGCTAATGATAGAGTGAAGGGCAAGAATAAAGGTTCTGGGCTACTTGAAGATAAACATATCAACAAAAAATTTGCCTCGAAACATTACGAATTAGCAGACCTTTACCTTTCTTATAACCGCTATGATGAAGCACTTTTTGAATTTAATAAAGTTGTTGGCTTAGATCCAGAAAATCTTGAAGCAAGAATTAAAATTTCAAAAGTTTATGCCAAAAAAGGGTTTGTCGTAAAAGCGATTGAAGAGCTTCGTAATTTAAAAAATGAAGAACCTAGCTATGCTCCAGCAAGGATCGCCCTTGGGGTCATTCATTATGGTAATGGAAACGTAATAGAGGCTCAAACAGAGTGGGAGAAAGTCTTAATAAAAGACCCCTTCAACTCAGAAGCTAGTATGTATATGAATCTATCAAAGACTGCTACAGAAACAAGAATCTAGATAATAAAAAACCCTCGTAAGAGGGTTTTTTAATTTTTAAATATCTATATTAAAACTTAATTTGCTTCAGGTGATGGATCTTTCTTAGATGGCGCTAAAACTGAAGGCTGAACAACTGTCGGGCCATTTTTTTCTTGAGTATTCGCAGAAACATTTGTTCTCTTTGAATCGTCTGCGCTTGTTGTTGAGTAATTAACAATATACTTTTTCAAGTCAGCATACATTTTAAATCTAACTTCAAGCTTAGAGTCTTGAAGAACAATCTGTCTTGCAAGTTTTGTTTTATTATTGATAATGATCGGCGCTTTTAAGTTTGCAGACATTTCTGTTACATTTTGAGGAATCGTCAAAACAGTGTAGACACTTGCGCTTTGAAGATTTTCCAATGCCAAACTATTAAGTTCAACAGGTAACAATTTAATCATATAATTAGGTTGAAATATTTTTGGCTCAATCATTGGGAAAGCAACGCCAGCATCATCAATTGATTGTAACCAAAGGATCAAAGTTTGATCTCCTGGGTCTACAATAAAAAATTTCTTTTGATTTTCAAAACCGAGTAAACCTTCTGTAAACTCAATAATGTCTTTTTTGTCGACTTCTAATTCGCCAAATCTTGTTGTTTTGATTTTCACTCTTAAAGCCTCCGCTTTGCAACAAGGTCGTATACCCGACCCCTATGGAAAGATTTTAGCAGTCGTAGGGGCAAAAGTGCAAGCGGGAAATTACTTCTTGTTTAACTCGTTAGCCAAATTTGATATGGAGCTCAAATCTGCCTGTGAGGCTTCGGTATTTTGGTCCTGAATGGCTTTATATACCTCTTCGCGGTGAATTTTCGTCTCCGGAGGGGCCTTAATGCCAAGCCTAACTTGTTTTCCTTTAATTTGGACTACAACTATTTTAATGTGATCGTCTATTGCGATGCTTTCGCCTAGCTTCCTTGTCAACACGAGCATAAATCAACCTCAGAATATCATTGTCGGAATAACTATCCTGTTCCGATCTGCAATGCTTCATATATTACTTGCTCAAGTAAAATGCAAGAAAAAACTAAATTATTTTCTGATAGTTGTAATAAAATAAATCAAAAATTTATGTATTATCGAAGAAAATCCATCAAGGTTTGGTTCATAACCCCCTGACTTGCTTGATAAGTAGTTTTTAAAATAGCTTGTTGTTTGTTGATATCAGAAAAAAGTTCAGTTACGTCCGCGTCAACGAGCGCACTGCGTCTGGATGCGTGATCAATATTCTCTGAAGTTAAGCTGTTTTTTGATGTTTCAACAGAATTGACGATAGAGCCAATTCTCGTTCTTAAGGTCACGAGGCGAGAAATTGTATTGTCAAATTTTTCCAATAAACCCTGAATCATTTTAGGGTCATTGTTTTCAAGTGCGCTTGTCAGGGCCTGCAGTTGTGAAAAGAGATTGTCACGAGACTGGAATGCTTTATCTTCAGTTGTCGCTTCTAACTTTTCAGTTTCATCGGCAGAAGCAAGGTCGCGATTAATTTTTATATTTTTATCTTGGAATTGTTCAAAGTTCTCAAGTGGATTTTCAGCTTTTCCAATTTCGCTATTATTAAAAAATACTTCTTCTCCAGTAAGATTTATGGGAACAAAAAAGTTTCTAGAAACTTCTAGAGAAACATGACCCTTATCGCCTTGGTAGGTACCGTTAGAATCAAATGGAACTGTTAGTGTTTTTGTTCCAGAGAAAATGTGTTTGAGTCCAACTTTTTTATTAGAGATCGCTAAAGACTGATTATATAATTGTTGAACTTCGTTCGCGACGTTTTTTCTTATGTCAGCATTAAAAAAATCGGATGATTGAGCAATGGCAATCTCTTTTGCTTTAACAACAATCTCAGTTAATTCTTCAATAGATTTTTCACTTACACTTAAATTTAGTAAGGCAAAATCTGCATTTTTTAAATATTGAATATTGTCATTAGTAGCAGACGTTAAGGACATTGCTTCAACATTGCTAACGGGGTTATCAGAAGGTTTGGTGATCGACTTAAGAGTCGAGCCCTTTAATTGTAAATCTTCAACTTTTTCTTTCGTCTTATTAAGCGCGTACTTAAGCGATGCAGTTGAACTATTTTCTGATACTCTAGTCATTTGTTAAATTAAATCCTCTATATAACATCAATTACTATCGTTTAATATCTAATACAGTTTTAAACATTTCGTCTGCTGCTTGCATGATTTTTGCTGAAGCCTGATACGCTTGTTGAAAGCGGACCATGTTAGCAGTTTCTTCATCTATGGAAACACCAGTTAGTCTTTCACGCAAGCTGTGAGCCTGCGCCAGAATTCCAGTAGCCTGCTCGGAATCTAGTCGCGCCTTACCAGTTTCTAGACCGATATTACCAATTGTTTGAAGGTATTTTTCTTCAAGTGTTACACTACCTTCACCAGAAATTCTTTCATGCTGAAGTTTTGAAATAGCAATAGCAACACGGTTATCACCCGGTGAATTTGGAGTAAGGCCAGCAGAGATATTACTTAAGTCTAATTTTACAGCATCTGAAAGATCAATGGCCGTTCCAGCTTCTTCAACTTGAGTGGGTTGCTTAAAAAAATCTAATCCAGTAGTGAGGCCTTTTTTATCTAAAAGTGCAGGTTTTCCATCTGCGCCAATCGTAATAGGGCGATTAACAAAGCCCTGTCTATGAATGGTGTTTACAGAAGTCGTAAACTGATAAGCGATACCATCTATATCATCTTGAAGTTTTCTGAGATCTTCATTTCGAACTTTTATTATAGCAGCAAGAGTACCACCTTTAAATTCGTTAGTAATTTTTTGTGAAGGCCGATCTTTTAAGACTACTTCTACGGATCCATTCATGTTGTTACTTGAATCAAGTTTATTTTTTGAGATTGTACCAAGTTCTTGAACTTGTAAGCCCGTTACAAGAGTACCAATTCCTTGTGCAGTAATAATAAAACGATTTTTTTCATCCACATACGTGTGAACTTTGAAGTGTTCAGAAAGATTTCTTAAGGCCATGTCGCGTTGGTCTCGTAGATCTCCAGTTTCCCCTTGAGCAGATTCTATACTAGTAATTTTTCCGTTCAAGTCAGCAATATGGTTTAGGGTTTGATTGACGTCAGCAACAGAGTTCTCAATTTTTCGATCAATATTATTTGCCTGAGTGTCTAGAGTACCACGAATTCGTCTAAAATCTTTTATAACTAAATTGGCAGTATCTCGAACAACGGAACGAATTGTTTCATTTTCAGGCTGGTTAGCTAGTTCTCTAAATGAGTTAAAGAATTTATTTATAACTTGGTTTAATCCATCAGAATCTAGTTCGTTAAAAATATTTTCAACTTGACCTAAATGTTCAGTACGCGCTTCATAAAACTTATTATTAGCTAGCGCATTGTTTAAACGTTTGTCGATAAATTCATCATTGAAGCGACGGATTCCATCAATTTTTGTACCTGTACCGTGGATAAATCCACCGACCGAAACAGGAATAGCTGTTGATTGCATAACTCTCTGACGAGAAAAACCTTCTGTGTTCACATTGGCCAGGTTGTGACCAGTTACTTCGAGTGCTTTTTTCGAAGCATTAAGACCGGTTTTTCCAATGCCTAATAAGTCAGCCACATCTTCTCCTTAAGTGCTCGAACTAATTGTTGAGCCCTTAGCCGAATAGGTAGAAAAATTTCTTTTTCCAGAAGCTTCAAGGCGAATTTGCTGAAGTGAGTGAAGTGCTTTATTGATAAAAAGTTGATTGCGTTTGTTTTGGCTTTGAATTTTTTCAATTATATCGAGTAATAGAGCATTAAATCTAAATAAGTGCTTTTGATTACTCTCAACTTCATAATTTGATAATACTTCTAAAAGTGTTGAAACATTTTCTATTTTTTGATCCGGGAGTAATTTATTTAAATCTTTTATTAATTCTTTGCGTACCAATTCGAGCATGCCAATGCGCTTAATACATTCATTTTTTTCGGCAATCTTCAGTTCTAAATCTTCAAGTTCACTTTTTAGCAAAAGAGAGTATTCATCACATGTTAAATTAAAAAGATTATTATGCTCTTCGCAGAATTGCTTCCACAATGTAGTTACTTCAAAATAAAGAGTAGCAATATTTTCATTCATTCGATTATCCATCCTAGACATCGATTAAGATAAACTTAATTAAAATTCTTGTTCTAAAATCTTGTCAGCTAAGGCATCAGCATCAACTTTATATGTACCTGCAGCGATTTGAGATTTTAAACGAGCAATTTTTTCTGTGTTATCAATTGCAGGGGCAGCATCTGCAACTTTTTTGATTCTGGAAAAATCTTTAATTGCATCTGGAATATCTACCTTGGAATCATTTTTAGAAAATGCTTCAAGTTCGTCTCGTCGTACATCTGTATTTCTTTGCAGTGGAGTTGATCCAACCTTGCTGCTTTCACGTTTATTGGGAAGAAAAATCGAGCGTGATGATGTGCTGTCTATCTTGCTCATAGTAAGCCTCCGTCTTCTTTTGTGCCGGCAATAGTATTTTCGTCGGCCACTGGGAGAGAATCATTCTTTCCCATTTCAATCTTATCAGTTTTTGTGTCAATTTTATAGCTAGGCAAATTATGGTGAATTTTATTAGCCTGGGCTTCATATTGCTTCAATGCAACTTCGGATCGCATTCTTTTAGGGTAAATTTGATTTAAAATCATTTCTTGCAGGCCTAAGTTGTTTTGTGCCGTCATAGCCTTGGCACGCTCACTTTTTTGAAGAGATTTATAATAATCCATCCCCATACCACCTTCACTGACTTCAGCCTCTTCAACTGTTTTACCCATTTGATCAAGCATCATTTCAACGAATTGTTGTTCCATACCAGCAGCAACTTCTTTATACTTTTCAGGGATAAATTCTCTATCATCTCGAATTTTTTTTTGAGAAATTTCTTTGGGATTTAATTGTCTATCGGTTGAAATGCCGGGTTGAATTTTAGTCGTACTCATTGGGACTCTTCCTAAGTTTATGAGTTATCATCTTTTTAATGCTATCACTAAAAAGAGCTTGGGAGCTAGCTATAAAATTTACACATATTCTCACTATATGAGTTCAATTTCACCAATTAAAGCTCCGTCACGCTTAAGTGTTTGAAAAATTGAAATAAGATCTTCGGGAGAAACACCAAATGCATTTAAACTTTTGACCAATTCACTCAAGCTTGTACCTTTTTCTAAATAATAAACAGCTCCTGGCTTCGCTCCTTTTGCATCTCCATCTCCCTTTATTTCTACCGAAAGATCTCCGTGTGAGATAGCGACAGGTTTAACCATGACATCTCCACCAGCAACGATGGTACCAGTTCGTTCGTTGATGACAATTTTAGCTATTGAATCAGTATTCACTTTAAAGTTCTCAATTATGGCCATTAGCTGAACAACATTTCTTTCGTACTGGTTAGGAACAATTAAATCTATAGTTGTTGAATCTTTAGCCGTTGCAAACTTACCACCAAGCTCCTCATTAATAACTTTTTCTACTCTAGCTGCTGTTGTGAAATCAGGGTTGTTGAGACTGAGTCGTAACGAATTTTTTTTCTCAAACTCTGTGAAAACTTCTTTTTCAACTGTAGCTCCATTTGGAATTGTTCCAGTCGTTGCAAATTTAGCCCCTTTTTTTAATCCGCCAATAGAGAGAGGACCAGCTCCTACTGCATAGATATTTCCGTCCCCAGCTTTTAAGGGAGTTACTAACAAAGTTCCTCCGGCTAAAGAAGAAGCGTCCCCGATACTAGAAATTATTAAATCAACTTTTTGTCCAACTCTAGCGAAGGCAGGTAGTTTAGCAGTAACAACTACTGCGGCAACATTCTTTGATCCTATTTCTGATTTTGGATTGAGTCCTAGTTTTTCAAACATTTTTTTTAAAGATGTATTTGTTATTTCTCCACCAGCGTCTCCCGTTCCATTTAATCCAATAACAAGTCCATAGCCGATGATTGGATTTTCTCGAACACCTTTAACGCTGACGATGTCTTTTAATCGTGAAGGAGCTGCAAAGGTTTGAGTGGAAAAAATTAAGCTAATAGCTAACAATGTAGATTTCATTAATTACCTCACCACTGAAACATTTGATTCTAATATAGCGTCTGAACTTACGGAGTCGTCGTCTGTAATGTCTTTTCTAGAAACGAGAGCTTGTACTTCAACCATGCGTTTACGGTTTTTAAACAAAACATTTTTTCGTCCCTTAATAAGTAGGTGTTCTCTGTTGATTTCTTCGACAACAACACTTGAAATGCGATCTTGTGAAGTGCTTTCAGCCTCAGGAGTAGCTGTAGCTGCAGCTGTAGCAGCAGGTGCTCCATCTGCTTTTTTCTCATTTTCCACCTTACTTTTTGCTTCAAATGGATTTTCAGGAAATGCTTTTTTTAGTTCCATTGTAATTTCATTTTTAAGTTTATTAAGAACATTGATTTGAATGATGTCTCCAGAGCTTTTACTTTTACTAGATGAAAACAAAAACGCATTGGGGTCACTACCTGCCCATAAACTACCGTCATTGCCATTATCGGTTAAGTCACTTGCAGTGACTCTTTTAAGGGCCACTTTTTCATCTTGATATTGTCTTTTAATGTCAGGATTAAGGACCTTTTGTGAATTAGTGGAAACCTCACCACGATTTCGGCCAGGTTTGTTGTAAACTGATGAAGTTTTTCTCTTTGTGTTTTTTCTGTATTGATCAAACTGGTCCAAGTCAGAATTATTTCCGTCTTCATCTGCAAAAGTTCTTTCTTGTCGATCAAGATCTTTGTACATACCGTCCATAAAAGATGAACAAGAGGTGAGTAAAAGTAATAAGAATAATAGATTTGCTAATTTCATAATTCAATCACCACTTTGTTAAAGTCAACTACTTTGCCGGAAAGATTTTTATTATTAGGTCCTTTTAACTCGACGATATCGCCAAAACGAGCAGATCGAAGTGGCATAGCACTTTTATGAAGTGAAATGTTTTGATTTAAAAGTGATACTTGGACTGGAGTTCCATAATTGATTAGGTTAATGGATTGCAAATCAGCAATAGATACAACGCTATTTTGCATAATTGTCTTATTAGATTTATAAAATTGAATATTCTCAAGTGTCGTTAAAGAATTATCAGCAGACATTGTGTTAACTTCATCAATGTAAAAATCTTGTGATTTTAGGTTTTGTTGCTGAAAACTTATATTTCTAGAAGCTTTAACAACTTTAATTTTGGCCATAATTTTTGAATTAAACCAAGCTGCACGATTGGAATTCTTAATTGGATTAACAATGTCTACTTTTATTGTTTTCTCGCCCAAGGATTGACATGAATCACAAATAACTCTCATTTGCTCACCTTCAACTAATCCAAGAGTATTTAATCCGTTCAATGAGCGTGTCTGTAAAAAAGATAAATTTGTTCCACTCGCCAATTTCTCTTTAAAGGCTTCAGATAAATCTAACAATGAAATCTTATTGAGTAAAAATGTAAGTTCTAGTTGAGGGAAGTCTTTTTTAATTTCATTTTTTAAAAAATCAGTACCTAGAGTTCCTTCTGCACTTGATAAAAGGGCACTTATTTTATTTAAAATCTCATCTTCGCAATTACTTTGAACAACAAAGTCTTTAGTCTGAATCGCTTGTTCTTTGTAAGTGCGATAAATTTTAGAAAATGATTCAATTGAACATTCTGTCGAATTTGCAGCTAATGAGAAAAAGAATAAAAACAATGAAAGCTTTTTCATTAAGATCTTACCTAATATTATTTATTGTTTGCATCATCTGGTCTGCAACACCCATGACTTTTGAATTCATTTCATAAGCTCTCTGGGCACGAATTAAGTCTGTCATTTCTGTCATTGGGCTTACATTAGAGGCTTCTAGTGCTCCTTGCATAATTGGCCCAGCATTATCATTTCCGGCAATAGCTTGAACTGGCTGCCCGCTAGATAAAGAAACTTGGTAAAGATTCATCCCTTGTGATTTTAACCCTACTGGGTTTACGAAAGTAAATACTGGCAATTGGCCAACTTCTGTTGGTTCACTTACACCCTTTGTAAAAGATTGTATTTTTCCATCGTCAGAGATGCTGACGCTAGATGTGTTCGGAGGAAAGTTAAAGCCTGGATAGACTTTATATCCTTGTTTTGTCACCATAGATCCTTGAGCATCAACATTAAAAGCACCGTCTCTTGTAAATTTTAGTTCCCCGTTTGGCATTATTATCCCAAAAAAACCGTCACCATTAATCATTAAATCAAATGGATTGTTGGTAATTTGTGGAGCACCATTTGTAAATTCTTTTCGAACTGCAGACACTCGTGCACCAGATCCAACTTGGGTACCAACGTTGTAATTTGTAGTTGCTGAAGATCTAGCACCTGCTTCTTGAATTGTTTCATAACTTAAATCTTCAATTTCCGTTCGACCACGTTTAAAGCCTACAGTATTAACGTTAGCAATATTATTTGAAATCGTACTAACGTTTGATTCTTGGGCACTCATACCAGAGGCAGCTGTATGAAGCGCTTTAATCATTGCTGGTACTTCGGTAAAATAAAGACAGCCTGCAGCTGCTAAAAGTAAGTGAGTTTTATTTTTTTTCATCCTGTAGTTCCTTTAATTGTTCCATTTAAAATTTAGAAATTTCATTTACTGCTTTTGAGCTCATGCTGTCGTAAGTCTTAATGACTCTTTGAATTGATTCAAAGTTTCTATTGGCATTAATCAAATTTGACATTTCTGTAACAGCGTTAACATTTGATTGCTCAATAAAACCTTGATGGATACTTGTTTTAATATCTCCAATTTTAATATTTTTTTGATCTGGGTTGATAAAAAGGGAATTTCCTTCTTTCTTTAATGCATTAACATCATTAAATTCTATCAAGGAAAGATCGGCAATTTTATTGCCATTATTAAAAACTTCCCCTTCCAAGCTAATAGAAAATTTTCCTGAGCCTACTGTAATTTGTCTCGACTCTGGAGATGAAGCAAGATTCATTTTTCCATCTGCACCTACAATTGGTGGCGAGTCTTTGGATAAAACCTGGAAGCCTTGATCGGTGACGAGTTTACCATCATTACTGATACTAAACGTACCCTTTCTCGAATAGCGTATTCCATTAGGAGTTAAAACTTCTAAAAAACCAGTACCACTTAAAGCATTATCGAAATGATTTCCAGTTGGAGTGAGTTGACCTTGCTCATGAATGGTATAAGATCCATCAACCTTCACAAATGAATCCTCGGCATTGTAGCTGCGATAAAAATCTTCAGGCTTCCAATCCTTTTCTGGTAAGTCGACCCCTTGCAGATCAGCTTTTTCTAAAGCTGCGAGATATTCTTTAAAGACGACTTGATCCTTTTTAAAACCAGGCGTGTTTGCATTCGCCACATTGTTTGCGATTGTTTCTACGTTCTTTTGCTGAGCGATTGCTCCAGAAAGAGGTACCCAAAGTTCTCTCAAATAACCCTCCGTTTTTGAGACTACATTCAAATTAACTATAACGTGCGTAGTGCCAATTTTCCTACATGGGTAAAAAAGTCCTTCGCAAAAGTCTTTTAAGTAAGTCATTGATAATGTATCTTTACTCAATAATGAATTGAGCCAATTAAGGAAAAAAGGGTCATGCTAATGATAACTTTTTGACACATAATACAGGTTTAAAATGCTCGGACACATTGGGGAATAAAATGACTAAGAAAAAATCTTTTGAAGAATCACTTAAAGAGCTTGAAACTATAGTAGCGAAGTTAGAATCAGGTGAGTTAATTCTTGAACAAAGTCTCGAGCAATTTGAAATTGGGACAAAGCTTTATAAAGAATGTAAGAGCCAATTGTCTATCGCTGAAAAAAAGATAGCCCTACTTAACGATAGTTTAAAAGAAGAAGATCTTTAGATGACTAATATATTTATAGTTTTATTCGCGATAATTCTTAGTTCTTGTTCGGCAATTAAACCACTTCAATCTAACCAAGATCAATTGGCCCAGATTGATCTAGGAGAATACGGTTCTAATCCTGGTAAAAACTCACAAAATACAGTTATAACTCCACCTGCTGATACAATAAGAATTGGAGAAAATGGTGGTGATGTATATACGCAAAATGAAACAGAAATCAATTCCTCTGGTGAGGATCAAGCCAAAAGACTTAGAATTAGTTTAAGCTTTGGACCAGGACTTTATAGAACACTAAATTATGTTTCAGTCTTAAAAGTACTAGAAAAGCATAATTTGGCTCCAAAAATAGTAACCGGAACAGAGTTTGGTGCGGTTGTAGCAGCAATGTATGCCACAGGCATGACTCCTGAAATAATTGAATGGAATTTTTATAAATATTTTAAAGAAAAAAGAAATTATCGTCCTTATTCATCAGAATGGATTGAAGAAATAGATACTTTTTTACTCGAGAAGTTTAAAAATAAAAACATCGAAGATTCCTCAAGAAAATTTTTCATAACTCTATTTAATTTTAAAAATAAAAAGACATATTATTTCGATAAAGGAAATATACGAAATCTACTTTTGCTGAATTTTAAATTAAGTAACACAAATCAAAATGCACGAAAAAATGTTTATTCAACGGCAATGGAAAGTGAAGTTTTTAATCCAAGACTCATTAAAAAAGTAGGCTCAGATTTTTCAATAGGAGTTGATAGTCTTGGTACAAAGTTTGAACTTGAAGACTCAAATGAATATCTGATTGGAATCTATGGAAAAATTTCTGGAAAAATAGCGAAGGAAAAAAAGGGTTTTGATTTTTTTATAAGCTTGCCTCTATCAAGTATGAGCTTAGATTCAACGGCGAATGTTGCATCGTACATGATGAGTTCTCAGCAAGTTATTGAATCACAAATTAATTCTTTGAAAAAAACTATTCAAATTAAAACATCACCAAGTGCAAACGGGCTTGAGTAATTAGGAAATACTATGAAGAGTCTTATTATAAAAATATTTTTGGCACTTGTTGGAGTAGGTTTGCTTGCGGGGATAACTGGAGCACTGGCTTTTACTTATTTTAATCTAGATTTACCAAAAATTGACAAACTTCAAGATTATAAACCAAATTTAGCATCACAGATAATTTCAAAAGATGGTGTTATTTTAGCCGAGCTTGGACTTGAAAAACGAGAGATCGTTGAAATGAAACAAGTTCCGATTAGAGTTATAGATGCCTTTTTATCAGCAGAAGATGATAAGTTTTTTGAACACAAAGGTGTCGACTATTGGGGACTCACTAGGGCCATGTTAGCAAATTTTAGAGCAGGTAAGGTGGTTCAAGGTGGGAGTACAATTACTCAACAAGTTGCAAAGTCATTATTATTAAGTTCTGAGCGATCAATAACTAGGAAGCTAAAAGATTTTATCCTCGCCCAAAGAATTGAAGAAAAACTAACAAAAAATGAAATTCTTTTTCTCTATTTAAATCAAGTTTACTTAGGTGGAGGCTATTACGGAATAAAAGCTGCTGCTCGTGGATATTTTAATAAAGAACTCAAAGAAATAACCGTAGCAGAATCAGCGATGATTGCAGGTTTGCTGGTAGCACCTGGAAAATATTCACCATATGTGAATCCACATGCGGCAAAAATGCGACAGGGTTATGTATTAGATAGAATGCATAAGCTTAAAAAAATTACAGATGCAGAATTTGAAGCCGCTAAGAAAGAAAAAACAATTTATCATTTACGTGTAGATGAGTTGAAAGCGGGATATTTTACAGAGTGGGTAAGACAAAAAGTCGTGGATGTTGTTGGTGAGAAATCGTTTTTGATAGATGGCTACAAGATAAAAACAACTTTAGATTGGGAACTTCAGCAAGTTGCTGAAGAGCAAATTAAGCGAGGAATAAAAGAAATAGATAAACGCCAAGGATATAAAGGACCATTTGCTCATATAGGGCCTGAGGAATTATCAAAATTTGAAAAACAAACTCGAGTGAAAATATTTAAAGATTTTTCATCCTATTTCACAATTAATGAAAAAAATGAAAAAGTTTATGAATTTTATTTTGATGAAAAAGCATACGACGTAATAAAAGAAGAACAATCACGAATATATGTTTCGTCCGGTGATGAGAATTTTTTCCCAGGCTTAAGTCCAAATGATAATATTTTAGACGTTTTAAAAGAAAATACCCAATACGAAGCCGTAGTCACAAGAATCGATGATGCATCAAAACTTATTTTTGTTTCACTTGCAGGGTCACCAGGAGTCATTCCACTTGATAATTTTAAATGGGCCCATAAACGCAGTATAAGTGAAAATACGGCTTATTACCAAGAAGTGAGCACACCTTCAACTATCTTGCGAGTTGGAGATCTTATTCATGTTCAAGTTTCTAAAAAACCAGTTTTACTTGCCCCTTATTTATCTAAAGAAAGCACGGCTTTAGTTGGAAAATCAAAATTGGGTGCACTCACTCGTTCACAAAAATATATTTTATGTTTATTAGATCAAGTTGCTGAAGTCCAAGGTGCAATTTTTTCAATTGATGCAAAAACTGGAGATGTCATAAGTTATGTGGGAGGAAGCAATTACAATAATTCTAAATTCAACAGAGTCGCTCAGGCAAAACGTCAGCCAGGTTCAGCATTTAAACCCATCCTTTTTGCAGCTGCTTTGGAAAATGGCTATAATCCAGCAACGATTATTTTAGATACACCTGAGGCTATGCCTGGATTTGACTCTGCCTCAAGCTGGAAACCTAAAAATTATGATGGAGATTATAAAGGTCCTGTAACAATGAGAGTTTCACTAGAGCAGTCTAGAAATATCCCTACAATTAAAATTGCAGATAAGGTTGGAGTGGGAAATATATTAAAATTTGTTGATCGTATTGGCTTTAATGCAAAACTTGAAAACAACTTGAGTATTGCTCTTGGAACATTCGGAGTGACACCAAGAGATATGGTCACGACATATGCCATTTTTGCCAATGGTGGAAAGTTTGTTACACCTAGGTCTATCACTTCAGTGGTGGATCGCGATGGTAAAAAATACGTAATAAATGAAGTTGAAAAAGATATGAAAATTCCAAGTACTGTTTCAGATGATAAGACAGGTGATTTGAAAAATAATTCAAATAACTCTTATGTTCAAAATTTAACTGGAAAACAAGTTTATGATACCAGACTTGCTTATTTAATGACCTCAATGCTCAAAGGGGTTATCACCAGTGGAACCGGAGGAGCAGCAAGAGAGTTAAGCTCAAACATAGCTGGCAAGACGGGGACTACAAACGATTATATAGATGCATGGTTTGTCGGGTATTCACCAAATGTTGTGACTGCTGTATGGGCCGGATTTGATGATAATAAAACACTCGGATATGGAGAAACTGGAGGCCGTACACCATTGGTTGTCTGGCGAGAATTTATGAGAGCTACATTTAGAAAATATGGTGATGACACGTTCGATATACCTGCAGGAATAACTCAAGATTGGATTGATAAGACAACTGGTCGTAAAGTCGCTCCAAATACACTTGGATCAATATTAGAATCCTTTGCAGAGGTTGTAGAATTGCCAAAAACAGATGAAGCCGGAGTGCCTGTAAAAGCTCGGCCACTTGGAGATGATGAATATTTTGAGAATCAGTAAGTTTCATAATGAAATTGATTAAAATACTTTATGTATATACTATGCAAAGAGTGTTTTAGTTTTTATTTTTTTTGTCCGAATAGTCATAAGTAACTTTTTAAAATCCATTTTCTACCCGGATAAAAAGTTGCTAGGATGAAGAGATGAAACTTTATAAGCAGAATCGACAAAAAATATCATATGCTCTTTTTTTCTCTTTGTTTGTTCATGTAGGCTTTGCTCTGTTTTTTTATAAAATTCAAAATTCAACGAAATCTGAAATGAAATTAGCAGACAGTGAAATGAATAACTTCAAGAAAAATTCTATTCGTTTGGATGAAGTTAAATTTATCAGCCCTGAAAAGCTAAAATCTATAAAAGCTGCAATGAATAAGCAAATAGTTGCTACCGAGTCTAGTAAGAATAATTCTCAAAAAAACAATTCAAGATTTTTAAGCGAGAAGAACCAAACATTTGAGCGTCAAACGATGGCCGCTACGAATGGTGCATTTAAAGAAGCAGGTTTAGGTGAAAAAAATGGGACTGGTAATGTTGCCTCTGAAATGCAAAATGTAAAAGTAGCTAGCACTCCACTAAAAAATAATAAAGCAAAAACAACAAATAATAAGCCATTATCTCTCAGTGATCTTGGTGGATTTAAAGCAAGTGATGTTGATAAAGTTGAAAAAGAAATGAGTGACGAGTTTGCTAGGCTAAATCAAAAAATTGCAAAAGAACAAAAGTCTGGTGCATTTGGTTTAAAAAATGGAAAAAGTGGTAAGTTGGGCTTGGCCCAAAATAATGACTTTGTTGAAGAAGTTCCTTTGGGAGACATGACTAATTTAAATACGACAGAGTTTAAGTATTACGGTTTTTATCATCGCATTCGTCAGCAATTAGAACAGCACTGGGGAAGTTCAATTCGAGACAAAGCAAAAAATTTGTACAGGTCTGGAAGAAGAATGCCTGCAAGTGATAATCTGATAACCTCTGTAACGGTGACGTTGGATGGACGCGGGCAAATTGTTGATATGCAAATTGAAGGTACTAGCGGAGTAAGAGAACTCGACCAAGCTGCGATCGAGTCCTTTAATAAAGCTGGCCCTTTTCCAAACCCTCCGAAAGGTCTTTTAGTTGGTGGTCGGGCCACGATTCAATGGGGATTTGTAGTTAAGTCTTAATGAATGTTGTTTTTTAAAAGATCTTTTAGTTTGCCAATACCTTCCATTAAAACATAATCGTTCCAAATAGAGTCGAGTTCCCTTACGGTTTCAACTATAGATATTGCTGCTTGATCTTTTGACATTTTTTCTTCTTCGGCTAATGAGTCAACCGCAATAAGAAGTGCATTCATCACTGGTGAATTGCATATTTTGGCTAGTCGTTCTTCATAGCTAGCATTAATTCTTTTTTCTTTGCTTTTTATTACAGCAGTGTTGAGAAGTTGGATTGCATCTTGTTTGTCCGATATCATAAGGTAATGAATCCCATTTCGTTAGTGTGTTGAGTGAGAAAGAAGTATGAAGTTTTTAAAGACTTTCGTAAAGATTTTTTTCGGATATTTTTTTTATAAGAAATCAATGAATCTAATTGGAAAATTTGAACTTTTTTTTTAATTTTATTACAAAAAAAGCACCCATTTGAGGGTGCTTTTTTAAGTAAGTTATCGAAAAGAAATAAAAATTAATTTTTTTATAGTGACGATAGAAAATTTTGATAGTCAGAAGCAGAAAGTAGAGAATTTAACTCACTTGGGTTTTTTAGCTTTACTTTAATCATCCAGGCATTTCCATATGGTTCAGCATTGCAAAGCTCTGGTGCATTTACGAGGTCTTTATTTGATTCAAGTACGGTTCCTGAAAGTGGAGAATAAAGATCGCTGACAGATTTAATCGATTCTACGACACCAAAAGTTTGATGGTGATCAAGAGTTTTACCAGCTTCTGGTAATTCAACAAATACAATGTCTCCCAATGCAGATTGTGCAAAGTCTGTTATGCCAATTATGGCAGTGTCACCTTCGATTTTTGCCCACTCGTGATCTTTTGTATACTTAAGTTCTGCTGGAATATTGTGTGCCATTACTTGTGCCCTCCGGTAACGAATGCTTTTGAATGTAGATTAGCTTCGTATTTTGTATTTCTAATATTTATTGAATATTTCTTATCACTAGGTATTTTTGATTTTTCAACTAAGGCCAGAGCGATTCCTTTACCGGTAACTACGGACATTGTCCCAGATGTTACATGCCCCACAGTTTCTCCCGTTGAATTAAGAATTTCATATCCTTCTCTAGGAATGCCCCGCTCGAGAGAGAGCTTCACAAGTTGAAATTTAGGCTTTAATTCTACAAGTGCTGACTTGCCGATGAAATTATTTTTAGAAAGTTTAACTGTCCATGATAGGCCGGCATCAAGTGGGGTTAAATTATCGTTAATTTCATGACCGTAAAGTGGATAACATACTTCAACTCTCAAAACGTCTCTAGAGGCCAGACCACAAGGTTTAACATCTTTTTCAAGTAAATCATTCCATAACTTTTTAGCAAAATTATGTCCCGAAAATATTTCAAATCCATCCTCGCCGGTATAACCAGTACGAGCAACAATTATAGCTTCTCCGTCATGAGTTAACTCAGCAATAGAATAATAAGGAAAATCTGAAGGAAGCTTAAAGTTTAATTCTTTTAAGAGTGCTTCAGCTCTGGGACCTTGAAGTGCTAAAAGTGAGTAATCGTCTGAATTGTTAACTAATTTGCAGTTAAAAGTACCAAGTTTAGAGTTTATCCATTCCCAATCTTTTTTTATGTTTGAGGCATTTACACAGATGAGAACTTTTTCAGGGCCCAGTTTGTAAGCTATCAAGTCGTCAATAACAGTCCCATCTTCGCGACAAAGAGGAGAATAGACAGCTTTTTTCATTTCAGCGTTCTGGAAATCATTGGTAATTAAAAAATCAACAAACGCTACGGCTTCTGGTCCGTTGACAAAAAATTCACCCATATGGCTAACATCAAAAACACCAGCAGATTGTCTCACAACAAGCACTTCTTCTTTTACAGAAGAATATTGAAGTGGCATATCGTAACCAGCAAAGGGAGCCATTTTAGCATTTAATGAAATATGAGCTTCATGTAATGAAGTTTTTAGTAGTGACATGCACGTGTCTCCAATGAATAAGAAGTATTAAAGAGATAACCTGTTTTTGCTAGCTTGTAAAAGGTTTTGAACGAGCGAGACAATAGTCATCGGCCCTACGCCACCAGGCACAGGTGTAATTGCAGCAACTTTATTAAAAACATTATCATAGTCCACGTCACCACAAAGCTGGCCGAGAGTGTCAGTATTCATTCCTACATCTATGATGATTTGGTCATTTTTTGGAGAAAGATAAGATTCATTTATAAATTTAGCTTTTCCAATTGCAGAAACAATAATGTCACAATTTTTGGTTATTTCTTTCAAATTTTTAGTATGAGAATGGCAAACTGTGACAGTTGCATTGTGGTTTATAAGAAGCATTGCAAGAGGTTTTCCTACGATCATACTCCGACCAATGATAACGATTTTTTTGCCAGCTATTTGGATTTGATTTTCTTGCATTAATGTAAGGATTCCCTTGGGAGTGCAAGACACAAAATTATGACTTTTTAAATTGTTACTGATTAATGCAAAAACATTTTCAGGATGAAATCCATCGACATCTTTTTCTTTATTTATTAATCGACCGTAATCTAGATGATTTAACTGACGAGGTAGTGGTAGTTGTATAATGCAAGCATCGACTTGCTGATCATTGTTAATATCGTTTATGATATTTAAAAACTCAGATTCTAAAATATTTTCACTGAGTGAAACAATATCGCAAAGTGCACCAACTTTTTCACAATATTTTTTTTTATTGGCAGTATAAATAAGGCTAGCTGGATCAGTTCCAACTAAAATAACCTTGAGATAAGGAGTAATTCCTTTTTCTTTTAGTTCCTTACAATCAGTTTTGAGGCTTTTTGTAATTAGCTTTTTAACAGGGCTCGAGTGAAGAATTTGACTCATGCGTGCATGATACTCATATAGAGATATTTTTACAAAGAAAAAAAACTTAAGTACGATTTAAAAACAGAGGAAAATGTATGTTTTTTTATATTGGAACTGGAATGCAGCTCGTTGGACTAGCTTCAGTCGGTTTATGCTTGCTAGCTGGTTTAACAAAAGGTGATTACGGTCAGCTTGAGCTCATTCAACTCGTTGGTGGATCTCTCGTATTTTACCTGGGAACTTACGTAAAAGGAAAAGGACGCAATTGATTATTTTAGGAATAGATCCTGGTTCTAGAAAAGCAGGTTATGCTTTAATAGATGTTCAGGGAAAAAAAATTTCATATATTTCCTCGGGTGTTTTAAAATACGACCATGTGGATGAATTCATAGATCGTCTAGGAATGATTTACAGCTCATGCGATGAGCTTGTTAAAAAGTTTCAACCAGATGAAGTTTCAATTGAAGCTTTAATTTATGTAAAAAGTATTGAAGCCTTAAGTAAGCTAGCTCAGGCCAGAGGAGCGATGATTGCAGCTTTTTCACAAACCAAAAATGGAAAAATATTTGAGTATGCACCTAATGCGATTAAATCATCAGTTACGGGTCATGGACATGCAGATAAAGAGTCAGTTGATAAAGCGATGAGCATGATGCTTGGAAAGATGACATTTAAAACTTCAGATGAATCAGATGCTTTGGCAATCGCAGTTTGCCATGCACTTAATAGAACTATGAAATTAAAAATGATGGGGAAATCGTTATGATTGGATTTTTAAGTGGCGAAGTTTTATTTAGTGACGGAAATGAAACGATTATTCAAACAACATCTGGTATTGGATATCAAGTTTATTACAATAAAGTATTAGTTGAAGGAACAACTGCTGCAATTTTTATTGCTCATATTATTAAAGAAGATTCTGAAACACTTTTTGGGTTCCCTAATTTAAGAGCTAAAAAATTATTTGAATTATTATTGTCCGTTAAGGGGATAGGGCCTAAGTCTGCATATAATTTAATTACTAACTTGGGAGTCAATGAAATTATTAATGCAGTTAATTTTGATGCCAAGACAAAGTTGACTAAGGTTCCAGGCTTGGGAACAAAGGGCGCAGCGCAAATTATTTTGGACCTAGCAGGTAAAATAGACAGAGTGAAAATGTATAGCGAATCTACTAAAATTGTAAAAGGTGGATATGCATCGAATATATCTTTAATTTTTGAAGCTCAAACAGAAATGCCTTACATTGAAGAAGAGGTTAAAGCAGGTTCAATAAACCAACATGAAATAATGAACGATACTCTAATGGCCTGTAAAGAGTTGGGATTTAAAGAAGAAAAAATTATTCCAATCGCTCAGAAAATATTAGGTGCAAATTTAATTACAAAACCTGAACAATTAATCCACCTAGTTTTAAAAGAATTATAAATATGAATTACGAAAATGAAGAAAATTCTAGAGTCCTAGATGGTGGTATTCACAACGAAGAATATAAGCATGAAGTTCTTTTAAGACCTACTGACTTCAGTGAATATGTTGGACAATTAAAAGTTGTTCAGAATGTTGAAGTGATGGTTCAGTCGGCAAAATTAAGACAGGCTGCCATGGATCACGCTCTTTTGTCTGGCCCTCCTGGCCTTGGAAAGACTTCACTCGCAATGATAATTGCAAAATCAATTGGTAGTGAACTTCATGTAATTTCTGGACCTGCAATTGAAAAAAAAGGTGACTTGGCTGCGATCCTAACGAACTTGGGACCAAGGGATGTTTTGTTTATTGATGAAATTCACCGAATGCATATATCAGTTGAAGAAATTTTATATTCAGCTATGGAAGATTACCGCCTAGATATTGTGATTGGCCAAGGACCAAGTGCTAGGACAATGCAAATTCAAGTAGCACCTTTTACTTTGATTGGTGCAACCACTAGGTCAGGACTGCTATCAAATCCACTTCGCGACCGATTCATGGCCCATTTGCATTTTGATTTTTATCAACATCACGAATTAGCTGAAATTGTCGCCAACAATGCTAAAAAATTAAATCTTGTTTTAGACCAAGAAGCTCTAAAGCTCATTGCCTCTTGTGCTCGTGGAACACCTCGAATAGCGAACAGAGTTTTAAGACGTGTCCGCGATTTTTCTTTAGTTAAAGGCGAGACTCGCATTTCTGAAGATTCGGTAAAAAAATCACTTTCCCTCATGGAAATAGATTCTTATGGGCTCGATAGAATGGATCGAAAAATTCTTCAAGTTATAGAAGAATATTATAAGGGCGGACCAGTTGGAATCGAAACACTTTGTGCAACTTTAGCCGAAGATAGAACAACCATTGAGGATGTCTACGAGCCTTA
Source organism: Bacteriovoracaceae bacterium (assembly GCA_013141065.1). Classification (GTDB taxonomy): domain Bacteria; phylum Bdellovibrionota; class Bacteriovoracia; order Bacteriovoracales; family Bacteriovoracaceae; genus Bacteriovorax. Next base: position 235,361 of record JABFRR010000008.1, on the reverse strand, counting down.
TCTACTTAAGGAAGGCTTTTTACTCAGAACTCCCCGAGGAAGAGAAATCAGTCAGAAGTCTAGAGAGCATCTTCTTAATAATAAAAGTTAAATAAATTAAATCTTTTCTTTAACACTCATTTAAGTTAGAAGCCCTTAACGACAATTTCTGGGGTATATTTATGAAAATCTTATTTGTGCTTTTTTTAATTTTGGCTTCAGGTCTTTTTGATTTATCTGCAAGTGAAAATTTTAATGGTCAATTTGATCTAGAGAATTCTCAATTCACCGTAAATTTTAAATACAACTTAGTACCTAATCAAGTGGCGACTTATAAAGAAATTCAATACTTTGATGAATTTAATTTACCTGATTCGAATGAAACTATTCCTGCCTATTGTTCTTTTGTATTACAATTTCCCTACACGTACACAATTGAAATCCTCGATAAAGGTACAAAGAAAATTGTCTATTTTAAAAATGGCGAAAGTTTAATTAATGCGAATTATTATGGCGGATTCATTAAAGATGGAAATTGTTTTTGGAATATTTTTGACTGGAAAAAAGATTTGAGCTCGGCTCAAATTCGAATAACTGATCTAAATTTCTTATTAAACGGAAAAGCTTACCGCTACATACTTGATACACATTTGTTTATTTCTTCTTTAGGAGTCTTACCAAATGATGTAATCGTCATTAAATCATCATCGAAAAAAAATTCTGATGGAGTTGGAGATGGAGAAGTGTGGCTTGATACAATGCCTGATTTGAAAGGGGATTATCAACGAACTTATTTTAGGCTCTATAAATAAACTCAACGTTTATCTATAATCGCCATAATTATTTTTGAATCACAAATCATTTTGTTTTCTTCATTAAAAATTTCTATACGCCAGGTTTGTGATGTCTTGCCAATATAAATTGCTTTCGCAATACCTCTCACAAGTCCTTTGGTCGCCGATCTTAAATGAGTGGCTTCAATATGCTGGCCAACTGCCATTTTAATGGAATTATCGATACACATATTAGCTGCAATACTTCCTAAAGTTTCGGCCAAAACACATGAAGCCCCCCCGTGGAGGAGTCGTGCCGGCTGAACCGTCCTGTCATCAACGGGCATAGTTCCTTCGAGATAATCGTTTCCAATTTTCGTGAGCTCGATTCCCAAGTGTGAAACAAGAGTCTTTAGGCTTCTTTCCTTAAGTGCTTGAATATTCGTATCTGTAAACCAAATTGATGTCATATCAAAATATTAGTAGTAAAAAAGCAATAATCCTATTGGATAATACTGTCCAAGTTGTTGAAATTACAAATTAGAGACTTTGGAAGACAAAATTTTCATAGATTTTGATTTTATGGCCTGAATAACCCAAATTTAGAGTAAAATACTCAAGGACCAAAGGCATGGACCTATTAAGGTTCATTAAATAACAATTGGGGCTTCCAAACTAACGGAATATAATGTTTCTAGTTGCCAAAAAATTGCGCGACGATTAAATTAGTAAAACTGCTTGAATAATAATAGGTAATCTCAATTAATGCTTAACCAACGCACTATAGCTAAAAAACTTTCAGTCACGGGAATCGGAATTCATTCTGGTAAGAAAGTAACTTTGACTCTTCATCCAGCTGAAGCAGATTTCGGAATTCAATTTAAACGTACAGATATTCCCAATTCAACAATTTTAAAAGCTTCTGCAGAGACTGTCGGTGCCACCGAAAACAACACAACACTTGGTGGTGGCTTAAACGCAGTCTATACAATTGAACATTTGCTTTCTGCCTTTTATGGTTTCGGAATTGATAATGTTTACTGTGAAATTAATGGCCCTGAAGTTCCAATTATGGATGGCTCAGGTGCATCGTTTGTTTTTTTATTAAAAGAAACAGGCATCGCCACTCTTAATAAATCTAAAAAATTTCTTATTGTTCTTGAGAAAGTTCGAGTAGAAGTTGATGACAAGTGGGCAGAGATTGAACCATCTTCGAAACTGATCATTGATTCAACTATTGTTTTTGCTCATCCTACAATTAAAACGCAAAATAAAGTTTTTGAATTTTCTTGTGAAAATTATATTAATGAAATTGGACGTGCTCGCACTTTTGGATTACTTAAAGATGTAGATGCTCTGAAGAGAAAAGGCCTCATTAAAGGTGGTTCACTCGATAATGCAATCGTTTTGGATGACTATAAAGTTGTGAACCCAGAAGGACTTCGTTTCTCAGACGAATTTGTCCGTCATAAAATTCTCGATACTGTTGGGGATATTTCATTGTTAGGCTATGAAATTGCCGGAAAAATTACAACTTACAAATCAGGTCATCACGTTCACAATCTTCTTTGCAGAAAACTTCTTGCTACGCCAAGCGCCTACGAGATTGTTTCAGCAGCCTCGCTAGAAAAAGAAACAGTTGAAGCTTTCAGACTCCCCAGAGCTTTACAACCATCATTTCATTAGTTAAAAGTTAAAATAATCCCTATACAAGGCAAATATAAATGAAACTGACAAAAGGTTTTTGGCAAACATATAAAGAAGTTCCAGCAGATGCTGAAATTCCTTCACATCAATTGATGATCAGGGCCGGATTGATTCATAAATCTGGGTCAGGACTTTATAACTACCTTCCAATGGGACTTCGATCAATTAGAAAAGTTGAAAATATTATTCGTGAAGAGCTTAATAAAATTGGCTGTAATGAAATTGCCATGTCTGTAGTTACACCTGGCGAATTATGGCAAGAAACAGGGCGATGGGATAAAATGGGCGGACTCATGCTCAGATTTAAAGATAAAAAAGATGCAGATCTTTGTATATCTCCAACGAACGAAGAAGCGGTAACAGATATTTTTAGAAAAACAGTAAAAAGCTATAAACAACTCCCGGTTGGTTTGTATCAGATTAATACTAAATTTCGAGATGAAATTAGACCACGTTTTGGTCTAATGAGAGGTCGTGAATTTACAATGAAAGATGCCTATACCTTTCATATGGATAAGGCGTCGCTCGATCAAGGCTATCAAGAAATGTATGATGCTTATACTGCAATTTTCACACGCCTAGGATTAGAATTTATTCCAGTGGTAGCAGATGGTGGTGCAATGGCATCTGCCGACTCTAAAACTCACGAGTTTCAGGTTGTCGCAAACTCTGGAGAAGACTTAATTATTTATTCACAAGAAGCTCAATATGCGGCCAATGTCGAAAAAGCTCAAACACTTCGATCAAAAACAAACTTTGATTTAAATATAGTTCCATTAAAAGAAGTTGAAACAATAAAAACAGAAAGCATTGAGGCAGTTTGTAAATTGTTAAATATCACTCAAGCTCAAAGTTTAAAGTCGATGGTATATACCGCCACAACTAAAGACGAGTCTAAGTTAGTTTTAGCCATGGTTATTGGCGACGACACCGTCAATGAAGTTAAGTTACAAAATTATCTAAAATGTGATCATTTAGTAGCTACTACTGAAGATGAAATGAAAAAAGCAAAACTGTGGAAAGGTTTTATTGGACCAGTAAATCTTGATTCGCTTTTAAGTTTAGAAATCATTTTAGATAGCGAAATTAATCTAGATGCTTCTTACGTGATTGGAGCAAATAAAAAAGATGCACATCTTATAGGTTTTAATCCAAAGCGCGATTTAAAGAAAATTGTTTCTGCAGATTTAAGATTGTCAAAAGCAGGGGATTTGACTCTCGATGGACAAAATACTGTAGTTGAAAAACGGGGAATAGAAGTCGGACATGTTTTTCAATTAGGTGACAAGTATACCAAAGATATGAAAGTCGGAATTCTCGATCAAAACGGAAAATTAGTGACTCCACTTATGGGTTGTTATGGAATTGGAGTGACACGAGTAGTTGCCGCAGCGATTGAACAAAACCATGATGAAAATGGAATTGTTTGGCCTAAATCAATAGCACCTTATCAAGTGTATTTCGCCACGATTGTAAAAGCCGAAGAGTTTGTAAAAATTGCTGACGATATTTATAAAGACATGATGAATGCTGGATTAGAAGTGATCTATGACGATCGAAATGTCGGACCAGGTAATAAATTTAAAGACTCAGATCTTTTAGGACTTCCCTACAGAGTTGTTTTGGGCGAGAGAGATTTTGGGGCCAGTGGAGAACTTGAAGTCATTGAACGCAAAACTGGATTAGTTACTAAAGTAAAAAGAGAAGATCTCATTCAAACTCTCAATAATTTTTTAAAGTAAGGAATTTATGGACCACGATATGATTGTAGGCATTCATAGTATTGCCGAAGCTCTTAAAAATCCCGAAAGACAAATTTTTGAAATTGTGGCTACTGATGAAGGTTTCCAAGAATTAAAAAAACGTGGCGGTTTACGAGAGAGTGAAATTCCTCTTACTAAAGTAAGATGGCTTGAAAGTCATGCCCTCCAAGAGGAAGCCAAAAGAATCTATCGCGATTTAGATTTAGAATTTCAACGTGTTCCTTCGGGAATCTTTATGTTGGTAAGTCCGATAAATATTTATGATCCTTCTTGGATCTACACCCAACTTGAAAGTAGGATTCCAATAAAAATTTTGGCACTCGATCAAGTCACTGATGCTCACAATGGCGCCGCCATTATGAGAACAGCTGCTTTTTATGGTGTTGATGTTGTACTTATTTCTGCAAAAGGAAATTTTGGTCTCGGGCCTGGTTTTGCTCGCATTGCCTCTGGTGCAACTGAACACGTAAAGATTGCCAGATGTTCGGCTTTGCCAAAAACTATTACAAAAATTAAAGAGCTCGGTGCAATTTGTATCGGATTATCTGAACATGCTTCAGGAACTCTTGAAGAAGTCGATCACAAAAAACCAATTTGTCTTGTTTTGGGTGCTGAAGATGTTGGTATGTCTCACGCAGTAAGCAGAGTCGTGGAGACTACCATCGCGTTTAAGCCAGCAGGAAAAATTAAGTCATTAAATGTGTCAGTAGCAGCAGCAATTGCTATGGAAAAAATTTTTGGAAACGTATAAAAAAGAATTAGCACACAATTGAAAATGGTTCGTTGCAATTAGTTAAAAATAATCTCAAAAAAATATTGCCATTAATAACGGATCAGATTATAAATTACCCCTAGCATAGCGGTTAGATACTGTAGGCTGACTTAGCTCAGTTGGTAGAGCATCGGTTTTGTAAACCGACGGTCGTAGGTTCGATTCCTATAGTCAGCTCCATCTATCTTATAAGTGAGGGCTGGATTTGAGGAGAGATTGCCGAGCGGCCAAAGGCAACAGACTGTAAATCTGTCGGTTTATACCTTCGAAGGTTCGAATCCTTCTCTCTCCACCATTTTCTGACCATTGTTATCTATGCGGGCGTAGCTCAGTTGGTAGAGCGCCACCCTTCCAAGGTGGATGTCGCAAGTTCGAATCTTGTCGCCCGCTCCATTTTAAAGCAATTAAAATTTAATTCATTGCAATTGCTCTAGTGGCTCAGTGGTAGAGCACTCCCTTGGTAAGGGAGAGGTCATGGGTTCAATTCCCATCTGGAGCTCCACTTTTTCCTCTTGTCAGGTGAGCTCTTCGCAGGCATACTGTTGACTTAATTTAGAACCCGTTATAATTGCATATAAAAAAATTAAATCTTTTTATAATTTAAAAGAGTAATCGAAGAAGGAGAGACCAAATGGCTAAGGAAAAATTCGACCGTAACAAACCTCACGTTAACATCGGAACTATTGGTCACGTAGATCATGGTAAGACGACATTAACAGCAGCTATCACAATGACAATGGCTAAGATCCATGGTGGAGCAGCGAAATCATATGCAGATATCGATTCAGCACCAGAAGAAAAAGCACGTGGTATTACAATCAATACAGCTCACGTTGAATATGAAACAGCAGCTCGTCACTACGCTCACGTAGACTGTCCAGGTCACGCTGACTATGTAAAGAACATGATTACAGGTGCCGCTCAAATGGACGGTGGTATTCTTGTTTGTTCAGCAGCAGACGGACCTATGCCACAAACTAGAGAGCATATTCTTCTTGCTCGTCAGGTTGGAGTTCCAGCTCTAGTAGTTTTCTTAAACAAAGTAGACATGGTAGACGATCCAGAATTATTAGAACTTGTAGAAATGGAAATGAGAGAGCTTCTTTCATCGTACAACTTCCCAGGTGACGTAATTCCTTTCGTAGCAGGATCAGCTCTTGCAGCGGTTGAAGGAAGAAACCCAGAAATCGGTGAATCAAAAATCGTAGAACTAATGAACGCAGTAGACGCTTATATTCCAACTCCAACAAGAGACGTTGATAAGCCTTTCTTGATGCCAGTGGAAGACGTTTTCTCGATCTCAGGACGTGGAACGGTAGTAACTGGACGTATTGAGCGTGGAGTAATTAAAGTTAACGAAGATATCGAAATCGTAGGTATCCGTGATCTTCAAAAAACGACCGTTACAGGGATTGAAATGTTCCGTAAACTTCTTGACCAAGGTCAAGCAGGTGACAACGCTGGACTACTTCTTCGTGGAACAAAGAGAGAAGACATCGAGCGCGGTCAGTGTTTAGTTAAGCCAGGATCTGTAACTCCGCACGCGAAGTTCACAGGTGAAGTATATATCCTTACAAAAGAAGAAGGTGGACGTCACACTCCAATTTTCAAAGGGTACCGTCCACAGTTCTACTTCAGAACTACAGACGTAACAGGATCAATCGAGCTTAACGCTGGAGTTGAAATGGTAATGCCAGGGGATAACACAACATTTAAAGTTGAATTGATCTCTAAGATTGCTATGGAAAAGTCACTTCGTTTCGCGATCCGTGAAGGTGGACGTACGATTGGTGCTGGAACTGTTGCTGAAATTAACGACTAGTTTTTAAAAAGTTTTTAATGATCTTATAAATGAGGGCCAGTTTATTCTGGCCCGCATTTTTTGAAAAATGGGTGTATAGCTCCAACGGTAGAGTAGGTGATTCCAAATCACTTGGTTGTAGGTTCGAATCCTACTGCACCCGCCAATCTCTGTTCTGTCAACATGCATCACTCTCGAATCTTCAAATCTTACTAGACATTTTAGCATTTATCTTGCATATGTATTAGATTCTATTTTTTTATTCATTAAAAGAAAGGTTAAATATGTCGATCATAAAGAGCGAAGACTCAAGAAAATGGATTACTGCCTTAACAGTAATCGCTTCAGTTTTAGCAGGATTTGTAGTTTATAAATTCGCTAATCAGTTAGGTGCGTGGTTTGATTTGGAAGCGAAAATTCCTCAATACGGATTGATTTCACAAGCCTTGGGATTTTTTGCTGGAGCAGGTACGTTTGTTTATATTTTAAAAAACAGCGACACATCTTCATACCTACAAGAAGTTTATAATGAGCTTGTAAAAGTCGTGTGGCCATCAAAAGATGCAACTACGAAAATGACGATTGGAATTGCAATTGCTTTAGTTATCGTTGCAGGAATATTTACTGTAGTAGATTTAATTTTTAAAAAAATATTAGAGTTCGTTTATTAATAACATTAATTAGTAATAAATTATGTCTGAATCAAACGTTAATGAAGCAGTAGCACTAGCAAAAGGGGATACACCAGATTTCAAATGGTATATCGCTAAAGCTCAAACTGGACAAGAAAACAAAGTCACAAAATCTCTTAAAGAGAGAATCGTAAACTATAAAATGACAGATCTTTTCGCTGAAGTTCTCGTTCCAGAAGAAACAGTTGTTACAACTGCCAATGGAAAGAAGAAGACGATTAAGAAAAAGTTTTTTCCAGGTTACGTCTTGATAAAGATGATCATGAATGATAAGACTTGGCACCTTGTAAAGAGCACTGACAAAATTACTGGATTTGTTGGAGGAACGCTGGATAAACCAGCTCCAATTACCAATGAAGAAGCCAATTATATGACTTCTCAAATGGAAGATGGATTCAAAAAACCACGTACGTCGGTAAATTTCACTGAAGGTGAATCAGTTAAAGTAATAGAAGGTCCATTTGCTAACTTCGTAGGAACTATTGAAGCAGTAAATGAAAAAGGAAAAATTAAAGTTAACGTCTCAATTTTCGGTAGACCAACTCCAGTGGAGTTAGATTTTACTCAAGTTGAAAAAGTTTCTTAAAATATTGTTGGAATGTAGGTAGGAGTTAATATGGCTAAGAAAGTTACAGGTTTTATAAAGTTACAAATCGCTGGTGGAAAAGCAAATCCATCACCACCAATCGGACCAGCTCTTGGTCAAAAAGGTGTTAACATCATGGAATTTTGCAAGGCTTTCAATGCAAAGACGCAAGCTCAAAATGGTGTAACTCTTCCAACAATTATTACAGTTTATTCTGATAGATCATTTACATTTATCACGAAAACTCCACCAGCTACTTACCTTTTAAAAGATAAGCTTAAAATTACTTCTGGAGCTAAAAAGCCAGGATCTGAAGTTATGGCGAAAACTGTTTCAAAGAAAGTAATTGAAGAAATTGTTGAAACAAAAAAAGTCGATTTAACTGCAGGAACAAAAGAAGCAGGAATGAGAACAATTGAAGGATCAGTTCGCTCAATGGGATTGAAACTAGATTACTAAATAGTTATTAAATTAGAGCGGGAGATCTTCTAAGATCGCTTGACCGCAGGAGAACAACATGAAAAACGCTTCAAAACGTTTCGTAGAAGCTTCGAAGAAAGTAGACCGTACAAAAGTTTACTCTTCAGATGATGCAATTAAATTAGCAAAAGAAGTAAAATCAGCAAAATTTGACGAGACAGTTGATTTAGCTTTCAGACTTGGGGTTGATCCAAGACATGCAGATCAAATGATTAGAGGAGCCCTTGCTCTTCCTGCTGGAACTGGAAAAACTGTAAGAGTTGTAGTTATTACTTCTGGATCAAAAGTAGATGAAGCAACTGCTGCAGGTGCTGACTTTGCTGGTGGTGACGATATTATTACAAAAATTGCTGGTGGATGGTTAGATTTCGATCGAGTAATCGCTTCACCGGACATGATGAGTAAATTAGGTAAAGTAGCACGTCTACTAGGGCCTCGTGGTTTAATGCCAAACCCAAAACTTGGAACAGTTACAACTGATATTTCTGGAGCTGTAAAAGAGCAAAAGGCTGGTAAAGTTGAATACAGAACTGAGAAAACAGGTATCGTTCACGTACCAATTGGAAAAACTTCATTTACGCTTGAGCAATTAAAGCAAAATTACAATGCAGTTGTTTCTGCAATTGTAAAAGCAAAGCCAACAAGTGCAAAAGGAACTTATATTAAATCTCTCACTCTTAGTACAACTATGGGCCCAGGGATTAAAATCGATACAGTAGAAGCTTTTAATATTTTATAGAATTTAAAGTAGGGATTGAAGAAAGTCGGTTTGTTAATAACTCTAACCCAGTTTTTAACAGTAAAGCCTGCCGAAATCTCCCTCCATAGTAAAAGGAGGATATATGCTTAGTCGTTCAGAGAAAGAAGCTATCATCCAAGATCTTAGTAAAGATATTGGTAGAGCAAAGGCAATCTTTCTCACAAACCTAATCGGAATCAAATCAAATGAAGCCGTTAGTGTAAGAAAAGCTGTCCGTGACTCAAATGGAAAAATGGTAGTCACGAGAAACACACTTTTCAAAAAAGCTGCAGCAGGGACACCGGCTGAAGCTTTAGTTGCAAATTTATCAGGTCCACACGCTTTAGCGTTTGCATTTGATGACCCTGCAGCAGTAGCAAAATCTTTAAAGGAAGCAGGAGCTAGTTTAGAGCTTGTTGAACTTAAAGGTGGAGTACTTGACGGGCAAATGCTTACAAAGGCACAAGTAAAACAACTTGCAGATCTTCCATCAAGAGACCAAATGCTTGGAACTCTTCTTGCGACTTTCCTTGCACCTGTTTCTGCTTTTGCAAGAGTGCTTTATGCGATACAAGAGAAAAAAGAAAAAGGCGAACTAGCTTAATTAACAATTATTAAATTTTTTATTTTATTAGGAGACTTATATGAGCGTAACAAATGAACAATTAATCGAACACATCTCTAAAATGTCAGTTCTTGACCTAGCTAACCTAGTTAAAGAACTTGAAGATAAATTTGGTGTATCAGCTGCTCCTGTAGCTGTTGCTGGTGGCGCTGGCCCGGCTGCTGTTGTTGAAGAACAAACAGAATTTACTGTTATTCTTGCAGACGGTGGAGAAAAGAAAATTAACGTAATTAAAGAAGTTCGTACAATTACTGGTCTTGGCTTAAAAGAAGCGAAAGATCTAGTTGAAGGAGCTCCAAAAGTAGTTAAAGAAGGAATCTCTAAGGCTGACGCTGAAGCAATCAAGAAAACACTTGAAGGTGCTGGAGCGAAGGTTGAACTTAAGTAATTTGATTACATACGTTTAAATAGATTTTTATATAAGGTATGAAAGAGAGAAATCTCTTTCATGCCTTTTTGTGTTTTAATAAATTTTACCCAAATGATTATATCTCTTATACGAGGAGAGCGCGATGACTCAGGTTTTTTCACCTAACGAATGGTTTCGCAAGACCTTTTCAAATACTCCAGCAGTATTAGACACCCCACCTTTAATGAAATTACAGGTAAATTCTTATGAAGATTTTCTTCAAAAAGATGTTCCACCTGCAAAAAGAATAGATTTGGGCTTACAACAGGTTTTTAAATCTGTTTTTCCTATTTATGACTTTAACAAAACTGTTTCTCTTGAGTTTGTAAGCTATTCTCTTGAAGAACCAAAATATACTGTAAAAGAATGTCGCCAAAGAGGCTTATCATATGAAGCACCTCTAAAAGTTGTTGTTCGCTTAGTTTTCTTCGATGTCACTGTTGACAGAGACGGAGTTGAGCAAAGAACTGTTTCAAGCGTAAAAGAACAAGAAGTTTACCTTGGAAACATTCCGTTAATGGCGGAGACAGGATCTTTTGTTTATAACGGAACTGAAAGAGTTATTGTTTCTCAGCTACATAGATCTCCAGGTATTATTTTTGAACATGACAATGGTAAGAAGCATTCTTCTGGAAAACTTCTCTATTCTGCAAGAATTATCCCTCACAGAGGATCTTGGTTGGATTTTGAATTCGATCATAAGAATATTCTTTTTGCTCGTATCGACAGAAAAAGAAAACTTCATGCATCTGTAGTTTTAAAAGCTATGGGTTACTCAACATCAGAATTATTAAAAGAATTTTATCAAATGGAATCTATTTCATTTAATAAAGATGGATCTTATTCAAGAAAATTAGATTTCAATCTTTTAATAGGTACTCGTGCTAACACTGACATTCTCGACAAGTCGGGAGCTTCAATTGTTAAGAAAGGTAAAAAATATACAAAAGCTTCTGTTAAAAAAATGGAAGACTCTAAATTAACGGACCTTCCAATTGAATTAGAAGAAGTTGTTGGGAAAGTTTTAGCCGAAGATATCTTTAACGAAAAAACAGGTGAAGTAATCTGTTTAGCTAATGAAGCATTATCTGAATCAAAGATCATGGATTTAGTAAAAGCTGGCGTAAAGGCAGTTAATGTTCTTTATATCGACATGATTAATTTCGGTGATCAAATTAGAAATACACTTCTAATTGATAAAACAGAAACTAAAGAAGACGCTCTAATTAAAATCTTTGAAAGACTTAGACCAGGAGAGCCTCCAACTGTTGAAGCGGCTTCTCTTTTATTTGAAAATCTTTTCTTTAATAAAGAAAAATACGACTTATCGAAAGTTGGTCGTATGAAGATCAATTATAAATTTGGAATGAATATTCCAGTTGAAGAAACTGTTCTAACTAGAAAAGATATTCTTACAACTGTTATGTACCTTGTAGAATTAAATAACGGTAAAGGTAAAGTCGATGATATCGACCATCTTGGTAACCGTCGTGTAAGAGCTGTCGGAGAACTTCTTGAAAACCAATTCAGAGTTGGTTTAGTAAGAATGGAAAGAGCTGTAAAAGAAAGAATGGCCATTCAAGAAATTGAAACAATGATGCCATACGATCTAGTTAACCAAAAACCAGTTGCAGCTGCTGTAAAAGAATTTTTTGGTTCTTCTCAGCTTTCTCAATTTATGGATCAGACTAACCCACTTTCAGAAGTCACTCATAAGAGAAGACTTTCTGCCCTTGGGCCAGGTGGTCTAACTCGTGAGCGCGCAGGATTCGAAGTTCGTGACGTACACCCTACTCACTACGGAAGAATGTGTCCGGTTGAAACTCCGGAAGGACCGAACATCGGTCTTATTACTTCTCTTGCTACATATGCACGCGTATCTGAATACGGATTCATTGAAACTCCTTACCAAGTTATTGGTGAAGACAGAACAATATTTGCTCCAAAATACTTTTCAGCTTTTGAAGAAGAAGGAAAAGTTATCGCTCAGTTAGATGCAAAATATGTTGATGGAAAGAAAATCGTTGGTGATGCTATCGCTGCTCGTTCTGCGGGTGACTTTACTATCGTTAACGCAGGTGAAGTTCAATTAATGGACGTTTCGCCTACTCAGATGATTTCAATTGCAACATCTCTTATTCCGTTTCTAGAGCATGATGATGCGAACAGAGCGCTAATGGGATCGAACATGATGAGACAGGCTGTACCAGTTGTTAGAACTGATGCACCTATTGTTGGTACTGGTGTTGAGCAAATTATTGCTCGTGACTCTGGTGCAATTGTGTACGCAAAAGAATCAGGAAGAGTAATCTTCGTTGACTCAAACAGAATTGTTATCCAAAGAGAAAAGTTCTCTGAGGGTGAGTCTGGAGTTGATGTTTATAAGTTAACGAAGTACCAACGTACGAACCAAAATACTTGTAATAACCAAAAAGCCCTTGTTAAAGAAGGCGACGTGGTTATGAAAGGAATGGTTATTGCTGATGGTCCTGCTACACACTTAGGTGACTTAGCTCTTGGCCAAAACGTTCTTGTAGCGTTCATGCCATGGGGTGGATACAACTATGAGGATTCAATCCTTATTAACGAAAACATTTTAGCAAAAGACGTCTTTACTTCTGTTCACATCGAAAGCTTTGAAATCGAAGCTCGTGATACAAAATTAGGTAAAGAAGAAATCACTCGCGATATTCCTAACGTTTCGGAAGAAGCTCTTAAGGATCTTGATGAAGCAGGTATTATTCGCGTTGGTGCGATCATTAAGCCAGGGGACATCCTGGTTGGTAAGATCACGCCAAAAGGTGAGTCTCAACTTTCTCCAGAAGAAAAACTTCTTAAAGCAATCTTCGGAGACAAAGCTGGAGACGTTAAAGATACATCTTTAAGAGTTCCATCTTCAGTAAGAGGAACTGTTATCGACGCTAAAGTTTACACTAGAGAAGGTGTTGAACTAGATGCTAGATCTAAAGAAATCATCGACCACGAAACGACACTTATTCGTCGTGACGAAAGAATCGAAATTAAAGCAATCCAAACTTCAGCAATTCAAAAAATCGCTGAAATGTTCAAAGGTGCGAAGACAACTGATAAACTTATTTCAGAAGACGGGACAACTGAACTTCTTGGAAAAGGCATCGCTGTAACAGGAGAAATCCTAGCTTCAATTCCTTTTGAACTTATTGGTTACTTACCTCTTGAAGCGGCTCTTGAAGAAAAACTTTCAGAGTACTTCGCTGACGTAAGAAACAGAATTACTAGAGTTCGCCAAAAAGCTAACGAAGAAATTGCAAAACTTCATAAAGGTGATGAACTTCCTCCAGGAGTTATCAAGAAAGTTATGGTTTATGTTGCAATTAAGAGAAAGCTTCAACCAGGTGACAAGATGGCCGGCCGCCATGGAAACAAAGGGGTAATCTCTAATGTTGTTCCAGCGGAAGATATGCCATTTTTAGCTGACGGTACTCCAGTTGAAATCGTTTTAAACCCACTAGGGGTTCCTTCACGTATGAACATCGGTCAGCTTCTTGAGCTTCACCTTGGATGGGCAGGTCGTGGACTTGGTGAAAAGATGAAAACGATGATCGAAGAAAATGCAAAAATTAATGAACTTAAAGATTTCATTTTCAAGATCTACAAAACTGACGAAGTAAAAGAGTGGCTTAAAAAAGCAACAGATCAAAGAGTTATGGAAGTTGCTGAACAACTCACAATGGGTGTTCGCTTTTCTACAAGTGTGTTCGACGGTGCTTCTGAAGAAGACATCAAAGAAATGCTTGAGCTTGGTGATTTAGATAGATCTGGAAAAACAACATTGTTCGATGGAAAAACTGGGGATGTCTTCTCTGAAGATGTAACTGTTGGAGCTATGTACATGTTGAAACTCCACCACCTTGTTGATGAAAAGATCCACGCTCGTTCAACTGGTCCTTACTCACTTGTTACTCAGCAGCCATTAGGTGGTAAAGCTCAGTTCGGGGGACAAAGACTAGGAGAAATGGAAGTTTGGGCACTTGAAGCATACGGAGCGGCTTACACTCTACAAGAATTCTTAACAGTAAAATCTGATGATGTTATCGGTCGTACAAGAATGTATGAGTCGATTGTTAAGGGTGAACAAGTTCTTGAGCCAGGATTGCCAGAATCGTTTAACGTTCTCATTAGAGAGCTTCAAGCGCTTTGTTTGGATATCAAACTGGAAGAGAATTCTGAAGAAGAGAATACTTTTAGTTAGTGAGTTAAATTGTTCTCTGTTTACTTAGTTTTAATTTAAATAGCACAAGGATAAAAATATGAAAGACTTGTTGAACTTTTTTGATAAACCAAAAGATCCTATCAGTGTTGAAGCTGTATCGATCAGAATGGCTTCTCCTGATACCATCAGAGAGTGGTCATTTGGTGAAGTTAAAAAGCCTGAAACAATTAACTACAGAACATTCAAACCAGAAAGAGACGGTCTCTTCTGTGCAAAAATCTTTGGACCAATCAAAGATTATGAATGTATTTGTGGTAAATACAAAAGAATGAAGCACAGAGGAGTTGTCTGTGAAAAATGTGGTGTTGAAGTAACGTTATCGAAAGTTAGACGTGAAAGACAAGGTCACATTGAATTAGCAGCACCTGTTGCACACATCTGGTTTTTAAGATCACTTCCTTCAAGATTAGGTGCACTTCTTGACCTAACTCTAAAAGAGCTTGAAAGAGTACTTTACTATGAAGCTTACGTCGTAACTTCATCAGCAACAGACAATGTTGACGGTGGCCTTGAAGTTGGACGAGTAATTTCTGAACAACAATATCAAGAATTAAAAGAACAAGGAATCGAGTTTGAAGCCGGAATGGGTGGACAGACGATTAAAGAACTTCTTAAAAAACTTGACCTTGATATCGTTAATAAAGAACTTCGCCGTGGTCTTGCTGCCGCTACAACTGAAATGGCACGAGCTAAAATCATCAAAAGATTAAAGGTTGTTGAATCAATCCTTAAATCTGAAAATAAGCCAGAATGGTTTATGATGGATGTTATTCCTGTTCTTCCACCAGATCTTCGCCCTCTAGTTCCACTAGAAGCAGGAAGATTTGCGACATCTGATCTTAACGATCTTTATCGCCGTGTAATCAACAGAAATAACCGTCTAAGAAGATTAAAAGAACTAAATGCACCGGAAATCATCATCAGAAACGAGAAGAGAATGCTTCAAGAAGCAGTCGACGCTCTATTTGATAACGGTCGCCGTGGGAAAGTTTTCACTGGAGCTAACAAGCGTCCATTAAGATCACTTTCAGACATGTTAAAAGGTAAGCAAGGTCGTTTTAGACAAAACTTACTTGGTAAACGTGTTGACTACTCTGGACGTTCTGTAATTGTTGTAGGCCCTAGCTTAAGACTTCACCAATGTGGTCTACCAAAGTTAATGGCACTAGAACTTTTCAAACCATTTATTTACAACAAGCTTATTGAAAAAGGTCACTGTACAACTATTAAAGTTGCGAAAAAAATGGTCGACCAACAAAAGCAAGAAGTTTGGGATATCCTAGAAGAAGCTGTTCAAGAGCATCCGGTTCTACTTAACCGTGCTCCTACATTGCACAGACTTGGTATTCAAGCTTTCGAGCCAATCCTTATTGAAGGTAAAGCGATCCAACTTCACCCTTTAGTTTGTACAGCTTTTAACGCTGACTTCGACGGTGACCAGATGGCCGTTCACGTTCCTTTATCGATTGAAGCACAAATTGAATGTCGTATTCTTGCAATGTCGACAAACAACATTCTTTCTCCAAAAGACGGAACACCAATTATCGTTCCATCTCAAGATATCGTTCTTGGTCTTTACTACATGACAAGAATCAGACCTTACGCTCGCGGATACAACAAAGTATTTGCTTCAAAAGAAGAAGCTCAATTTGCTTACCACTCAGGTAACCTTCACCTTCAAGCACCAATTAAGGTTCGTATTGATAGTGTAATGATTGAGACGACCGTAGGAAGAACATTCGTTTGGGATTCAGTTCCTAAATGTTTAAAGTATAACGACATCAACCAAATCTTAGGTAAAAAAGAATTAGGTAAACTAATTGACCACGCTTATAGAGTTGGAACAGAAAAAGAAACGGTTATGCTAGCTGATGCTATCATGAGACTTGGTTATGAGTACGCGACAAAAGCGGGTATCTCAATCAACGTTAATGACATGACTATTCCAGTTGAAAAAGCAGGAATCTTAGCTGAAGCACATAAAGAAGTTGCAAAAATCACTGAAGAGTATAACGAAGGTTCTATTACTGATGGTGAACGTTACAACAAGATCGTCGACGTTTGGGCACAAACAAATGAACGCTTAACAAAAGTTGTTATTGAAAGAATTTCAACACAAACTTTTACATCAGAAGATGGAAAAGAAACGATGAATGCACCTTCATTCAACTCACTTTACATGATGGCCAACTCTGGAGCCCGAGGTTCTACTCAGCAGATTAGACAGCTCGGAGGGATGAGGGGTCTTATGGCGAAGCCGTCTGGAGAGATCATTGAAACTCCGATTACTTCGAACTTCCGTGAAGGTCTATCAGTTCTCGAATACTTCACATCGACTCACGGTGCTCGTAAAGGTCTTGCCGATACAGCTCTAAAAACTGCGAATTCAGGATACCTGACTCGTCGACTAGTTGATGTTGCTCAAGACGGGATTATCAGAAATACAGATTGTAATGCTACAGATGGAATCACACTGACTTCAAGAATTGAAGCTGGAGAAGTTGTCGAGCACGTTGCTGAAAGAGCAATGGGACGAGTTACTGCTCAAGCTATTTTAAGTGGAACAGGTGTTGAAGTTTTCCCTAGAAATTACATGTTAACTGAAAAAGACTTGAAAATTTTAAAAGACCAAGAAGTCGATCAAATTAAAGTTAGATCGGTTTTAACTTGTAAAGAAAGACATGGTTTCTGTGCTCATTGTTTTGGACGTGACCTTGCTCGCGGAAAACTCGTTTCAATCGGGGAAACTGTTGGGGTCATCGCTGCTCAGTCAATTGGAGAGCCAGGTACTCAGCTTACTATGAGAACATTCCACGTTGGGGGAACTGCAACTGCAGGAGCTCAAGTTAACAAAACTGAAGTTAGAACAGCTGGTGTAATCCATCTTGAAAATGTTCAGTCTGTTATTAATAACGAAGGTGTTACAATTGTTCTTAACAAAAACGGAGAGCTAATTGTAAAAGACGCTCGCGGAGTTGAGAAAGAAAGATACCCAGTTGTTTATGGATCGAAAATTTTCTTTAAGCAAGGCCAAGAAGTTTCAGTTGGGGACAGAGTATTAGAATGGGATCCATTCGCCATACCAGTTCTTACAGAAGTTTCAGGGTTTGTTAAATATGAGGATCTAATAGTTGGATCTACAATTAACGAACAAGTTGATGCGGTCACAGGTCTATCTCATAGAGTTGTAACTGAATCTAAAAACCCTGCTCTACAGCCACGAATTGTGATTGTAGATGAAAACGGAGCCCCCTCAGCTTATCCCGGGAACAAAAAGATATGCAGCTTATAGACTACAGGTCGGAGCGAACATCGTTGTTCAAGAAGGCGATAAAGTAGATGTTGGTTCTGCTATTTCGAAGCTTCAACGTGAAACAACGAAGACTAAGGATATTACCGGAGGTCTTCCACGAGTTGCCGAGCTTTTCGAAGCAAGAAAGCCACAAAATGCTGCTCAAATTTCAGATATCTCAGGAACAATTGAGTTTGGTACTGAGTTAAGAGGAAATAGAAGAATCATCGTTCGTCCAGAAGACGGATCAGATGCAATGACATACGTAGTTCCAAAAGGACGTTACGTAGTTGTTAACGAAGGTGACTATATCAGAGCTGGAGAGCCAATCATGGATGGACCATCAAATCCACATGATATTCTTCGCGTTCTTGGTGTTAAGGCACTTGCTCGTTATATAGTCGACGAAATCCAAGAAGTTTACCGACTTCAAGGTGTAAAAATCGATGATAAACACATTGAGGTAATTGCTTCACAAATGTTAAAGAAAGTTGAAGTTTCTAATGCTGGAGACTCTTCTTATGTAACTGGAGATTCAATTACTCGTGCTGAACTTAATGAGACAAATGAAAGATTAACAGCCGCCGGAGAAAGACCTGTAGAAGCTATGCCGCTTTTACTTGGAATTACAAAAGCATCTTTAACTACAGAGTCATTTATCTCTGCAGCTTCTTTCCAAGAAACGACAAAGGTTTTAACTCAAGCAGCACTTGAAGGAAAATCAGATGCACTTCGCGGATTGAAAGAAAACGTTATTATGGGTCGATTGATTCCAGCAGGATCAGGAATACCTAGATATAGAAATTACGAGGCGGTAATGAGCGAAGACGACATTGTGTCTCAAGCGTCATTATCATTTTAAAAATTAGCTTGAACTGGTCATTTTTTTTTGATAATAAAAATGACCAGTATTTTGCGGAAGTTGGAAATTTAAGGGAGCAGTTGGATCATGCCTACAATTAATCAGTTAATCAGAAAAGGACGCGAGGATAAGTACTCGAAAACTAAATCACCGGCTTTGAAGTCTTGTCCTCAAAGACGTGGTGTTTGTGTAAGAGTTTATACTACAACTCCAAAGAAACCGAACTCAGCAATGAGAAAGGTATGTAGAGTAAAGCTTACTTCAGGATTTGAAGTAACTTCATATATCGGTGGAGAGGGACATAACCTTCAGGAACACAGTATCGTTCTTATCCGTGGAGGAAGAGTAAAAGATCTTCCAGGGGTTCGTTACCACACTATTCGTGGTGCACTCGATGCAACAGGTGTTGATAAGAGAAGACAAGGTCGTTCTAAGTACGGCGCAAAAAGACCTAAAAAATAGTTTTTAAAAAACTAAAATAATAATAAACACTCCTCAATCTGTTGATTTGGTTTGAGGAGAGTAATTTTCTTCATAGTGAAGAAAGTGAAGAGGAGCATCTAATGAGCAGAAAAAGAAAAGCGGACGTAAGAGAAGTGTTACCTGATCCAAAGTTTCAGGACATCGTTATCACAAAATTCATGAACACATTAATGATCGGTGGAAAGAAATCAATCGCAGAAAAAATCTTCTACGGTGCTCTTGATCTAGTTCAAGAAAAAACAGGTGAAGAGCCTTTAAAAGTTTTCAAAAAAGCCCTTTCAAATATTAAGCCAGCTGTTGAAGTAAAGTCTCGCCGTATCGGTGGGGCAACTTACCAAATTCCAGTTGAAGTTCGTCCAGCTCGTCGTCAATCTTTAGCTCTTCGTTGGTTAAGAGATTATGCTTCTGATAGAAGTGGTAAAACGATGGTTCAAAAGCTTGCAGACGAAATCATCGATGCATCTCAAAACAGAGGTGGATCAGTTAAGAAACGTGAAGACGTTTACAAAATGGCAGAAGCAAACAAGGCTTTCGCTCACCTTAAATGGTAGTTAATTAATTGAATCTTATTAAAGAGCTCCCCCTATGGGGAGCTCTTTTTATTTTAAATATATGAGTTCGAATCAACTAATAGATAAAATTCGCAACATCGGCATTATGGCACACATAGATGCGGGTAAAACTACAACAACAGAAAGAATTCTTTATTACACTGGAAAAAGTCACAAAATTGGTGAAGTTCATGATGGAACTGCAACGATGGACTGGATGATTCAAGAACAAGAAAGAGGAATCACTATTACTAGTGCTGCTACGACTTGTCGTTGGAACAATCAAATTATCAACATTATAGACACTCCAGGGCACGTCGATTTTACAATAGAAGTTGAAAGATCACTTAGAGTGCTTGACGGAGCGATCGGTGTTTTTGACGCTGTATCTGGCGTTGAACCTCAATCGGAAACCGTTTGGGCTCAAGCTGATAAATACAATGTCCCAAGATTGGCTTTTGTTAATAAAATGGATCGAATGGGTGCAAATTTTGAAAATTGCATTCAGGAAATTCGTGAAAAATTAGATAAAAAAGCCGCAGCAATTCAGTGGCCAATTGGTTCTGAAGAAAACTTCGTAGGAATTGTTGACCTTGTAGAAATGAGAGCAATTTATTTTCCCTCTGAAAGCTTAGGCTCAAAGATGGAGATAAAAGAAATTCCAGCTGACATTGCAGATGAATGTTCTCTTTATAGAGATGAATTGTTGGATCATTTGTCAGAATATGACGAAACGTTAACAGATCTTATTTTGATGGACGAAAAACCAAGTGTAACACAAATAAAAGCTGCTATTCGAAAAGCAGTCATAAAAAATAATTTCATTGCCGTTTTATGTGGCTCAGCTTTTAAGAACAAAGGTGTTCAGCCTCTGCTCGATGCGGTTGTCGATTATTTGCCATCTCCTACAGATAGAGGTGAACTAAAAGGACATAGTCTAAAAGATTCAGAGAAAATTGAAATTAGAAAACCTGAGATTGATGAAATGTTTAGTGGAATTGCTTTTAAAATTGCCACAGATCCTTTTGTCGGTTCAGTTACTTATATGAGAATTTATTCAGGAAAACTAGAATCTGGTCAAACAGTCTATAATCCCTTAAAGAAAAAAAGAGAAAGAGTTAATAAAATATTTCAAATGCATGCAGATAAGCGTACGGAACTTCAAGAGGCATGTGCCGGAGATATTGTAGCCATTGCAGGTTTTAAAGAAACAACTACAGGCGAAACTCTTTGTACTGAAAATAAGCCTATCATTTATGATTTGATGGAGTTTCCAGATACTGTAATTTCAGTTGCAATCGAACCTAAAACGGCTGCAGATGAAAAAAAACTGCTCTCAACCCTTGAACAACTAAAAAACGAAGATCCTTCATTCACATATAAATCCAACCAAGAAACAGGACAACTACTTATTCTTGGAATGGGTGAATTGCATCTTGAAATTATTGCAGACAGATTGCAGCGTGAATTTAATGTTGGAATTAGAGTCGGTAAACCTCAAGTCGCCTATAGAGAAAGTATTTCAGGCACTGCTTCGGAAAGTTATACATTTCATAAAGAGCTTGGTGGTAAAACTCAGTTTGGAGCAGTCACAATTAAGGTTGAACACGCAGATTATCAAGCTGGTGTTCAATTTGAATCATCAGTTACAGTCAAACAAATACCTCAGAGCTTTATAGATTCTATTAAAAAGTCCGTCATGGATACAGCTCCCGGAGGAGCAATGGCCGGTTATCCATTCTTAAACATTAAAGCAACGCTAGTTGGCGTAGAGTTTAACGAAAATGAGTCCACTGAGGTTGCTTATGCAATTGCAGCTTCTAGCGCATTTAGAGATGCGTGTAAGAAAGCAGGCGTGCGACTTCTAGAGCCAGTCATGGAGCTTGAAGTAGTTACCCCTCAAGACTATACCGGAGACGTTATCTCGGACATAAACGCTAAAAGGGGTAAGATTTTAACAATGGGTATTAAACAAAATAAAGATTTAATTTCTGCAGAAGTTCCATTGGCAGAATTATTCGGTTATAGTACTGATCTTCGCTCAAAATCGCAGGGTCGAGCAAGCTTCACGATGAAGTTTAAAAGTTATATTGAAATGCCAATAGATCTTGCAAAAGCGACGTTAGAGAAAAAAGGTATCTACATTTAAGTTGAAAATATTTTAGGAGTATTTCAAATGGCTAAGGAAAAATTCGACCGTAACAAACCTCACGTTAACATCGGAACTATTGGTCACGTAGATCATGGTAAGACGACATTAACAGCAGCTATCACAATGACAATGGCTAAGATCCATGGTGGAGCAGCGAAATCATATGCAGATATCGATTCAGCACCAGAAGAAAAAGCACGTGGTATTACAATCAATACAGCTCACGTTGAATATGAAACAGCAGCTCGTCACTACGCTCACGTAGACTGTCCAGGTCACGCTGACTATGTAAAGAACATGATTACAGGTGCCGCTCAAATGGACGGTGGTATTCTTGTTTGTTCAGCAGCAGACGGACCTATGCCACAAACTAGAGAGCATATTCTTCTTGCTCGTCAGGTTGGAGTTCCAGCTCTAGTAGTTTTCTTAAACAAAGTAGACATGGTAGACGATCCAGAATTATTAGAACTTGTAGAAATGGAAATGAGAGAGCTTCTTTCATCGTACAACTTCCCAGGTGACGTAATTCCTTTCGTAGCAGGATCAGCTCTTGCAGCGGTTGAAGGAAGAAACCCAGAAATCGGTGAATCAAAATCGTAGAACTAATGAACGCAGTAGACGCTTATATTCCAACTCCAACAAGAGACGTTGATAAGCCTTTCTTGATGCCAGTGGAAGACGTTTTCTCGATCTCAGGACGTGGAACGGTAGTAACTGGACGTATTGAGCGTGGAGTAATTAAAGTTAACGAAGATATCGAAATCGTAGGTATCCGTGATCTTCAAAAAACGACCGTTACAGGGATTGAAATGTTCCGTAAACTTCTTGACCAAGGTCAAGCAGGTGACAACGCTGGACTACTTCTTCGTGGAACAAAGAGAGAAGACATCGAGCGCGGTCAGTGTTTAGTTAAGCCAGGATCTGTAACTCCGCACGCGAAGTTCACAGGTGAAGTATATATCCTTACAAAAGAAGAAGGTGGACGTCACACTCCAATTTTCAAAGGGTACCGTCCACAGTTCTACTTCAGAACTACAGACGTAACAGGATCAATCGAGCTTAACGCTGGAGTTGAAATGGTAATGCCAGGGGATAACACAACATTTAAAGTTGAATTGATCTCTAAGATTGCTATGGAAAAGTCACTTCGTTTCGCGATCCGTGAAGGTGGACGTACGATTGGTGCTGGAACTGTTGCTGAAATTAACGATTAATTTTAATAAAAAGACTTGCGGTCTCTTGACAAAGGGCCGCATACAAAATAAAAAGTCAAAAACAAATAAGGACCAACGTATATTATGAAAGCAACAAGACTAAGAATTAAGTTACGCGCATACGATCACAAGCTTTTGGACACATCAGTTAATGAAATTGTTCAAACTGCTAAAGAAACAGGCGCAAGAGTAGCGGGACCAATCCCTCTTCCAACTGAAATTAATAAATTTACAGTTCTTCGTTCGCCGCATATTGATAAAAAATCACGTGAGCAGTTTGAAATGAGAACACACAAGCGCTTAGTGGATATAATTGAACCAACTCAACAGACAATTGATCAACTTATGAAGTTAGATTTGTCTTCTGGGGTTGACGTAGAGATTAAGTACTAGTAAAACAATAAAACTTTTCTGAACTAAAAAATAATAAGAACCATGAACGCATCCCTTAGACTAGGGTGATGCTGTGGAGGAAAAAATGTCTGATGCAAAGATCGCTTTAGACGCCTTTTATGGCGTAAAAGCAGGAATGACCCGAATCTTCGATGAAAACGGAAATCACATTCCAGTTACTGTTATTAAAATTATCCCAAACTTAATCACACAGGTAAAAACATCTGAAAAAGATGGCTATACTGCTTATCAAGTTGGTTTCGGTGAAAAGCGCGAAGCACTTCTTAATAAACCAAATAAAGGAATTTTGGCGAAAGCTGGAGTTTCTCAAAATGTAACACATTTTTCTGAAATTAAATCAGATACTGTTGATGCTGCAAACTTAGGAAAGGAAGTTGATTATTCAACGTTCGCTCCTGGGACATACGTAGATGTAACAGGTGAGTCAAAAGGTAAGGGCTTTGCTGGGGTTATGAAAAGATATAACTTCCGTGGTGGTCCAGCTTCTCATGGTTCTCACTTTCATAGAAGAGTAGGATCTATTGGTAACAGAGCAACTCCAGGACGAGTCTTCCGTGGAAAGAAAATGCCTGGTCACATGGGTGTTGATAAAAAAACAGTACAAAATATTGTAGTTGTTGAGGTAAATCCAGCAAAAGGTTACTTGCTACTAAAGGGTTCAGTTCCAGGTGGTAAAGAAGGATTTATTAAAATATCTAAAGCTCTTAAAAAAGCATAAGTAGCAATTAAGGTAGAGGTCTAAAATGACAGAATTAAATGTATTAAATAACAAATTTGAAAATAAAGAAAAAATCAAAGTTGATCTTGATTTTACACCAGAGGCTATCAACGTTCCTGTGGTTCACCAAGTTGTAAAAGCTACTTTAGCCAGTAGAAGACAAGGTAATGCTTGTACAAAAACTAAGGCAGAAGTAAGTGGTGGTGGAAAAAAACCATTTAAGCAAAAAGGAACTGGTAATGCTCGTCAGGGTTCAACTCGTTCTCCTTTAATGCCAGGTGGTGGTACTGTTTTTGGTCCTAGACCAAGATCATACGAACAAAAAGTTAATAAGAAGGTTGTTTTAAATGCTCTTAGATCAGTATTGGTTGATAAGCATTTGGCTGGAAAATTGTTAATTGTTGATTCATTAAAATCAACTGGAAAAACAAAAGAAATGGCTACACTTCTTGGTTCTAAAAATCTTTTAAATGCACTTGTTGTAACTCTGGATTCAGCAAGTTTAGCAATTAGAGCGACAAATAACTTAAAAACAGCTAAGGGCCTCGGTGTTGATAACATGAGTGTTTACGAAGCAGTTAAATATGAAAATTTAATTATCGAAAAGCTAGCTTTTGAAAGACTAGCTAACAAGTTGGTGTAATCATGGCTGCAATAAACGACGTAATTGTTAAACCTCTTATTACTGAAAAAATTTCAGCAGACTCTGCGGCGAATAACCGTTATGGATTTGTTGTAAATTTAAAAGCTAATAAGAACCAAATTAAAAACGCAGTAGAAGCCTTTTATGATGTTAAGGTAATTGCTATTAAAACGGCAGTTATTCCAGGCAAAACAAAAAGAACTGCTAAGTCTCATAAGAAAACTTCTTCTTATAAGAAAGCACTTGTGCAACTTGCGCAAGGTCAAAAAATTGAGTTTTTTAAAGGAATCTAATCTATAAGGATTGTTAAGGAATATATATGGGAATTACAAAATTTAAGCCGGTAACACCGACACTTAGAAAAAAGCAAGTAATGAACAGCAAGGATCTTACAAAAGATTTCGTGCCTTCAAAAAAGCTTTTGGCTCCAAAAAAATCAATCGCTGGTAGAAATAGCGATGGCCGTATTACTACTCGTCACCGTGGTGGGGGAGTAAAGCGTAAATACAGAATTATAGATTTTAAGAGAAACAAGTTAGATATCCCAGCAACTGTTAAGGCAATTGCATACGATCCAAATCGTACATGTAATATTGCATTGGTTGTATACGCAGATGGAGCGACAAATTTTATTTTAGCGCCATTGGGGCTAAATGTTGGTGACACTGTTATATCTTCAGTTTCAGCAGATATAAAAGTTGGAAATTCAAAATTGTTAAGCGATATTCCTGTAGGGACGCTTGTTCATAATGTTGAATTAAGTCCAGGTGCAGGTGGGCAGATTGCTCGTTCGGCTGGTTCTTATGTTCAAGTTATGGCCAAAGAAGACGACGCTGTACTTCTTAGAATGCCATCAGGTGAATTAAGAAGAGTGAAGAGTAATTGTAGAGCTACTATTGGACAAGTAGGAAATCTTGACCATGAAAAAGTTAATCGCGGTAAAGCAGGTATCACGAGAAAGTTAGGTATTCGCCCTACAGTACGTGGTGTTTCAATGAACCCAGTCGATCACCCGTTGGGAGGTGGGGAAGGAAGAACATCAGGTGGACGTCACCCTGTTACTCCTTGGGGATTGCCAACTCGTGGATACAAAACACGAAAAAATAAGAGAACTGATAAGTTTATTGTTAAGAGAAGAAAATAATTAGGGAGTTTTGATATGGCTCGTTCACTAAAGAAGGGACCTTTTGTTGATGCACATTTGCTTAAAAAAGTTGCTGCTATAACTGGCGACTCTAATAAGGCAAGTAAGGTAATTAAGACTTGGTCACGTCGCTCAACAGTTGTGCCTGAATTTATTGGGATCACATTTGCAGTTCATAATGGGAAAAAATTTATTCCTGTTTATGTTACTGACAACATGATTGGTCACAAGCTTGGAGAGTTTTCTATTACTAGAACTTTTCATGGTCATGGCGCTGATAAAAAAGTAGTTAAGAAATAAATAATTTGGAGAGGGGCTTATGGCCATTAAAGTAAAGACAAATAATGTTGGAATCGCGCCAAGAAAGGTTAGACAGGTTTGCGATTTAGTTAGAAACAAGAAGGCTTCTGAAGCAATCAAAATTTTAAGATTTTGTGAAAAGAAAGAAATTGCCCTTGTTCTTACCAAGCTTATAAATAGTGGATTGGCAATTGCGAATGAAGCTAATAAGTACGACTTAGAGAATTTAGTAATTGGAACGATCTTTACTGATGAAGGTCCAATGCAAAAAAGAATTATGCCAAGAGCACAAGGTCGCGCTTATAAAATTAGAAAAAGATCAAGCCATGTAACAGTGGTTTTAAAAGAAGCATAGGTAGGAAATAAATGGGACAAAAAGTACATCCTTACGGTTTTAGATTAGGGTACATTAAAACATGGCACTCTAGCTGGTATGCAAAAGATAGATATGCTGAGCTTCTTCATGAAGATATCAAAATGAGAGCATACATTGAAAAAACAATGAAGAATGCTTCTGTTGCAAGTATTGATATTTCAAGAACATCTGATCAGGTAAAAGTAACTGTAAATACAGCGAAGCCTGGGATTGCAATTGGAAAAAAAGGCACAGGAATTGAAAAAATAAGAAATGACTTAAAGAAGATGACAACTGGAACTTTAATCTTCAACATAGCTGAAGTTAAAAGACCAGATGCAGATGCTAAGCTAATTGCTGAAAACATTGCTCAGCAGCTTGAAAAGCGTGTCGCTTTCAGAAGAGCAATGAAAAAAGTTATGCAGTCTGCTTTTAGAGCAGGCGTTAAAGGTATCAAGGTCAGAACTTCTGGACGTCTTGGTGGAGCCGAGATGGCAAGAACTGAAGGATATGCAGAGAGAAAAGTACCTCTTCATACACTTCGTGCAGATATTGATTACAACACAGCTGAGGCAATGACTACTTATGGAATCATTGGTGTCAAGGTTTGGGTTTATAAGGGCGAGATCTATAAATAGTATTTATAGTATTTAAATAAGGTAGAGGTTTCTCATGTTAAGTCCTAAAAGAGTAAGATTTAGAAAGCAGCAAAAAGGAAGAATGATGGGTGCTGCAAATCGTGGAAACACGCTTGCGTACGGAGAGTTCGGACTACAGGCTACAGGTTGTGGCTATATTACTAACAGACAGATTGAAGCAGCTCGTATCGCGATTTCAAGAAAAATGAAACGTGGCGGAAATATGTGGATTAAAGTATTTCCAGATAAGTCTTTATCTAGAAAGCCTGCTGAAGTACGTATGGGTGGCGGTAAAGGCTCACCGGAAACTTGGGTTGCAGTTATTAGACCAGGTAGAATCTTGTTTGAGGTGGGTGGTTTAGACTCAGAAACAAGTCTTGCAGCTCTAAGACTTGCTATGTACAAGTTACCAATAAAAACAAAATTGGTAAAAAAAGAAGACATGGATAAAAAAGAAGCCTTGTCTTAATTAAAAAAAGATGCAATAAGGCGCAAGCCGATAAATTTATTTTTTGGACTAAAATATGATCACAATTGATGATGTAAAAAAATTAAGCGCTAAAGAAGTACAAAAGAAGCTATTTGAACTAAAAAAAGACCTTCTTACACTAAAAATTCAATCATCTGTATCTGGAGCTGAAAAGCCACACAGAAAGCAAATCCTTAAGAAGGATGTCGCCAGACTTTTGACTTTTAGCAAACTGTTAAGCAAATAGGATATTGAGAATGACAACAGAAGTAAAAAAATTTAAAAAAACACTTGATGGTACAGTTGTTAGCGACAAAAACGAAAAAACAATTGTTGTTAAGGTAACTAGAAGATTTAAAGATGGAGTTTACAGTAAATTCGTAAGCACATCAAAAAAATACCACGTTCACGATGAAGCTTCTAAAGCAAAAATTGGAGACGCAGTAACAATTATTGAATCACGTCCATATTCTAAATTAAAGAAATGGGAATTATTTAAAGTTAACTAAGGGATAAGTATATGATCCAAATGCAAAGTAACCTTGAAATTGCAGACAATTCAGGGGCTAAAATTGTAACGTGTATTAAAGTTCTAGGCGGTTCTAAAAGAACTTCAGCTGGAGTTGGCGATATAATTGTCGTTGCTGTTCAGCAAGCCGTTACAGGTGGAAAGATTAAAAAAGGCGACGTTAAAAAAGCTGTAATCGTTAGAACTGTTTATCCAGTCAGAAGAGAGGATGGATCTTATATTCAATTCGACGTGAACAGCGCTGTGATTATCAACAATGCTAATGAGCCAGTTGGTACTCGTATTTTTGGACCAGTCGCTAGAGAGTTAAGAGGCAAAAATTTTACAAAGATCTGCTCACTTGCTCCTGAAGTTTTATAAATAGATAAGGTAAGAGAATATGAAAAAATTAAAAGTAAATGATGAAGTAATTGTTACAACGGGCAAAAGTGCTGGAAAGACTGGAAAAATTCTTTCGTTAAACAGAAAGACAAGCAAGGTTGTAGTTGACGGTGTTAATGAAGTTAAAAGATCAATGAAGCCAAGTCAGCAAAACCCAGAAGGCGGATTTGTAACAAAAAGTCTTCCACTTCACTCAAGCAATGTTTCCTTAATAAGCCCAAAGACAAAGTTACCTACAAAGGTAAAGTTCGTAACGGGAAAGGATAACAAGACATCTAGAATATCTAAAAAGTGCGGCGCTGTAATATAATAGGGAATTTTTATGAGTAGAATGAAAGACATATATAGAAAAGAAGTTGTACCAGCAATGGTTAAAAAATTTGGTTATGACAATGTTCATATGATACCAAAAATTGAAAAAGTTGTTGTGAACTGTGTAACTAAAGATGCCGTATCAAACTCAAAAGTAGTTGATACTATCGTCAGTGACCTAGGTGCAATTACTGGGCAAAAGCCAGTTGTTGCACGTGCCAAAACTTCAATTGCATCATTTAAAGTTAGAGAAGGTATGCCATTGGGAGCTTCCGTTACTTTGCGTGGTGAAAAAATGTATGAATTCCTTGATAGATTAATATCTATTTCATTACCAAGAGTAAGAGATTTTAGAGGAGTATCTTCTAAGGGATTTGATGGAAAAGGGAACTACAACCTTGGCCTTAAGGAACAAATTATTTTCCCAGAAATAAACTACGACAAAATTGATAAAATAAGAGGCTTAGGGATTTCTATCGTTACAACAGCAAAAACTAACGAAGAAGGAAGAGAGCTTTTAACACTGATTGGAATGCCTTTTAGAAAATAATGGAGTTATGAATGGCTAGATTAGCTAAAATTATTGCAAATGATAAAAAACCAAAGTTTCAAGTAAGACACAGAAATAGATGTGAGAACTGTGGAAGACCAAGAGCTTTCATTAGAATGTTTAAACTATGCAGAGTTTGCTTCAGAAATCTTTCCCTCAAAGGAATGGTTCCCGGTGTAACAAAGTCTAGTTGGTAATTTAAAGATACAGAGGAATATATGATTACAGATCCAATTTCAAACATGCTTACAGTAATTAGAAATGGCAATAGCGCTGGACACGAAAAAGTTGAATTTCCTGCTAGCAAGATTCAAGCAGCAATATGCAAAGTGTTAAAAGATGAAGGATATATTAAATCTTTTAAAATTATAGCAAAAGCTCCTAATGATATTAAAATCAAAGTTGCTCTTAAAGAAGGCGCAATAGTAGGTTTATCAAGAGTGTCGAGACCTGGTCTAAGAAGATATAATGGTTATGATTCTTTTACTCGCGTAATGAGTGGTCTTGGTGTTTCAATAATCTCAACTTCAAAAGGTGTCATGTCATCAAGAGAAGCAAAGAGAAATAAAGTTGGCGGAGAAGTTCTCTGCAACGTTTGGTAGGAGTTAAATCATGTCACGTATTGGTAAGCATCCAGTAAATATTCCTGAAAAAGTTGAAGTAACTATAAAGGATGGATTGGTAACGGTTAAAGGTACAAAAGGTACTTTAACTCATAAGTTAAATGAAAATGTAATAGTAGCGATTGAAGGTAAAGCAATAACTGTTAAGCCTAAAGATGAGTCTACACTAGCGCGTTCACAGTGGGGAACGGCGAGAACTTTAGTTAGCAATATGGTTACCGGAGTTAGTACTGGATTTGTAAAATCGCTAGAGTTTACAGGTGTTGGTTATAAAGCAGCTGTAAACGGCAGTGTTTTAAATTTAAGTTTAGGTTACTCTCATCCAATTGACTACACGCTTCCGGCAGGAATTACTGCAAAGGTTAACAAGAATCAAATTGATATTGAAGGATCAAATAAAGAATTGGTTGGTCAAGTTGCAGCCAAGGTTAGATCTTTTAGAGAGCCTGAGCCGTACAAAGGTAAAGGAGTTAAGTACACAACTGAAAAAATTATTAGAAAAGCTGGTAAAGCTGGTGGTAAAGGTAAATAATTACTTACTTTAGTGGGATCATTATATGAGAAAGCAGTACGGAAAAGTTGCAAATAAAAAAGATCAGCGTAGACAAAAACGTAGGCTGACAATTAGAAATAAAATCAGTGGAACATCTGAAAGACCTCGTATCTGTGCGATGAAATCAAATAAGCACATTACTGTTCAAGTAATTGACGATACTAAGTCAGTAAGTTTATTTACGGTTAGTACTTTTGGGAAGAATGCTGCAGCTGAAAGTTGCAATATCGAAGGTGCAAAGATAGTGGGAGCAAGAGTTGCCTCAGTGTTGAAATCGAAAAATCTTAACGCTGCTGTTTTTGACAGAGCTGGGTATAAATATACGGGTGTAATTGCTGCACTTGTACAGAGTATTAGAGAAAGTGGAATCCAGGTTTAGGAGATAATATGTCTGAAGAAATTTCTGTAATTGAAGAGTTTGAAACAGAAGGTGCTGATAACAAAAAAGGTCCACGCGGCAAAAAAGGCGGCGGAGCTCCTGCACCAAAAAAGAAAGCACCTGGAACAGGCACTGAGCTTGAAGAAAGAGTGGTTGCTGTAAATCGTGTAGCAAAAGTAGTTAAGGGCGGTAGAAGATTTTCATTCTCAGCCTTAATGATAGTTGGTGACAAGAAAGGTAAGGTTGGTTACGGACTTGGTAAAGCCAAGGAGGTTCCAGAAGCCATAAGAAAAGCAACTCAAGAAGCATATAAAAATATGATTACAGTTCCATTAGATAACGGAACTATTCCTCATGAGATCATGGGTGAGTTTGATGCAGGAAAAATATTATTCAAACCTGCAGCCAATGGTACAGGTGTAAAGGCAGCTGGTGCTTGTCGATCAATTTTAGAATTGGCCGGAGTTAATAATATTTTAACAAAGTCACTTAGAGGCAACAATCCACACAACGTAGTGAAGGCAACTTTCAAAGCGCTTAGAGAACTTAGATCAGTAGAGGCAATTGCCAAAGCTAGAGATAAAGATGTTAAGGGCCTTAGAGCAAAAAACTAAATTTTAGGAACTTTTTATGACTAAAGCAGCAGCAAAAATTAAAGTAACACTTGTAAAAGGTCTTCCTGGCACTACTAAAATAGTGCAGGCAAATGTACGTGGCTTGGGCTTACGCAAAGTTGGGCAAACGTCTGAATTAGAAAATACGCCAAGTGTAAGAGGAATGATTAAAAAAATTATTCACATGTTAGAAATTAAAGAATAGTCGAAAGAAAATAGAGGAATTGTCATGTTAACTTTAAATAATTTACAAAGCCCAAAGGGTGCAAATAAGAACACTAAAAGACTCGGTCGTGGACAAGCTTCAGGGCAAGGTACTCAAGCTGGTAAAGGACATAAAGGCCAAAAGGCTAGAAAAAGCGGTCATGTTAGATCAGGGTTTGAAGGTAACAATCTTCCACTTTACATGAGATTGCCTAAAAGAGGTTTTAGCAATGTTAGATTTGCAGATCCTTTTGCCGTCGTTACACTTGAGAACATTGAAGCGAAATATACAAAAGCTGAGAAAGTAAACAGAGAGACCTTGATCGCCAAGGGACTACTTTCTGGTATAAATAAATCATTAAAAATTAAAGTTATCGGCAATATTGCATTGACTAAAGCGTTGAACTTTGAGGAAATAACTAAGTTTTCAAAGAAAGCACTTGAATCAATTCAAAACAGTTCTGGAACTGTTAAATAGTTAGGGAAAACTAATGTCGACAACTCATGGAAAGATAGAGGAACTTAAGAAGCGAGTGTTTTATACATTTCTTCTTTTGCTGGTTTACAGGCTTGCTGCACAGGTTCCTGTTGCAGGAGTTAATGCTTCAGCATTGGCATCATATTTTTCTGAAGGTGGCGGCGGGATTTTCGATTTAGTAAATACCTTCTCGGGTGGAGCTTTTAAAAGATTTTCAGTTTTAGCCTTAGGAATCATGCCTTATATTACGACTTCTATCATTTTTAGCTTACTGGGTGAAGTTGTCCCTCAGATTCAAGAAATGCAGGAAGACAGTGAAGGGCATAAAAAAATACAAAAATGGACAAGATACGCCTCGGTTTTACTTTGTTGTATACAAGGTTACGGTATGGCTGCGGTTTTCGAAGGGTTTAGAAGTCCAACGGGAGTTCCGCTTATTAATGAGCCGGGAATGTTGTTTAGATTGACAACGATGATTACATTAGCCGGTGGAACAATGTTTCTTCTATGGCTAGGTGAGAGAATTACTGAATTCGGTTTAGAAAATGGTGTTTCTCTAATTATTTTTACGGGAATAGCAGTTGAGTTACCTGCAGAATTTTTTCAAAAAGTTACATTGTTTAGAAATGGCGAGCTTTCTGGTTGGAATTTAGCTATGGGTGTAGCAATTATTGCTCTATCGCTCTATATAGTTTCTTACATCGAAAGTGCATTTAGAAACATACCAGTTCAATATGCTAAAAAAGTAGTAAATAATAAAGTCTATGGTGGGGCTCAAAATCTTCCATTGAGACTTGATACTGGTGGAGTCATGCCTCCAATTCTTGCAAGTTCTCTTTTGGCAGCACCTGCAACATTGGCAAACTTTGTTCCGGCAACTAGTCCATTGAAACCCTTTGTTGAAACTATTCACCAATCTCTAATGCCAGGTAATTTATTATTTAACCTTGTTTTTGCATTGTTGATATTTTACATGTCTTTTTTCTACGCTCCGATACAATTTAAAACAAAAAAAGTTACAGAAATGCTTCAGAAAAATAATGCATTCGTTCCAGGAATTAGACCGGGTGACAAAACTAGAGAATATCTGGACTTTGTGTTAAACAGAGTTACATTTTTTGGAGCTTTGTTTTTGATTGTAGTTTGTATTTTACCATCAGTAATTACTGGTAGTCATAGCAGGTTCGAAGGGACTTCTCTGTTGATCATGGTAAGTGTTGCAATGAGAGTAATGTTAAATGTTCAAACTTTTATGTACTCAGATAAGTACGAAACTGCATTTAAGAGCAGGGGTAAGTATAACGGCCCAAATAAAAGGTTTTAATTAATGAAACCTCATTTGATTATTTTGGGTGCGCCAGGTTCAGGCAAAGGTACTCAGGCAGCAAAGTTAATAAGCAAAGGCTTCAAGCATGTTTCAACAGGTGACTTGTTAAGAAGTGAAATTGCAAAAAATAGTGAATTAGGCCAGAAAGTCTCAGGAATTATTTCGAGAGGCGATTTGGTAGACGATAAAACAGTAATGGCCCTCCTAAAAGCTAATTGTGATGTAGACAAAGTTAGCTATATTTTTGATGGGTTCCCACGCAACGTTTATCAGGCAGAAATGCTTGAGGCTGAACTGCTTAAAGATAAAAAAACTTTAGCTGTTTATTTTAACATTGATTTAAGTATTCTCGTTAATCGTGTTGTTAATAGGAGAACTTGTGGTACTTGCGGAGAGATTTATAATCTTGCCACAAAGGCACCAAGAGTCCTGGATACATGTGATAAATGCGGTACTGTTGGCTCCTTGAAGCAGCGAAAAGATGATACTGAAGAAGTTGTATCTAATCGTTTGAAAATTTTCAAAGAGACTGTAGAGCCAATGCTTTCGTTCTATAAATCTAGACGAGAGTTGGTTGAAATTGATGCCTCAATGCCGGAAGAAGTCGTTTTTGATGCATTAGAAAAAGTTATTAGTTAATTAATAAAAGAATGCCTAGAATATTGCCCTTGCTTTATAGGATTATTTTAGGATATACAACCTGCTTTAGGGGAATATGAGCGATAAAGATATTATTGAAGTGGAAGGTGAAGTGTCAGAACTTCTTCCTAACACAAAATTTCGAGTTAAATTACCGAATGGTCACATAATCATTGCTCACATAAGTGGTAAGATGCGAATGCACTTTATCAAGATTCTTCCTGGAGATAAGGTTTTGGTAGAAATAAGTAAATACGATTTAACTAAAGGTAGAATTACTTACAGAAGTAAGTAGAAGCAGTTGAAGTGGGGATTTTATGAAAGTTAGAGCTTCGGTAAAAGTGATTTGTAAAGATTGTAAAGTTATTAAAAGAAAGGGCGTGTTGAGAGTTGTTTGTAAGAGCAGTCCTAAACATAAACAAAGACAAGGTTAAGAGGAATATATGGCAAGAATTTTAGGGGTAGACATTCCAAGAAACAAGGCAATGAGAATTGCTCTTCAATCGCTTTATGGCGTTGGTCCAAAAGTTGCTTTAAACGTTTTAAAGCTTTCTGGTATTGATCCAGAGAAAAGCTCAAATGATATTTCTGAAGAAGAAGTTCAGACAATCAGAAAATATCTTGAAGAAGATCATGTTGTTGAAGGGGATCTTCGTAGAGAGATCGGTCTTAACATTAAAAGACTAAAAGATATGGCTTGTTACAGAGGCGTTCGTCATAGAAAAAGCCTACCAGTAAGAGGTCAAAGAACACACACAAATGCAAGAACTAGAAAGGGACCAGCAGTAGCTATTGCAGGTAAGAAATCTATTAAATCGCTTAAATAAATAACTTAAGGTAGTTTATATGGTAAAAAAAGTAGTTAAGAAAAAAGTTAAAAAGAACGTATCACATGGAATTTGCCATATTCAGGCATCTTTCAATAATACAATTGTTACTTTCACAGACCCGCAAGGTAATGCTCTTGCTTGGGCAAGTGCAGGCCAGTTAGGATTCAGAGGATCTAAGAAATCAACTCCATTTGCTGCTCAAACAGCTTCTTTAGAAGCTGCAAAAAGAGCATCAGAGCACGGATTAAATTCTGTTGAAGTGAGAGTGAAAGGTCCAGGCGCAGGAAGAGAAAATGCTATTAGAGCACTTTTAGGCGCAGGGATTAGAATCATTTCAGTTTCTGACAGAAGCCCTATTCCTCACAATGGATGTAGAGCACCAAAAAGAAGAAGAGTTTAATTTCTATTTAAGGAGATCTTTGAAATGGATAATTTTACAGCAAAAAACTGGAATAACATGATTAGACCAGTTGCTCTAGAAGCAGAAAGCGAAAGTTTAAGAAATGATTACGGAAAATTTGTAGCTAAGCCACTTGAGAGAGGCTACGGTCAAACTCTTGGTAACTCTTTAAGAAGAGTACTTCTTTCTTCACTTCAAGGTGCGGGAATTGTTGCCATTAGAGTTGAAGGTGTTGAGCATGAATTTGGTACAATAAATAATGTTAAAGAAGAAGTTTCAGAAATCATTCTTAACTTAAAAGAAGTACGCTTTAAAATTTCTGGTAGAGAAGATACAGTATTAGTACTTGAAAAAAATGGTGAAGGACCTGTAAAGGCTTCTGATATCGTTACAAATGCGAATGTTGAAATTCTTAACCCTAATCACGTTATAGCTAACATTTCATCTGGTGGATCACTTAAGGTTGAACTTAAAGTCGCAAGAGGAAAGGGTTACGTTACAGCTGTTGATAACAAAGAAGAATATGATCTTCCGGTTGGATGGATTTATTTAGATACACTTTTCTCGCCAGTCTACAGAGTTAACTATTCTGTTACCAATACACGTGTTGGTAAGAGAACAGACTTTGATAAATTAACGTTAGAAGTTTGGACGAATTCTGGAATTGTTCCAGCTGATTCGATTGCTTATGCAGCTAAAATTTTAAGAGACCAGCTAGCTGTGTTCTTAACTTTTGAAGATGAAGAGCAAGTAGTAAAACACGATTCTAAGCCAATCGCGGTTTCATCTCCTACAAACAATGCACTTTTGAAGCCAGTTTCTGAGCTTGAACTTTCTGTTAGGTCTGCTAACTGTTTACAGAATGCTAACATTAAGTATATTTACGAACTAGTTTCAAAAACTGAAGGTGAAATGCTAAGAACTAAAAACTTTGGTAGAAAATCTTTAAATGAAATTAAAGAAATTCTAACAAGTATGGGACTTGGTCTTGGAATGAAAGTTGATAGTTTAATGAAAGATATGCAAGATGGGAAAACGCTAGGTAAAAACTAGGTATTAATTATTAGGTGGAATTATGAGACACGGGAATCACAGATATACTTTAGGCGTTAAGCCAGCTCACAGAACGGCAATTATTAAAAACCTTGCTATCGAAGTTTTTGAGCACGGGAAAATTAAAACAACTCATGCTAGATGTATGGCTCTAAGATCATATGTTGAGAAACTAATTACACTTGCAAAAGTTGATTCAGTTCACAATAGAAGAGTCGCTTACTCGAAATTAAACAATGATTCTGCTGTTACGAATTTATTCAATACAGTAGCTCCAAAGTTTAAAACTAGAAATGGCGGATATACTAGAGTTATCAAAATCGCTGAAGGGCGAGTTGGTGACAGTGCGAAAATGAGTTATTTCGCTTTAGTAGAATAATTTAAATAAGTTAAAAGCCTCCCTAGGGAGGCTTTTTTTTTCTCAAATTTCAAAATTTATGAAAATACATTTTTTTCAAAAACTTCTTCTTATCGCTTCCCTTATGGGGTTAACTTTTCTTTATGCTTATTATGAACGCAATAAGTTTTATGGAAGTCAATCAGATCAGATGACTGCTCCTGTATTGAAAGAGCTGCCTGTGTTTGTAGTTCAGGGAATGAGTTATCCTGGTGAAATTAATTCTCAAGAATTTGTAAAAAAATCAAGTGGGTCTTTTGTACATATTTGGGGTACCTGGTGTGCTCCTTGTGAAAAAGAAATGCCTGAGTTTTTAAGTTATGCTGCTAAAGTTGAACACTTGGGGCTTAAGTTTTTATTAGTTGCTGTTAATGATGAAGAAGTTAAGATTAAAAAATTTCTCACGCGCTTTCCGAATATTCCTAAAAACGTCACTTTTGCTCTAGATGCTCAAAATAAAGTAATGGACCTTTTAGGTACATTAAAGGTCCCTGAAACTTTTCTTTTTAATAGCGATGGCAAGCACATCAATAAATTTATAGGTCCTCAGGATTGGTTGTCTGAATCCTATGTGACTCGTCTAAGTTTTTGGCTAAATGACCAAAAAATCGAAGATCGTAAAATAGAAACACATTAAAATATTCCTCTACCGTTAAAAAAATCATCAATTACTTTAGATTTTTAGAAAACTGCCGAAAAGTTTTACAAATAATGATGTTTGAAGATCTCGAACATCAGAACTCTTGGGAGAGTTGTATGATTAATTGGCAAGATATGGGAAAGCTTCACGTCATTACAAAATTAGAAGGAATTCTAGGAAAATGGTTTGATGTGGAAATGTTTTATGCAGATGCTCATGGAAAGCTTTGGTCTGATCATTCAAGTAAGAGCTTTGCTTTTAAAAGTCATTTTATGAAAGTGCAGATGCAGTCAGCTTACGGGCATGATTTTCTTGCTGATGATATTGAAAAGGTAATGGATAAAATGGGATCAGGAAAAGACGATATCGTTATTTATGAGTCATACTTTAAACATGTAAAGGGTGTAGCTTTTCCCGTCAAAGTTGAAGGTGAGTTTGTAGGAGCTGTTTTTGTTTATCCATTTGTTGCTGATACAGCTACAAGTTCAGATATAGAAGCACTTAAAAAGCAAATGATCGAGTGTGGGACGACTGAATCTGATGCAGCGGTAGCTTGTGAAAAAATTAAAAAGATGTGGCCACGTGAGTTGGAATACGTAAAAGAACTCACAGGATTGGTCGCAGAAGAGATGGTGAGTTTTCATGATGAAATTACGAAACGAGAAGACCAAATTCATGCTCTAAGTTCAGAAGTCGGTGAGAAATATCGTTACCATGCAATGATTGGTAAATCGAAAAAGATGCAACAAATATACTCATTACTAGAAAAAATTTCGAATTCGGAATCAAGTGTATTGATTCAAGGGGAAAATGGAACTGGAAAAGAGCTGGTAGCCAAGGCGATTCATTTTTATTCACCTAGAAAGGAAAAAATGTTTTTAGCGGTGAACTGTTCTGCTTTTAACGACAACTTGCTTGATTCAGAATTGTTTGGGCATATGAAAGGATCATTTACTGGTGCTGTAAAAGATAAAAAAGGTCTTTTTGAAACGGCAAATGGTGGAACACTTTTTCTCGATGAAATTGGTGATACGACACTTTCAATGCAAGTGAAGCTTTTGAGGGTTTTACAGGAAGGAACTTACTTACCAGTCGGGGCAACATCACCTAAAAAAGTAGACGTGAGAATAGTAGCTGCAACCAATAAAAACTTAAAAGAAATGATGGCAAAGGGTGAATTTAGAGAAGATCTTTATTACCGTATTAACGTAATAAACGTAGGTCTTCCACCTCTTCGTGAGCGACATGACGATATTCCAGTATTGATGGATTTTTTCTTGAAGAAAAGATGTGATGAAGCAGGAAAACCCTTAAAGTCTTTTGCAAAAAAATGTATGGAGAAATTGCTTGATTATCCATGGCCAGGAAATGTACGTGAACTTGAAAATGAAGTTGAGCGTTTGGTGGTTTTGGCAGGGGATGAAAAAGTTATCGATCCATCGAATTTGAGTCCTCGAATTTCAGAGTGGGGAGCCTCTTCAGAGCCAGCATTTAAAGGGGTCGACACTGAAGGCACTTTGAGAGAAGCACTGGAGCAATTAGAAATAATGATGATTCGCGAAGGCTTGAAGCGTTGTAATTTTAATAAATCACGCTTAGCCAAAGAGCTAGATGTTTCCAGAGCGAGCTTGATAATGAAAGTTGATAAATATGGACTTGATAAACGAGTCAAAGCTGCATAAATATTCACATTTTTGACGCACTATAAGTAGCCTCCTAAAGAATCAAGGTATAAAATGCCTCCTTCTTTAGGAGGTTTTTTTTATGTTAAATACCCAGAGCCTTGATGGTAAGCGCGAGCTATTGCTTAAACTCAGAAAAGAATCTGAAGTCGGCGGTGGTGAAGTTAGAAAAAAGAAGCAACACGAACAAGGTAAATATACAGCTCGAGAAAGAATTGAGCGATTGGTGGATCCGGGTTCATTTTTAGAATTTGATCGTTTTGTTGTTAGTAAGCAAGGCGCTTCTGGAGCAGGAGAATCCTTTTTAGGAGATGGTGTTGTTACTGGTGTAGCTACAATTAATGGACAAAAAATTGCACTTTATTCTCAAGACTTTACTTGTTTTGGAGGATCATTAGGTGCTGCTCATGCAAAAAAAATATGTAAAATAATGGACTTTGCCCTGGAAAACAGAATTCCAATAATTGGAATGAATGATTCTGGAGGTGCTAGAATTCAAGAAGGCGTTGAAGGCCTAGCAGGATACGGAGAAATTTTTTATAGAAATGTAAAATGCTCTGGAGTCATTCCTCAAATTTCTTTAATCATGGGACCGTGTGCTGGTGGAGCAGTTTATTCTCCAGCTCTAACCGATTTTATTTTCATGGTTGATAAAACCTCATATATGTTTGTAACTGGACCTGATGTTATTAAAACGGTTACCCACGAAGAAGTGACAAAAGATCAATTGGGTGGAGCTACTGCTCACTCGGAAAAATCAGGTGTCGCGCAATTTAAAGTTGCAACTGAAGATGAATGTTTCGAGAGAGTTCGTGAACTTCTTTCGTACATCCCTCATGCAAATTTTACGAAAGCAACTCCCAAATATACTTCTGATACTGTCTATCGTGATAACGTAAAAATTAAAGAAACTGTTCCAGCAAATCCTAAAAAACCATACGACATGAAAGAAATCATTTTTGATGTTGTTGATGATGCACAATTTTTAGAAGTCCATAAAGATTATGCAAAAAATATCATCGTTGGTTTTGCTTCTGTTGGTGGAATAAAAATCGGTATTGTGGCGAATCAGCCTGCCGTTTTGGCAGGAGTTTTAGATATTGCTTCTAGCGAAAAAGCTGCGCGCTTTGTACGTTTTTGTGATGCTTTTGATATTCCAATACTTACTCTAGTTGACGTACCTGGTTTTTTACCTGGAACGAATCAAGAATTTGGTGGAATTATTAAACACGGATCAAAACTTCTATACGCTTATTCAGAAGCAACCGTTCCACTTATTTCAATAATTACTCGTAAGTCTTACGGAGGTGCGTACTTAGTTATGGCCTCAAAACATATTAAGACAGATGTTAACTTGGCTTATCCAACTGCAGAAATTGCAGTTATGGGTGCTGAGGGTGCAGTAAATATTATTAGCAGACATGAGCTAGAGGGTCTTACTGGAAAAGCTTTTGATGATAAAAAAGCACAACTTATTGCAGACTATGAAGAGAAGTTCGCCAATCCTTACCGAGCGGCAGAATTAGGTTTTATGGACGCAATTATACTTCCAGAAGAAACGAGAAAACGAGTTTATGAATATTTGGTTGCTCTAAAAAATAAAAAGCAAGAAAAGCCAAAACGTAAGCACGGGAACATTCAACTTTAAGAGGCAAAAAGTGAGCACACAAAAAAGAATTCTTATAATGAACCGTGGTGAAATCGCGGCTCGTATCGCAAAGGCCTGTAGAGAGCTTGGGCATGTTGCTGTCGGAGTTTGGACTGATAATGAAGTTCAAGCAAAACATCTAGAAGTTTGTGATGAATGGGTTCATTTAAAAGGATCTAATAATCAAGAGACTTATTTAAACATTCCTAGAATTTTAGAACTCTGTAAGGAATATAAAATTGACGGTGTTCACCCTGGTTATGGATTTCTTTCAGAGAACACTGAATTTTCACAAACACTTGTTCAAAACGGTATTACATGGATTGGCCCACATCCAGAAGCAGTAAGAGTTATGGGTGATAAGGCCGTTTCAAAAGAATTTGCCAAGAAAAATGGAATTCCTGTTGTTCCGGGTTCAACTGGAGCAGTTCCTACAATAGAAGAAGCCATTAAAATTGCATCTCAAATAAAATATCCTGTCTTACTTAAGGCCGTCGCTGGTGGTGGTGGACGTGGTATGCGCGTTTGTAATAATGAACAAGAAATACGAAATAATTTTGAAGCAGTTCAAAGAGAATCAGCTGCAGCTTTTAAGTGCGGGGACCTACTGGTTGAAAAATATATTGTAAACCCTCACCACATAGAAGTTCAAATTCTCGCTGACAAAAAAGGAAATGTTTTTCACTTTTTTGAGAGAGAATGTTCAATCCAACGTCGTCACCAAAAAATTGTAGAAGAAGCACCATCTCCATTTATTGGTGATGATGAAGACTTACGTCAAAGAGTTTGCACAACTGCTGTGAGATTAGCTAAGGCGATTAACTACGATTCAGCTGGAACAGTTGAACTCGTCATGGGTGAAGATAAAGAATTTTATTTCTTAGAAATGAATACACGAATTCAAGTAGAGCATCCTATAACTGAAGAAATTACAGGAATCGATCTCATTGTCTGTATGATTCAATCAGCTTTCGGTGAAGATTTACAAATTCCGAATCAAGAGTGGATTACGAGAACAGGTCATGCCATTGAATGTCGTATCTGTGCTGAAGATCCAGTAACTATGTTGCCAGCACCAGGTTATGTCACTGGGTGTGAAACAAATTTTCCTCAAGGTATTCGTTTTGATAATTGTCTCTATAAAGGATTGCATGTCACACCTGACTTTGACCCAATGGTTGGAAAGCTTGTCGCCAAAGGAATTATTAGAGAAGTAGCAATTAGAAAAATGAGAGCTGCGCTTGATGGTTTATTAATCGAAGGATTAAAAACAAATATTCCACTTCATAAAGTTATCATGAATGAGGAAACTTTTATTCAAGGTAAATACTCAACAGCTTATATCGGAACAATTAAGCCACAAGATAAAGTAAAGCTAGAGATGGATTACACATCAATATATAAAAAGATTGCGGGCATCGAAGCTCGTAGAATGGGGTTTTAATTTATGAGAACATACTTAGTTGATCATGAAAAAAATGAATATATTGTCGACCTGACAAAAACCCATACTCATTCTGCAGAAATGGTCGAGTTCGAATTTAGAACAATCAAAGATAACAAAGAACTTCATAAAGAAACTGTTTTTATACGTAAACTTGCTGACCAATATTTTGCTTCAACTGACGGAATAAAGTGGAACAAAATGGCCCGTCAAGATTCACCAGGAATTATGCTTAATGCCGATAGAGTTTTTAAACTTTATCGTGGCTACAAACCATCTAGTTTAGGTGGTGGCGATGAAGGGGGACTCTTCACTCAGATGCCTGGAAAAGTTGTAAAAATTAATTGTAAAGTTGGTGATAAAGTTGAAAAAGGACAAACACTTTTAATTTTAGAGGCCATGAAAATGGAAAATGAAATTAAGTGTGGTTCAAAAGGTACCGTTAAAGCAATTCACGTGAAAGCGGGAGATGCACTTGATAATGGTATTTTAATGATTGAAGTAGAAGCTGAATAATTTTCTTTAAAGTTGCATGCATTACTTTTTTTAATAATGCATGCTAGTTACCTTAAGTCTGCTGGCGCCAATGTTACCATCTGGTTCAAGGATAATAGTTGAGAAGGGCATTACACAAAACTTTTGTCGATCAAGATTATAGTCTAGAAAAAGTTGATTAGTAGCTTCCTGCTGAAGACTCAATTCTTTCATTATGTCAGTTAGGTAATTGTTATCCATACTGCTATAACTATGACTTTTTTCACTCTTAAAATCAAGAAGTGCTAAGTCACTATGTCCCAGTCGGCAGTACTGTTAGAAATATTGTCAGTTGCACCATCGGTTAAATGACCTATCGGGCTCAAAAGAGAGTCACCAAAAATAATAGTATTAGTTCCAATTTCTCTAAAGGCATTTGTTTCTAGTTTTTGAGCAATATTTATGATTAATTCTTGAAATTTATCTTCCATTCCAGCTTTTGAGTAATTGTGATAAGCATGTGTGTTGTAATAGACATTAGATATCCATATTATAAATGGTTCATTTTTATGAACATTCTCAACTAAGATTTCAGGATTTTTAACAATATCAGCAAAGTGATATTTTGCTTTTTTAGCAAGGTTTAGGTAATTAAAGAAATTCTCTGGTTCATTGTTAAAGTAGTTTCTAATTGCTGCCTTACAATTTTTCTCGATAACTTTATCATCATATAGTTGTGGACTTAAAAGTTTTACAAATCTCCTTATTTTTGAAGTTAAACTTTTTAAATCACCGGACTCGCTAATTGATTTGATATAATTCAGTGAGTTTTTTGAAAAATCCAAGTAGAGAAGTTGAGACTCTTCACCCATGTTGTATTGTTCAAGAATTTTAATTGCTTTAAATCCAGAAGCAACACTAATTAATTNTTTAGGATTTAGGTTTGGAATGTGAGCAATTTTCAAATTTTCATTGTTAAAGAAATAAATGTCTTGAGATGCTTCTAGCGTTTTTTCATCTATGATTTTTTTAATTTCAATAAGTGCATCTTGACGATCATCGAGTGGGTAAGAATATTTTTTTACTTGCCTTAACTCAAGAGGGATATTTATAACCTGACAGGAATTTTCAATAGCATATTTTATGAGCTTACTT
Organism: Bacteriovoracaceae bacterium; assembly: GCA_013141065.1. Classification (GTDB taxonomy): domain Bacteria; phylum Bdellovibrionota; class Bacteriovoracia; order Bacteriovoracales; family Bacteriovoracaceae; genus Bacteriovorax. Next base: position 191,236 of record JABFRR010000008.1, on the reverse strand, counting down.
CCCCAGTGGGCTTTGCCATAAGATTCTAAAAATGTATTACCTGGCCCAAGCCACTTTGGAGTATAGCCATCATGAATATCTTCACCCTTAGAATAAGACGTGAATAGTATTTCTTCTTCTGAGAAAAAAGTATTTAAAGAAACTTTTTTTAATTCCTTCCAAAGGCTTATGTTTATAATTAAAAATTGCTGATGAAAGTGTGGCAGGCCTATGTTTTTATCATCAATGAGATGGCCCGCGGCTACAGCCTTTTTTGATTTTAGTTGGCCCATGAGCCTTAAGCATTCTGTGATAAAATGATGAATATTTATTACAAAAGTGCCGGCGGAGACAATTAGACAAAATTTGAATTGAGATGTATCTAATGATGAGAGTTTTTGGTCAAGATTGTTAATCTGAACCACTTCAAAGTCCAAGGGAAAAATTGAAGGTTTGGTAATGTTTTCTAGCGCGTATTCGTCTAAATGATCAATGATGAATATTTTGACAAAAGAACCTAAACTATTATGACTTAATCCACTAATCACCCAGTCATGTTTCAGCTGTGGAGATTTCGAAAGTGGCTCTCCTTGTAAACATTTTTTTTGGATCAACTTTCTAAGTAATTCTTTTTTGCTTTGAACTTGATTTTGATTTCTTGCTAGATCTAATAATTGAGCATCATTAAATTTAATTGGACCGTGAAAAATTAGATGAATTCTTGCAATGTTTGAATAATTTTTGAGGCTATGAAATTTAGCATTGTTAAAAAGCATGACTGAGCCACTATCTAAAAAAGGAATTTTTTTAGAAAATTCGCTAAGCGTTCCATCTGAATTGAGATCACACCAAAATTCGCATTTTTCAGGCATGTTAAGTGAAATATTAACGGCAAGAGAGACATCACGATTATGACTGTCACGATGAGTAAGTATTTCCGCGCCAGGCTCTAAGAGCATGAGCCTAATTCGGTCACATTGATTAATATCAGTAATTGTGTTGAGAAATTTTAATATTTGCGGGCACTGGTTAAGAAAAATAGTGCTTGAGTAAACACCCTCCATTGAGTCAGTGTAACTAGTATGATACTCAGTTTTATAAGGGTCTCCTTCAAAAGTTCTAAGACCAAGTGACTTCCATCCACTACCAGAGCTAGATTTAACCTGAGTTTTTTCCCTGTGTGTAACGAAATGACTAAGCAATGCTCTTGCTTCTAATAGCAAGGGAGCAGTATCAAATTGGATTTTTAAGTCGAGGTATGGACAAAAATCTAAATTATAAAATATCTCAGGATCAAACGGCCATGATGCTTCTAAATCAAAGTCTTTCATTGTCTACCTGAGCAGGCACAAATTGAACGGGTAATATCTTGAGTTGAGATGATTTGCCGTTAAAATCAATTTTCTTAATAGTGTTATATTTTTTAAAATTTAAAAGAAATGATATTCGTTCATCATCAGTCACAGGTATTGTTGGGGTCATTAATTTCCCGAGTAGAATATATCCAATGGCACTTTTTGGATCATTTAGAGAAAGATTTTTTGTTATTAACCATTTTGAGAGTTCATCGTATCTTTCAAATGGACTATCATCTACAAAAGTTAAGTACATTGCTGAAGAAAAATAACTTTGCGGTCTAGGTTTAGAATTATTTAGGAAAGCCTGAAGAGTAGGTACTCCAAGCTGGCTGTAATTAAGGCAAAGTTCTCCCCAATGCCAGTCGGGAGAAATGAGTTTAAACTCATCAGTTAAAATAGGGAGAAATTGTAGTTCAACAGGTGAAACATCTATGATCACGCAGTTATTTTTTTTACCGTCAGAAAAATTTTCCATCTTATGTATAAAAATGTTTAAAAATTTAAAAGTGTTTCTCAACGGCTTTTCAAGTCGTTCATCAATAGAGTAAATTTCAAAATAACGATGAAGTTCATTTAAAATATTTTGAGCAACACCTTTTTCGATTGTGTGTTCAATAATGAGTTCTGGATAGTTATGTTTTTTTACAAAAGAGTTTATTTTTAAAATATAATAGTTAAGCGTAGTAACTATAAGTTCTTCATCATCAAGGATTTGTCCCATGAATCCAATAGTTCCAAATACACCTTGGTCAAACATGCTTAATTCTAGCAGTGCCCACCACCTTTCATTAAGTGAGTGATCGTACAGCTGATATGTTAAAATAAATTCATCACCAGGATTTTGATTTCCAAAATGAATAGTGAGTGATTTTTCACCTAGTTTGTATTCAGATCTTTCCATAGCTATTTCCTTGATTTGCCATGTGATAACTCTAAGAGATCTGCAATTTCATATGCAGCATCTAGTGGTGTTTTTGTGTTCATTAAAACTTCGTGGTTAAGTTCTATCAATTTATTATTAGTAAAATTGTTTGATGTAATTTTTCTTAAAATGATTTCTTTTAAAAGTGAGTTGAACCAATTAACGTTTTGTTCTTGTCTTTTTTTATCCCACTCATGATTTTGTTCACTTGTAGATTTAAATGAGTTTAGCATTTTGTAAAGTTCATCAAAGCCATTTGCATTTAATGATGAATTTAAAATGACTTCAGTTTTCCAAAAACTTGAATGAGTTGTAATTTGTAAAGCGGATTGGTACTGAGCTTGAGTTTGTTTTGCTAGATTTAAACTGTCTCCGTCAGCTTTATTGATAACAATAGAATCAGCTAATTCTAAGATCCCCTTTTTAATTCCTTGCAATTCGTCCCCACCGTTTGGAAGAATAAGTAACATAAAAAAATCAACCATATTGGCAACTTCATACTCTGATTGTCCAACACCCACAGTTTCAACGAGGACATAATCATAACCAGCTGCTTCACACAAAAGAATAGTTTCTCTCGTTTTTTGAGCGACTCCGCCCAATGCACCACTCGCTGGAGTAGGTCTAATAAAAGCGTTTTCTTCATTGGCGAGCTTTTCCATGCGAGTTTTATCGCCGAGTATGCTTCCACCAGAAGTTGGAGAGCTAGGGTCTATTGCGAGAACTGCTACCTTATGTTTTTGTGAAACTAAATACTGTCCAAAGTGTTCAATAAATGTGGACTTACCCACTCCGGGAGAACCCGTAATGCCTATACGAAAACTTTTAGTTGGAAGTGAAATTACTTTATTTAATAGTTCACGAGCATGAATTTGGTCATTTTCACGAGAAGATTCAATAAGAGTTATGGCCTTAGCAAGCGTGCGACGATCACCTGTTTTTAATTTTTCAAGATCAATCATTTTAGATTTTCCTCTATCGCCTTAATAACTTCCAAAGCAGAAATTGACACAGGTGTTCCTGGTCCAAATATTCCTTTTACTCCTGCCTTATTTAAAAAATCATAGTCTTGTTTTGGAATTACTCCACCACAGACGACTATAATGTCATCAGAGCCTAGGGCCCTTAATTCAGCAATTAATTCAGGGATGAGTGTTTTGTGTCCAGCAGCTTGAGAAGAAACTCCAACGACATGCACGTCATTTTCAACTGCTTGTTTGGCAACTTCTTTAGGTGTCGAAAAAAGTGGAGCTAGGTCAATATCAAATCCCAAGTCCGCAAACGCAGTTGCGATAACTTTGGCACCTCTGTCATGTCCATCTTGTCCCATTTTTGCAACAAGCATTCGTGGTCTTCTTCCATTTTTATCTATAAAAGTTTTTATTCTTTCTTGAATCATTTTCCATCCTTCATCATGTTCGAATGATTGACTATAAACTCCAGAAACTGTTTGAGTCCTGGCATTATAGCGTCCCCATATTTTCTCTAAAGCATAAGTAATTTCACCAACACTTGCTCGAAGTCTCACAGCCTTGATCGCTAGCTCGAGACAATTTCCTTTTCCGGTACGAGCGTAATCACTTAATTCTTCAAGAGCACTCATCACTTTTTCATCATCACGGCTAGTTCTTAGTTTATCGAGTCTTATAAGTTGTGACTTTCGCACTTTTTCATTATCAATTTCTAATATGTCTATCTGGTCTTCTTTTTTGAGTTGATACTTATTTACACCTACAATAACATCGAGTCCGCGATCAATACGTGCCTGTTTAGCTGCGGCAGCTTTTTCAATGTTTAATTTTGGAGTCCCCGTTTCAATGGCCTTAGACATACCTCCAGCTTTCTCTACTTCCAAAATAATTTCCCAAGCTTGATCAGCAATTTGCTGCGTAAGAGATTCCATCATGTAAGAGCCACCCCATGGGTCGACAACTTTAGATATTTGAGTTTCTTCTTGTAAAACAATTTGGGTGTTCCTAGCGATACGAGATGAAAAATCAGTGGGAAGAGCTATCGCCTCATCAAAAGCATTTGTGTGAAGTGATTGAGTGCCTCCAAAAATAGCGGCCATGGCTTCGACAGTAGTTCTGATAATATTATTATAAGGATCTTGTTCTGTCAGAGACCAACCTGATGTTTGACAATGAGTTCTAAGAACTTTTGAATTTTTATCAGTTGGATTATATTTTGAAACAATTTTATCCCATAGAAGTCTCGCGGCACGGAGTTTTGCGATTTCCATATAAAAATTCATTCCAACACCAAAGAAAAATGACAGCCGTGGAGCGAACTCATCAATTTTTAATCCAGATTCTAGGGCCGTTTCAATATATTCTTTTCCATCTGCGAGAGTGTATGCAAGCTCCAAAACTGCATCTGCTCCGGCTTCTTGCATGTGATATCCCGAAATGCTTATTGAATTAAATTTAGGCATACACTTAGAAGTATAAGCAAAAATATCTGCGATGATTTTCATCGAAGGCTTTGGTGGATAGATATAGGTATTTCTCACCATGAATTCTTTTAAAATATCATTTTGAATTGTTCCAGATAATTTATCTGGACTAACTCCTTGTTCTTCAGCTGCAACAATATAGCTAGCGAGAATAGGTAAAACAGCTCCATTCATTGTCATAGAGACAGAAATTTTATCTAGAGGTATTCCTTCAAAAAGTATTTTCATATCTTCGACTGAATCAATGGCTACACCTGCTTTTCCAACATCACCAGAAACTCGAGGATGATCGGAGTCGTATCCTCGATGAGTGGCCAAGTCGAAAGCTACTGAAACACCTTGTCCACCAGCGGCAAGTGCTTTGCGGTAAAAAGCATTAGATTCTTCTGCAGTAGAAAATCCTGCATATTGTCTTATCGTCCAAGGTCGGCCGGTGTACATAGTTGCCTTTGGGCCACGAATAAAAGGGGAGAAGCCAGGCATGGTATCAGTGTGGGCGAGATTTTCAAGATCGATTTTGGTATAAAGTGGTTTTACCGTGATTCCTTCAGGACTCTTCCAGGAGAGATCATCAACTGTTTTGCCTTTTGATTCAGCTTGGGCCAACTTTTTCCAGTCTTCAAGTGTAGATGATTTGGTTTTTTCTTTGTTGTCCATGACACTGTCCTTCTTTGAAATAAGAAATTTATTACTTGGATTTTAGAAGGAAATAACAATGAAGTAAATTTTAATATATGCTGACAATGGTAATGAAAATGAAGGATTTTTGAAAATAATCGATGTCACGCTGCTTTAGTTTCGTGACATCGATTGGTGAATTATAAATTTAACTTTTAGCTTTTATTTCACGGCCGACAACAATTGAATTCCATTTCTGAGAAAGTACCTTCTTAATATTTTTTTGAAAGTCAGAGTATTTTAAATCTTCTATTTCTTTATTACTTTTGTAATAGAAATCTAACCCCTGTGATTGCAGAACAGGGATTGAGTAAATGCTGGCAAAATCTTCATTTGTTTGAACATTTATAAGATTTTGTCCTCTAATCATAGTTTTAATTCTATTGAAATCCTCTTCAGGAAGACCGTTTTCGCGAATTTTACCAAGCAAATCTTTGATGGCAGCTTGAGCGGCAATGACTTTATCATGGCCAGAGGCCATATAGATTCCAAAGTAACCACCTTCAATCGCTGCAAAGTGAACAGGCTGAGCAGAATAGCAAAGTCCCTGACGGTCACGTACTTCAACAAATAATTCTGACGATTGACCTGAAAGGTGAGAACTCAACATTTTTAAGTATAAATTATCAGGTGAGCCCATTTTTCCACAAGGAATACCGTAGAAAATTTGAGTTTGTTCTCGATTAAATTTAATAAATTTTTCAATTCCTACAGTTGGCTTATATTTTTTAAATTTTAATTTTTGTGATTTTCTGCCAGGAAGTTTAGTAAAAAGTGGTTGCAAGTTTTCTACTACATCTTCTAGATCTAGGTCTCCACAGTAAGTGATCAAAAACTCTTGAGTTTTTAAATTTTTCTTGTGTATATCAAGTAGATTTTTTTGCGAAATGGACTTTATAGTTTTTTCAGTACCTATTGGATTATAAGAATAGGGATGAGTTCCAAAAAATTGTCTCTGTGCTTCTCTAAAACACTGCTTAACAGGATCTTCTTTTTGGTTAACAAGCGCCCTCAAAGAAAATTGTTTTTCTTGGTTAAGATGCTTGATTGGCATGTCAGGAGCTGTTAAGGCACCAGTTAAGTGAGGAAGTAGCTCTTGAAAATTTTCAGAGAGTCCATGCATGAAAACACCATAAGAATTTTTTCCTGAAAATCCTGACAAACTTGCAGATTTTTCTTCGAGTTCTTTTTTTATTTTCTCATAACTAATTTTATTATGACCTCTGGTAAGCATTGAACTTAAAAGTTGATAGGCACCATTATTTTTTGGCGTTTCTTCTGTCAATCCACCTCTTAAATAAGCCTGTAAAACAAAAGTTGGAGTCATTAGGTTTTGACGATAAATTAATGTCACCCCTGGCTTAACCTTGATCAATTTTACTTGTTGATCATGCTTAGAGTTTTCAACTTTGAATTTAATTTTTGAATTTTTTGTTAAGTTCCCTTGAAGAATTTTCATCTTTTGCTGAAAGGCCATAACCTCTTTTTTGCTTTTTACGAGACTGGCTTCTTTTGGTAACTGAAGACTAATGTGTATATTTTTTGAAAAAATTTTCTTAAATGAATGATTAACTGCTTTAGGAGTAGTGTTTTTAATTCTTTCAATAAATTCTTCTTCACATCTAATATCTCCACTTTGAGCATAACTGTGCCCGAGTGAAAATGAATAAGATTCAATAGATTCTCTTTCGTAAATTTTTGAAGAGACATATTGATTCTTAATTTTTTGAACTTCATCAACAGCAAGTCCCTTACTTATAACTAGCTCAATTGCCTCTTGAAATTTCTTTAAAATTTCACTCATATTTTTATGAGGGAAAACAAATCTAATAAAGTGAGCCCCCCCTTTTGCCATAAACATAGTTGAAGCCGAAGCGACATTGGCCAAGGCTTTATCTAAGACTAAGGCATTGTAGAGTCTTGAAGTTTCACCAAATCCTAAACAATTAATTGCAAGATCTTCACTTGCTGCTTCCTTATCAAGATATTGAGGTGCTTGAACAACCATTGTCATGGTGGCCATTCCTACTTCTTTTTGATGAATTTCTAAAGTTGGTTGTTTTTTTAATTCGAAATTAGGAAATAAGCTCTCAGGACCTTTTGGCAACTGATACTGTTCAATGATTTTTTCTAAATTAGCTTTTTCTGAGACATCACCTGCAACAATGAGAAGTGAGTTCGATAAATTATAAAAATTATTTCTAAAAGAATGAAGTTGCTCACGAGAGAAATTCTTTATTGTCTCTTCTCTTCCTAGGATTTGATGGGCATAACTTCCATCAAATGAGGTTGCTTGAAGTTTTGCAAAGGCAAATTGACTTGGACTATCAATAGATCTTCTGAATTCTTCAAAGACGACTCCTCTTTCCGGAATAAGATCTTCTTCTTTGAAAAGTGGATTGGAAACCATATCCATTAGGATATTGATAGTATCTGGAAGTTTTGTATTGGGAGTATTGATGTAGTAACAAGTATAATCAAAAGAAGTAAAAGCATTAATCTCACCACCAAAACTCTCAACGTCGTGAGCAATCATTGCTCCGGGGCGTGTTTGGGTTCCTTTAAAAAACATGTGCTCTAAAAAATGAGCAATGCCTTCATGATCATTTTTTTCTAAAGCACTACCAGCACGAAACCAAATTTGAACAGTTGCAGAGGTTGATCCAGGAGAGTTAACAAACAGGGTTTTTAGCCCGTTTTTTAATGTTGTCATTTCGTATTGCATATTTATTCCTTGAGCCTTTAATTGTAATGAATAATGTATATTATAATCCTTAAACCTCAACACTACCTAATAGAATTTCTCGATAATCTGGAAGTTAAAGTAAATGAATAACAAAGTTGAATCTCTTTATCTGCATTTTCCGTTCTGCAAACATTTGTGTAACTATTGTGATTTTTTTAAAAAGGTTCCTGTCAATTCAGATCTTGAAATTAATGATTTTCATACCTACATGGATAATGCCTTCGCTTTACATAACAAATTAATGGCCGAGAATGATTTATCCTGGGGGAAACTCAAAACGCTTTATATTGGCGGAGGGACTCCGTCACTTTGGGGTGAAGCTGGAAGTCATTATTTAAAAAACCTACTCGACTCCCATCGGATAAAATTAGATTCTGAATGTGAATTTACTTTAGAAGTTAACCCAGCAAGCTGGACAAAAGAATCGATAGAAAGTTGGGAAAGTATTGGCGTTAACCGTTTTTCATTAGGAATACAGTCACTACAAGCTGAGTCAATAAAGCATCTTGATCGGATACATAACATAAATGATGTGTTAGATACGCTCGAATATTTCAAAAGTAAAAAGGTCAATTATTCAATGGATTTTATGCTTGGTTTACCTTTTTCAGAGGAAAATAAGCGCGATGTTGTTGCTGAACTGGCTGATGCACTTAAGTATAATCCCTCCCATTTCAGCGTTTATATACTAACTGTAAAGGATAACTACCCCCATTATAAAAATCTACCCACTGAAGAATGGATAGAAACTGAATATTTGGATGTGGCCAAATTTTTAAAATTAAATGGATTTAATCATTATGAAGTTTCTAATTTTGCAAAAGTTGGTCTTGAGTCAAAACACAATCTTCGTTATTGGAAATCAGCTTCGGTTGCGGCACTAGGTCCTTCGGCTACTGGATTTTTTTCAGATAAAAAATTGAGATACAAATGGAAGACAAAAGAGGCACAGTATGATTTAGAAGAACTGAGTGATGAGGCTTTTTTGTTGGAAAAAATTTATATGTCACTCAGGTCATCAGAAGGTCTAGATATCAATTTAATAAAAAATAAATTAGCTTATCTAACTCTCGTTTCGACTTGGGAAATAAAAGGATATTTGCAATCTCGTAATGCTGAAAAAATATTCTTAAACACACAGGGCTACTTGCTTTTAGACTCACTAATGAATGATTTGTTTGCTCTCGATTTAGCATAGATTTGAGGAGAGAATTTCCATAATCCTTTTATAAGTCCAATGGAATAAGTCGTAAGTGTAAAATAATGAAGAAAAATATAAAGAAAAATATAAAGAAAGTGTGATGACTTATATAAAAATAAATATTGAAAAGCGACTAGTACAGAATAAGCCGCATAGAAGTAAACAATAAGACTTTCTGGATTAAAGAGTGCATAAAAAAATCCAATTAGCCAAAACAAGGGGAGGAAGTATAGAAGTTCCCGAGAGTTGGGTATTAATGAAAAATTTTGAACTCGGCATTCGCCACTTTTAATAATTGAAAGTCCTAACTTTTCGAGATCATTTTTACGTTGGTGATAAACTATAAGTTTTGGAGAATAATGGATGATTTTATTTGCTTGCTTTAATTCTTTTAACAAAAAATTTTCTTCATTTCTAAAAAGATCAGCATTAAATTTAAATCCTTCATTTTTAAATAATGAAGCTTTAAACCAGAGATTACAAAGAATCAGCATTCGTTCATCTGCATTTTTAGAATAATATTTTCCTGAAGTGTGTCTTTTTTTAGTCGGTCCCATACATAATGAAGAAGAAAGCGCTCGTCCAGTAATGACCTGAAAAGGAGTTGATTTCTTAGGAGTTTGATCTGGGCCACCTAAAACATCCCAGTTTGTATTAAAGTCAATGTGTGAAAAATAATCAGCTGGCAAAGTGCAGTCATCATCTAAGAAAAAAATGTATTCTCCCTGGGCTTTAAGCAGACCATGGTTTCTGGCGTTTGAAGGTGTCGTTTTATGAATAAATTGCATTTTGAATTTAGAAAAAACGCGTGAGAATTTTTCAAGATAACTACGATCTCCATTGAAAATGACGAGAACTTCATAGGGGATTTCAATTCTTTGGGCTCGAATAGATTCTAAGCAGCTTAAAAGCTCTTTCGGTCGATTGTAGGTCACGATTATGATACTGAATTTCATAAAATTAGGTTACGAGATTATGAACTTAAAGTCATTGGTAAAATATTGATTTAGTCTTAAAGCTTAGACTAAACTGGACGAGGAGAATTTACTTGAAAATACTTAATTTAAATTTTTATAATCATTCAGTCTGTATCAGTTCACCTCAAGATCTTGAGGTAATTAGTTTGTTGGCTAAAGATTTTTCTGCATTTAAGTCGAATACTGAATCGACATCAAAAAATCAGTTTACTTTAGAAATTTGTAATCAAGTACCTCCATGGAACCAAGTCCCCAAAACTAGTGCATCAATGCAGACTTTAAATTCTATTTGCTATGATGTAGGGAAGTTCCGCTATTGTGATTACTACAGTGAACTCCTTGTCATTTTAGATAAAAAAATGAATCACGCTAGGCTCTATTCAGAAAATACTCAAAGAATGCATGAGGTGAGCTATCTTCTTACGTTGTCCCGAGTGGGAAAAAAAATGGACTTAGCAGGTCTTCACAAGCTGCATGCTTTCAGTGTTTCTTTTAATGACATTGCCATTGTCTGTATGATGCCTATGAAAGGGGGGAAAAGTACGTTATTGATGGAGTTTTTAAAAGACAGTCGTTTTAAAATGATCTCTGATGACATTCCACTGATTAATTTTAAAGGAGAGATTCTTCCTTTTCCTATTAAAATCGGCTTGAGTCAATTTCCAGAGAGTTTAGATATTCACAATCCTGAAGAAAATCTCTATACAATGGATAGAGGATTTTATGGTGTTAAACAGCTTCTGTGTGTCGAGGGAATTCCAGGAAGAGTGGAGGAGCCAGGAAAAGTTTTTAGGAAGATCATACTTGTTGAATCTTTCAGGTTTAATTCGGAAATCTCGCAGCTCAAAAAAACGAATATTCTCTCAACTTATATCGGACTCATGAAACACGGAGTGATTGGTTTTGGTTTGCCAATGGTTATTGAGTATTTTTGGGAAAATGGGCCTGTGGATTTTATGATAAAAACAAAAATATTCTTTCTCAGAGCTTTTGGATTTGGGGCACTCGCCTTGAGAGCTCAAAAAATGAAACTTCACCTGGGAAAAAATCCAAATGACGCTGCTAAATTACTCATAGATCATGTCTTAAAATACGCTCAGGAAATTTCATAGCGCAAGGCGCCTTATACTCTTGCCCTGCTTGCCAAGTTGTTGAAATTGCGTAACTTGGAAAGTAAAATAAAAGATTATTTCTCCTATAACATTGACACTGAAGCTATTCTTCCCACCTTTAGTTCGTAAGATTAATGATAAAGAAAGGAATAGCGCGATGACTGACAATACGAATGATTTTAGCAATGAAGACATCATCAATGCAGATGGCGATGAAGCGATAAAAGAAAATGTTGAAGTATTAACTGCAAAGGCACATGAAGAAGATTTCAAGGCTAAGTATTACTACTTAGCAGCTGAATTTGATAATGCGAGAAAAAGATTTGAAAGAGAAAAAGAAAATTTACTTAAATACGGCAATGAGAAGGTGCTTTCTAATCTTTTAACAGTAGTAGATAACTTTGACTTAACTGTAAATGCAATTAAGTCTGACAATGATGACAAAGTTCAAAATATCGTAAAAGGTATCGACATGATTAGAAATCAATTTCTCGATGTGCTGAAACATAATGGACTAACACCCGTAGAATCTGTTGGAAAAATTTTTGATCCAAATTTTCACGAGGCAGTGGCCCAAGCTCCAGCAGTGGGAAAAGAAAACCAGGAGATCATTACAGAGTATCAAAGAGGATACACGCTTAATGGAAGGTTACTTAGAGCATCGAAGGTAGTTGTAGCAAATAATAATTAAGTTTTAGGTTTAAATAAACAGGAGAAATATATGGGTAAGATTATTGGTATTGACTTAGGGACAACAAATTCATGTGTAGCAGTTTTAGAAAATGGTACATATAAAATTATTGCAAACGCAGAAGGACATAGTACAACTCCTTCGATTATTGGTTTTGCCAATAATGGTGAAGTTTTAGTGGGTCAGGTTGCGAAAAGACAATCAGTCACTAATCCAAAGAAAACACTTTTTGGTATCAAGAGATTAATTGGAAGAAAAGCAGACGCTCCAGAAGTACAAAAATTTAAAGCAGTCGCACCTTTTGAAATTGTAGCCAATAAAAATGGTGACGCTTGGGTAAAAGTTGACGGTAAAGAAATGTCACCTCAAGAAGTTTCAGCAAAAGTTTTAGAAAAATTAAAAAAAGCTGCAGAAGATTATTTAGGTCAACCGGTTACTGAAGCAGTTATTACTGTTCCAGCTTATTTTAACGATGCTCAAAGACAAGCAACGAAAGATGCAGGTCGAATTGCAGGTCTTGATGTAAAGCGTATTATCAACGAGCCAACTGCGGCGGCACTTGCTTACGGTCTTGATTCTAAAAAAGATCAAAACATTGCAGTCTTTGACTTAGGTGGTGGTACATTTGATATCTCAATTCTTGAAATCACTTCAGATGGTGTTTTTGAGGTTAAGGCAACAAACGGTGATACTTTCTTAGGTGGAGAAGATTTTGACTACAGAATCATTAACTTTTTAGCTGAAGAATTTAAGAAAGAAAATGGTGTTGATTTACGCAATGACACGATGGCGCTTCAAAGATTAAAAGAAGCAGCTGAAAAAGCAAAACATGAACTTTCCAATGTTAACCAAACTGATGTTAATCTTCCGTTCATCACTGCAGACGCGACTGGGCCAAAGCATTTAAATGTAATGATCACTAGAGCGAAATTTGAACAGTTGATCGGTGATTTAGTTGAACAATTAGTCGTTCCATGTAAAACATGTATTAAAGATTCTGGATTATCACTTAGTGAAATTCATGAAGTCGTTTTGGTTGGTGGATCGATCAGAATTCCACTTGTTCAAGCGAAAGTTAAAGAAATTTTTGGAAAAGAGCCTTCAAAAGGTGTTAACCCAGATGAGGTAGTAGCTGCTGGTGCGGCAATCCAGGGTGGAGTTCTTGCAGGAGATGTTAAAGACGTTCTTCTTCTTGATGTTACTCCTTTATCACTTGGGATTGAAACTCTTGGTGGAGTATTTACAAAAATTATTGAAAAAAATACAACTATCCCTACGAAGAAATCTCAGGTTTTCTCAACAGCTCAAGACAATCAACCTGCAGTTTCGATTCACGTACTTCAAGGGGAAAGAGAATTTGCTAACGTTAATAAAACCTTAGGTAAATTTGACTTAACTGGAATTGCACCAGCACCGCGTGGTGTTCCTCAGGTAGAAGTCACTTTTGATATTGATGCTAACGGTATCGTTCACGTATCTGCTTCTGATAAAGCAACTGGTAAGTCTCAAGAAATTAGAATTACTGGTGGTTCAGGATTAACTGATGAAGAAATTCAAAGAATGGTTAAAGATGCTGAAGCCAACAGAACAGCTGACCTTGAAAGACGTAGTGTTGTTGATACTAGAAACAGTCTAGATGGAATGATTTTCTCAACTGAAAAAATGATTAAAGATGGTGAAGGGAAGATCTCTGCACAATCTAAGTCAGAACTTGAAAGTGCGGTTGTTGAAGCGAAAACAAAACTTACAAGTGAGTCAGTTGATGAATTAAAAGCTGCACTAGAAAGATTGCAAAATGTTTCACATAAAGTAGCAACAGAAATGTATCAGGCTGGTGGGGCACCAGGAGCGGAAGCAGGACAAGAGGGCACTGCCGGAGCTAACTCAGATACAGGATCATCAAAGAAGAATGATGATGATGTTGTAGACGCTGACTATAAAGAAGTTTAATCTGTAACAATTATTTTTGCTTATTAAAAAGGTCTCTCCATTAGGAGGGACCTTTTTCGTAAAGGGTATAAAACATGAGTGCTAAACGCGACTATTATGAAATTCTTGGGGTTCAAAAAACAACAAGTAAGGATGAAATTAAAAAAGCTTATCGCAAGATGGCCATGCAGTTTCACCCTGATAAAAATCCAGGAAATCCTGAAGCTGAAGCAAAATTTAAAGAAGCTAGTGAAGCTGCAGAAGTCTTGTTGGATGATGACAAGAAAGCTCGTTATGATCAATTTGGACACGCAGGTGTTAATGGTCAAGGCGGCGGAGGCGGTGGTGGATTCCAACAAGGTGACTTTGGTGATTTCGGTGATATCTTTGGAGACATTTTTGGAGACATGTTAGGTGGAGCGCGTGGTCGCGGCGGTCGCGGTGGAAGACGTAGCCAAGGTCGTCCAGGTGATGATCTACAAATGGGAATCGATGTAGATTTTTCTGAAGCAGCATTTGGTTGTGAAAAGACGATATCTCTAACAAAAAATATAAAGTGTGATACCTGTAATGGCTCTGGGGCAAAAGCTGGATCGAGTCCTACTACATGTGATTATTGTAATGGCCATGGTGAAGTAAGAAGACAACAGGGCTTTTTCACCGTTTCATCTGGGTGCCCGAAATGTAATGGTTCTGGGCAAATGATTAAAGATCCATGTGGAACATGTCAGGGGCAAGGAAAAAAGAAAAAGAAAGTCGACCTTCAGGTTAAGATTCCAGCAGGTATCGATCAAGGCCAGCGATTAAAACTTTCTAATGAAGGTGACGCTGGTGCAAATGGTGGCCCTAATGGTGATTTATATGTAGTCATCAATATTAGACGTCATGAGATTTTTGAAAGAGATGAGTTTGATGTTCACTGTACTGTACCTATTAGTTTTTCGAAAGCTGCTCTTGGGGCAGAATTAGAAGTGCCGACACTTTCAGGTAAAGTTGCTTTAAAAATTCCAGCTGGAACTCAATCAGGTGTAAAGATGCGCTTGAAAGGCAAAGGAATTCAACGCCTGGGAGGCTACGGAGCTGGAGACCAAATTGTCACTGTTCATGTTGAAACTCCAACAAAACTTACGAATGAACAAAAAGAATTGTTTCAGCGTTTAGCTGAAGTTGGGGAAAGTTCTAATCCTATGAGTCGGGGATTTTTCGATAAAGTAAAAGATCTATTTCAATAAAAAAAACCAGCCTTGAGCTGGTTTTTTTATTGGTAAAAAATTTTTTTCATCATAAAAGATTTGGTCTTTAATATAAATAAAAGAAAATAATTCTTAAGTGGAGATTGGTTTACATTACTGTTAGAAATTTGTTCTGACATATTTATATCAAGTGCAGTATCTTTGAAGTTTTTGACATTTCCTTTTAGATTGCAACAGTCTTCTTTATTGGCCCACAGATCTTTGTCTTTCCAAAAATATTGATCTCCTAAGCCAAGATAGCATGTTGAAAAACCCAATTTGAGTTCCTTGCATCTATCATGGATTTTTTCATAATACATGCGAATTTCGGGTCTTGAATAAGTGAAGCCTTGAATTAAATTTCTGGATTCAGTCGTCATATAACTAGAAAGATCCAATGAAAGTTTGTTTGATACAGTCTCCATCGTCGATTGGTCAAGGTGAACAAAGCCAACGAGAACAGAGAGACAATCATTTTCTTTTAATTTTTCCAATGTCTGTAGATTAAAAAAATCATAACTAGGTTTGGAATTAAAATCACCATTATTCAAACTAAAATGTCCATCTGGATAATTGGGAAATAAGGGGTTAAGCCTTGCAGTGACCCATATGTTTCTTGACCTAAGTTTTTTAATTGCTGCTAATCTCTCGATTGCACTTGGTGAGCCGGGTTCTATGAGCCTTATGAAGGATTCATTTGTTGAGGGAATAGAAATTTGAATTGTCGCATTTTCTGGCTTGATTAGGTCTAGGTATAAATCTTCTGAAACTAGATGAGATCTAGTTAATAAAACATAGGGATAGTTGTAAAAATTTAAAAGTTTAATTAATTCGAAGGTAATTAAATACTTTTTTTCTAAAGATAGAAATGGATCAGACATTGATCCAATTCGAATGGGTATTTTTCGTTTTAATATACTGGAAAGAGGGTGTTTGGGAGAGTTGTCATTTTCTTTTTCGAAAGTTTGAAAAAGTGCCATCCATAAAGAAGTTAAATCGATCGGCACTGGCGCAGGAGAGTTCCATTGACTAACTTTTGTTAATTCACTTTTGGCCCAGCAGTAAGTACATTCGTGGGAGCATCCAAACATGTACGAATCAATTTGAAAGCCATAAAAACAATTGGTGCAATCACTAGTAACATTTATAAATGTTGGAATTCCTATTGGGAAAATTTCTTCGTTTTCATTGAGTTTTCGATATTGTAGATAGTTTTCATATGAATGTATTAGTTTATTATCTATTTTGTGGTGAGAATTAATATTAAGAAAATCAAATCTTGCGACAATGTCTTTAATTTTTGTAAGTTTAGTTGATGACATCTTTAAAATTCCAGCGCTTGTTTAAGTAAAGTGCTGACCTTGTCGACATCATTTTTATGCAAATGTGGTCCCATTGGTAGAGAGAGAATTTCTTGAGAAATTTTTTCAGCATTTGGAAATTTATTAGTTTTAATGTTGAGATCATTTAAACATTCGTGTTGATGAATAAGTTGGGGGTAGTGAATAGCGAGATTGATGCCTTCATCTTTAAAAAGCTGAATAATTTTTTTCCGATTTCTGACTTTTATAACAAACTGATGATATGTATGCACATTTAAATTTTCGGTCATTGGTAAAGTCAGATCAAGGGACTGCAAAGCTTCAAAATACCAATGAGCAACTTCGCGCCTCATTGAATTGTGTTGGTCCAACATACTTAGTTTTTCATTCAAGACAATTGCCTGAATTTCATCCATCTTTTCGTTGTGGCCTAAGTCAGTGTGTTGTCCTCTGCTCGATTGACCATGATTACGAATGATCTTTAATTGGTTTGAGTATGATTCGACGTTTGTAGTTACTATACCAGCATCCCCCAGAGCACCGAGGTTTTTAGTTGGATAGCAACTGAAACAATTAATTTGTCCAAAACTTCCAGCTTTAAATGAAATACCATCAATTTCGCGAGTGGCACCATGAGCCTGAGAAGCATCTTCAATAATACTTATGCTCTTATTTGTTATATTCTTAATTTTTTCAACTTCGGCCATTTGCCCATAAAGATGAACAGGAATTATTGCTTTTGTATTGGGAGTAATTTTTTTTTCTAAATTAGGAATTGATTATCGATTTAAAGACTTACTTGGTAGTTTTGAAAATAAACTTTTAGGTGAATACAAATACCCGGATGCAGTTGGTTCTCAAGTTCTTAAAAAATGTCTGTGCAAAACAACAGAACTACTGATTGCTCCAGATGGTAATATTCATCGTTGTCACCACGATCTTTATAATCAGATTTTGCCCTTGGGAAATATCACAAAAAATCATTCGAATATACAGGATATTTATAGAGAATGCTCTTTTTATGGAAACTGTAATCCTTGCGACGTTAAGCTGAAAAATAATCGGAATCAAAGCTTTGGCCACACTTCCGTTGATATTGTTAATGTTGAGTCATTGTAGATAAAAAAAGTCGGACATTGTACCCTTTCACTGCCAGGTCTATGTGCTATAATAATTCAAATTTTGAAAACAGGACATCTATGAGAAAAATTTCGTTTGCCCTACTCTTTTTAGTATTAACAAATTGTTCGGGAATTAAAGTTTTAGATCCTAAGCGAAATATTGCTGAAAAAGTAGATACAAGTAAACTCTATGATCAGAGTTTCTTGCAAAAAATAAATTCAGTTCAAGATAAGCATCGAAAAGGTAAAACTGATTTGGCATTAAAAGAATTAATGTCTATTAAAGAAGATGGTTTAAAGCCTACAGAAAAAGCATCTAGAAAAAATTTAATTGGAGTAATGAATTTCTCTAAAAAAAATTATGATCTTGCTTCAAAAGAGTTCGATGGTGCATTGTTAATGGCGAAAGAAGACCCATATCTTGAGGCACAAATTAATCTAAATCTAGGAAGCGTTTATTTCAAAATGGGACAAAATGAAAAGGCTCATCAAGTCTTATCACTTGTAAATTACAAAAACTTACAAGATGGTGAAGCCAAAAAATTTCACCAACTCTATGCTCTTTTATCCCAACAATTAGGAAAAAAAGAAGAAAGCTTGTCATCAACAATCAGAGCACTAGATGATAAAAAAACAATACGTGAAGTATCTTCTGAACCGAGATTTGCTCATGTCGAAGAGTTATTTCAAAAACTATCAAACAGTGAAAAAGTAAGACTGCTTGAGGAATTTGATCAAGACAATAATGTAACGATTGCTTACCTGGCTTATAAAGAAGCTGAAACTGCCTTCAGGGCCGGAGACCAAGATAAAGTAAAAGACTTTGCAGAATGGATTGAAAAGCGTTATATCGATAATCCTGAAGTAATGAATTTATTAAGTGGATTAGTTGCTAGAAATAAAAATAATTCAATAAAAATAGATCTTCGATACTTAGGAATTATTTTACCATTATCAGGTGAACAAAAAGGTCTTGGAGAGAGAGCTTTAGCCGGAATTGATATTGCTCTAGAAAATTTAATTATTGATCCAACTAAAAAATATCGTTTAGAAATAAAAGACTCAAAGGGCAATCCGGCCAGCGGGGCATTTGCAGTTAAAGATTTAGTTGAAGTCAACAACGTATCGGCAATCATCGGAGGACTTAATTCAGCAGAGGCAACAAAAGAATATTTAGAAGCTAAAAAATATGGAGTCATCTTTATTTCTCTTTCTAAAGTACTTCTACCCAAAGAAGAAAAAAATCATTTGCTGATAGAAATTCCAGGATCAATTGAATCTCAGGTTAATCACTTATTTTCGAATAAAATGCTTGGCAGGTTAGGTTCAAGGCCAGCTATTTTGTATCCCAAAACTGAAATTGGTGAATCTTATGCAAATGAGTTTTGGCGCCAATCTAAAAAAAATAATTTAGGAGTAACGGGTTTGATTTCATTTGACGTCAATCAAACTGACTATCGTGATCCTGTAAAAAATATTTTAGGAATTAAATTTGATCGAGAACGAGAAGAAGAATTATCAATCGTGAATGATATTGCCAGCCTTGAGAGCAAGCGTAGTATCAAGCGCCTTCAAAATCTACAGCCACAAATTGATTTTGACTGGATATTTGTTCCTGCACTTCCAAGAGAAGTTGTACAAATTTTGCCAAATTTTAATTATTTTGATGCTTTCAATCTTAACTATGTTGGTGTTCCTAGTTGGAGATCTGAACTTATGATGAATGAAGGCTACCGCTACGGTAATGTATACTTCATGGATGAGTTTAGTGGAAATCAAGAGACATCATTTTCTCAAGCCTATTATAATAAGTTCAACAAGCAACCAAACGTGGTAGAGACGATCGCTTTTGACTCTTTTAAAGTTCTCTTTGATCTGATTGAAACAAATTCTAATTTTGAATCACGTCAAGATCTCGATGTGGCCTTAACTAAAAAGGAAATACTTAAAGGAGAAAACGGTCTTTGGAAGTTGCAAGATGATATTTGGATGAAGGATATGAGTACGTTTAAAATTAAGCGAGAAGGAATTGAGGACGCATTATTATAATGGTATTTCCCGACCAAATTGATCGGGAAACTTCAAAATTAACTAGTTATTACTTTTTAGCTGCTGCAATTCTCTTTTGAATTCTCGCTTTTTTCTTAGCTTGAGCTGTTTTTCTTTTCATTTTTAGTGCGATTTGTTTTCTTCCCATTCCCATTTTATTCTTCCTTTTTGGTCAGTTTATTTAAATTAGTTCTCAGAGGCCCTAGTCTATAAAAAACAACGGGGGAAATCTAGTATTTAATTGTTGTATCCAACTGACTGAAATGATAAATTTTATTATAAACGATTTAGTTTATTTGAATGGATTCGGAATTAACGATGGTTGTTAAAAAAAGCACGCTAAAGAAGGCAGTGCAAAAAAAATCGCGCTCTAAGACAATTGAGAGCCAAAGTGAGTCAAAACGACGTGAAGTTCTTCATGAGATTAATCACTTAAAAGAAAAACTGCGCGCAAGAAGAATTCATGGAAATGAAGATAAAAGAAAAATTGCTCGTGATATGCTCGAAAGATACACCGGTCACGAGATTAAAGATTTTCAAAAGCAAATCATTCTTACCAATTTTCACTATTACGTAGAGAGATTTAATGCTCTTTTACCAGATTCACATTACACGCAAGGCTCTGCTTTTAAAGCATCGTCATCTAAAAAAGCAAAAGTGACAATTATAGAATTTGGAGTTGGTTCTGCAATGGCTGCCTTGATTGGTGAGTTACTGGCAGTTATCGATCCTAAAGCTGTACTCTTTTTAGGTTTAGCTGGAGGAGTTCATCCTTCACTTGATGTCGGAGACTTTGTTCTTCCGATTGCCTCAGTTAGAGGTGAGGGCGTTACTCAGCATTTTCTTCCTGAGCAAGTTCCAGCGTTGCCAACTTTTAAAGTGCAGAAATTTGTTTCTCAAATTTTAGTTGAGCATGGCCTGGAATATAGAACGGGAACAATTCACTCAACGGATTATCGTTTTTGGGAATTTGATGACCGATTTAAATTAAATTTACTTGAACAACGGGTACTTGCAGTTGAAATGGAAACGGCAGCACTTTTTGTTTCTTGTTTTGTGAGTAAAGTAAATATAGGTGCGCTCCTGCTTATTTCTGACTGTCCTCTAAAAGAAGGCGGTATTAAGACCAAGCAATCGGCAAAAGCAGTCTTTAGGAAATTTACCGATGTTCATATAGAATTAGGTATCGAAGCTATGGCAGATATTGCAGAAAGAGGCGAAGCGATCCGTCACTATCAATGGTAAAAACTATTTAAGGGATATGGACAATGTTTAAAAAAGTTTTAGACTGGTTTTCAAATGATTTAGCTATCGATTTAGGGACAGCTAATACTTTAGTTTATGCAAGAGACAGAGGCATTATTGTTAATGAACCTTCTGTGGTTGCAGTTCATCAAGGGCCGAAAGGACAAAATAGAGTTCTAGCCGTTGGTAAAGAAGCTAAAGATATGCTTGGTAGAACACCAGGTTCAATTAAAGCTATTCGTCCCGTTAAAGATGGAGTTATTGCAGACTTCGAAGTTACTCAAGCTATGATTCGTTATTTTATTGCAAAATCTTTAACGGGTTCAAAACTAATAAAACCTAGAATTGTCATTTGTATTCCTTTCGGTATTACTCAAGTTGAAAAACGAGCAGTAAAAGAATCTGCTGAGCAAGCAGGTGCACGCGAAGTTTATTTGATCGAAGAACCAATGGCCGCAGCGATTGGGGCTGGATTACCTATAACTGAACCATCTGGAAACATGATCGTCGACATCGGAGGAGGAACAACTGAAGTTGCTGTCATTTCTCTTGGTGGTATTGTGTATTCAAAATCAGTACGTGTCGCTGGCGATAAGTTTGATGAAGCGATAGCAAGCTATATAAAGAAAAAATATTCCCTATTAATTGGTGAGAGAACAGCTGAAGCTATTAAGCTAGCTATTGGAAACGCCTATCCATTTGATGACGAAGTGAAAACTTATGAAGTTAAAGGACGCGATCTTATCGCAGGTGCGCCAAAAATTATTGAGGTCACAAGTGATGAAATTAGAGATGCATTAGCGGATCCTGTTTCAGAAGTTGTTGAAGCAATTAAAATCTCACTAGAAAAAACACCTCCTGAACTCGCTGCAGATATTGTTGATAACGGAATCATCCTCGCTGGTGGTGGAGCGTTGCTCGCTAACCTTGATGTTCTTATAAAAGAAAAAACTGGATTACCTGTGTCGATAGCAGAAGATCCACTCACTTGTGTTGTAAGAGGTTGCGGTAAAGTCTTAGAGTCGATAGAGCTTTTAAGACAAGTGACAATTAGCTAAGAGAGTCTTCAATGGGCTCAGACACACGTGCAAAAATTAATTTTATTAAGCTTAACCAACAAGAGCTGGCAGCTAAAATTGCACTTCTTGTTAGTGAAAAAAAGCGAATAATTTTTTGGAAAACGTCACCTCGTTATTTCGAAGGCAAAGCAATTGACTTTAATATTAGTCAGAAAAAAACATCTTTAATAATTGGCAACTGTAACATTCATAGGCGCTTAGTTGGTGAAAGAATATGTTTTAATTTTTCACTTAATGATATTGATTATTATTTAAGAGGTCGTATTAGTGATCAAGATGAAGATCACTTACAAATGACTGTTGAGCTTGAAGAACATTGTTTTAGAGTGGAAAAGAGAAGCCGAGAACGATTAATCACATATCCCATATATGAAGTTTATGCCTATTTAAAATATAAAAAAGCTGTTCAAACCAATGTTGTCTTTTTTAATAAAAAAGAACAGGTCAATAAAGATTTTTTAACTGAAATAGATAATTTAAGTAAAAATCGAATTCAATCTTTAGCACCTGATTTAGAAACTGAACAAGATGAAGATCTCATAGGTTTTAGGGTCGAAGATTTGTCACCT
The DNA here is from genome assembly GCA_013141065.1 of Bacteriovoracaceae bacterium. Classification (GTDB taxonomy): domain Bacteria; phylum Bdellovibrionota; class Bacteriovoracia; order Bacteriovoracales; family Bacteriovoracaceae; genus Bacteriovorax. The sequence continues at coordinate 168,571 of JABFRR010000008.1, read as the reverse complement.
TCTGGATTAAGTTTTTTTGCAAGCACCCAAGAAAAAGAAAGTATTTTAGACTCAATAGGAGACCAAAGATTCAGCTTTGTACTCAATTTCGAAATGAATGTCTTTAATTTAGATGAAGCAGTTGTCGTTTATAAAATGAACTATATTAATTCACAATTTGCCGGTGTTCCTATGTTTAAAATAGGAATAAATTTTAAACCGAACCCACTATTAAAAAAGAAAATAGAGGATCATGCTGGCATTACAGTGGATCTTTTTAATTATCAAAAAGAATTTGAAGAGTTTATTAAAAATGAGTAAGTTGGTAATAGTTACCCTTATTACGCTTTTCACACTCATATATGGATGTAGTAGCAACTCAAAAAATGCAGAAGCTCAATTAATCGCAAGTGATATCCTATTTAATTTGTCGGATAAAAATGGCCAGTACAATATTCGAGTTGCAACTGGATTTGTAGAAAAAACAAAGTCATATACGACTAAGCGAATTATGGAAATACCCAACAAGAGCGTGGACCAAGTTATTGAACAGAGTGTTTCTATTTCAAGTCTAGGAGTTGTGAAAAAAAAGTCAGTTATTCTCAGACCAAAAATATCGCAATACAGTGTTTGGTTTGAGGGAAAAAAATATTTTAGCGAGTTAAAAATTAACACAGCTAAAAAAGCGATTGATGTCAAAATGAAAAGCCCCGAATCCCAATGGAATGGATCAAAACAAATTAAATTCCCATCTACGAAATTGTTACCCTGTTTTTTTAATCAGATCATTGAATGCGCTAAAGTTAATGGATTTATTTCTAAAGCAAGTAAGGCCCAGAGTGGAGTGCTCAATATGTTAGTCGTTTGGGAAGGCTACCCCTATCTCAATGAAACTCTAAGTGATTTTACAACAGAGCTTTTTTCCGATGCACAATTGGAATATGATGGAAAAACGAAGCAATCTGAGAGAAGATTTAGTTTGAGAGTTGCTGGGCAAGCAATTACTTATGTTTTAGATGAACAAGACAACATGAAAAAAATGTTTTGGATTAGCCAAGGTATTTCAATGGTGAGCAAATCAAAAACATCTTCTAAATCGTCTTTAGAATCATCAGAATCAGAGGAGGGAGAAATTGAGTAGATTTATACAAAAGACCCTCTATGCTTTATTAACTATTTTTGTTGCACTCACGGCGATATTTTTTGTTATCAGACTTTCACCTGGAGATCCTGTTGAAACTGTTCTGGGCCAAAAAGCAACTCAAGAAGAAATTTTAAAACTTCAAACACAGCTTGGGCTCGACTTGCCAATTTCAAAGCAGTACAAAAATTATTTAAAAGCACTCTCTAAAGGTGACTTGGGTAAAACGATATTTGGCAACAAAGATGTAAAGGAACTCCTAAAAGAACGGATGTATCCAAGTATAATATTAGCATCAATTTCTGTTACACTAGCAGCAATTACTGGAATTTTTTTGGGCATCATGGCCGGCTATAAAAAGAATCAAAGTTTTGATAAGTTTTCTAGACTAATTTCTTTATTTGCGCTGTCCTTTCCAATTTTTTCACTTGCACCACTTATGGTTTTATTTTTTTCAATAAAACTAAATTTATTACCAGTTTCAGAATGGATATCTATTAAACACATGCTTCTTCCAATAGTGACTCTTGTCATTCCACTCAGTGCAGTTGTTATGAGAGTGACTAGGAATAAGTATCTCGAAGAAGTTCATTCTCAATGGGTTATGGTAACTAGGTCTAAGGGATTGGGAGAAGTTTCTATATTACTGAGAATTTTAAAAGTTTGTCTCCCTACAATTTTAAATGTTGTTTCAATCCAATTATCAGTAGTAATTGCAGGAACAATGATTACAGAAACTATTTTTGATATACCAGGAATGGGTTCTCTTTTATTTGATGGGATTCAAAATAGAGATTATCCAATTGTTCAAGGTGTAATTGTTTATTCAACTATAACTTATATGATCATTTATTTTTTAATTGATTTTATCAATGAAAAATTAGATCCCAGAACTCAAAGCTAGGAGATATTTTTGAAAAATAGAAGTCTCACAAAAGAGATGAAATGGGGTTTTGGAATACTATCAATTTATGTTGTATGGGCTATTTCATGGTTTTTTTATAAATTTGTAGTAAAAGGAACTTTTTTAAAGCCGTACACACCTGAACTCGACATGAAGTTAGAACTAGCATTGCCACTTTCGAATGGATTAACCCTTGGTGCTGATTTATTAGGTAGATCTTTGCTGGAAGTGCTTTCCGCAGGGCTGACTTACTCACTTACACTTTCAATGATTGTTACAATTGCCACTGCCTCAATTGGTATTCTAATGGGATATATGGCAATCAAAGCTCCAAGTTGGTTCAAGCTTGTTTTTGATTTACTCATCAATTTAGTTTTTATTTTCCCAAGTATTCTTATCGCAATAATGATTATGGCAGTAGCAGGTCAATCAATGCAAGGTTTGATATTTGCGATGATCATTACAGGCTGGCCGGGTTATGCAAAAATAGCACGAGGTGAAGCTAAGCGAGTATTGGCCTTAACATATGTTGAAGGTGCAAGAGCAATTGGGATTGGTGAAATAAGATTATTTTTTACAATAATTATTCCGGCGATATTACCAGTTATGATTGTTAATATGGTTTTAGGAATTAGTGGTGTTATTATTAGTGAAGCAGCTCTCGGATTTTTGGGATTAGGTGGTAGTCCTTATTCATGGGGAGCCATGCTGTCGGCGGCAAAAACAGTATTATTAGAAGCCCCTCACATTGCTATGATTTTAAGCTTAACAATGGCCGGTCTCATTATTGGTTTAAACTTGCTAGGAGATGGACTGCGAGATTATCTCGATCCAAATAAAGGTTAAATATGACTCAAATTGGACAATTGGTTTTTACAGGCTTAAGTGGTTTAACACTAACGACTGAAGAAAAAATTTTTATCGAAAAAGAAGATATCGGCGGTGTCATTTTATTTAGTAAAAACTATGAATCTCCCGCACAACTTGCAGAACTAGTAAATAGTATTCAAGTTTTAAGAAAAGAGTATCCACTTTTTATATGCACTGACCATGAAGGTGGTAGGGTTGTAAGATTTAAAACTCAATTTACTCAATTTCCTCCAATGCTGGATATTGCAAAGTTGGATTCACCTAAATTAGTATTTGATGTTGCAACGATAATGGCAGAAGAATTAACTGCCTGTGGGATCAATTTAAATCTAGCTCCTGTTTGTGATATTTGGAACAATGATCAAAATAAAGTTATCTGGGATAGAGCATTTGGTACTGATCATGAATCAGTTTCAAAGTTTATTTCATCTATGATTAGGGGATTTGAAACAAATCACTTAATGTCATGTGCAAAGCACTTTCCGGGTCATGGAAATACACTCAAAGATTCACATTATGATTTACCTATCGTAAAAAAATCACTTGCTGATATTAAAGCTGAAGAATTTCAGCCATTCATTAAAGCGATTAAATCAAGAGTTGATATGATCATGATGGCCCATATAATTGTTGAAGAAATTGATCCCGATTTACCATGTTCGCTTTCACCTAAAGCCCATAATATTTTGAGAAATGAATTAAAATATAAGGGATTAATATTGTCAGATGATATGCAAATGGGAGCCATTACAGCACATCGTGGAACAGGTGAAGCTGCAATGATGGCCATTCGTGCAGGGAGCGATTTGATCGAGTATAGAGATACAGCTGAAGCGATTTTAGGATTAGAAGGTTTAAAAAAAGCGCATAAAGACAAAACGATAAAATCTTCCGATTTCGCGGATCGTTTAACTAGAATTTCAGAAGTTAAAAAAAATTATTTCACAGAATATAAACCTATATATGTGCCTGATTTAGAAAAGAAATTTAATCGAAGACAAACTCAGATATTTATTGATGATTTAAAGAAAAAAATAGCCGAAAAAAAATAGTCGATTACATTACTCAAAATTAAATTATTAAGTGGACAATATTTCCACTTAATTCCCTCCAACTAGCTTTTAGTTTTATCTGATATCATTAACTTATGATGGGGATAGAATGAAAAAGGCTTTCATAAGTCTTACAATATTCATAAGTTTGTTATTTTCAACATCATTGTTGGCAATCGAATTTAAAGATTTAACAGAAGATCAAAAATTTGAGCTTTATAACGAATCATGTGAAAAAGAACAGTTTGCAAATTGTTATCAAGTCGCGCATTGGTATTTGGAAAATAAGCGTATTGATCCGATTGAAGAACGTGCAACGAGAGAAGAAATAAGCAGATTAAATGAAGAGCGCAGAAAAATAAAATTAATCAATATCAACGATGACCTTTCATCCGAAGATTTAGAAAAAATTCAAACCTTACGTGCGAAATTCACTCCAGAGAATCAAGAAATTAATATTGCTATCAAGTCCCGTGCAGCATTAAGAAGAGCTTGTGAGGGAGGAGAAAAAGTTGCTTGTAAAGAAATGTCAGGCAAAGTTCAATATGAGGGTGCCGTATTGCTTTATTGGGCCGGTTTAGGCTTAATTTTCCTGGCCATTTTTTTAATTGCGAAAACTATTTTTCAAGATGAAGACCAATTTCAAGCTCAAGAAAAATTAGATGATAGCAAGACTCAAGTGGATGAAATTGCTAGACACGGAATTGTCTTACGATACTCAAGACCATTTTTCAAAAGATTCTTTAGTCCAATTGTCTCGGGGATGAAGAGTAAGAAAAATTTCAAAGATAAATACAGACGAAAATTAGCAGCAGCTGGTCTAACAAATATTTTAACACCTGAAGATTTTTTTGCTTTTAAATTATTTTTAATTATTGGTTTTCCGATTTTATTTATGGGTGTACGTACATTTCTTGAAGAAACTTGGTCATTACAACTCATACCAATAATCGGCTTAATTGGTTTCTTTTATCCCGACTTTTGGATAAAAGGAAAAATTGAACAACGCCAAAAAGACATAATTAGAGCAATGCCGTTTTGTGTTGATATGCTTGCCCTCTCAGTTGAAGCTGGCTTGGATTTCGTTGCAGCGATGGCCAAAGTTATAGAAAAAGCAAAAGTTAATCCGCTTACAGAAGAATTTGAAATCTTAATCCGTGAAATAAAAATTGGTGCTAGTCGTGCTGAAGCGCTAAGGAATTTTGCTTGGCGGATCGACCTAATCCAGATCTCTTCTTTTTCTGCGACACTAATTGCTGCAGATTCTGTGGGGGCTTCAATTGGACCAATTTTAAAAGCACTTGCAGTTGAGATTCGACAAAAAAAATCAGCTGAAGTTGAAAAAGCAGGAGCAACTGCTGCAACCAAAATTCTATTTCCAATGCTTTTTTTAATCGTTCCTTCAGTTCTTATGATTGTTTTTGCTCCAATTGTTATGGAGGCCATTGGTGGTAGATAAAATTATGCAAGTAAAAATGTCATCAAGTGATGAGGTAGTTTGTAAAAAATTAATGATTGCTTCAAGCTTTTTTTCGAGACTAAAGGGGCTGATGTTTTCTTCAGAGTTACCTCGTTGTGATGGTTTATTAATTTCACCCTGTAACTCGATACACACGTTTTTTATGGCTTATTCTTTGGATGTAATTTTTTTGGACAAAAATTTTAAAGTTATCAAGGTTTTATATAATTTAAAGCCTTGGAGAATGAGTTGGATTTATTTTAACTCAACTCAGGTGTTAGAAATGAAAGCGGGAACTTTAAATAAAAAAATATTTGAGGGAGAGATTCTTAGGATCATATATGTATAAATTAGTTGTAGTCGGTGGGAAGCTTCGAGGTCAAGAATTCGTTTTAAAAAACGGAGACAATTCACTCGGGCGTGATGCTTCTTGTGATATTCATTTTGCAGTTGAAGGTGTTTCTAAGAAACATTTGAATATATCTATTGCTGAAGATGGGCTTTATGTTTCTGACCTTGGAAGTGCGAATGGAACTTTTTTAAATGGTAAAATTATTAAGAAGGCAGCAGCCAAAAGTGGTGACAAAATCGGTTTGCCAAACTCCATATTACAGCTTGTTTACGTCCAAGAAAAGAAAGTTATTGTAACTAAAAAAATTAGTAATCAACGAGAGATTGAAGAAAGCCTAGATGATATAATGCTCGGTGGAGAAGCACCTGAAAGTCTAGTTGGAAAGATTTTTTGGTTATTTAAGTATAAGCTAATGTCGCTAGTGCATGGAATAAACCAAGAATATGAATGGAGAATTTTGCTAGCTATATTTACAGCGATGTTTGCATTGGTGACTATCACACTTACAATTGGGCCTGTGCTTCAAGATTCTAAGAGTGTATTGATGAATGAAATAAAAATTCGTGGAGCTCACTATGCCGACGAAATTAGTCGAACCAATACAAAGGCTCTTGAGCAAAAAGCATTAGAGCGAGTAGATACTTCATTCCTAGATGGTGCAGGTCAAGATGGTGTTGAATCATATGAACTTATAGATTTAGATGGACGTGTTTTAAGACCTATATCAAAACTCAATGAATATTCAAATGATACAGTAACTGTTCAAATTAAAGAGTGGTTTAATAATCCCAAAAATAAAAATATTAAAGATGCTCGTATTCTTCAACTTGAAGGTGGAAAAATTGGTATCGGAAAACAAATTTTTATCTACGATCCCAAAACGGGGACACAAGAATCTGTCGGAATTATTGCTATCAGATTTGCTCCAACTACATTGACTGCTGAAGCCTCAAAAAGTGCAAGACTTTACTTTGAATCTCTAGTCACTTCTTTTCTAGTAGGAATACTCTTTTTTGGAGTCGTATATTATTTAACCCTGCGACCAATAGAAGAGTTGAAATTTCAAATTGAAGAAGGGTTAAGGGGCAAAAGAAGATCAGTTGAAAGTAAATTGCTATTTGAAGAATTAAATCCCGTAAGAAATGCAATAAATACTGGACTTCAGAGAATTCGAGAACTTCAAAGAGATGAAAGTGAAGTTGATCCAAATGACATAGAGAGTGATTCTACCTATGTAAATGTTCTTCTGGAATTTTTGAATGGAGCAGCAGGACCAGTAATGGTTTTAAATTCTGAAAAAAATCTCATAAAGTTAAATACCCAAGCTGAAGATGTTTGTGGAATTCGTCTTTCGATGTCAGAAGGACAAAATATTTTAGACATTACAAAAGAAAGAGGATTTGCAGCAACATTAATTGAGCTATGTGATAATTCTGCCAACAACTCAGGAACATCTCAGTCTGGAGGTTATGAGCTACAGGGTAAATCTTATAATGTTTTTGTTAATTCAATTATGGGAAAAGACGGATTTGCAAAAGGTTTTTATATCTCTTTTGTATTAGATAATTAATAGGTAAAAATGGCTTTAAATGTAAAAGTAACAAATGAATTAAAAAATCCAACTGATGTTGGATTTCATTATCGTATGTTATGCATGACTGGGCCTAACAAAGGAAAAGTTTACTATTTAACAGGCAAACGAATACTCATCGGACGTGGTGATAATGTTGATATTCAAATTGTGGATACTAAAATTTCTAGAGAGCATGCAGAGCTTTCATTGTCTGATAATACATACACGATTACTGACTTGGGTGCTCAAAATGGTGTCATTGTTAACGACAGAAAGATTAAGCAAGCCAAACTTAAAGATGGTGAAAAAGTAGTTATTGGTCAAACAGTGTTTAAATATAATATCTATAATATAAAAGAATCTAAGGAGATGATCCTCGCTGAGGCTAATCCTGATTCGCAAATGTCTAAAGATATAAAAAAAGGGATAAAGGTTAAAATTCCATCAAGGTCAATGAAAGATCCTGAATTTCGGCCTGATCTAGCAAAAGTACCGAGAGCAGATAGCAAATCACGTTTTGTTTTATTTGCAGTTATTTTAATAGCAGTGGTATATGTCTTATATGTTGGTGATGATAAGCCAGCAAGCACTAAAGCCAAGAAAGGAATTATTGGTAACGATGAAGCAGATGCTTTTAACGAGTCAATTGTTATAAAAAAACAAATTTTGGATGATGATAGTCAGAAAAAGCTTAATGCATTTATTCATGGTGGCAGAAGAGAATTTAGAGAAGGAAATTATTTTAGGGCCATGGAAGAATTTAGATTAGCTCTTCTGATTAGTCCAAACAATGGACAAGCTAGTTTTTATCTTTCTAAAGCGAAGCAAAGGCTTGATGATGAAATATCTAAAAATTTTGAAAAAGGAACTCAAGAGCAAGACTCTAAAAAATACCAAGCAGCGATTGTCTCGTATTGTGGAGTCATACAACTTATTAAAGAATATCCAAATGATGAAAGATATAAAAATGCATTAACCAAACTGAGCTCAATTGAGTCAGCACTAGGATTAGAGAAAGGTGAAATTAGGTGTTTTGAAGAGAAGTCAGCAGATTCAAGAAATTGATCTAGGTTCTGACGTTCTCGCCCAAGATTCTTCGGAAGCAATATTTTTGATCGGTCGATCGAAAGAGTGTCATATTGTTTTAGATGACAAAAAAATATCTCGAGAGCATGCGAAATTAATTCATAAAAATAGCCATTGGCGAATCGAAAAGGTTAGTCCAGAAAACAATTGCCAAATAAATGGTGAAAATTTTGACTCACATGAATTGGAGTCTGGGGATGTATTTACAGTAGAAGGTTTTTCTATAGTTTTTAGTGATATAAAGAAGTCTGAATCTATCGTGCAAATATCAGGTCGTAAGATTGAGACATCTGCAGTGGCCGCTGTAGATGATTTTAATGATTTCATTGAACAACCGTCTCAAAAAAACATTGAACAAAAATCAAACGTAATAGATGAAGTTGATGTCAGAAATGATGTAAAAAATAGGGAAGATCAGCACGCCAAAAATGCAATTGCGGAATTTGATATTGATGTTTCTTCAGATCCCGAAGAAACGATTGATGCAAACTCAACTCGAGAAATAGGAGTAGAAGAATATAATTTAGATAAAAAAACATCTAATGAAGACTCAGAATTTTTGGATGAGCCTTCTGAAGAAATAAATCTTGACATGGCATTGGCAGAAGCCAGACATGATATTTCAGATTCAAAAATAGTGATTAATGAATCTAGCCAAATTGCTTCATCCGAAACTGAAGAAAATTTATCATATTCTTTAGAAAATATTGATTCAGGTAATGATGATGACAGTACCAGGGTTATCCAGTCTTTCGCTACGATTCACTTAGAGCTTTTTGGCGAAACAGCACCATATGACCGATACATAATAGAAAAAGAAAAAACTTTCATTGGCCGTGATCCTCGAAAATGCCAAATTATTCTAAATGATACAGAAGTTTCTACTGTTCATGCAGTTATTACAAGAAACAATATTCTTCTCACACTCGAAGATTTAAATTCATCAAATGGTACAATTTATAATGGTGATCGAGTCAATAAAGTTGCTCTTAATCATAATGATGAGTTTGTTATAGGTGGAGTGACTTTTACAGTTAAAGTTCGTTCGGAGTTTTTGAAAGAAGAAAGTGCGACTCTAATGGCGGTAGACGAAAATCAAACCGTTGAAGTTGAAGAAATTGTAGAAGTTGAAGCAGATGAAGGTGACCAATTTGATGCTTTAGGTGATGTCGTAAGTAACGAGCCACCTGAAAAATCCATCTTAAAGAGAATATGGAAAGATGAAGCTCAAAGAAAAAAATTAATTTATGTTCTTGTTGCAGGTGTCTTAATGTGGGTGTTATTTGGTGAGGAAGACAAAAAAGACTTACCACAACCCAAAGCTAAAGTAACAGAAGGGAAAAAAGCCGTACCTACACCTCGTTCGAATGGTCAATCTAAAAAATTATCAGAAGAACAAAGAAGATCACTCTCTGCAACTTATGAAATAGGTAAGGCTCATTATAACAATGGACGTTATCGTGAAGCTTTAAGTGAGTTACAGAAAATTGCAGCGATAGACCCAAATTTTAATCCTAGCTTACAATCTTTAATTGCTTTATCTAAAGAAGGTTTACAAAAGATCGAAGACAGTGAAAAAGAGCGATTGGCTAAAATCCAAGCTGCTGAAAGAAAAGCAAAAGTACTTTCATTGCTTGAAACTGCAAGAGAATACACCCGTGATCGACGAGTTGATTTGGCCAATTCTACTTTCAATGAAATTACACAAATCGATCCAGAGAATTTTGAAGTTTCTAAAATGAAGCTCGAACTTGAAGATTGGCAAAAAGAAAGACAAAGAAAAGAGTTAGAAGAAGTTCAAAAGAAGAAAGAGAGAGAAGACAAAGTAGAAAAACTAAAACCTGGTAGAAGTTTATTTTTACAAAATGAATGGTTTAAAGCGATTAGTAAACTTGAAGATTTTCTTAGAATTAAAGACATGGACGATGATTTAACAACTGAAGCAACTGATATGCTAAAGAAATCGAGAGAAGAGTTAAGTTCGGCGGTGGCACCTCTTATAGGTAAGGCTAAGTCATTACTTGAAGGTCAAGATTTAAAAAGTGCCTATGAAGTTTATCAGCAAATTTTAAGAATTGAGCCATCTAATACTGAAGCATTAAATCAAATTAGTGATATTCGAGATCAATTAACGATTAGAGCAAGAAAAATATATCGCGAAGCCATTATCGCTGAATCTTTAACTTTGTTTCAAGATGCAAAGGAGAAATTTCAAGAGGTTCAACAAATATCTCCTGTGGATACTGACTATTATAAAAAAGCCACAGAGAAATTAAAAAATTACTTGGAGTAATTTATGATCGAATTAAAAAGTTATGGTCTACAAACTCATCAAGGGCCTCATCTAAATTTAAATGAAGATATAGTTGATTTGGATTTAGCCAATAATCTTTTTTTACTAATCGATGGTTTTGGCGGATCTAATATTGGTGACAGGGCTGCGATGATAGTAAGGGATAACATAAAAAGAGCTTTCACAAAAATAGCGATTGACCCTGAAGCAACTTTACCATTTTATTTTAGTCATAAATATCTCATTGAAGGTAATGCTCTCATAAATGCATTTCAATCAACACACCAAAGTATCATTAAAGATAACGAATCTAAAAGTTTAGAAAACCGTGGAGGAGCATCCGTATTAGCCGGTGCACTTTCCGAAAGTATTCTTAGTCTTGTTTCGACAGGTAACTGCGCAGCTTACTTGTTTCGAAAAGGGCATTTAACTCTTGAATTAATACCAGACTCGTTAAATAACTTAACTCGTGATTCGTACCAGCCTCACCTACATTCTATTCCATTGAGTGGAATAGGACTTTTTGAAGATCTTCATTATAATGTGCGCGAGATAAAGATTGCAAAAGGAGATCAGGTAATATTCCTAACAGATGGAGTGTATGCCCGCTTAGCCCATGATGAAATTAAATATATTATTGAAAAAAATCTCGATAATGAACTTGAAATACTTAAGGATCTCTTTAGTCTCTCAAATGATCGTGGAAACTTAGACAACCAGTCAGGTCTTATACTCACTTTTTAAAAGAATACTGTTTTAGTTGGTTAATGGTTGAAATTTTGCATTGATTAAGAGTCTGATTTAGTTAAGAATAGTTAGAGAGGATCAACATGGCTTCAAGAGTTTTAATTGCAGATGATAGTTTAACAATTCAAAAAGTTATTGGTATTACTTTGGCCAATAGTGGTTATGAGCTCATAGAATGCACGAATGAGGATGACCTATTAAGCAAAGTGAAGTCCAATCATTTTGATTTAATCTTACTTGATTTTAATTTATCTGATAATCGTTCTGGTTATGATCTTTCTAAGCAAATATTTAATATTAATCCAAGTGCTGGCATAATTGTTATGCTCGGGACATTTGATTCAATTGATGAGGCTCAGTTTGCTTCGTGCGGTATTGCAGATAAAATTGTTAAACCATTTGAAAGTAGTAAATTCATAAAAAAATGTCGTGACTTACTTGAGGGTGTGAAAGAAAAACCAGCACCATTAAGTGATTCAAAATTAGAAATTGAAAAGAAGCCAAATACTCAAGATTTTGCTCAAAGTAGTGAAGAGAGTTCTGATGATCTTGATCTTTGGACAGTCGATGCGCCGAAGTTCAATTCTAAATCTTCACTTAGTGAAGAAGGGAATGATGAAAATTTAGATGAATTATCTTTATCAAACTCAGGATCAACAAGTGCACAATTAGATCCTCTTGCTAGTGAAATTGCAGGGTGGGGATTTTCTACCAATAATAATTTAGAAGAAAAATTTAATAAATCTTTTCCACCAATTATTGAAGAACCAACGCCAGATTATATTCTTGATCGATTGCAATCTTCATCTACTTTCGTAACTTCTACACTGGCCCAAGAACATGAAGTCGAAACTGATCCTTCTTTTGATTTGCCTGAAGACCTTAATCGAAATTTACTAAATGAGCTCGAAGAAGAAATTTCTCCAGATGCATTTTGGGCAGTGGATGAAATTGTTCCTCTCAAAGCTGAAGAATATGCAGATATTGTTAACACTAATCTAGATGAAATTACTTCTGATCTGACTGAGACCATTCAGAATTTTCGAGCATCCGAGAATAAAGCACCAAAAGTTGCCAAGGTGGATAATGTTGCTCATGTTGATCAAGATGAGTTGATTGAAAAATTAAAAGTTTCATTGCGTCCCATGATTGAAGAATTAGTGCGTGAGTTTTGTCGTCAAAATGCAGAAAAAGTGGCATGGGAAATTATCCCAGATCTAGCAGAAAATCTTATTCGAAAAGAAAAAAAAGAAATTTCAGATTCAATAAAACATTAATTAATTTCTAGTGTAAAATTTTCAGTGAACTAGAAATAAATGATTTTTTAATTCCTTCTATTTCAACTATGGCTTCACCATTAGTTCCAATTCCAAGAAATTTTCCATGATAGTCTTTATCATCGTCATCAATAATAACTTCTTTACCGATGTGAAAGCATTTATCTTTAAAAGTTTCTTGAAGATCACTTGCAGATTGAATTCGATTTTCTAAGATATATTGATAAAGATTTATAGAAACATCTAAAAGTTCTTTATAAGTTAGCTCTTTTTCAAAATCAATTGAACCTAAGCCGTGCTTGTAATGGGTTGGATAATTTATACTATGAGCAGTTTTAAAATTTAATCCTACTCCTACAATGACAGTAGATTGATTTATATACTGAGCAATGATTCCACCACATTTTTCACCTTCCCCAGTCAAGAGATCATTCGGCCACTTTAAAAAGATTAACTTTTTAAATTTATGTGAAAAAAATTGTGAAGAGAGTATTCCAATTTCTATCGGTGTCATTGTCGGAATGTTATTGGGTTTTAAAGTAAAACTCATCGCCAAGCTATTAGGATATGAATCCCATTTATTACCCTTTCTACCAACTCCGAGAGATTGTTCATTTGTCGTTATTAATACATTCTCAGAGTGAGTTTGTAATTCCGTTAAATTATCACGAAGATAGACTTGGGTAGAGTGAATAGAATTAAAATGTAAGTGATGAATTGATATTTGATATTTATATAGATTAAAATGTGGTTAATAATTCATTTCAAATGTAATTAAACTTATCTCAAAGGAAAAATAATGTCATCTTACTCTCATATTATTGAACGAAATCAACCTAGAAAAATACAATATACAATAAATCCTAACCCTTATGCGATGGGATCAGTCATTGTTGAATGTGGAAATACTAAAGTTTATGTAACTGTCACTGTCGATGAAGGAGTCCCGCCTTTTTTAAAAGGCAAGGGTGAAGGATGGCTCACAGCAGAGTATTCGATGTTGCCCTCTGCGACTCATTCAAGGAATAAACGAGAGAGAAATGGAGCGAGTGGAAGAACTCAAGAAATTCAGCGTCTGGTCGGCCGAGCGCTTCGTTCGGTGGTTGATCTGAAGAAGCTAGGTGAGCGAACAGTTCAAATTGATTGTGATGTCATTGTTGCAGATGGAGGGACGAGAACTACGTCGATCTCAGGAGCTTATGTAGCACTTTCTCTCGCAATGAAAAAACTTATGCAGAATCAGTTAATAAAAGAAAACCCGATAACTGCTCAATTGGCTGCAATTAGCGTCGGAATTAACAAGTCGGGTAAAGCCATCGCTGATTTGAATTACGAAGAAGACTCAAGTTGTGAAACTGATATGAATATTGTTATGACTCGCGAAGGGAAATTTGTTGAGATTCAAGGCACTGCTGAAAAAGCTCCTTTTTCTCACGATCAGATGATGGCCTTAATGGAGTGTGCAAAAAATTCGCTTGACGTGGTTTTTACTAAGCAAGACGAAGCACTAGCATGATTGAATTAATTCTTGCCTCTAGTAATGCTCACAAAGCTTCTGAATTCTCAGAATTATTTGATTCCAGCAAAGTTTTAATAAAGCCAGCTTCAGAAAAATTAGATGTACTAGAAAATGGTGTTAGTTATTTTGAAAATGCCTTATTGAAAGCACAGTCTTATTATGAAAAATTCAAAGTTCCAGTTATTGCAGATGATTCTGGATTAAATGTTGCTGCCCTTCCGAATGATTTAGGCCTCTATTCAGCACGTTTTGGCGGCGATGGACTCACTGATCGCGATCGCGCGGAACTCCTTTTGAAAAAGATGGAAGGCGTTATTGAGAGAGAGGCTTTTTTTAGTTGTGTTCTTTGCGTCTATTTTAATGAAAAAGAAATTTTTTATTTCGAAGGACGCCTAAATGGAACTATTGCCTATAACTATAGAGGCCAAACTGGATTTGGTTATGACCCTGTTTTTATTCCCACAGATAAAGCACAAGAGGGATTAACCTTAGCAGAATTACATGAGTGGAAGCAAAAGCATTCTCACAGGGCCATTGCCTGTGCTTTTGCTTATAAATTTTTGTCTGAAAGAAAATAGAGAAAAACTCTGAAATTCTTTGCCAACTTGTCTTTCATGCCATATAAATTGAGCCTGTCTTTTTTGATTTTTCTAATGTCGGAGCGTAGCGCAGTTTGGTAGCGCATCTGCTTTGGGAGCAGAGGGTCGGAGGTTCGAATCCTCTCGCTCCGACCACTTAGAAAACCCTATAGTTCTAATTATTTGAATAGCCATTTCTTAACTCTTCGCGCAGAGTTAGGATTCGTACAATATATTCAAGATCATTCTTGTCACAAAAATAAATATAAATTAAATTATACTATCGATAAAAAATTGAGGTGCCTCTTTAATTTCACAAAAAAAGTTCTTTCAATTCTTTTTCTATTTTCAATTCAATTTCTAAGTTCTTGTTCGCAACTTCCTCTTGATAATAACGACATTAGAAACGAAACTATTAAACTTTTAATAAAAACTTTAAAGTCTCAAGTTGAGACTGTCTTTAATGATGCAGCTCCAATTAATCCAGTAGAACGTAGTTCATATCCTAAAATTTTAAAACTTCCAGGGGGTTCTTTTGATCCAAGAAAGAATATTAATCGTGAACTTGTTTATGATTTTAATGGTAATTTGCTTTTGTCACCAGGCGACTATGTTATTCCAGTAATGACTTATTGTATGAAGCAAGCTGGCTCTAGTCCGAGTGGACATATTTATTCTCTTAGCAAGCTCGAAGGTACACGCGCCGAAATGATTCGAGAGCTCAATCTTCTGGCGCCCACTAAATTTAATAAGCAGGATATTCAAATTGTTTCCTGGAGTCTGCAAGCAGGTCTTGCTTACGATGAAATGACAAAAGAAAGCCAGAAAATAATTGATGAAGTGATTCCTCAATTTAAACTCCAACTAAAAGAATCTTTTTTGTCAGTTTTAGAAAAGAAATGGAATAAACTTTCAAATAATTCACATGGATTAATTCCTTCTTTTGAAGAAAGTTCAGAAAATTTATTTACAGAATTAGGCGAAGTCGGAAAAAAAATTATTGTGATAAGGCGATTTAAGAACCAACTTCATAAAGTAGGTAATGATTATTCTCGTTTAAGTGAATTAATAAACACAGCCTCCTTATTAACTAAGATAGAAGCTCCTGAAACGGCATGGTCACAAATCTCAAGTAATATATATTCACGCTTTATAACCGCTGGCCATTATCAGGAAATTGGATTTATTCAAATACGAATTTTAAAAGAAAATCAAAAGCGTGTTATTAACTCCGTTTCAAGAAATGATGTAGTATTTGATCTTGTTTCATTAATTGCTAATCCAAATTCTAATTCTGTTCAACCTCTCACTTTTTCGCCAATATATGGTTACGCAGTTGTCATGATATTACCGGACTTGGTAAAAAATCCATTAGCAGCGACAATGGTTTTAGCTGCAGTATTGGCCGCTAAGACTATTGAATGGGATTCCTTTTTTAAACTCTACGACCTTTTAAAAGATTCAAATTATTCTTCAGTGAAACAAGAAATAGAGATCGGAATGCGCGCCCTGCAAGAGGCGCATGATGAACTAGAAAAACCATTAAAAGAAGCTGGAATTATTTCTGGAAAGACTAAAGAGACATCTAATCGCAACAATGGTGAAGTTAAAAATTACACGAAGTCTGGAGGTGGGGAGCAACTTCAAAGAGATTTTGATAAATTGCCAGGAAAAAATAAAGTCGCATCTGACGGGTCTGAATATAAAGAATTACCAGACGGAAAAAAAATTGTAAAACGTCCTGCTGAAGATGAAACACCTCCAACCTTAGAAGTACAATATCCAAAAGGTGAATCTAGGGGAGCTAATAATATTAGAATAAAAGTGAGGTACCTATGAAAATTGAATCAGCACATGGAAATGATGTTTGTTTTGAGAGTTGGGATAGTCCAGTAATGTACAATGAGCAGCTATGGTTATTAACACAAGTATATAATGGAAGAGCAGTTCACTTTTTCTTTCAAAAGAATCATGGCTCTGAAGATATTTATGTATTGAGTATTCCTTGGACTAGTCCATTTAGAATTACCGAAGAAGGTCTTGGCTGGAAGTATATAGGCAATTATTTAAACAGAGCAAATCCAAATGAGAAAAAGGAAAAAAGATGTTCAACATTTAAAGTTTGGAATACATCTTTTTCGAAGAAAACTTACAATGCTCGTTTGATCACAGTAGAGGAAAGAGATCCTGAAGAAATTTTTCAATACTTAATAATTACCGAAGATGTATGGATTGAATTTATAACTTTAGACACACCCAAATGGGAATTTTATAAAAATGAAGACCTTGCCAATATTGTCATTAAGTACATAGAACATAAAAGCGAAGCTGAAAGATATTAATAGCTTGAGGATGTGTGCCAAAGCTAAATATAATTAAAAAAGCAGTAAGAGGTTTCTGTGAATTCCCATCTTTAAGAAAGCAAGCAGTTCTAAAAAATATTTTCCCTTTCCTCTAAAAAGAGTAAAAGTTTAGCTGCTTTTGCCCGCCAAACCTCGCACTTGGTAGTGACTCACTTAATTTCACTCTCTAGAAGTTTTTATTCTGTGAACTACTCCATTACCTTAAACAGAATTTCGCCTCAGCTCATTCATTCATCTTTTTGGGCCTCATTATAAAATGTGCCATGATAATGTTGGATTTAAAAAGAAGGCGTGCCAGTCAAATAATGGTCATCGTTTATCATTAACGTGACATGAGAATATTGGGCCTCATCCTTCATCCCTAATTCACCCGAAACAAATCCTATATTTAATTTAACAATCGCTTTCCTGTCATAATGAATAAGAAAGGGAACTGTCTCCTAATTCACTTCCATGTGAAATCAAGTGAACGAGATTCTTTAGCGTTTTTTCTGTCCGACAAGTAATCGTAGTCGTTTTCTTTCCTTTAAATACTCCTCGTAATCGTCGTTGTATGTATCGTTGTTTTTTAATAAATTTAATGTCAGTGAAGCAATTTTTCTTGCAAGTGCTACCTTTGCATCTTTAGCAGAAGTTCCTTTCGCTCGAAGTGCATCGTGATAATCTCGCAATGTTGTTTCAGTTCTCATTGCTGATTCGCCGCACCAATAAAAATATCTCGCAGCTCTCTGCGGCCATGAACTCTTTTGTTTCCATAAATTTTTCCACCTGATTCTTGAATGTGACGAACTAACATGCAGTAGCCCCAGAACTGATGTTTATTTTTAAAGCGCTCTGGTTGGCATACAATCGCCGTAATAATATTGGACCTGACAATACTTATTCCTGGTATCGTCATCAGATTCCTAATTGGGCGATATTTTTTTTGATTATTTTTAAACCAGTCTAGATACTTTATTTTTTCGTTTTCTAAAAATTCAATTTGATGAAATAAATTTTCTGAAACAAATCGAGCTGAATCGTTTTTAAATTCTGAACATCGCTCTTTATTTTTGTAGAAGTTATTTTCATCTGTCTTGAGCCCATTAGCTCTAAAGACAGATTTTAATCGATTTTTAAATCTAACTATTTCTTGAACGATATCTAGATAGCCACTCACTGAAGTTCTAAGTTGTGCCCAATGGGAATCGTCATGAAAAACTTCTCTTAAATGACCACATCGAAGTTCATTTGCGAGATGAATTGCATCTCTGAAATCTGTTTTTCCACCAGGTTTTCTTGCAACAAAAGTTGGATTGCAAACTAATAAGCGATCTACTTTTTCTCTGAGTATTAAATACAACCATTGCGAAATAGTTGACTCTTCGAGTGTGAGAATTCGCTCGCCATTTATTGATTCTAGAACATGCCAAAGGTTCTTTTCAGAGGTGTCGACAGTTTTTCTGAGAACACATTCACCAATTTCGTTCAAAACGGCAAAAGTTGATGTTGATGAATGGGCGTCAAGGCCGATAAAATACTTCATAAGCAGCACTCCTTGTGATCAAAATGTTGTAGTACATACAAACATTTTAATATCCACGCGCTTAATTGCTGGCACGCTAGGTTTTGCCTAGATGAGGCCCAAGTGGATTACGCCCAAAGGCGGTGCTGCTTTCTTACCTTGTCAAATATTTATCTACCAAACTGAAAGTGGAAAGACAAAAATTGAAGTACGACTTGAGAATGAAACCGTCTGGCTTAATCAAGTGCAAATGGCAGAACTTTTTGATAAAGGTCGTTCTACAATTTCAGAACATATTCAAAACATTTTTGAAGAGGGTGAGCTTGAAGAGGGGACAACTTGTCGGAAATTCCGACAAGTTCTAGATGACGGTAGAAATTACGAGGTGTTACATTATAACCTCGATGTGATTATTTCCGTAGGTTACCGTGTGAAGAAGTAATGGATGACCACCCTTTACTCTGGGACTGGTTACCCTAAAGTAATATTTAGGAAATAAATACTTACTCAAAAAGGGGGTCATCCAATGAAAAAGATACTACATGTGGGGCTAGATGTCGACGACAAGAGTTTTCATATCGGAGCATTTTGCTCAGAAACTGGAGAGGTTTTTGAACTATCGTCAAAGCCTACCGTTGGAGATTTATTAAAAAAACTAGAAAAATTTAAGGCGTTAAATTTTGAAATTAAAATCTGTTATGAGGCAACCTATATTGGTTATTCATTGTGCCGATTACTTAGAAAAGCAAATATTGAAACAGTAATTATTGCACCTTCACTAATTCCAGAACTGGCCGTAAAAGAGTTAAGACGGACCGATTGGACGCTAATAAAATGGCAAAATATTATGCCAATGGTTTACTGACAACAATTTACGTTCCAGTGGAAGAAGATGAGCACGATAGAGATTTAATCCGCAGTAGAAGTTTTTGGTTGATCAGAGAAAAGATTTAAAGAAACATATTTTGTCTACTTGTCGAAGAAATAATCTTCATTATAAGCAAGAACAAAATGCCAAAGATCATTGGACAGCAAAACATTTAAGTTGGCTCATAGGTGAAATAAATAAATTATCCGGTGCTCTTCGAAGTACGTTTGATTTTCTAATGTTCCAATTAAAAAAATTGGATGAGTGTATAAATGATTTTGAAGAAAAAATAAAAGAACTAGCTGAAACAGAAAAATATAAAAAGAAAAAAGATTCTCTTAACTGCTTTAGAGGCGTGAGTACGTTGACAGCAATGACTTTAATCACAGAGATTGGAGATGTTAAAAGATTCAAACACCCTCGCCAACTAACTTCATATGCAGGACTTGATATTGCTGAATATAGCTCTGGTGGCAAAGAGAAAAAGCTCAGTATTACAAAAATGGGAAATAGAAGAATTAGGACTGCCTCCATTGAGTCCTGCCAACGAGTAGACAAGGCCAATAAGTTAAGTAAAAGGCTTGCAGAACATCGTAAGCACCAAGATGCAAAAATTATTGATGTAGCCGATCGTTGCATAAAACGATTGAGAAAAAAATCAAATAATTTACTAGAAGCTGGTAAACATAAAAATAAAGTAAAAGTTGCGTGTGCGCGTGAGTTCCTCAGTTTTATCTGGGAAGCTTTACACGTAGCCGCTTAAAATATAGTAATAACCGCTCAGGCGGTAAGGATAAATACGCTTCTAAAAAATTATAAGATCAAGTTGTGATGAAGTCCTTGTTAGCAGACATAGATTAATATATCTGAGCGAAGATTAAGGTTAACATCACATTCGAACACACTTAATGCGTTATCCAGCACGCGGATATGAGTCTGAAAGTTCAAGATGCTCATAAATTTTTTAGGAGGGTATTTTTTTCCTTGCAAATGTGGTCATCCATATGAGTCTGTACGTGGTACACGCTTTAGGCAGTGGGCTACAGAGAGAATTCGAGAGTATATTGTAAAAGGGTTTGTGCTTGATGATGAGCGCTTAAAAAATCCAGATCATCCGTTTGACTATTTTGATGAGCTTTTAAAACGTATTCAGGATATTAGAACTTCTGAAAAAAGGTTCTACCAAAAGATCACTGAAATTTATGCAACAAGTATGGATTACGATCCGACTTCAGACATTAGTATTAATTTTTTCAAGACCGTACAGAACAAGCTTCATTGGGCCATCACTGAAAAAACTGCCGCTGAAATTATTTACGATAGAGCTGATTCAAAAAAGAGCAACATGGGACTCACTACATGGCGAGGAGAAAAAGTTCGTAAGGGTGATGTGAGCGTTGCCAAAAATTATCTTCAAGAAGAAGAACTTTTATCTTTAAGTAATCTTGTTGAACAGTACTTAGTTTTTGCTGAAGGGCAAGCGAGACGAAGAATCCCGATGAGCATGAATGATTGGATTACAAAGCTTGAAGGTTTTTTATCCTTAAATGACCGCGATATTTTAAATCATTCTGGGAAAATTAGTCATGAACTTGCGATTTCTAAAGCTGAAACGGAATATGAAAAATTTAATCAAATGAGAATTAGTATGTTAGATCAAGAAGATGGAGATTTTGAAAAAGCCATCAAACTTATTAAAGTGAAGATTGAATCAGGGAAAAAATAATACAAGTATTCATTAAGCAGAATCTAAAGATTTTCAAATGGCAGGGGACTCTTATGAAAGAGAGCTCCCTGTGTGGCAAGTGGAAGCTACTCAGTCTATTGTCAATGAAATAGTCGAAGGCATGCGAAAAAAATCAGAACTACTTCCAACTTTACATCTTTCGCAATTGATCTATCAAGATAAATGTTCCCATCACTAAAACGAAGTAACCAAAACCTTTCTTCAAAGTTTTTTCTGAAACTTTATCTGAAAGTTTTACTCCCACAAATAAACCGACAATGGCAATTGAAGCAATTTTTAAAAGCATCATCCAGTCTATATAAGGTTGATGTTGGACATCACCAATAAAACCTAAAAGTGATTTTGCCGCGATGATAAAGAGCGATGTACCTACGGCAATTTTCATGGGAAGACCAACTAGAATAACAAGTGCCGGAATAATGAGAAATCCTCCACCTGCTCCTACAAACCCGGTCACACCACCAACCACAAGACCCTCAAGTCCTATAATCAACATGCGAGTTGTAGGAGAAAATTCTTTTTTCTTAGTTTCGCTTTTTTTAGATCTGATCATAGAGATAGATGCCACAACCATTAAGACAGCAAATAAAAGCATGATAAGGAGGGATTTCGTTAGAACTAGGTTACCAATGTGAGCAATCTCAACTGGCAAATTGGGAATTACAAATGAACGAATGAGATAGACACCTATAAAGCTCGGTGTCGCAAAGATAAAACCGGTTTTTAAATCTACCTCCCCCCTTTTGTAATAATTAAAGCCACCAAAAAGAGCAGTTAAGCCAACAACAAAAAGGGAGTAGGCAGTAGCAAGAGTAGGATCAATATTAAACAGATAAACCAATATAGGTACTGTTAAAATGGAACCACCACCACCTATCATACCGAGGGATAGACCCATGAATATTGCAGAAAAATAGCCAACTAATTCTAAAGTCATTTAATGCCTCTTATTTTTGAAATTTTAAAATACTATCAATCCATTTAAAGATTAGCATTCCACCAATCATGCTTCCGATAAAAATAAGTGGTCGCGGTTCAAAACTTGCCAGGCTGGTGAGAGCAGGGCCAGGACAGAATCCACCGAGCGCCCAACCTACTCCAAAAATAAATGATCCAATTATGAGCGCAGGTGTAATATCTTTTTTCGTGGGAACAAGCCATTCTGGATGAAGTAATGGAGAGTCTTTTTTTCTAATTAATTTATAAGTTATAAAATGAACGGCGATTGCACCGGCCATAACAAATATTAATGAAGGATCAAAAGTTCCAAAAAGATCAAGAAAGCCGACAACCTTTTGAGGCTGAGTCATGCCAGAAACACCTAATCCGATAGCAAAAACTAAACCTACAACAAAAGAACTTATATTTTTTTTCATTGAATAACTCCTAAATTGCGAAGGACATAAACAGCAGCAACACCAGCACCAATAAATGTGAGAGTCGCTACGATTGATCTTGGTGAAAGTCTGCTAATTCCACATACGCCGTGCCCACTTGTGCAACCACTTCCCATAATAGTACCAAAGCCTACTAATAAACCCGCTACTACAACTGTCCATGTTGGTGTTGACAATGCGCCACTGAAAGCTTGAGGAGCGATTACATTAAGTAGCGATCCTCCTGAGAAAAGACCTATTACGAATGTAAGTCTCCAGGCAGTATCTCCTTTTTGAGGAGTGAGTATGCCATTAACGATTCCGCTAATCCCAGTCACTCTACCATTAAATAACAACATGATTGAAACGGATAAACCGATAATCATTCCCCCCACTAGTGCATAAATCCAATCAATTTGCATACTGATCTCCAATGTAAGAATACAAGGTTTATTTTGTACTCAGTTTTTAATATTTTTCTATACTTAAAACTTAATCATTTTTTTTGAAAAAGTTTTCTCCTCAACTAAAACGTTGCTCAAATAAAAATAAGATCATTCTCCAATTCGTGCTCTTACTATAGAGCTACATCACGGTGTTCGATCCTCAAATCCCCATACTCCTTGAGAGTGCGATTATCCTATAGATAAACCACTAGATAAAAATCGGGGGCAAGTTGAAGATTGAGGGTAGCTATGCTGCCCTCGATAATCTTTTGTATTCAAGTTCAATTTTATTCTTCTTTTTATAAGCTCTCTCGTCTTTTTAAAACTCTGAAGCAAATCGCTAATATCTTTCTTGCTATTGCCACTTTTGCTTTGTTGTAATTCATTCTCTTTCTTAAAAATCATATTCCGCTCTTAGTTCCTCATCACTAGCAATTGCCGGTATCACAGCTTCTACCAGTGCCCATCGAAGTAGATGGTTTCCACTTTTTGTAATTCGTCCCTGAGTTGTCTTTCCCCTGAGGAATAAGTTGCAGGTATTAGGCTGCATAGCTTGATAATTTTTTTACTGTTTTAAATCTTTCAATCTCACCAATTTCAGAATCAATTAACATTGAAAAAAATTGTCCAATACCTGGAATCGTTTTTAATAGCTGAGCATTCTTGCTTTCTTTAAAGTTTTCTCCAATAACGTCTTCAATTTCTTTAATGTAAAGATTAATCATATCTATAAAACTCATTTCTCTTTCTATTAGTGCCCTATCCATTGGGCTAAAACAAAGTTCTTCTATTTGTTTTCGCCCTTTCTTTCCAAATTGATCCGTTACTGCTTTCCACTTCTGTACTTCTTCTGGATAACGATCAACTATTGTCACAATTCTATTTTTTACTTTCGTTCTCGTTTGAACAAAAAATATTCGTTGTCTTAACAGCGTTCTCAAGTCTCGTACTTCTCTCGGTGCCACATAACATTCAGGGATCATGTTCACTCGTAATAGATCTGCTAAAACAGTTGCATCGATTTTATCAGTCTTAATCTTTGCTTCAGCAATTGCTTTTACTTTATACGGATTTGCTAGCACAACATGGTCAATCATTTCTTCAAGCCACTCGTGCATTACTTGCCAATTTCTACAAGATTCCAAAACCGCAGCAGAGTCATTGGTGAAAGGCTTTAAAAACTTATTCACGTCTGCTTTTTTATTCATTACCTGACCAGATCGTAAAACTTTTCCCATCTCATCTTTCACCACTAAGTGAGAAAACTTTTTGTGATAATCAACACCAATGTTATACTTTGCCATGTGTACCTCCAGGTTAGGGGAACCTCGGTTCGCCCTCTCATAAATTAAGCTCAGGCCCATTCCTGAAGCTTCTCTATTTAAATCCTGAGGTACACTTTTAAAATTTTCCATTCTCTACATTTATTCCGGATTGACTTCAGTAAGCTATTCACTTACATACCGTCTCCTTTAACTATAATTTTTATCTTATTGTTGGTAATTTTTTTTCATTCCACATAATCATTCCACCTGTCATGTTAACTGTCTTGGTAAATCCTAACTTCAAACTTTCTAGAGTAGCATTTCCAGATCGTCCACCGCTTCTGCAAATAAAAGCAATCTCTTGATTTTTGTCATTTTTAGATAACCAATTCGTCAGTTCTTCTCCTAACGTAACGAGTTCAGCTCCTTCGATGTGGCCATATTCACCATTAAACTCATCGGGTCTTCTGACATCAATTAATCTGATTTGTGTTTTGTTTTTATAGACATCTTCATTGGTAACTTCAGGAATACCATCTACATTTTGAGGGTGGAGAACTCTTGATTCCTTCATGAATCCACATTTTAAATTTGCAGGCAAGGAAACATCAATTTTTTTAGGATAAGGTAATTTTAGTTCATTCATTATTTTTGTAAAATCATCAATTGATTTGCCGACTCCCAATCTTGGATTAAATTTTTTTTCAAGAGCTATAGTCGAAGAAGTAAATCCACGATAATCATGCGCTGGATAGACAACTGTTTCATCAGGCAATAAGTAGAGTTTGTTATGAACACTGTGGTAAAGATTTTCACTTGAACCTTGCTGGAAATCTGTCCGTCCAGAGCCCCTGATTAAGAGGGTGTCACCTGTAAAAACCTTACCTTCAAAGTAAAAGCTCATGCATGAATTTGTATGACCTGGAGTGGTAATTGCTTTAATTGTCTTATCACCAAGTTTTAACTCTTGACCATCTTCCAAAAGTAGATCTACACATTCCACTTTTGAATGTAAGCTAACAGCTGTTTTTGCACCAGTTTGTTTTCTCATTTCGCCGGCAGCTGTGATGTGGTCGGCATGAACGTGAGTATCGAGTACATAGAGCAATTTTAAATCAAGCTCTTTAATAAATTTTATATCACGGTCAAGCGTTTCCATGACGGGATCAATAATAGCCGCTTCTTTAGTTTTAGAGTCTCCAATTATATAAGTATAAGTTGATGACTCAGGTTCAAATAGCTGAAAGAAAATGGAATTACTATTCATTTTATGGCCTTTGTTAATAAGGTTTTTATTTATGTCATCTATAGATTTTTCGACTATTGGTAACTGTAAAATGTCCCATCTTTTGCATTCATGTAAAAACATGAAATTATTAAATGGAGAAAGCTCAGTAAGTAATTTTTCTTTATCGTTATCGTTACAAATAATAACTGCGAGTTTTTCTCCAATTTTCAGAAGAGTATTTTTTACTTCGTTAGTTGTAATATGAGTTGCACCTGGAATATGCCCTTTGTTAAAAAGTTCTTTTTCCCTACTATCTAATACAACTAAAAGTTCTGGCTCACTTGACCAGATTTCATAAAGTTGCTCGCAAGAAAGTGCCATTTTTTTTGTTTCCATGAACAAATACTCTCATAAGTCATGTAAAGGATTGATGTTCTAGAACATAATTTGAAGGAAAAAGTGAATTATGATGATGTAACCCATGTTTTAACCATCGAATTATGCATATAATGCCAGTATGAAATTTCTTATGTCTAAGGAAAGTTTAAAGTCATTTTTAGCAGCATTAACTTTGGTGGCAGTTCTGCTTTTCTCATATCAAAAAATAAATAGTGAAAGTAGTTTTGATCCATTTTCAACTGAACTCAATTCCCAGGATGGGAAAGTGTTTTTAAAAGATCTAAAAAAAGACAAAATAACATTACTTTATTTTGGTTTTTTAGCATGTCCAGATGTTTGTCCAACTACACTTTCAACAATGAGCTCTTTATTTAAAAATTTATCTAAAGAGAAACTCGATAAAATTAATTTCATATTTATAGGTTTGGATCAAGAACGAGATTCATTGGATGAAATGAAAACTTATGTTTCCCATTTTCATCCAAAAATCATTCCGGTAATCGTGCCAATTGAAATGTTAGAATCATTTGCTCGTTATTTTGGAGTAGTATTCTCAAAAGTTCCATTAAAATCCCAAATGGGCTATACGATCGATCACTCTACACAAGTTGTAGTCTTATCACCTGATGGAAAGATTCTCACTCCAATTCTTCATACATATTCAAAACCATTAATTTTATCCCAAGTGAATCAACTTTTAAAAGATTACTTCAGCCTGTAGGTTTTAATGAAAACAACACTTTTTACTATTTTACTTATTATGTCCTTGAACACAATGGCGAACTCCTCAATAGAAATTCTCACACCAATAATCAGGCTCCCACCTCCTGGGCAAAATGTCTCTGCAATCTTTTTAAAAATTATGAACAAATCAAAAAATGATTTATCAATTATCAAAGTCAGTGGAGAATTTGCTAAGCAATTCGAACTTCATACCATGGAGATGAAAGATAATATGATGAGAATGCGGCAAGTTGATTTAATTTTACTGAGAAAAGATACAACTACAGAGCTTAAGTCTGGAGGACTTCACATCATGGTCTTTGACATTAAAAAACCACTTCAAAAAGACAAATTCTATGATTTAAAATTATTTTTTAGTGATAATTCAGAAAAATTAATCAAGGTTAAAGCAGTTGAGTTTAATTAATAAAAGCAATGTTTTTACATTTGCAATTTTTGCGGTCCTTATTTGGCGACAATTTCCTGTTATATTAAATAATTTTCAACCTATATTTCATCCATCTAATATTTTAGAAGTAGAGTTCCCTCCTTTAAATCAAAAAGCAGTAACTATCTTTTGGGCTACTTGGTGTGGCCCATGTAAGGTTGAAATGAATCGGCTTAAAAAATCTATATTAAATAAAAAAATTTTGTCTGAGAAAGTTTATGCGATAAATCCCTTTGAAGAGGTTAGTGTCATAAAGGATTTTCTGAAAAAAAATGAATATCCTTTTATTTTTATAGATGCACCAGCTATTGCCAAAAAGTTAAATATCCAAGTAACACCGACAACACTTTTTGTTGAAAATGGTAAAGTTACTACGTTGGGATCTGGAATGAGTCTTATTGGAATCTGGAGAGCAGAGTGGTTTTTAGATTCTAATTAGGAATAGCTTTTTTCCATTCATCATAAGAACCTAATCGATATAGTTATCATTACTCCTTCTAGTGTTTAACGACTTTCTAGATTAAGTAAGGCTTCACGATTAGTTACTTCAATAGTTCGACCTTTTTGACTTATATATCCCAAATCTTCAAGTTCTGCCATTGCTTTAATTATAGTGGAAACTGTGCTTGCACAAAAATTAGCAATTTCTTGTCTTGTCCAATTATGCTCAGGGTGCAAGTCCTTTAGGTAAATAATGGCTTGGGCCGCTCTGGCTAATATTTGATTTTCTAAGATCATGACATGTTGATTTTCACAGCGCCTTAATTCTTTGGCGATCACTAAAACAATTTCTTTATAAAGGATTGGATGATTTTCAAGTACATTCAAAATAATATTTTTAGGTACTAATTTTAAACGAGTAGCTTCAAGTGCAATCGTGTTTCCGTGGTAATCTTCATCAGAGAAGAGAGACCTATGTCCAAAGAATTGACCTGCTTTAAAAAAACGTAAAAGATGTTCTTTGCCCGAGTCCTTGCCAATAATTAATAACCCAACCAGGCCTGATTCAAGAAAATAGATGCCCTTAGGCTTTTCACTGGCGAGGTAAATGGCTTCGCCTCTTTTGAATTCTAAAATATGAGCATTTTTATCAAAAATATTTTTAACTTCATCTGAAAGATTCGCCCATAAATTTAAATAATTCATAAACTGATTTTAATCATTAAAAAGCAAAGTTAAAAGGACTATTTTTATTTCTATTGTGTTCTGGGACATATTGAAACCTGAGTAAAAGCTATATGCTTAGAATATATCACTCAAGGAGAGTATAAGATGAAACTGCAAGTAAAAGAATTTTTTGATAAAGCTACTTGGACCCTAACTTATGTGGCATTTGATGAATTATCTAAGGACGCCATTATTATCGATCCAGTATGGGATTATGATCCAGGGTCTTCTAAGTTAAGTACGGAGTCAGCAGATTTAGTACTTTCTTTTGTAAAAGAGAAAAACTTAAAAGTTCATTATATCTTAGAAACTCATGCACATGCTGATCATGTCTCCGGTTCACAAATTTTGAAACAAAAACTTTTAGGAGCGAAGGTCGGCATTGGAGCTCACATTACAGATGTACAAAAAGTTTTCAAAGAAGTGTTTAATCTCAATCCTAATTTTGCCACTGATGGCAGTCAGTTTGATTTACTTTTAAACGAAAAAGAAACACTAAAAGCCGGCTTAATTGAAATAAAAACAATTTTTACGCCTGGGCATACACCTGCCTGTAGTAGTTATCTAATTGGTGATGTCCTTTTTACGGGAGATTCACTGTTTATGCCGGATTATGGTACGGGCCGCTGTGATTTTCCTGCCGGGAGTGCAGATGAGCTTTATACTTCTGTTCATGAAAAATTGTATAAACTTCCAGATACAACCAGAGTATTTGTCGGTCATGATTACATGCCAAATGGTCGTGGAGTAGAGTTTGAGTCAACGATTGGTGAATCAAAAATAAAAAATATTCAATTAAAGGCTGAGACCCCACGTGAAGAATTCGTAAATTTCAGAAAAAATCGCGACAAAACTCTTGCTGCACCGAGGTTGTTACTTCCTAGTGTACAAATTAATATTGATGCCGGAGCATTGCCGACTCCAGATGATAATGGAACAAGGTATTTAAAAATTCCAGTTAGATAATTAGTGGCTGGTGCCATTTAACCAGCCCACTTAAGTTCAACATTACTTAAATCTCTTGCCAATCTGCTCAAGTTTAAAGAAAGTGACGATCTTTGTCCGTCTAATCTTGTCATCACATCGGACTTCATTTTAGATTTTCCCATTCCTCTTCTTTTTAGATGACCAATTATTGGTTCTACTTTAGATCTTCTTGCTGCCATTTCTTCAACTTTACTTTCATCAATTTTCCAATTTTTATGTCCACGAGGACAAATACCAATTTCATTTATTTTTTTATTTTCGCATGCTTTCAGATTTTGTCTTGACCAAAATGCCTGATCACCTGATATGGATTTAGGTGATTCGTTAAAAATTTCTTCAAAGTTATTTAATACTTTTTCCAATGATGCTGAATCCTCTAGTGCATATTCATTATCTGTCATTGTAAATGAATAATTTCCAGGAAGTCTTCCAATAAAAAACTTTCTACCGAACTCATAAGGTTTGCCGGCCTTACCTTTACTTATACATTTTACTTCACTTGCATGAAGTGAAAGAATTTTATTAGGGGCCACTTCCCCATATTTAATAAAGTGATTTATTTGATTCAAAAGAGTTGGTGCAATACACGTTAATTGCTCATTATCTTTTTTGAAGTTCCAAGGTAAAACATAGCCCTTTAGCTTGTTTTGTATTGACAAAATTGCTTCAACCATCATTTTTGAAATCTTATGAGCTTCACTGAAAACTTGTACTTTAAGTTCAAAACCTTTAATACTTTTCTTAGCAAAAAAATATGACTTAAAGAGTTTTTCTGTACTTTTTTTATCAAAAAAACTTAATAAATTTCTTGCGGTAGAAGATCCAGCCTCACTTAGACCTTTTAATAATTTCACCCCTTTTCTAAAAACAGATTGCATCATTCTTATGTCTGCAGGGTATTCAATATTTGCTTCTTGAACGGTCGAATCTACATCGACAAACGCTGCACCAGTAAAGCCTTTCCGACTAGCAACTTTTAACAAAGAAATATTAAACTTACTTGCAGTCTCATCGCTTAATCTATTTCTAAATTTCACATAAGCACTATGATCATAGGAGACTTGTTCATTTTTAATGCCGCAGAATATTCTAGCGGGGAATAATATTTAAGGTTTTCTTCCAGCTCGCGATCTGTCCAACGAAAAATTGTTTGTAATAAAAATGCACCCAAGTGAAGCCTAATATTCAATTTTTTTTCCAGATTTTTTTCTATCACTATATAAATCTTCAATTGCAACTTGAGCATATTCCTCCCAAGGAATCGTTTCTGATAGGAGAAGTAGAAAATGATTAGCTGGAACATGAATAATAGTTTTCAAATTATTTTTTATTGGGTAATTTATAGTGGATAGGTCTATAGACATTATCAAGGCCCCTTAGTTTTTGTTGTGGTAAACTATTCTAAGAGGCCTTTTTCATTTTGAACAGGCCATAAAGCAAATTTCTTATAAAAAATATTATATTTTCAGGTTAAATGGCACCAGCCACTAATTACTTGTTAACCCAGGAAATAGTTATGACAGAAAAATTATTCACGTTTGCCACTTGTCTAAAGTGCCATGCAACTAATAAAGTGAGTGTCGAAAAAGTGAGTGCTTCAGAAGTTGTATGTGGAAAGTGCCAAACTCCCATCGAATTTCATCAGATGGTTTCAAATACAGATGATAGTGGCTTGAAAAAACTTATATCACAATCTACTGCACCAATGATTGTAGATTTCTGGGCACCTTGGTGCGGTCCATGTCGCTCATTTGCGCCTACATTTGAACGAGCTTCTAAAGATTTTCAAGGGAGAGTCGTTTTTACAAAAGTGAATACTGAAAATTTCCCAACTGTTTCAGATCAACTTCAAATTCGCGGTATTCCAACTTTAATAATTTTTAAAGAAGGTAAAGAGTTAAAGCGAATTTCAGGGGCATTGCCACCAGATCAACTTAGTAAGTGGATAACTGAGGCCATATGAAAACAAAACTTTCTTGGAAATCTCTCATGCAGTTTGAGACCAATACGCGTGGACATGAAACAGTCATGGATGCAGACTCATATGGATGACCACATTTGCAAGGAAAAAAATACCCTCCTAAAAAATTTATGAGCATCTTGAACTTTCAGACTCATATCCGCGTGCTGGATAACGCATTAAGTGTGTTCGAATGTGATGTTAACCTTAATCTTCGCTCAGATATATTAATCTATGTCTGCTAACAAGGACTTCATCACAACTTGATCTTATAATTTTTTAGAAGCGTATTTATCCTTACCGCCTGAGCGGTTATTACTATATTTTAAGCGGCTACGTGTAAAGCTTCCCAGATAAAACTGAGGAACTCACGCGCACACGCAACTTTTACTTTATTTTTATGTTTACCAGCTTCTAGTAAATTATTTGATTTTTTTCTCAATCGTTTTATGCAACGATCGGCTACATCAATAATTTTTGCATCTTGGTGCTTACGATGTTCTGCAAGCCTTTTACTTAACTTATTGGCCTTGTCTACTCGTTGGCAGGACTCAATGGCGGCAGTCCTAATTCTTCTATTTCCCATTTTTGTAATACTGAGCTTTTTCTCTTTGCCACCAGAGCTATATTCAGCAATATCAAGTCCTGCATATGAAGTTAGTTGGCGAGGGTGTTTGAATCTTTTAACATCTCCAATCTCTGTGATTAAAGTCATTGCTGTCAACGTACTCACGCCTCTAAAGCAGTTAAGAGAATCTTTTTTCTTTTTATATTTTTCTGTTTCAGCTAGTTCTTTTATTTTTTCTTCAAAATCACTTATACACTCATCCAATTTTTTTAATTGGAACATTAGAAAATCAAACGTACTTCGAAGAGCACCGGATAATTTATTTATTTCACCTATGAGCCAACTTAAATGTTTTGCTGTCCAATGATCTTTGGCATTTTGTTCTTGCTTATAATGAAGATTATTTCTTCGACAAGTAGACAAAATATGTTTCTTTAAATCTTTTCTCTGATCAACCAAAAAACTTCTACTGCGGATTAAATCTCTATCGTGCTCATCTTCTTCCACTGGAACGTAAATTGTTGTCAGTAAACCATTGGCATAATATTTTGCCATTTTATTAGCGTCCAATCGGTCCGTCTTAACTCTTTTACTGGCAGTTCTGGAATTAGTGAAGGTGCAATAATTACTGTTTCAATATTTGCTTTTCTAAGTAATCGGCACAATGAATAACCAATATAGGTTGCCTCATAACAGATTTTAATTTCAAAATTTAACGCCTTAAATTTTTCTAGTTTTTTAATAAATCTCCAACGGTAGGCTTTGACGATAGTTCAAAACCTCTCAGTTTCTGAGCAAAATGCTCCGATATGAAAACTCTTGTCGTCGACATCTAGCCCCACATGTAGTATCTTTTTCATTGGATGACCCCCTTTTTGAGTAAGTATTTATTTCCTAAATATTACTTTAGGGTAACCAGTCCCAGAGTAAAGGGTGGTCATCCATTACTTCTTCGCGAGTGGTGGATTAAATCAAGGGGCGAGTCCCAAAGAATATGTTTTGCAGGGCTTATCTGGATGCACGGGTATGGATATTGTGTATTATTTAAAAAAGCACAAGCAAGAGCTTCTTTCATTTGAAATTAGTACTGAAGCTGATTTAACTAATACAACACCAAAATATTTTGCAGAAGTCAGGGTTCATTTTAATTTCTTAGGAGATAAACTCGACCCAGAAATAGTTAAATCTTCTGTGATAAAATCAATGACCAAGTATTGTGGTGTGAGTTACATGATTAGTCGTGTATGTCCGGTTAAATATAAAATTGAGCTCAATGGTGTTGCGCTCGCCGAAGGACAGGCCAAATTTGATTAAAAATATTCCTGGAACTAATTTCTTTGCACAAAATATTTTTTGTATTGGACGAAATTATGCGGAACATGCAAAAGAACTCAATAATCCGATTCCTACTTCACCGGTAGTTTTTATAAAGCCAAACTCTTCACTTTGTTTTGATGGAGAAAATCTCATACTTCCCACACAATCAAATCGTGTGGATCATGAAGTTGAAATTGTTTTGGTCATTGGGAAAAAAGGAAAAAATATACTTGTGCCAAATGCCCATGAATATATTTCGCATTTAGGAATTGGTTTAGATTTTACAGCCAGAGACCTGCAAGATAAAGCTAAGGACAAATCACTTCCCTGGAGTATCGCTAAGGGTTTTGATACTTTTGCGGGCATTGGTCACTTTCAAGTTTTCGACGGTAATGTATTACAGCTTTCAAATTTGCAGTTTCATCTTGCGGTGAATGGTGAAATAAAGCAAAAAGGTAATTCGCAGAACATGTTGTTTTCAATTCCGCAGATAGTTTCTTATTTATCGACTATATTTACTCTTTCACCTGGCGATATTATTTTCACAGGGACCCCAGAAGGGGTAGGTGTACTTAAAAAAGGAGATAGCTTAGAGGCTGTACTAGAAGGCTACAGCACACTTTCTCTAGGCGTTGTAAGCGTCGAGTAAAGTTCTTCAAAAAACTCATTTTTCCCTCTGAAAATGCACATCTTACATTGTCTTAACTCGACATTTTTCTCATGTACACTCTTTGTCGTTTATGACACATTATTCGCTACACACATAACAACACACAGCAAAGGATTACGCCTGTGAAGTTAAAGAGACTCATTCTCCAAGGTTTTAAATCATTTAAAGACCGCACGGTCATTCATTTCGATGAAGGAATTACAGGAATCGTTGGACCAAACGGTTGTGGTAAATCTAACGTCGTTGACGCCCTTTTCTGGGTAATGGGTGAACAATCGGCTAAGCATCTTCGCGGAAATTCCATGAAAGATGTTATTTTTTCAGGTTCTTCTAAATACTCACCTGGAACATTTGCTGAAGTTTCACTTGTATTAGAAAACAATGATGGAAAGCATATTCATATCGGTCATCAGGTTTCTAGTCCATCTGAAATTCAACTTACAAGAAAGCTCTATAGAAATGGTGAAACCGAATATCGAATCAATGATATTCCTTGTCGCTTAAGAGACATTCAAGAAGTTTTCATGGATACGGGCGCTGGTGCTAAATCTTATTCTATTATCGCACAAGGTGAAATTCACCGATTAGTTAATCAAAAACCTGAAGAACGCAGAGTGATGATTGAAGAAGTGGCCGGAATTACAAAATTTAAAGCTCGTAAAAAAGAATCTCTCAAAAAGATTGAGCAAACAGAGCAAAACTTAGCTCGACTAAACGATCTTCAACAAGAAATTGAAAAAAACTTAAAGTCATTGGAAAAGCAAGCTGCGATTGCCGAGAGAGCCCGAGACTTAAAAGAAAAAGTTAAACGTTATGATCTCGTTGTTCATTCACATAAGGAATTTGACCTTCTTAAAAATTATAAAGAAGGAAAAACAATAGTCGATGAGCGCACTGAAGAAATTCAAAAC
The DNA here is from genome assembly GCA_013141065.1 of Bacteriovoracaceae bacterium. Lineage (GTDB taxonomy): Bacteria > Bdellovibrionota > Bacteriovoracia > Bacteriovoracales > Bacteriovoracaceae > Bacteriovorax. Next base: position 133,794 of record JABFRR010000008.1, on the reverse strand, counting down.
TGGTCTGCTAGAAAAAGTATTATCGAAATTGGATTAGAAGAAGAACGCTTCAGAAAAGATGAAGAAACTGAAAAAATTGAAGAGCTACAAAAAGAATATAATGTCTTGTCAAAAGAATTAGCGGCAGCAGAAGAAAGACTCGTCTACCTTTGTAAAACTCAAACAGAAAAAGAAAAACTAATAGAAACTCGCGAAAAAGAAATCGAAACGGTTGAAATTGAACTCAATGGACGATTAGAAAAACTTGAATCTCTTCATAATGAATTGGCCCTTTGGGAGAAAAAAGGTGAAGAAGATAATGACTTTCAATTGCTCGAAGAAAAAGTTGAACACTTAAAAGAAGAGTTAGATTTTAAAGTTCAAAGCTTCAATGATCTAAAAGACGAAGTAGAAGTTTTAAAAAATTCATTCAATAAAACAGAACAAGATCTATTTAGAAATTCATCAAGACTAGAAGAGTATGCAAATCAACTGCAAGATTTAACTAAAGAGATCGAAGCACTAGAAGCTCAATATTCAGGTGTTAACTCGCAAATTGTGAATGAAAGAGAAGCCGTCACATTAGCAGAAAAAACATCAATTGAATTAAAAGAAAAAGAAATGATTCTTAGAGAATCAATTGAAGCCAAAAATATTGAAGTGAGAGATCTCGAGCAAAAACTTTCTCAAAAATCAAAAGTGTTAATTCAAACAGAGTCAAAGCTACAATCATTGGTTGAAGTTAACCGATCACTTGAAGGCAAAAAAGATGGTATTTCTGCGTTCTTAAAAGACCACAAAGAAGGCTTCTCTCTTCTGGGAACACTTATTAAGTGTAACGAAAAGTATACGAAAGCTGTTCAGGTCTTACTGGCGGAGTTTTTAGAAACTCTCGTTGCGACAGCTGATAACGATCTTGACCTTTTTTCATGGATCGAAGCGAACCAAAAAAACCTAGATTACTTAAAAATGACCAATACAGAAAAACTTTCGAGTGAAGCTATAGAACGCTTGAAGCTAATTCTTGGTGAAGACCTCGTGTCGTTAAGTGATGTCTTAGAAATGGATGAAGAGCTTAAAAGTAAAATGGCATCATTTTTAGACGGCTATTTTATTGTTGAGACTCTCTCAACTGATTCAATGCAGTCACTGTCTTCAGACATTCGCTTTAAAGGTATTTCTGATTTAAATGGAACAAGAAAACTTGCTAATCTTTTTGGAGCAAAACTCATCTCTGTTCAAGTTGGAACTGATGAAGCCCAAGGTTTTGTAGCAAGAAATAATCTGATTTTAGAACTCCAAGGCCTTGTTTTAGAGTTGCAAGCTGAAGTGAGTGTAATGGATTCAAAATCTCTAATTGAAAGAGAAGAACTTGAAAGTGCAAAATTAAATTTTGATAATCTTCGAGATCAAGCAGCAGAGGCACGAGCACAGTTTTCATCTAAGAAGTCTGCACTTGATGCAAAGCTTTCTAGCTTTGAATCTGGATTTACAAGACTTGAAATTCTTAAGAATAGAAAAAATGAAATTTCTAAATCTCGTCTTGATATGATTGAATCTGAAGAAAGTCTTTCAGTTAGAAAAACTGAAATGACAGATAATTTAGAGGATAAACAATCTCGTTTGAGTGAAATACAAGAAGAAGTTGAAATTCAAAGATCAAACTTCGAAGAAGAAAGATCGACCCTTCTGCAAAAACAAGTTGAAGCAAAATCTTTTGAATCTACTTTGAAAAGTTTAAATTCACAGATTGATGACTTGAATGGACAAATCGAACGCTTAAATCAAAGACTCGAGTCTAACAAGACATTAGTTGAAAACTACAACTCAGAAATCGATCAAATCATTCTTGAACTTGAAAAACTTGAAGCAGCCAATAAAGACAAATCTATGACTTTAAGTGATAAGGAAGATGTATTAAATCTACTTAAAGATAGTCTCGGCCAACTTCTTCTTTCAATGAAGGAAAGAGAGGATGAAGTAAAAGACATCACGGCACGAATTAATAAAAATCAAAGAGAAATTTCTGAAAATGAAGTTAAACTTTCTCAATTTGTCATAGAAGAAGAACAAAACGTAAGAAATATTTTTGAAAAATACCAAGTTGATCTACGTATCGTTCTTGGTAAGTTTTTATCTTATGACGATAATGACTACCAAGAATTAAAAGATGTGAACTCGATGTTCTGGATGGAAACTGAAGAGGGACCTAAAGAAGTGGAGCGTGTAGATTTTGAATTCACTCGTCGTTATGGCCAAGATCTTAAAGAATGTTCTGATAAGCTCAAAAGTTACAAATCAGAGTTTGGTCGCCTCGGTGACATTAATTGGCAAGCAATAGAAGATTACGATCGTCAGAAGCTTCGTGCTGATTTCCTTAAAGTTCAAGAAACAGAACTTAGGTCATCACTAGAAGATCTTCAAAAAGCGATAGCTCATATTGATGAGAAATCAAAAATTCGTTTTCAAGCGGCATATGATGAAGTGAATTCTAGATTTCAAAAAGTTTTCCCAATTATTTTCGGTGGTGGCTCGGCTGACTTAAAAGTTGTTGGTGATATTAATGATGCTGAATGCGGAATTGAAATTGTAGCTCAACCACCAGGCAAAAAAATGCAAAACATTAATCTTATGTCAGGTGGAGAAAAGGCCATGACTGCCGTAAGTTTAATTTTCTCAATTTTTCTTGTGAAGCCGTCTCCATTTTGTCTTCTTGATGAGGTCGATGCTCCACTTGATGACGCGAACGTCGGTCGTTTTAATGAACTATTAAGAGAAATGAGTAGCGACTCTCAGTTTATTCTAATTACTCACAACAAAAAGACCATGGAGCTTAACGACACTCTTTACGGTGTGACAATGCAAGAGCCCGGAGTTTCAAAAGCAGTTTCAGTTCAATTACACTAGATATTTATACAGGGCCTCATTTAAGACTTACTATTACCCACAACTTTCATCGGTTGTGGGTTTTTTGCATTGATCATTCATTGTCTCCCACATCATTGCACCTGATTCTATTCTTTGCCAGCCTTTCGCAATACTCATAACACCCGGTTCACCATCACCCTTACGACCAAGCCAGCCTCCAAGTTGAGCAATCCATTTTATAACTGTATCAAGAGTAGGGACTTTTTCAGGAATCTGATTAGGGATTTTTTTCTCTTTTATTTTTTTGTAATTTAACGTCACCCAGGCTGACTTCCATTCGGCCGTTGTAATAATACAATCAGCTGGTAATTCTGATGATTCTCGCCTCAGCATCGTTGCCCAATAAATTCTCCAGGCAATTATCGACTTCAATGCAATAAATTTAATTAATTTTTCAGCATGTCCAAGTCGACAATCCTCAACCTTGCACGTGGATTTTAAAATTTTAAAAAATGTCTCAATTTGCCATCTTTGCTTGTAATAATGAATGATTTCTAATGCTTCTTTATCATTGTTAACTTTTAAATTAGTTAAAATTCTCCAGTGAAGAGCTTTTATTCCTTTCGGTGGATTTCTTTCAACAAGCTCAACTACATTTAATGGAATATCTACTCGCGTATCTGATCTCGCAATCTTAATTCCCTTGGTCTACTTAACAACATAACCTCAGTAAAACGAAGTTCAAGCACTGCTGAACGTGCCGCCACTCCCTGCTTTGCAGGAATGTGTAAACACACTCGCCCCATTTCAGGCAATTTCCGAAGTTTGTGATCCATATTTTGATGGAGTCCGGAAGTATCCTCTATCGTTCTAGGAGACGATGAACGAACAACAAAATTCACATCTTCAATTAAAGCTTCTTGAAAAACTCATAGATATCATTTTCACGATCTCCAACTATTACAATATCTTTATCTGGCATTCGTTCTTTAGATTTCTTTAAAGCCTCAATCCATCTATAACTTTCTTTTTCTTCAATTGGTCTTTTATAATTTTTATATTCACTCAATTCTTTGACATCATCATCAATACTTCTCGTCCAAGTTTTTTGATCGATTACTCCTAATGGAACTCCATCCGTGTTAACTGCAAGAGCTGTATGAGTAATAAGGCCGTGAGTTTCAAATCCTTTAGAAGTGCTATAAGAACTAAGTCCTTCGGTTGCCCGATGTGAATCATAATTAATTTTAGAAGTATCTTGAACGATAAGAATACGATCGTCAGGTAACGACCTTTCATATGTAATTCTATAATGAGGATCTAGGATAAGATCGCTTGAGACGGAGTTGTTGTCAAAAAATCGATAAGCACCTTTCACGGCTGCCCACTCAGCACATGCTTGATTAATAGATAAAGTCGGTGCCTCTGCTAGAGATTTGGTAATTTTTAAAAGTCTCTTGTGAAGACGATCATCGCTAAAGGCATGAGAAGAAAACTCTTCTTGAATCCAAGAAGAAGCATCATTTTGAGTCATAAAAACCTCTTGAAGTTATTTAACTTAAAAGGTTAATAGATCTAAATAGAGTGGCCTAGACTCAGGGCCCAAAAAACAAAAAACCCACAACTGATGAAAGTTGTGGGTAATAGTAAGTCATTTAAGAGGCCCTTTTTTTGATCAATTCGTTTATTAATTCCACTTTAATTTTGAAAAATGTAATAAAATATACCGAAGATTCTGCATTTTTAACCCTTAAATAGAGTTGGTATCAGATGAAGAAGGTTCTGTTTTTTATTTATATGATGTTTTCTTTTAATGCACTTTCACAAACAGATTTTTCTGCTGAAGTCATAAGAGGAACAGATATATTAACTATTAGTGTCGCCGATGATGGCCTATTCCCACCATTTGAAGCTGGTGAACTCTGGAATTCACTTAAAGGTATTGAGCGAAGGAAATATATAGATCAAGAAGGTTTTAGCTTGGAATGCGATGCTTTAAAAAATAGCCGCCTAGAGATCTATGGATCTTGTCTCATTAATTTACCAGTTAGTTCCTTACAAAAAATCGGAGATGTACTTGTTTTTAAGCTCAAAGGTGCAAAAGCCAGAAAGCTCAATCAGTATTTCATAGATAGTGCTTATGTTTCAATTCAGCGTGGAGGTGTTTATTTGTCATCTTACAATACTCGCGGCGAATTTTATTTTGGCATCAGAGAAGAGCTAATCAAGAAGAACTAATTAAGAGATAAAAATGAAAAAAAGTAAGCTTTGGTTTAGACGAAAAACTTATGGTTGGGGCTGGACACCGATAACCTGGGAAGGTTGGGTAGCTACTCTCATGGTGGTTATTATCCCTCTTCTTATAAGATTGACTATGAAGAGTTTAGATTTCGAAAAATCGACACAGTATTTTTATACTTATGCTTCTATTCCAATTTTAGTCATGGGCTTAATTCTTATTTGTTTTAGATTCGGTGAAAAACCAAAATGGCAGTGGGGAATTAAACGTACAAAGCTCTCGCACGTAGATTTATCTGTTTCAAATTATAAAGAAAGTGTGAAGTTTTATGACCTTATCTTGCTCAGCATTGGCTGGGAGAAATTAGTCAGTCGACTTGATCACACAACATATACCGATGGCACTTTGAAAGTTGTTTTGTGCCCAGTTGAAGAAGAATATAAGCATTTTGGTTTTCATCGTAAACGAGTTGGCCTAAATCACCTAGCTTTTTATGCTGAAACTAAAGAGGTCGTTGATGACTTTTACCGAGAAATTTTACAAAAAAATAATATTCAAAGTCTTTATCATGAAGGTGCATCTGGTGATAATAATTACTACTCAGTTTTTTTTGAAGATCCGGATAGAATAAAATTAGAAATTGTTTATTCTCCATTTTATTGTGACAAAGAATACATGATGAATAATGTTGAAAGTAATTTTGATCCGTATACTACTTAATTTTATAAAAATTAGTTAAGAGTATTGCAATTAGCATAAGCCTGAAGATAAACAATTGGATCATTCATAGGGTCATTTGAGTTAACTCTTATCCAGGCAGACATATATTGATATAGAACGCGGTATTCATAGGCACTCACATAGCCACCCTTTTTCGTCTGGCCAGTGATCTGGATTGAACAGCTTATGTCTTTTCCAGAATTGTTATTAATGGTGCATTCACTGTTGTAAGGGCTGGCATAACAAGTTGGATAAATAAATACAGGCTCGGCCATTACTTTGAAACTTAGAGTTAAAAAAAAGCCCAAAATTATTTTTTTCATCAGTCATAATCCTTTGATTAGATGTTTATCGACTCCCATCTTCTAAAATTTATTCTTTGATGGCAATTTCAAATTCAAATGTAATTAATTGTCTAAAATCTTTTATTAAATGTAAAATTAGATTCTACACAAATTCCTCCACGGAATTTAATTTTTTTGTCATGGATAAAAAAGGTGAAAAATGGAACATACATTATGCACTTTACAGCCGAAGTTCCCGATGGGAATAAATCTAGAATCATTTCGACAGAATCAAAAAAATTAATAATTAAAAATTAATGGGTTTTAGTAACTTTGGACAAATGCTTTGGCTCATCTGGATTTAAGCCTCTCGAAAGTGAAAGCTTTTCAATCATAAGATAAAACGATTGTGCAGCACTGATTATGTCTAATTCTTCGGCATGAGTAGATTGAATTGTTAAACTTTTTTCTTTTACAAAAGCTGGAGCAGCTAAGATGACATTGGCACCTCGTGTTTTCATGTCTTCTGCAAGCTCAAGCATACTGGTCAAGGTTGGGCCCTGGGTTGCAAATATAATGAGTGGATATCCTTCTTCGATTAATGCTTGTGGCCCATGCTTAATTTCTGCTGCACTGAAAGCTTCCGCTTGTATAGAACAAGTCTCCTTAAATTTTAAAGCAACTTCCAAAGCCAAAGGGAGCCCATAACCTCTGCCAACGACCATAATTCTTCTTGCGTCAGCAAGCTTATCAACTGCTAGTGACCAATCACACTCTTGAGCTTTTTGTAAATCTTCTCCTAGGTATTCTAGGGCATCAAGTAATTTTTTATCCTTACTCCATGTTGCTACAAGGTGAGCAGATGCACTGAGTGAAGCAATAAAACTTTTTGTTGCTGCTACTGATTTTTCTGCTCCGGCTAAAAGAGGAACAGTCCATCGACTGGCCTTCGCCAAGGGAGAATGAGTGTCATTGACTAGGGCAATACTCCCTAGGCTATTTTCAGTAAAATAACTTAAGGGATTAACAACATCTGGGCTTTGACCAGATTGAGAAATGGCAATTCCAAGAGAATTAGAAACTTTTAATTTTGTTTTATAGAGTGTGAGTATCGACATTGAAAGAGATGTTGGAAGAAGTCCTAATTTTGCCATAGAGAGATAATTTAAGTATTGAGCAGCATGATCTGAACTGCCTCTGGCAATGCTTACGACAGAATATGGATTTAAGCGCAAAATCTCTTGCGATAAATCTTCGATTAATTTTTTATTATTGATAATTTGATTGGTAACGACTTGGCTTGATTCTAGGGCCTCATTGCGCATTTTAGAATTCACATTCTTCTCCTTCAATTGTTACGGACAGAATGTCGTCTTGCTGGTTAAGTAAGATAAAATCTGCAAATAAACCCTCTTTTATTTGTCCTCTGTCTGAAAGTCCTAGAAGAGACGCTTGAATTCCTGATAATTTATTATTCAAGTCTAATTCATTCAATCCTAACTTTTTCATATTTTTGTAAGCTTGAATCATCGTAAGTGCACTTCCTGCCAATGTTCCATCTTTAAGGCGAACTCCACCAAGACATTTGTGAACAGTGTGTGAGCCTAATTTATATTCTCCATCAGGCATACCAGTCGCCGAAGTAGAATCGGTTACAAAATATAAATTAGGAATGCATCTTAGGGCCGTTTTAATTGCACCTGGATGAACGTGCTCTAAGTCGGGGATGAGTTCAGCAAAGTTTGCATTGGCAAGAGCAGCTCCAGCTATCCCGGGTGCTCTGTGATGAAAGCTCGACATGGCATTAAAGAGATGAGTAAAACTTTTTGCACCAAGATTTAATGCTTGTACACCTTGTTCATAAGTTCCATTTGTGTGGCCAATTTGAACAACTATGCCCATTTTAGTAATTTCAGTAATGAGTTCGAGGTGATTAAAAATTTCAGGAGCAAGTGTGATTACTTTGATTGGAACAATTTTATTTAAAATTTGAATTTCCTTTAGAGTTCCTTCTCTCGTGAATTGTGGCTGCGCTCCAAGTTTTTCACTGCTTATGAAGGGACCTTCAAGGTGAACTCCAAGCAGACGAGCACAGTCTTTAGGTCTCGATAAAAAGCTCTCTTTCATTGCTAAAAATGATTTTTCTAAATCTTCAAATGGGGCTGTCATCGTCGTAGCTAAAAAAGAAGTTGTTCCGAATTTTGCATGAGTCTTGGCAACCAACTGAGAAGATAATCCACCTTCCATAATGTCAGCACCACCACCACCGTGTACGTGCAGGTCGATAAATCCTGGTATTAGAAAAGGTAAGGAATCATTTTTTTCACCAAGGATTTTTATACTATCAATCTTTTGTGAATATTGTATCAAAGCAGCAACTACTTTTTTATCTATGAGTAAATTAGTCTTTATATTTTTCATTTTTAAATTACTCGATTTAAAAGTAATAATGCACCAACAGTTGAATCAGCATTCGGGGCATGATGCTTTTTTTGAAGTGACTCTGGCATGAATGGTATAAGCGCTTCACCTAGTCGGCCACAAATTGAAAAGGCGTACTCATTTTTCGGATCTAAGGCTTTGGCCATCAATTCAATTTCTAATCCAGCACTTATTAAAAGTGAACGAGCTTCTATGTCTGAGTTTTGAGATTGAAATACTAAAGGAGCAAGTTGGGCAAAACTGTTTTGACCAGCATTACCTAGCCAATTTAAAAATTGAGCCGGCTCTTTTCCACAATAGTTCAACACTAAATCAGAAAGTTGTGATGGAGGCCTTCTCCCATCAAGTGTTTTTTGAGTTAGCGCAGCAGCTTTTAATCCTAACCAAGCACCACTTGCTTCATCACCAGCTGGAAATCCCCAACCGGATACATCTTTTCTCAAAAAATTATTATCGAGCAACATTCCGACACTACCAGTCCCGACAGCTACGATAACTCCTGGATTGCCACTATGTGCTCCCAGCAGTGTTGTGAATCCATCAGTGTCGACGATTGTATATTTAAAACCAGGATTGCGTAGGTAAAACTCATTTTTCCAAATAATATTATTCGCTCCCGAAAGACCAAGGCCGATAGCACATTCCGTGAGCATTGGAACAGGTAGATTCCCATATGAAAATGCACGTGAAAGAGTATCCAGAATTGATCGCCAAGCTTTTTCGATTCCCTGGCCGAGAGCGGACGGATCTCCAGTTGCACTGGCAAGAATTTTCAATTTTTTATCAGTCACAATAATTCTTGTGCCTGAGCCACCACCATCAACACCGATTAGGTATTTAATTGTGTAATCATTTAGAATTTCATTAGTTTTAGTCGTCTCATTCATTAATAAATTTTAAGTGGATAAGGCGTTTGAGTCAATCGATTGGTAAAGACGTGATTAGTTGATTAGTGAGGTCAAGAAGAAAGGAGATGAGCCCTTTGGGCCCATCTCCAAAAAAAAATCTAGTTATTTACAGTAATACTCTCAGATGCAGATAAATTTGGAAGGCTTCTATTTAAAGCTGCAGATGTGTTAAGTAATACATTTAAATCAACTTTTAAAACATGTTTCTTTTTTGTATTAATTCCACCAAGTAATTTAGAAAGATCAATTTTTACTAATCCACTTTCTTCTGAAGATTTCAAAAAAGTATATTCATTAGGAGCTAGGTTTCTGTTGATCAAGGTCTCGTCTTTTTTAAGTAGGTTTCTTCTTTCAACATTTAATTTTAAAGAAAAATTAGGATTTTTAGTCAGGTCCCCAGCTCTAAACACAAGAGTTTGACCTTCTAATCTCATTTCTGAAATTCCATTTTTAGTTGGAGCTGCCACGGCCAAAGCATCAAGAAGAGTTAGCTCTAGTGAACGATCTTGAACTACAGTTGCCCCTTGACGAGATTCAGCAGCAGAAGATTTTGCTAAAATTATAAACTCAGTACAATTAGCAAGTGCCTTGAATGCATCACCACTAAGAGTAAAATCAATTAAGCATGTATTGTGAGGTGCAGTCACTGTACCTGGGACACTTGCAACTACAACGTTAACATTAGCTTGGACATTGTGACTGAAAACTTCGTAAGGAATAGAAACTGTTTCATAACAAGTGTAAGCGTCAGTTCTATAACGTATTTCATTTCGACATCTGTTCACATACCTAACACCGCAAATGCGACGTGACTGGCTGTCTTCGTAACAGTAGTTTTCTGGCTCTTGACGACATATCGTTTGATAACCATCAGCGACTGTACGGTAGCATGTTTTGGCAATTGTTTCGTTTCTGTATTCTGTTCTGGTTTGAACAGAATTCATTGTAAAATTTTGTTCAGTTTTTTCACCAGTAATTGGCAATGTGTAACCGTCAATTGTTGAGGCATGGACATTGAATCCAGCAAGTAAAGTTAAGGCCATTAAAAATGATTTCATAGTGTTCTCCTAATAATTTGCGAACACGTTCTTATATGTAAAATAAATGACTCACGTCAATGATTTGAGCTAACTTGTGAGTTTTTTACATGAATTGACATTTTTTGAAGGAGGGATTGGTGTCATTTTGATATCAATTTATTGAGCTTTGCTTTGTTCTCAGGCATGATATTATACAATTTCAAAATCTTGGAGTATCTGAATGAAGATTTACTTAATTTTATTTTCGATGTTATTTTTGAGTCTCTATTCATCTATTTCATTGGCAGAGTTTTTACCAACTTCATTTTCTTCAAAATTCGAGCAGGAGTATGTCAGTACTTTAAAAGGCAAAATTAAAAAGGGTGAAGGAAGTATTGATTATAAGTACCCAGGACAAATAAGACTTGAAACGAGTCTTCCAAGTGCCGTCATTTTTACAAGTAATGGAACTAGGGCCTGGTATTATCGTGCTCCATTTATCGAGGGTGAAGAAGGTGAGGTTACGGAGTCTTCTGCACAAGATGGATCTACTGCTTTTATAAAGTTCTTTGATTCTTTAAAACAAGGATTAATTTCAAATTCAATTTATGATGTTAAATCGGGAGATCCCACTGTAATAACATTTAAACCAAAAGCTCAAAAAGAATTTGGAATTAATAAGTCTTCAATTTATTTTAAATCTAAAAGTGGTAAAAATTTCTCTGACATAGAGGCAATTGAGCTAACGTTGGCGGATGGAAAGAAGTCAAAACTAAAATTTTTAGAATTAAAATCAGACATAAAATTCTCTGCTAATCACTTTATTTTTAGTCCACCAACAAATACTAAAAAGGTAAACTAAAAAAATTCTTCGGTATTAATACTCCCTCGGAATTTAAGACTCTTTGATAAGTAATATAGTTTCTAAAAACTAATTTTACATAATTTCGTGTTTCTTCATAGGGAATCATTTCTATGAACTCAATATGATTACCATTAAATCTTTCCTTTTCCCAAGTGGCTATCGCACTAGTACTGGCATTGTAAGCTGCAGTCGTTTGAATAAATTGGCCTTTATATTTCTTTTTAAGCTCACTTAAAAAAGCAGTTCCCATATGAATATTGAGATCAGCTTGATAGAGATCATTAAAGTCAGTGTAGGGTATGGAATATTTTTTTGAGAGCTCTGCTGCTTTTTCTGGAATCATTTGCATTAATCCGAAAGCGTCGGCCCAAGACCGAACATTTGGGTTGAAGGCAGATTCCTGCCTAGTGATCGCGAGTGAGTAGGCTAAAGGAAGTTGATATTTTTGTGCATAAGTTTGGAAAATATTTTCAAATGCACGAGGAAAGATGACGTCGATATACTTTGTAGTAAATTCCTGTCTTAATTTAATAGGAATGTTAAAAATTTGACTCATTCCTCCTTGGTACCACTCAGTTTGTAAGTACAAACTCATTGCCTTTTCTCTCTCTAAAGTAGATTTAAATCGAGAATTAACATTTTTAAGAAACTTCATTGCTAATTTTTTTTCTTTTAAACCAATAAGCCAGTCGAGTTCGTTATATCTGGATGATTCAATGGACAATTCAGTTGGCGATAGAGGTGAAAGAGTCGATTGAATTTCCATCGAAGCCAATAAACCGTAATATCCAAAGGAATCTTCCTGCATTATTTCTGCAAATAAAATTCTCGCATCTTCTTTTTTGCCTAAAGCCCAGAGTGACTTTGCCATCCAGAATTCTAATTTTGCAATAAAATTTGGGTTTATAGATTTTGAGATAAAATTTTCAGCTCGCTTAATCGTTTTATTATATTCTTTAGATAGGTAGAGATTCCAAACTAAGGCCCATTGAACATTTTCAAGAGTCTCAAAATTTGTAATTTTTAACTCAGAAGCTTTTTCATATTTCTCAATTGCTTCTTCATTTTCTTTACTTTCTAAATGTAATCCTCCATAGACAGAATAAGCTGTTGCCAATTGATTAGGATTACCAATTTCAGCTTCAAATAAATTGTCTAAAATGTCTCTGGCCTCAAGGTTTTGGTGTTCCGTCCATACAGCACGAGCGTAGTTTATTTTGGCATCTACCCACGCTTCTTGTAATTCTTGTAATGCTTTCAATTCTGTATATTCATCATTTGCAGATTCGAGAAGTTGTCTTAAGTAGAGCTCCATCTCACCAGTTTTTTCTAAAAATGTTTTAAGATCTCGAGCAACTTTAAATGATGTTCTATAGGCATTATAAGCTTTGACTTTTTCTGCTAATGGAAACTCACTATTTATAATTTGGAGATAAAAATTTCGAGCAATTTCAAATTGGCGATTAGACTCAAAATCTTTGGCAACAGAGTAGATGTTAAGTGGAGTTATTTCACTGCTATGACGAGGAGCGATTTTAACTAGCTTGTCATTTGCCCGTGCTAAAAAATCATGATTATTTAAACGCTTAGCAAGTTCAAGGCTTTGGTTAAGAAGTTTTATTTTTTCAGATTGTGAAGTTTTAATATCGACCAGAGAAAGAGAAGCATTAAATGCTAGCTCATCAATTTGAAGCTTAGAAGCTTGTTCTAAAATTGAATCGAGATAGCCCTCTTGCATGTATGGTTGAATCACAGTCTCGCTCCAGAGATTTCTAAGCTCTCTTTTGGAATATTGACAATATTGAAGTGTCTTTACGACGGCAAGTTGAGCCAGGGGGAAATCTCTTTTTGAAGAGAGTTCTTCATAGATCTCACAGACTTTTTCGTTTCCAGCTTCCATCTCTTTTTGACTGGCTTCGATAAACTTGAGAGCGATTTCTTCACTCTCGTCGATTGGTGAAGCCGCTTTTTGAGTGCGAAATTGCTCGCTTAGAATACTTAAGCGCTTAAAACTAGGCGCCTTCAATGCATGAATTTGTTTAGAACTACACCCGGACAAAACGAGAAAGCTAAGAGTGATTGGAAGGAGTATTTTTTTCATATGGCCCTTTAAGCTTTGATTATTTAATCAATTTGTACTATCAAGTCCTAACTTTTATCAAATTAAAACATTTTGGATACATCGTGGAATTATCGACAAAGCTCTTCAGCAATAAAACAGTTTTCTTTACATCTTTAGGTTGCTCTAAAAATCTAGTCGATTCACAAGTCATGTTAGGATACTTGGGGCTGGATGGATATTCAATTGCAGAGTCACCTGATGTTGCAGAAGTTATTATTGTGAATACATGTTCATTTATTGAAGCTTCAAAAAAAGAGTCAGTAGATACAATTTTAGAAATGGCCGACTTTAAAGATCCTAGTCAAGGTCAATGTAAGGCCCTTGTTATTTCTGGTTGTATGGCCCAAAGATATGCTGAGCAACTCGAATCAGAAATTCCAGAAGCCGATCTCATCATCGGTACTGGTGAATATAATAAAATCACTCTTTTATTGCGTGCAATGGAAGATGGTAAGTTAGAAAAAAAATCTTTCGTTGAAATTCCAAAGTTTATTCACACAGAATATGATCCACGTTTAAATACTTCACCTTTTTATACTGCATGGTTAAAAATTTCTGAAGGGTGTAACCGCAATTGTACGTTTTGTATTATCCCTAAATTAAGAGGGAAACTGAGATCGAGATCGGTTGAGTCGCTTGTAAACGAAGCTACGAATTTAGCTTCTACAGGGGTGCGAGAGCTCAACCTAATCTCTCAGGACTTGTCAGATTACGGAGTTGATTTAGATGAAAATAACAAGCTTGCAAATCTTCTCACCGGACTAGAGTCGGTAGAGGGAATTGATTGGGTTAGGTTATTCTATTTTTATCCAGACGAACTCACCGATGAAGTTATTGAAAAAATGGCAACATCAGAAAAGATTTGCAAATATCTTGATATGCCAGTTCAACATTTTTCTACTAATGTTTTAAAAAGAATGAATCGAAAAATTACTGGTGAAAAAATTCACGAGCGTATTGAAAAAATAAGAACTAGAATTCCTGGAGTTGTTTTAAGAACTTCGATCATCGTTGGTTTTCCAGGTGAGACTGAAGAAGATTTTGAGGCTCTTTTGGATGGAATAAAAAAGGCACGTTTTAATCATTTAGGTATTTTCAGATATTCAGATGAAGAAGGGACTCCAGCATTCAAATTACAACCAAAAATTTCACAAGATGTTATTGATGAACGATTTGATAGACTCTATGAAGCTCAACGAGAAATTGTGAGAGAACTCAATGGAGAATTTCTTGGAAAAGTCATTCCTGTGTTGATTGAAGGCGAGCATGAAGAAACTGAACTCCTGATTGAAGGAAGACATTTCGGACAAGCTCCTGATATCGACGGCAAAGTCATTATTAACGATTTAAACGGCCAAAACGTAGAAATCGGTGACCTCGTAATGGTCGAGATCACCGATGTTCTAGATTATGATTTAGTCGGAAGAATTCAAAAAATTCAGTAAAGCCAAACGGCCAATTTATATTTTCGGAAGCTCTGGAAATTTGTAGTGTTCAGGTCCAGTCCAAATCCCACCGTAGTGTACACATTGGTTTTGGTTAGCAAAGGTACAAGTCGCAGCTGTCCAAACTCGCGGCGTCCAAACAGCAAGACCTTTGGCACAAGATCCTGCATCTAAATACGCACCATTTGAACACGTACCAGAAGTTTCGCAGTCGAATTCATTAGTGAATGCACCCGCAGAACAAGAGCCTGGAGCCACGACAGATCCACCAACTGCAGTACATTCAGCGTTTGATCTGAAGATTCCAGTGATGTTTGAACAAGATCCTACTGCCTGGACACCGCAAGTTGCAGCCGTATAAACAGGTGCAAGTCCTTGATAACTATCATCCCAATCATCGACGTCGTTATAAGGCTTACCAAAAATCGGATCAGGGGTGTTGTTGTTCATGTTAACTGGAGGAGCTGCAAAACTTTGATTGAAGATATCAGAGTCAATTCTAAAAGTTTTATCCCAATCTCGAACAATCACTCTTATTCTCGCCTTAATATCATAAGCCGCATCTAAACAAGTGACTGTATAAAACGGATTAGAGTCAAATCCAAAGGGAGAAGCGAGAGTGCTTACTGTTGAAGTTGTATTTTTCCAAGTTAATGTGTTAGCAGCAGATGAATTACATTGGTTAGATGTTGTTCCGTTGGCAGTTCTCACATTGATGTAGCTATCTCCAAATTCAATTGGTGATTTGTGTTCGTATGTTTTATCCAATCCAGTAGATGAAGGAATGGTGATTAGTCGCTTCCCTTCAGATAGGTTTGTTAAATCAATTGCATCTGTGACTGGTCCGGCTAAACAAGCTGCTTTTTTTCCTCCACATTGAACAGAGGAAGTAACAACAGATGTTCGAGTACAAGCTCCAGTTGTATCATCTTGAGTGTAAGTTTCGCTAATATAACTTAATTTACCCTCATCACAATTTGGAAAATCCGAATCAAAGTAAGAATAATTCCCTTCACACAAGTCTGCCGTAGGCACTGGTCCTGTAGAATCTAGGGCTGTACAACCAGTTCTCACAATTACTGGGTTAGTGTATCGACTAGATACATTCACTGACTGGTGTGGAGTCCAAGAATTAAAATAATAAGGAGCATATTCAATATACTGACAAATTCCAGGACCGGTGAAAAAATTAAGTTTAATGGCCGTTTGATAAATATCTTGTTCTTCCATATCTAAGAAACATCTAATATCCAAAGCCTTTCCGTTACTCATTGAGGCAATATCAGTTGAATCAACTCGGCATTTT
The DNA here is from genome assembly GCA_013141065.1 of Bacteriovoracaceae bacterium. Classification (GTDB taxonomy): domain Bacteria; phylum Bdellovibrionota; class Bacteriovoracia; order Bacteriovoracales; family Bacteriovoracaceae; genus Bacteriovorax. Next base: position 117,597 of record JABFRR010000008.1, on the reverse strand, counting down.
CTATTGTTTTGATAGTCTCCAACTTTATGAAGTAGTGCAGATGAAGCACCTGTTTTTTCTATAACTTCAAAGAAATCTTTTACTTCTAGAGAAAAGACGAAAGAAGTTGATCCGACAAAATTAATTGCAGTTAATAGATAATCTTTTTTTATTGAAGTTGAATTTGCAGCCCCTTCAATAACTCCTGTTAAGGTATTGAGTACAAGTCCTGAAGGGAGTGGTGGAGAGATAGAATAAATAATCCCATTACCATTTGAAACGATAGTGTTGGCATACATTTTTTTACCACGCTCAAAAATAAAATAGTTATCAAACGTGACTGCAGATGCTGTTGAGTTAGCGGTTGAAAGCGCTTGAGTTTCGTGATTATAAAAAGTTTGTCCATTTTTAAAAAATGTACCAGCACTTGCTCTTGATAACTCACTTAATGTTAAAATATTTCCATTTAAAACAGAGGTGTATCCAGCAGCACTCGCACTTGTGACAACATCTGATCCTTTTGTAAATCCCGCAGCACTGGCCAGAGTCACTTTCATAGATCCATTTTCAACTTGATCTACACTCGCCCCAGAGTCAAGCGTGTCACCTTGATAAAAAGTTTTTGCAGTTGCCGTTGTGTTTGCAGCACCAGTTAGGTACTGGACATAAAGTTTTTTAGAAGTTGCATCTACGTGAGCCACTTTACCAATTGCTCCAAGGCCTGTTCCGAATGACACACTTACATCACTTCCAGCAGCGTAACCAGTTGTTGTGCTTGCAGTAAGAATTATATTAAAAAAGATTGCCTCACTAGGAGACCATATTTCGCCACCAAGTTCACAAGAGGTTTTAGTTGTATAAACAGTATTCGTACATGTTGAATAAGGAATGATAAATGCTTTTTCAGATTGGTAAGCACTATTGTTATTGTCTAAACTCACACCAGGAACAAAAGCTCCGTTGAAAAATTCAATAGCCAATTGCTTAGTGTTAATAATTTGAATAATTCGAGCATTTAGTCCTTCTGTTAATGGAGGACTAATTGGTTGATAAAGAGTTTCTCCTTCTTTAAAATTAGATGTGCTTGAGACGGTAATTACTTGCTTTGTTGTTAAAGACAAATCACTAGGTCCGTAAATGGCACTCATTTTTATTTTAGTTGAGACACTGCTAATTGGGTTAGATGCAGTCAATGTGAATTCAGTAGTATTTAAAAAATTATTGAATGTCCCAGTAATTGTTCCAGTATTAGCGTCGAGATATAAACACTTAGTAATATCTGTTGAGTCTTCACATGGTAATGCTGGAGAAATTGAATAAGTGATTCCATTGGTTGCGCTTATTGCTGTAGAGATGATTGGATAGAGTGGCTGAATACTTGTTCCAACTTCATAAATATTGACTGGATATTCTAAAGCAAATTTAGGAGTATAGTATTGATTATCATTATCGATGTCATCGTCCGCTTTAAAAAGGTAAGAATCGTTTATCGCATTTATAGTGTAAGAGCTAGCACATGTGCCAGTACAGATTGCTTCATTTAAAATAAAGTATTTATTAGCTAGAGAAATATTTTCTACATAAAGAGTTCTAGTTGCAGAATCAATTCTAAATATTTTACCAATTTTATTTGGAGTCCACGTTCCTCCTCCAAATGTACAAGTTGGTTTTGTCGTAAAAGCACCTAATGTACAAGTTCCAGTTACTGATTGGATAAATCCGTTGACTGCTAATCCTGTAATTGAATTTACTTTTATTGGAACAAGTCGGGAAATACCAACTAAGTTAGCCCCGGAGTCAACAAATCGAGCGACACCAGTGACAGCTCCATTTGAATTAATCATTATGCTTCGGCGATTATAACTTCCAGTTGAAAGTGATGTTGTAATGACTGGGATAATGTCACCAAAAGGTGAAGCACCAGCACTATCCATTTTCAGTAAAACTTTTTGTGCTTGCGTATAATTTAAACTTGTAAGAGTTGTATAAACACCTAAAGAAAGAGTTGTATAATAAAATCTTTGAACTCCTGCAGAGTCATGGAAAGTTAATCTAATTTTATAAGGAACCGGGCTTCCAAATGTATACCACTTATTAGATCCTGCTAGACAGGCCGTTTGAGTTGCATACTTTAAATCAGGTAAGCTACATGTTCCAGTCGTGGCATTCCAAACGGGAAAATTAGATTCACAAGTCACTTGATCAAATGAAGTTCCATCACTACAAAAAGGCGTGACAACAGACTTAGCAGCTATGGCAGTACCTTTAACAGAACATTCGTCATTCAGAAAACTTAATCCAGCCGGTAATGATGAAGCCTGGGAATTTACTCCAGTTGTAATGAGGTCACAGCGTTCAAAAAATTTTTCAACTTTTAGTGGATCTCCCAAACTTCCGTCGAGAGTAATTTCAGCGCTCACAGCTTCAGATACTTTCGCTAGTACCGGGTTGTTATCTTGGTCTACAAAACTAAAATAAGTCGATTCATCAAATGGAACTACATTACCTGTTTCATCTAAAACTGGGCCGCTACTGACCGTTGTGGATGTAGTGGGCTTTTTAGGAGGATCCTTTTTGAACTTGGTTAAGCTGTCGGGCATACAACCTGTCAAAATAAGGGTGATAAACAAGGGAACGATAAGGGTTTTATTAAACGTTTTCATATCTCTATTATCGTTAAAATCGGACAAATATTTAGGAATGATGAGAAATAAAATGATTTCGATCACTTAAAGTCATTTGAGTGAAAAAGTGGGTTATTGGGTTGACTATTTTTTGAGGCACTAGGGAGATTTTATAGGTTTATCTAAGTTTTATTGAGATCAGTTCGAATTGTCACTATGATTTCTAAATGGAAACTAAACTTAATATATTACTTATTGAAGATGATCTTTTATCTAGGTTGACGCTTAAGTCTCGATTAGAAAAATATGGCGAGGTCTTTGAAGCCGAGAATTCTCTTATAGCTTTTGATTTAATTGAAAGAAAAAAAATCGACTTAGCCTTTGTGGACTTAGATCTAGAAGAAAAACTCATTGGTTTAGAAATATTAAAAAAACTAAGAAGTAAAAATGTCCATTCAATCGTATTAAGCGGACGAGAAGATAATTCTATTATTGAAAAAGCGTATTTAATTGGTTGTAGTGATTTTCTTTCAAAGCCTTTTTCAATAGAGTCGATTCAAGGTGCAATTCTTAAATACAAAAATAAAAAAGAAAATATTTTAATACAGCTTCAAGATGCATTATTAACAAGTGATGAGAATTTACTGGATGAAATCAAAACATTAAAAATGGCCTTACAAGGTCATCAACCATTATTAATCACTGGAGAGTCGGGAACTGGAAAAACTTTTGTGGCAAAATTTTTTCATGAACTTGTAGGACAAAAAAAACCTTTTGTTCATCTAAATTGCTCAGAAGTCTCCGAAAGCCTAATTGAGTCAGAACTTTTTGGACATGAAAAAGGTGCTTTTACAGGAGCATTAAAAAGTAAAAAAGGCTTACTTGAGCTCGCACATGACGGAGTGCTTTTTTTGGATGAAATTGCCACATTACCAATAAGTTCACAATCTAAACTACTAAAGGCAATTGAAGAAAAATCATTTTACCCAGTCGGTTCGGAAAAACCAGTGTCTTCTAATTTTAGGCTAGTGACAGCTACTTGTGAAAATTTACGATCCAAAATTTTAAATGGTGAATTTAGAGAGGATTTATATTTCAGATTGGAAGGTTATAATATTCATATGAAGCCCTTACGTCAAAGGGGGCAGGACTTAAAAGGGATTATTGAGTTTTTTCTCAAAAGAAATAAGCGAAGAATTATTCTTACAGAAAAAGCGATGAGTGAATTAATAAAATACAATTGGCCTGGCAATATTCGCGAACTTGAAAAAGTGATTTCTCTTTTGCAAAGTAATGATAAGGGAGTAATTGATGAAACTGATGTCACTTTAATTCTGCATAAAAAAGGAAAAAATAAAGTTGAAGAAATTGATTTAGAAGAAATAAAATTAATTGGTTTACCTGTTTATCTTGAAAGAATTGAAGCTGCAGTTTTGCAAAAAACTCTTTTTGAAAATAATGACAAAGTCAGAAAAACAATGATCGATTTGAAACTATCTAATAATTCATTTTATAGAATTATGACCAACATCAATTCTAAGTCAGTAAACATCGTGAGAAATGATGAAGCAAAATAGTGAGAATGAGACTAATCTAACTCACGATATAAATGCAACATTGTCTGCACTTTTAAGTGCACTTGAACTCATTAATGGAGAGTGGAAAAGTAATCCGGAATTAGTTGATAGAATTGTTCCACTTACGATTAATAAAGTAGAGTTATTGTCATTGCAAATCGCAGAATATAGAAAAATTCCAAAGCCTTAGTCCATAAATTCCCACCTATTAAATAATTAAATCCCAGTTAAAATTAAACAATCTATTTTAGTAGGAGGGATTTTTGAGGCTTATCATTATTTTTACTTTGGCATTATCAATTCATATGCTCCAAGCTCAAGATAATAATGTAGTTAAAGAAAAATCATTAATTGATCAAATTCGTCCTAGTCTAACAAAATTATTAGGTGAGAAATGGGCCAATAAGATTTTTGGAATTAGTGAAACAGAAGTAGCGCCAGTTTTTTCAATGCCAGTATTACCTAAAATATCGGATGATGCTAAATCTACGGATGTTTACAATAAAAAAGCAGATACTGTTGTCTTAGATGCAGAAATCGAAAAAAAGTTTTACTACGCCTACATTTTAGAAGTGTATGAAGTAACTAGACAAGCCAAGCCTAATGAAAACGAAATAACAAGATACATGAACATTCTTACTCAAGGCGGAACTCGCGAAGGAATATATCGTTCGTTAGTTTTGGATTCAGTTTACGGTGGGATGGAAAATTGGGATAAACCTGTGAAGAGTTCGACTGCTGATTTTGCTGTTTACTTTTATGAAAAATATTTAGGAAGAAAAGTAGCGAAGAAAAGCTTTGAGGGCATGAGTGTTTACACCTTAAAGAGGTTAGTCGCAGAGAAGTCCCTCGATATGCTCGATGCCTTCGGTGAAGATCGTGATGGATTAGAGCGTTGGTATGCACTGATGTCAGCTGATTTAGCAAAAAAATTTCCAATGATCTGGGTAAGTTTAATCAGAAAAAACACTTCACCTGTTGATCACAGATCTTGGGCCAGTAAAGTTCCACTCCAGCACTTGAAAAGTGAAGTAGTTATCAAAATACACTCGGCATTTAATTCTATGTTTTAATTCCAAAATGGGTTTTGAGTTCCGGTTAAAACTTTTAACAACCTCTCCACGCCCATAGCAATACCACTCGACATCGGAAGTCCTCTTTCAAGTGCATCATAAAGAACTGTCGGAGCAGGGAGCCTGTATCCGTAGAGAGTTTCTTTTTCGAGGGCCTGATCTAAAAATCGTTTTTTTTGTATTGTTAAATCTCTTAATTCATTAAAACAATTGCAAAGCTCAATTCCACGAGAGTAAATTTCAAATCGCTCACACACTCGAGGATCTTCCAATTTCAAAGTTGAGAGCGCAGCCAAGTGATGGGGAAATTCATCAATAAGTAAAAGAGGATAATGAGCGAGGTGGGGCTCTATTTTATTTAAAAAAAGTAAAAAATAATAATCATCCCATGACAAAATTTCACCTTTAACTGGAAGTGGCACGTCTTTAAAATTCTTTTCAATTAATTCTTTTAAATCTTTTGTCTCTAGGAAATTTAAAATATCGACATTTAGAAAATCTAAAAATAATTCTTGGACAGTCACTTTTGTCATTGGAACATTAATTAAGCCCTTGTCGACATCAATATTCTTTTCTTGGAGAAAGTGGAGAGAGTGTTGAAACAGCTCCTCACAGTCTTTCATAATTTTTGTATAATGGGCCTTCGTTCGATACCATTCGAGCATTAAAAATTGCGAGCGGTGATTAGGAGCATCTGGCTCGTCTCTAAAAGAATAACCAAGAGTAAAAATATTTTCAAACCCCAGAGAAAGTAATTCCTTCATGTGAAATTCAGGAGAGGTATTTAAATACCAAGATGAAAATTGAGATGTTTTTGCATGACCTACTAAGAATGGGTGAAGGTGCGTCTCCATACCGGGATTTTTAACCATTGGAGGAGTCATGACGTCTGTGAAGCCTTGCTTGGTAAAAAAGTCGCGTATGGCCGATATGAGTTGAAATTGAGCTTCTAATTTTATTTTGCGCATAAATTGTTTATATCTGAGAATTCCCTCGCTGTGCAAGTTGAAAAAAACGAGAAGTTCAATTATCTTGTTGATTCCTGTAGTCTCAATTAATTCTTTCCCAAGGGCGTTTCATGGATATGACATTATTAATTATTTTAGCTTTAATACTCGGAGCTATTGTTGCTTATTTTCTTTTGAGGAAAAAGCCGATTGGTAGAACTCCATCGAGGTTATCAGATAGTCCTATAGTTTCTGTTTCTGCTCCAATAAAAAAAGAAGTGACATTTAGTGATAGACTAAAGCTTGGATTAACAAGATCAAGACAAGAGGTTTGGGGAAAATTAGGTCAACTTTTCAATGGCCAGGCTCTCAATGAAGAAGCTTTTGATTCAATTGAAGAATTGCTCTACAGTGCAGACATTGGAACAAGCACTGTTGGAGAATTGATCTCGGAGCTCAAGAAAAAAACCAAAGAGGGAGTGATCAATTCAGATGAATTTAAAAAATTTCTTTTTTCGTTTTTAAAAAATAAAATGGCACCCATTCAAGATCATATTGACCAAAATTTATATCAATATGACCCACAAAAAAAAGGTGAGACAAAAGTTATTATGGTTGTTGGAGTTAATGGGGCAGGTAAAACGACTACCATTGGAAAGCTGGCCACTAAACTTCGCTTACAAGGAGCGAGTGTAATGGTTGGTGCTTGCGACACATTCAGAGCTGCGGCAGTTGATCAATTGCAAGTTTGGTGTGATCGATCAGGCGCAACAATGATCAGGGCGAAGGAAGGGGCCAATCCTTCCGGTGTGGGATATGATGCTTTGCAAGCAGCCATTAATCAAAAAGCCGATTATTGCATATTAGATACTGCAGGACGTCTTCACACTAAAGAAAACTTAATGGATGAGTTGCAAAAAAGTAAAAACGTTTTAAAAAAATTAGATCCAAATGCTCCTCATCAAATCCTGCTGGTCATTGATGCTATCACTGGACAAAATGCACTTCGTCAGGCGGAAGAGTTTCATAAAACACTAGGACTTACTGGTCTGATTTTTACTAAATGTGATGGCTCTTCAAAGGCCGGTAGTGCTGTGACAATCGTTGAGCAGTTAAAATTGCCAATCGCCTATATTGGTGTTGGAGAAACTGCAGAGGACTTAGATATTTTTAATATCGATGATTACCTTCATGCTCTCTTGGGAAACTAGGAAGCATGCTTATACCATGCATGGCATTTTAATTGACGAAAATTCAGTGATCGATTACTCTAATAACAATGAATAACGAGAGAGAAACTCAAGAAAATTTTGAAGTGTTAGGCTATAAGATCAAGCTCAAGAAAGATGAGAAACTTGAAGGAATTAGTCCTACTGATATTGTCGGCTTTGTTCAAGCTGAGGCTCAAAAAATATTTAAGCAATCACCAAATCTAGCTCCTCATCAGGTTGCCGTTTTGTGTGCTTTAAAATTTGCTGGTGAAAAATTGGCCCTTGAAAAAGAATATCGCGAGAATATTAATCAACTGCGTGATTCTGCAGTAGATGCCCTTCAATATATCGAAGAAGTTTCTCCTACGACCCGTTAAGAGTTTTTTTGATTACGAAACAAGAGCTGAGAAAAAAGATGAAGTCCAAATTGGCTAATCTCTCAGATGAAGTTTACCTAGAGAAAAGTCGCAAGCTTTCTTTAAAATTAAATCAACTTCTATTGGACCTCAATGTTATTCAGAGCAAATTAATGTTTGGAGTTTTTTCACCAATTCAAAAAGAGCCTATTTGGTTTTTAGAATTTGGAGATAAATTTAACGGGCTGACTGCTTATCCTGATTGTGCGTTTGGTGAAATGAAATTTCATCTTTCAAATGCAAAAGACTTGGTACAAAGCACAGAGTTTGCAAACTTAATGGCACCTGTAAATACGTGCCCTATCGTGAAACCTGAAATTTTGGTGATACCAGGATTATGTTTTTCGAAAGTTGGAGACAGGCTAGGAAGAGGTAAGGGGTTTTATGACAAATACCTTGCGACTCATCCACTGATTAAAATCGGATTGGCCTTTGAAGAGCAAATTGAAGAAGAGCTTGTGAGTGTTACAGAAGCACACGACGAAAAAATGAATTATGTGGTCACTGACCAAAATATATATAGTTAAGTACCTAAGGAGTTAATAATGAACATAGCCATCATATCAGCACTTGTTGCTGCCATATTGTTTGCCATCATAGGTGCCTTTGTCGGCATGATGATGAAAAATAATCAAGTTAAAAAAGAAAATGCAGAAAAAGAAGGCAAGGGCAATGAGATTATTGAAAAAGCTAAAAAGCTTGCCGATGAACTCAGATACAAAGCACGTCAAGAAGCAAAAGAAATTGCTCGAGAAGAAAAAGAAAAATCAGACCGAGAAATTGCCAATCGTACAAATGAAATTAAAAATCTTGAGAGAGAATTAGTTAAAAAAGATGCAACTCTTGACCGTAAACTAGAAGAGCATGAAAAAGAAGTTAAGGTCCTAAAAGAAAAAGAAATCCAATTCGAAGTGGCCCGTAAAATTCATGAAGATGAATCTCAACGGATGAAAAATAAGCAAAATGAATTTAATGATAAGTTAGCTCAAGTTGCTCAACTAACTAAAGAAGAAGCAAAACAAGAGTTATTAAGAGCAATGGAAGAAGAGGCTCGAGTTGATTTTGGAAAAATTCTTAGAAGAATTGAAGAAGAAACAAAAGAAGAAGCAGAAGCAAAATCAAAAAGAATCGTTGGAATTGCTATTCAAAGATTTGCAGGTGAATACGTTGGAGAAAAAACGATTGGTTCGGTAGAACTTCCAAGTGATGACGTAAAAGGTCGCTTAATTGGTCGTGAAGGTCGAAATATCAGAGCATTCGAGCAAATTTGTGGAGTCGATTTAATTATTGATGATACTCCTGAAGTTGTCGTTATCTCAAGTTTCAACGTTGTGAGAAAAGAAATTGCCAGAATGGTTATTCAAAAACTTATTGCTGATGGACGAATTCATCCAGCGAAGATTGAAGAATTTCATGATAAATCAAAAGCAGAAATGGAAAGACAACTTCGCGACCTTGGTGAAAAAGCTCAAATGGAAATTGGAGTACATGGAATTCACCCTGAAGTCTTAAAGTTAGTAGGAGCTCTTCAGTGGAGAACTTCTTATACGCAAAACCAATATCAACACGCTATTGAAGCAGCATTTGTTTGTGGCGCTATGGCGGCTGAACTTGGTCTCAATGTAAAACAAGCAAGAAGAGCAGCACTTCTTCATGATGTTGGTAAAGTTATTGATGCTTCTGCAGAAGGATCACACGCGGTTGTCGGTGCAGACTTTTTGAAAAAATACGGAGAGTCTCCAGACATCGTTCACGCTGTTCGTGCTCACCATGATGACGAAAAGCCAGAATCAGTTCTTGCTCATTTAGTGGCAGCTTCGGATGCATTATCAGGAGCGAGACCAGGTGCTCGTAAAGCGATGATGGAATCATACGTGTCTCGATTAACCGACATTGAAGATATCGTTAATTCGTTTGAAGGCGTTTCAAAGTCATATGCAATTTCAGGTGGACGTGAAGTCAGAGTATTTGTTGAAAATGATAGAGTAACTGATGAAGAAACAGTCATGCTTTCTCGTGACATTGCTAAAAAAATTGAAGAAGAGATGTCATATCCTGGAACAATAAAAATTACAGTTCTACGTGAAACAAAAGCTGTCGGTATCGCTAAATAATTTTGCAGAAAATGAAAGACAATCAATTTGCACTTATCACCGGGACCTCTAGTGGTCTCGGTCTTGAAATGGCCCAGTATCTTCTTGATGAAGGTTATAATGTTATTGGCCTTTCTCGTAGTGGCAGCCCAATAGAGCACCCTCAATACATTGACATCATTTGTGATATTCGTGATGAGTCTTCTGTTTTAGAAGTTTTTAATATCGCTAATGAACACACTGACAATTTTGATCTTATCGTTTTAAATGCCGGAATTTTTGAAATGTCCCCCTTGGTAGAAACTTCTACTTTAGAGTTCACTGACCATTTATCTACTAATGTTGTTGGTGCTTTTCATATTCTGAAGCACGCCAGAGATTTTTTAATTGAAGATGAAACACACATTGTAACAATTTCATCTATTGCCTCAAAAAAAGGCTTAGCGAATATCTCAGCCTATAGTGCTTCAAAATTTGCTTTAAATGGCATGATTGATTCTGTTAAAGAAGAATGGAGTCATTTAGGAGTGCGTTTTTCTACTTTAATGCCGGGAGCGATCGCGACTGAAATATGGGATAACGAAAGTAATGATTTACCACGCGACCAAATGCTCACAGTTGAAGACTTTATGCATGTTTTCAGAATGGTGGTCACAAGTCCTTCATCGATTCAATTTCCAGAGTTAGTTTTTTTACACACTCGAGGAATTATTAAATGAAATTGAATCAACTGTCAGATCTTTCAAAATATTATTTTTTATCACTAATCACTTTGCTTCTTGCTTGGGGATTATTGAGTTTCATAGATTTAGAATTTTTAAATTTAATTTTTTTTCTTATGGCCTTTGTTTGGCACTTTGCCTTATTGGCACCTGGATTAAAACAAAAAGTGTTAACCAGTCACCATAGACTTTCTTTTTTATCTGTTGTGATGAGAATCGATCACTACCTACATCTATTTATAGGGATACGCTTTAACAAGATTCCCTATTCGAGTGCTTTTATTCGAGCTTTTTCACCTTTCTTTTTTTGTTTTTTATTATTTGTTTTTGGCGGGAGTGGTAATCTCCTTTTTACGTTACTGGGCTCTTTGGTATTTGAATTGATGTATTTTTTAGTTTACCTAAAAACACTAGGCCATCCGATTACTTTTGGTTCTAGCCCTTCAGACGATAGAGATGATCAAGAAATTCCCCCAGCGATTCCGACCGAAGAAATAAACCACGAATAGACTCAAAGTCTTCATAGTCATCAAAAAGATTACGCGAAAAAGATTTGAATCTTTTTAAGATTAAATTGTCATGCCACTCGACCTCTCTATACTCTGCAAGTAAAGATTCAAAATAGACCTCGAGATATTTTTTTCGTTCATATAAAAGATAGGTGTCATCAATATAACCACCTTCGAATAGATAATCTTTGTAAATTTTTGCAAGCCAAGGAGTTTTTAAGGCACTTCGTCCTAGCATGACAGAATGACATTTTGTCTCATTAAAAATGTTTTCGATGTCATCGGCAACCCATATGTCTCCATTGCCGATGAGCGGGATGTTGATCGTTTCCACAGCTTCTTTTATGTATTTCCAATCTGCCACACCTTTGTAAAGTTGATCACGCGTGCGAGCATGGAGCGTGACTGCTTCAACTCCTGCGTCTTCAATGAGTTTAAGTGATTCGGAAAAGTTTTTATCATCGCGGTAACCGACTCTCATTTTAACGGTGAAGTGACCAGTAAAGCGGGATCTGATATTGTCTAAAATTTTTTTTAGGGCTTCATGATTTGATAAAAGATAAGCTCCACCATAATGTGAATTCACTTTTTTGGATGGGCAACCTAGATTTAAGTCAAGATGATCAATTTTAAGTGACTCAAGAATATCAACCACCAGTTCGGTTTGGGCCCTTGGAGTAGTGAGAATCTGAAATGAATTTTTTTTTCTCCAATCGGGTGAGTTATAAATTCTCTCGCCGTAATGCTCGAGAATCATTTTTTCTGTGACTTTTCCGACCGTTGGAACTCTGAGGAAATCTGTAAAAAACTGATCCCACTCAGGAAATGATTTGAGCATGGCGATTCGATAAGGTTCGTCGGTAATGCCCTCCATTGGGGCAAACAAAAGGGATTTTTTGGGAAACACATCGAAATTATTCATTGCTCATGTTAGTATCAAGTTCCACAACAAAGGAAAAGAGATTGAAGAAAAATCTTATAGTTTCTGTAGCAATCTTTCTTAAAGACATTGAAGACCATGGATTTAAAGTCTGGACACAAGTTCGTGAAGAAGAAGGCGCACTTTACGGCAAATGGGAGTTCCCAGGTGGAAAAATTGAAACAGGAGAGTCTCCAGAAGATGCATGCCGAAGGGAAGTTCACGAAGAAGTTGGCATTATGCTTCCAAGTGCAGAAAAATTAGTCTTATTTAAGTATCAAGACTACATGGCCCCAAATAAGAATATCTGCCTTTATGTTTTTATTTCGAATTTCAAAAACTTGCCTGCGGCTAAAGGCCAATGGTTGGACATTTCTTACAATGAAAAATCGACTCCTTACGAAGGCAAAATTCCCCCGATTAATCATGTTATTATCGATGAATTAGCGGTATACATAAAAAAACAACATGCAGCTGGACTCGTAAATCTTTTATGGCAACCGTAGATTTTATAAAAACTATTTCAGATTTTTTTCTTCTTTCAGTGGCCTGGTCTCTCGTCTTATTTTCAGTAATTGCTAATTCCAAACTTACTGGTGCGGGATTGATTAAACTCTTGACCAATACTTCTATCGGCGCTTTAGTTATTTCAATGGTGATTGGTGCCTTATCTCCAAGTGGGATGTTCAATAATATTTTTGGACTTAAGCTTTTTGCCCTTTTGGGATTAATTCTTGTGAGTGTCTTTCACCAAGATGAGAAATCAAAATTAATGTATGCACTTTATTTATTTCTCTGTGGAGTATTTCTTTATCTCGTATGTTCTCTGGTAAATTTTCAATTACTCCATTCACTCTTTTTTATTTCAGCCGGGCTTTTCTTGGGAATCATCACTTATTCTATGCTTTTAGGTCATTGGTATTTAGTTGTGCCGAAACTCTCTGCTCACCCTTTGAAGATAGCCGCAATTGTGATGTGGATTATTTTAATCATAAAAATAACATGGAGTTCCTATTCACTTTTTCAAAACTATGGTTTTTTTGAAGAACAAACTCAACTAGGAGCTGGTTACGCTTTTAATTGGATGTTGCTTCTAATGAGAGTTTCATTTGGATATTTAGTTATTTTGGGTATGAGTTTTTTTAACTGGAAACTACTTCAACTTAGATCGATTCAAAGTTCGACCGGAATTTTATATGCGATGACTTTTTTCGTTTTTATCGGTGAACTTGTTTCAATTTACATGTTTTTAAATTATGGATTATTTATATGATGACAGTGCAATTTACTTGTAAAAACTGCGGATCCGGCATTCATGTTTATCCGTCAGTTGATGCCCACAAAATCGCGTGCGATGTTTGCCAAGTGGAACAAGTTGTAAAATTCAATAAAGAACATGAAGAAGGAAATCTTCATGACTGTCCAAGTTGCGAGCGCAAAGATTTTTACTCGCAAAAAGATTTTAATCGAAAGCTTGGAGTCATGTTATTTGTTTTGGCTGCCATTATTTCAACGGTGCTTTTGTGGTTCGGAATTAACCCACTATGGTACTTAAGTACTTTTGTTTTTCTTTACCTCTTGGACTTCATTCTCTTTAGACGACTTAAGCTTATTGCCATTTGCTATAAGTGTCAGACAGTCTTTCGAGAGGTTAGCAATATCCAAGAAATTCAGGGGTTTAATCACGAAATGAATGACCGTATTGTTTATTCAAATCATGACTTTCAAGGTAAGCCCCTAGATCATTGAAATCTTGGGTCTGTTGGACTAAATCCCATTATTAAAGTATAATCATTGGATACCTTAGTACTTAAATTTTATTAACTAAAACCAGGACCTATTCATCGAACCCCCGCTTGAATCGCTGCTTTTTTCTACAGACATTTTCACTTTATTACTCTGCTTTGTTTCTTCAGCCTTCTTTTCAGGTGCTGAAGCCGCCCTTTTATCGATTGGGGTAGACCGAGCTCGCCAACTTATTGAAGAAGGAGGAACTAAGGGCAAGGCGATGGCCTTCATGATCCTTCGTCCATCAGAACTGCTTACAACAATACTTATCGGTAACAACGTCGCTAATATTTTAGCGGGCGCAATCACCACCAGCATTGCCTCTAAACTCACCGGAAGCACAACTATCGGCGTGGCGCTCGGTATGACGACTGTGATAACAATTTTATTCGGTGAAATTATCCCCAAAACTTTCGCGCGAAATCATGCTGAAAGATTTGCAGTTATTGTCATTCGTATGCTGCAAGTACTTTTTTATCTTCTTTACCCAATTGTTAAATCAGTTGTTTGGTTCATTGGCACGATATTGGGTGATAGTGCAGAAGTGACAGGTCGAATGGTTACACGAGATGATATTGAATTTATGATTTCAAAAGCAGAAAAAGAACGAACAATGGATTCAAAACAAATTGATCTTCTTTCGTCTATTCTTGAATTCCCAATGATAAAGGTTAAAGACATTATGATTTCTCGCGTGAGAGTCAATTACGGTCAAGTTGATTGGGGTTTTAATGAAATGATGAATTATGCCAGAGAGACAGGGAACTCGCGCTATCCAGTTTGTGACGGTGAATTGGAAAATATTGTTGGTTTTCTTCATGTGAAAGACTTAGCTTTCGTCACAGACGAAGAAAAGAAAAAATTTCAACTCACGAAACTCTTAAAACCACCATTCTTTGTTTATGAACACATGAAGATCCAATCAGTTTTTGATCATATGAACCGTAAAAAAGTTCATTTGGCGCTTGTTAAAGATGAAAATGGAACTGTGGTAGGCATTGTGACTCTCGAAGATATTATTGAAGAAATTTTCGGAGAAATTCATGATGAGCATGATGATGTGGAAGAAATCGAAAAAGGCTTTGAAGAAGCCAATCTCGAAGATGGTATCGTCGTAGATGGGGATATTTCACTTAGAGAAGTTTATAACGATTATGATATTAAAATTCCTTTGAATGATAATTATTCTACGCTGGCAGGATTTTTACTAGATATGCTAGGAAATACATTTCCGGAACAAGAGCAAATGATTGTTTGGGAAGGATTATCATTTGAATTAGAAGTGGTTGAAGATTCTGTTATTAAACAAGTGCGAATTAAAGATGTCGGTGGTGAAAAGCATATTTTCTCTAAAAAAGAACACGCCGAACTTGTTGAAAAAAATGATATAGAAGCTTCAAATATTTTACACGAAAAAGAATAGGCTAAATTCAATGAAAATTTATGATGTCGCAGTTATTGGTGGGGGCTCCGCTGGGACAATGGCGGCGTTGAGAGTTGTTTTAAATAATGACGAATGTCTTTTTTTTCCAGGATCTTCTAAGGATAAGAAAAAATCTCGAGCGTTTTGGGTTACTAAAGTTGAGAATATGCCAGCGCATCTTGATTATAAAAAAGGCATTGAAGAACCTAATAAAGAGTCACTTGATTGGCTTTCCAATGGCCCTTTTAAAGAAAAATTTATTTGGAAAAAAAATACCGGAATAACATATCTCTCAAAAAACGAAGAGGGTCTTTTTGTATTAACTGATAATAAAAATGAAACTTACCGAGCTCGCTTTGTAATTTTATGCACAGGAGTTATGGATGTTCAGCCAGAGATCCTAGGATCTATAGAACCAATCTATCCTTATGCCAATGTCCAATTAGCGGACTATTGCCTACGTTGTGATGGTCATCATGTCCTCAATAAAAAAATTGCAGTGATAGGTCATAATACAAGTGCAGCCTGGATTGCGGTGATGTTGTTTGAAAGATACCAATGTCCCGAAGTGACGATTGTAACTAACGGCAAAGAGCCAGATTTTGATGATGAAATTAAAGCACTGATTCAAAAATATAATTTTAAAATTGAAACAAAGGCCATTACTGAACTTGTTGGCGAGCCTAAAAATAATAAACTTGAAGCCCTTATTTGTCAGAGTTCAAGAGTAGAAGCAGATTATATTTTTATTGCTCTTGGGATGATTGTCTATAATGACTTAGCTAAAATGGTGAACGCCAATCTTGATCAAAGAGGTTTTGTTGTCACCGACAATAAAGGTCAATCATCAATTCAAGGTCTCTATATTGCAGGTGACTTAAGGGCCAGCACAAAAAAACAAATTTATACTGCTTGGGACACTGCCGTTGACTCAGCTGATGAAATTAACGTCCTGATTCGTCGAAAAAAGCGAATTACTACCTAGATTTTATGACATTTTTATTCATACTTGAGGAGAGTAAGCTTTAACTATCAGATAAAAATTCTTTTTTTATCTAAGTTTAGTCAAACCATGGAGGATGACAAATGAATAAGACTTACGCAAGTGACATGATCAATGATGCAACTTTGGAAATTGAGAAGTTCGCCCCAAAGAATTCACAACTAGAAATTGATGTGAAAGAGGATCCCGTCGGGCACTTTAGTACTCACATAAGGTTGCAAACAAAGTATCGTACTTACTTTGCGAAAAAAGAAGACATGTTTTTATATAAAAGTTTTTCTAAAGCCATTAAGGCCATTAAGGTTCAGTTAGAAAAGAAAAGAGCGCAGCATCTTCATCGGCATGTAAGTTTAAAAAGTATTCAGACTTAGTATAGGTCAGTGATCAGGCAAAGAAGCAAGAGCTTCTTTGCCTCTAAAGTATAAAGTCTGAACAGGCTTCGTTAGATGAGTTGGCTTGTTTCTTACTTTGATAATTTTTAGTGTATATTTTATTGACTAGTTCTTGAATTTTTTTGGCTTTTGACCATATCTCAGCGTGTTTAGCAGGTAAATCTTTATACAATTCAGAATCTTTAAAAATGTCAGGATTTTCTATTAAGATTTTTTTTCTTAATGCTTCAGCTGCTTCGTATTTTTCTGTAACAAACTCTAATTGATCGATAGCTTGCTGGTCAATTGGTTTTTTACTGCGCGCAAGTTCGAGGTCTTTTTTAAAATCAGCGACAAATTTATATAAATAACTTGATGAAAGGAGATTACCGATTTTCTCTTTCTCAACTTGTTTTTTCTTTATCCTGATTCCTTTTTTCCTAG
The DNA here is from genome assembly GCA_013141065.1 of Bacteriovoracaceae bacterium. Taxonomy (GTDB): domain Bacteria; phylum Bdellovibrionota; class Bacteriovoracia; order Bacteriovoracales; family Bacteriovoracaceae; genus Bacteriovorax. The sequence continues at coordinate 100,498 of JABFRR010000008.1, read as the reverse complement.
TGTATTCAAAATATTCAAAAGAAACTGTTTCATCTAGCTTGTAGTGATTGTAACTTATTAAGTCTGAAATCATTTTATCCTGATAAGCTTTGTAGTCCTTAAGGGCTTCAACTAAATCGCTTTCGCCAGAAAATTGGCTAGTTAATTTTCCATTAATCTCCACAAAGGCCTCTATTTTTTTCAATAATATTTGAAAGTCATTTTCTCTTTGGCAAACGCCAGAGGGATTTGCAACTTTTTCCAAATAAGGCTTCAGTTTGTTGCCTAGTCCATCTTGGGTGACGATATTTAAATAGGGACTTATCAATGAGTATAATTCTTCATTTAAACTCAATCCGGCTTCTGTGGAAATCATGGGAAAAGCAGGCGATGTATATTTTTTTTTCGTATTTAGAAAAACATCTTCCAGGGATAATCCAGGTCGCATTTCTTTGTACAAATTATTAGGAAAGTCGTTGTAGGAAAAATGATTAGGACCTGAACTCGCGATTACACATGTATTTTGGTTAGCTAGTGCAAGGGTATTTCCAGAATGACAGCTAAAGTCCATTATTCCCAGCTTGATTCCTTTTGAAAGTGCGAGGTCGGATAAAATTTTTAATTTATCGATTGAGTCAGAATTTGGTCCTTCAATCTTTGAAAGGTCTGATAAGCTTGAACCCGACATCGCAATAGAGTGGGTTTGATGTTTTTTTGTTTTAACTCCGCCATGTGTATCAACGATAATTAAAAGTTTTTCGCCTTCTTTAATTTTACCTGAATTTATACTATTAACTAAATCAAGGATGGTCTTGTCATAGTTTTCTGATGTAAAACTAGAATTTTTGACCTGCAACTCGTCACGAAGAATGGCCTCAGTTTCTGAGTGTCCAGAATTAAAAACTGATTTAATGTTTAAGTTTAACTCTTGTTTTTTCTTCGCCAGTTCTTTTAAGCTTTTATCAAAAATAGTTGATTCTTTCTTGCCTTCACCACCACCACCAAAAAGTACAACTTCAAGTGAGTAGCTAGGTGTAGATGTGAAAATAAGAAAAGTTAAAATAAAATTTTTCATATGTGACAATCTGCTTTTTTTATTAATTCAAATGTTGCACGTTTTTTTAAAATTAATGGATCGGGGACAGCTAATTTAATATTGGAAGGTTTAGAGGCTACGCCATCATGACCATCAAATTGATCTGCAATAATTTCGGCAGTGATAAAATTATCAAGATAGCCTACAAGTGCTGACAAAGCGGAGCTGGCGACCGATAATTGAATTTCGGATTTAGTGTTTTCGTTGATGACTAATTTTATGATGCTTTTGGTGTCTTTTCTTACATACCCAAAAATTTGATAACGACTGCATTTTTCAGACTGCGCTGAATGTAAATCAAAGGAAAAAGTAAAAATAGTTAATATCAATAAGTTTTTCATATAAAACTAAAATAATTGTATCATTTAATAGTTTTTCCAATAAGTGAGCAATTAATGACTACTTAAGCACTGCCTTTACTTTAATGGAGTGATCTCCACATCACCTAAAACTTTAGCCCGACATGAAAGCCTGACTTCTTTACCAGGATAAAGATCTTTTATCGAGTTCACTGTATCAGTTTCAATCACTCCCATTGGTGACAAATTTTCAATTCCTTTAATTACTTGAATCCGGCAAGATCCGCATGAGCCAGCTAGGCAACCGTGAGGTAAACTGAGGGCCTGCCGCTCGAGCTCGTCATAGAGAATCTCACTTTGATTAACCTTATAAGTTCTTGATTCAAAAGCAGATTGTTTAGTTTCTTTTTCATTGGAAGAATTTAAATGAACTAACACGGTGGGCATATTTATTTTATCCTTCAGCGAATATTATCTTTCAAATTGTAGAACACGCTGCAAAACTTATCCAACTATTATTAAAGTGAGGACCGTAAATGTTTACCTTCGAAAAATTATACTCTATGGGACACGAAGAAGTCGTCTTTTTTTCAGACGCCTCATGCAACTTAAAAGCCATTGTCGCCATTCACAATACTACTTTGGGCCCGGCTTTAGGTGGAACAAGGATGTGGAACTATAAAAGCATAGATGAGGCCATCGAAGATGCACTTCGTTTATCACGAGGGATGACTTATAAAAATGCTATCTCTGGACTTAATTTAGGTGGCGGTAAAGCAGTTATAATGGGAGATCCATCGAAAGATAAGTCTGAAGCTCTTTTTAGGTCATATGGACGATTTGTAGAGTCGTTGAATGGTCGTTACATCACTGCTGAAGACGTCAATACAACTGTTGATGATATGGAATTTATTTTTGCAGAAACAAATAACGTAACTGGAGTTGCAGAAATTAATGGTGGATCTGGAAATCCTTCGCCTTGGACTGCTCGTGGAGTTTATCGCGGAATGGAAGCTTCAGCTTTAAAAGTTTTTGGTGATAAATCTCTAAAAGGTAAAGTCGTCGCTCTTCAAGGTGCAGGTTCGGTTGGAACACACTTGGGAAGACACCTTTTTGAAGCTGGTGCAAAAGTTCTTTTTACAGATATGAATGAAGCCAATATCTCACGATTTAAAGAAGCTGTTCCAAATGCAGAATTTGTCGGCCTTAATGATATCTATGATGTTAAAGCAGATATCTATGCTCCGTGCGCTCTTGGAGCAACAGTTAATGATCAAACAATTGACCGACTAAAAGTTAAAATTATTTGTGGTGCTGCTAACAACCAGCTTGCAGAAAATCGTCACGGTGACATGCTCAAAGAAAAAGGAATTCTCTATGCTCCAGATTATCTCATTAATGCTGGTGGTGTAATGAACGTTTCAATTGAATTTGAGGGCTGGTCTGCTGAGAAGGCGACAAAAATGGTCGATAAAATATATGATACTACTTTGAAAATTTTCAAAATGTCTGATGAGCAAAATATTCCTGTTTATAAGGCAACTGATCTAATGGCCGAACAAAGAATTGCTTCGATTAAAAATATCAGAGGTAAATACCTAGGAAACCTGGCACATCGATTTCCAGGCCGCAAAGCACGTCACTAATTTTTTTTCACCAGTACTGGAATGTATTTCAGTACTGGTGCATTTTTCTCTACTAATTCTGGCAATCTTTCCCGACCTATCTTTTACTTCTAAAAAATCCTAAAATAGTCTTATGATGAAGTGGCTTTTTTCACTCATATTTTCTCTTACAGTTTCCAATGCATTCGCCATTGATTTTGAGGATGCGATATTTCCAGAGTTTGCAACAAGCGGGCGAGCTCTAGCGATGGGTAATGCGTTTATTTCAAAAGTGGATGATGCCTCAGCTGCATTTTATAATCCTGCAGGGCTTGGAAGTGTTCGGTATCCACATTTGCATTTATCTAATTTTCACTTAGAAGTGAATAAGGGGTTTCTTGCTGCAGGCACAGGTGGAGCAATTTCCGATGCAGCATCGAATGCCACAAAAATGTTTTCACTGGCCGGCACACTTGATGTCTTAAAAACCAATGTTGGAGCTCTCGCTCACTCACGTTTTCACATGCTACCAAATTTTACAACTCGCTATTTAAGCTTTGGTTATTTACTCGCTAAACGCACGAGAGCGGTTGTGACAGATGGGGCTTCAGCAACTGGATTTGAGATTGCAGATCGCTTAGACCACGGGCCATATGGGGCGCTAAATTTTTCATTGTTTGGAGGCGTATTTAAAGCTGGTGTGTCAGTTTTATTTCTTAATAGAAAAGAAGTCATTACTTCTGTTGATCCTAGACTCGCTTTGAATATCGATAACTCGTATAAAAAGGGTAATGGATTTTTTATCACCTCAGGTGTGAAATTAACAATTCCGGTAGTTTTTTTGCCAACGTTCTCTGCAACACTCCATAATTCTAGTGCGCAAAAATTTCAAAATGCTAGGGGAGCAGGAGCTCCTGATACTATTAAGCAAAGTATTGATGTTGGATTTTCTGTGACTCCACAAATTTCTAATGCCAGTCGACTTCACTTCGAAATCAATTATAAAGATTTAGGGGGGGCTTTTTCCAACGTTTCTACTACCAGAAAAATCTTAGCGGGAATGGAGCTTGATATCGCACGCGTCTTTTTTGTGCGGATCGGCTATGGAGACGGATTTGGTTCGGCAGGTCTAGGAGTAAAGTCAAAAAAATTAGAGTTCGATTTAACAACCTATGCAGTTGATACAACAGCCGGCAGCTTTAGAGGTCGAGAAGATCGGCGTTTTGCCCTCTCTCTTTCTAGTGGTTTTTAATACTTAGCTTATCCTTTGCCATGCGGCTAAAAAATCCAGAATTTAGACATTTAAAACACTTTTAGGTAGAGTCATTCTAAATTAATTTAAATTTCTCAAGGTGGAATAATGTTGGAAAAGACATCTAGTAAAAAAGCATCGACTACAGTATCGAAAGCAAGCCTTCCAAATAAAGCTAAATTAGAGCTCGCAAAAAAATATAATCTCGGAAAAAAAGAATTACTTCAAATGCTCACAAATGTTTACACATCAAGAAAAGTTGATGATGCAGAAATTTCAATGAAAAAGCAGTCTAAAGCTTTTTTCCAAATTTCTGGAGCAGGACATGAAGGGATCTTGACTGCGGCGGCAATGGTATTAAAGCCAAAGCATGACTGGTTCATCGGCTACTATCGCGATCGCGCTCTGTGCTTAGGACTTGGAGTCACTCCATACGAAATGCTTTGTCAGGCCAATGGCAATATGGGTGATACGGCTTCTTATGGAAGGATGATGCCTGCTCATTGGGGAAATAAAAAACTTAACATTGTTAATAAGTCTTCTTGTACTGGTACTCAATTTCTACAAGCTTGTGGTTTAGCGGAAGCAGGTATTTGGTTTAAAAAACTAAGAGATGAACACAAAGTAGATGTGAGTGGAATGGATTTTCACGATGATGAAATTATTTATGTTTCTACTGGGGACGGAACGATCGCTCAAGGAGAGTTCTGGGAAGGACTCACAACTTCAGTTGTTAATAACTTGCCAGTTCTTTTTATGGTTGAAGATAATGGCTTTGCTATATCAACTCCGACTTATGTTCAATATCCAGAAGGATCTATTTCAAAAACACTGGCAAATTTTCCAGGACTAAAAATATTTAACTGTGATGGATGCTGCCCTATAGACTCATATGCAACCATGACTGAAGCAGCTAGCTATATTCGCAAGACGAGAAAGCCAGCATTAGTGCATGCCACTGTCACTAGACCTTACTCGCATTCACTTTCTGATGATCATGGAATGTATAGAACAAAAGCAGAATTGACCGAGGAAGGTCTACGCGATGTTTATAATGCTTTTCCAAAATTTCTTGTGGACTCAGGTCTCATCACTGAAACTGAGCGTGCTGAAGTTTTAAAGTCAGTAACAAGCAATGTAAAAGAGGCGATGGATCGTGCGATCACAACTGAGTGGCCAAAAGTCGAAACAGTCATGGATCATCTCTATTCTGAAACAGTTGATATGAGTAGCTCAGATTTTGAGACGACTCCAAACTTCACTGGAAAAGATGACGTCCCAATGGCCGCTTCAATAAATAAAGTATTGCGAACTGAATTTGCAAAAAACCCAATGTTAAGAATGTGGGGAGAAGACGTTGCTGATTTTTTTGAAAAAGAACGTCTTAATAATCCTGAACTAAAAGGTAAAGGCGGAGTATTTAAACTCACGGCCAACGTTCAACGTGAATCGAGAGATGGACAAGTTTTCAATTCACCATTGGCAGAGGCCAATGTTATTGGTCGTGCTATCGGAATGGCCATGAGAGGAATTAAGCCAGTCGTTGAAATTCAATTTTTTGACTATATCTGGACAGCTTATATGCAACTCAAAAATGAAATGGCAACACTCCGTTACCGGTCTGGTGGTGATTTCAAGTGTCCAATGGTCGTCAGAGTTCCAATCGGTGGTTACTTAAAAGGCGGAGCCATTTATCACTCACAATCAGGTGAATCATTATTTACCCACGTTCCGGGCATAAGAGTGGCCTATCCATCAAATTCAGCCGATGCTGCTGGATTATTGAGAACCGCCATCCATGGTGATGACCCAGTCATGTTCCTTGAACACAAACATTTATACTACCAAGGTTACAACCGTGCAGCTGATCCAGGGGATGAGTATATGATTCCTTTTGGTAAAGCGAGAATTGCCCGTGAAGGGGCAGACGCAACAATTGTGGCCTGGGGTGCACTCGTACAAAAATCAATTGAGGCCGCTAAAAAATTAGAAGCTTCAACTGGTAAAACAATCGAGGTTATAGACCTGCGTACACTAGCTCCTTATGATTTTGCAGCAATCAAGAAATCAATTGCAAAAACATCACGCCTAATGATTGCTCATGAAGAACATAAAACGTCTGGTTTTGCCGGTGAGATCGCTGCTCGAGTGAATGAAGAATGTTTTGAGCTTTTAGATGCGCCAATATTAAGAGTAGCGGCACTCGATGTTCACTGTGCTTATAATCCAGCTCTTGAAGATGTGATTTTGCCGCAAGTGAGTCATGTTGAAGAAGTACTAGAAAGACTTTTAAAATATTAAGTAAGAACGGCCCTCGAATGAGGTGGTTTTTGCACTTAATAATAAGGTTAGTCAAATTTTCAGATCGAATTTAAGTTAAATCTACATAGATAAATTCTTTAATTCTAATGAATTAGAAACAATTTACTGAGTGGGCGTCTAAGTTTTCGAGCGAAAGTGTTACGAGGCAGGTTTCCTGAGCTCCAACTCCAGTTTCGTTATTTCTGATCGTTGATTCAGCTGAGACAATGATAAAAGAGTCAGCTTCTGTTGGTATGATTTCCATATTGGAAATACTAAGCAAGCTCCAAGTACCAGAAGCTTGGTAGTAATATTCGATTTCTTCTTGGACTAAAGTGTAAATTTCTTTCATTTTACCAGCGTGAACTGGCGAATTTAAAACCAAGAAAAGAGCTAACGTAGACAATAAATATTTCATAATATAACCCTTAAAATTGCGTTATGAATATTTACTGATTTTGTGTTTGTCGGTCAAGGTTTTTAATTAATGTCAGCGTTTAGTTGGCCCAAGAGCGCATGATTGTTGGTGACATACACCCATCACTATGGAGAAAAAACAAAATCGTAAATAGAGTAAGCCAATAGCGTGGTTTATTCCTAAATAAAAGTAGCCAAACGGCTCCAATCAAAAAGAGCGAAGAGCTAAAATAAGTTCCATTGAGAATTTTAGAAAAATAATGAGTTCCGAGTACAAATCCTCTAATAATGGGTTCTCCCCAATTAATTTCAAATATCCAGAAAGTAGAAAAAAATATGATGAGTAATGGGAAGATTAAGCTAAAGAGATATCCTCCACCAAGTCCGACTGCAATAGAAAGCAAAGAAGCTTGATTTCCAAAAAAAATTCCGAGAATGAGTTGAGTAGAAAAAAGGCCTAATATGAGAGAAATTTTAGGTCTCATTCCAAAAGCTATAAAAGTTCCTAGGTAAATGAAACTATAGATAAATCCCATAGGAGAATGATGATAATGTCCGAGGGAAAATGAAATAAAAAATGTAAATAGAAATAAAATTTCAACTGGTTGTTTAAGTTTTACTAGGTAATTAAATTGGTTACTAATTCTTAGGACGGCGAGGCGATGAAGTGTATAAAATTGAGGGAGAAAAAAGAGGCTTATATTGATTAAAAATTTTAAAAAACTAGTACCTTTTTTTGTAGAAATTTTTTTAACAAAATACAGAATAAAAACTAAGATGCCAGCAAGGTGCACTCCAGAAGGTGAGAAAAGATAACTTAGATTCGTTTGCTTGAAAGCATTTTTTGTATAAGGCGAAATGCCATCTTTATTTCCAGTAAAAAAGCTAAAGAGAATATTAGCGTTTTCCGGACGGACAAAGCTTGATTTCATTTTGAGTTGATAATTTTTAATAAATTCTGGCATGACTTTTTTTGGAGCTTGCTTGGATAGCCAATCGGCCTCGATGGCCCAAATGATCAAACAAGTACTTGTTAAGCAGATAAAGAGATAAAACTTCATGCCTAAGCTATTGAAATAGAGAGTCTTTGATAAAAGACTTAACTCTTTGAGACTAAAGAGTTAAATAGAGGAGGCGAGCCAAGATTTGATAAGCGAGCTCATCAGAGATTTAAAAAGCAACTAGGAAGTTTATGACTTTACAAGCATTGGGTTTTAAGGAAAATTTCGCACAATTTTTTGCAGAAGATGATTTGCAAGGTAATGGTTTTTACTTAAGTCGTCTTCCAATGACTGAAGTTGAATGTCATTTAAAAATAAAGTCAGATGTATTACTTTCTGGCCTTCCCTATTTTTTGGGGGCATTTAATTTCCTTGGTGCTGAACTTAATTACCAGGAATTCATAAAATATGAAGGAGAGCGCTTTAAACAAGGTGACATAATATCTTTTAACTTACCTTTTGCTTTAGCTTTATCAGGCGAACGTGTTGCACTTAATTTACTTCAACAATCAACTCGCATTTCAACATTTACAGACAAGTTTGTTAAAAAGGCGAGCCACTCAAATACAAAGATCCTAGATACGAGAAAAACAACACCGGGCTTAAGGCAATTAGAAAAGTACGCTGTCAGAGTTGGTGGTGGATTTAATCATCGTTTTTCTCAGGCAGATGCTTGGATGATTAAAGATAATCACAAAAGCTTTTTCGGTGGACTAAAGCCGGCTTGGGAATATTTTCAATCAATGCAAACATTCTATCAAAATATTATTGTTGAAATTCATTCGCTTGAGGAATTGAAACTAGCTTTTGATCTTGGAATAAAAAATATAATGCTTGATAATTTTTCAAATCAAGATTTATTGAGTGCCATTGAAATAAAAAAAGTTGGTGTGACTTATGAAATTTCTGGTGGTGTAAAATTGGAAAATATCGATCAATATTTTATTAGTGGGATAGATGCGATTAGTATTGGTGCCCTTACTCATAGTGCACCTCATGTAGACCTTTCGATGAAAATTAAACCAGTGAGATCAAAGTGAAATTCGAATTTGATGCGCTTATTATTGGGACAGGAATTGCGGGCTTATCCGCTGCCGCAGGTCTAGCAGAAAAAGGATTAAGAGTCGCAATAGTTACCAGAGAAAAAGATCCTTCACATACTAATACGGTTTGGGCACAAGGTGGGATTATTTATGCTAAAGGGTCTGAAGAGTCCCTCGTGCAAGATGTTATGAAAGCAAGTGCAGGAACATCGTCTGAGGAAGTCGCTCGTGTTGTCGCCTTCGAATCTAGTTCAATCTTAGAAGACTTACTTATTCATAAAGCGCACTCAAATTTTGAGCGCGACGAAAGTGGGGAATTACTTTTTACCAAAGAAGCTGCTCACTCGACTCCACGAATTTTATACCGAGGAGATTATACCGGAAAAGATATTCAAATTACCTTACTTAATTACCTAAAAAATAATTTTACGAATGTGACTTTTCTGACTTCACACACAGCTATTGATTTACTCACAGCTTTACATCATGGTGTAAAAATTCAACAACGATATGAAGAAAATAAAGTTTTAGGTGCTTATGTATTTAATCAAGAAACTAAGGTTGTTGAAAAAATTCTTGCGAAATTTACAATACTAGCAACAGGTGGAGTTGGGGCATTGTATCTTCATCATACAAATTCTGAAGGTGCCAGAGGAGATGGGCATGCTATGGCCAAAAGAGCTGGTGCCGTCTTGACTGATTTAGAATTTATTCAGTTTCATCCGACAAGTTTTTTTGCCGGATCTACTCACCGTCGATTTCTCATTAGTGAAGCTGTGCGAGGTGAAGGTGGATATTTAGTCAATTCGGAAGGTATGCGCTTTATGGGTAAATACCATGAAGACCTAGAGCTCGCTCCACGTGATATAGTCGCCCGAGCTATTGCCGAAGAAATTATCGAAACCCAAAGTGACTGTGTGTATCTAGATATCACACATAAAGATCCAGAATGGATTAAAAATCGTTTTCCTACAATTTATAAGCATTGTCTCGAGCACGGGATTGATATGTGTAGTGATCTTATTCCAGTTGTGCCGGCGGCACATTACACTTGTGGTGGGGTAAAGACTGATATTAAAGGAAGAACAACACTTAAAAATTTATATGCCGTTGGTGAAGTTGCTTGTACTGGTCTTCATGGGGCTAATCGATTGGCTTCGACTTCGCTTTTAGAAGGAATGACATTCGGTCATTTTGCAGCTTTGGATATATTGAAAAATGTGGATAACGAAAAAATATATTCAGCGGAACTTATAAAAAATTGGATTGATGGAACGGAAGAAGTTGAATCAGCACTTATTCACCAAGACTGGCTTACTCTTAAACAGACAATGTGGAATTATGTGGGGTTAACCAGATCGAGAGATCGACTTTCTAGAGCAGAAGCGATGTTTAATGAATTAAGTGATGAAATAAATCGTTTTTACAGAGATGCTCGTTTAGTTGATAGCTTGATTGGATTAAGAAATGCAGTTGAAGTAGGTCACTTGGTTTTAGTGGCTTCAAGAAGAAATACACAGTCAGTTGGTTGTTTTTATCGCAAAAGCTGAAATCTTATTTTATTGAAAAAAGTATTTATAAATTAAATAAATTTTTTTCTTTAATTTAATTAGCTGGAATCTTATAAAAGATTAGTGAACTTGTCCTTTTTGAAATTGACCAATTTGAATATATCAAAAGTGCAGTCTTCCTAAAAGGCTCTACGTTTCCCAATACTGAAAATTCAAATATTGGATCTGCAAGAACATTGAGAAAGTGATTATGATCAGGATGATGAGATTCCCAAATAGCTTCTTTTTTAAATATTTCAACGGACATCACACCCCAGTCCGAAATAAGTGAAAAATAAATTCTGTCAACTTTGATTTCTTTAAACATTTTAACGAAGCTTGCCATCTCTCGATAATTTGATTGTTGAACTATAAAATTTACTTGTAAGTGAATAATTTTTTTTTGATCAAATCGAAGCTGAGAAAGAAACTTCATGTTTTCAATTAGAGTATTCCAGTCACCGCCTTTACGAACCTTAGCGTATGTTTCTTTACTGGCAGCATCGATAGAAACTAGGATGCTATTAATGTTTTTGTGTATTTTGTGCATTCTCTCCCACATTCGAGGCGTCAGTAGGAGTCCATTTGTTTGAAAATCAAAACGTAAATTAGGATAAATTGATCCGTCTATTTTTTCTAAAAAAGAACGAAACGCCAATGCTGCAAAAGGGTCCCCAGAACCAGTAATATTTAAGTTAACTTTTTCAAGAGGATTTCTAAATAATTCTAAAGTGATTTTCTCGATTACTTGATTGGTTTTTGTAAGTTCATCTGAATCGATAGTGTAACTTAATTTTTCAGATCTGCAGCTCGGGCAAGCTAAGTTGCAAGAAGGATCAAAAGTAAACATCACACTTCTGGGCATTGAGCTCATTTCGGTTTGTTTCTTCCCAATAATGTCTCTTAGTTCGCCATCAAGTTCAAAATGTTTTTTTAATAAATGGCCTTGAATGTGCGGACAAAGGTCTTTATTGCAATGAGAATAAGATCCATCAATAATTGTCTTGCGAATATCTTTTGCGATTTCAGAGTTCCAAAGTTTTCCTATATCTTCTTCTTTGAAATTTCCAACATCAGTTTTAATCCATGTAGGGCAACAGACATAAGCTTTCGAATCAAGATGGAGCTCTAGACTGGTGAAAGGTTGTTCACAGTAAAAATCTTTTAAGTTTATTTCTGGAAGGCTCATTTTTTGATCATACCCTCTTTATTGAATGATATAAAGAAAGGTGAATGAAAAAAAGATGGTGAGCCTCACACTAGAAGCATGAGGCTCTTTGGTAGGGGAGTGACCCTCTTTATTTATGATTTCCATTCAACATAAAGAGTCTGAGATATTTCCCTCGTCGGGCAAAAGATTGCCTTAAAGTTTCCATGAGGGAGATCTGGGATAATATTAATCGTTTTGTCTCAAGTGGGCTTTTTAAGCACTCAAGTGAAGAAAATCAGCGAGGGTGAAAAGTTTTGTATGGACTCCAGTTCCAGTAGACTCATAGGCCATGGAACCAATACTCTCACTTTTATCAATTTCAGAGTCCTTTAGGCTGCTTAGGCCCCACATGCAATTTTCCCAGGTCGTTGATTCAAAATTGCAATCAGTAATCCTTGAAAATTTGAACTTGCAATTAATAAACAAGCAGTTAAGAAAAAGACAGTTAACTAGTTGAGATCCAAAGAAAGTGCAATTTTCAAAAACAACATCTTCAAAAACGACTTCTTTGAAAAGGCTTCCTGAAAGGATTAGGTTAGTGTATGTCATTGACTTTATTATCAATTCCTCAAAGTGCTGGTGTGAACAGTCTCCAAGTGTGGCTTCAGTTTTAATGAATGAATCTTCAATAAAATATGTCAATGTCTCCATGCCGCCACCCCTTTAATCTGTTAGGCCACAAGGCCCTTTCCTGAAGCCAGAATAGCAAACTAGACCAATTGCGTCAAGTAATAAAATTGCATAAAGAAATTTTTTTGCAATCCGATAGTGCTTTTAGGGATTTAGGATAGGAGATTGTTGCATGGCTGAATTTAAAAGAAACAAGTTAGAGTTATTCCTTGGAGCGACGAGAAAGTACATGCAAGTTAGAGGGGCCATGTCGCAAAAAGACTTAGCAGAACAAACTGATGTCGGTATCTCTACTATGAGTCGATTCCTTTCACAGAAGTCGACAGAATTAAATCCACAATTAATTGCAAAGATTACAGCGAAGTTGAACATACCACTTCATGAAATGATCGATTTCGTCGAAGAGGATTTTGCAGACCGTTTTATCAGATTAGTAAAATTTTATAAAGACGAACTTAAAGAAGAGGATCTAGATGCTGGAGAGTTGGTAGATTCTGCTCCAGATCGCGCCACGGTTAAAATCGAAGAAGAGTTGAGCGCAAATAGAAGAGAAGAAGATAAAGCAAGGATAAATGACAAGACAAATGCAAAGAGCAACTCAGATAAAAGTATTCGAGAAAAATTAGAGAGCTTAACTCCTAGGCAGCGTGCTTTTATGACAGAGTTTTTAAATCTTAAATTAGAAGAGCGCGATCTTATTGTCGATTTGGGGAACAATATGTTCCAATATTTTAAAATGAAAGGAATGGATTTATGAATAAAATAATTTTTAAGATACTTGCTTTGGTTTTTTTATTCAACGCTGATTTAGCCTTTGCCAATCCTCAAAAAATGGAAATGATTTTTTTATCTCCTAAGAAAATTTCTATGCTTCAAGATACATTAGAGCGTTATGGCCAGATGAAAAATTCGACTCATTTTGCTCAGGCTGAAATGGATAAGTGTGTACCAATGGGAGATGGGTGCTTTCATCCACAATTAGGCTATATGGAGAAAAAAGAATCTCCTAAAGAAGTCTCAACTATTGAAGAAAGAAAATTAGAACTCAAAACTTTTAATGCAATTGAAACGAGCTTAGTGAATTGTGATAAGAATAATTATTTTGATATTTTTTGTGGAAAAGAAAAAGCAAATGGACCTCCTCCAGAGATTGAAGTGTGGTTTGATGTCTCTTCGTCATTAAAGACAGTTGACTACAATAAAGATCCTGAGCACTGTGATCGCAGATCATTTATGGAAAAAATTATTGAAGGATGTAAAAGTAAAGTGAGTGTTTCCGTTTATAATACTTCGTTAAAGCAAATACGAGATAATGGTAGTGCTTGCCTAGGTTATGGCACTAATGATCAAGCAAAACTTTTAAGATGGATGAAGGATTCAAAAGCAAAGTATCTTTTAGTTGTAACTGATATTGATGAGATGTCAGCGGAAATGCGTGAGTTTCTTGAAAGCACAGGCGCAAAAATGACTGGGGACGGTGTCAAGGCCTTTACCTCTAATGATCTGATTGACTATGCAAGAGAATTTATTAAAATGTGTAGATAAATGACACTACCATTATTTAAAAATCTCATTCAATGGTCTGAAGGCCAATACTCCGATCTTCCTTGGAGGCGTGAGAGAACTCTTTATAGAACACTTGTTTCTGAAATTATGCTTCAGCAGACTACAGTCGGAACTGTTTTAAACCACTTTGAAAGATTTCTTAAGACTTACCCAACTATTTTTGACTTAGCACTCTCGACTGAAGAAGAGGTTTGTATTGAGTGGAAAGGCTTAGGTTACTATCGTCGAGCACGGAGTTTACGAAATCTTGCAATTCAAATTGTAGAAAAATATAAAGGAAAAATACCAACAAATCTTGATGCTCTTTTAGGATTGAAAGGAATAGGCCCATATACAGCTAATGCAATTGTTGCGATAGGTGCAGATAAAAAAGCGTTGGCCGTAGATGCAAACCTTGAACGAGTGCTATCTCGTTATTATGGAGTCAGTTTAGAAAAGGGACCTAAACTCCAAAAGAAGCTTTGGCATGATTTTGAAAATGAATCAATTTTAACTGAAATAAATTTCGTCAGTGCAAGAGCACTTAATGAAAGCTTGATGGACCTAGGGCGAATTGTTTGTCAATCAAGAAAAGCATCTTGTGTATTATGCCCCTTGCGTTTGGGCTGTGTAGCCTTTCAAAATAAGAAACCACTCGATTATCCACTAGTTTCTCTTAATAAAAAAAAAGAAGATCTTTATATTAAATTATTGAGAATTATTGTCTCAAAACAACAAAAAATATTAGTGTATCAAAAGAACGAGACCCAGTGGCTTTCTGGCCAGTGGGAATTACCAACATTTGTGCTTGAAACGAATGATGATAAACTCAAGCAGTATCCCGGAATTAAATTCAAAAAAAAATACCTTGCCCTCAATTCTTTTAAGTCCGGAATTACTAAGTATTCAATAGAAAATTATATATGCCATATGGACTTAGAAGATTTTAAGTTGCAGACCAAGGGAATGGGAATTGAGTACTCATTTAAAGTGCATGATAAAAAATTAAATTTAACATCAACCAGTATGAAAATATTAAAGATTGAGGCTCAATATTGAAAATCTAAAAAAATATAAGCAAAAATTAGATATTGGATTTAAAGACTTTGTTAAGTATCTAGAAACAATGCCCAATAAATTAGCATTAGAAGTAATCACGAATGGATTTTTAGAAGATCCTGTTTACATGACTTGGGTGCTTAAAAACCTAGAAGGCCTAGAGTCCTTGTTCAAGTTAGATAAAGAAGATGTATTAAAGGTTTATAAAGCTTTTCCCAATTCTACACAGATATTTTTGAGAGCACTTAAAAATCACAAAGACGAGATGGATTTTGTTCAAAATAAATTACCCTCATTTATTTCAAAACAATACTTAGTTGATCT
The DNA here is from genome assembly GCA_013141065.1 of Bacteriovoracaceae bacterium. GTDB lineage: Bacteria > Bdellovibrionota > Bacteriovoracia > Bacteriovoracales > Bacteriovoracaceae > Bacteriovorax. The sequence goes on along the minus strand of JABFRR010000008.1, from coordinate 85,188 downwards.
TGAAAATGAAAAAGTGACTCAAGCACAACAAGAAGATAGTCGTATAAAAATTATTCAAATCCTCTATCAATATAGAGAAGAGCGAATTATTCCAGCACGTGAATTTTTCATACCGCCCTTAGCTGTTCTCGATGGATCAAGTCAAGTCCATAGCCCTTCTGGACAACTCAGACAATTTTATGAAAATGGAGCGGTCGCAATCCTAGGTGGATTTTCAAGGAAGAAAAAAAGTGGAGAGTGGGTAAGTTATTTTGAGAATGGAAAAACGTACAGTGAAGGGCAGTATGTGGATGGGCTCAAGGAAGGTGTGTGGTGTTTTTATTTTTCAAATGGAAAAATAAAAACAACTGGAGAATTCAAAGAAGATTTAAAAGTTGGAGAGTGGAAAACATTTGATGAAAGTGGAAAATTTGCTAAATAACTTAATTATTCCTTTTGTTTAGAAAAATAAAAGGAATTATACCTAATAAATCGACTAAAAAAACTAAAATCCAAAAAACATTAAATAGTGAAGCTCCATTGGAATGACCGATAAAATGAAATAATCTTTCAAATGCAAGGTGGCCCACTCCTAAACCAGCAGGTGAAATTGGAAGTGCAGTCACTAATTGACCGAGAGGAATAACACTTAATAGTTGTTTTAATTCAAGTGGTTTTTCAAAAAATGGTAAATTAATCACCCAAAAAGCTCCGATGACCAAAAAATGAATCAAAGGGCTCATCAATAGACAATAGAACATTTCTTTTTTATGCAGATTATAATCCCAGATTGAATCAAGCAGAGTATCCATTTTTTTAGATTTAAAAACTGATTTAATTTTTAGTTGGTGTTTTAGATTGAGAAAAAAAAAGATCAGAGCGAATGAAGATAAAATTAATAAAGCTGCATTTATAAAAATTACACTCTTTAATAATGGATTATAGGTAATCAGGTTATCGTAAAAAATATAACTACTAACTCCCGCAATTACTAAAAGGGAGTAAAGGCCAGCGAGTCTATCGATAAATATAGATAACAGGAGAGTCTTTTTAGAATATGATTTTTGGATTGATGAAATGTAACCAATTTTAATCAAGTCACCAGTGACACCACCAGGGAGGACTATCGAAAAAAATTGACCAATCCATTGAATTTTTAAAACATCCCTAAAGGGTATTAGTATTTTTTTAGTTTTTAAAAGTATATTCCATCTCAGTGCACTTAAAAAAACATCAAATAGCAGTAAAGTAAGACAAAAAATTAATTGAAGTGGGTTGTTGAATGTTAGCAGTACCAGTTTCGTATCAAGCTTGTTTTGAGAAATGAGCCAATTAAGTAAAAAAAATGCAAATAATAACTTGAAAAGAAATGTGAGAACGCTTCGATAATTCATAATGGTCTAACAGTACGTGCTGCCCCAAAAATTGTAAATTACTAATAATACACTTTAAGTTTTGTTTTTTATAAGGATAATAATTGATATGAAGTGGGTGATTAAATATCATGATCTAAGCATAGACAAACTATGATTAAAAATCATTTTCATTCGTTATGTTGTCGCCTTGCATGCTTTTGTTTTTTTATTAAGTATGCTCTAATTAATTCACATAAATCCTTAGTGCGATATGATGAAAAAAAACAATAAAGTTCTTAGAGCACTCTTTTGTGCATTCATTTTCTCTTATACTGCCACAGCAGAGAGCTCGAATAATAGTTCTATTAAAAACTATTATGAGAATTATACTTATAATGAATTCAATTTTAGGGTGATAGATCAAACACTTTTGAATATGAATGCCAATAAGCATTTTATTATTGCAGGAGACGGTATGTAAGTGAATAGCTTACTGAAGTCAATCCGGAATAAATGTAGAGAATGGAAAATTTTAAAAGTGTACCTCAGGATTTAAATAGAGAAGCTTCAGGAATGGGCCTGAGCTTAATTTATGAGAGGGCGAACCGAGGTTCCCCTAACCTGGAGGTACACATGGCAAAGTATAACATTGGTGTTGATTATCACAAAAAGTTTTCTTACTTAGTGGTGAAAGATGAGATGGGAAAAGTTTTACGATCTGGTCAGGTAATGAATAAAAAAGCAGACGTGAATAAGTTTTTAAAGCCTTTCACCAATGACTCTGCTGCGGTTTTGGAATCTTGTAGAAATTGGCAAGTAATGCACGAGTGGCTTGAAGAAATGATTGACCATGTTGTGCTAGCAAATCCGTATAAAGTAAAAGCAATTGCTGAAGCAAAGATTAAGACTGATAAAATCGATGCAACTGTTTTAGCAGATCTATTACGAGTGAACATGATCCCTGAATGTTATGTGGCACCGAGAGAAGTACGAGACTTGAGAACGCTGTTAAGACAACGAATATTTTTTGTTCAAACGAGAACGAAAGTAAAAAATAGAATTGTGACAATAGTTGATCGTTATCCAGAAGAAGTACAGAAGTGGAAAGCAGTAACGGATCAATTTGGAAAGAAAGGGCGAAAACAAATAGAAGAACTTTGTTTTAGCCCAATGGATAGGGCACTAATAGAAAGAGAAATGAGTTTTATAGATATGATTAATCTTTACATTAAAGAAATTGAAGACGTTATTGGAGAAAATTTTAAAGAAAGCAAGAATGCTCAGCTATTAAAAACGATTCCAGGTATTGGACAATTTTTTTCAATGTTAATTGATTCTGAAATTGGTGAGATTGAAAGATTTAAAACAGTAAAAAAATTATCAAGCTATGCAGCCTAATACCTGCAACTTATTCCTCAGGGGGAAAGACAACTCAGGGACGAATTACAAAAAGTGGAAACCATCTACTTCGATGGGCACTGGTAGAAGCTGTGATACCGGCAATTGCTAGTGATGAGGAACTAAGAGCGGAATATGATTTTTTAAGAAAGAGAATGAATTACAACAAAGCAAAAGTGGCAATAGCAAGAAAGATATTAGCGATTTGCTTCAGAGTTTTAAAAGACGAGAGAGCTTATAAAAAGAAGAATAAAATTGAACTTGAATACAAAAGATTATCGAGGGCAGCATAGCTACCCTCAATCTTCAACTTGCCCCCGATTTTTATCTAGTGGTTTATCTATAGGATAATCGCACTCTCAAGGAGTATGGGGATTTGAGGATCGAACACCGTGATGTAGCTCTATAGTAAGAGCACGAATTGGAGAATGATCTTATTTTTATTTGAGCAACGTTTTAGTTGAGGAGAAAACTTTTTCAAAAAAAATGATTAAGTTTTAAGTATAGAAAAATATTAAAAACTGAGTACAAAATAAACCTTGTATTCTTACATTGGAGATTCAAATGTTTTTGGAGATGGCTGCAAAGAAGAAGACACTTTGGCAGCACTCTTATCTAAAGATCTAAAAGATTTTTATGTTTATAATTGGGGATTACAAGGTGGGGGACCTCATGACTCCCTATATTTAATAGAATTTCGAAATGCACTTAAGTTAATAAAAGAAAAAGAAGGAGTCTTGGTCTATAACTTTTTTCCTTTTTTATTTGAGCGTACCATCGGTTCCAAGAATTATCTGAAATGGAGTCGAAAATCCAGCCCTTATTATCAGTTAAACGAAAATGAATCGGTGTCATATTATGGAACTTTTGAAGATAGATTTTTTATTACTTCATTTTATAAGTTTATCAATAAGTATAAATGGCTTGATAGTTTGTTGCCAAAGTTGCCACAAATTCACCGTAGACATATAAAGTTAGTTGCCCATATTTTTAAAAAAATTGGCGGCATTTATAAAGCCACATTTCCAAAAGGGAAATTCGTCGTTTTTATTAATAATAGCTATGACCAAGATCCAGCTCATCTTTGGCAAAATAAACAACTTGAAATTTATTTAAAAGAACTAGGTGTGAATTATAAAGTTATCAATTCAGAGGTGAGCTTTAAAGGGAAATACACTTTTCCAGATGGACATATCACACCAGAGGGACAGAGGATTCAAACGGGATTTTATAAAAAAAATTTAGAGTAAAGGGAGAGATTTCCGTAATGTTGATTTTAGGAATATCATGTTTTTATCATGACAGTGCTGCTGTTATATTAAAAGATGGTAAAATACTTGCAGCTTCTGAAGAAGAGCGTTTTTCCAGGAAAAAGCATGATCAGGCTTTTCCATTGCAATCAATAGAGTTTTGTCTCTCTGTTGCAGGTGTGTCTCTCGAACAAGTTGATTGTGTTGTTTTTTATGACAAGCCTCTTTTAAAGTTTGATCGTTTACTAGAAACATTCTTTTCAAAATCTCCAAAAGGCCTAAGAACATTTCTGAACGTCATACCAGAATGGCTTGTAGAGAAAATATATTTTAAAAAAATAATTCACAAATCTCTCAGGAAGCTTTCTAATAAAAAAATTCCACTTTATTTTAGTGAACATCATCTTTCGCACGCGGCTTCTGCTTTTTATGTTTCACCTTATAATGATTCAGCTGTTCTTTGTATTGATGGCGTGGGGGAATGGGCAACAACGAGTGGTTGGCTTGGACATGACTCAAACTTGAAACCTTTATTTGAAATCCATTTTCCGCACTCGCTCGGTCTATTTTATTCTACATTTACTGCCTACTTGGGTTTTAAAGTTAATTCAGGTGAATACAAAATGATGGGACTTGCCCCATATGGCACACCAATATATGAACAACTTATTTTTGATAAACTAATCCATCTTAATGGTGATGGCAGTTTCCAATTAAATTTAGATTACTTTGATTTTTCTAACGATCAAAGAATGTTTACGAATAAATTAGAAGAATTATTTAAATTTCCTCAAAGGCGTGATGAAAGCCCCTTGTTACAGCATCATAAGAATTTAGCAGCCTCAGTTCAATCAGTTACTGAAAGAATCGTTTTCAAATTAGCTGAACATATTAAATTATTAACTGGCAGTGAAAATCTCGTTATGGCCGGTGGTGTAGCACTTAATTGTGTGGCAAACGGTAAATTAAAAGAAAGCAATCTCTTTAAGAATATTTGGATTCAGCCAGCTGCCGGAGACTCTGGCGGTGCTCTAGGTGCTGCCTTGGCGTATTATTATTTAGAAAAAAAGCAGCCTCGCTTAGTGGAGTTGGATTCACAGCAAGGATCTCTTTTGGGTCCAAGTTTTAGTGAGGAATCTATTAAAAGGACTTTGGATCAATTGGGGTTTAACTATAATGTTTTTGAGAGTGTCGACGAAATAGATCAAGAAATAAGTGAAGAAATTATCAAAGGAAGTGTCGTTGGTTTTTTTCAAGGTCGTGCAGAGTTTGGCCCAAGAGCATTAGGTGCCAGGTCGATTTTAGGTGATCCACGTTTTCCCAATATGCAATCAATCATGAATTTAAAAATAAAGAAGAGAGAATCATTTAGGCCATTTGCCCCAGCAGTCTTAAAAGAACATGTGTCTGATTTTTTTAACTGGGATGAAGTTAATCCTTCACCATACATGCTTTTTACGACCCAAGTAAAAAATAAGACCTTAATGCCGGCGATTACTCATGTTGATGGATCGGCGAGATTGCAAATAGTAGATGAAAAAATTCATACCCGCTTTTATCAATTGTTAAAAACATTTTATAATAGATCGGGTTGCCCGGTTCTCATTAATACATCCTTTAATGTAAGAGGTGAGCCGATTGTTTCAAATCCGATAGAGGCGTTGAATTGTTTTATGACGACAGAGATGGATGTTTTAGTTCTTGAAAATATTCTGATACGAAAGAGAGAACAAAAAAATGAATTATTTTCCATTGATTGGGTGAGTGCTTATGCAAAAGATTAAAGAAAATAGATTCTTTGGAATGATTTTATCATTTGCATTGCTTTTATTTGGACTGTTTATTCCATTGTATAAAAATAAGCCATCTAATGTATACCTAATTGCTCTGGCAGGAATCTTTCTCATCTGCAGTTTATTTTTTGCAGAAATTCTCACTAAGCCTAGGGCCAAGTGGATTATCCTGGGGGAAAAGTTAGGTGCTCTCAATACAAGAATTATTTTTACAATAATTTACTTAACAGTATTTTTATCAGTTCGATTATTTTTTAAATTGATCAAAAGGGATCGATTAAAAATGAATTGGAAAAAGTACCCAAGTACATATCAAGAGAAGAAAGAAATCTCTCTGTTTTCAGACCCATTTTAAATTAAAAAAGAGTGTAGACGAATGGGGCTACAACTGTACCTTGTGAATAAACAATTAATGAAGCGAGTGAAAGTAAAAAAAGTAAAATAGGCAAGAGCCACCATTTTTTGTTTTTACTAAGAAAGCGAATTAAGTCTTTAAAAGTTTCAATCATCAGTCTATTCTTGATGACTTCAATTTCATCGTCAAGGCTAAGAAATAAAAAACCGAGAGAAGGTGTAAGCCGGATCCTGTCTTGAACCATCATTCATCTAGGCCTTAAGTTACCCTAAGGCTCGAGCACCCTACCCGCAATCTTCAGAAGTGGCCCTTCCTAGTTCTTTGTTTGACCAAAAAACACCTTTGCCTATTTGGACTTGCACCACGTAGAGTTTACCTGATTTCACTACAGCATTACCTGTACATCCTTTCTGTTGCACTTGTCCTCACCTCGCGGTGGGCGGGCGTTACCCGCTACGTTGCCATGTGGTGTCCGGACTTTCCTCCCGTTTTTTGATTGCTCAAAAAACCAGCGATGGTCCCCTCTTCTCGGTAGTAGGTTTATCGAACTTTCATTTGGAGCTGTCAATACTAAGGGGCATTTGAAAAAGAAAATTTAACTTTTCTAGGATACATATTTTCGAGGTTTAAAAAGATATTTTTCGCGTATTTTACTTTAGCGTCACCAGGTTCACCATTATAGACTTGAAGTGCTTGATAATAAGTCTCGCTCAGTGATATTGGAGTCTCAAGACGCTGCATTTTAACATCAATGGCCGCCACGTAAGTTTTTAACAATATGGCCCCATAAGTAATTGCCAGCTCTAGATCTTTTTTTACTAATTCTTTAGCACTGCTGTAAAAGAGTAAATCAGTTTCAGGCACAGAGAGACGATTCCACAAATCTACCCAACTTTCATTTACGCATCTTCTAATTGCGCTAGAAAAATAAAGGGTGGTTTGCTCATTGGCTCCAGCACTGCCTCTAAGTCCAAGTTGATCATTTACTTCTTTAAAGCCAGACGAAGTAAATTGGGTAAGTCCAGCAGCATTTGTCGCACTGACAGCGTCTTTTTTAAAAGATGATTCTTTTTGAATAAGAGCAGCGAGTATCCAAGGATCTACTTTAAAACAGGCAGAAATCTTTATCACTTGTTGAGCAATTTCATGAGCCTCGATTTTGCTGACTTTAAAGTTCTTTTTTAAGATATATCTTGATAGATAGACTTCTTCTAGATCTAGACTCATGAGAGTGAAGTCTTTTTCAATTGTAGATTCGGGAATCCTAAAACCTTTGTTAATAGTGCCATCATCAGTCTCTTGGCCTAAAGTTGCCATGGCACCCTGACTCAAGACAGGAAGTAATAGAATGAAAATAATAAGATTTTTTATCATAGAGACTTCTAGCGACCAAGCAAGGTAATGACTAGAATGGGTGAAAAAATTACTCAATTAGTAAATTTTAGCTGTTTCTGGAATGATGAGTCTCGAGCATGTTGGACATAATTCGAGGGAACGTCCTTCTTCTAGTGAACTTCTCATTTGTGAATCTAGCAGCATATGGCATCCTGAACACTTTTTATCGAGAAGATAACTTATTGGAGACTTGGGATAAAATTTGGGCTGAAGTTCAAGGTATAGTTTTTTTACACTTATTTGACACATATCCAAAAGGGCATCAATTCTGACCTGGCGATTTTGAATAATCAATTCTTCTTTGGATACGAGAGCGGCAACTTCAGCTTTGATGTCTTTTAACGTTGAATCGGAACCTTGATAAAAAGTTTGGAGAGAGTCTATTTCAAGGAGATGCCTTTCACTTTGATCCAGCTTTTCAAAGTAATGATTTTCTAAATCTTTAATTTCATCTTTTAAAATACTTATTTGGTTTTCAAACGCGTTTTGCTCTTTTTGTGTCGCAGATAATGCTAATTGGCCCTCAAGTTTAGTGAGACGAATTTGTTTATCTTCAATTTGATTAAGAGTTTCTGTAACTTTTAAGTTTTTTTCCTCAATTTTTAATTCTTCAATTGAAGCGAGGGATTTCTTACGACGCTCTTCTATGTCGGATATTCTTTTGTTTTCGCTATTAATTCTTTGTTGATTTACTTGATTGTCGCGTTTCAAGGCTTCAATTTCTATTAAATGCCTAAAGCTCTCTAGGAACATTAGCTATCCTTCCTTGTTATTGCATTGGGCTTTCGAGTATAATGTAATCATAGGCGCGTATCATTATCATTGCTATCAATATTTGGTTGAGTGAAATTAAAGATGAAAATAAAGACAGAAATTAAAGACATTACGATTGAGACCATTATTTCGGAACTGCAAAAAATTCCCAGTGATACTCTTTTGATTATTGCAGACCATCAGGTATGGAGTCTTTATTCAAAAGACATCATCCTGGAGTCCATTGAAAATAAAAAAATCTTATTTTGGAAGGCACCCGATGGAGAAAAGGTTAAAAACATAACTGAATTTCAAAGTGCAATTGAATTTTTTCTTGAAAAAGGTATTCATCGAAATGCTCATCTCGTTGTTATTGGTGGCGGAGCAACCTCAGATTTTGGCGGATATGTAGCGGCATCAATTTTAAGAGGAATAGAGTGGAGTATCATTCCCACAACTTTACTTTCTATGGTAGATGCTAGTATTGGTGGAAAAGTCGCAATTAATTCTAAGTCTGGAAAAAATCTCATTGGTGCTTTCCACTTACCGACAAATATTTGGATTTGTTCTCGATTTATAGACACACTACCAGTTGTAGAAAAAAATAGTGGTCTTGGTGAGGTGCTGAAGTACTGTTTTCTTGATTATAGTATTTATGACTTAGTTATCAAAAGATCTGATATGTCTTTAATCATCAAAGCCTGTGCAAAGTTTAAAGAAAAGCTGACAGAAGAAGATTTAAAAGAACATGGAATTAGAAAAATCTTAAATCTAGGTCATTCTTTTGGGCATGCACTTGAATTTATCTACAATATACCTCACGGAGAAGCTGTAATGTGGGGTACTGCTTTAATTTTTAAAGTTTTTGGAACAGAAAAAAATCTTAATGATATTACTGCACTCAAAAAGGCCCTAGATATGCCAGGTGATCAATCACCATGGTTTAATAAAGAATTCCCCATCGACAAGATCATGATGTATCTATCAAAAGATAAAAAAATAAGCGCTCGAAGCACTATCGATTTAATTGTCATAAAAGATATCGGAAATGCAGAAATAGAAAACAAAACATTTGATGAAATTCAATCTATTCTTGAAAGTAAAAAAGATGAATTGAAAAAATTTACCATTTAAGTTAACTATTTTTGAATTTGGGCCTTCATTAATCGATCCAGCTCAAAGGTATCTCCACATCGAAAATAATCATTTCCAACACCTCTTCCAACGGGTTTAAGTTTTTGAGTTATAATTCTTGTGCCTTCAAGGATTTCTTCTGCAATATGCACCTTAACCACTTCACCGGTGATAATTTGTCCTGCCCCGGGGCTGTCTCCATAACTCAAGCGGTCTCTAAAAATGCATTCAAAATGAATTAAGCTTTCTTTCATTCTTTTAGCTGAAACCTTCTCAGAGTCGATAGCGGTTAATCCAGCGAGAAGAAATTCATCTACACCGTAGGGTACTTCAGTTGAAGTAAGATTAATTTTTTCGATAATACTTTCACTAACAATATTCACAACAAATTCTTTTTCTCTCAATATGTTTCGGGGAGTGTCTTTCAAAGTTCCAGTACTAGATTTTATTAATGGACAAAAAGCAATGATCATTGGACTTGCAGAGACTGCTGTAAAAAAAGAAAATGGAGCAAGATTATTTGAACCATCTTCATTTCGTGTTGAAATAACTGCGATAGGGCGAGGAAGAATCGAGCCAATAAGAAATTTGTAATTATCAGCGAAAGGCCCATCTGTATTAAAAGATTTCATGTTCATTTTGTCTCCTCTGATTTTAACTTACACAAGCTTACATCCACCGTCGTCTTGATACAACTCTAACAAACTTCTAGCAGATATTTAACATTCAATGGGTAAGTCCTTATGTTTTAATTTATTAGTAATCAACATGGAAGTTCAAATGTTTGAGATGAATTTAGTATTTCAGAACTCTGCATCAACAAAGATTGAAGGACTTCAATTTTTAGAAGAACTTACTTTAATAGACTCACAAACGAGTCACATTGAGGGAGTCAATCTCGTTCAGTCCATGCTGGCGCAGAAGCTTACTGAGTTGGGCTTTGATGTGAGCTTCATTCCAAACAAAGAAAGATCAACGGGAGATCTGCTTTACGCTGAAAAATCAGGATTAAGTAGTGAGCGAATCACCTTTATTGGACACGCGGATACTGTGTGCTCACCTGGGTCTGATTTGGCGTTTAGTATAGATTTTAATAAAAAAGAAATTCGTGGAGCAGGAGTCGGTGATGATAAAGGAAGTTGGTTATGGCCTTATTATCCCTTGAAAAATTTCTTCTATTTAATCCAACTCATTACCACACTCTCACTTTTATTTCTTCTCCTTGTGAGGAAATGGGTTCTATTGGGTTTCATTCATTGTTTAGAAGAGTGGGTTTAGAATCATCAATGGTTCTTGGTCTAGAGCCAGCATTGTTTAACGGATCTTTAATTAGCTCTCGAAATGGTAATCGTTGGTATAAAATAAATATCCAAGGAAAAGCTGCACATGCCGGTCGATTTGGAGAACCATTTGTCAATGCTGCTCATTGTGCGAGTGAGTTTATTTCAAAAATTCATTTGCTGAATGAAATTGATAAAAAAACAAAAGTGAATGTCGGTTCAATTCGAAGTATGACGGAAAAATTTAATATTATTTGTGACCACGTTGAAATTAAACTCGACGTGCGTTTTCCCACTCTAGAGGTGAGAGATAGTCTCGATAAGGCAATTAAAAGTTTACTCGAGACTTCATCTGTAGAATGTTTTTATTCAAAACAAAAATGTTTTTTCAGTTTAGAAATCGTTGATGATTGTCCTCCAATGGATGAAAGTGAATCAAGTTATTGTTTAATTGATACTTATCGTAACATCCTCACTCAGTATGAAGAAGAGTCTTGTATGGCCGAGCACTCAGGAGGAGCTGCTGATATCAATTATTTTGCACATCCAGGATTAATTACGATTGATGGTCTAGGTCCGAAAACACGAGGTATGCATACTGCTAAAGAGGTGATGGACCTCGACAGCTTTTATACTCGGCAATACGCTCTTTGCGATTTGTTAAATTATTTAGAAAAGAAAAAACTTTCACTAAGAGGGGAGGATTATGAACACTAATAATCAAATTGCTTGTCTCTACTCCGGGCACAAGCTTCATGATGAGTGGATGCTCTATATTTCCCTTCGCTTTTTGACTTATTCACCTAGATATCCACTTTTTATCAAAACTCAAAATTATACATTGAAAACGGCCAACCATATTTCTGAACTTGCTGAGCTTTTTAGATTGAGACATCATATTTTTTTTAATGAAACTGGAATTACTGATGATCATAATCTTGACTTAGATGATTTTGATTCTCTCTGTGATCACCTAGTTATACGCTCAAATAAGACGGGTGAAATTTGTGGAACATACAGAATGCTTTCAAGTCAGCATTCCTCGAAATTTTATTCTCAAAGTGAGTTTGAAATGGAGGATTTCTTAAAAAGTCCTGGCGTCAAGCTTGAGCTCGGGCGAGCGTGTATTCATCCGGAACATCGCAATGGCTCAGTCATAGATTTGCTTTGGAGAGGAATTGGAGAATATGCCAATAAATCTAATGCTCAGTATTTATTTGGATGCAGTTCCATCATGACTGTTTCTCCCGTAATGGCCAAAGCTTTTGTAAAAGTTATGACTAATCAGCAAATGATTTCTGAACAATTTGTTATTAGGCCAAGAACGAACTACAAGATGAATCTTTCACGTATAAGAGGTGAAGATTTTTTTGAAGAAAAGTTTGTCATTAGTCAAATTCCCTCACTCTTAAGAAGCTATCTTAATGCGGGAGCTAAGGTATTTGGTAAACCAGCACTTGATAAAGATTTTCAATGCATAGATTTTTTGACTATACTTGATCTAAAAGAAGTTAATTCTTCTTACGAGAAACGGTATTTTAAAAAATAGGCTATGAATGTCCCAGTTGAGACTTTTTTTCCGAATATTTCTTTTTTCCATCGCTCTTTTAGGGTATTTTACCTCAGCATTACTAATTTTATTTTTTTGCGGTTTTAATTTTAACCGTGCAAGACCTTATTTAACTAAAGTCATCGCCCGCACAAGTCAAATCGGTCTATCTGTCTTCAATATAAAAATTAAGAAAAATTTTACATTAATTAACCCAACAGCAAATTACCTAATTGTTTCAAATCACCTGACTTATTTAGACATACTCATCATAAGTTCATTTTTCCCAGTCTGCTTTGTAACTTCAGTTGAAATGAAAAACACACCATTCTTAGGGCAGTTATGCTTACTGGGTGGCTGTCTTTTTGTTGAAAGAAGAAGCAAGCGTGGATTAGGGGGAGAAGTCGAAGAACTTACTCGCGCACTTGAGCGTGGACTCAATGTTGCCATTTTTCCTGAAGCCACAAGTACAAATGGTGAGAGCGTAATAAAATTTAAAAGGCCACTATTTCAAGCAGCAATAAATTCAAAAGCTAGAGTCTTGCCAATTTGCCTTAACTACAAAAATCTTGATCAAGAAAAAGTGAGTCTTAAAAATAGGGATCATATTTTCTGGTATGATGCGACTCCATTTTATATTCACGCTCTAAAACTATTTTCTTATTCAACGATAGAAGCAGAAATTTCAATTTTAAGTGAGATTGATTCTACTAAATTTCAAGACAAACTTGAGCTATCAGACAAATGTTATGAAGCAGTCAGCTCTGAATATTTTAATATTGTAGTTTAGTTTTTTAAGGAACCATCCAGGATTTCCAATAATCGTTATTTTCATTTTTAGTAAACCATTCTGACGGCAAGAGTGGTTTTTTAGTATCTATCATGACAGCAAATTCATCTGTAAATGTCTTGCTTTCGCTATTTTTGAATGCCTTTGGATGAGGTCCATGGTGAATTCCTTGCGGATGAAAAGTGAGAGCACCAGCATCGATATTATCCCTAGAGAAAAAATTTCCTTGGTGATAAAAAAGCACTTCATCAAAATCAATGTTTGAATGATAAAAAGGAACTTTTAAAACACCGTGACTTGAATCTTCAAGTGGCCTTTCAACAAATGAGCAAATGACAAAGTTTTTACATACAAAAGTTGTGTGTGCGCTTGGAGGCATGTGGTAGCGATGACTCATAACTGGGCAAAAGTCATAGATAGAAAGTTTAAATGGATACACAGAACCTTTCCATCCACTCACACAAAGGGGATTAAAAGGGTAGGTAACAGTTGAGATTTTACCTAATCGCTTTATTTCAACTTTGTACTCGCTCTTGTTTTGTTCACTTCCGATTGCTGCAGTTGGAGTTATTATTGCAGTTTGGTCGTACAAAGCATTTGGCCCCAACATTCCACGATCAGGTTGTTCAAATTCAGATCTTGATTCAACTTTGAGAATTTTCGTTTCTGTCTTCAGGTATAGTTTATAAGTTGTTCCTCGAGGGATGATAATATAATCACCTTTTATATAATCAAGGTGACCATAGATCGTTTCAATTTTGCCAGTACCCTCATGTATAAAAAACATTTCATCAAAATCAGCACTACGATAAAAATTTTCAAATGATTTTGTAAACTTTGCAATATTGATCACAACATCTTCATTGGATAAAATTGTGATAAATTGATTGTCTGATAAATGGGAATTAAACATCGGAGGTTGGCATCTCGGCTTTAAATCACCTTCGATATTGATCCAAGCAACAGGTGGTTTTTGGTGATAAAGATGAGAAACACGACCAAAAAAACCATTGCGACCATGCTCTTCTTCAAAGTGACCTTCAGGTATTTTCACATGAGCTTGCTTTGTATGAATTCCAGATGCCTTAAAATTTTCCATTGCGTTTATTCCCCACAAGATTAGTAAGTTTACCAATTTTTTCTATTTCCAACTCAACAATATCTCCAGCTTGTATCCATTTATCTAATTCCAGTCCACAACCTGTGCCAACTGTGCCCGAACCAAAAAAGTCCCCTGCTAAAAGCCATTCTTCTTTGGCCGCATGAACAATCATTTCAACCCATGAAAAATGCGAGTCTCCAGACATTCCTCTAGACCATTCAATTCCATTTATTTTTGCAGTCATTAACAAATTAGGTTCATAAGTATTTAACTCATCAGGTGTCACAATAACGGGGCCTATGACTGAACAAAAATCTTTAGCTTTGGCAGGCCCCAGCCTCACTGTCATTTCTTTTCGTTGAATATCACGAGCTGAAATATCATTCAAAATCGTAAAGCCGAATATATGGTTGTGAGCAAATTTTTCTTTGATATTCTTTCCGTCTAAACCAATGACCATTCCCAGTTCTAATTCATAATCAAGTACGTCGGTATAAGACGGCCAAAGTATTTCTTCATTGGGTCCAATAAATCCCGCAGTAGCTCCTTTATAATAAACGGGCAACTCATACCAAGCTTCTGGTATTGGTTCGTTGCGTTTTTTAAATCCGGTTGCCACGTGTTTTTCATGAGCAAAAAAATCACGATAAGTTTCTATTTTATCTAAAGGTGTTGTCAGTCGGACATTATCTTTTAAGTCTATGATGTAATCAGTCCCGTCTTGTAGCTGCATGTCTCCACATTTTTCTAGAAAAAGCATGAGTCCCCAAGCTTCTTTTAATATTTCGTGAGGATTATCTCGTGTACGTAATAATTTATTGAGTGAAGCTGGACAATAAATATCAGCCCTTTCACGTGGATTGAATCGGCCTTCTCGTTCAAAGTCACAAGCAAAGACTAAGTTAGGATCAAGTATTTTATGATCATCAATTAATATACCCAGGCGTTTATCACAACCATATTGGTGATGATGAATGTAAGTGACAATTTTCATATTTTGGGTCTCCCATAACGCTTGTTATATTCTGGAAGAATAAATTCCATGGCTTTAAAAAAATGACTCATTTCACTTTTAGTTCCTAGTGAAACACGGACGTAGTCAGGCATTTCATTGGCCTTAAGTTGACGAATAATTACACCTTGATCAAGCAAGTGTTCAAACATGTAACGAGAGGCTTCTTCTGATCCAGTTTTAAAAGCTATAAAGTTTGCCACAGACTTTATAGGATTAAATTCATGTCGAGTTAAAAAATCAAAAGTTTCGACATAGCGTCTTTGATTGTTTGAAATAGTTCTTTTTAAATGTGGCTTGTCATGTATGGCACCAGCGGCGCCCATTTGAGCGATAGTTCCAGGTTCGAATGGAAGCTTAACTTTTGTAAGATTTGAAATAAGGTCTTCATGTCCAAAACCGTATCCGATTCTAATGCCTGATAAACCATATGCTTTAGAGAAAGTTCTCAAAGTAATGACGTTGTCATATCGATAATCCATAGAATTTGGATAATCATCTTTTCCCACAGCGTATTCAAAATATGCTTCATCTAAAATAACTAAAACGTGATCAGGAACGTGAGACATAAGAAAATCAAATTCTTTTTTATTGATGTAAGTTCCCGTTGGATTGTTGGGATTACAGATGTAGATGACTTTCGTTTTTTTGGTAATACTTTTTGCTAAAGCCAGCACATCAAAACGGTAATCAGCAGTCAAGGGAACGGTTTTTAGTAATGCGCCTACACTTCTGGCAATGATACTAAAACCTATAAAAGAGTTTTGGCTTGTTAAAACTTCTTGCCCAGGTTGTATGAAAGCTCTGGCAATATAAGCCATTATCCCTTCAGATCCGTTCCCTAGAATAATATTCTCATTTTTAAGTTTATAGAGCTTTCCTAGGGAACTTTTAAGCATATAAGCATTCATGTCAGGATAGCGATGAACATCCCAGAGGGCATTAGTCATTGCTTTAATGGCATAAGGAGATGGCCCTAAAGGGTTTTCATTGCTTGCTAATTTCGAAATTTTGGTCAGTCCACGTTCGCGAGTTAACTCGTCAATTGGTTTACCCGCTTGATAAACCTGTAGATAACGAACATAGTCAGGTACTAGAGTTTGAATTTGATCAGAAATTTCCGACATAACAATTTTTCCTTTTAAAATGTAGAATAGAGAACTATGAAGATACCAACTTTCTTTCATGCAGGCAAAAAATGAGTCAATTTGAACTGGAGCATTTGGCAATCATGGAAGAGGGCATTTTACTTTATAACGCTCAGAAATATTGGGAATGCCATGAAGACTTGGAACATCATTGGCTTGAAGAGCCAGGCCCTTTGCGAAATGTCTATTGGGCAGTGATTCAGGTGGCTGCGGCGATGATTCATTATCGCGAAGGAAATTTAGTGGGTGCCAGAGGACTAATCTTTAAGGCTAAGCAAAAATTTGAGCGTACAGAACAATTTAATATTGAAAGTGAACTTCTCCAATCTGAACTTTCCTGGGAAGAGTTAAAATCCCTTGTAAGGGCCGTACCAGCAGAATCACAATTAAGCGATTTTAAAAAATTATATGATTTTAGATTTAAGGATCCAAGCCTATGGAAACGGAAATAAAAAAAATACTCATTAAATGTCCTCGTACAGAATTGGAAATTATTGGCTGTTTTCCATTTATTGTCACTATTAGTGAAGAATTTCCCAAAGCAGAAATTAATATTATTGTGGAAGATAATTGTTCACTGGCCCTAAGCTTTTTGCCATTTAAGGTTAAGGTTTATGAAAGACCTGTAGTTAAAAAAAGCCTAATTGAAACACATCATTTTTGTGCCAATATGAATGCAATATTTAATATTGATTTATTTTTTGACTTAGAAAATTCTTTTAATTCTGCATTTATGGGATTTAATTTTAGAGCAGTTGAAAGAGTAGGGTTTGAAGTTAAATGGAATAAAGTTTTTTTAACAAAAAAATATCCTCTCCCAGTCTCTTTATCAATCGAAAAACAGTCGATGAAGCTTTTGGAGCTTTATTTAAATAAGCCAATGCAAGATATTCGTATTTCAAAAACTAAAGAAACGGGGCAATCGATTGATACTATCGAAAAGTTGTTCAAAGAACCTGAGCCACCTAAATTTATCATGATAATGCTTGATAATTTTATCAACACTTCAGCGCAGATAGAGTTATGGAAAATATTTTTTGATAGTTTTCAGAAACAAAAATTTATAATCTGGAGTCAGTTCGACGAAAATATTATCTCAGATTTATTTGCCAGTATCGATTTAGGACATAATGACCTTTTTATTCAACGTGGATCAAATATTAAAGAGATGATTTATTTGTTTTCAAAAGTAAAAGGAATTGTGACAAATAATTTATGGGCAGAGGGCGTTTGTAACTACATTGGAGTTGATTCTTTAACATTACTGGATAAAAAAACTCATTTGCCTCAATACGATTTTTTTAAATTTAAACCTCAACGAATTTTTTTAGGACCAGATGGTATTATTGAACACCATGTTTTGGATGAGGTGAGAGAAATGAAGGACATCAATCAAGTGGTTGATCAAATTCATTTCAATTTCAAATTATAGGAGTTTTATGAAAATTTTGTTTTTAAATTTATTTTTAATACTATCACTACCTGCCTTTGCAGCCAGTTCAAACGAAAACTTGAGTATTTCACCAATCATAGGGGTAGAGCGAGTACAAAAATTTCAACCTAGTGTGCAAATGAAAACCCGAGCTATTTTTGGCTTGAGAGCGGTATATAAATTACCGATTGCTTCTGCAGAAGCAGAGATCACTCGTGGTCAAGATACGAGTAATGATGTGACAAATGCTACAACTTATAAAGATGTCGAAGACAAAGCACGCTTGGGACTAAGAGGCAGCTTTGATTTAGGCCCTTTTTTCTCGTCTTACATAAGAGGTGGTGCACAGGGTAGACAAAACGTTCAGACGAAAACTGTAAATAATTTAACAACAACAAAAACTACGGTGAGCAAAGTTCAACCTTATGTTGGTCTTGGGTTAGATATTAAAATTATGCAGTATTTTTCACTTTCGGCTGACTTAACCGCAACACATACTCCTACTGATGATCCAAATTTAAAAGATTATGAATTACAGCCTTCACTTGGTATGAATATAAAATTCTAAAAAGGAAAAGGGCCCTCTTGTTTTAAAGGGCCCTTTCATAGACGTGTGCAGAGAGTAAAATGGAAATGATTATCTGAGGTTGACAATGATTCTTTCGATGTCGATCATTCCCATTCTTACTGATAAACTAATTTCTGAAAGTTTTGCGTAATTCACCGATGTTAGTCTTACGATTTGAGCACCTGGACTGAGAGTTGAAATTGCTCCACAGTTTAATGTTTGGTATTGACCAGCTACTTGTTGGCATAATTTTAAGCGAGCTCCGTAATCACTATTTCTCAAAACTAATTCAACAGAATCAACAATACGATCTTCATGTCTTCTTTCAATTCTCATTAAAGCAGTCAAGTTCACTCCGCTTGTATCATACAATCTTTGATTGATGACTTGCTCGATTCTTCTTTCAATTGGAGCAGGTCCTGGAAATTGCCCACCGTTACTTTTTTCAATTTCAAGGGAAACTTCTTCTATAACAACATTTCCTCTAAAATAGAGTCTGAGCCCTTGAATTTCGCGGCCAATTTTTTGTCCAGCATAGAGATCAAATGTTAAGCGAGTTGAACCCATTCCGATAAGCTGAGCCTGGCCACTATTTTGATCATTAATTAATAGTTGGGCTTGTGCGCTTCCTCGTTGTGATCTTGCAAGTACAGTGACTCTTCTAACGGTTTGACCTTGCCTTTCAGCTCCTAAGTTAAACATTCTAAAAAGATGCAATCCACCTTCGCCCTGGATGGTTTCATTGAGTTGTTGTCTGACAACTTCAAATTGCGGAACTGGTGGATGGCCAGGGCCAGGACCGATAGGACCGTTATTCTTAGCAATAACGAAGACAGCTTTTTCAACATAAAACTTTCCTTGCATTTTAAGTTCAAGTGATCGCAAATTTTGACCAACAGTATTTCCAAATTGATCAACTCTAAATGTGTACTGGGCTATTTGTCTCGCTACAGTTTTTGCTGATTCTAGGGCTTGTCCGTTGGCGAGTAATTGAGCAGTTCCAAGGCCACGTTCTGTTGAAGCAGTAATAATAACTTCTTTAATTTTTTTTCTCTCAAGTTGAGTCTTGATATAATAATCTGATAAAAGATCTAATCTTTCTTGACCTTGAAAATACCGGTTCACTTGAAATTCAATATCTCTTTGATCCTCTCTTTGATCCTCTCTTTGATCTTCCCATGGATCCCTTGGATCAAATGGATCGAATTGGTCTCTTGGTGGTCGGGGCTCGACGGGGCGACTGCCTTGACCTGGATCTCTACCAGGACCTGCACCAGGTTGATTTCCCCAGCCAATTCTATCTTGGGCGATCAGTGCATTTGAAACAACTAATAATGACATGAGCATGATTTTTGAAAAATTCATTTTTCCCCCTCAGAAAAAAGCCAGTGAACACCGGCATGTTTATCAAAGCAAAGTGAATGCCAATCTTTATGATCAAATTTAGAACCGAATTGACACTTTTTGGGACAATTTGGAGTCAAAAAGATACTTCTTTTACAAAATGGTTCCAGGATATTAATGTAGTGCTATGAAAAAAATCTTATTTGATAAATACAATGCAACTGGAAATGATTTTATCATTATCGACAACCGCCAAAATCTTTACAAAGCTGAAGATAAAAATCTATGGTCAAAGCTTTGTCAGTTAAAGACAGGAATTGGTGCCGATGGAGTTTTATTGCTTGAAAAAAGTGATAAAGCTGATTTTAAAATGAGATATATAAATGCCGATGGTGGTGAAGTTGAAATGTGTGGAAATGGAGCTCGTGCCATTACAGCTTTTGCCCACGAAGTGCTTTCGATTCAAAAAGAACTATACCTTTTTGAAACAATGAACAGTCTTTATGAATGCAGTCTAGATTCAGAATATGGCTTCAAATTGAAAATGTCTGAACTCTACGATGTAGATAAAATCAAGCTCATTGATTTTTGTGAAAATTTAAAAGCTAAAAATTGTCTATATATGAATACCGGTGTGCCTCATGCGGTGTTTGAAATCTCGCAAATATTGGATTATCCAGTTTTCGAAAAAGGTAAACTCATTCGTTATGACTCACGATTTACTAAAGGTTCAAATGCAAATTTCTTTGAGGTCATTGGCCCCAAACATTTGCGAGTGAGAACTTATGAGCGCGGTGTTGAAAATGAAACTCTCTCGTGTGGCACAGGTGCCACGGCCACAGCTTTGGCGGCAGCTCGTTTTTACGGATGGTCTGAAGAAATTATTCTTGAAACCCTCGGCGGACGTTTGGCCATAAAATTCTCAGCTGACTTAAGTTCGATCTATCTTTGTGGAAAAGTGGATAAAATATTTAGTGGCACTCTCGAATTATAGAGAAGTCGCAGCGATAGATCTCAAATGATTTTGAACTTTCTTAACATAAACATCTTTATGTTTTTTTGTTTTTGAGTGGTAAGTCGCATACCATTTATTGTCTTTTTTAGCATGACGTGCTTTTAAAATACTGAGGATGGCACCCATTCTGTTAAGTGCGTATGCTTCATCTTTTTTCAATCTTTTAATATTGATTTTTGATAAGCCTAATCTCTTAAATTCAATATCCCATACTTTGGTATTAATTTGGGCCAGTGATAAGTCCCCAGTAGATGAAACTGCATCATTATTGAAATTGCTTTCAGTTGCAATGATGGCCACCATGATCTTAGGATCGACAGCGAATTTTTTAGATGACTTATAAAGTTCTAAAGCAATTTGTCTACGCTTACTCAATTTTAAATCAGGCTGAACTACCTTGATCATTTTAGAGATAACATCCACATTGTATCTGGCCACTTCAGCTTTCGAGAAACTCTTTGGCATTACAGGTGTTGCAATAAGTGAAAGGATAAGTGCGATAATAAATAATTTTGTTGTTTTCATTTTAAGCCCCCGCTTACGAATAGTAAGTGCAGGCTTCGGGCCAAAATTAGTGGATTAAGTCCTTGATTAGCTGGCTAAAAATTGACCAATTTTTAGAGAGTGTTGAAAATTTTGACAGTGACGAATGTAATACCGAGTAGTTGATAATTAAAAGTAAATTTACTTTAAAACAATGAATGCAGAGACCAAGTCTCTGCATTCATTCGGGGGGAAAACCAAGCTAATTAATAAGGATTATTCCATTAGTGGCTTATTATTAAAGATGGTATTTACTGCTCGACCATCCATAACACGCACATGTAATAAAACTTTATCAGCAACTAGTTTTTCTGGAACGTCCATTTCATAAGTAAATGGAATCATTTTTTTCGGACAAAAAGCTCTTACTTGTTTCATTTTAGGAAGAATCGAATAGGTATCAACACCGTTATCCAAAACAACAATTTCTTTTAATTCAAAACAGTCACTTGGATTATATCCTTTTAATAAAACTTTTCTAGAACCTTCATCTTCTCTTACAACATCATCAACATCTGCATAAATGACTTCATCAATCGAATTACTACTTGCTTCTAAAATGGCAATGCTGCTTCTTTTTGCCCAAGATGTATTTTCGTTAACTACGATTTCATATTTTCCCTTATCAAGAACTCCAACTTTAATATGTTCAATGAATGGAACAATAACATCTGCACAAAACCCAAGACCATTTTGATTTTTATTAGCTTTTACCGAAACATTAATTTTACCATCTTTAATATACACTTGTGACTGAGGCGCTTTAAAGCATAAGTTTGGTAAATACCCAGTAACAACTAACTCAACACTGTCATTGCTATCAAAACCAGCGGGAGTAAATACATGGTTAACTGGAACCGATGATGATTGCATTACTGCACCAGCAAATGATAGTGATGGTAGAAGAGCTAAAGCAGCAAGAGTGTGTTTTAAATTTTTCATATATCCTCCAAAGTTGTCCGTTTATGATTACCTTACGGATATAGTTTTAGTCCTGGAGAGACGAGGTGGAACTGATCTAGGACAGCTTTTAATACCATAGTTAACAAATATTTAGATGATTTGAATCATGTAATTATTATGACCCTCTTGGTAATGATGTAAAAGAATACAAACTCATTAGAATATGAGATTAAGTTATAAAGAGGTAACAATGGAAAACATAATGAAGAACATACTATTGGCATTTACTGGATTTTTGACAATCGTAAGTTTTACTAGTCATGCTGCAAATTACAAGCGAGACGATGCTGTTTGTTTTCCAATGAGTAAAATAAAATATGAAGCGGGAGTGAAATCAGCAAGTGGTTTATCAGAATATGATTTTAACCAAACTATCGATAGAGTGCATGCACTCATGAGTTTAGAAATAAAAAGACGAATGAATAAAGAACTCATATTTGAACGCAAGTGGGCCGATGGAACTGTCGATGCTTTTGCCACAAGAGATGACATTAACAATCCAGTGATCGTTGTTCACGGAGGTTTAGCGAGACATCCGGAAATGACGAAAGATGGTTTTGCATTAATTCTCTGTCATGAAGTTGGCCACCATCTGGGAGGCGCTCCGAAAATTTTCAGGGGGACTTCTGGACTACGTGGATGGTCGTCTGCAGAAGGACAAGCAGATTACTTTGCAACAACCAAGTGTCTTCCAATAATTTTTCAAAACTATCCAGATACAAAAAGTTATGAAATTGATTCCGATGCGACTGAATTATCTGCAGCTATGAATAAATGTCGAGATACGGCCTGCACTCGTACCGTTCTCGCGGGATTGGCAGTAAGCAAAGTTTTTGCCTCGATGGTAAAAGGCACTCCGGACCCAAGCTTATTGTTAAATGATCCCACTAAGGTGAGTGTTACACTTTATAAACACCCTAATCCACAATGCCGTCTGGATACTTATTTATCTGGAGCCAATTGTGATATCGGTATTGATGTTCCGTTTGATATAGTTGATCCAAAAGTAGGAGCCTGTGTTAAGGATCAAGGTTACAGGCCAGCTTGTTGGTTTAGTGAAGACGAATTTGTAATTACTAAATAATTAAAACAAGCATTTAGTTCTTTCGGTTTTTATGTTGTAATAGGAAGTAATTCTTTTTTTCAATATAACAGGACCGCCTTTCGCATGAAAAATGTCATAATGTTCCTAGTATTTGGGCTGCTAGTTAACTCAAAACTTCTGTCGGCCAAGGCATTGATAGAACCCCATGTTGCTTACAATGTGAGTGCCTCGACTTCAGGACAGGCTACGGCCCAGACTTATACTGGGATTCAGTATGGTGCTAAGTTTATTTACTACCAAAAGCTACTTGGATTCAACGCTGGTCTTGACTACACCCGTTCATCTTATGATTTAAAGACTTCTGGTGGTATGACTCAAGAAGGTTATGTAAGAAACGAATATGGTGGAACTATTGGTTACAATTTTGCGAATCTTTACCGAGGGTGGGTGACTTATTATTTCAGTAATAAATCAGAAATTGGCTCTGGGACTTATCATGACGGAAATACAATTGAGTTGGGTTTTGGATATCAACTAACTCCTTCGGTGAGTCTGAATGGTGGATACCGGATGGTCACTTTTACAGAAGTTCGCTCAGGTACTGGCTCAAATGTTTCACAATTATCAGAAAGTTTAAAATTTAATGAAATTGTCGTGGGAATAAGTTTTCCTTATCTACTTTAAATTACCAACCATTATATGAATGGCAACTTAGGCAATTTGCATTCGTTGTGATCGTTTTATTGTTATGCTTTGCAGGTTTATATTCAGACGTATGGCATCCCGCACACTTTGGAGTTAAACTTGAGTTTGCCAGAGTGTCATTATAAGTAACAGTGTCAGTTGTAACTTGATGGCATTTTGTACACGTACTTTGAGACTTGTGGAAAGAAGTGCCTTTAGGGGGCATCCCACCTGAAGCAGAATGCTTATACGCTGTATTGAAACTATAAGGTTTAAATGCTGTCTGAGTGTGACATGTACTGCATTGGTGATTGGCAATATTAAGACTATGGTTAGTAGGTCTTGCCGTAGCATTAGTCCCGTTATGACAGCTAATACAGTTTGTATCACCTGTTGAATGTTTAAAAGATGCTGGTTTCCAAGCGGTACTTGTATGACAAGAGGTACAGTCAAGAGTCGTGGCAACGTGATTTGCTAATTTGTATTTTAAAGTTTGAGAGCCAGCTTTGTGACATGAATCACATCTTTCATTTGCTTCAACAGCGACATGATCAAAGCCAGTGAAATTTTTCCAAGGTTTAATTCCATCAAATTTATGGCAAACAGCACAGTCTTTATTAAGACGACTTCCAATTAAGTGTGAACCACTTTGAGGATAAGAATTATTTATGGTTTTATGACATTCCAGACAACTTGCAGGAGAAGGTGCATGCGTTTTATGATTAAAAACAATTTTTGCCCACGAACGAGCAGATGTCGTTTTGTCGTAGGTATGACATTTAATACAATCTATTTTGTTATAACTACCAATGGCCGAGGGATGTTTAACTTGGTTTGCAGGTGTATTCGTTGAGTGACAACCAAGACAGCTTGTAGGTTTAGCAACCTCATGGTCAAATGCCATCGTTTGTTTCCAGTCAGTATTTGAAATATGGCAAGATTTACAATCTCCTTTGTCCATTCCTGAGACTTTAGTGGGTAGGACTTTATGTACATAAGAGTTTCCACAGAAGAGCAGTGTGAAAATCCCGAAGGTTCGATAAAAAACCAAGAAGAGCGCTTGCGCCAAGTGATTCGTCACGAGCAAGAATCGGGTAAATCCTGCGAGCTAGCTGGCGTCTTTGTCGATGCTGGGCTTTCTGCAAAAAATATGAATCGTCCTGCGCTTCAAAGGTTACTTAAGGCCATACGTCAGGGTGATGTAAACCTTGTAATGGTGACAGAACTTTCAAGGCTATCGAGAAGCACAAAAGATTTTTGTGAGATGTGGGAGTTTTTTCAAAATGTCGGTTGTGAGTTTCATTCTTTGCGAGAACATTTTGATACGACTAATGCCGCCGGTGAATTAATGCTGAAATCGTTTGCCAATTTTGCTGAATTTGAAAGGCGTCAAACTGCCGAGAGAATTTCAGCGAGTTTTAAAATTAGGGCCGAACGTGGACTTTATAACGGCGGGCCAGTGTCCCTCGGATATAAATTGTCTGACACTCGCGGAAGTCTTGATGTCCATCCTGATGATGCTGAAGTGGTAAAGATTGCTTTTAAAGCTTTTCTTGATCATGGAACATTATCGTCAGCTTGCCTGTGGCTCAATGAAAATAATTATCATGTTCGAAAGCAAATAGAAGGCAGTGGCTGGGTTCGGGCTGGAGTTTTCAAGGCCGATACGCTTCATAAAATTTTGACCAATAAGGCTTATATTGGAGTAAAGGTATTTAAAACAAAAGAAGGAATAAAAACTTCTAAAGCTTGTTGGGATGCCATTATTGATGAAGTGACGTTTGCACGAGTTCAAGAAAAATTATCTAAAAATCATTGCGCAAAAAAGCCAGAGTCAGTTGAGCGATATCCATTTTTTCTTACAGAAATAATTTATTGTGGAGTTTGTGGAGACAAGCTTTGTGGAAAATCTGCCCATGGAAAAACTAAAAAACATCCCTACTACGAGCATAGTAGGCGATCAAAGGTTCAAAGTGGTCTGATCCATAAAATTTATAATTGTGATCCACATCGAATTCCGGCAGAGATGGCGGAAGAAATGGTTTGGAAGGATGTCCAGGCTTTATTGAGTGGCAATCTTGCAGAGGAATTATTGTCTAAAGTAAAAGTGCTTCAGGGAAATAATCAGCAGGCAGAAGACATCGAACGACTAAAGAATAAGATTTATTCCATCAATGCCCAGATTGAATCGCTGACAGTGAGGCTCGGTAAACTTCCTAAAGAGGTTTCCGCGAGCGCGATCTACACTCAGATGGGAAAGCTTGGGATTTCCAAAAAAGAGCATGAAGAAAAGGTTTTAGTGCTTAGGAGTGAAGAATTGCAGAATCAATTGCCGATTGATCTTCTAACTTATGAGAATTTTATTGAGGTTTTAAATGAATTGAAAAAGACAGGATTAACGACGAGTAAAAAGCAGAAAATTGTTGTGAGTTTGATTGAGAGAATTGAAGTTTTTCCGGATAAATTAGAAATAAGTTTTGCAGTTGGAAGGGATAAAATAAAAAAGGAGCTGGCTTTCGCCGGCTCCCTTTTTAATTTTCAAAATGTACTAGCCGAAAGTTCGACCAGCTTGACAAATGGTGGGTCAAACAAGACTTGAACTTGTGACCACCCGGTTATGAGCCGGGAGCTCTAACCAACTGAGCTATTGACCCTTAATTCAAGACATAGTTATAACTTCATAAAAGATTTTTTTCAATCATAAAGTGATTGTCCCCTCATGACTCATCATTTAAGATTTAAAGATGAAAACTCTTATTCTTTGTTTGTTTTTGACACTCTCTGTTGCGGCCGAAGCCAATATTGGCTTAAATGTCAGCCTCATCTATAAAAAAGGGATTGGAAAAGGCTTCTTTTTATCCACAGAGCAACATTCTATCCAGTCAATAGACGATAAAGAACACGTTCTAATACAGATGAAAAATGGCATTAAAGCGGATATTTCTGCCTTCTATATTCAAAGTATTCATGAATATGGGCCATCCGGATTCGTGAGAATTAAGGGCGACCTCTACAATGTTAATGGAAAAATTGTAAAAACATTTAACCAGCCGAACTTAGATATTTACCTAGGTCAGACAAAATCTATTACTCATCAAGAAAGAAATGAAGAGCAGATAGAAATTATTATTACCCCCGTTTCATTATGATAAGAGATCGAGTCGATAAGGTCCTTGTTGATGCAAAGTTAACGTCTACTCGTTCTCAGGCACTACTATTAATTGATGAAGGAGTGGTGTTTTATCAAAATAAAAAAGTTGAAAAAGCTTCACAAAAAGTAACTAGTGAGGGATTAGAAGTGAGAAAAGATGTACAGTATGTTTCTCGAGGGGCCCATAAAATTGAAGGGGCACTTGTCCGCTTTCAACAAAATGTTGAAGGTCTTGTCATTGCAGATGTCGGTGCTTCTACTGGAGGCTTCACGGATTATGTATTAAGATCCGGAGCAAAAAAAGTTTATTGTATTGATGTTGGACATGATCAGCTAGCGCCTTCTATTAAAAGTGATTCTCGAGTTGAAAATCATGAAGGTGTAAATATTAAATTTCCTTTTACTCTCGCTGAAAAAGTTGATCTCGCGGTGGTCGATTTGTCGTTTATTTCATTAAAGCTTGTGCTTAAAAATATTTTCGATCTCTTGAAAGAAAATGGTCACATCATTGCCTTAGTCAAGCCACAATTTGAAGTGGGGCCCACAGGAATTGATCAAAATGGAATCGTTAAAAGTGAAGGCCACCGCCTAGTGATGCTTCATGAATTAAAAGAGTGGTGTAAGGCGCAAAATTTTTTCCTAGTCAGTCAGTGCGATTCACCGATATCAGGAAAAGATGGCAATAAAGAGTATTTCTTTTACTTTGATAAAGGACAATCGAAATGAAAAAACTTTGTATCTTTTGTGGATCGGCCAGTGGTCGAGGGACAAATTATCTTCAGCTGGGAGATATTATCGGTGAACTTTTGGTGCGCTATAAAGTTTCCCTGGTCTACGGAGGGGCTTCAATTGGACTCATGGGAGCGATCGCCGATGGAGTGCTCAAGCGCGGAGGCAAGGTCATAGGTGTAATTCCTAAAGCACTCGTTGACTATGAAGTTGCTCACGAAAACTTGAGTGAACTTTACGTTGTTGAGACAATGCACCAAAGAAAACAAATGATGTACGATCTCTCCGACGCTTTTTTGAGTTTACCGGGCGGAATGGGGACTTTGGATGAAATGTTTGAAGTGTTGACCTGGACACAATTGAAATATCACGAGAAAAAAAGTTATATCTTTAACTATGAAGGCTTCTATGACTCGCTGCTCGCCTATCTCAATCACTCCCGGGAAGAAGGATTTCTAAAGGGAGAGCACAGAGAGTTATTGCAAGAAATTAAAGTCATTGATGAGTTAGAAAAAATTCTCGCAAGCGGTCTATAAAATTGCCATTATTTTTCAAATACCCTATAATTGCATACTTAAATGAGTGTTTTTTTCTAATGTTTCAGGCGGGAGAGTCATGACAAGATTGATCGTTTTTTTATCAGTACTAGCTACTTTTGTATTAGCACTAGTCATGTTCTCTTATAAATCATTACCAGTATCAAATGAGAAATTTGACATAAAAGCCACTGAAGAAAAACATCGTGAACATTCACAATTAGTTGAAACACTTCTGGCTCCGAAAGAAAAAGTCGCCGAAGTCGAAGTTGTGGTTAAGGAATACGCTCCAGTCGTTGATCTTAATACTCCTCAATTAGTCAGCGGTCATAAACTTTTTAATCAGTGTATTTCTTGCCACGGTAAAGGTGGAGAAGGTAAGTCATCTCAAAAAGCACCTTTTATTGGTGGGCAATTTGATTGGTATATTGAAAAACAATTAACTGAAATGAAATCAGGCGCGAGAAACAATGTTTCTATGGCCGTTATCGTAAAAGGTCTTTCACCTCAAGACATGAAAGATCTAGCAGCTTATGTTTCACTCTTGCCATGGAAAAAACCAGTCGAAACTGCTGCAGCAGTCGCAGAGTAAAATCTTATGCCTCTTTATTCTTTTAGAGGAATCAAACCTACTATCGGCCCTGGTGTCTTCATTGCTCCAAGCGCAGACATTATTGGAAAAGTTGTCCTCGATACAAATGTAAATATTTGGTACCAATGCGTGGCCCGAGGTGACGTTAATACAATCACCATCGGAAAAAATACAAATGTCCAAGACCTAAGCATGCTTCATGTAACAAAAGACTTCGCTCTTAACATTGGCTCTCAAGTGAGCATAGGTCACAGCGTGACACTTCACGGGTGCACTATAGAAGATCACTGTCTCATAGGAATGGGGGCTTTGATCATGGATGGAGCCTTCATTGGCGCCAATAGTGTCGTGGCCGGTGGCAGTGTCGTTCCACCAGGAAAAAAATTTCCTCCCAACAGTATGATAATGGGAAATCCCGCTGTCTTAAAAAGGGCCTTAAGCGCAGAAGAAATTGTACTCTATGGAAATCATTATAAGGCTTACGTTCTTTATAAAGACGAATATTTAGATTCAGAGTGCGTTAAACAAATCACATAATGCTTCCTTAAAATTTTTTTGGTATAAAAATTCTCATACACGCTTACCGGGAGAGTTTTATGCCTAAATTTATCACCATTCTTTTATTGAGTGCTTTTCACCTGCATCAAGCTTTTGGTGCCATCGATTTAAATGATGTCGAAAATAAATTAAAAACAACCGGACTCACTGGCGAAATTCATGGAGCCAATAGTGATTCGAGTTTGTTTGTTCTTACAGTGAGAGATCCGAATGATTTTTTTACCAATATGCAAATTCCACTTTCAACTGAAAGTGATGATGTAAAAACGAAGTTAAAAGATTTAAAACGCCATCAGTACTATACAGTTAAAGGAGCATTCTTTGATAACAAAGCTCCGATAAAACATATCAATGTCTCGTCACTTGATTTGGCCCGCGATTATAAAAGTGAACTCGATCGTGCCCCTTATGAGTACAAAACAAAAATTGAAGATCTTAAAACAAAAAAAGAATTTATCGGAAGAATCCATGCAATGGCAGAAGAAGGGAAAGTTCTCGTTATGGAATATGGCGATCAAATAGTGCCAATTGTTGTGACAGAACCAGCAACACAATTACTAGTTAAAGAATATTATCGAGGTGATTTAGTTAAAGTAAAAATTGCGGTGAGAAATTCACCAGATGCTCCTTTGCACGTCATGCTTGCCCGTCAAGGTACCCTTAACCCTCAAGAAAAACCGATAGAACTTATCGAATCACTCGTGAGAAGCCATAACTTGCCAATAGAAAAAACGGGTGTTCTGGTAAAATTTCCGAAGAGTCCGCAAATCATGTTTAATATTTATGCTCTGCTTGTCGAAGATCCTGAAGGGTCAACGGTTCAATATACTCTGGTCAATTTTGAAAACCCTGAAGTTTTTAAAGCAACTAGAGAAAAACTTGAAAAACTTTGGAACGACAACCTAGGATCTGAAGAAAATAATCGCAATAAACTTATTAATAGAAAAGTTGTGATTAAGGCCAGAGGAATTTCAAATATGGTTGATCAAGGCCAAGCTAATCCACAAATTTTAATCAATTCAGTTCTTGATATTGATCAAGTAAAATAGTCTACCATTATTGAGAGTGAGGTCTTTGGTCTCACTCTCTTTGACTAATACCAAATCAAAATAGTTCGCCAATACTCATTTTAACCAGGAAGGGAGTTTTGAGGCAACCAACTCGAAAATCACAATCAAGTTACCAAGTCTCGGTAACAGATAATATGAATCAATTCGCACCTCTAAATTATTGTAAATATAAATTCCAATCTGACGATAAGAAATTGAATTTAAATGATTTCTAAGGACAGAATTATGTTGAAACAGAGAAAACTCAAAAATTACTTATTGTATCCTTCCTTTCAGTTAACATTGGTTATTTTAAATGTTTCAATTCTCATTATTAGCTTAATTGTTATTCATCACAGAATCACTGATGTTTTTGAAAAATTACGCATCATGGGTGAAACAGCTCACTTAACTCCAAATCATCTTTATTTTGATTTTGTAAATAAGTCTAACGAAATGATGACGAGTAATCTCTATTGGGCAATTGGATTTTCAATTATTTTTACAACCCTCGCTTCAATTTTACTTTCTCACCGAGTCGTTGGGCCAATGTACAGAATTAAAATGTATTTCACACAACTTGCCAACGAAGGTACAGACCGGGAAATTAATTTCAGAAAAGGAGATTACTTTGCCGAATTGCCACCAATTATTAATGCAGGATTAAAAAAGATCAAGTCCAAATAAGGAGACGGTATGAAGAAAATTTTTTTTATATTTTGTTTTTCATTCACTTTTTACTCCATCGGAAATTCGTTTGAAAGCCACAAAGAGCGAGCTCGCCAGATGGAATTAACGGAAATTATAGCAACTAAAGAATTTGATGAGTCCTTGCAAAAAATTAACTCAACAAGTACTTTTACCAGAACAGAGAATAAATAAATTTTAATTCCTTTCTTGAACACTGCCATTTTTAAAAGTATGATTTTCGCATACTTTAACACTGGTGGAATTTATGAAATTTTTGTTAGTCCTCTTTTTTTGCTTCACTTTTTGTGACCTCGCAAAAGCAGAAAATAAGAAACAGAAAATGGATGTTCTATTTGTTGTAGATAATTCTGGAAGCATGGGGGCCACTCAACAAAACATTGTAAAGAATACTAAAGTTTTTCTTGAGCAATTTGCCTTACAACCTTATTTGGATTGGAAAATTGGACTCATTTCTACTGATTACCAAGACGCTCCTTACCTAGGATTTGACACTAGTTTCGAATCTTCAAATTATGACTTTAGAGATCCTCAAACAATTAATTACATAACAAATTTATTTCAAAGCTCGATTGAAAGATTGGGAACGTACGGAAGTGCAAGCGAATATGTTTTCTTTAACGTAAAACGCGTTTTGGATTCCTACAAAAGTTTTTTAAGAACAGACTCAAACCTCGTTATTATCATGATCTCTGATGAGAAAGAACAAAGCCAATATGACTTCGGTGATGCTTACGACGCCCCAGCGTTTTTAAAAACGCTTAATCAATCCATGAACCAAAATCAAAAGATTCGCTTTTATGGCGCTTTAAAGAGAAAGGATTTAAAGGACTGTGATCAATCAAACATAGGAGATAACGAAGCTTATTTGGGGAGTCAATACGAGACTATTGTCAATTTAACAAAAGGCTTCACTGTATCGGCTTGTGTATCTGACTTTGGAAGTGAGTTGGCAAGGATAGCAAAAGACATGGCCAGCTTTGCCAATTCAAACACTTGGCCTTGATTTTAAAATAAATCGAAACTTTTATAGGCATCGTCCGTCCAATTAATACGAACATTTTTTGGAGGATTTATGTCACATAAAATATTACTCGTTTTAGGTTTAACTCTAGCTTCACACACCACTTTCTCACAAACACTTAATGATCGAATCACAGCTGCGCATACTGCTGCTAGATCGGCTGAAGAATGCAAGGCCATTCAACCCTTCTATTATGAATTAGGCAATAAAAGTCACGCTCTCCTAGGTGATTCAATTGGTATCGATGCTCCAGAGGCCCTAACAGAGATGGACATCGCCTCAGCCTCTAAATGGATCATGGGTGCTTATACAGTGGAAAAATTACGAGGCCAGCTTTCAGCTTATCAAATAAGACTTTTGAATTTTAGCTCGGGTTACGATCAATTCACCAAGTGTGGTCAATCTCTAACAGTAGAAGATTGTCAGCAATCTGGAACTAATGGCAATCAAACTATTTTAAACATCGGTAAATTTAATTACAACGGCGGTCATCAACAAAAATTAGGAGTTGTTATGGGGCTTGGCGCTCTTGATGATATATCTTTAGGTCACGAAATGAGTTCAGTTTTAGGAATCAATATAAAATACTTTAGCCCTCAGCTTGCTGGTGCCGTTGAAACGAGTGCTAATGAATATGCCAAATTTTTAAGAAGCATTATGAATAATCAACTTTTCATAGGACGTATGCTTGGAAAGCATGCCATTTGCGCTTCACCGGCTTTTTGTCCAAAGAGCGCAATCAGTTCACCAATTGCCAGCGATCTTGATTACGATTATTCACTTTCTCATTGGGTTGAAAATGATGCAAAAAAAGGCGATGGAGCTTTTTCAAGTGCAGGAGCATTTGGTTTTTATCCTTGGGTTGACAAAAATAAATCATTCTATGGAATCATTGCACGCAAAAATTTAAGTGCTGGAGCTGGACAAAAATCGATGCTTTGTGGACAAAAAATTAGAAAAGCCTTTATGAATCCTACATCGAAATAAACTGTTCAATAAATAGACAATATTAGATAGAAATGGACACTTTGAACCTATAAGTATTAAGAATTTTGAGATTTCTCACAGGCCTCTTAATTGCAATAATAACTACATTTAGAAGTAGATATTGTTTTTAAGAGGTTTTTTATGATGCATTTTATCCTTTCATTTCTAATTGCAATAATATCTGCGGTTTTGCCTTGGAGTGCTTATTCAAAAGATTTGGAAGTTGGCCGTGCCGATCAGCTCATTAAAAAATATAGTTCGATTTACGTAAAGCCTAAATCTTGTCCGTTGGAATCAAAAAAATTTTCAGATTTAATTGCAAAAACAGAAGCAATTAAAGATGTTTTAAAGGGTAATTGTTTAAAAAAAGACAATGATAAAATGGCCGAAGTTTTAGAATCAATTAAGGGCATTCAAGACGAATTAAAAAATCAAAAAATGATAACTGGAGAAAGCACTTTCTCGAGCATATTATCTGAGAGCTTAACAACTAGTCAAAATTCTACTAATTCTACAGGTAGTTTAAGTGGCTTAAAATTCTCTGCATTTTTTTCCAACATTACAACAATGTTTAAAAAAAATCAGTGCAGTATGGAAGATGGTCGAGTCCTGGAAATGACTGCAGATTTAATTTATGACTCAACTCAATTAGGAGTCCTTGCTGGAAATGAATTAGGGCTTATAATTGCAGGTGGTGGATTTATTATTTCATCAGCACTTCGATTAATTGATTTAATTTTTAAACAACGTTTTGATTTTGAAAAACCTATTGATCGCCAAACTTTTGTAAAATTGAACTGTTCATTTTATGAAATACGTCGTGAACTCGAAGTTCAAGGGGCTCTTGATATCGAAAACAACAGTTCACGTCTGGATTATGAAGACTCTAAAAAGCTAGCAGAAGAAATGACTTTGGAAATTAAGGCCATGGACGCAGAGTTAATAAGTCTTACTAAACAACACTCTCAAATTGATGAAAAGAATTTTGAAAAAAACGTGGGTGACTTATCTCACCTTAAAAAAATACTAGTAAAGGTACAGACTTACTTACAAACTGGAATTAACCAATCATTAGAGTTACCTTCGGAAACACAAAAGTTGCTGATGATTTCAAAGCTGGCAAGTGATTATGATGCATTAGTATTACAACTCAAAAATTATAAGTCACTCAATCTAAGTTCAATTCCAATGTTGGATGATTTATTTATCCAAGATTTAAAAAAGTTTGATTCGTTGGACGTGAGTAGCTTTACAGAAACTATGAATATTTCTGCAAAAGACTTTAATGATAATCACAGAGCAAAAATCCTCTTTCACTTAATGAGAATATCTTCAGATATCAATTCAAAAGAAGAATCTCTTTCTAAAGACAATCAATTGGCAAAAACTGAGCGTACAAAGGAACTTTCTAATAAAAAACAAGCAGCCTTAGTAAAGTTAGGTGAAATTAAAAAAATAGAATTGCGACTTGGGAATTTAATTTCTCCTAATGAATATTCAGGATTAGATGATGGTTCTGAAAACTTGCTTAATATTTTAGATAATCATAAGAAAATAAGCTCTCAACTTTTTGGAGAATGGGGGGATAAATTTCTAAAATACACAACTTACAAAAGTTACGATGAAGTGAAGTTATTTCAAGAACGTTACAATTTGTTCATGTCAAAATATTCTGACTTGATTAAGAAAAATGACACTAAGAAACTTTCATCAATGTATCTATGTCAAGATGCTCAAAAGTTAAGATTACTTTTTAAACAAGCTGATAACATTGTTCAAGAAGGTTATGATTTCATTGTAACTAATAAAGATATTATTCATTCAGATGTAAAAAATTATTATAATGGAACTATTAATGAAGATGTTCATACGGCTTCAAGCGGCCCTATTGAAAGAGTTCAAAGACATTATAAATCCTCTTTTCTGGCATTGAGAGAATTAAAAGGATTAGAGGTGTCTTCAGAAGAAAAAGAATTTTACTTAACTAAACCATTTTTTGGCTCTTTTTATATTGGAAAATCAATGGTGGATGTTTCTAAATCACGAGCATTGGCAAAAGGTATTCAAGATATTTATGAGAAATTTAATTGTCAAAAAGGCACAATGAATGAACTTTTAAATTAATTTTTTTCAAAATAAGCTTTGGCTAAAGATTCTCCTTGTTCAAGCTTAGATTTAATAATGTATGAGTAATCTTCATACTGCTCTTTTGGCAAATTGCGATCTATCTTAATAGGTGCTCCAATAACAACGGCAATCTTGCTAAATGGCCGTGGAACTCTAAATTGATCCCAGCTTTTTTTAATAACCCAATGATTATTGCTATAGGGAGAAAGCGGCAAAATTGGAACTTGGGTCAGCTTCGCTATTTCAATAATTCCAGGCTTAACTTCTTTTGCCGGACCCTTGGGGCCATCAACTGTTAAAGCACCGGGAAATCCATTTGAAATGTTTCTGACGATTTCAATCAGAGCTTTTTTTCCACCTCTTGTTGAACTTCCACGTGCAGGGAGATGACCGAATTTCTGACATGTCACTGCAACCAATTCACCATCTTCTGATTCTGATATCACCATGGAAAAGCGTTCGTTTATATGTGAGAAAATCGCACCAATGAGATTTTGATGCCAAAGAGCATATACGTATGCACGCTTGCTGCTAAATGCTCGTGCTTGAGATTTGTGTTCAAGGCCTATGAACTCATAGCGATAGGTAAAGTTAAGTGCCTTCACAAAGTAATAGATTAGATTGGCAAGAATTTTTATTTTCATAAAATGAGAGAACTATTCGCCCTAAACCACCCTGTCAGTGACAAGCGTTCTTCATCAGTTGGTAAGACTTCATGAAAAATTTGGTCACTTAAAAAGCAGACTAGTTTGCCGGGCTTGGGTTGAATTATTTTATCAACACTTTCAATATTATTTTTATTATAAATAACCAGCTCGCCACCATTGTTTAATTTATTGAGGTAAACAATGCAACTTAAAATTCTATTTTTGGAACCTTGATGTTGATCAAGGTGTTTTTTGTAAAAACCACCTTTTTCGTATTTGGCAAAATGACATTCAAATTCCTTAAGTCCTAGGTAGAGCTCACGATTTAAATGAACTTGTAAAAGATCCATCAGCAAGAGAAATTTTTTCTGTGCTTTGCTTGCTTCTTCTGCTGAGATCCAAGCAATTTCATCATTTCTAATTTCCTGATGTAGTGCTTTTTTGGCTCCCGTGCCAATTGCTGCAGACTTCCAATGCTTTTGATCTTTAATAAGTTCATGGCAGTGTGTT
Organism: Bacteriovoracaceae bacterium; assembly: GCA_013141065.1. Lineage (GTDB taxonomy): Bacteria > Bdellovibrionota > Bacteriovoracia > Bacteriovoracales > Bacteriovoracaceae > Bacteriovorax. The sequence continues at coordinate 48,683 of JABFRR010000008.1, read as the reverse complement.
GTGGTAAGAAAATTGTCTTCAGTATGCCAACCAAATTCAATTAAATTACTGATGAGATCACTGCTATTCATATTTTAAATCGACTTCATAAGTAAAGAAGCTATAGGGTTATCAATTGTCCGTTTTGTACTTATTAGCCAATACTCCTCTTTGACGTTTGGAAGAGTTCCAATTTTGTACAAAGTAGAATTGCGAACTAGGTCGAGTGCAGCTATATCTGGCAAAGCAGCGAGTCCAGCACCTTGAGCCGCGAAGATTTTCATTAATGAAGTATCTTCAGTTTCAAGTTCACTGAGGATTTTAATTTTTTTTGAATCAAAAAAATAATCTAGGTCATGCCTTAATTTTGAATGATGTGTTGGCAGTATCATTGGTTGATTATTGAGTGATTTGGGAAAATTAGTTTTACAAGAAAGAAATTGCTTGGCCCCATAAATTGAGACTGGGGCTTTAACAAAGGATTTGCTGTTCATATTTTTATCTTTTGAAATATCACCAGAATGATTTGAAATGAAACAATCAATATTTCGTGATAAGAGCTCTGTTGTTAATTCTTCTTGATTTCCTTCAACAATACTAACAAAGCAATCGTTGGCGTTCCTAGCTTTTTGTACGATCTCCCACACTATTTGTTTTGGTACACTATCAAGAGCGCCAAGTCTAAATGGTGTTTTATTTGAATAGGATTTATCGTTAATGACTTGTATGAGCTCTTGACCTAGTTGGCCAATTTCATTTGCATATTTTAATGCGACCTTACCAGCATCTGTGAGAATAAGTTTTCTGTTTTTTCTTTCAAAAAGTATAATACCTAATTGGTCTTCAAGCTGTTTAAGTTGAGCACTAAGCGCAGGTTGTCCAATAAGTAGTTTTTCTGAAGCTTTAGAAATACTTCCTTCATTGGCAATTTCTCTAAAATAAATTAAATGATGATAATTGAGCCACTTCATATTCAACCTCACTAATGTCTTTCTCTTTTTTGTAATCATTCGTTTAAATCGAACGATTATGACTTAAATATCAATTTTATTAAAACATGTAAATATCTTAATATATCACTACGAATACTTTTGGAGGATGATATATGACAGAATTAGATATTAAAAATTTAAAGGCACTTAATATAACAAGTAAAGGACCTATGTTCTCTATTTATCTATCAAGAATAGATTCAATACATGACCCAAAGTCGATACAAGATCGCTGGAAAGAATCCTTAAGCAAAGCAGAATTATACTTATTGAAAGATTATCCAAGAGTGTCCGTTGATAATCTTATTTCGAAACTTACATCAGTAAATTTTTCCGAAAAATTAGATTCTCTCGATACGGGGATCGCGCTTTTTTACTCGGAAGATTCTTTTGATGGACAAGTTGGTTATATTAAGTTTCAAACCCCTATTCATGATTTAGTCGTAGTTGCAGATAGTTTCCATATTAAACCCTTAATTAAAATTAAAAATAATGTTAATGGCTTTTTAATAGTGACTATGACTTCAAGGGCAATTAATGTTTTAATTGAATATAATGGGCATTTAGTGAAAATTGACTCCTACCGAAATGAACCTGGAAGCGAAGGGAAAAATAAAAAAGAAGCAGCAGAGTTCTTTTTAAATGCATCCCGTGAGCTCAATAAATTATTCAATTCTTATCGTTTACCAATCGTTTTAGCCGGAGTTAAGTCTCATTTGGGGACTATGAAAAAATTGCTTAATCAGTCCATGTTGATAAAAGAATCCGTAGTAGGAAATGTGGAAAAAATTAAAGCAATCGAATTGAGAGAAAAGGTCTATCAAATTCTACATCCATATTATGAACTAAAGACCAAAAGTGCTGTGAGTGATTTGGAAAATGCTATATACCGAAACAGAATTGTAACTGATTTAGAGCAAATTGCTCAAAGTGCAGTATTAGGAAAAATAACGAAATTGATAGTTGTCGAGAATAAATATATTTGGGGTTCAATTAACAAAGATACAGGTGAAATTTTTATTTCACCTAGACAAATTAACTCACATGATGATGATATATTAGACGATCTATGCCAAATTGTTTTAGAAAGAAATGGTGAAGTAGTCGTGGTTAAAGAAATTCCCAATCTTAATGGGGATTTTGCCATTGCAATTGTTTCCGATTTGTCTCACTTGTCTAATGAGCCAGTGAGTCATGGAGTGGCCAAAGCTGCTTGTATTTAATAAAGAATGTTAACAATAAAATAAGACAGAGGAGTCTGAAAGATGCTTGGGGTACACTCGATTTGGGAATGGGCTGCTTTTGCTGCCATTATTGGCTTTATGTTAGTTTTGGACTTAGGGGTTTTTCACAAAAAATCTCATAAGGTTTCCATTAAAGAATCCCTGGCATGGACTGCCATTTGGATCACACTCTCTTTGATGTTTAATGCTTGGATTTTTCACTCGATGGGTGAGCAAAAAGGTCTAGAGTTTTTATCTGGTTATGTAATCGAAAAATCTTTAAGTGTTGATAATATTTTTGTTATCTCACTCATTTTTAGTTACTTTCGTGTTCCGCCTCAATACCAACATCGAGTTTTATTTTGGGGAGTCCTCGGTGCTTTAGTTTTCAGGATTATTTTTATTTTCGCAGGAGTGGCGTTAATACAAAAATTTAATTGGATGATTTACGTCTTCGGTGGTTTTTTGGTTATCACTGGACTTAAGATGCTTAGAGAAGAAGAAAAAACGATTGAAATTGAAGCCAATCCACTAATTAGATTTATTAAGAAATTTGCCAAAATATCACCAAATTTTGATGGTGAAAAATTTCGAACTATTCTTAATGGAAAAAAAGTGTTTACACCTTTATTTCTAGTATTGGTAATGATTGAAACGACAGATATTATTTTTGCAGTAGACTCAATTCCGGCAGTTTTGGCGATTACTTCAGATCCATATATCGTCTTTACTTCTAACGTTTTTGCCATTTTAGGTCTAAGGTCACTCTACTTCGCACTCAATGGTGTGATGGAAATGTTTGAATATATTAATTATGCTCTGGCGGGAATACTCGTTTTCGTGGGTGTGAAAATGATTATTTCACCTTGGTTTCACATGCCTACAATTATCTCAGTCGGAGTTATTTTCACATTACTGTTAGCTTCTATTTTAGCTTCTATTTATTTTCCTAAGAAAAATAAAAAGTTGCCAAAACCACAAATTTAAAAAAACCTTGTTTTATTATCCTCTAGGTTTGGTTACAATTGAGTACCCAAACTTGGAGGATCTTTTGAAATTCTCAAAATTGCTTTTAGTTATTTTCACTTTTGCATATTCATCATTTGCCTTTTGCCAAATCAATTTAAACGTTACGATAAATCAATTGATTGGCAGTGAGAAAATTCAAACAACTAAGCAAATAAAATCAGAGTTTGATAAAGATATAATTATTATTCATGAAGGCTTTAAAAATAAAATCGTCATTAATTTAAAAAAAGTTCCACAAATTTCAGTCAATGGAAGCCTTGTTAGTCCCATACAAATTGATTTGAAATTGATAGATGAAGCCAAAAAAATTATTGGGAAGCCACAAACAATAACTACTTTTTATACCAATTCCGCTAATTTTTACATTCCTGGAACTGATAAAAAATTGAATCTTTCTTTGAATTTTAAAGAAATTTAAAAAAACTTAAAACGAGAGATTTTTGAAATAATTTTCCATTCGATCGAAAATACTATAATTCATTCTTTCCGCTTTATTTTTACATATTTTTATAGAATTACATGATTCTTCAGAGGCAATCACGTCTAAAAAATCCATAAGCTTTTTATAAGCCTTTATTCCTTTGTGATGAATTTCATTAATTTCTAAAATTCTACCTAGGTACTGACATTTTTTAATTCTATAACTAATTGTTCCGACGCATTCATTTTCTTCAAATAATCCAATGAGTTTTAGAGCATCATTTTGTGAATAAAGATCATGCTTCAAAAAATATTCGTAGAAGGAAAGTGGATAGGCTTGATGATCTAGAAGTTTAAAAGCTTTTTCAAAATCTTCTCTAACAGTAATTAATCGTATCTCCATAGACTTAATCCTAAGTGAAGTTGAAAAATTATCAACTTTTAAAATTGTTGGAATACTTTGATCAACTAAAGGGGTGTTAAACAGTTGTAGTTTTTTTAGATAATTGAAGCTTCATTTGTCTGGCGGTCGACAAGACTTTAGTCATTTTATCAGCGGCCCTTTTCATTGTTTCAAAAATTGGATCAGGATTTTTAGATATGACAGATTCAAGGCTCATCGAAATTATTTGGAGTGGACTAGCAAAATCATGAATGAGTTGGCTTTGTTGTGAATTATGTTCAAGGGCCATCTCTGACAAAAGAAGTTGGAATTGTGCTATTTTTGTTTCTGCTTCAGCTAAAGCAAGGCTTAGTTCATTGATTTTTTCAGAGGGTGGTAAATGTTGGTCTGCTCCGTTCATCCTTTGATCTTAACTCGCCGTGGAAAAAAGAGAAAGTCTCGGTAAAAACTTCCTTCTAAGTCGTCAAATCATTAGGGTCTAACCTGTGGTGATGTTTTTCATTGGTAAATGTGTGTGAAATAAGTTTAAAATTTCCTTTTAAAATATGATGAAATTCAAAGAGTTTTTCTAAGAATAAGGACAAAAAATGAACGTCAATTTACCTAGTAAAGTAGTCGAGTGCCAAAATTTTGTTAATGGAAAATGGCTCACACCAAAAGGTGAAAAAATAGAGATTACCTCTCCTTATAACGGTAAAATAATTGGAACATTTCAATCAACAACTAAATCTGAAGTTGATCTCGCGATAGAAGCAGCTCATTTTGCCCAACAATCATGGGCAGCGACGCCGATGAAAGAAAGAACCAAAGTTATGTTTGAGTTTAGAAATATTTTACTTCGAGATCTTGAAGAAATAACTCACATCAAGTGTTCCGAGTCAGGGAAGTGTTTTGAGGAAGGGAAAGCAGGGCTCATGAAAGGCATAGAAGTTTTAGAGTTTGCCATTGCTCTTCAAAATATGGATCTTGGTGGTCGAGTTGAAGTCTCCCGAGGAGTAAGTTGTGAATATCGTCGCGAAGCCTTAGGAGTTGTAGCGAATATAACCCCCTTTAATTTTCCGGCCATGGTTCCAATGTGGACTATTCCAATAGCCCTTACTTTGGGTAATGCATATATCTGGAAGCCTTCAGAAAAAACACCACTGACTTCTATGAAAATTGCGAGCGCTTTAAAAGAAGCTGGTTTGCCTGATGGACTTTTTCAAGTCCTTCAAGGAGCAAAAGAAACTGTTGAAGCCATTATCGATAATAAGCACGTTAAAGCTGTTGGCTTCGTTGGATCAACAAAAATTGCTAGAGCCGTTTATGACCGAGGGACTCAATTAGGAAAAAGAGTTTTAGCTCTTGGTGGTGCAAAAAATCATATTGTATTACTGCCAGATGCCTCTCCTGATTTAGCGGGTATTGGTATTAGTGATTCATTTACAGGGTGTGCCGGACAAAGATGTATGGCCGCTTCAGTATTGCTTGCAGTGGGAGATGTCGATTCACACATTAAAAAAATTGTAGAACGAGCAAGCTCTATGACACTTGGAAAGGATATGGGAGCAATTATCACAAACTCTCAAAAAGAATTTTTACATTCTGCAATTGAACGCGCAGTAAAAGCCGGAGCATCAATTCTGCTCGATGGAAGAAATGCTAAGGCTCCACAGGGAATGGAAGAAGGAAACTGGTTGGGGCCAACAGTTCTTGATCAAGTCAAGGCTGGTAGTGAAGCTGCTGGTATAGAATTATTCGGGCCGATAATAAGTATCATTCGTTGCAAAGATATTTCTGAAGCGATGAAAATAGAAAATAGTGTTGATTACGGAAACGCTTGCTCAGTTTTTACTCAAAGTGGAGCACTTGCCGAAAAAGTTATTCGATTGGCAAGCACCGGAATGGTCGGAGTCAATGTTGGAGTACCTGTTCCAAGAGAGCCATTTTCTTTTGGTGGGGTTAATGCTTCTAAGTATGGCCATGGAGATATTACTGGACAACACTCACTTGATTTTTGGAGCAACATAAAAAAAGTAACAATGAAATGGGAAAAACAAAATGACAACAATTGGATGTCATAAAATAAGGTTAATAGCATGATAGATTTAACAGAAAAAAAATTTAAAAGATCAGCACATGTCGTGCTTACTTCACACTCAAAGCAACTTTATAAAAATAGCTTGCAAATTAAATGGGGAGCCAAGACTCCGATTGAAAGAAGTCCAGTCATCGCTTCACTCACTGACATAAAAGAGCGTAATGCTATTGGAACACACAGTGGAAGTTATTCAGTTTATAGAGCACTTTCCATAGCTCAAGGTTCATATGATGTGAATCACAAACCTGATTTACATAATACGGAAAGCCCAGTTCAAATTGGGCCATATCCTTCATGGTCTGATCCTGAAAAAATGGTATCAATTGACCCATGGGGATTAGATGTTCAGATAAATTTTAAAAAGCTTTATGACGAAGGGTACGATATTCGTCCCACTATTTCTGTCACCCAGGCTCACTTACAGCTTCCAGAAATTCATCAAGCAATCGCAGCTGGAAGATTAAAAATTGATGGAAAAATTGTAAAAGAAAATATGGACATTAAGGTAACTAAAGTGGCACTTGAGCCAGTTTGGTACTTGCCAGGGATCGCTAAAAGAATTGGTGTTGATGAAGGAGAGCTTCGAAAAATCCTCTTTCAAGAAACCGGAGGAATGTTCCCAGAGTTAGTGACCAGACCAGATCTTAAGGTAATGCTACCTCCAATTGGAAGCACGACTGTTTATATTTTTGGTAACCCTCAAGATCTTTCGAATTCAAAAATTGAACTTACTTGTCGAGTGCATGACGAATGTAATGGTTCAGATGTTTTTGGATCTGACATATGCACATGCCGTCCTTATCTTATTTATGGAATAGAAGACGCCGCTCGTACTGCTCAAAGAGGCGGAGTGGGAATTATTGCTTATTACCGCAAAGAAGGCAGGGCCCTCGGAGAAGTAACAAAATTTTTAGTTTACAACGCTAGAAAGCGCCAACAAGGTGGAGATTCTGCAGCTACGTATTTTAGACGTACTGAATGTGTTGCGGGTGTTGAAGACGCTAGATTCCAAGAGTTGATGCCTGATATTCTGCAATTTTTCGGAATTACAAAAATTCATAACCTCCATTCAATGAGTAACATGAAATACAATGCAATTGTGAAAAGTGGAATTGAAGTAGTCAATCGAATACAGATACCACCAGAACTAATCCCTGCTGATGCTCAAGTTGAAATTGAAGCAAAAAAAGCAGCAGGATATTTCACGCCAGACGAAGTGAAAAAAGGGGATGCACTAACAAATGTAAAAGGGAGACCTATCGATGAATAAGTCTATCCAATATACAGAAAAAGATTTAGATTTTTTATTGTCTCCACAAGCAATTCGACAAAGTGCCGAAGCCATTTTTGAATTAACTAAAAAAGGACAAACCCATTTTACCTATCACGAAGATAAGTTTGAAGAACTTGTCGATTACGTTTTAGAAGTCATTAAAGAAAATTATCCCACACTAGAAATACCATTTCATTCACGCTGGGGACATTTTCGAGTGGGTGGTATTAATCGTGTGCTCGATCTCGATAAAAAATTAATCGGATCTGATGCTCTCGAGCTTGCGAGAACTAAACTAGACCTAGTCATTACTTCAGTACTTTTAGATGCAGGAGCTGGTGCAGAGTGGAAATTTAATGAAAAACTCTCTCAAAAAAGTTTTAATCGCTCAGAGGGGCTGGGAGTGGCAAGCTTTTATTTGTTCATGCAAGGAAGTCTTTCTCACGAAGGGAAGCTTCAGGCAAGTGCTCAAGGATTGCAAAACCTAAGTAGAGAAAAACTTGAGGAAGCTTTTCAAGTTAGCCCATCAAATCCATTAATTGGTGTTGAGGGAAGACTTTCATTACTTCAGAATCTTGGGGCAACAGTTGCTCTCAAGACAGATTTATTTCCTGGTGGCAGACCTGGAAATCTCGTTGATTATCTTAATAAGCGCTATGGAAAAAACTTTACGGGCCCTCAGTTGTTGCGCGCAGTTTTAGACGGTCTGGGGGAAATATGGCCTGGACGAGTTAAGGTCGCAGGAATCAATTTAGGTGACATTTGGCCTTACGAAAAAGTACCAGGTGGATTAGCGGCATTTCATAAACTTTCTCAATGGATGACTTACTCACTTTGTGAACCTTTGATGGAAGCAGGTTTTAACATTACCGATATTGATAAATTAACTGGTTTAGCTGAGTACCGAAATGGAGGTCTTCTTTTAGACCGCGGTTTAATATCTCTGACAAATCAAAATTTATTAACTGTTGCACACAAGCCTGAATCAGAAGTTTTAATTGAGTGGCGAGGCTTGACGATTGCGCTACTCGATCGCATTGGTGCAGAAGTTCAAAAAAAGTTAAATAAAACTTCCAATGAATTTCCATTGGCAAAAGTTTTGGAAGGTGGAACTTGGTGGGCCGGAAGAAAGGCTGCAAAAGCATTGAGAGCAGATAGTTCACCACCGCTTAAAATTGAAAGTGATGGAACCGTTTTTTAAGTAATACTAAAAAGGAATATATATGAGTTCAAATAAAGTAACTGTAGTTAATCATCCACTTTTAAAACATAAGCTCGGACTTATACGCGATAAAAATACAAGTTCAAATGATTTTAGAGAGCTTACAAAAGAAATTTCAAAAATTCTTGCCTATGAAGCAATGAGGGAATGGGATCAGTTTGAAACTGTTTCCATTGAAACTCCAATTGCGAAAACAACAATTCAAAAAATTAAAAATCCACCAGTGGTTGTATCTGTTCTTAGAGCAGGAAATGGAATGCTTGATGCAGTATTATCAATGATACCAATTTCAAGTGCAGGTTTTATTGGAATTTATCGTGATAAATTTATTAATACGACGGTTGAATACTATTTTAAAATGCCTGAAAATATTAAAGGTAAAGAAATCCTCCTTTGTGATCCACTTATTGCAACTGCAGATACAATTGTCGCAGCGATAGATAGACTCAAACAATATGAAGTAGGAAAAATAAAAGTGCTCAGCCTCATTACTTCTAAGATTGGACTTGAACGCTTGAGCTTTTTTCATCCCGACGTGGAAGTTTTGACCTTAAATATTGAAGCAGATATCAACGACTCTGGTTATTTAGTTCCAGGGTTAGGTGATGCAGGTGATAGACTTTTTCAAACAAAATAAAGGAATGAATATGAAAGTTCCCTATATCGTCGGTGTCGCTGGTGGAAGTGGATCTGGAAAAACATATTTTGCTCGAGAGTTACAAAAAATTCTTGGAGATGAAAAATGTTCGATTCTTTATCAAGACAATTACTACTCAGATCAATCTCATCGATTTGATGGAGATGGTGGAGCAGTTAATTTTGATCATCCAGAAAGTTTAGATTTTGAACTTATGGCCCTTGGATTAAAAGAGCTCAAGAAAGGGGGATCAATCGAAGTGCCGCTTTATGAATTTGCAACACATACGAGGAAGCTTGAAACACTGTCATTTAACGCCAGACCAATTATTTTGGTAGATGGAATTTTAATTTTAGACTCACCAGTTGTTCGTGCACAGTTAGATGAAGCTATATTTTTTGATACACCTGAAGAATTGCGTTTTAAAAGAAGATTGGATCGAGACGTTGCAGAAAGAGGAAGAACCCCAGAAGGAGTTAAAAAACAATTCGATCTACAAGTTAAACCTATGCATAATCAATTTGTTGAACCTTCTAAAATATTTGCTCAAACGATTGTAAAAGATTCTGGAGATTATAAAGATGCTATCGAATTTTTTAAAAACAAGTTACTCTGATTTTTTTAAGACAATAATCATACTAGGATTATTAGCTGGGGTCTTCCTCAATGAATCTATCGCGCAAACACAAATTCTTTTTTTAGGAGACTCACTTTCCGAAGGCCAGGGACTAGATGAAGAATTGTCATTCCCTAGATTGGTAGAAAGAAACTTAAAGAGTAAAAATTTTAATGTTGCGGTTACAAATGGTGGTGTAAGTGGATCGACATCAGCCAGTGGAGTGACCCGTTTAAAGTGGCACTTAAAGAAAAAGATAGATGTTTTAGTATTAGAGCTCGGGGCGAATGATGGACTTCGAGGGCTGAAATTAGAAGAAACTCAAAAAAACTTAATTGAAATTATAAAGCATGCAAAAGAAAAAAAAGTAAAAGTTCTCTTGCTTGGTTTATTGATGCCACCTAATTACGGTAAAAAATACGTGGATGACTTTGAAAAAATGTATAGCACGATTGCCAAGAGTGAAAAAGTTCCCTTTTTGCCGTTTGTTCTCAATGATGTAGCAGGTAAATCAGAGCTTAATCTTCCGGATGGAATTCATCCAAATGCAAAAGGACACGAAATAGTGGCCAAGACTGTGACCAACTTTGTGGAGAAGAATTTATGAAGATAGAAGTTAAAGGAATTAATAAACACTTCACTCAAGGAAAAAATTCAATTCAAGTATTAACTGACGTAAGTCTCGAGGTAAAAAGTGGTGAGACAATTGCGCTACTTGGAAAATCAGGAAGTGGTAAAACTACAATGTTATCACTCTTAGCAGGTCTAGATCATCCAGACTCAGGTTTTATTGTTGTGGATAATGAAGACATCTCACAATTATCAGAAGAAAAATTATGTGATTATAGGGCAAAAAAACTTGGTATTGTGTTTCAACAATTTCATTTAATACCACATTTGACTGCTTTGGAAAATGTTCTACTCTCGTTTGAAATTAATGGATCGAGTGACAAAACGACTGCGATGAACTGGCTAGAGATGGTTGGATTAAAAGATCGTGCAAATCATTATCCTTCAATGTTATCTGGAGGAGAACAACAAAGAGTGGCTATTGCCAGAGCATTGGCCTATGGGCCTCCTTTACTGTTGGCAGACGAACCAACTGGAAATCTTGATGCAGAGACGGGAAAAGTCGTCATAGATATTTTATTTAAAATTGTACGTGAAAAGAAAACAACAATGATTCTTGTTACACATGATGAAGAATTGGCTTCCAGAGCTGATCGAATTATTAGACTTGTGGGTGGCAGATGTCTTTCTTAAGATTTTTTTGGAGAGACTTTAAATCAGATAAATCATTTAATTGGTTTTTTATACTTTGCGCTTCGTTGGGAATTATAGGTCTACTCTTAGTAGAATCTTTTAAGATTGGTGTAGAAGAAAAAATTGCAAAAAATGCTAAAAACTTTATTGCCTCTGATTTAGCTGTTTCAACAAGAAGAGCACTCGATCAAAATGAAATTAATAAAATCTTAAACTACCTTGAAACTAATAAATTTACTTATGCCAAATGGATAGAGACATACTCACTAGTAACAAAAAAAAATACTGACAATAATAAAACAGAGGCTTTTTCAAAGTTAGCTGATTTAAATTTCGTTACTCCCGAGTTTCCCTTTTACGGAGGGGTGGTGCTTCAGGATGTAGGACGGAAAGGCCCGGGGACATGGCAAGACTTACATACAAAGCCAACTGTATGGATGAGTCGTGATCTTTCCTGGGAATTAGACATAAAAATTGGTGATGAGTTAAAAGTAGGAGAGCTTTATTTTGTAGTAGGTGGGATCATAACAGAAGACCAGTTTTCATCTTTTAGAGGTTTTAACCTTGCACCGAAGATTTTTCTTTCACACAATTTTCTACCGCAGACTGATTTAATTAAGTTTGGCTCCACTGCCACTTTTAGTTACACAATTAAACTTCCCGAAAATGTTGAGGTAAAGAAAATTCAAAGTGAATTGAGGGAAATTATTACAGATAAGTCCGTAAAAATTACTGGTGCCGAACAGGCCAGTGAGCAAATTGCCAGGTCTCTCAATTTATTAAGTGATTATTTAGGCCTAATAACCCTTCTAACATATTTACTAAGTTTAGTAGGACTTTACTATTTTACCCAATATTTTTTATCAAAGAAATTAAAAACCTTTTCTATCTATAAGGCCATGGGGCTTAAAACGAGTGCTTTATTTAAATTTAACTTTTTGCACCTAATTGTTTTAACAATCAGTTCTGTAGTTGTTTCGACAAGTTTAGTAGTTGTTTTTTTGCCAATGATAAAAGGATATTTTAGTCAATTAGTTGGCGAAGAATTACTTTTTAGTTTGAATACTAAAGCAATTGCAAGAATTCTTTCACTTTCTTTAGGCGGAAGTCTTTTGGCACTTGGCCCATTATTTTGGGGAGCACTTCAGACGCCAGTTGCTACCATTTTTCAAGACTTACCTGCGGAATTAAAAAGAATTAAATTTTACTTTTTCTTACCACTTTTAGTATATGTCATATTTCTGGCAATATTTTTATCAAATTCATTTAAAGTGGGACTTCTATTTATTTCTGCCTTGGTAATTATTGTTTTAATTGCTGGAATAATTTTTAAAACATTTACACTTTTTCTTGATCGCTTCTCAGGTCATTTTGACTTCATTAATAAACAAGCAGCAAGAACACTCAGTCGATATTTTACATCCTCGTTTACTATTTTTATTTGTTTACTATTGGGAATGACTCTTACAACTTTTATTTTTCAACTTGAAGGATCTCTACGACAAGAATTCACTCAAACTTACGGGGATCGAAGACCAGATTTATTTTTGTTTGATTTACAAGACACTCAAGCACAAAAATTTGAATCTCTGGTACTTGAACAAAAGTGGAATCGCACTACCTTTTCTCCTATGATCCGCGGACGTCTATTAAAAATAAATGGAATACCTGTTCAAAAACGTGAAGAACCTGGAGAGACACAAACTACTTTTGAAACACGTGAAGACCAAAACTCAGAGAGAATGAGAAATCGTGGTGTTAATCTTAGTTATCGAAGCACCCTTTCGTGGTCAGAATCAATCGTCGAAGGAAAATTTAATGGAGAAATATGTGATATAAGAATCAATCCTTGTGAAATATCACTTGAAAAATCCTATGCAGGAAGAATTGGTGCTAATATCGGGGATCAACTCTTATTTGATATAAGTGGAATTGAAATCCAAGGTGTAGTTAGCAGTTTTCGTTCAGTAAAATGGGCGAGTTTTGAGCCAAACTTTTTTATTCTTTTTCAACCAGGAGTGCTTGAAGAGGCACCAAAAACTTTTCTTTCCTCTATAAAGGTTAAATCATTTGAAGAAAAACGAGCTGTTTTTTCAAAGATGGCGCAGAATTTTCCAAGTGTTTCTTTGATCGAAGTTTCAGAATTAGTCAGAAAGATCACTACTGTTTTTGATTTAATGGCCTCTGCAATTAAGTTTATTTCTTTTCTTTCGCTCTTTGTTGCTCTGGTCGTTTTAGTTGCAGTTAGTTTTAACCATCTCAATTTGCGACGAAGAGAGATGGGGCTTTTTTACATGCTTGGGCTTAAGTCCGACTTAATTAAATCAATTTACTCTCGAGAGTTTAGTATCCTCATTTCGTTATGCTTTGTGCTTGCCTTAATCTTTGGATCAGGCTTAACCGCCCTCATAATGAATGTCATTTTTAGTTCTGAAACTGTTTTTAAGTTTAGTACTGTTGTTCCTGTGATTTTCGCCTTGAGCCTTACTCTCTATTTTATAGTCGCTTTGCGGGTGAAGAATTTAGTGAAGTTAAAGAATTTATTTTAGTATTGAGTTGACCACAGGCTGCCAAAATATCGTCTCCTTTAGTTGTTCTAAGAAGTGCAGGGATATTGTATTCTGTGATTTTTTGTTGAAAAGCGAGGACAGTTTTTGCATCTGGTTTTTGGTACAAAGAACCAGGAAATGGATTAAAAGGAATAAGATTAATTATGGCCTGAACATCTTTTAAGTACTCACCACAGGCGATTGCATCTTCTATTGAGTCATTGAAATCCTTTATAAGTAAGTATTCAAAAATTATGTACTGTTTTCTTGCCAGTGGAATAGTCCTTATATAATCCATGATTTCATTTAATGGAAATCTTTTATTTATTGGAATGAGCTCGTTTCTTTTTTCTTCAACAACTGAGTGAAGTGAAAGAGCAAGGTTTACTCCTGGCATTTCTTCATTCCATCTTTTTAATCCAGGTAAATATCCAGCTGTGGAAATGGTTATTTTTTGGCATCCCAAGCTGGCTCCATGCTGATCTAATAAAATTTCACATGCCTTTTTAACTGCATCAAAATTATGGAGTGGTTCACCTTGCCCCATAAAAACTATATTTTTTAATTGTTGAGTTTTTGATTCCATCGGACGATTAATTTTTAACCAGTTCCAGGCAAGTATAAACTGACCAATAATTTCCGATGTGCTCAGTTGGCGCTTTAGACCTTGTGTTCCTGTAAAGCAAAATGAACACTTCATCGCACAGCCAACTTGGGTGGACAAGCAAAGCGTATATTTATTTTGAAAGGGTATTAAGACTGATTCAACTTTTTCGCCATCATTAAATTCAATAAGAAACTTAACTGTAAGGTCTTCTGAAATATGGACATTATTAATGATTGGAAGATCAAATGAATAATGATCAGATAAATAGGCTTTCGCTTTTTTAGATAGGTTGTGATGAGCACAAGCTTCAGTTGATTTTTCTTTATAAAAATGTCGATATAGAAGTGAAGCTGCTTTGGGATTTATTTCTTCTTTGGCAAAGTCAGAGGCAAGTTCTGTAATACTCATTTCATAAAATGACTTTTTAATATATTTCATTTTTTAAAACTCTTACTGCGGTCGATATTTAATAGTCAGACCCTTAAAAAAATTTCTTAGAACTTGATCACCGCATTCACGATAGTTAACGTGTCCATTTTTTCTTAAAAAAGCACTTAGTTCTGATCGTCCAATCTTAAATCCAGCAAGGGCCAGGATTTCATGCAGATCATCTTCTTTTAGTTCAAAAGCCACTTTGAGTTTTTTTAAGACAACATTATTAGTTGTGGGGAATTCAAATGGGGCAGGAACGCGTGATTCGTCCTTGCCTCTTTTTAAGTAGACTAGGCCGTCGAGAATGTGGGCCATTGTTTCGTCATCGCATTGGATGAAGCCTTCGTCTTCTTCTTGTTTTAAATACGCTTTCATTAGGTCCAACGGAACGCTGATACCTGATAATTTAGCGATCTCAATCATTTTTGAGTCCCCTACATTTAGGAGGTAACGTATGCTTCTTAAGTAGTCATTATTAATCATAGAAAAAGCTCACCTTATATATTTGGGAGTGTCTAAATTTTAGACAGTCATAACATTTTTACCATTTCTTGGCTTTTAAATTGAAGAATTTTCTTAGCCTGCCACAATCACTAAGTCATCACACTTTTTGATAACGGAGAACTTATGAAGTCTAAAAAATTATTATTGGCCTGTGCTCTTACAGTTTTAACAACCAGTTACGCTGCTTTTGCGGAAGAGGCCAGTACAATGTGCTCAAATCCTCTGAAGACGATTTGCACAGATACATTAACTGCTAGAAAAGACAGAGATAACTATATTAGTGGAATTAAAGCTGAAATTTCTAAAGAAGCTCAAGCTTCTGCAGGACCTAGAATTGAAGAAATGAAGAAGAAAATAAAAAGATACAGAATTTTCAAGAGATTTGGTGAGACTTTAAAAATCAACAACCAAGAAATTATGAAAGCTGCTAAAAAAAGGATGAATGGTATTGAATCTATAATTACAAACGAAGAGAATATTACGCTGTTAAAATCGTATATGAAACAGGCGATCGATGAAACAAGTTTTGATGCTGTGACCAAAGTGAATTTTAAATCGACTGTTGACTCAATAATAATTGGTAATTTTGAAGATTTTTTAAATAGAACTGGACTAGAAGATAACGTTTTTGCACAACTTATAAATAACCCGTGTGGTTCAGATGGATTAGTTGATAATGCTTTTGCTACAACTCTTGGCAAGGACAGATATGTTCTTATATGCCCTGGTTTTTTAATATCATCAACTTTAACAGCTGACGTAAAAGAAAGATTAGATAGTATCTTGCAAGCAATTGCTCATGAAATGGGTCACCATATTGATAGTAGAATGGTTACGAATTCAACTTACAAACCTTTTTTGACTTGTATTTCTGAAAACTATGCAGACAAATTTAATAAAACAAAAGATGATGAAAAATTTTGTAACACTAAAAAAGACGATGTGGCAGCATGTAAAATGAAAGTGACGGAAAGTCATGCAGGTGAATTAGTTGCAGACGCATGGGGCTTAAAGGTTTTAAGTATTCACTCTAAAGCTCAAAATTATACTTTTGCCGAGACAGATGGATTATTAACTAATAGTTGGTCAAAACTTTGTGGGTCTGGTGACGAAGGTATTCACCCATCGGGAGATTTTAGAATAGGTACATCTATGCGAACAAACCCTGATATTAACTCAATTTTGGCTTGCGATAATTCAACTATTAACTCAAAGCCAGCTTGTACATTTGATGGAGCGGTTAATTTTTAAAATGACATTATAGAGATAAAGGTTTTAAAATCTCTTCAAAGAAGAAATTCTTTGAAGAGATTTTTTAATTTGAGGGAGTTATGAAGCAAACGATTTTTTTATTGATCTTAGTAATTTTAGCTTCATGTTCTAAAGAAATTGAAAAACCTGCAATTACAATAGGTAAATATTCAAATCAATCTTTTCAAATCACAGAAGTTGTTAATAAACTTATGAGTGAGCCTGACGTAAAGGTGATGAATAAGATGGCAGATGGTGTAGAGGCGACTAGGGCAATAAACTGTGATGCTGTTGGAGAAGAGTGTAATGTCTATTATGAGTTTCTCAATAAAGTAGTCGATCTCACAAAGGATAATGAACTAAGCGAAAAAGATCGATCCCTACTAGAAAACTTAAGAAAAAAATTAACTATTGAGTTAGAAAAAAGTGATTTAAAAATTCAAGATCAGTGGAAGCAATACATAAATTCAGAAAAGTAATATCTTAATCAAAAAACGAAGACTTAAAAAACGAAGGTGATTCAATTTCTGGCCCAAATAATTTGTTTTTTTGTTCAGAGTCACATATGTCACCGCCGAGAATACGGCATTGTTCTGTAACCCAATAAGACTCACATTTTTTATCTTTATTTTCCGCTATAAAAGTATATGGGGTAGAGTCTTCATCAATTTGCAAGCGTGTAATATTATCAACATGCAAATTCAAAAGTTCACATTTGGCTCCTTCTTTTGATCGACAATCACTATTAGTTTGAACCAGGCAGTTGAGATCGAGATCTAAAAGCTTGTGTTGTGGAGTAGGGACTAGTGAGTCTGTTGTTTTCGATTCAGTTTTGGAAGAATAGGTTTCAGCTTTTTTGTCAGATTTCTTTTGAGATTTTTTAGTCGTTATTTTGTTCGAAGAAGCTGCTGCGAGATTGCTTCGATGTGTCTCAGAAATTAGTGCAGTTTGAAGGAAGGTTGAAAAACTTTTCTGCTACAAGATTCACTTTCTAATTCAATTTAATTATCAAGTCAAAAAATATTTCATGCTAAATTCAAATCAACACGAGACGAGTTTATTAAAACTTCAGTCTTATAATATTTTTTATTTTGGAGATGTATATGACTTGGTCAAAGGCAGCTGATAGCGAAAAAGTTTTATTTCGAGCGATCTCTTTATTATTTTATCGTAACGAAAACCTTTTTGCATCTTATGCTTAATCCTGATTATCCTAAACTCATGGCGCCACCAGAAGTCATTAAAAGGCGGGCGCAAGGCTTTTCATCATCAGAACAACTCTAGTAAGGATTGCCCTTGATGCTTGGAATGGATCGGGAGGCATCCACTTTAATGAGTTGTATGAAAAGCTAGATCCACACAATTTTCAAAAAATGCTTTTAGTTCTTAATTATTTATATTCTCCACAACAGGCCATACATTTCTGACTTTGTCGTAAGTGCATTTAGTTAATTTTCACCTCTACTATAGGAGAAAACTCTTTGGCCATTTTGGTATATCGATGAGAATGAGTTTCATAAAATTTTTTAATCGTTTGATTTCTTGAATCTAAAATTTTCTTCTCCTCGCCATAATGCCTTTCTGCCGGTGTTATGAATTGGATACCTGAATGTTTATAAGAGTAATTATATTCATGGAAATATCCTACAAAATAATTTCGCCACTTTGTAAATCAACGAAGCTTCCTGGGAATGTTCTAAAGGTTTTTATTGTTCCAAATAAACTTTCTGAAAAAGGGTTGTCATCCGATACCCCGCCCTAGAATAAGAATCGACCATCTGGGCATCTCGGACAAATTTGATCATCTCATGCGAAGTCATTATTGCTCCGTTGTCTTTGTGATTGGTCAGTCCCTTGCCTGTTATAAATTGATCTTCCAACGCCTTCTTCCACATGATAATTGCATGCTCTGATTTTTCGTGATCCTCAAGTACCCACCCCACTACAAGACGGCTCCAAATATCGACGATCACATATAAGTAAAATCGTACTGATCTACATTCAGATTTTATTTGAGATACATCCCAAGACCAAACTTGATTATGCCCTGTTGCTACAAGCTGAGGCTTCTCACGATTCAATGGACGCTTAATACCTGTCTTACTTCTTTTTGTTAAAAGGTCCGCATCTTTCGCTATTCTATAAAAGGTTGCCGGCGAGGCAATAATTCTTTTTCTTCATCAATCAATTTATAATAGATCTCACGCGGAGAATAATCGCCCACTCTTTCTTAAGCAGAACATTAACGATCTCTTCCTTTTCTTTAAAAGATAATTTATTCTCAGGGGAGGTTTTTCTTCCCTTTTTCTTTATCTCAATTTTATTGCTGGTCTTTTTTCCAAAGAAAATATGACCGAGTAGGCACTCCCACGGAATCACAAAATTTTTCTATCGTGATTCCAGCATCAACGGCCTCTTGAGCAGTTTTTAATAACTCTTTTTTTCTTCAATATTAAGATTTAGTCTTTCTTTTTAGCATATCGAAAGTTTTTTTGCAACACGAGAAGGGTCGATAACTTAGCAGTTGTTTTCTCTTGCTCCTGAAGTTCTTGTTGAAGTCTTTCAATTTCGATTTGATCCTCAGACTTTTTATCTGATCTTTGCTTTCTCTTCCCCAAAACTTCAAGTGAGGCATTCTTTACTTGATCTCGCCAGCGTTTAATATCTGAATCATATAGTCCATATTTTCTAAGTAATTTGGCCTTGCCTTGATCGTCGGCCTTTAAATAATTTTCAAGTAAAGAAAATTTTTCTTCTGCAGTATAACGATTAAAGGATTTAGAAGATGACTTTGATTCAACTGAGTCATCATTTTCTTCAACGTTATTGGGTTTGCGCTTTAAATTTGCCCTATAATTATAAATTTGCGAAGGCGATATTTCAATTATACGACAGAGGTTAACTGTACTAATATCAGGATGAGTGTCTAAAAAATCGACAATTTCGTTGGTAGGTGTTGGCCGTTCTTGAAATCTGGCCAATAATTTCGGGTCTAAAAGATTCTTCATAGAAAAACTCCTTATACCCCAAATGTTTTTGCGAATTTCGTACCAATATCATGTATTTTTTACCATACAAGGAAAAGTTTTTATCTCATGCTTCCGGACTGCAATGTCCCCTGAGACATGGGGCTTTGCACACACAGTAGAATTAATAAAAAGCAAACTGTAAATTTCATAGATTTCTAGGATAGGAGGATTTTAAATTTCAGTCAAATGAGGAATTACCAGATTGTTTTAATCGGCTTTGTTTTGTCCCTTGCACTGGATGTCGATAAACAGGATAATTAAGAGAGTAGGTCTCATTTTAAATAGGTCTTTTACAATGTTGCAAATATTTTTTTTCCTGATGAGTTTTATAGGTGCACAAGAAATAGACAGAATAGATATTGAAAATCATCCATTAAATAGTTTTTCATCAATAAACGTTTCGATTGGAAATCAGAATGTAATTTACTATGGGATGGATTCATCCAGGAGTGGAGATTTAAAATTTATTAAAATTGAAAATGAGCCCTTAAGGGGTGAAATAGAATTAAGTGGCTATATTTTTTCAAAAGAATTTGTTGAGAGTTTTAGAATTCCAAAAACTATTGCGAATAAAAAATCCAAAAGTGATTTTGTTAAAATTTTCTCAGAAAAAAATCCTGCTAAATTAATCGAATATCTAATGTCTGTTAATGAAATGAAGAGAACACCTGAAAACGAAATGGAATTAGCACTATTAACAAAGCTAATTAAAGAAAAAGGTTTCGAGGACGAGGCAATTTCGACACCATATTTCTCGACAGGCTATATAGAACTAAGGTCACCCAAGGGAAATAATGAAAGGTATTTTGTAAGAATTTCAGATTTAAAAAAAGAAAATATAAAAATAAACTCTGCCAAGGCAAAGATTAATTTATTAAAAGCAATAAGCGTCTATAGCTTTCAAAGCATTCTTACAGGGCTAAATTTTGGTGATATCGAAAAGGGATCTCAAGGTGATTTTTTTTCAGGTCAATTAGAAAGTTTGAATAATTCTCTTTGTGGCCTTGAGTGCCAACTCGATTTAACAAAGGATCTTAGCCAGCTTGCTTTAAATGTTGGCAAGATTGTTAGTTTCGAAGTGGTTGGCAACGAAAAAATTGAAAACATGGATGATTTTAATAAATATGTCTTAGCACAACAATGGTGTGTTCTGAAAATTTTTTCAAATGCTTGCTTCGATAAAGATCTAAATAATGAATTGATAAAAATGTCGCAAAATGAAACCATGAATGAATTAACTAAACGACATAAATCAAGTGGAGAGTTATGCCGTTTTTTACAAGTATCGAAAAACTAGTGATTTGTCCATTCTGAAGCTAGTTCTCTAAAGTCTCCATAATGAACATTTACATCCATGTCAGAACTTGTCCCTGGAACATTGTAGAGACAAGAACCAGTTTTGGTGCAATTTATTTCGCTTGAAAATTGCCATAGAAAATAATTTTTCCAAATTCCACTAGGGAAATCAGTAACATTTGACTTAAACCGTGCATACCATAGTTTTGATTGTTGAAAAAGTGGATTACTTTTAACTTTTTTATTTAAGAGAACAGTCGTTGAGTGATTGGCATAAACAACTGGAATACGTCCGGTTTTTTCATACACATAATCCATAAAAGCCACTGCTTCATCAATGGTCATGAAGCTTCCAGAACTGGTATCTTCTAGATCTAAAATCATAAGAGTATTTGGATCATCTTCAACAAGATCTAAAAAGAGATTTGCTTGCGCGATTGTATTTCCAGGTCTCCCTAGGTGGTATGCCCCCCAAAGATAACCACGCTCAAGAGCAATTTTTTTTCGAGATTTATATAAACTATCAATCTTCATCCCAATACTAGAGCGGTGAATGACTCCAACAACTTTTTTATCTGCGGCCATCTTATTCCAATCAATTGAATTTCCCTCATAGGCATCAATAACAATTGAGGTTTTGCTATCATTCCACGGACTGTTAAAAGCGGCACTGGGCTTAGTTTCAGCAGGTGGCGTAGGACTTGGTTGACTTGGAGGACTTGTCGGTGGTGCTTTGGGTCTCTTGGCTCCCATTGCATAAATATCTGACGGAAAAAAAATACTTAAAAGGATAAGTGAAAATAAAATATGTTTCATTTGAAACTTCCATTTTGAGTTGAAAGGACAGTGAGTACTCAACGGCACAATGGAAAAGAAACTGAAAGAGAAATCACAAAGAGAAACGTTAAAAATGAGAGAAAGTAGTTAGTTGATTTAAAACATCATGAATTGTTTTTGCGCTTAAGGACTAAGTAGAATTTTATTAAAATTGGAATAAACAAGATAAAGGAAATTATGCCCCATACGAATGAGCTCTCATTATGAGTGACTCCTTCAATGGAATCAAAAGCTTTGCCTTCGCTGTTAAAATTCCATTTCCAATAAAATTGATAAAATAAATAAAAAGCAAGAAGTCCGAAAAGTATGGAGAGCAAATAAAATATTTTTTTTATCATGTCCCTTGAATTTTAGCTTTAAAGACAAATTAGATCAAAAATTAATTATAAATTGAATTATAATTAATCTTACAAAACAATCAGGAGATGTCGTTTGAGTCTTTATAAAAAATTTATGGGAATCTTGTCAGGACTTTCATTAATCATATACTTATATGTAAATGTGTTTGTTATTAATAAATTTCAAACACAGATGATTCAAAGAGTTCCGGAGTCGTCAGTCAAAACGATTTACTCAGTTATTGAGCAATATGGAAAAAAAATTGCTTCCAAGGAGATGACTGAGGAACAAGCTAAGAATGAAGTTTTAAATCAGATTAAAAGTATTCGACTATCTGACGGGAATTATTTTTGGATTCATAATTTAAAAAATGTCATGGTTATGCACCCAATAAAGCCAGAGCTTAATGGCACTGATATTTCTGTAACAAAAGATCCTGCTGGGAATTCAATATTTGTCGATATGACTAATATTGTGAAAAAGAATAATGGTGAAGGGTCGTACAATTATCTTTGGCCTAAACCTAATGAAAAAGATTCTAAAGAAAAAACATCATTTTTAAAATTATATGAGCCTTGGGGCTGGATTATAGGCTCTGGAATGTATGTAGAAGATATTAAAGCCACTATGTCTGGATTTATTAACCAAGTAAGAATTGTTCTATTAATTATTTTTGCTTTGTCTTTAGCCGCTTGTCATATTTTAGTAAAAAATATTATGAAAGGAGTTAATGAGACGGTTGAATCACTTTCACAAACTGTTCATGACTTGCAAAATTCATCACAGAAAATGAATCTCGTAAGTCGAAGCTTGACTTCCTCTGTCGATCGTCAGGTGTCAAGTATAACTGAAAGTGTTACGGCAATGGATGAAATTTCTGCAACAATCAAAAATAATGATCAATCTGCAACACATGCCTATCATTTATCAGGCTTAACGAAAAACTCTGCTGAGTCAGGAAAAAAAACGGTTGATAGAATGATTATTGAAATGAAAGAAATATCATCAAGCTATGATGATATTCATAAAAATGTAATTGAAAATAGTGAAGAAATTAAAAAGATAATTAATGTCATTTCAGAAATTGCTAAAAAAACTGAAGTAATAAATGACATTGTATTTCAAACAAAGCTTTTGTCTTTCAATGCTGCTGTCGAGGCAGCTCGTGCAGGAGAAAGTGGAAAGGGCTTTGCAGTAGTG
Organism: Bacteriovoracaceae bacterium; assembly: GCA_013141065.1. Lineage (GTDB taxonomy): Bacteria > Bdellovibrionota > Bacteriovoracia > Bacteriovoracales > Bacteriovoracaceae > Bacteriovorax. The sequence goes on along the minus strand of JABFRR010000008.1, from coordinate 25,502 downwards.
GCGGAAGAAGTTGGTAAACTCGCAAGCATGTCTGGTCAAGCAGCGACTGACATAAACCAAATGCTCGTTAATTCTCAAGAGCAAGTCCGAATTATTGCTGAAACGACTACAAGTAATATCAGTCAAATCGTTAGCCATGGAAGAGATAAAGTTCTAAATGGAAATTCCGTAGCAAATGATTGTTTAAATGAATTAAATCAAATTATTAGTTGCGTAAATGATCAAGATAATTCTATTAATCAAATATCTGTAGCGATAAAAGAACAATCTGCTGGAGTAGATGAAGTCAATAAAGCACTTAAACATTTGAATGATGATACGACCAATTCAGTGGATATGTCGACTCGATCAAAAGAAGCTTCAGATGATTTAAAAAATCAGTCACATAGACTAAGAGTTTCAATTCAAAGTCTTAGAAAAATGCTAGGGGCAAAGAAGAGTTATGATGTAGCCGCCTTAGAAAGCAACTAGCATTGTTGGGTGTGGCAGAATTTTTCTAACATCTAAAAATTAATTTTGTAAATTCACAAAATTAAGTTAATAATTATTGAAGGTATTTATTCATGCCTCCCCCCTTCACATGGGAAAGCACTCAAGTGTTGAATAATTTTAAAGTTTCAAATAAACCCAAAATGATGGTTTAAACAGAAGAAGGGAATGTTTTTAAAACCATAATTGGAGGTTTTCTTTGAAATTATCTGCACCAATTCACGTTCTTAAGTCTCAAGCTCAACAACTAAAAAAAGAAAAAGTTATCACTAACACAGAAGCACTCGATTTAATTGCCAAACGAGAAGGCTTTGATTCATGGGCACTACTTCAGTCAAAAAAAGACGATATGTTTCCTAAGTCCTATGAAGAGATACTAGGTTTTTTCAACTCTGGAGATATTGTCTTAATTGGTTCTAGGCCCTCCAAAGGCAAGACTGTTTTTACGATAGGCTTGCTGGTTCAAGCTATTCAAAAAAAGAGTGCAAAGAATTATTGTTTTTCTTTGTCAGAAGTCCACAAAAACATTGCTGGTCGAATGGCAATTTACGACAATTCTATAGGTGAAAAAAATAATTACTTCGAATTAGATTATTCAAATGACATTAGTGCAAAATATATTATCGAAAAAACTCAAAAGACCATTTCTAAAGGTTCGGTGATCGTTGTTGATTACCTTCAATTATTAGATGAAAAAAGATCTAATCCACCAGTTCAGGATCAAGTTGAGCAATTAAAAAACTATGCCAAGGAAAAAGAGTGTGTTGTTATATTTATTTCTCAGTTAAATAGAGACATTGCAAATAGGTTAGATAAAAAACCTTCGATGGATGATATACGACTACCCAATCCTCTTGAGCTTAAGTTTTTTAATAAAATCATTTTGCTTCATAAAGACAATGAGAATTCACAAGTTGTAGATGTTCTTTTCTATCGCCCCAAAGAGTTTAGTTTCAAAGTTAATTGGAATAAAGATTTGAAATTTGATAATTATTCTTCGGTAGAAGTGAGAGATTAAGTTTTAAGAGGTCGATACATGGAATATGGTCAAATTCATCATGTGGAATATTATGTAAATGATCTTGCGAGCTCTAATGAATTTTGGAGTTGGTTTTCTCCCATACTGGGCTACAAAGAATTTCAAAAATGGGAAGAGGGAATTTCATATCTTCATAATAACGGAACTTATATCGTCTTTGTTCAAGTGTTAGATAAGTATTTATCTCATGAAAATAACAGGCAAGGAAATGGGTTAAATCACATTGCCTTCATGGGAGGTACTGATGATCAACTTAACGAGCTTGTAATACAACTTGAAAAAAGAAATATAAAAATTCTAAAAAGACTTGAAAGCTATCTTTGCTTTGAAGATCCTAATAAGTTTGCGATCGAGATTTATGCAAAAGAAGTTGTTCCGATGGATAACTTTTCTTAATGATTTTATTTAATCAAAAATAAAATATGAGGTTTGAAGAAATGGTTTTGAAATATTTAATAACTTTAAACAACAAGGATTAAAAAATGATTTTATGTAAAATGATACCACTGGCATTAATCACTCTTTTATTATCAGCTTGTTCTTCCACACCGAGCAGACCTCAGCTTTTTCCCAATGAGGTATTAAAGTCTAAAAGCCCTCAGGCTTCTGCGGCAGATATTGATGCCTGCCTGAGAGAGGCAGAAGCCTATGCAAAAACACCGGAAGGTGAAAAACTAAAAAAGAGTGCTAATTCCTCTTCTGTCAGATCCTCTATTGGATTAGGATTAGGATTTGGATCGGGCGGCTCAGGAATTGGTCTTGGAATAGGCATGGGAAGTGGTGGAAGTAGACTATCAGGAGAAGAAACCGTAAGAAGAAATTTCACTAATCAATGCTTGATTAATAAAGGTTATCAAATAGTCGGTTGGGAAAATTAACAAAAAAGTATTCTTTAATTCTTAAGCTTCTTTTTTTTGACCTCATTTATTAATTCCTTTTGGGTTCATGGCAATGATAGACACTATTGCTATGATTAATTTGGCAGCCGTAACTATTTGTACGCCCCGAATGTGAGTGGACTTGATGGGGAGAAATAAATTTGAAAACTGTTTCTTGTTAATACAACCAATTGATTAAAAATTATCATGGGCAATTTAGTTTAATCTCAGCATAGCACGCCCATTATTATTGCTCTATTCAAGAAGTAAGTGCTTACAACTTATTTGCTCGGTGACATGAGGAAGACTCAATTTGTAACTGAGTCTTTTGTTATGAATTCTGCGAAGTCTTAAATCAAATGCTTATACTCTTTCAGTCTTGGCCTTAATTGTGCTTTTAAAAAAATACAGATCAAGAAGATCTCTTAAGAACAATATTTTAAGGAGCCCAGGATGGAGCGTTCTAAAAAATCGACACGACTAGTGTTAGGTCCAAGTCGTTTATTATTTTTCCTCATGTTAAGTCTATTCTTGAACCTATCATGTGTCCCCAATCCAGAAGATATTACTTTATCCGACAATAGTGATGTCCAGAATTCTTCACCACCCTCACACTCGAGTTATTATATTGAAGAGATAATGGCCTTAACTCATAACTCAAAATGTTCGGCGTATTCATGGCAGGATCGAGGTAGGGCGCCCGCAGCTTACATACAAGGAATGGCCTTAACGTTTGCAAGAAGTTTTTGTCGATTAAAAACATCACAAGCGGCTTTTATATCAATTGCTACTGTTTTAAGTAATAATACCGGGGATGCGAAAATTGATGCCCTTACATATTACTCTTCACTCTTTTCTCAATCAGGAATGAGTCTTACAAATAATAGAGATGAAACTGTCAGATCACTTTATACCTTGGGAATAGGTCTTGGGATGCGAGAATCATCTGGAAAATATTGCGAAGGGCGTGATATGTCAGCTTCAAACACAAGTGCTAGCACAGCTGAAGCTGGAATTTTTCAAACAAGTTATAATTCCTTAAGTGCCTCTGAGGAGCTCAGTAAGTTGTACAATGAGTATAAATTGGCTCCCCATAAATGTTTATTAGAAGTTTTTAGTTCCAACATTAAATGTAAGACAAGCAGTATCGCAGGAACTGGGCCCGGAGCAGATTACCAAGCTTTTAATAAATCATGTCCAGCATTTGCTACAGAGTATGCCATGATCATGTTGCGAGTTAGACGAAATCATTATGGACCGATAAATAGAAAAGAAGCCCAAGTTGTTCAATCTTGTAATCAAATGCTAAATAGCGTGCAAGATTATATTGAAAATGATTTAAATGCTTGTGATGATTTAAACTTGTAGAGCTACGCTCTACTAGCAACTACATAACTTGAACTTTGATAATTTTTCAAGCCTTTCACTGACATAAATAGATACGAAAAATGGGGTGGTATTTGAGTTCATAGACAGTCATGTACAAAATGTATTTTCTGCTATATATAAAAAGAGAGAGAATTTCTTCTCCCTCCCAAGTTCTAAAACCAACCCTTAAATAATCTTAAAACTGTTGTTAGCAATTTTAAAATCAGGATAATTAGTCTTAGCACTTTCAACGCTTTGAGCATCCCTGCCTCCTAAGGTCAGGGGAAACGCATCTTAATTTAAATCAGTTATAATTTATTTTCGGCCACTTACGGCCCTGCACGATGGCCTTTCGTCTTTTTTTTGCGATGATTTTTCTTATTTTTTTAGGAGAGCATCGTGACAAAAAAGAAAGAAGTAGATCCAGTTTTCATGTTGGATTTTATTAGTTCAATTGAAGATCCAAGAATTGATAGAACAAAAAAACATTCATTAGAAACAATTATGATCATTGCAATCTGTGCTGTCATTTGTGGTGCAAAATCATGGAATGAAATTGAAGTTTACGGCACTCTAAAATTAGAATTTTTAAGTAAGTTTTTAAACTTAGAAAATGGCGTGCCTTCGCATGATACATTTAGAAGATTTTATATGATTTTAATGCCGAATTCATTGCAAGATTTTTTTACCAATTGGGTGTCTAGTTTTAATAAAGATGAAGTTAAACAAATCTGTATTGATGGAAAAACATTGCGGGGAAGTAAGCGAAAGGGAGATCGTACAATTCATGTTATTAATGCCTATTCAACGGGCTAGGATTGTCATTAGGGCAGTTGAAAACAGATAAAAAGAGCAATGAAATAACGGCAATCCCAGAGCTTTTGGATTCGCTGGATATAAAAGATACAATTGTTAGTGTTGATGCCTTAAATTGTCAGACTGAAATAGCTGATAAAATTGTTTCCAAAGGTGGTGATTATTTATTTTGTGTAAAAAGTAATCAAGAAAAATTACACAGTAGAATTGAAGAAAGATTTGAAAAATATGAGCAACGTGGACAAAAACAAATCCGAAAGCTTTGAGGAAAAAAGAAAACTAAAACATGGTCGGTTTGAAAAACGATCAGTAAGAATAATAAAAGAAAATGATGATTATTCATTGGGAGTTAATCCATTATTAAAATGGAAAAATTTAAAAACCATTATAGAAATTAGTGCGGAAAGAATTGATCAGAAAACAGGAGAAGTTCAGAATTCAAAAGATATTATATAAGCAGTAGAGATGAAAGCTCTGAATATTTTTTAAATGCAGTTAAGGATCATTGGCAAGTAGAGAATTTATTGCATTGGCATTTGGATGTCACAATGAGAGAAGACGATTGTCGCTGTAGAGTTGAACACAGTGCTGTTAATTTTTCTTCTATAAGGCAATTGGCGTTGGGTCTTGTGAAAAAGATCGTTATAATGAGAAGTAAAACTGAAAAACTTTCAGTCAGAACAAAAATGCTTAAGGCCGGATGGGATAATGATTTTCTATTGGATGTTTTACTTCAGTGAAATTAAGATGCGTTTCCCCTGTCCTAAGGTAGTCTTCAGTGGCCACAGGAGCTCTCAGCTTTGATCAAATTCGTAAATGTGTTACAATTATAGATACCTCCCAAGTTCTGGTTTGTTAGGCCTTTGGGAACTTTCAATGCTTAAACCCCTCTTATCGTGAGGGGTTTTTTATTGGACAAACTAGATTCATTATTTTTAAAAAATCTTTATCAAGCTTAGGATTGCTCAAATTTTCAGGATAATTCATATCCATAAGAATTATAAAATCGTGATCATTAGAATATTTTAAAAACGTATAAATTTTATTAGTCATTTCCATAACGGATTTCATTTTCTTATCTCTAATTTTTCTCTTGCAATTCAGGCGGCTAAACGAAGTGTTGAGTACGCAATTAGCAACAATTAGTTTGGCGAAATATTTAATTTTTTGCTCTTGTTCTTTAGACGTTTTTTTCATAAAAATTTCCATGTATTTGATTACAATCATAAATATGAGGACTTAGACTTCTTACCAAGAAAATCTTGCGACTAAATCAGTTTCAATACGAATTTGATGAAATTTTCCGGAATTGAAATGAATAATTTTTTTTGAAGGATTTAAACTTTTGACAAAAAAAGCCCCAGAAGGTTAACCCGGGGTTTTAATATGATTACTTTTTGCAAAGGACGTCACTCAAATAAAAAGACGAAAAATATGGGGTGGCATTTATACTTGTAGGCTGCTGTCACAGGTAAATTGAACTTTCTGCTAGAGAAATAAAAAAAGGGAGAATTTCTCCTCCCTAAAAACCTTAAAGACTCATCTTTAACAACTCTAAAACTATTGCTAGTAGTTTTAAAATTAAGATTACAATCTCTAGCGTTTTTAATGCCTTGAGCATCCTTGCCTCCTAAAGTCGCCTTCAATGGCGTAGAAGCTCTTGGCTTGAAAATACTCTTTAATGTGATAGGATTAATTATCCCTAAAAGCCCGGTTTGCTAGACCGTTTAGAGATTTTTAATGCCTTGAAACCCCTCTTATCACGAGGGGTTTTTTATTTGATCAGATTAGCTAAATGAGTGCGAAATTATTTCTGAATTGAAATCAAAAAAACCTATTATTATGAGTTAAGAAAACTTTTTGCTTTTTATAGTATCTATTGGGGTTATTTAGAGGAGATGAAATGAGCGAAAAACTAATGTTGAAGGCTAAGCTTAAAGCAGTTCCAGTTTATACTCTCTTGAAAGATGACTACTCAATACGCTATTGTAATTTAGCTGATATTGAAGCTCTTGGGGAGTTGTATTTTCATTCTTATGAAATAGGGGAGGCCTGTGAAACTAAAGAAGATGCAATCGATGATATAAATAATTCTTTTAAAGGAGCGTACGGACAATTTTGGTTTGAATCTTCAAAAGTGATTGAACATAATAAACTCTTAGTAGGAGCAATTTTAGTAGTACATAAAAACTCTTGGGATGATTCAATTACATGTCCCTATATTATCGAGTTATTCATTAAAAAAGAATTTAGACATTTGGGATTAGCACGAAATCTTATCATCACATGTTGTACTGAACTTAGAAATGCAAAACAAGATGAGGTTGCTTTAACTGTAGTTGCTAGTAACTACTATGCAAGAAATCTATATAAAAGTTTGGGTTTTGATGAAAGCACGATTTGAATTTAGAATTTTAGACAAAAAAAAGCCCCAGAAGGTTAACCCGGGGCTTAATATGATCGACTTCTTGCGAAGGTTATCACTGAAATAAATGTTACGAAAAATGGGGTGGCATGTGGTGGTGGAGACAACCATGTACAAAACAGGTTCTTTATCACAGCTTTCTATTCATTAAGCTCAAGTTATTGTTGAATTAATATAGAAATATTTTTTCCAAATTTCACAGAAGTTTAGAATGACATATACGGAGTTCAGTATTTATAATTATGTTTAGAGTAATCATATCAAGGCATCAAAGTGGCAAACTCACCCTTAATATATCCAGAAGCATTAAAAAAGAATTCTAAAATAGGAATCACTGGTCCATCTGGTGGTGTACATGAACGGTTTACTGAACGCTATAATTTAGCCCTTAATCATCTTATCGATCAAGGTTATGAAATCGTAGAAGGGAGTTGTCTTAAAGGGGAATTTAAGCACGTGAGTGGCCCGAAACATAAGCGTGCAGAAGACTTTATGAATCTCTGGATGAGAGATGATATAGATGCCATTATTCCACCATGGGGTGGAGAGTTGTTAATAGAAATATTACCACTTCTAGATTTTCAAAAGATGAAAGAAGCTAAACCTAAATGGGTAATGGGGTATAGTGATATTAGTACATTACTTTTTCCTCTAACTTTGCTAACTGGAATTGTCAGCGTTCATGGAACAAATCTTTTAGAAATGATTCCAGCTCAAACAGATGATCTAACAAAGAATTGCTTATTGGCCCTAACTAAAGAGCAAGGATCTTCAATTACACAAAAATCATCAAAATTTTTTCAAACAAAAGGACCTAGTTTTACAAATGAATTTGAAAAAGGATTTAATACAATAGAACAAACTTTGTGGAAAACAATCGATAATACACCTTGCATAATCAAAGGACGAGTTATTGGAGGATGCTTCGATACACTTACTCATTTAATCGGTACTCCTTATGGTAATCTTGATGGTTTTAAAAAGCTGGCAGGAAGTGATGGGGTTATTTTTTACTTTGAAAATGTAGAATCTTCACCAGCTAGTATCGCAAGAATATTATGGTCTATGAAGTTCGCGGGTTGGTTTGAAGGTGTGAATGGTGTAGTACTAGGGCGTTCGGCAGCAGAAGTTGTTACTAATGAAAATAATTTAAATTATGTTGAAGTGATTATTGAGTTTTTTAAGGAATTAAACCTACCATTGATTTACGATGCAGATATTGGACACCAACAACCAAATTTGACTATTCTGAATGGTTCCTTGGCCGAATTTTCAGCTGATGAAATGGGGAAGGGATTGTTGATCACTCACCTTGTATAGAATCGTGAATGCTAATTGTAATAAATAAGGTTTGAAATGATAAGTAATCGATCTTTGAATAAAAATGAAAAAAGGCTTTTTGATGAAAATCCTTCTCATGGAAGAGAAACATTGAAATATGCCTTAAAAGCAATGTTTGAAGAAAAAAATCGTTATGATAATAATGGTGAAGATGGAAGTGATTCAAATGCATTTCTTCATGCTTATTGGTCCGCATTGTTAGCTAGAAATATTGATAAGGATTGGGCTTATCGATGGACTAATGCTCATGAAAATGATCCTAAAATGATATATACACAAATGGATTTGTTTAATAATGATCTTGGAATTAATTTTGCGAAGAAAAATAATCACTTAAGCAACGATGAATTAGCCAATGCTATCGAGAATTTAATTGATAGTGGAGAAGGCAAGAAAGTTGAGAGTGGAGAATTAAAAAATAGCTCAAAAGAAAAAAAGAGAAATTTAAATATATTTGAATCAATTATTGAGAAAGCACTGAGCTTAGTTAGTAAACTAATAGCATCTTCGAAAAATTTAAGAAATGGAGATGGCATGACTCCATTAATATTTGCAGCAAATCAAGGCGAATTAGAATCTTTAAAATTGATAGTTGGATATTCAGATTTAGAATCAGTTGATGAGTTTGGAGAAACTGCTCTATTTCATGCGGCAAGATTGAAATCTATTGACGTGGGGGTGATTCTTTTAACTAATAATGCCAATGTAAATGCTATAACAGAAAAGGAGTTGAGCACACCTCTAATGGAGGCTGTAGCCCATCGAAATGTTGCTATGGCTAAATTGTTATTAGAGCATGGTGCAAATATAAACTCTGTCGATCGCCACGGGTTTTCAGCATATAGCTTGGCCGTAAATGAGGGAGTTGAAAATGACTTTTCTTTTCTCAAGCCAAGTTAAAAAAGAACTAAGAGAGTTTTTTGACATTATTTTGTTTTTAAATCTCTTAGGTGTTCTATTGTCTTTGGTATCTGTTTATCATTGGTTTTTTAATCTTTTTGATCAGTTCCTCCATGTTTACCTATATGTATCACTTTTCTTAATGTTTATTTTTTTAATATTGAAAGCTTTTCCTCAAATATTTGCATCATTATGTTTAAGTATGTTTTGCGCACTTAGTTTTTATAATACTAATGTGAAGGTAGTAAATAGTGATTTAAATTCAAAATTCAATATATATTATCAAAATATTAACTCTTCTAATGTAAAATTAGAAGCTTTGCCTTTAGCAATTCAAAATACCAACAGCGAGATTGTTGCATTAGTGGAGTCAACTGTTGCAGCAGAAGAAAGATTTTTAAATTTAAATGAATATACAAAAAAACTCTCTCTTCCTCGAGATGACAATTATGGGTTTTTAATTCTGGGAAAAATAAATTTTCAAGTAAATGAGATTTACGAGAAATTTGGAATTCCGGTATATGTTAGAATTTACATTGAAAAGTATAACTTACGAATGTATTTAGTACATCTCCCACCTCCTCTATGGAAAGATGCCTGGAAAATTCAACAAGATACTTTAAAAAAAATTGTTAATGAGATTAACCTCGATCGTCCACAAGCATTTATGATTGTTGGTGATTTAAATATGGTTGCGACTTCAAATCAATTTAAAAATTTTTATAAAGAATTTTCTTCGCCCCCGTACTCGCAAGAATTATTTAATCCTGGAACGTGGCCATCCTTTATGCCTGCATATATTCGTTTGCCTATAGACCATGTCTTATCAAATAAAAAATTTAGTCTTAAACTGAAAGATTCTTTTGGATCTGACCATAAGGGTTTTGTGATTCAAGTGGCTAATTGATCGACTTCTGCGAAAGTTTTCACTGTCATAGATAGATACGAAAAATGGGGTTGTTTTTGTGTTTCTAGACAATCGCGCACAAGTTGTATGTTCTGCACATGAATAAAAAGGGGAGAATCTCTTCTCCCCCCAAGTTTTAGAATCAATCCCTTAAAGATTCTAAAATTGTTGTTAGCAACTTTAAAATCAGGATAAGTAATTCTAAGACTTTCAAAACCTTAAGCATCCTTGCCTCCAAAAGATAGACCTTCATTGGCCTAGGAGCTCTCGGCTTGATTGAATTTATAAATATGCTATGATGATCTCACCCCCCAAGTTTCAGGTTTGTTAGACCTTTTGGGAGATTTTCAAAACCTTAAAACCCCTCTTATCACGAGGGGTTTTTTATTGAATCAAGTTCCATTTTTAAACTTAGAGAAATTTCTAATTTGAAATGAGTATATTTTTTAGATAACAAATGTAGGTTGGAATTTAGACAAAAAAAAAACCCAGAAGGTTAACCCAGGGCTTTAATATGATCGACTTCTTGCGAAGGTTTTCACTTGCATAAATGTGATACGAAAAATATGGGGTGCTAACCGATTTTTATATCGAACTTTTTTCCTTCAACACCCTCATTTCAATCTTAACAAAATTAAGGAGTTAAAGGCAGCCTAAAGAGGCCCTGGAAGACCGAGAACATTTTGGGTTTGTTCTCGGTCGTGTTCTCGGAAAACCGAGAACAGATCGTAGGAGGCAAGATGGAACAGAGTAAGCAATGCACCAAATGTAAAACAGCGAAGGCCCTTGCTGATTTTGGGGCAAATAGTGGGAAAAAAGACCTTCTGGAGTCTTGGTGCAGACAATGCGTATCCGTGCATAAGAAAAAGACGTATCGCCAGAAGAAGAAGAGGCTCAAGACTAAGCAAAAATTTGTTAGCACTGTTGTCGGTGAACTATCCGAGGAAAGCATTAGGGGCTTTTGCGAGATATTTGGTGCGATCTATAGGGATCTTTCCTATAAGACTTAATAATCCATTGATAGAAAGTTGAGAAATGAAACCTCCTCTGGTCTATTGCAAGTTATCAAGTGTGATAACACTGGCGTCATCAATAATCCTTAAGGCTTTTATAGCACTGGTGGCCTCTGGAACACTGTTGGTGAATAATACCACTGCAAGATCACGAACGGCCCTAGAGCAGCAGACATAAAAGAGCCTTCTCGTCCTATCAAAAACACTGTCTTTATTATCTCTAATGTTTTGTTGATCTGTAGTTGAGGCTGCTTTTAACCCAAGTAACTTTTCGTAAGAAAATTGGATATGACGACCTTCTTCATCATCCAGAATAACAATGACTCGTTGAAACTCTGCCCCTTTGATTCCTTGTTGAGTTGAGTAGGGTGATTCATCAGAAAAATATTTTTGATGACCATAGAGCTGAGTTGCAGGACATTTAAAAAATAAATTAAAAAATTCAACAAGATCATCTTCATTGTTTGGATCTTGGACGACTACCCCATTAAGATACTCCAAGTAAGTATCGTCGAGAGTAAGAAGTTGAGCTGTTGTTGCAAAAGACAAGACTTCTTTCATGGTTGAAGTGCTACCGTCATTAAACATGGTCGTCATATTTCTGAGGCTTTCCTGAAGATTGCTTAGACGAGTGTTAATATCGGCCGTACTTGCGTCGAGATTTTCTTTTTTTAGTAGCGGAGAGTGTACCCTTAATAATTTTAAAATCTCACAATGGGTATTAGATTTAAAAAGATTGATCAAAGGAAGTATAACATTTACAAAAGGGCGAAGAGGCCAAGCTGTTCCATCATTGAAGCTTAATTTTAGGGACTCTGGTGCGTGGTCAATAAAGGCAGAATATAATTCAGAAAAACCTAACCTGTTGGCTGCCATTCGATGAACAATAACTAAAATTCTAAGATCAGTTTCTTTTGTGTTAGTCGTCCAGAGAGGATCACTGTTTTTTCTCGCTATAAAATTTCTTGCTTTGAGAATGTTTTCATCCCTCTGATCATCTTGTGGGAAGATAAAAAAGTATGAACTACCTAAACCGTTTGGATGATTTTCTCTACCCGTTTGTTCAAGTCTATCACCTTGCTTGCGTATATTGTTGATTACCGTAAGGACATTTTTGGGGCATCTGAAATTTTCAGGCTTTTGTAATGTTTTCCAGTCTTCTGGAATTGTTATTGAGCCTATACCTGTGGCATAGATTTTTTGCATGGGATCGCCATAGAAACCTAAACAAAATTTTTCACCTTCTTGGGCCTGCACAGATTTAAATGCACTGACTACTTCTTCCAACGTATCTTGACTCTCATCAATGAAAATATAAGGATATTTTTGAGCGATAATCTTTTTGAAGGTTGAATTGTTACTAATTATTGTCGGCACCATCTTCACAATATCATCGTGGCCGAGAATGCCTTTAGAATACTTGCTGCCCGTTTCGTAATTGAAATGAGAGACAGCATCTATAAATGCTAATTCACTTGTATATCGTTCAATATCTTCACTGTTTTTAGATCTTGTTTTTGCCTGTACACGTGGGCCAAAGTTTGCGGCATCAGTTCTGAGCTTTGTTAATTTTTCTTCGATTCTGAGTTTTACCCAGATTTTGATGTCTGTCTGAAAAGACTTAACGAGTGACCACAGAAAACTATGAATTGTTGAAACATGAAAAAGTGGATCGTGGCCCACGTCATGCCAGATTTCTTGTTCTGCAATTGTTGTATACGTTATACACGCTACTCGTTGCCCTCGTTTTTGTAGGAGTGCACCCTTTGTTGTTTTAATGTGTGTTAGTGATTTGACAAGAGAAGTTGTTTTTCCAGAGCCAGCCCCAGCAATCATTGTAAAACTTTTCATCTCGTCGAGAAAAATTTTAAGATATACATCCGTAGCGGTGTCAGGTTTATTTATTCTTGAAGTCATGCATTGCCCGTGCTGTTAGGAGCCTCAGTATTTGCATTGGTTCTTGTTAGTTCGCTTTCAAGCCAAATTAAACCTGTTTGAATATAATTAGGAACTACCCACTCCCTAACATTTTTCCCCATTAGCTCTAAAGCAAATTGAGTTTTTTTGAAGCTTTTGTCGCTTGTAACTTCAAAGATTTTTTTAGCGATTTCACTTAGGTTTTTTCCTTCTGTCTCGACATTAAGATCGAGGTCTTGGTTCTCTTCTTTCTGGCACCATGCTAGGTTCTCAAGTGCGAAAGACTCTTCTAACGTTCGACCTGCTAGTGTTAATGTTTCATTGTTAAAATTGACGCTCGTCTGTGTCTGATAGGCAACGGCAACAAGATTTTCTTCTGAATTATTTCTTTTTTGGATTTTACTTTCTGGAGTGGCACCTAGTAGGTCGCTGACTTTTTCATGCTTTGGAAGCCACTTTTTTAATGTACTGTTTGACGTTTTCGCCTCAACGTCGCTGGTCATGCATGTCTTTTTCCCTTTCACACTATCTAAGTCTGTAACAATGAGTGTGGTACTACCAAGGAATTCAATTAGTTCTTTGAATTTAAAAGCAAAGGCCCCACCGACTTCTAATATGCTTAGATATTTTGTTTTGAGTTTTGGGGCTGATTTTTCAATCATAAGGGGCAACAAGAGTCTCTCAACATTTCCTTCAACAAGAATCACTGCATCAGCAAAAAACAAGTCACAGTGAGTGAGTTTCATGTATTGTTGGAGAAAGTTTTTAGTTGTCAAAAATTCTTTTTTCTCTTCTGTTGAAGCATTATCTTTTTCTTTTAAAAAAGTTGAAAGATTTAAGACTTCACTAGTGGGGAGTCGTCCAGATTCAAGGGAACGTCTAAAATATCTAATCGGCGTGAACCCACTTTCATAAATTATATGTGGCGAGTGTGTTGTGATTATAATTTGATTGTTTAGGTTAAGTTCCTGTGGAGTGTTCTCACTTATTATCTCAAATACTTTTCTGGTAAAGACTTGTTGAAGTTGTGAATGTAAGTGTGCTTCTGGTTCCTCTATGACAATTATGTGCAGAGGGCATGGAGTATCTTCTTGAATCCATTTCGAGTGAAAGTCTAGAAGCTCAAGGATCATAAAAATTAAATTTTTAAAGCCCAGACCGTTGTATTTATCAGGCAATTCCGAAGCAGCTCCATCTATCGAGTAGTACAGATTTGCGTTTTGAGACATGATGCTTTCAGTATTCAAGACGGCCTTTATCATTAACTGTGGATCACTGAAGCCTGGATACCCTAACGTATTTATGCTTTTTAAAGTCGCATCAAAAACTTTTGTGAAATGTTTTGTTAATTCGGCTTCAGAGTTTGCCAATGTTTTAATGGCCTCAATGTCTTCGTCTTTCTTTTGCAAGTTTCTTGAGTAGAAGCGATTAAACCTTTTTGACAGATTTTCTGCACCACTTGAGGTGTTTAAGTCAGAAAGATGTCTTTGGGCATTCAGGAAATCAACTCGAAGGATAGATTTTATAATTTTCGGGCCAGTGTTTTGTGAGTCTCCAAGAGGAGTAGGGAGATAGTCGTTTTCTTGTTTGTAAGAATTATCAAACTTAGCGAAATCCAAAGTGTAGTATTTTATTTCAAATTCATCTCTCAGTGTTTTTAATAGATATTCAAACAACGATTTGGGCCATGCTTGGTAGTCAGGATGAAGCTCGCTATCCGCCTTCGCTTTTTTAAAGACTTCGCTAAAGTTTTGGGCAAGTTTTAGAGGGTCTTTGGCGGCATATTCAAGTCTAATTCCTACTGGAACATTGTTCCATTCCAACTTGGGTAGTATATCAATCACTCGATACAAATCTTTTTGTTCGACATCAAACCATAAGTCCAAAGTTATTTTAGGAAATTTAACATCACCGAGTAATGCGTGGTCAGGATCAAAAATTTTATCGTTACTGAGATCTGCCCAAGTTTCCATGTTAAACTCATAGACAGAAAATCTCTCTTTCGACTCACCAAGAAACAACTGCAAGATCTGGGCAGCAGAGGTTTTACCACTGTTGTTTGCTCCAACAAAAATAGATGTGTCTTCATCTATTTCAATTAAAACATCTTTGAGTCGTCTGAAATTCTGAATTTTTAGTGCCTTTAGTTTCATTTTTTACCTGGCTTAATAAAGTCTTATAACCTAGTTTTTAAAACGCAGTAATTGAATAACTGTTGACTTGAGATTAATACAGTAATATAATAAATGCAAGAGGGTTTTTATGATCGTCAAACTAGGCGAACTTACACAAATTCATGCGGGCCAGTCTATACGGGACAAGATAGAGAACACCGCTAATGGCGACTACTATATCATCCAGATTAAGGATGTGGATAGTCTATTAGGGGTTAAGAAATCTTCACTGTACCGAACCAATATCAAAGGCAAAGGCGTTCCAAAACTCGTTAAAAGAGGGGATCTCCTTTTTGTTCCAAGGGTTTTCAGGGAGTCGCTCCCTTATAGTGTTGTGGTGAACCTCGATCTGCCTAATTTGATCGTTGCCCCGACCTTTTATATCCTGACGGTGAACCAGGAACTCATACGGACTGAATACCTAAATTGGTTTATCAACTCTGATGCTCATGGTGGAAAGTTCTTTAAGAAAAACGCTATGGGAAGTTCAATCCTTAACATCCCTAAAACTGTTCTTTTGGAGATGGACATCATTGTACCGCCGTTATCGGTGCAGGATAATTTTATAAAACTCATGGCCGCTGCGAAGAAAGAAAAAGAAATCATGGATCAGCTCTGTCAGAAGCGTGTCGCTTTCATTGATGAGGCCATTAACAAATATTTAAATTGAGGAGAAAAATATATGAACGACAAAGTATCACAAGACGAAATTAATGGAATCCTTTGGAAGGCCTGTGACACCTTTAGAGGAATTTTAAACTCTGCCAGTTACATGAACTACATTCTCCCCATGCTTTTCTTGAAATACATTTCCGATTCTTGGGAAGAAAAATATGAAGAATATGAAAAAGAATATAAAGGTGACAAGGAACGTATCGACCGTCGTATTCTAAAAGAAAGATTCATTCTCCCGAAGAAGTGCCACTTTCGTGACCTCTATAAGCAAAGAGAGGAGTCAAACATTGGTGAACTCATCAACATCGCCATGGAAAAAATTGAAGATGCTAACAAAGAAAAACTCAGTGGCGTTTTTAGAAACATTGACTTTAACTCTGAGTCCATGCTTGGGCAGACCAAAGACAGAAATGGGAGACTTAAAAATCTTCTTGGGGATTTCAACGATCCTAAACTAAATCTTCGCCCAAGTAGAATTGGAAACCTTGATGTCATTGGTAACGCCTACGAATACCTCATTGGTAAATTTGCGGCCAGTGGTGGTCAGAAAGCTGGAGAGTTCTATACTCCTGCTGAAGTTTCAGAACTTATTGCTGAACTCGTTGCTCCTAAAAAGGGTGATCGTATTTGTGATCCTGCCTGTGGTTCTGGATCTCTTCTTATCAAGTGTGCTAACCAGCTTCTTGGTAAGGGCGTGAACGATTTTTATCTCTATGGACAAGAGGTCAATGGACAAACCTTCGCTCTTGCAAAGATGAACATGTTCCTTCATGGAGTAGATAACGCTCGCATTGAGTGGGGCGATACAATTAGAGATCCCAAACTGACAGAAAAGAAGAGCACGATGAAGTTTGAAGTGGTCGTTGCAAATCCTCCTTTCTCTCTTGAGAAGTGGGGATATGAAGATGTTCAAGCAGATCCCTATAATCGTTTTCATCGAGGGTTTCCTCCAAAAACAAAAGGCGACTTCGCTTTTATTACTCACATGATTGAAACCATCACTGAAGACTCTGGGCGAGTTGGTGTCGTTGTTCCTCATGGTGTTCTTTTTAGAGGAGCGGCGGAGGGAAAAATTAGACAACAGCTTATTGAAGAAAATCTTTTAGATGCTGTAATTGGACTTCCAGCAAACTTATTCTTTGGAACAGGTATTCCTGCGGCCATTTTAATTTTTAAGAAGAAAAAGAAAGATGACTCAGTTTTCTTCATTGATGCTAGTCGAGAGTTCCTTGATGGAAAGAATCAAAATTTTCTTAGACAGGAAGATTTAAAGAAGATCGTAGCGACTTATAAAAAGCGTGAGAATGTTGATAAATACGCTAAGAAAGCGAGTGTAAAAGAGATCCAAGAGAACGACTTCAACCTAAACATCCCTCGCTACGTTGATACCTTTGAAGAAGAGGCTGAGATTGATATTAAAGCCGTTCAACTTGAGATCAATAAACTCGAAGCAGAACTTGTGACTGTTCAGGGGGAAATGAAGAAGTATTTGAAGGAGCTTGGATATGAATAAGAAGAAGGTAACAACAAAAAAATCTAAAGCACTAGTTCTCCCTTCAAAGAAAACAGGTGTTCTTTTTAATCGCATTGTTGAAATTTTAGACTCAGCAAGAATTGGGGTTGTTCGCTCTGTGAATAACCACATGGTCATTGCCTACTGGCTTATTGGAAGAGAGATTGTTGAGGCTTTGCAACAGGGAGAAGATCGTGCTGGATATGGAAAAAAGACGATTGAAGGCCTTGCTGAAAAGCTGACACAGAGATATGGGAAAGGATTTTCAACAAGCAATTTGTGGTATTTTAGACAGTTTTATCAGGTTTATTCAGATCGTCAGCCAGAGATTCTCCACAAGGCTTGTGGAGAATTAAGTGTTGATGAAAAACTCCACAAGGGCCGTGGAGTTTTAGACGATATGCTTAAGTCTGTTTCAAAAAACGTCAAGCCAAAGGGTTTTTCTTCGATGCTAAGTTGGTCACATTATCGTGCTCTTTCAAAAGTTGAAAATAATAATGAAAGACTGTTCTATGAAATTGAGGCCGAAAAAGAAGGGTGGAGCGTTCCTGTACTTGAAAGACAAATTCACTCCTTTCTCTTCGCAAGACTTTTAAAAAGTAAAAATAAAACAGGGGTAATGAAACTTGCCAAGGAAGGAAATATTGTGACATCTCCTGTTGATGTTATCAAAGAACCGTATGTTTTAGATTTTCTTGGCTTAAAAGATGCCGAGGAATTTCACGAATCAAAACTAGAGTCGTCGATTATTGTGCATCTTCAAGAATTTTTGCTTGAGCTTGGCAAGGGATTTGCCTTTGTCGCCCGTCAGAGAAGAATGCAGCTTGGAGATGAGTTTTTTTATATTGATCTTGTTTTTTATAACTGCATTTTAAAATGTTACCTGCTCATAGATTTAAAAATTGGAAAGCTCACCCATCAAGATGTGGGGCAGATGGATAGTTATGTTCGTATGTTTGATGCCGAGTTCGCCGCTAAGGATGATAACCCCACCATCGGCCTTGTTCTTTGCTCTGAAAAAAATGAAGTCATCGCTAAATACTCGGTGCTCAAGGAAAGTAAGCAAATTTTTGCTTCAAAATATATGCTTTATCTCCCAACAGAAGAAGAACTCAAGACAGAGATAAAAAGAGAGCAAAAACTTATTACTGAGAAGAAAGTTAAGAAAGGAAAGAAGGGATGACACAAACCATTTTGTTAACGTCAACAAAATGGTTGTCTGCTAGGGAGAAGCAGTTGTTGCAAATTTTGCAACAACTCAACCGTTGCAAAAAATGCAACAGTTCGGTGTATAGCGAAATAGATTCCAATTATGGCAGAATTGCCACAATTAGAGCGAAGGGACTTTTATGAAGAAGAATATCAACCATTTTCGTGACGTCACGAAAATGGTCAAAAGTGAAGATAGTGTTAGAACCATTTTACCGACGTCGGCAAAATGGTTACTGAAACATTCACAAGGGTGTGGTTATGTTGCCTAATGGATGGAAGGAAATTGAGTATGGAGATTTGTTTTCACTTACAAGTGGAAAAACAAAGCCATCAGATATTTCTGCAACTGCCGAACTGGATAAAGATATTCCTGTATATGGTGGCAATGGAATTCTTGGCTATACCGACAAACCTTTAGTGCAGAATCCTAATTTTATAATAGGCCGTGTTGGTGAGTATTGTGGAACAATTCGTTATGTAAATTCTCCAAGCTGGATAACAGATAATGCTCTCTATGCGAAAGAGATGTTGGAAGATATTGATCTCAAGTTCCTAACATACAAGCTTGAATATTTTGACCTTTCTAAGCTCAGAAAAAAGGGCGGCCAGCCACTTGTATCTCAAGAACCAATTTATAAGGCTAAAGACAAAATTCCTACAAGCAAAGTGGAACAACAAAAAATCGCCAAGATTCTTTCGACATGGGATGAGGCAATTGAGAAGTTGGGAAGGCTGATTCAGGAGAAGAAAAAAAGACAGGATGAATTAACATATAATCTTCTTCGAGGAGTAAGAAGATTTCCTGAATTTACAAAAACTAGTGTTACCTTAAAAAATGGACTACAGGAAGGCTGGGAAATTAAGAAGCTTGGAGACATTGCTGAAATAAAGGGTGGTAAAAGGATTCCAAAAGGTTACGCATTAAAAACAGAAAAAACAGAATATCCATATATTCGGGTGACAGATTTTGAGGCAGGTAGTGTGTCGTTAAAGCAGATTCTCTATATGGATAAGCATATTTATGAGCAAATTAAAAATTATACGATAAATGAGGATGATATATATATATCAGTTGCAGGTACTCTTGGGCTTGTTGGCCGAATTCCAAAGGAATTAAGTGGGGCTAATTTAACTGAAAATGCAAATAAAATAACAAGTATCAAAATTGATAAGGATTATCTTCTATACTTTCTTCAGAGTTCATATATACAAAAAGAAATTGAATCAATAAAAACAACAAATGCACAACCAAAGTTGGCCCTTACCCGTATTAGAGATTTTTCAATACATATTCCTTCACTTGTCGAGCAGCAAAAAATATCGAAGCTCATTTCTAACAGTGAAAAGGAAATAATTTTACTAGAAAAATGTAGGGCAAGTCGTATTAAACAGAAGCAAGGGCTAATGCAGATCTTGTTAACTGGTAAAAGACGAGTTCATGTATGACGGCGGGATATTCTGATTTAAAGCCAGATAAAGTTTATAATTCCCTTGTCGGTTACGGTATGTTTTCTGAGAAACTCCCACCTTGTTTCACTTCTGAAGATTTGCTTTCGATAACC
Source organism: Bacteriovoracaceae bacterium (assembly GCA_013141065.1). Taxonomy (GTDB): domain Bacteria; phylum Bdellovibrionota; class Bacteriovoracia; order Bacteriovoracales; family Bacteriovoracaceae; genus Bacteriovorax. The sequence continues at coordinate 5,273 of JABFRR010000008.1, read as the reverse complement.
GATAAAAATTTGAATCAATACTTAAATGAAAATAGTGGCAAATATGCGGAGCATTCATGTGTAGATTTTATGAGCCAGAGGAATACGAATATTCCAAGAATTATTTCTGTTCCACACCCCGAACCATATATGTATCTTTGTCGATTTATGAAGGAAAAATGGACGGACATCAATACGTTTATCGGTGGCAATGTTGGAGAAAACAAAATCAGCTTTGTTCATGTTAAGAAAATTAAGAAAGACAAGAAAATATTTAAAATGAATTACAAAGGGTACGAGGGAAACATAATCCAAGAAACCCTTCGCACCCAATATTTACTGGAGGCTAAGTATATTGTTCATGCAGACATCGCAAATTGTTTTCCAAGTATTTATAGCCACTCTATTGAATGGGCTGTCGATGGAAAGAATGCCGCAAAGAAAAACCTAAAAGTTAAACCGAAAAACAAATCTTGGGCCAAGGAATTAGATCAGAAAAACATTTGCATTAAGGATAAGGAAACGAATGGTTTACTTATCGGCCCACATACTTCAAACATTATTTCCGAAATTATTCTCACTACTGTAGATAAGGCTCTTCTCGACAATTCATACACTAGAATCATTAGAAATATTGATGACTATGAATACTTCGCATCCTCGTTAGAGGAAGCAGAACAGTTTTTAGCATGTTTAATGAGAGAGCTTAGAAAATTTGAACTTAATATAAATCATAAGAAAACTAAAACTGTTAAAATATTTTCAAAAGATGATGTTTCATGGATATGTCAGTTGAATCAGTTTCATTTTCCTAATGAAGTTTTATCTTTTTCCACTATTGATGCCTTTGTTGAATATGCCTTGGCCCTTCAGCAAAAACACCACGACTCTGCAATAATAAATTATGCTATAAAAATTATCGCAAATAAAAAGCTCAATAAAAGGGCAAAAAAACTATACACGCTAAAGATGATGTCTATAGCGAAAACCTTCCCTTACCTTGTCCCCCTTTTGGAAGAGTTTGTGTTCGGAGTGTTTCATTATCCAGAGATGGCCGATGATCTGGGGCTATTCCTCAATCTTGCTTTTAAGGACAGTATAAATTCATTTATGCCAGACCTTGCTGCGTTTTCAATATATTTAGCGATTACCTTTAAGTTGAAAATTGAATTGCTAGAAAGACAGGCAACGATCGAAGCAATAATAAAACGTGATGATTGTATTGAGATGGCTATGCTTTATCACTACCTCCTGCAACATAAGAAAACAGCTTTTAGAGATTTGATAAAAGAGGCAGCGACTTTAAAGTTGAAAGGCGATCCAAGAGAAAAAGATCGGCATTGGATATTACTATATGAACTCTTTAGTGAGGCAGAACTTCTGGCTGAGGGAGTTCATTTTTTGGCGAAATTAAAAAAGAAGAAAATTTGTTTTATAAAATTTAGGTAGAATAATTATGGCAATCGCAAAACACACAGAAGATCTAGTCTCCCACATTCCCGCAGTTCATCTTCTGATGAACATGGGATTTAAGTATCTCACTCCATCAGAGACGGTAACGCTTAGAGGAGAGAAAAGGGGTAAAGTTGTCCTTGAGTCCATTCTCGAAAAGTGGCTTGAAGAAAATAACAGTATTACCTTCAAGGGGAAGCAGGTTCCTTTTACAAAACAAAATATTAAACAGGCTGTGGAATCGGTTGCGAACCTTCCTTTTGATTCTCTTCTTGGAAACAACGAAAGAATTTATGATCTGCTAACTCTTGGAAAAAGTCTTGAACAGACAATTGAATCTACTTCTAAAAGTTATTCCCTTCGCTTCATCAATTGGAAAGAGCCGCATAAGAATGTGTTTCACATTACTGATGAGTTTGAAGTTGAAAGACGACATTCTCACCAGACAAGAAGGCCTGATATTGTTCTTTTTGTTAATGGAATTCCTCTGGTTGTTATTGAGTGCAAGAAGCCTGGTCTTCGTGATGATGCTGTAAAGTCAGCGATCAGCCAGCACCTTAGAAATCAAAAGACAGATGAAGTTCCAGAGCTATTTACCTTCTCCCAAATTCTTTTAGGCGTGGCCCAGAATATGGCGAAGTATGGGACAACGGCAACCTCTGAGGAGTTTTGGGCCGTATGGCGTGAGGAAGATGAAGCGAATCAGGATGAAGAACTGAACAAGTTGATTAACAATTCTTTTTCAAAAACTGATAAGGATAGAGTCTTTTCTGAAAAGAAACCTGAACAGCGTTCCTTCATGGAAAAAATTTGGAATTCAGGAGATCGCCTTCCTTCAGCCCAAGATAGGGCTATTCACTCTCTTCTTCGCCCTGAACGACTCTTGGAACTTGTTTATCAGTTTGTTGTTTTTGATAACAAAGAAAAAAAGATCTGCCGTTATCAGCAATACTTCGCCATTAAGGAAACGGTTAAGCGTGTCACCAAGGTGCGTGGAGATCAGAAACGTCTTGGTGGAGTGATCTGGCATACGACTGGGTCGGGTAAATCTCTTACAATGGTGATGATGGCAAAGGCCCTTGCCTTAGATGATAGGATTCAAAGTCCAAGAATCGTTCTTGTTACTGACCGTGTGGATTTGGACGATCAGATTTATAAAACCTTTCTCGCTTGTGGGAAGGAAGCGGAACTTGCCAAGGCCGAAAGCGGCCAAGATCTTATTCGCCTGATTGAAGAAGAAAAAAAATCTATTATCACGACGATCATTGATAAGTTTGAGTCAGCAAGTAAAAAGAAAAACCTAAAGGTGCTTGGGCATAATGTTTTTGTTCTTGTCGATGAAAGTCACCGTTCCCAGTATGGGGTGAGTCACGCCAAAATGGTAAACATGCTCCCTAATGCCTGTTATATCGGATTTACAGGAACCCCACTGCTCAAAAAAGATAAGACTACCGCTCAAAAATTTGGTGGCTTCATTCATAAGTACACCATGAATCAAGCAGTTAAAGATGGGGCAGTTGTACCGCTCTTGTATGAAGGGCGTATGAGTGAACTTCGAGGGGATAAGGATCAGATTGATAAATGGTTTGAGCGTATCACCAAGGATTTGACCGATAAACAAAAGACTGACCTCAAGAAGAAGTTCCATAGAGAAGAAGAAATTTTAAAAACGGAACAGAGAATGTCTGAAATTGCTTTTGATATTCAGGAACATTTTAAGACTAACTTTAAGGGGACAGGGTTTAAGGGACAACTTGCCTGTTCAAGTAAAGAGAGTGCGATCAGATACAAAAAGTATTTTGATGAGTTTGGAGAGATAAAGGCTGAGGTTATCATGTCAGCCCCTGATACAAGGGAAGATCATACGAGTGTTGATGAGTCTACTGTTCCAGAAGTGCAATTGTTTTGGAAAGACATGATGAATCGCTATGGGAATGAGGAAAAATATAATAAGTCAGTCATTGATGCTTTTAAGAAATCATATGAACCAGAGATTTTAATTGTGGTTGATAAACTATTAACAGGCTTTGATGCTCCTAAGAACAGCGTTCTCTATGTAGATAAACGCCTCAAGGATCATAACATTCTTCAGGCCATTGCTAGGGTGAACCGTGTGTTTGAAGGCAAGCCCCACGGTTTGATTATTGATTACAGGGGAATCTTTGGTGAACTTAATGAGGCCATTGATACCTATGCGGCCCTTGAGAACGAAGGGTTTGAGCGAGAAGATATTGAAGGGACTCTTGTTAATGTGGAAATAGAGATTAAGGCCCTTGCTGAAAGACACACGAATGTGTGGGAGATGTTTAAGGAAGTTAAAAATAAGGGTGATACAGAGGCCCTTCAAAGACATTTAGAACCCCTTGATCTTCGCCTTGAGTTTTATAAGAGGCTGACTCTTTTCTCAAAGACTCTTCAGATGGCAAACGGGAACGCTAAATATCAGGATGACACTCCTGAAAAAACCAAGGCCCTTTATAACGGTGATCTTAAGATGTTTATTGAGCTTCGTGCTGCCGTTAAGCAACGCTATGGTGAGACAGTGGATTATTCCACTTATGAAAAACAAATTAGAAACATGGTTAATAAATACATTGGTGCTGACCAAGTGAAAATTATCATTGAGCAGACTGATGTTTTTGATGAAGGGAACTTCGAGAAAGAAATTGAAAATATTCACGGTGAAGCGGCAAAGGCCGACACTATCGCCTCAAGGGTAAAGCGAACTATTTCTGAAAAGATGGAAGAAGACCCAGCTCTTTATAAAAAACTTTCTGAACTTATTGAAGAGGCTATCCTTGCTCATAGGGAAAAACGTCTTTCTGATGCTGACTATTTGACCAGAGTTAAGACTGTGCTTGATGAAATGCGTGGGAAGAATAAAAAGGATTATCCTAAGCAAATCAGAAACAATGATGAGGCCAAGGCCTATTACGGAGTCCTCAAGGAATATTTAAGCATTGATGATGAAAGTGTTCTAGCCGATTACGCTTTAAAAATATTTGAAGTGATTGAGCGGCATAAGATTAGGGACTGGGTAAATAACAGAGATGTGCAAAATAAGATGTCTGTTGAGATAGATGATCTTCTCTATGCACTTAAAGGGAATTACAATTTAAGTATCACAAGTGAACAGATGGACGAAATTATTGAAACGCTTTTGATGATCGCAAGGAGAAGGGATTCTTAATGACCGAGTTTGTTGATTTCGGAAATTCAAAAATTGAATTTAAGGTCAAAAGAACCAAGAGGAAAACTCTTGGCATTTCTGTTTGTCCAAGCGGTGAAGTTGAAGTCACGGCTCCAGAACATGCAGGTATTTTAAGGATCAAGGAACTGGTTCAGAAACGTGCAGGATGGATTTTAGAGCAGAAGCGATTGTCAGAGTTTACTCCACTGCCTGAACCAGCAAGACAATTTGTTTCTGGAGAAGGTTATTATTATCTAGGAAGACAGGTACGCTTAAAAGTGTTTGAAGCAAACTATGATTCTGTTGAACTTGTTGATGATCGTTTGGTTGTCAACTGTACCTTTCCTGATGAGCCTGAACTGAAGGTCAGTCTTCTTCAGAAATGGTATGCGGGCAAGGCCCAAAGTTTATTTACTGAAAGACTTCATTTCCACTCTTCAAAATTTGCTCAAGAGAACTTAGGCCTCACTATTAAGAAGATGAATAAGTGTTGGGGAGAGTATCATCCCTCAAAGAAGTTGATTGCTCTTAATGTGGAATTGATTGTGGCCCCTCTGGAGTGCATCGACTACGTTATCATCCATGAACTTTGCCATGCTGTTTGCCTCAATCATGGTTCTGACTTTTATAATCTTCTCGCCAGTCGTCTGCC
>JABFRR010000006.1 GCA_013141065.1 Bacteriovoracaceae bacterium | reverse complement strand
AATTTTATAAACTATCTTACGAAAAAAGTGGCAATTTAGAAGTTTGGAGTTACGAAGGCTTCCGCCATGCAGATGGTGTTATCGGAGTAGCTGCGACTTCTGCTAATACGGCAAAGGCGGATATTTTTATTGAAATTGGGGCAAAGTATGTTGTGGATGGGGCGAGTGTGGATTGTTCTAGATAAGATTTTTGATTGTTAAATTTTTTGATAACAAAACTGGAGATTGATTGGTCTCTAGTTTTGTTTGACAGACTCTATGGCCAATGTCTTTCCTTGATATTTTGTACACTTATAAAATGATTTTAAAATGACCCATGAGTAGGCAAATGCTTACTTTTCGATCCAAAATCGCCAAAATCACCATTTTTAACGGTTTGTTTTAAAAGGCTAAGACTTTGTTCACAGAAAATAGAAAAGGCTCAGAAATGAGCCTCTGTTGTCTTATTCTTTGGTCATCGATTCATGCCTTAAGATTTAAGCTAGTGGTTTGTGCGCCTTTGGCTAATGACTTATCAAGGATCCGTGGTTAGGGATGTTTCAAGTTGACAGCCTTGAAGTACGCGATCAATACGATTCCCATTTTGAAGAATTTCTGCCCAGATCTTGCTTTTGCAATCAGAGAGATTTACTTGCAAAGAATTGTGTCCGCCTTCTTTTACATGGACTAAAAACTTTTTTGCAAAAGGTTGGTTATCAAAGTGGTATTGGGCCAAATTCGGTGGGGTTGCGGGATCATTTTCTCCGCTAAAGTAATAGATTGTTCCATGAAATGGAAAATCCTTTATATCAAACGGATTTATGAGAGGTATGCCACTACATCCATCACCTGCCGCATAATCTGTTACCATTATTCCATGTAATAATTTCGAATCGTAGTCTTCTTCATAAAGTTCTTTGCAGACAATGGTCTTATAAACTCTAAATTCATCTTGAGATGGGCCTTCATTTGCGCTGGAAACTATATTTCGCAATAGATCTTTTTCAGAAGTAGTTCCAACAAGCATATTCAAAAAATTTTCTAAAGAAAAATTGTTATTAGGCAACTTGCCTAACATTAACATTCGTTTTATCCACATTGCCCAGAGTTCAGATGATAGACCTAGTGGTGTTTCTTCTTGCGACAAGACCTGCTGAACATTAGGAGGAAGCAAATCTTTAATCTTCTCCCAGGCAGAATGGTAGCTGGATTCTTTCTCATTAAGCTTGAAAGATCTGCTAACTACTCCCTCTAAAACTAAAGCTTTAGGAGGTGTTATGCCGGTTCTTTCGATTTCATATGCTACTCTGCTTGCGAGAGAAGTTCCGTAAGAGACTCCATAAAGAATGTAATTATCCAACTTCAAATATTTTACCAACGCTACAATGTCAGCTGCAAAAGTTTCACTGTTTATAGCTAATTCTGGAACGTTTAAATTATTGCAACCAACTCCTCGTGGATCGGTTTGAATATAACCATATGACGAATCATATCTTGGATCGTTTGTATTAATCGAACTTTGACCTGGGCCACCTGGTAGGTAAATCACGACAGGCGCTCCGCTGATCCCTTTTAAATATCTGAATCGATAATCAAATAATGGCGATTTGTTATCATTAGGAACGCTTGATCGAGAAATAGTTAAGATTTCATTTATAGATCCACAAGGATCAGTTTCGGATTGAGCAGAATAACTCGTTCCAATTAAAACTATTAAACTAAATATCCCCAAATATTTTTTCATTTATCAGTCAGTCTCTTGTTAAAAATAATTTTATTTATTAACACGTCTCAAATAATGCGTATTGGATCAGGGCTTGAATTTGTAAATTTTATACGGATTAGGGTTGGAATCTAACAATTACCCACAAGTTTTCTTTAACTCGTTGACATTTTCAAATGTAAGGCCCTGTTAGATTTTTTTGCTTGGCCATCCACATCGTTGCAATTATTTTTATTAAATGAGTGAAAGCGATTGGCTAGAAAAAGAATTTAAGAATATTGAATTTGGAGATAAAAGACTTCGCGATCGCTTTTTCTCTATGGCGAATATTTTTTCACGACGTCCTGACGAAACTATTAATAAAGCGGTAGTTAACTTTGCAGATAAAAAAGCAACTTATCGTCTCTTCAGTCACAAGAATTTCTCGTCAGATAAAATATTATTTGAGCATCGTGAGTCTACTTCTTCGAGACTTCAAAATGAATCTGTAGCTTTGATGATTCATGATTCTAGCTTTTTTAGCTTCAATTCAAAAAGATCTATAAAAGGCTTAGGTAATATTGGTGGAAAAGCTGGAGATCAAGAGACTCATGGTTTTATTGGACATTATAGTTTAGCTGTAAATATCAATGATGTACCTCTAGGAGTTATGGCACCTTATCAACATGGAGTCGTGCATACGATGATATGTGGGAGAAAGAAAGTGATCGTTGGGCAGAGGCAATTTTAGAAACAGAAAAGCATTGTCCTAAAGGCACAAAACTCATTCACGTCGCTGACAGGGAGGCAGATCAGTTTGAAGTTCTATTTACTTTAATAAAAAATAATAAAGATTTTATAATTAGATCCAAGCACGATCGAATAATCGAAAATGGAGATCATTATCTTCGCTGGCATTTGAACAAAAAGAAAACTGATCATGAATTCAAAATATTTCATACGAAGTTAAAAAAGATGTGGATGCAATTGTAAAGTACGGTGAGATAGAATTTTTGATCCTAGCTTCAAACTTAATGGACTTACTTCTGTAAAAAGAAAAGTGGTGTTAAATATATTAGAAATAAGTACGACTGGGGAAGTTGCAGAGAAAGATCGATTGCACTGGATCTTGCTGACAAGTTTGCCATTGAAAAATTTTGGAGATGCTTCTAGAGTCATTGATTATTATAAGAAACGCTGGCACATTGAAAATTATTTTAAAATTTTAAAAGATGGCGGATGCAAAGTTGAGAGAGCATCATTAAGAACATTTGAGCGACTAGAAAAATATATCACATTATTTTCAGTTATTGCGTGGAGAATTTATTACGTTAAACATTTAGCAGAAGCAGCTCAGATGAAGATTCAAGTCTTTCTTTTTCAGAAGAAGAATCACTCGTTTTGAAAATAGAAAATAAGATATCTGATGATCAAAGAATAACGATTAGAGAGGCCCTACGATTTGTCGCTAAGATGGGGGGCTTTAATGGCCGTAAAAGCGACGGAGAGCCCGGGACGGTTAGTATTTGGCGAGGATTAATAAAGCTTGAAGCAAAAGTAGAAATGTTCAGATACCTCAAAGAAAAATATCAATTTTAATTCTAATAAATCTTCCCGATACAACACCAATCAATAAGTAATTTACAAACCGAGTAGCACCCTTTAAGAAGCGAATCAGTTAGTTTTATGATTTTTTAGCCAGTTATCCTCGCTGAGGCCGACCAATCTTTTTACACTTTATTTTCGACCATGTAATTATGGGGAAAAGTCAGGTTGGAATAAAACCGAATGATTAAATCACGGCTTCCAAGCAGGTAATTGCTTGTATTTCGATCCAGAAAGTTCTGAATCCTCATTTCCTGAGATTTGTATTGGAAGGCTAAGACTTTGATTACAAGTAATGAAAAAAGCCCCAAAATGAGGCCTCGTGATCTTATTCGTTGGTCATCGTAACTAATCTTTTATCGAAATGGAGTCATTTAGAATCAAAAACTTCTTGTTTTCCAGTTTTTCGGTACTTTTTTATAGATTCTATTTGAGCTTTTTCAAGGTTACATTCAGCATTTAGTCCCATCAAGTTGTTCTTATTTTTTTGTCTCGATTCAGGAGAACCTTTATAACGATCATCTAAGCCTCCCCATGCATGACCCAATTCATGTGTAATTGTGTGTGCTAACTCTTGCTTGCTTTTTTCTGGAGAAATATAAACTAGATTTCCATTGGGAAGGTCAGGCATTTTGCTCTCTAAGTCATCTTGCTCTTTAGCCAATCGATCACAAACTACACTATACTTTTTTGAAATAATTTCTCTTTTTATTTGTATTTTCTTCCATTCAACTTCATCAATAGTAGATTGCGAAAGTGATTGCAAAGGATCTAATTCTTCTTTAAATATTCGGTTACATTCAATTGATAATTTTCCTACTTGAATAGCTTTTTTCTTAAGATTTAAATTAATATTTTTATTCCAGTAAGGCTTAACATGAGAACGCTCGATTTTATTTGATATTACAATGTTATATTCTGATGCTTTATAGCCTTGAGAGCATTCCTTGGGTGGATTTCCCAGATCATCTAAAGCAGGTTGATCAATGTTTCCGTTTACGCCAGTTTCATCAGTTAAATTAATAATTTTCTTCATATCAATTGAAACGTTTAAAGTTTTTTCTCCAGCATTCTCAAGTGCTGTGTTCCAACAAGTCACAGCTTCAATGACTGCTTCTTTAATATCGTTAGCAGAGAATTTTAAATTGTTACCTAAAGATATATTTACTGGGATTATCCAGCTGCTTTTGGTCACTACTTGATGATTAAGATTGCAGGCCTCTGTTGATTTAACAGCTTTTCCAAATTCAGGTGCTTTACCTAAATTTTCTACTGTACTTCTTACTGCGCTCTTTAAAAAATCAGAATCATCCCCAAAGCAAAAGTTTGAAGCGATTATAAATAGCAAAAAAAGTATCAGAGTTCTTGTATACACTTAATACTATTCGGAAACTTTAGGATAAGCTTGAGTACTGTGCATTTTGGGTTATTTGATAGTGATCATGACTAATGATTTTAAAATGACCCATGAGTAGGCAAATGCTTACTTTTCGATCCAAAATCGCCAAAATCACCATTTTTAACGGTTTGTTTTAAAAGGCTAAGACTTTGTTCACAGAAAATAGAAAAGGCTCAGAAATGAGCCTCTGTTGTCTTATTCTTTGGTCATCGATTCATGCCTTAAGATTTAAGCTAGTGGATTAGAGACTAATACTAGAAGCAACTTGATGATATAAGCTTCTTAGTGTGTTTTCATCTGCTTCTGAAAGATCTGCAATCATTCTAACTTCATTTATCGTAAACATAACATTCAATGATTCTTCTCTCGTAAGGCTTATTGAGTTTGAACATGACGCTATTTTAGATTTTACCAGAAGCCTTGAAATCCTTGCAATCCTTTCACTGTTTGACTCTTGAAAAACTTTTTCTGAAATTTCTGTTTCTTTTTCATTTAGACTTACAGACTCAGGTAAAGACACAGAAGAAAGAGTGTTGCAGGCTTTATTTTTTATTTCAACGTCTGTGGCAAAAGATGATGTAGTTATAAGAAGCAATCCTGTAATAAAAAGCATTTTTTTCATAAAATTTCCTCTAGTGTTAGCGCCCCATTTTCGGTGAGATCACTTTTGTTAAAATATTTAAAAAATTATTACATGAAAAAGAGCTGAGATGATGAAATTGAAAATTTTACAACTGGCCGTCTAAAAAATAGACACTCGATTTTTCTGAAAGTTTAAGTAAAGATTTTAAGGAGCCTTCCTTATATGATCCCTTCGTCTTGGATAACAGGATCAGCCTTTCTCAAGTTTCAAGCAATTGAGTCTGGTCGTTGGATCGAGGAGCTAAGGACTCGTGAACAAACGACCTTTACGAACCTTTATTCTTTATACCAGCACTCTGGACGACTCAATTTCTCTATTCCATTTACAGTGGAATCCAATCGGCACTGAATTGTTGGATAATCTATTTTCGTTTCAACGACAACTGTTTCATCTTTTCTTTCTAATGATGGCGGCAGTTTTTCGGTAGTATATCTTCCATACTGACTATAGAGAATTTTAAAAAATGAGAGCGCTGCTCTTTGTGCCCGATCATTTAATCCATATTGATCCTCTGCCCATAATTCCTTTACGCATTTACCGGAGTAATAATCACTCTCGCCTTCAGATGAAGCCCAATCAGGTGAACTATTTGTGGTGTTTTTCTTTTTAGGAGCGGCACCTAATAAATGACCAAGCTCATGACAAAGAATAAGATCAAATGAATCTGCTGATAAATTCTCCGTTTCATAAACCTTAGAACCTACAACAATTGAGAACGCCGTTTCATCGAGAATAGAACTTCCAAGGTGCATTTCCCAGTCATTATCTAATTCAAATTTCAATTTGATATTTTCTTTTGAAATTAAATGAGATGCGAATTCACTAAAACGTTTAATTCGGTTGTTCATTTCAATTTTATCTAATCCTCTATCTAAACTCCATTTACATGTGGGTAGTTCTAAATCAATTTGTCTTAATTTAAAATCAAAGCAGCTTTTAAGCTCAATAAGTGAAATTCCAAAAGACTGTCCTGAAAATGGAGCTATACGCTGTTCTGAAATGGGATCGATAATGCATGGATTATTAAACGAGCAAAGTTCACCTTCATTACTGAAATGAGTGTTCGCAAGGCCTATGACTTCACCAGAAAGATCATTAACTATTGGTGAACCAGAGAAGCCTGGATAAATATCGCACTCGCTTGAAAGAGATAATGCATTATTTGTATAAAAAGGCCCTTCTATAAGATCTGAAATGCTTTTCAAAGAACAACTAAATTTTCTGTTGTAATAGCCTGAGACAATAGAGACTGGTGTATTTAAAGAGGAATCTCTATTAGCAATTTTCAATGGTAGAATCTTAAACTCTTTTTCAAGGTGTTCATAAGTATTTTCAATTTCAAATAATGATAAATCTGTTCCTGACATAGTTCCAAAAATGAGTCGGGCCATTTTTACTTTTATCGATTCATTTGGCCCATGAAGTGTGATGTTCGTTTTTTCTCGAAACTCGGTATCAGTAATATTGGCTAAGTTCTCTCCTGGCATTGGATAGGGAAACTCTCTTTTCAAATTCAAATTTAAAAGTAAGCAATGCCCATTGGTGGCAACCAAAGCTCGATCGTGCTTCTTAATTCCCTCAAAAATGATTAAACCTGCTGAACAACCATTTACGATCGCAAGCCCTGGAGACAATTGCTTTGATAAACTTTCCGCAAAAGCACTATCTTTCGCAAATAAGAATGAAAAACATATTAATATCAGATGTGCTATTGTCTTCATTATTTACAACATCTCAAATTAGCAACTGGTGATAGCTCTCCAAATCCAAGATCAGAGCAATCACGATTACCAGTAATCGAAGGATATTGCCCTAAAGAAATAGACCATTCCCAACCATCTGTATGAAGCTGATTGCCCTGACATGCTTTTACCCATTGATCTGTTGAGCAAACTCTTGCACCTTTACTCTCGCAAATATCATATATCTCATGAGATTTTATATTTATCTGTTTACTCTCTTCAATGCAAAATGATCCGGAATCATGCTCGATCTCTTGCCAACCTACTTCACAAGCAATTGAAATATTAAAAATAAGACTTACAAAAATGGCCATAAAGGCATTAAAAAAACCAGTTTTTTTCATATTTAACTCCTTAAGCCCATAGTATAGCTTAGCAATTCATATATATTACTTTCCCTGTATTTTTTACTACCTATATATAAACATTAGACGTCTTTTAATCATAAGTATAAGACACTTGGATGAAAACTTTATTCATTCTCATCATTTCAAGTCTATTAACTGCTTGTTTGTCTCTGGCGAATGCCTCTTCTATTAATGACCATAGCGGAAAAACAATAAACTTAACTGTTATCAATAATAAAAAGCAAGCTGAATATATCATCGAAGAATTGAGAAAAAAAATACCTTATAATTTTCCAGATGGATGCTTTGCCAAGGCCCATGAGATGGTTATTTCACTAGAACAAGAAGGAATCATTTCGGGAAAATATTTTATTGAAGGCCAAATTTTTTATAAATCAAGTTGGGGGGAATCATTTTGGTTATACCATGTCGCTCCAGTTATTCTCATTAATGAAGATGGCTTAGAAGTCCCATACATTATCGACTTTTTTCTTTCCGACAAAATTCTACCTCTAGATGAGTGGAAACTAATTGTATCAAAAGACAAACGAACAAAAATAACGGATTCGTATTTCATGAATCGTTATACCTATGATCCAACTGAAAAAGAACAGGAACTAAATGAATATAGACCTGAAGATATTTACGATATGAACCTTGTCTTTAAGCAAATTCAAAAGCGATTAGATGGAATTCAACAAGGAAAATAGATGCATCTTTGTAAACAAATAGTTAGCTTCGTAGACATCTGCTCAATCCCCCGATAAAATTAACGGGTATTCCGGTGGAGGTTTAATTGAAAAAGATATTCGCTATAATTCTACTTTCATCATTTTCTGTTAAAAGTGAAGAGACGGTGTCATTACCAGTTGCAAGAGTGTTTAACAAAGAATGCCCTACACCTAAACTCTGCGAAAAAATGTATGAAGAACTTCAATTTTGTGAAAAAGGTTTAAAAAAACAATGTAATAGGTTCGTTGATAACTTTCGTAAGGTCTTACCAAAGTATGATTGTAAAAGATCATTTGATACGTTACCAGTTTCCGCTATTTGGCATTGCGATTCGCACGAGACATTTTTAAATGCTTTGGCGAAGATGAAGACTTCTAAAGCCCTCAATCTGTATGGCAGTCAAGAATTAAGAAATACTCTTGATGGAGATCTTGCTGAAGAGCATAGGAAGAAATCTGAAAACACAGAAAAGAAATTTTTAAACCACTAAGAATCGAATCAGTACCTGAACTAATAACTATATTCAAAAATCATAGGGCTCCGACAGGGGGCCTTTTTCATTTCTTGTGACGATAGATGCAGACTTTCAAAACAAACCTCAAAAAATGGGTTTTTTGCCGTCTTTGGACTAAAGAGAAAAGAGATCGTTTTACTCACCCTTTTCTATATCTTTCTGGTCTTTTTTAATTAATTTACAATAATTTCGAACATAAGTTTTTGTGATTACTTCAAATAAACTGTCTGTCTCAGAAGTCTGGTATTTCTTAGATTTGTGAATATTTTTGTCTATCGCATTTTTTAAGATTTCACTGTCTTCGTCCCTACTTTCTACGTTGAGTTGAACAACGTTTTGGGGATTAACAATTTGCTTATTTTTAGTATCAACCATTTTTTCTTTTTTTTCTGGATTCAAAGCAATTGAAGTATTGTTGCTTTTAGACGCCAATAAAACATTGGACCTCAAATCAATACCTTTTTTAAATGATTATTAAGATTAAATTCCATTTTTTTTAACAACTCTTTTTCTGCTACTGATAAATTCTTACTTGGCCTGGAATTAATTCGCTTAATGTATTTTTTCTCCATTTCTTTACTAGTAATTTTCTGATTATCACGCAGTTCTTTCTCTAATTTAGTAAATTCATCTTTCGATAATTGCTTCTTAATACTCTGTAAAAACTCTTGGTTGCTATTTTCAATTTTCTTTTCATTACTTAATTGATTTTTCTGCTCTTTGCTTTTTTCAATTTTCTCAACTCTACTATTAAGTTGCTTAATGAATCCTGCATCTTGTGCGTATGAAAACTGTGAAATAATAATAAATGATACTAAATAATATTGCATTCTAACCCTACATCTCTTTTATAGTAATGAATCTAAATTTAATCCTAAATTATATTGAGTATTATACTCTCTTAATTTCCTTGCCATCTCATCTTTATCGTCTGAATGCCTCTTAAGCCAGTATTGAGCATCTTCCAAACTCTTTTTAGCAGCTTCGAGACGAACACTTGCCGAATTAATTTGCTCTTTCGCATTTTGAATTTGATCTGCAGCTGATTTTGGATTATCAATTACAGCTTGGCTTTTTTTAATTTCATCTTCAACTTCTTTTACTCTTTTTTCATAATCTGGAAAGTAGCGTTTTGCTTGCTCATACATACCTTTAGACTGAACATACGATTTACCAAAACTCAGCATAACTCCAGGGGCCGCTTGAATTCCTTGTTTACCTTCAAGATCGTAATTTTCTCCATATTCATATTTCTCTGCAAGTTTTCTACGACGTTCCTCTTCGGCTTCCCAAATAGTTAAATTACTTTTTTTGACAACTTCAACTTCTGTTTCACCTGGATTTAACTTTTTAATAAGTGCTCTGACTTTATCTATATCAAGTACCTTTTGACCTTTATAGTCCCCTTCTTTTAGAGGTAGTCTCTTATTTTTGAACAACTCAATCCAATAATTTTTTTCTTCCGCAGTCCAGTCTCTATTTAATATCTGAATGTAGATACTATTGATCCCCTCATGTCCTGCTTCCGCAAACCAATGAGCATAATAAGCATCATCATGTTTTTCTTCTGATGTTATTTGAAATGATCCTCCAGTTTTTGTATAAGTACATCGAAAGTTAGCATTGTACTTTACTCCATTGACTAGTTTATCAACTGAGACATCACTGTTATTTCCTACTATCTCTGGAACTTCAAAGCCATTTATATTCGAGGCCGGACAAATTAACTCACTACCACGACTGTGTTTTTCGAAATCTTTAACAACAATTTTACCTTCGGAACACAATAGACTTCCTTGGTATTTAAAATAATAACTGTGCCCATCTTCCTTGTTTACTTCAGACTCAGAATATTGTCCTGAGATATAATTAACTTGCCCATGATAGAGATCTGGAATATTGGAATTTAAATATTTCTGTGCAGGGCAGTTATATGAACTACTAGGTGTTGAGACTTCTTCAGTAAAAACTATTTTTCCACCAGACCGTAGGCATATTCTTTACATTATTGAATAAATTTTTTAACGATTAATAGTTATTTGAGATGAGCCCTACTGATTTTAGAAATTCAATAATAGACGTTTTCAAAGAATGATCTGAGATATCACCTAATTTTGAAACATCTTTTCTAGCTGATCGAATAACGAAGGTCATTTCCTCGGTTACCACCATATCCATTGTTCTAAGCGTTTCAAGCAGATATTCTTTAACATAATCGCCTCCGCTAGGTGAGCTTACAAAAACGATTACTCTCTTTTTAAGAGTCTCTTCACAAATAAGCCACTCAAGAGCGTTCTTCAGAATACCAGGTATACCGTGCGCATACTCAGGAGTAGATATAACAATATAATCACTTTCATAAGCTAAATGACGGAAAGATTGCACAGACGGTGGAACCTCAAGACCAAACTGAATTTGCGGGTCAAAGTAAGGTAACTCATTAACCTTAAAGTCGATCCATTCAATATTTGCAGGTAGAAGATTGCGAATTGCTTTTAGCAAAGCAGAATTCGATGATTCGTTTCTTATACTTCCAGATATAGCTAAAATTCTCATACAGGTTTAATATTAGCTCTCATCAAAATAATATTCAACATCCTAATGATTTTAACTTTACCTTCATATAGTCAATTACCAACTTTACGATCCAAACTTGCAGAATTTCTCAGTTTTGGGGTTTGAATTTAAAGTCTTTACCTGTGATCACAAGATATAATAAGTAGGCCCAAAATATTTTGGGCCTACTCATTATCTATTCAATTTCTTTCATTCTTTTTCCAAGCCTTTTACTCAGATCTTCACCCGTTCTAAAAATAATATGAATCGGGGTATTATCAAGCGTGAACTCCTTGCGAAGTCCATTCTTAATATAGTTCTTATAGTTATCAGGAATATCTTTTGAAAGATTGGTAAAAAATAAAAATGTTGGTGGGCTCGATTTTAACATCGAAGCATATTTTACCTTTAAGCGCTTCCCAGCTTTTTTAATCGCAACTGGATTACTTTCAATTAACTGATAAACATAACGATTTAATTTTCCTGTACCGATATTGCGATTTCTAATAAGAACCGTTTTTTTGATGGCTTCTTTTAAGCGCCAAATATGCTTATTATATTTCGCCGAAACAGGAATTAAGTCGCAATGATTAAGCCAAGGAACTGTCAGTCGTAGATCTGAAATCCATTCTTTTTTAGCCGCTTCATCCACAAGTTTATCTTTTAATAAATCCACTTTATTTAAACAAACAATAACCGATTTTCCCTTATCAAGTGCGATATCTAAGAGACGTCTGTCTTGGTGAGAGATTCCGACCGTCGCATCAATCATAAAAATTATGATATCGCTTTCTGTAATACATCTAAGCGAGCGGTAAACTGATTGCTGTTCTATGAAGCCTTCAACTGCCTTTTGGCGTCTTATACCTGCGGTATCTACAATGTGCATTGATCGCCATTGAGAGCCTTCGAGGGCCTTTTCTTTAGCGACTAAATCTTCAGCTACAAGATATTCTTCTGAGAACTCACTTTCAGATTCATCTAAATCAAAATCAGCATTTTCATCGTCATCAACAGCAAAAACTGTTTCATAAAGATCTGCTTCAGTTTTTACTATTTCATCATCAGAGAGTGCAGCTTCAAAGTCAATTTCACTTTCAACTTCTGTTTCGTCAAATAACGGTGTTTCGTCACTTAAGTAATCTTCTTCGTCATAAATAGGAGTCCCTTTAGTTCCTTCCTCTTCTAGGTTGTAACTTAAGGCCAGGGATTCATAAACATCAGGATTGTTATTTCTGAATTCTTCATACTGCTGAAATAAAAGATTGTCTGTCTTGGCAAAAGTCACATCTTCTTCAAGTAGATTGGCTTCTTTTCCAAAGAAAATATCAAAAAATCCTTCAATCGGGTCTACCGTAGTTCCCGGGATATCACTGACAAGTGCTCTTTCAGATCCCAAAAGAAGATTGAGCATTGTCGACTTTCCGGCATTAGGTGCACCAATGAGTGCCAATCTCGCAGCGACTTTTTCTCTTGGAGTCACACCTTTTTGAAGTTGTGACATTTCATCTT
This sequence comes from Bacteriovoracaceae bacterium, assembly GCA_013141065.1. Taxonomy (GTDB): domain Bacteria; phylum Bdellovibrionota; class Bacteriovoracia; order Bacteriovoracales; family Bacteriovoracaceae; genus Bacteriovorax. Next base: position 114,308 of record JABFRR010000006.1, on the reverse strand, counting down.
TTTGAGTTTGTTCAAACTTCAAAATTTCTTTATGAAGTGCTTGCTTAAGATCTAATAAACCCAAACCGTGCTCAGCTGAAACTTTAAACATCTCTTCTTCACCTACACCAAGACTGTAGAATTCTAGTTCTTCGCCTTCTTGTTTATCGGTATCATATTTATTCACTAGAACCCAAAAAGGCTTTTTTTGCGTGCGAATATAATCGGCAATTGATTCATCAAATGGCAAGACCCCTTCTCTTGAATCGACGACAAATAAAATTAAATCACTTTCTCGAATCGCCGTTCGTGCCTGATCCGTCATGATGTTGAAAAATTTATTCATCATTTGATCGTATTTCTTAGGGACGTTTTCATCTATTTTTGTCGGATAGAATCCACCTGTATCGACTAAGATTGCATCGCACGCTTTCGTGTGAGCAAGCTCTTCGAAAGTTGTAATTCCATAATGTCGATCTCGAGTGACACCTGGTTTATCATGAGTGATCGCCTTGTGGGCTTTTCTCATCAGTCGGTTAAAAAGAGAACTTTTCCCTACATTGGGTCTGCCAATAAGCGAGACCACCATTGTACGGTGATATTGATTTGCTTCCATTATTTTTTTCTCCAAACACGATTCGAGTCTTTTGCTCTTGGAAGACCAATTTCTTCAAGCACAAAATTATTTGAAAACCATTTCGGTGAAACTTTTACGTGCAAATTCAAATGCACTGGGCCTCCCGTCATAACTTCAATTTTCTTTCTCGATCTAATACCTATTTCTTTAATCATCGATCCACTTGAACCAATAACTATGGCCCTTTGACTTGGGCGATTAACGAGGATTGATGCCGAAATATGCGCTTCAAATATTTTCGGATCAGTCTTTCCTTTTACTTCTTTATATTCGTCAATAACGACTGCGACTTCATAAGGCACTTCATCTTTTAAAAGTTCAAAAGCTTGTTCACGAATGTATTCAGTAACAAAAAATCTTTGATTTTTGTTTGAAACATCTCCATCTGGATAAAGATGAGGCCCTGACTGAGCTGCATCAACTAATGCACCTGTAAGTGTGTGGATATTAACTGCTTCTTTTGACGAAATAAGAAAAAACTTTTCAAGATTAGGAAAAATTTCTTTCGCTCTCGAGAAAACTTCTGCTAGTGGTAATTGATCGGCATTTTCAATTTTATCTGCTTTAGTAAATAATACCCAAGTAGTGCTTAATTCTTGTTGAAAATTTTCTTTAAACTCTGTGAATTGCCCCAAGATGTCTCGGGAAATATCGATCAGAAGCAAATTTAAATCAGCTCCCTCAGTCCCTTCACGTGCCTGTTCATTTAAGCGCTTGTTAAATTCTTGATTAGATTTATGCAAACCCGGAGTGTCTACCATGACAATTTCTGTTCTATCCACCGTGAACACACAGTGAAATTTATTTCTAGTTGTTTGTGGTTTACTGGTCACTACAGTTAAATCTGTTCCTAAGAGGCAATTAATTAATGAGCTTTTTCCGACATTCGGAGCTCCTAATACGGCCACCATGATTGATTTGTTTAAGGGGTGTTGGTCTTCAATTAGCATTCTCGTCTCCTTTCTTTTCTTTTTTTAAGGACAATTATAGATATCGTTTTTCTTGAATCATTTTTCTTGCCAGTAATTTTTCGACTTTCTTTTTTGAGACACCAGTCATTTCACCGAGAATTTTTTCTCCAAGTTTAACTTGAACGAGAAAACCCATTTGAGGTGATAACTCAACCGCCTGGTATACGGGTAGCATTCCGTGATGAGACATCGTTAATTCTTGTAGCGCTGATTTGGGATCAAATAAATCAAGATGCATTAAACTGTAGTATTTTGTATTGGCACTTTTTTCATACTGGAGAACGATTTGATCAAAAATATTTTCACAGACTTTTAAGTCTTCATTTGAATCGAGAAAAATTGCAGCAATAAGAGATTCAAAAGAATCAGCTAAAAGCGAATCTTTTTGACTTCCTTCGGATTTAAATTCACCTCTACCTAAAAACAAGTAATCGCCAAGACCGATGGAGCGCGCGAGTTCGGCTAATTTTTCTTCATTTACAAGAGCTCCTCTCAATTTTGAAAGTTCTCCTTCAGCAGAGTCAGTAAATAAATGAAAAAGCTTCTTACTTACAATCAAATTGAGAAGCGAGTCCCCAATAAATTCCAAACGTTCATTAGAAGAGCTGGCGAGAAAACCCATTTCATAACAAAATGTGGATTGAGTAAGTGAATGAATAAGGAGATTTTTATTTTTAAAAGAATAGAAAATATTTTGTTCTAATTGCTGAAAAGAAATTTGTTGTAAAATAAGATAATTGATTTGTGATTGATCGATTTTTTTTAGTGACGCTTCAATATAAAATTGATTCAGCCAAAGGGTCGAATTAGGAAATTGGACGAAGCCATCTGCCTGAATTGCTGAATTAAAGGTCGTCTCTTGCACTGCTTTCGCTCACTATTTATTTGAATGTTTTACGTCTCAGTGCGTTCTATCACTTCTCAATTAGCTAATCAAGGCTGACTTTTTTGGTTGTTAATATTTATAAGCTTTGCTACTATGCGCTCCTAACACTTTGAAATTAGTCCTCACACACACAACTTATTACTATTTATTACTATTTATTACTATTAAAGAGAGACCAGCCTATTATGAACAACACCACGATCGCTACTGAGCCCCTTAGTCCTGTCATAACAAGCACACCTACTCCTGAATTATTTGAGCTTCAACAAGAGTTTTATGGAAACTTACGCGCTCAAGGAAAAAGCCAAAACACCCTTAAAAATTACAAAACCGACCTTGATTGCTTCAACTTTTACCTTAATACAGAATATGCTTCTGTAGCTGTGAAAAACTTTGATCAATCACTCGTCTCTAATTACGGAAAATATTTAGAAAATAAATACTCGTCAGACAACTCTAGACGTAGACGCGTGCAGGCCCTGAGAATCTTTTTTGATTTTCTCTTAAATAAGGCCCTTGTTGCATCTAATCCTGTGAGAAAACTTCCTACATCTCCAAAATTTTTAGACATTCCACGACCTACTCCATTTATTGATGTCAAAACTCTTTGGACATATTTAGTTGAAGAAACTCACTCTCAAGATAAAATTCAAGAGCTATTAAGTAAAAGAAACCAAATACTCTTTCTTTTAATATTTGGTGCTGGATTAAAAGTTTCGGATCTCTCAGATCTAAAAACTAGCGACATCACTATTATTGGTGATGAAGCAAGAGTTCTCATTCAACATCCAAAAAGAGATGCTTACACTGTGACACTTCCTTCTATCTTTAAAAAAGTTTACTCTGAATACCTAATTGTTCTTGAAGAGATGAAGCTAAAATCACAAATCTCTTTTGATAAACTTCTTTTTTATGCCAACCCTTATAGAATCATCTCAGGTGGATTAAGTCCTCGTGGTGTAGAAATCATTTTTGAAGACTATAGAAATAAATTAATGATTACACTGACTCCTAAATCTCTAAGACAAGCTTGTATCTTTAAATGGATTCAACAAGAAAAAAGTGTGACGCTTATAAAAGAATGGCTTGGCCTTGCTCCATCGTACGATTTAAAATTGTACCTAGAGCACGCACCTAACTTTCTTTATAATGAAGATATCTTAGAAGACATTTATAATAATTTTAGAAAACACTAAAAAAAAGCCTACTTTACGTAGGCTTTTTTTTTAATCAATTGTTTTCTCACCACTTGCTCTTCTTGGTCTAATCGCTTCAGGCCGCTCGTACACCGGATAACCCAAGTCACGATCCAGGTGCCATCTATCCACCAGTGGTTCATGTTTATCGATGCGGTAAAAATCTAATTCTTTATCAATGCTATCTAACCTAAAGGCCAGCTCTCTTTGCAAAATGATTTCATCATTTTTTCTAGATAATAAATTTTCTAAGGCTTTTAATTTTTCTCTTTCAATCTCTGCAATTTTTTGATCATACTCCGCCGCCACTTTTACTTTTCTTTCTTCAAAATTCCAAATCCCGTTATTGATACCATTGAGTTGAAGCATAAAATCGCGTTTTTTATTTATAAGGCTAGCTCTATAAACTGAGGCTTCACGAACTCTTTGGGCCAGTTTTTCTGAACGCATAATGAGCGCCGTGCCTCTTCTGAAATATTCTTCTTTCGGAAAGCATGGTGATAGTTCTCTAGCATACATAATAAAATAATTTTCTTCGATACTTCTGACATAACCCTGACAAAAATTTTCACTTCCCATTTTTTGAATTTTAAATTCGACTAAATCACCCGCACGAAAAAATTTTACATTTCGACTTTCACTAGAAACTTTAACCACCGAGGTCGTTGTATCTCGATCAGTGACTCTCCCTGAAAATGTGGTGTAGTCAAACCTTGGATCATAAAATGAATCAGCATCAATAATTAAAGACTCTCGGTTTAGTGAATTACTGTTTTTATTTACGTTTTCTTTTATCATCAAGGCATTCATCACTTTTGAGCTTGCAGACATTGCATCCAATGAAAAAACTAACAGAAATGTAAAAATTGAAACGAGGCTAATTGACTTCATACATAATATTATAACCCACTTTTTTTAGGATTATAGTGGGAAAAACTTGATGAACAATCCCGACTTACCGTACTCTGGTGGTGATAATTTTTAAAAAGACTGGAGGATTTATGGAATTTTTTCTAGACACTGGTATTATTTCGGAAATTAAAGAAGCAGTTTTGTTGGGTATTATCGATGGTGTAACTACCAACCCTTCTCTCATAGCAAAAACTGGCAGAAAACAAGAAGATGTTATTCGCGAGATTTCTGAAATTATAGATGGGCCAATTTCGGCAGAAGTCATCGCACTTGATTTAGAAGGAATGATTAAAGAAGGTGAAGAACTCTCTAAAATTCATAAAAATGTTGTTATCAAACTTCCTTTAACAGAAGCTGGCATTGCAGCCTGCGCTTATTTTTCAAAGAAAAAAATTAAAACAAACGTCACTCTTTGTTTTTCAATGAACCAGGCCCTCTTGGCCGCAAAAGCTGGAGCGACTTACATTTCTCCGTTCATTGGACGTTTAGATGACATCGGACATAACGGAAATGACCTCATTGCTGAAATTCGTACGATGTATGACAATTATGGCTTTACGACAAAAATCCTGGCAGCTTCCATTCGTCACGCTTCCCATGTCCGCGAAGTTGCATTAATTGGTGCGGATGTTGGAACAATGCCACTTTCTGTTATCAAGTCACTTTATAAACATCCATTGACCGCCAATGGACTTGAAGCATTTCTCGCTGATCATAAGAAAGCCAACACTAAGTAATTAAAGGTTTTGATAAATTTTGGGGAAAAACTCAACATTTTTCCCCTCAGTTTATGGCCCTAATCCCCGATAATAAGTAGATGAAGAAGACCTTTGTTGCCTTCCTATTTATTGCTCTCTTAGCTGCTTGTAAAAAGACTACAACAGTCACTCAATCAGCATTGGGTAGTGTTTCTGGAGGCTGCCTAATCGGTCGCTGGAGCAATGACAAGCTTCCCCTGGACATCAGGCTTTCCCCCGAATTCAGTGCTGGAGATAAACCCTATTTAGAACTCATGGCCGCTCGTTGGAACAATGAAGTCTTTCCCCTTCTTAATAAAAATCTTATCGTCCCCTCATTCGCCACTGCAGGAGTCAGCTCTTTTGCCTCAACGGCTTCTTTTAATGACAGTGAATTTGGAATTTATAAATCTTATAATTGGTTTGGAAACGTTAGTCATAATGCTCTAGCGATTACTCAGTTCTTTGGAACTGTAGTTAATTCTCCCGGACTGGGAAATTATATCGACTTAAGACATGCTGATATCATCCTCAATTACGATGACTACGGTTCAGAGTTCACGATGACCAATCAAAACGGATTTGAATATGACGTTCCAACAATTGTTCTCCATGAAATGGGACATTTTTTAGGACTCTGTCACAAAAACGATCAGGCCTCTGTTATGGGCTCTTACTACTTAGGAACAACTCAATCATTATTTAATTACGATAAAAAAATTATCAAAGATCTCTATGTAAATGGATCAATTAGTGGCCTTGAAGTAAAAAACACCAATGCTTTAAGTGCTCCAGTTGGAACTGAAGTGAAAGGAATAATCGAGCTTCACGCCAATGGTAAGTGCATCCATAGCATTAATGGTGAAAAGGTTTATGAACATCAAACTGAAATATTTAAAAGAAAATAAAATAGGCAAAAAAAAAGGCTTCCAAATGGAAGCCTTTTTTTATTTTAAAATCTAATTAAAAAATTATTTTTTAAGTGAATTCTTAATTGCTGTGAATCCTGCAAAGTCAGTTGCTGCGATTTCTGCAAGCATCTTTCTGTTGAGTCCAACACTATTAGCTTTAAGAGCTCCAATGAATTTTGAGTATGAAGTATCTAGCGTTCTTGCAGCAGCTGCAATACGGACGACCCATAATTTTCTCATATCACGTTTTAATAATCTTCTGCCAACGTAAGCATAATGAAGAGCACGTTTAACAGTTTCTGCTGTGTGCTTATATTTTGTACGACGGTCAAAACTAAAACCTTTCGCCATTTTCAAAACTTTGTTTCTTCTTCTTCTAGCTTTAAAACCTCTTCTAACGCGTGCCATCTTCCTTCTCCTCTTAACGAAACTTGGGGGATACCTTTAATGGTTTTTAATCACTTTGGCCCAAACTTCTGTCGATTTATTTTTACTACCAATACTTCTAGTTAACTAGAAAGCGTATGGCAACATTCTTCTAATTTTTTCATGCTCAGCTTGGTGTACTAATGCTGGCCCGCCTGCTCTATTTTTCACTTTTGTGCTTTTGTGCTCAAGTTTATGTCTTAAACCACAACGGCTTCTTTTAACTTTACCTGTTCCAGTCACGCTGTATCTTTTTGCAGCTGATTTTCTAGTTTTCATTTTTGGCATGGAAGACTCCCAAATTCGCTATAATAAAACGATTAATTAATTAAACACATATTTAAAAATGCTTTTTAAAGCAGGTATAAATATCAAGAATTTCATTGAAAGTAAAAGACTTTCTTAAGTCTTTTTAGCTTTTTGATCCTTTTGGGCTTCAGGCTTCGTCTCTTCTTCTTTTTCAGAAGTTTTCTTGACGGGTGGCTTTCTCGTTGAAGCTAAAATGGCAATAATTCTATTCCCCATCATCTTGGGATCTGCTTCAACAGTCGCTCCCATTTCAACGATTTGAGTGATCACGGCCTTGAATTTTTCCATCCCTGCATCGCGGTAAGACATTTCACGACCGCGAAACTGCATCGAAATTTTAATTTTATCACCCTGATCAAGAAATTTACGACAGTGATTAAGTTTAGTTTCCAAATCACCTTGCTCAATATTGGGACGCAGTTGAATTTCTTTTAACTGAATGACAATTTGCTTCTTCTTAGCTTCTTGAGCTTTTTTCTGAAGCTCATACTTATACTTACCAAAATCAATTAACTTTACAACTGGCGGCTGGGCCGTTGGGGAAACTTCAACTAAGTCAAGTCCTGCTTCGTCTGATATTCTTCGTGCTTCACTCATTGAAACAACACCGTAAGCATGTCCGTCATCACCGAGAAGTCGGCATTCTGGAATTCTTATTTGTTCATTAACTCGTGGGCCATGACTTTTGTTTGATTGACGATCGCGGTCGAAAGAAGGTCTTTGACTTGGGCCTGTGTTCTGATTTTCTTTAATAATTTACCTCTGGATTGCGACTCTTTAGTTAGTTAAAGGGCCGTTCTAAAACATATTTCTAGGACTGAATATAATCTTTTTGCACAAAAAAATGAAGCTCTAATTTTGCACCATCGATAACAAATTGCACTCTAGGCGTTAAGTTTCTTGGAATTGAGGCTTTTAAAGCCAAGGCTTTTTCTTTAATAGTCAAGAAATCTACCTCAAAAGGACTCTCAATAGCTTTAAAACATAGAACTTCAGTCGATTCTAGGTCGAAATGCTGGAAGCCACTTTGGGGAGTACCAATAACCTCAAAGAGCAAGGTAAGCTCTCGTTGATCATTCATTTCAATGATGACTTTTGAAGCCACTAGTTGAAAAGAGGAGTCTCTTAAAATTTTTTCTTTCAAGTTTTGAGCATAATCATACCAGCCATCCAAGCTAATATTGTCCTCAGATTTTACAAATCGTCTTCTGTTGAAATAATGACTTTTTAGTTTAAGTTTTGTCATAGCTAATTGAGTAGATTAATACTGAGTTGTCCACCAAGGTCTGCCTCAATTTTAACCAATACATCATGAAGTTTTTGGGTGTCCGTCACAGCGTAGTATCCACTATTGCTGGCAACTACGCCGGAGTGAACAAAATATTGCAAACTTGATTTCGATAATGGAATAGAATAACTTTCAGTATATTTGATGATACGCTTAAGTTTTCTCTCGCTTTCGAAAACTTCTTTATAACGTTTTAAGAATGTTTCCATCTTAAAGCCTTCTTTATAATCATTTAAAAGGGATCTCAAGGTGAGACCACAGACAAAATAAGCCTCTAATAAGTAATTACAAGCTCGGCTAAAAAGACTCACTTTTGTAAGTATTAAATATAAATCTTTATGCGAGAGCTCGATACACTCTTCTAAGGTTGTCACTTCGCGTCCTATGGCATCCGATACAATCGCTAATGTCTGAGATAAAAATTCTTTGACCGTTGGAAGATAAAACTCGTGAGTAAGTTGTTTGCGCTGGCCCATGAAGAATTTTTTTAAATCATCAACATTTGAAATATTGCCTGAAAAGAGATTCACCCATCCCATGTGAACAATCCATGGAACTAAAAAGTGATGAAGCACAGTGTTTTTAAAATAGAGAATTTCTTTTCGAGAGTCATCTCTGATGGAATAAAAAACATGATTGCCATTTACATTGCCAATGGCCTCTACTTTTTTGTTTCCAATTAAAATATCAATTGAGCGCTCAAGAGATTTTTCGAGTTTACCCGGTATGAGTGATTCAGTGATAGGCACACCAAATTTTTGACAAAAATCTACCATATGACGGGCTTTAGCGAGAATTTCTTCCCATTTAAGTGCACCCGTTGGCTCATCTAAAAGAATCATTGCTAAAAGCGAAGTTGGAGTCACTCGCATGTTTTTACCAACTTCAAAGAAACATTCAAAAGCTAACTTTTGAGTCTGCGCTTTTAAGTTATCTACTTCAACTGGAGGCATCGTGACGGGATTGCCAATATTAATATGTACATTTCCGAACTGGTAAGAAAAAAGTTTTACGAGACCAAAAATTTGTCCTGCACTCTCTTTTTGTTTTTTTCCACCATCGAGTTCACGGGCCAAGGACTTTTGTTCTGGCACATATTCATGAACAATAGACACTGGAATAAACTTAAGAGGCATTCTCTTTGCTTCTGGAATTGCAAAGTGTGCTTCAATAAGCATTTGATACAAACCAAAACGTGGTGGAAGTAATTTACCAGTTCGTGATCTTCCACCCTCAAAGAAAAATTCGATAGGATTACCTTTAACTAGCATATAATGCAAATAAGCTTCTAGGGTCAGCTTGTAGAGAATGTCGTTAGCAAAAGTGCGTCTGATAAAAAAACATCCTGAACGCCTAAATAGTGGGCCGATGGGAAAAATGTTAAGATTATTTCCTCCAGCAACAAACAAGGGAGAATGATACTTTTTAAAGTAGACATAATTAATGGCCACATAATCAGCATGTGATTGATGATTAGGAACCAGCACAATATTATTTTCTAACGAAAGCTCTTTTAAGTTAACTCCATTGTCATTAAAATTGATCCCGTCATAAAGTTGTGACAAAGAAGCATCGAGAAATTTTTCAAATGTTTTAAGAAATGGTAGAGATAATTCAGCTCTTATTTCTTTTAAATTCTTAATGACTTTTTCGCGGTCTTCTTCTTTTGAACCGATGCGGTCTCTGAGTTTAGGATAAGCCAAAACGATGTCTTCCATTTCCTTAAAATTATCAAAGAAGCTTGGAATACCTCCAACTAAACCACTAAGTTTTGCAAAACTTCCAAGTTTTGAAAAATCCATTTATCTCACTCCATGAGGTTTTGATTCACTCATCCCAGAAGAGGTCATCTGAATAAAAAGTGCTATCTCACTCATGGCCTTAATATTATCGACTCCAATATAAGTCATCCCAGAGCGGAGTCCGCCCATTAATTCTTCAATTACATTGACCACTGAACCCTTGCAAGGAATCTGGGTTGATTCACCCTCTGCGGCCATTCCTTGAGGCATTTCTCCTCTCCAAGAAACCTGAGCGGCTTTTGAGGCCATGCCACGGTATTGCTTCATTCCACCTTTAAGTTCACCGGGAGTTTCTAGTGTTCCCGAGACAAGCGAGCCTACCATTACTGAAGATGCTCCAGCGGCTAAAGCCTTCACTATATCACCTGAATTCTTTAAGCCACCATCTGCAATAACTGGAATTCCTACTGGTGCAGCGACTTTGACAGCGAGGGCAATCGCTGAGAGTTGTGGAAGCCCGTGGCCGGTAATAATTCTTGTTGTACACATTGATCCGGGGCCAATTCCCACTTTTACAGCGTCAGCTCCTCTATCAATCATGCGTTTAACCCCATCACTTGTGGCCACGTTGCCAGCAATGACGTCCACTTTTGGGAAACGTTTTTTTAAGTAATCGAGAGTTTCGAGCATCATGATTGAATCACCATGAGCGATATCTAAGGTGATAATTTGCACACCTGCTTCAACTAATAACTCGGCCCTTTTCATGCCTTCTTCTTTTACACCAATAGAGGCTGCGATAGGCGTCGATAAGTTTTTAGATTTTAAATAGGTTTTAATATTATGGACTTGCTTGACTTGATCTTCTTCAGACATAAAACGATGAAGAGAGCCGATTCCTCCCAAACTCGCCATCGCACAGGCCATTTCTGTTTCTGTTATCGTATCCATATTTGCAGTGATGACTGGTAAATCGATAGTGAAATTTTTAGTGATTTGTGTTTTTAACACTGGGTGCTTTCTCGAAGATATTTCTGAATAGCGCGGGACTAGTAAAACATCATCAAATGTTAAACCTATGCCGCGATTAAGTATTTCTTGTGGACTAAATAATAGCTCCATGACTTCTCCTATAAAACGATGAATGCTCAAAACTAATGTGACAAAAAAGAATAGAACATAAACAAACTAACTGACAAAATTAATTTGAATAGAGACGAGCAAAAAAGATAGGGAGTAGGATGTAGAGCACCGTGTCGCGCACTAAGTAAAAAAGAAAGAAATAGACAAAAGCCTTTGGCCCTTTTTCCCAAAGTTTTTCTAGCCCCAGGTATTGAGCTTTTTTTGACATGGCCACCATGAATCGGCTCTTACCATAGTGCTTGAGGAAAAAACTAATTGATCCATCCACCTTGCGGTCAAAGGCCATAAATGAGGCTTTTAAAGGGGCGTAGAGATAAGCCCAAATTGACGTCCAAAAGGATGACCAAGTAGATGAAATGACATGCTGCTTTGATTTCATAAATTTAACTTATCATGAAATTTAAAATAAGAAAAAAAGATAAATTCTACACTTTAATGACAATTTAGAAGTCTTACCGAGTTATAACTTATTAACCATATGATTCAAAAACTGACAGTTATTAACCTCAAAGCGAACTCTTCGATAAGCCAATCGAAAGGGGATGTATTTGTCTTAAAGACATGTCAACGTACCCTAATTGTTGGTATTGGTGAAGCTCCTTACCTCCATTTACGAGAAAATGCTTTAAAAGAAGATGTGATTACTGACATTTTTGAAAGTATTCACGCTTACACATTTTTACTAGAAACTATCTGTGGCCTCAAGTCAGAAGTTTTAGCTGAGTATGAAGTTGTGAGTCAATTTAGAGACGCCTATCAAGAATTTCTTAAAATTCCAGAAAGACACACTCACTTAATGGTGGTGATTGAGAAGCTTTTTCAAGACAACAAAAAAATACGCACTGAACACTTATCCGGGATTGGTCAATTAACTTATGCTGGAATTGCTAGAAAATTAATCCATACCGCTGTCAATGATGGCGATGTCTTGGTTTTAGGATCTGGGACGCTGGCCGAAGATCTTATTAAACTCCTAAAGAAAAAACATAACGTATTCATTGCGGCCAGAAATAATGAGCGCGTCTTAGAACTCACTGCCACTTATGGACTGGAATCTCTGCCGTGGAATGAGCCTTCACTCTATGCGAAATTTCCTTTTATCGTTAATACGATTGGTGCTGAGGAAGTTCTTTTCGATGAGAATTTCTTTACTTTATTTTTTAAGCATAAATTTTCACACTCTCTGGCCCAACAAATGAAGCTCTTTATTGATCTTGGCTCTCCCTCTGTGATAAAAACTAATTACACAGAAAAGGATGGAGTCCTTCGTCTAGAAGATATTTTTAGACAAAGTGCGAAGCTCAATATTGAAAAGATGGAAAAGGTTAGCCGAGCAAAACAAACAATTGCTCTTCTTGCGGAAAAACGTGGGAAACCGACACTATCAAGCACACCATTTGATTGGGAGGAGATACTACTTGCCTACTCACTATAAAATCGGAACCCGCGGAAGCCTACTGGCCCTCACTCAGTGTGGCCAAGTCAAAGATCAACTCGAAAGACTCACCGGTGATAAATTTGAATTAGTCATCATAAAAACTCAGGGTGATATCATTCAAAATGCTCCCTTGTGGCAACTTGATGGCAAAGATTTTTTCACCAAAGAATTAGATGAAGCCCTACTAAAAGGTGAAGTTGACTTAGTTGTACACTCTTATAAAGATCTAGGCTCAGAACGTCCAGAGGGAATTGCCCTAGCTGCGATTACTAAAAGAACATTTGCCCACGACATTCTACTTATCAAAAATGAAACGATTCCAAAAATAAAATCTCGAACTGAGTTTATTGTTGGAACCTCTTCACCTAGAAGAATCGTCAATATTGAATCGAAACTTGCCGACTATCTACCAAAAGGTAAAAATGTCGTCGTTAAAACCAAAATGCTTCGGGGAAATGTTAATACCAGAATCCAAAAATTAAGAGATGGTGATTTTGATGCTATTGTTTTAGCACTTCCAGGTATTGAAAGACTGGCACATACTCCTTCTTCCAAAGAAACACTGACTCAATTACTTGCTGGAATCAATTTTATGATTCTGCCTCAATCAGTTTTTCCCAGTTCAGCTTCACAAGGGGCCCTGGGAATAGAATGTGCCAAAGAAAGATTAGATCAAGGTGAACTTTTAAATAAACTAAAACTTTTAGAAGACACGCAGACAGTTGAAGAAGTATCCAGAGAAAGACTGGCCTTCAATAAATACGGAGGAGGCTGTCACCTGGCCGTCGGAATCAATGTAAAAAAAATCAGCCGTGACAATAAAGATTACTTTCTTCACAATCATCGAGGTGTTCTTGAAGGTGTTGAAGTCAATTTTAATTCTCTTGAAGGACGAAGCTTACCTACTTTCTTGACGGCACCAAAAACTTTTAATGGACACCCTAGCATTGATTCATTAATCACTAAAAAAAATCTCTCTGTAACACTCGATAAAAATCTTGATATTTATGTCACAAGTAAATATTGTCTTGATGCCGTGTCCGGATCTGCTCCGGCCTCACTATGGGCAGCTGGAACAAAAACAATGAAGGATTTAGCGGCCCTTGGATTATGGGTCAATGCAACGGCAGATGCCATTGGGGATGATGAAATTCGTAACCTCAGGTCATCTCATGCTATTTCATTGATGATCAATACAAAATCTCAATTGATTATTTTATCAAATGATGAAGCTAAAAGTTCTCTTTCAGAAGCAGAAGTCATAGCTTGCTATAAAAGAGAAATCTCACCGACAATCAGTGAAGACTATAAAAATGACATTTTAAAAACAGAAGTTTTCTATTGGACTAGTTATTTTCAGTATAAAACTTATTGTGAGCACTTTCCAGAAATCAAAACTAAAATTCATGCATGTGGAATAGGTAAAACCTTTGATACCTTTAAAGAAAATAATATAGAGGTTTATCCAATGTCTGGCATGGAAGAATTTAAAGAATGGACAAAATCGACAGGAGATCTATGAATATACAAACTGAACTTTTCTTAAAATCTAAAAAATTAATTCCAGGTGGAGTGCATTCTCCTGTAAGAAGCTTTAAAGGACTCACTTCAACACCACGATTTTTTAAACGTGCTGAAGGTGCTTACATCTATGATGTAGAAGAAAAAAAGTATATAGACTTTTGCATGAGTTTTGGTCCATTAATTTTAGGACATAGAAATCCCATTGTAGAAAAGGCCCTTCATGAGGGATTAGAACGTGGATGGAGTTATGGAGCTTGTGAGCCCTACTCACTCGAGCTCGCAGAATTTCTTTTAGAAAGAATTAAATACGTTGAGCAATTAAGATTTGTAAACTCCGGTACTGAGGCGGTCATGACGGCACTAAGGCTTGCTCGTGGAGTGACAGGCCGAAATAAAATTATTAAATTTAATGGTTGTTATCACGGTCATGTTGATTCAATGCTTATTAAAGCAGGCTCGGGTCTCGCTGGAGAAGCAGAAGCATCTTCTGCCGGAGTTCCAGAAGGTATTGCCAAAGATACACTTGTTTTGGAATTGGGTGATATAGAAGGTGTAAAAAAATGTTTTGAAGAACACAAAAATCAAATTGCAGCCATTATTATTGAACCTCTGCCGGCCAACAATGGCCTTATGGTTCAGCCCATTGAATTTTTATCATTTCTTCGTGAGATTTGTGATCAAACATGTGCACTCTTAATATTTGATGAAGTCATCTCTGGCTTTAGAGTTGCCTTTGGTGGAATGGCCGAAATTACCGGCATAAGACCAGATATTTCAACTTGGGGAAAAATTATTGGGGGCGGCTTACCTGTGGGCGCAATCGCTGCATCAAAATTTATTATGGAGCACCTGGCTCCAATTGGTAAGGTCTATCAAGCAGGAACATTATCAGCCAATCCACTGGCCATGACTGGTGGGCTTGCTACTCTTAAGCAGTTAACGCCAGAAAATTATAAAAAGATCAGTGAGCAAACAAAAAAAATATCAAACGTTCTGACAAATTGGATGCATTCGTATAATAATGGCCAGTTTGCCATGTTTAAAATTACCACATATGCATCGTTGTTTTGGATTGTTCCAAAAGATAATGTGACAAAGATTTCTGAAATTCCAGAGAACTTAACTGAAAATTTTAATAAACTCTTTGAGGTCCTTCTCGAAAAAGGAATTTATCTAGCACCAAATGCTTACGAAGTTGGATTTGTATCCCTGGCCCACGATGATAGTGTGATTGAAGACCTTAAAGTGAGGTTGGGATAAGTAAAATAAATATATGATGACTAAAGATCCATTTAACCATTCATCAAAACTCCTCTTTACGCTCTCACTTTTGTGGGCAGGTGTTTTACTACTTATCGGTGGTTGGTGGGTTTACTTCATGGTCAACTTCGAAAACTTCCTCATTAACACCGAAAGAGCACGCATAACTAAAATGCTGGCCTGGGAAGGTGGAAGTTTCATCGTGCTTTTAATGTTACTTTCAATATCTATCTTAATTTTATACTTAAAAGACAAAAGAAAAACACACGCCTTGCAAGCTTTTTTTGCCAGCCTCACTCATGAACTCAAAACTCCTTTAGCGAGTATTCGTTTACAAGGTGAAGTCATCAACGAGATATTAGAATCTAAAAAAGATCCAACTTTAGACAAATTAATTGGTCGCCTAATTCAAGATACTGCCAAACTAGAAACTCAGATGGATAAAATCCTCCAACTTTCACGCATTGAACGCGGAGGTGAATTAAACCTGACTTCACTCGCACTGATTCCCTTAATAAATAAAATATCTAAAACGTGGTCGCATGGCCTTGATTTAAAGTTAATCAGCTCAAATGATAAAATTAAGGTGGAAGCAGATGAATTTGCGCTTGAGCTTATTTTTAAAAACCTGCTAGAAAACACCCGCCTTCACACTCAAAGTAAAAATGTAATTATTGAAATACAAAGTGATGAAACACAAGTTTATTTAAGCTACCTCGATCAAGGTGACTTTTCTGGTGAAATTGAAAAACTAGGATCTTTATTTTATAAACACAATTCGAGCAAGGGATCTGGAATTGGCTTATACCTAAGCCAGAAGCTCCTTCAAAAAATGCATGGTGACCTTAGAATTATTCCACATGAGTCTGGACTAAGATTCAATCTTACTTTTAAAAAAAGTGAGGACATGAGTGCTTAAAATATTAATTGTTGAAGACGAAGAAAATTTAGGTATTACTCTCAGTGAATATCTTAAAGACCTCGGTCATGACTGCCAATGGTCAAAAAATATCAAAGAAGCGAAAACAAACTTTCAAATCCTGAATCCCAATGTTGTTTTAATGGATATTGGTCTTCCGGATGGAAATGGACTAGATCTCGCCCGTGAATTGAGAAAAATACGAAAGGATTTTGTGCTGCTATTTTTATCGGCGATGAATGATCCCGAAATTAAAGTGGAAGGATTAGAAATAGGTGCTGAGGATTTCATTACCAAGCCATTTGCATTAAAAGAACTTCTTTTAAGACTAAATCGCATTTTATCAAGCCAGCAAGAGATGAGTAAACTCCCAGACGAAATAACTCATGGGGCGCTCAAGATTTGGTTTAAGCGCTATGAAGTTCAAGATGCCAATGGTGAAATAATAGGTCTCTCTCAAAAAGAATGTGCTATTTTAGAGTTACTCTATAAAAAGAAAAATGAAGCAATTGACAGAGAAGAAATCATAGAGAAAATTTGGGGTGAAGATAAATTTCCTTCAAATAGAACAGTCGACAACTACATCGTTAAGCTTCGAAAATGGTGTGAAACTGATGCTCAAAAGAGCATCGAAATTCAAAGTATAAGAAGTATAGGTTATAAATTAATTATTCAATAATTATCAAATTGTAGGAAAAGAACATGGGATTATTCAACGATCGTTTAAAAAATAGTGAAAATAAAACACAGGTGCCAGTTTGGTTTATGCGACAAGCTGGGCGTTATCATTCTCATTACCAAAACATTAAAAAAGATTCTGATTTCATGAGCATGTGCAAAGATCCAAAAATGGCCTGCGAAATTACTATGGGCCCAATTCGCGATTTTAATTTTGATGCAGCTATTTTATTTTCAGATCTTTTATTTCCCCTCGAGCAACTGGGCCTAGGATTAACTTATAACCCAGGGCCGATTCTCAAATTCAAACTCGAAACACTATCTGATTTGAAAAAATGCCAAATCACAGAACCAAGTCAGAGTTATTATAAATTTCAAAAACAGGCCACTGAACTTTTAAGATCAGAACTTCCAAAAACGAAATCGTTGTTAGGATTTGTAGGTGCACCTTGGACACTCTATACTTACGCAGTTGAAGGTTCTCACGCAGGAAATTTAACCAGTTCTAAAAAAGGTTTTTATGACGGGCGTTTTAAGGGCTTTTGTGAAATGCTTATTCCAGAGCTATTAGTCGAAATGTCACTACAGGCACAAGGGGGAGCTGATGCTATTTGTTTATTTGATACAGCGGTTGGGGAATTAACATTTGTTGATTTTAAAGAATTTATTTTACCGGTCTTAAGATCAGTGACTTCACAATTTAAAAAAATTCATCCAGATAAAAAAATTGTTTATTATTCAAAATTGACTCATCTAAATTATCTGCAAGAAATTCAAGATGAGAATATTGATGTTTTAGGAATTGACTGGAGAATGTCTTTACCAGAATGCCTTAAAACTCTCGGTTCTGATTATATGATTCAAGGAAATTTTGATCCTAGTTATCTTCATTACGACTGGCCGATCTTAGAAAAAAAGCTTGAGCAGTTTTGGGCGCCTTTAAAAGACTCCAGTCTCCCACTTGATAAATGGATTATGGGACTAGGCCATGGGGTACTTCAACAAACGCCAGAAGTTAACGTCAGAAAGAGTGTTGAGTTCATTCATAAAAATTTTGTTTATTAAAAACGAAGATTAGTTACTGGACAGATAAATTCTTCTAATTTTTTTTTATAAAATAAAAGCATTTCTTCTTCGGGAATTCTTGCAAGCTCTCCAAAGCGAGAGTTCCTGATTTCGGCCACGACATCATAGGGAATATTTTGTTCAAGGGAATCTATTCCTCTGGGAAGAACACTCATCATTCCGTGGTAGGCCCGAATATATCCCAGGGCCTGGTCTTGTCTTTTATGGCCTTCCAAAAAGGCACATACTATCTCACCTTTTTCGTCGAGACTTAAGAGCTTTGACTCTCCAAGATCTCTTCCCCATTTATCCATAAAGGGGCCAACTGGAATTAGAAATTGTCTAGAACGCCTTAAGCACTTTGCTTGCCGCATGGACATATGGCGATGATTTTCAACTGATAAAAATTCTTTATTGACTTGACCACTGTATACCAGAATCGGATGTGCATTTTCGTTAAGCCTGTGACCTAATTTATAAATTCTTTTTCTAAATGGATCATCTTCACTCATTCCCCATTGATCGATAACTCGGTCGAGATCACCAAAATTATGGGCCATAAGAGCAGTTGATCTGAGGAAATTAATATGATCTCTTTTTTCTCTTAATTCTAATAAAAGTTTTTCCTCTTTATCAGCTTCAGCTAAAATGACTTCAGCGACTTCCCCAGCTTTTTTTTCCAGTTTATTTTTCATTAAAGCATTGTACGCACCAATCGCCACAGATAACCAAGTGCCTTCATGGGTGCTCATGACTTGTCCCTTGCCTTCATTGTACGATTTTCGATTCGTGACTTGCTCGTAGTCCCAAGTCCATGAGTCTATGGTGATGTCTGCCATTTTTTCGATATTCTTTTTGATCTCAGGGTGCTTCCATAGTCCTTCGCGAATTTGGTTATCTACGTCGGTAGGAACAAAAGTTCCGGCCGTTGCCCAGTGAGCAGACATGCAGAGGTGGAAATATTCTGCAAGCCTAATATTTTTGAGCGCGTTTAAATTTTTTTTATAATAGATCAGTTTTGCAAGGTATTCTCTTTGGCTTCCTGTCGTATCAAGTTCTCCTTCAAATAAAAAAGGAGCTGTATTTGCAACATGAGTAAGGAGAATATTTGGAGCAATTCCAGTGAGCTTAAGGCCTGATTGATGAAGTTGTTTTTTTGCCATGATTAATGATTATGGTGATCATGTCCAGACGCGCCCACAATCTTCATTCCTGTTTTTAATTCAGTTTTAGCTATTCTTAAAATTTGAAATGCGGCCGAGAGAGCAAGTCCTGCCATAAAAAGTGCGACAATTAAATCGGGCCATTGTCTTCCCCACCAATAAACTCCTCCTGATGCTAAGACGACTGCAAGATTTCCGAGAGCATCATTTCTCGAACAAAGCCACACTGATCTCATGTTCGAGTCGCCTTCTTTGAATTTAAAAAGGAGTAAGGCCACAGTTGCATTCACTACTAAGGCCAGTATTCCAACCCAGCTCATTGTAAAAGCATCTGGCACTTGTTCACCAAAAAATCGATAGACCGCTTCTCCTAAAACCCAAAAACCAAAAACTAACATAAAAATCGCTTTAGTGATTGAAAGCTTGGCCTTTGTTTGGATGGCAGAATTTAAAATAAATAAAGTTGCAAAATAATTGAGGCCATCTCCTAAAAAGTCGATCGCATCGGCCCTTAAAGATAATGACTGTGAGAGAAGACCAAAAATAACTTCCAGAAAAAACATGCCGAGGTTGAGGATTAGAGCAATCCACAAAATTTTTTTAAATGTTTTATCATTCGGATCTAATACTATGTCGTGGTTATGTCCAACTTCGTGACTACAGCAATCTTTACTCATATTTTTTCCCTCTTAGTTATACTAAGGGATCCTTAAGACAATTTAAAGTGCAAAGGTGATTGCGAACATAGCTCCACCTGCACCTAGTGAAGTTGCGGCAGCATCATTAATATCAACAGTGTGCTTTTTTTTATTTCGACTATCTAATCCCTCTTTGACGATTCCGGCCAATGTTCCAACTATGGGCCCTGAGAGCATGATTAAAAATTTTTTCTGATTTTTCGAAAGACCTAATTTATCTCCCAGACCTGCTGATTCTAATAAAAAGTATGTTGCCCCAGTGGTCACTCCACTTATTGTAGCACCAACCATCCAATGTTTTCTTTTATCAGCTTGACCGGCATAGATTTTTTCAGAAATAAGTGCACCAATGGCAATAGAGCCTGCGCTAAATCCTGCAATCTGCCACTTATCTTTAGTGCTGAGAGCGCCATTTACAAAATTTGTATTATCAGTGTTTGAATAAACTAAGTTTGCACGTTTTGACACAGGATGAACGACTGCGTAGATACTGACGTTTTCACTAACATTTTTCGCTATAAACTTTTTTAAAAGGAGATCAACTGATTCAATTCTTTTTTGATCGATGACACAACCTTGTTGATCAAAAACCCCCATGGTATCAAGAAGCTTGAATTCTTCATTGAGTTCTTTTCTATTTGGATCGGCATTTATATCATAGCAAAAAACAAATTCTGACTTACTATCAATTGTTAAGCCACTAATGGGAAGGACATCTTTTTCAGAATTCATAATTAAAGACTCAGCAGAAAGACAATCTACAAATGAGTCCTCTGCATAAAGCACAGCTGTCGATAGCAAAGCCAAGCACACGATAAGAATTTTGGTATTTTTCATAATCCCTCTTGGAATAATTATAGCCAAGAGGGCCAAAAATGGAAAGATGGACCTTACTGGGCCATAATATTGATACCTGAATCAACATATAAAACTTGGCCAGTCACACCGTGAGAGAGTCTAGACGCCAAGTAAACAGCAGTTCCACCTACATCATCTTGAGTGACATTTTTTCTAAGTGGTGCTTTTTCTTCAATAACTTTTAGGAAATCCTTCAGTCCTGGAACGCCTGAAGCTGCAAGTGTCCTAATGGGGCCAGCGGAAATGCAATTTACTCGGATATTTTGAGGACCCAAGTCGTCAGCGAGGTAGCGAGTTGATGCTTCAAGAGCTGCCTTAGCAACTCCCATAACGTTATAGCCTTTTAAAACTTTCGTTGATCCGTGATAAGTCATCGCGATAACAGAAGCGTCATCATTGAGATTTTCACGAAGTGAATTACACAGTCCAATTAAAGAAAAAGCTGAAATATCACAGGCCATTTTAAATCCATCTCGAGATGTTTCAACAAAACGTCCTTTCAAATCAGTTTTATCAGCAAAGGCCAATGAATGAATAAGAATATCAAATTTGCCCCATTTTTCGTCGACCGTTTTTTTCAATTTTGGATAATGCTCGTCAATTGTCACGTCCATTTCAAATATAAAATCAGCTCCCACTTCATTAGCAAGTGGTTCAACTCTTTTTAGTAAATTTTCATTTAAATAAGATAATGCAACAGAGGCACCTTCGGCCTTAAGTGCTTTTGCAATTCCCCATGCAATCGACATATCATTGGCCACACCTAAAATTAGTGCTTTTTTACCAGTCAAAAGACCCATAGATTTCTCCTACTATAAATTAGTTTTGTGAGCTTAGCGCGTTTGTGCTTCTTCTGTCAAAAAGATAGCCCACAGAACGAACACTTTTAAAAAACTGAGGTTCTTTTGGATCAACTTCAAAATATTTTCTAAAGCGCACAATAAAATTATCTAATGTGCGAGTGCTGACGCCCCTGTCATAGCCTAAGGCTTTTTCAAGAATTTCTTCTCGAGTCAAAGTTGTATTGGGATTAGCAAAAAAAACTTTCAGTATTTTTATTTCTTGCAAAGTGAGGTCAAAAACCTGGGTATTATCCGAGAGAAAGCAATTAGCTTTTAAGTTTTTAAAATCTATACTGTGATCACCAAAATTATAAAAATCTCCCAAGAGAACTTCTTTGACGGGACCATTTAATGATGGCTGTGGTGCTTGATTCCACTCAAGGCGTGTTAATAATCTGTCGACTCTTAACAAAAATTCATCCAAATCAAATGGTTTTGATAAGTAGTCATCGACTCCGAGACTAAGGCATTTTATTTTTTCTTTTACTTGATCTTTTGCAGAGATTACCAAAAGCGGAATTTTAGGATCTCTTTTTCTTATTTCACGTATGACGCCAAATCCATCGATTTCGGGCATCATTAAATCGACAATGACTAAATCTGGATTGTATTCAGTATAAAACTTTAATCCTTCAAGTCCATTGATTGCATGAAGAACTTGATGACCTAAAATTTGCAAATTTATTTTGATCGCCTCTGCGATATGTTTTTCATCATCTACAATTAAAATTTTTTTTGCTGTATTTCTAGTCACGACCATAATTTATCCCAGCTTAAAATTTATTTGAAACGTACTTCCTAGGCCATGTCCTGGACTTTTCGAAGTGATTTCACCTTTATGGAGTCGAACGATATTTGAAACAATGTATAAACCCAATCCATTTCCTTTTGAAGATTTTCCAATCTGATAAAACTTCTTAAAGATTTTTTTATGTTCACTTTTTTCAAGACCTATACCATTATCGATAAATTCTAAAGTTGCCATTTTTCCTTGCACAAATAACTTAATCGAAACAATCTTCTCGACAGATTTATTATAAATAAAACCATTGGTTACGAGATTCATTAATAACATATCAATTAAAGCTACGTCGAGTTGCATCTTTAGGCTCTCAGTATTGCTTTCAAATAAAACTTTACCTTCTTCAAATAAATGAGGGGTGTTTTTGATAAAATTCCTAATAATTAAAACCAGGTCTTCTTCTTTAAATTCAGTTTGAATATTGCGGTCTTCAAGTCTGCCGAGTTGTAATATTCGAGATACGTTATCAGATAAACGTTTAGTGTCTCGTTTCATAAATTCAATATAGCGCAATTGTTCTTCACGCTTTAACTCATGCCTCGTAAAAGTGTCTAAAAAAAGCTGGAGAGAAGCAATTGGGGTTTTTAATTCATGAGTAAAACCATTGATAAAATTTTGTTGAAGTCTATAGAGCTGAATCATTTTTTGATAATAAATAAAAATAATTAATAATCCCGTCAGTATTACTGAAACTAAAAGCGAAAGTGTTAAAATAAGGACCCAAGTTTCACTTTGAAGAATTTGCTTAGCATTAAGATTATATTTGAGGACAACTTGTTGAAGCGCTTCATTTACTTGTAAATACGAACGGATATAGAGAAACAAAGAAAGGGCCAAGGCCAGGAGCGAAAAAATAAATATAAATAAGGGATGGTAAAACCAACGAGATTTAATCATACTTGAAAGTGTTGTGAAATCTCTCGACATTGTAAAGGAGCGCTATGGAAACACCAAATATTCTTGAAACAATTTCAAAAAGTATTGATCACACTCTTTTAAAGCCTGAAGCGACATTTGCGCAGATCAGTCATCTTGTTACAGAGGCGCTACAATATAATTTTTGTTCAGTCTGCATCAACCCGGCCTACGTGGCGACTTGTGCTGAGATGCTGAAAGACTCTCAAGTCAAAGTTTGCACTGTGATCGGTTTTCCACTCGGCATGAATTCTTCTCACACCAAGGCTTTTGAGACAAAACAGGCCATAAAAGATGGTGCTAGTGAAGTTGATATGGTCATTAATATCGGGGCCCTAAAATCACAAAATTTTCTTTTAGTTGAAGAAGATATTAATGCAGTCGTGTTGGCAGCAGAAGGTGTCTTAGTCAAAGTCATTATTGAAACTTCACTTTTAACTGACGATGAAAAAATCAAGGCCTGTCAATTGGCCGAAAAAGCAGGGGCTAATTTTGTAAAAACATCCACTGGATTTAATGGTGGTGGAGCGACAATTGAAGACGTGAAGCTCATGAGACAGAGTGTATCTCCTCATATTGGTGTCAAGGCCAGTGGTGGAGTAAAGAACCTAGAAATGGCAAAAAAAATGTTGGCCGCTGGAGCAACAAGAATCGGAACAAGTAGTGGCGTTTCAATTGTTAAAAATCTTACGTCATCAGAATTTTATTAATAGGAAAATTACATATTTTCAAAAAAATTCAGTGGCAGTCCACCCTGCCTATTGAGTCTCTCAATGCATTTCGGGGTTATTCCTTTAAATTCTAAAAATCCATCTTCTCGACTGGCAATTGTTTGAACCAAAATAATTGATCCTTCCATTCCACAGACTTCAATAATTTCACTAATCACTCTGTTACCTTCTTTGTCTCGACCCAATTGAATAATAAACTGAATAGCCGAGGCCATTTGTTTTCTCACGACAATCATAGGAATATCGTATCCAGCGAGTAAAAAAAGCGTCTCCATTCGAGAGAGACATTCACTTGCACTACTGGAATGCACACTAGTCATACTACCGTCATGGCCAGTATTCATGGCCTGAAATAAATCAAATAGCTCGCCTCCACGTACCTCGCCAATAATAATTCGGTCTGGTCTCATCCTCAGCGTATTTTTCACTAAGTCTCTGGTTGATAAAGTCGACTTTGATTGCAGAGTCTTTGCTCCAGATTCAAGTCTTACAACGTTTGGCATGGTTATTGAGAGCTCGGGTGTATCTTCAATGGCAATGACTCTTTCATTTTTAGGAATTTCGTTTATAAGTAAATTTAAAAATGTAGTTTTACCAACACCTGTTCCACCTGAGACCACGACATTTAAACGGCCAGTAATGACCGCTTTTAAAAATAGAATCCATTGAGGTGAAAGCCCGAATATTGAAGGAGTCGCATCAAATGAAGAAATAAATTTTAAATATTTTCTAATAGAAATTGCAGGGCTTCCGTTAACAAATGGTTCATTGATAATATTTATTCTCGATCCATCTGGAAGATTTCCATCTAATATTGGATTGTCGTTGTCGCAGTATTTCTGATTAAGATCTGCGACGTCTTTAATGAAAAGCTGAATATCACTTGCTGGTAAATTGGCATTAATTTGAATAAATTGCCCACCTCTTTCAACAAAGACATTTTTTGGGCCGTTAATGAGGATTTCAGTAATACCCCCTTTTTTATTCAGGTCATTAATTAAATTCCAAATACTATTGGTCATATGGCTTCCTATTGAATTGAAATATCGGACGTGAAAATATCTAAATCATTAACCGAAGCACCATAGGTTATAAAATTACTCATCATGAGCTTTTGCTCGTCATGAGATAATAAAGAAAATAAAGCTGTATAACGAGTTTCATTTTTAAGTAAAGTCTGTAAACGTTCAGTACCTAGGAAATGATCGAATTGAATTAATTCCAACATCAACCAATCTATACGCACAGATTTTGCTTTAGAAAGTTTCATAAATTCAATGTGTTCTTCTTTAATCAATAGAGGTGAATAAGTGGTAGTCTCACTTGCCTCTTTTAATTTATAATCAATGAGAGTCATCTTGGCATAAAAGGCCAATAAAAAAGCACGATTAAATCCCGAAGGTGTAAAGTGGCGAAGCTTATTTTCAACATTAATTATATCTGTAACCAAATTCAAATTCGCAGTCTCTGGAAACTTTCCTGTCATTGCATGTTCTAAAAAAACAGCTGCCAATCTATTTCTTATCCCACTCCAACCGGAGATTGAAATAATTTTTCCTAGAAAGCCATCTGGATCGATGTCCTTAAAGACTTTTTTCACCAAAGCGTTCAAGTCTTTGTTCACATTTATATAAAGTTCTAAATTATTATTTGTCTGAGTAGAATTTTGAATACTACTCACCAATAGGCGAGTGAAGTAATCAGGCAAGGAGATAAAAGGAAACTTAATCATATTTTTTCTTTATATTGATTTATTAGTACTTAGTTTATACTGAAGTGAGATATGTCTCAATAACGAAATGGCAGGTTAATGAAAATCCCAATATTTGAAGAAATTCTCTTAAAAGGTTCCAAGATTGATGAAATTGAAGCCCTCATTATGGAATCAAGAATTGGAAAAGTTCCCTGCTACCTAAATTTAAGCAGCTTTAAGACTGAAGATATTAAGACTATTATTTTAAATATAGAACAAGTCATTCTTGAGCAGTCATTACACCCCCGTTTTCCTTATCCATTTTATATTATTACTCAGACAAATACTTACACTCATGTACCTACAATTCGTTCAGTCAAAGATCTTCCAGAACATTATTTTAAAAAAATTAAACGACCAAATAATAAAGAGCTTCAATTATTAAATAAACTGGCTTTAAAAGTAGATAAAATTAAAAATTTAGAACTTTATAAAATTGTTCAGAATTTAAAGGAATCGGCCAATCCACAAAAAATGCTCTATAAAGAAACTAAAGAACTCTATTTCTATGAAAAATTAAACTCAATATTTTTTGAAAAAAACAAAAAAATTTCAACCAAAAGATAATCATTATGAGCAAAAAAGTTATCAGTAACCCAGGAAATAAAGAACTCTTAGAGGGACTCAAAGGCTTTGAAGACGTATTCGAAGATTATGTTAAAAGTGAAGAATATAAAGATGTAGAACGAAAAGAGCGTGAAAGGACAAAAGTTGGAGAGCAGTATGAATTGCAACATTTTCTTGAACAAGAAAATGATCGATTAAGTGGCCTAGAGACATTCTTAACTAAAAAAGTCACACTCAAAATGAATTTTTCTCAAACTGATAAACTCATTCGTCATCAAAGAGACCGAAAAAAACTTTTACTTGATAAACTTGGCCCTGAGCTTATTAAATTTGATTCTCAGTTACAAAAAAATTTAGCTCAATTACTTAACTCACATTTTAATTAGTGTTTATAAAGTGTTAGAATGATCGGTCCCCCAACATGCTTATAATCCTCTTCTGCCATGTGATCCAAGTCATAACCTTCAAGCTGTGACTTGAGGAGATCTTGCAGATAATTGTTAAAATCAAAAACCTGATCGAGGCCAAAACTTTCAACAAAGTTTTGAATTTTCTTAAATAGCTCAGGGGTCAAGATAAATTTCCCCTCAGACGGAGAAATAATTCCTTGTGAGAATTGCTTATACTCATCAATTGTCAGACCTAACTTCGCACTGTCTCCATTAGTCTTAGATTCGTTAAATGAGTTGAGGTAATAATTGGCAAAATTACTTAACAAGAGGGCTTCAAAGTCTATTGTTGAAACTGTGTAGTTTAAGTAATAGCTATCCATTAAACGGCCATCGTTCTTTAATGATTCGAGAGTTTCATAAAACTTTTTAGCAAACGGTAGGAGTTGAATTAATGTCTTAGTTTTATAACTCCACATTTGATATTCTACATATTCGATTATGGTTTTTGGTGAATCATCTTTAGGAGAGTGAAATTTCGTTGGATTATCAAAAGAATTATCTAGAAAATCATTCCAGTAATCACCTAAAAAATTCTCTAAATCACCTTCAAAGCCGTTTGATGATAAGGCTTTTTTTAAATCTTTTAAATTAAATCGAATTAATGAATTTCCTATTTTATAAAGATCTGAAAAACTAAAAAGTGTAAATAGGCCTTCAGGAGGATGAGTTTTTAAATGATCTGTCGCCCGTATATAATTAAAGCCTAGTAAAATAAGATTTTTTGTTTGAGCACCGGTTCTTGTCATCGCTACAGATCCTTTTTTCAAAGATCCTTGTGACTCAAGCCTTGCATTGATGAGTCTTACAAAATTAAATTGTAAAAAATCGGCCCTTTTTTGATCTGTGACCAATAAAAGCTCATCAATCACTTTTTTGAAATGGTCTTTAAACGCCACCAAAGAAGAGTTGTGTAAGTTTTGATTTTTAGAAACTTCATCAATGGCACCTGTCGCTGCCGTTTTTTTAGTAATAAAGATATTTAAAAAATCAATATTGATAAATGGATTCTCGGCCTCTAGAGCATCAATATAATCAACAAAGCCATAGTCACGTAATCGTTCTTTTCTCAGCTGGTACTGCTCTTCTTGCAATATTAAAAAAGAATCTGAAACCATTTTAAACAAAAAAGTATAAGCATTTTCTACACCTACTTCATAATACAAGTGACGAATTAAGCTTCTGGCTTCATCAACAAATTGGAAATTTTCATCAAATTCAAACAAAAGCAGATTGTCATCAGTCAGAAAATAATTATCGTGATCTGGATAACTCGGATCTTCTGCATCAAAGCTCCAAACATTAAAGCGGCTTTTTAAAAATAAGAGAAATTGCTCTGAAGTAACAAAATCAGTTTTCACTTCGTCTGGTTCGACCTGGCAATAGGCCTGTAACCAATAAGTAAAATGCTCAACATCAATTTCATCTTTTTGCCAAAGATCAATATCCATAAAGACTTCTCTTTGTTCTTTTGAGAACTTTGGCAAATATTCGGCGACTTTATCGATCGGTAGTTTCCGCAAGGCCAAATAGACTGGCTGAACTGGTAAAACTGATAGGTCACTGTCACCTTCGACGTATTTTTCGATCTGATCGAGATGGTTATAGGCATCTGATTCTTTAATTAAAAGCGTTAATGGGTCGTTTTTATTAGGTTTTTTCGTATTTTCACTCATGGTTTTTTATAGCATTTGAACCTAGGGAATTCAAGGAGTAATCAAAACCAAAGATTTATCATGTTTTTAAATTAAGTCTTAGGAAATATGAACAATGCGTCGATATGATAGTGCTTCTTTTCTTATTATGTAAGGACTTTATATGTACACAATTTTGGGAATTTCAGGTCTTTTAATAACATGTCTATTTATATTTTCATTTTATAAAAACAACCGACTTATCAAGACGATTATTAAAGGACTAAAAAAAATATCAGTCATTAGTTTTGATCTAACTGGATCAGCCGAGCAAGTCGGATCAGTAAGTAAGGACTTACTTAATGCCTCTCTTGAACAACTCGACACCCTTAATTCTACAATTTCCGCCAGTCATGAAATTAATTCAATGGTTTTAAAAACGAGTGACAGTACAAAAGATTTAAACAAAAATTCTCACGAACTAAAAGAAATGACAGTCTCTGGGCAAAGTATTGTGCAAGAGATGGTCAAGGCCAGTCTTGAAATAAAAAATGGCAGTGAAAATTTCAAAGTAGAAATGGTTAAAAGTATCGAAGAACTTTCAAATGCACTCAAAGTAATTGAAGAAATAGCAACTAAAACAAAGTTAATTAATGAAATTGTTTTTCAGACTAAACTCTTATCTTTCAATGCCTCTGTCGAGGCAGCTCGGGCCGGAGAACATGGAAGAGGGTTTTCTATAGTGGCAGAAGAAATTGGAAAACTTGCTCAAGTAAGTGGTTCTTCCGCAGATGAAATCAGCAAAATTGTCGAAAAAAGTATTTTGATGGTGCAAACGGCGCTTAAAAATACTCATCAAAAAGTTGATTCGCTAACGACAGTAACAATTAATCAAAGTGAAAAGGGTTACAAGGAATCTAAAAGTTGTGAAGAGGTCTTTACCCAAATTGCCACAAAAATTACTGACATAAGTGAAATGGTAAATGAAATTTCGGTTGCAACTGAAGAGCAATCATTAGGTATTACTCAACTTGATCACGCTATTTGTAAACTGCAAGAAGTTGCAGATAGAAATCGATTAGTGGCAAGTCAATCAACTGAGCATGCAATTGTTTTTGAAAAACAAACAAGAGAATTAATAAATTTAAATGAAGACATAAAAGTTCTCATTCCTCGCTTTGGTAATGAAATCCAAAATCACCAAGCGTTTGTCTGGTCTGATCAACTTATGCTTGGTGTAGGCGCCATGGATGATGAACATAAAGTTCTTGTATCGAAAATAAATAAATTGGTTGCCAGTCTAGATTCGGAACGTGGAATTAAATCGTCTCCCCTCGTTTTAGAGGCCTTTATAGAACTCGCCCAATATACGACAGAGCATTTTGCACATGAAGAAAAATTTATGGAATCAATGGACTATGCTCAAGTGAACTCACATAAAAAAATTCATGAAAAGCTATTAATCCAGGTGTCTCGTTATGGAGAAGAAATTAAAAAAGGAACACTTGATGAACACAAACTTGTCTCTTTTTTAAGAAACTGGCTTATTAGTCACATTATGGGTGTTGATATGCAATACGCTTCTGAATTTAAAGAAAGCTCTTCCAATTTACGGGTAAAAAAAAGTGCCTAATTAACGAAGGTTCGGGCGCTTCCACATACCAATAAAGAGTCCAACTGTTAAAAGAACAAAAATAATCACGTGGATGACTTCAATTTGCAAATTTGACATTTGAGCAGTTGGAATTCTTGAAGGCTCGATTGGAGCCTTAAGAGGAATAAACGATGTAGGATAAACCTTCACGCCGTTAGCTAACACCTCAGGAACTACTGGTGCCGGTGGTGTTTCAACTTTTGTGGTATTAGCATCGCTCATTTTTACCCTTCTCTATGTAATTGGTATTTTTTATAATTTAAGGTAATTTTTTAATTTCTGCAATTCTCTTTTTTCGCCATCAGGAATATCCGTTCCTCCTGAACCACTAAAGCCAAATTCAATATTTTCAGCGTAAAGATTATAGCACTTTAAAGCGAACTTTGACTTAGGATAGAGCATCACACAATCTTTTAAATAAAGATCACTAAGTGAAAAAAAGTAACTTGAACTTAGTCTTCTTTCGGCAATTGATAACCAATAAAGCACTTCTGGGACTAAAGGGCTTTTTGGGTTGTCCGTTAAAAATTTAGTAAGCACTCCGGACGACACTAAAAGATTAATGTCATTTGCCCCTGTGGCCCCTTGATCACTTTTAGCTTCGAGCGGGGAAAGATAAGTTGAAATAAAATTAGATGTGGACTTAACCTTTACTGGATCAAACTTGCCCCAATTCTTCAGGGATTCTTCCCAAGACTTAAGAGTATTTTTAGCTAAAATCGGAAGTCTTTTATCCTTATTGTATTTCTCAATAAAATTTGAAGCTTTTTTAAAATTAAAATTAATTTTCGTGTGAATTGACATTAATTTTCTTAAAGAATCATAAAGAATATGATCATCTGAACGGTTTAATGCAGAGTCTAGGGCCAGGTCAAAATATTTCTCTGAGTCTTCAAAACGTCTAATTAAAAAAAGATAATTTGCAAACGCATAGTCAGATTCAAAAGTTGCTCGAGAAGCTTTTTGAACAGAAGTTCCAAAGGCATTTTTAGAGACAGATTCTGGCAATTGCGAATGGCAAGATACACAAAGAGCAGTCATCGCCTTCATTCTTTTTTGAGCAAAGTTGAAATTATTACTTTGGACCGAAGAAATTGTGTCTGCTATGTGAGAGTTAATAGTATCGAGACTCGGTCTAAAGCCAGGCCGTTGAAAAAATTGAACGTGTTTTGCTGTTTGAAAAAAATCAGAAATATCTGTGAGATTTTTTAGAAGTTCTTCTTTTTTAGCTGGATTTTTTACCAGCACATCTCCCCCAGTTGAATCTGAATAGACATAAGGTATTACTTTTAAAAATGAATCATAGACATTGCCCATAATCGCTTTGGCCTGTGCTTGAGCGTCTTCTTCAGACATTTTATCAACTCCACCTGAAGTCATCGAAAATGCACTGAAAGAATAATGCATAATAAAAGTAAGTAATAACAATTGTTTCATTTTTTTGTGCCTTGATTGAAAATCTAAAATCTATTGATCTTTATAATTAATTAATTTTTTAAGTGAATTTAATCTTTCTCGAATATCTTTTGGAAACTCTTTTTTTTCCTTTGAGAGATAATTCAATTCCAATTCTTCAACATAAGCATCATAACACTCTTGTGCCATTGGATCCTTATTATACTTTTCCATACAAGAGAGCAGGTAATAATCCCCTACTGAAAAAAATAAGTCATCATTGATTCTTTTATCTAACACGGCCAACCAGTATAGAATGCGGGCTCCAAGCTTTGTTTCTGGGTGAGCGTTATAATAGTCCAATAGTATAGTTGAAAGGTTTAAATCATAAACTTCTGATGAATTAGTCACTGTAAAAATTGGCCCTTCTTCATCATCGGCGATAAAGCCTTTCATAAATTTTTCCATTTCTTCTTCTTTGACGAGAGCGGGATCAAAATTCTCCCACAAACTTTTATTGGATAAAGACTTATTCCATTCAGTCACTTCATCTTTTATGGTGTCATTTAATAAATTGGCTTTTAAGTATTTTTCAAAATGCTCTTTGGCCTCAACGAAATTCTTCTTAATTCGGACAAAGTAAATAAGTTGACGTTCAAGTGCCAAAAAAATGAACTCATCATCATCAGTTTTTTTAGATGCGGAAATAAACTGATCATAAAGCATCATAGCTTTAGCATAATCACGAGAAATAAAATACAGCTCTGCTTTTTCGAAATTTGAGAGTTTCATTTTTTCAATATCTTTATCGAGAAAAATTTTTGGCAATTCTTGGCCAGGAGATTGAGTGTGACAACCTATGCATAAATTTAATGCTGCATTAAATTTGGCCCGAGCTAGGGATTTTTTGTTCGCCTTAAATAGATTCACAGTTTGTTCAAGTTGTTCCGTCATGACCGCTTGATTAACCGACAATCCCTGAATCGAAACCACGTGATGGATTTTGAGGTTTTTAAAGAGCTGGCTTAAGCCCAAAAGTTGCTCTTCTATATATTTTTTATTTTTTTCTTTTAAAAATTCACTATCCGAGGCAATGAAAGGGCCTAAGTTACGTATCGTGCCCGAAATTGTATTCATCTTAGAACGTACCGCTTTATCTGGCTTTATTTGCTTTTTGGATTTACTCGCTGGTTTGGCATAAAGCACATTTGAAAAAGTGATTAAAACAACAAAGAGAAAAATAATACTGTTTTTCATAAGCTCACCAATAAAAAAATTAGACCTCTATAATTAAAAATCGAATCTCTTAGGAGAGCAAGTAATATATTTTAGAATTGCTGAGTTCTGAGCATTACAAGAGTACATCCAATCACGACTTCGACTCCAAGAGTCTCAAATTTTTTCTGTAAATCTAAATTTTCTGTCCCTGGATTGAAAATGACTCTTTTAGGCTTACACTTGAGTAAATTCTGCTGATATTTATCAGAAATTTGAGAATTCACATACAAGGTCAGGGTGTGGCAGCCCGAATCGAGAAGATCAATCTGAGATTCAACTCGGGGATTTATAGTCACTGTTTCATGCCCCAAGCTCACTAATAGTTCTCGGGCCATATAAGAATATCGTTCCGGATTATCTGAAAAGCCAAAGACAATTGTTTTCATAAACTTCTCCTTATGCATTTTAAGACGAGCAACTGACAGATAGATTACTCAATTCTGGCGGAGCTGGATACGACCAATGATGAAATTCAGGCCAATTTGAAAAAGGATCTGAAAGAACCTTAAAGAGATCTTCAATTAATAAGTGATTTTCGATTGCCAGTTGCGCCAGGTAATTTCGCAAAATAAATTTTGGATTAACTTGCAACATCCTTTCATGCCTTATCGATTCACTTAGGTTTTCTAGCGACAATTGGCTTCTGTACAGAGTTAGCCAATTGTCTAATTCGCAGGAATGAGCATAAGGAAATTGTTTCCAGTAAATATCTTCCGTTTCATATTGGGATAATGCCCTAAAAAAATTTGTGTAATCTAATTTTGTTATTTCTAACATCAAAAGAGTTTCTCGCAAAAAGCTTTCACTATTGTCATTTCGTTTATACAAACCACACTTGGCCAGCAACAAATTTTGATACTCTACAGAAAAGATTGTCGTGTATGTATTTAGTGTTCTGTCTAAGTCTGTTGTGGGAATTAAACTTGTTAAAGAGAGTGCCAGTTGTTCTAGATTCCATAACCCAATTCCAGGCTGATGTCCCAAACTATAGCGACCATCATGGTCAGAGTGATTACAAATGAAATCAGGATTCAAATTATCGATAAAACCAAAAGGCCCATAATCAAGTGTGAGGCCAAGAATTGACATGTTATCTGTGTTTAAAACTCCATGGCAAAAACCTACAGCTTGCCAGCGAGCAAACAATTTCGCTGTTCTTTTTGTGATCTCCTGAAAAAAAAGTACATATTGGTTTTGATGCTGAAAAAAATTGGGAAAATAATTTTCAATGACAAAATCAACTAATTTTTTTAATTCCCTTTTTTGATTAGTAGTCGCTAAATATTGAAAATGCCCAAAGCGCAAGAAACTCTCTGCCACTCTCAAAACAATAGCACTTTTTTCAACTTCCTCTCGATATACATCGTCATCACCTCGATGAATTGTCAGAGCTTCGGTACTTGGAATATTTAAAGATTTTAAATGAGCACTTGCCAGATATTCTCTTATGCTTGATCTCACGACTGCTTTACCATCACCTCGACGAGAAAATGGTGTAAGTCCCGCCCCCTTGAGTTGAAGTTCATAAAAATTCTTTTCAGTTGAAATCTCACCAATCATGATGGCCCTTCCATCGCCCAACATGGGGACGAAATAACCAAATTGGTGACCAGCATAGAAACTAGATCCGAAAAATGGCCCCTCAAACTCTAAGTCACCATTTATGAATCTCAAAAAAGAGGAATTTTTGGTAATTTCAGAGCTTAGACCTAATTCATTAAGGAGTTTTAAGTTTACATGAAGAAGTGTTGGATTTTCTAAAGGAGTCGGCTTAACTGAATGAAACAATGCTGGTGATGTCTTATAAAGACGATTACTAAAATTTAAGTCAGCTAATTTTTTTTCCATAACTTGCGATGTGGCCGTCAACAAAATTTTGAAGTTCTTTATCATCATCGGACTCGCCAAGGGATTGTAACTTTTTAAAATGATTCCGTTCTTCTTCAGTTTTAGCAAACATAATCATCTCGGGTAAAGCTTTATTAAGTTCGTCTTTAGTCATCCTTCGAAGATTAAATTCAACACAAATTAAGCACATGAGAACTCCTTTAAAGGTTATTGACTTCAGAGACTTAACTATCTCATGGCCATGAATTGAGGCACTTTTCATGCCTAAAAATTAATTCATTTTAACACAAAAAATGGAAAAAAAAGAGAAATAAGTGCTCAATATCACAGTAAATTTGTCAGATATGTCAATTGCTGGCCTAATCTCATCTAAAACTAAAGCCTTAAATCGATATAATCAATCTAACCAATAGTCTTTGATTTTGAAGTTGTTCGTCACAAGAAGTTGTACGTTTGGTAGAAATCAAAATCGAAGTGTCGTAAAATGATGAATAATCTTTGACGTTAAACGGGGGCATCAATGTTACTAATTCTAACGAAAGGCAACAAGCATCTGCTCATTGCACTTTTACTGTTGACTCTAGGCGCTTGTAAGCAAAGCGAATTCTATGAAAAGACAGGACTATCTGAAGTGGCCAAAGAAAATGGCTCTGCAGGTGGGGGCGATGGAGAAGTAATACCTCCTGTCGTTAGCACCAATCCACCGACTCTACCACCAGCTGTTGTTACACCGCCAGTAGTTGTTAATCCTCCAGTGGTTGTTAATCCTCCAGTGGTTGTTACACCTCCAGTGGTTGTTACACCTCCAGTGGTTGTTACACCTCCAGTTGTTGTTAATCCTCCAGTTGTTGTTAATCCTCCAGTTGTTGTTACACCTCCAGTGGTTGTTACACCTCCAGTGGTTGTTAATCCTCCAGTTAAAGTTCCACCAGCACCACCTGCTGTAGTTTTACAAGACAAAATAGAAAAGTTTATTCAAAACTCTTCTAAAGAAGCAGCAGTAGATATTCTCTGGGTAATCGATGACTCTGGATCAATGGCCGATGAGCAAGATGCACTAGGGGCAAATTTTAAATCATTCATTGATCAGTTTATTGCAAAAGACGTCGATTTTAAAATGGCAATCACTACAACTGATGCCTCATCAATTAAAAACGGAAAAATGGTTGGTGATAGTTCTAGACTTACTCGTGCATCAGCTAAAGGAAATAAAACTGCGTTTATGAATAATTTCACTAAATGGGTAAAAGTTGGAACTGGAGGTTCTGGAACTGAACAAGGACTAAGAACTGCGGCAGCTTTTACAGATAGATATTCTTCAAGTTTCCTACGCCCAGACGCTTACCTTGCAGTCGTTTTTATCAGTGATGAAGAAGACCAATCACCAAATAAAGTAAGTGATTACCTTACTAAACTTCAAGCTCTAAAAACTAATAAAGGTATGATTAAAGCTTACAGTATTGTCTCTGTAAAAGATTATGGATTCCAATGGGAAACACGTGGAAAAAGATATGAAGAAATGTCAAAGGCTACAGCTGGAACAGTAGCTGATATTAAGCAAAACTTTGCACCAATGTTATTAGAGATGGGTGGAAAAATTGTTAATCTTCTCGATAGTTTCGCTCTAAGTGCTTCTCCATACAAAAATGGGATAGAACTATTAGTGAACGATGTAAAAATTGAAACAGGATTCACATATGATGCTGCTTCTAGAAGTATTAAGTTTGATGCAGATTCACTACCAGTCGAAGGTTCAGAAATCGAAATAAGATATAAAGTACAAGTCAATACAGTATTAGGAGCTCTCTAAAATGCACTCTCTTCATTTCAGAAATATTGTCGCACTCTCTCTAACATTAATTTCCCTAAGTGCACCAGCACTTAGGGCCGACGAAAAAGACTTATACGATTTTTTGTGGTTAGACCCAGATAAAAAAGTTTATGTTCTTCAAAATAAAGTCCATAAAAAAGATAAAACATTCTTTTTAAATGTTGGTTATGGACAGGGCATGTCTTCAAATTTTCAAGACACGAGCATGCTTCATACAAATTTTGGATTCAACATTACTGAAGAATGGGCCATTGAAGGGCTATATTCCAAATACAGTAATTCAAACAATGAAGCCTATACGAACCTAAGCCAAATCAACGGCCAGGTTCCATTTATCAGGAAAACACTGAGCAACTATGGAATACTGGCAAAGTGGTCTCCATTTTATGGAAAAATAAATACTTTTAATAAAATATTTTACTTTGATTGGAATTTAGCTGCAGGTTTTGGAAAAATTAATACTCAAAGTAATGCAAAAACAGTGGCGAATTTAAATATTTCTGCAAATAATTATTCTGATGAATCCTATTCATCAGTGATTGCCAAAACTGGATTTAGTTTTCATGTAAATAAAAACATACATGTCGGGATTGACCTTATAATGAACAACTACTCTGCTCCTGGCCCAACCAGAAACGGAGTCGTTCCAGCAAATAAAATGAGAAGTAACATGGATTCCGTGATCACACTTGGTGTATCGTTCTGATCCAATTATCTAGAGGAATTATGAAACACTTAGCATTGATCGTCATCCTTCTAATGATGACCACACAAATTGAAGCATCAGCAAAAGGTGCCTATGAAATTTATCAAAAAGATAAATCTAAATCTCGTGACAAAAAAATTGCCCACGAACTTATTGATGGCTCTTTTTATTTTAGCGCAATTCCTTATATCAATAATTATCTAGAAAATAATAATGAGATAGATGCCGAATTAGAGGCTGACATTGAAACCCTGGTACTAAAAACAGGAACGATGGCCGTTTTAAACCTAGAAGAAAAAAGACTTGAAAGTTTTAACAATCCCTCAATCTCTCTTATACTAGGCACAAGGCTTTTTGCTAAAGAACAAAATACAAAAGCCTATGAAATATTATCACGCATCCCTGACTCACATCAGTTTTCAGCAGAAGCAGCTCTCATAAAAGGCACAATCAGAAACTTAGAAAGAAAAAACATCGAAGCTTTGAATCTCTATGAAGCTTGTGTGAATAAATCAACCGCACAAGAAAATAGCTCAAAAGGTGAAAAACTTAAACGCTATTATAATTACTTAAAAGAAACTTGCATTATTAGATCTGCGCGAGTGAACATTGAAGAAAAAAAATACGAGCAAGCTCTTTTAATTTATGAAAAAATCGATAAAC
Source organism: Bacteriovoracaceae bacterium (assembly GCA_013141065.1). Taxonomy (GTDB): domain Bacteria; phylum Bdellovibrionota; class Bacteriovoracia; order Bacteriovoracales; family Bacteriovoracaceae; genus Bacteriovorax. The sequence continues at coordinate 76,500 of JABFRR010000006.1, read as the reverse complement.
GATCATATAAATGGCCTTATATTTTATTAGATCAAGCATGGGCAAACTATTATTTAAAGGATTACAACAGAACACTGGGGCTAACGACTACGTACAAATCCCCACTTTTAGAAAGTTATTTTTTTCCAGAAGCAGAAGTTTTAACTGCACTTTCTTACTACAATATGTGCCTATGGGATGACTCATTAAAAGTCGTAGATCACTTCTATGATTTTTATAAGCCAAAAGCAGAAGCTCTAAAAGAAATACTAGGGAATAATAAAAATTCGAATAACTATTTTCTCGACTTGTATTATGCCGATTCAGCAACGAGAGATAACTTAAATCCTTTCATTCGAAATCTGGTTACCCAAACGAGAAAACAAGTAAAATTTAACTTAGATCTTTCAAGTCTTAAAGCTGCAAAAGATGAATTAGCATTACTAAAGAGATTAAAAAATAAAAATGATTTCACACAAAGCCTTGAAGTAAACTTAGGATCAACCATTGAATTTGTGAGTGCAAAAATTAATTATTATATCAAAAAAGAAATTTTTACATTCATTAACGAAATTCATAAACATAGTTTTTCAATGTTCAACTTAAAACTCGAACTGCTTTCAAAAAAACGAGATGATATTTACAACGCCAAAGCTCTTGAAGAAAATACAAGAGAGAGAGGGTCAGACAAAAACGTTAAAAGAAAGACAAGCCATTACTTTTTTGATTTTAATGGGTCGTTTTGGGCCGACGAACTTGGAGACTACTCATTCGGACTAAATTCTGCTTGTCCAGTATCGAAGACTAACGAATAAAATGAATAAAACGACTAACCAAAAGGCCTTTATATGAACACAAAAATAAGCTTACACACTTTAGTCATATTAACAGCTTTATTCTCATCAATTGTCTTAGCCCAAGATGAGAAAAAAAATATTGTTTACAAATATAAAGAATATGAAGTTATCGATTTGGGAAGTCTTGAAATAAAAGGACAAATTATGGCCCCAGGTGATTTAACTGTAAATGAAAGAGAGAGGCAAACTTTTAAACGAAGTTTACTTGAAAAACAAAACTATGACTTTGAAAACAAAAGAGAAATAGAAAACTTAAGATAACTTCTAATCAATCCTGCTGAGGAATCAATGAAATTAACTCTCATTCTATGCTTAACCCTCTTATTTGTGGAGGCACCTAGAGCTCAAGACACTGCAACAGTAAAAAAAGAAGAAACCGTACTCATCAAACCCGCTGAAGGCCAAGAAGTTTCCACGACTACTAGTACGATTGCTCCCCCATTTGATTTAGTCAGATGGCAAAAGCTCATAAAATTAGTCGATAGTGAAATTAAGACTATCAAGGGAAATAAATACTCTGGTGCTGAACTTAAGCATCGCTTATTTGAACTTTATTCAGAAAAAATAAAATTAATTAAAGAAAAAGAAAATTTAAACTTACTTAAAGCTGAAATCAAAGATGTCCAAAAAAATGGAAAAATCTCATTTTTCAAAGCGTCTTCTAATCAATACAAAGTCGCACAGGCCTATGCTATTTCAATCATTAACCAACATCCAAACTACAAAAAAATTGGTGATATTTATTACGCTCTGGCCATCAACTCAAGAGACTATGGCACTAGTGCTGAGACTGAAAAATTTTTAAAATTATCAATTACAAAAAGTACGGCAGACTCTAAAACATTTTACAATGCAAAAACGGCTCTAGCTGAATATTATTATAACAACAAAAGATATGGAGAAGCCCTTTCTTACTATTCTGACGTTCTTAAAAACAATGAAGATGAATGGTTTGGAAAACATTTATACAACGCTGCCTGGTGTAATCTCAAAGAAAGGAATTTTAAGAAGGCCCTTGATTTGATGAAGATGGCGTTTGAAACCACTAAAAGTAAAAAATATGTCTCAATCAAAGAACAAGTTTTTAATGCCATTGGTATATTTTACGTTCAAGCAGATGACACTTATGCTGGTATTGAATTCTTTGAAAAAAATGCCAACCCTTCATCTCCTAACCTCTTAAGTCTTGCTCTTTCTTCAATGAATAAAAACAATTTCTCTATCACCAACGATGTTTTAAAAGCTGCCCTCAAAGACACCAAGGCAAGAAAAGATGTCAATGGTGAAATGAAGGTAAGACTTACACAACTTGATATCTACCGAGAAAGTAAAAAAGACGAAGAGTATTTTGTGACAGCAAACAGTATTCTAGATTTGCATAAAAAAAATCAACTAGATAAAGATGACCTATTTCTTGCCCAAAATAAGATTAAAGAAGTTGCAGGTTTTATGCAGATAAATCTGGTAAAAGATAAAAATAAAGAACCAGTTGATTACAACAAGGAAGATTATAAAAAGATCATGCGCTACTTTGATATTCTCTCAAGCATGGACAAGGTCAACAAAAAACTCTATCGCTATTATCAAGGTGAAACGGCTTTGTCAGCTCATGATTACCAGGTAGCACTGAAGTATTATGTCCGATCAATTATGAACGCTAAAATTGCAAAAGACAATGGAGAGACAACACGAAAAGCACTCGATGCACTTTTAACGACGATAGAACTTGCTAAACTGCCAAAGGCCAAAGAAGACGAGTATACCATATTCACATTTAAAAATTTTGTGCTTATTTACCATATGTCTGACAAATCTCAAGTTATTTACCAAAAGTTATTTAATAAGTATTTTGAGTTAAATAGAATAAAAAAAGCGGTTAACATTCTTTTAGTTTATACATTTTACTATAAAGGTGATGAAAAGATTCACAGAGAAATGCTCACGCAAATTCTTGATTCATATATCAAAGAGAAAAACACTGACAAACTTGCTTTTTGGATAGGAAAAATTGAAAAAGGCTACTTAAACTTCTCTCAAGATTATATTCAGAATTCTATCGCAGTTTTGGGAGGTCTACTCTTTAACAAGTATCAGGCATTAGAAAAAAAGGGATTGGTTAAAGAAGCGATGAAGGGATATGAATCTATCTTTGAAGCAAAACAATACCCTAAAAGAATCAAGGCAGAAGCTGCATATGCAATCGCGGCACTCTCTTTGGAACAAAACAAAACTAAAGAATCCTACAAGTGGCTCAGTGAAAGTCTCGATTTATACGAAGCTAAAGATCTGATAAAAGTTACTGGTTCACTTTATGTTTTGGCAAAAGGTTATCGACTACTTCAACGTTTTGATATTTCAAGTGAACTGGCAATGAGAACTTCAAAGCTATTTTGCAAAGAAGACTATAAAAATAAAGAAGATTTCTTTCAATTAATTAATGAAAATATTCTTATCACCAATGAAAAAATTGGGAATCTAATTAAAGCGGAAAATGATTTAAGACAATGCAACCTCAATGAAAAGCTTATTGAAAGATCTCAAAAAGAAAATATGGAAAGGTTAATTTTCTCAAACAGGCTTGACGATAGTATCACATATTACAATGCTAATCTTTCTAACCCTGCATTGAAAAAATCAATGGAGCGATTTGTAAATTACAAATTCTATCAAAATCCAGATACCATCAAAAACAAAATTACGTCGGACCTTGCAACGATTGATTTTTCAACAATCATTACCCACAATCAAAATGTTCAGGCGTTTACTAAAAAAGTACTAGACTTAAAGTTTGTATTTACCAACGAAGAAAAGTTCAACGAAGAAAAATACAATGCCGAGCTCGAGCAGTACTTTGCTATGGTTACAGAAATCAATAATGAGGCAGTTGCACTCTCAAAATTATCAAGCCCCCAAGAGATAATAATGATCAGAAATGTCATTGGAATTCCTTATTTTTCATTAGTTAAGGAGATCCGTAAATTCGAACCCAAGGGTGTAGATACCCGTTATTTAGATGGCTTCAAACAGGGAATGCGCCAAATAACTGAGTCACTCCTTTCTAAGGGCTTGCAACTTGATAATGAAAAATCGGCTTTTTTAGAGAAAAATAATTATTTTTTTGAAATTCAAAAAAATGATATATTCGGTGTAGAAAAAAAGAGTGCATTGGAAACAGAATTAAACTTCCACTCAGCAGTTCTTTTTTCGAATACTTTAGACATTGGGGGTACCCCACTACCAAATAAGGTAAAAAGTTAATAGGCCGAAAACAATGATGAAGAAAAATTTAAAAATACTATACACAACATCATTGGCCTTATTAGTTACTGGTTGTGCTGGCACAAGTTTTACCAACCAAATCCAAAATGACAAATATGACTTATTGGCCGAAGAGTCTTTTATGCGATATAATACAAATCGTTTAGCCGGCTTAGAAAGTACAAATAAAAACTTTATCTCTCTCGCACTCATCGCTTGCCATCAGGATAAAATCTCTAAAGGACTCTCACTTCTTGAAGCAAGCATGCATGAAAACAAATCGAATCCATTTTATTGGAATGCAGTAGGCACATGTTACACATTATCAAAAGACTTAACTAAAGGTATTTTCTATTACGAATTAGGTCTAGAGGCTGCTCGTGAATCCAACAAAGCACTCTCGGAATCAAATCGAAAAACAGCAGAATCCGTTATTACCAACAACCTCGGGTTGATTCATCTAAAATTTAAGAGATTTGATGATGCATTTGATTCATTTAAAAAATCAAATCTTTTAACTCCGAATTACTTCACTCCTCAATTTAACACAGCACAACTTTTCATTGAGTTTAATGAAAACAATAAAGCACTAACTATTTTGAAAAACCTTGAAACTAAAAATAGTGCAGACATTGATCTACTCTACTCACTTGCACTTATTTATTATCGTAAAAATGACTATGACACTTCTTTTTCTTACGTCAGTAAAATCCAAGCTGACTACCTTAATCGGGCAGACATCGTGGGAATCTATGCTTTTAATCTTATGAAAAAAAATAAGTTAGTTGAGGCAAAAGCCATTCTAGAAAAACGACTGTATGCAAATGAATACAACCGTAGAAATGAACTCATTCTAGAAGAAGTAAATCAAAAGATAAAAGACTTACCGAAGGAAGAACAAAATAAGCAAATAGAAGTAAAGTGAGAGATTACAATTTCTAAAATTAAAACCAATCTAGAATACAGTTTCTAGTGATAATGTCTAAAGGAGTACGTATGCATTTTATTGAGATTTTCAAGCAAGGTGGATTTATCATGTGGCCGCTTTTGGCTTTTTCAATTGCAATCTGGGTTATTACTGTCCAGAAAATTCTTCAACTTACTAAATTTCAAAAAGATGCAAAGCATTTTGTAGATGAAGCCACAAAAATAGTTCAAACACAAAAACTTCATGAGATGGAATATCTCTACAAATCTTGCCCTGAAGTTATAGCGAAAGCTCATTACGCTATTTTTGATGAATCAACTTCACGTGAAGATTACGAACAAAGACTTGCTAGAAGACTAGATGAAACCAACTCTCTTTTGAAAAAAAATATGTGGATGCTCGGGACAATCGCTTCATCTGCACCCTTTGTCGGTCTATTCGGAACTGTTTGGGGGATCATGGAATCATTTAAACAAATCGGTGCAAGTGGAAAGGCCGGGTTTACAGTAGTTGCTGGTTCAATTTCTGAAGCCTTGATTGCAACGGGTGCTGGGATCTTGGTCGCGGTCATTGCGGTTATGTTCTACAACTACTTAAACGTAAAAGTTTCAGCGACAGCTAAAGAGTTTAAAAATAGCTTAGGTGATATGGCCGATCAATTTAACTCTATTAAAAGATAATTTTGAATTAAGTGAGACAATCTTAGGAGCTTTATATGTCAATGAAAATTAGTAACGATGACGACGACTCAGAAATTGTAGCAGAAATTAATATGACTCCGCTAATCGACGTCATGCTAGTTCTTTTAATTATCTTTATGGTTTCTTCAACTGCCGCACTTGAATCAGGCATGGATATTGAGTTACCAAAGACTGCCTTAACAAATGAAAAGAAAGATGCCGAGATACTTGTCATCTCCCTTGGTAAAGATGGCAAAGTCGCCGTACAAGGAAAGTCAGTTAAGGACGAAGAGATTACCAGACGAATTGCAAGTGAACTAAAAACGCTTAAAACAGAGTCTGTTATTTTAGAAGGTGATACTTCCGCCAACCTTGGTCGCGCTGTTGAATTAATGGATATGGCAAAAGTTGCAGGAGCTAAAAACTTTTCAATTGCTGCTGAAGAAGGCCTAAAGAAATAATTAACTACTGTTGGGTGAAAGTTATATGATACCTAAATTTGTACCAACACGAAGACCAATTAAAGTCGCTCACAAACCAGAGTTTGTAAAAGCGAAGATTAATATTCGTGAAAAAAATTATAGCAAAGATAGTAAGAATTCAGAATTTACCAGAAATGCTGTTGTAGTCAGTCTTTTTCTCCATGCCATCATTTTTATCTTTAAAATGCCAGGAATGAAAGAAGACGATACTCCTAAAAAAGAAAAATTAGCATCAATCAAAATGGATTTTATTACTCCACCAGAAAGCTATAAAGCACTAAAGAAAAAAATTGCCGCTGCTGAGGAGCTTCAGAAAATCGATACCAAAACTGAGCCCGGTGTTCAGGTCGTAACAACTAATGAAGCAGGCCCGACTGGAGATCCGACTCAAAAAGTGACACAAAAAGTTCAAAAATCTAAGGCCGGCTCGGCTAAAGCAGGCCCACTATCTAGCCCTGATGCCCCTGGTGCCATAGGCCTGGGAGATTCAGCTGCTAAAGGCTACGAGTTCAAGGGAAAGGGACTGAAAGCACTTATGGGTAATAGCTCTAAAATGGCCTTAGCGGCCGGAGCTGGTAAGGAAGGTAGTCGAGGTCTCACCAGCGGTACCGGAATCGGTAATAAAGGCTCTAATTTAACTGGAGACTATAGAGCTCCTGCCGGAATGGGAGATGGTTCAGGTCATCTCTTAGGTAAAGACGCTGCCGGAAATTATGACCGATCTACAACCACCAGAGGGCTTGCTAATAAAAAAGGAATAGATACTGCCTTTGTTCAGGCCGATACAGTAGTAATGGGCTCAATTGAACCAGAAGTGTTAAGAAAAATTCTTCAAGAATACTTACCACAATTCAAATTTTGTTATCAGCAAGAACTTCAAGAGCACTCTGAAAAAATTAAAGGGATTGTTGATTTGAACTTTAGAATTGAAGGTGATGGAAAAGTTTCAACTGTTAATATCAAAACAGCTCAAACTCAATTTTCATCTAAAGGTGTCACTTGTATGTCGAACATCTTAAGAATTATCGACTTTCCAAAACCAAAAGGAGGAGGTTTAGTTGATGTAAGGCAACCTCTGAACTTCTTTTCTGAAAGTACAAAAATTTAAATTAAGTCCACTTCGGTGGACTTTTTTATAACTCAATTATCTAGGTAAAAATTCAAACTCGACTTTTCCCTCTTTATTCATCAACAAATATGCTTCAAAAGGCTTACCTGTTTTAGATTTAAATCCTTTGATTAGACCAGTTTTCTTTTTCGTCATTAATTCTTTAATTGAAGTTTCTGATAATTTTTTCTTAGCAACGACTTTCCAAATGGTAAAACCACAACCCTCTTTCCATCTTGAACAACTATAAGATTTTGGAAAATCTTTTATTTCTGACTGGCAAATAGGACAATTTCCAATCTCTGCTGATTTTGATTGAGTTTTCGGCCCGTAGGTTATTCCACCGTAGCTTTTAGGAGTTGATTTATCTCTTTCAATGCCGGCACTCTCCTTCCATTCTTGTGTCGCACTCAGGATAAATGAATTAACTTGTTCTAAAAATTCCAAGTCATCTGTCTCACCTTCTGCCATACTTGAAAGCGCCAACTCTAATTTGGCCGTTTGAGAAACACTAGTGAGAGATTTAGTTGTTGGCATATCATTTAATCGATCAACTAATAAAAGGCCTTTATCGGTCGCTTTTATATTTTTACTAACTCTTTCTATGTAATTACGTTTAAGTAATGTCTCGATAATTTGCGCCCTCGTTGCCTGGGTGCCAAGACCTACTTCTGTTCTAAAAATCCTCTTTAAATCAGACTCTGAAACTAAACGAGCAGGATTTGTCATATCATAAAGAAGTGAAGCTTCAGTGTAATCAAAAGGAGCTTTAGTTTTTTTAGCCTCTACTTTGCCTGATTGATGAATTCCCTCTTCATTAAGAGAAATTGCGGGGAGTATTTCTTCACTTTCGCGCCCTTCCAAAACCTTAAAGCCCATCTCTATAATTTTTTTCCCACGAACTTTAAAAAGATTTTTTTCACACTCAATTTGCACATCTGTTTCAAGATATCGATGATTTTCTAAGAAATTTGTAATAAACCTCTTCAAAACCAAATGATAAATTTTTCCTTCTAATGAGTCTTCTGGACCATTAAAATCTTTGAGTGGAATAAGTCCATGGTGATCAGTAAGTCTACTATCATCAAAGATTATTTTATTTTTAAGACTCACTTTATGGGAAGCAAACTTTTCAAAATGCTCCGGATACAATCCTTTAAATTTATAGACTAAGTCCTTCACTAACTCAAAGGAAGAAGTGGCCATTACTTTTGAGTCAGTTCGCGGATAAGAAAGGCATTTATATTTTTCATAAAGAGACTGAGCGAGCTCTAAGGTTTTACTGGCCGAAAAACCATACTGCATATTCGCCTGACGCTGAAGATCGGTCAGGGAAAAAAGCCCCTGTGGGTATGAAGTTTTTTCGGCTTCACTCAAAGTACTAATAGTAGCTTTTTTCTTCGAGAGTTTTTCTTTGAGCTCATCAAAAAATTGACGATTGTCTTGTCTTTTGTCTTCTTCTTTTTTTTGAGGGTCAAACCAGTACGCATCCAACTTCCCACTGGAAAATTGAAAGGTTGCTAGGTATTCAAAGTAATCTGTGGGAATAAAGTTTTGAATGGCCTTTCTTCGCTCTACTAATAAACTTAAAACTGCCGTTTGCACTCTTCCTATAGAAAAAAGATCGTTAAGTTTAATTGTCGCCAGTCTCGAAAGATTCATGCCAACCAGCCAATCGGCTTTTTGACGAGCACGTCCTGCAATGAAAAGACGGTCATAATCCTGAAGAGGCTTTATTTTTTTCATCTCAGCATGAATCACTTCACGAGTTAGCGCTGCTGAAGTCCAAAAACGAAATGCTTTTAATTTAGATCTTCCTTCTTGCAAAATAAGCCTGGCAATTAACTCACCTTCTCTTCCAGCATCAGTGGCAACGATTAATTTCTCTAGATCATTACGTTTTAAAATTCTTTTGATGATATCAAGTTGTTTTTTTGTTTTTGCTTGAGCCTTAAATTTGAATTCTACAGGCAAAATAGGAAGTGTGACTAGACTCCATTTTTTGTATTTTGGATCATAATCTTCAGGATCATAAGGCGCAAGCAAGTGGCCTATGGCCCAAGTAATGACATAGTCAGGAGTTTCAATAAATCCCTCATTAGATTTATTTTCTCCACTGACAGCACCTAAAGCGAGGGCAAAATCTCGTGCGACGGAGGGTTTTTCTGTCAATATTAGTGTTTTCATAAGAGACATACTATTTCAAAGGTCAAAAAAAAGGGCCAGAAAATTCTGGCCCTTTTATTTATTAATTCAAATTTGAGAATCGATTAATTAAATTTCGTTAGCACCTGGCTTGTACCAGCAAAGAGGGCGAACACCAACAGTGTAACCATCTTTCTTAACACATGTTCCTTTGATTGCATCTCTGTTGTCTACGTCATCAGAGATAGCTTTATCACAAAGTGAACCTTGGAAATATGTATCAAGACGACATTGAGCTTGAGGGTGGTTATCATTTGTTTTTGCAACTTTTGACACGTCAGGTGTATTGAATTTTACATTCGAATTTCCACCTAAGTCACCAAGAAGCATTGCAAGTGATTTACCGGCCATTGAAACTCTCTTACAAAGAGCAATTTCAGATTCTGACTTATAAACAGATGAACATTGAGTTACAACGTCAGCATCAATCGTCATATTAGCAATTGCAGAAATGTTATCTTCGTTTTCAAGAACTCTTCTCATACATTTTAATCCAGCGAAATAGTCAGCTTGACCTTCGTTAGATGCCCATGATGAACCGAATCCACCTTTTCTAGGAGCTCCACCAATGTGGTGACCTAGCTCATGACATACAACCATCATGAATCCATCAACTGTAACTAGTGGGTGACGAGCAAGACCACCGTACATGTTTACTTGCCAGTTCTTCCCTGACTGCTGAGCAGATGCGTTAACAGTGTTGTCATCCCATCTATTGTTCATAATAAGCTTTCCGTCTTTTTGAGCAACGATTGGTTCGTAAGCAGAAGAGACGCGAGTAATTGCATCAAGAAATAATTCTTTCGTCATGTTGTTAGCTGCTTTATCACCAACAGCGATTTGAAGATTATTTTCAGGAGCGAAGCCACCTTTACCATGCATATCGCAAGAAAAAGCCTGTGAGAAAGTCAATGTTGTTGCCATCATTGCAACTAAAATCCCTTTTGTCATATAAGTCCTCCGTAACAATTTGTAGGAATACCTAATTCTTCTCCTTTCAAAACGATTAGAGAAATAAATTAATCTTTCATTACCTGACATTTATTCTAGGACTTCTTTAAAAAAATTTTCATTGGGGAAAATCAAAACGGGGGTATTTAAAATACCCCCGTGTCAAAAAAATGGCGTGTTTATTTTGAGATAATTAGATCTCTCCGACACCTGGCTTGTACCAACAAAGTGGTCTTACACCTGCAGTGTATCCGTCTTTTTTAATACAAGTTCCTTGGATAGCATCTGTCTTTGAAACATCGTCAGTAATAGACTTATCACAAAGTGAACCTTGGAAATATGTATCAAGACGACATTGAGCTTGAGGGTGGTTATCATTTGTTTTTGCAACTTTTGACACGTCAGGTGTATTGAATTTTACATTCGAATTTCCACCTAAGTCACCAAGAAGCATTGCAAGTGATTTACCGGCCATTGAAACTCTCTTACAAAGAGCAATTTCAGATTCTGACTTATAAACAGATGAACATTGAGTTACAACGTCAGCATCAATCGTCATATTAGCAATTGCAGAAATGTTATCTTCGTTTTCAAGAACTCTTCTCATACATTTTAAAGAAGCAAAATAATCTGCTTGGCCTTCATTTGAACCCCAATCAGTATTGCGATTATATCTAGGAGCTCCACCAATGTGGTGACCTAGCTCATGACATACAACCATCATGAATCCATCAACTGTAACTAGTGGGTGACGAGCAAGACCACCGTACATGTTTACTTGCCAGTTCTTCCCTGACTGCTGAGCAGATGCGTTAACAGTGTTGTCATCCCATCTATTGTTCATAATAAGCTTTCCGTCTTTTTGAGCAACGATTGGTTCGTAAGCAGAAGAGACGCGAGTAATTGCATCAAGAAATAATTCTTTCGTCATGTTGTTAGCTGCTTTATCACCAACAGCGATTTGAAGATTATTTTCAGGAGCGAAGCCACCTTTACCATGCATATCGCAAGAAAAAGCCTGTGAGAAAGTCAATGTTGTTGCCATCATTGCAACTAAAATCCCTTTTGTCATATAAGTCCTCCGTAACAATTTGTAGGAATACCTAATTCTTCTCCTTTCAAAACGATTAGAGAAATAAATTAATCTTTCATTACCTGACATTTATTCTAGGACTTCTTTAAAAAAATTTTCATTGGGGAAAATCAAAACGGGGGTATTTAAAATACCCCCGTGTCAAAAAAATGGCGTGTTTATTTTGAGATAATTAGATCTCTCCGACACCTGGCTTGTACCAACAAAGTGGTCTTACACCTGCAGTGTATCCGTCTTTTTTAATACAAGTTCCTTGGATAGCATCTGTCTTTGAAACATCGTCAGTAATAGACTTATCACAAAGTGAACCTTGGAAATATGTATCTAGGCGACATTGGCCAGCTGGATGAGAATCAACAGTTGCTTTAACAACTTTTTTATCTGGAGTGTTAAAATTAACATTTGAACTTCCACCTAAAGAGCCAAGAAGTTATCCTAGTGATTTACCGGCCATGGCCACACGTTGGCAAAGTGCCACTTCTGAAGCTGACTTGTATATAGTCTGACATTTTGTTGTCGCTTCAGCATCTATAGTCATACCTGCAACAATAGAAATGTTGTCATCATTTTCATAAAGAAGCAAAATAATCTGCTTGGCCTTCATTTGAAGCCCAATCAGTATTGCGATTATATCTAGGAGCTCCGCCAATGTGGTGACCTAATTCATGGCAAACAACCATCATAAAACCATCATCAGTAGTTAGTTTATGACGAGCGAGACCTCCGTACATATTTACTTGCCACGATGATCCTGTTTGTTGAGCCGAAGCATTAACAGTTGTGCTTTTCCAGTCGTTATTCATTTTTAAAGTTGCACCCATATCTTTAATGATTGGAGAATAAATCGCTTCGACTTTTCCTACAATTTCTAAAAAACGAGCTTCAGTCATATTGCCGGCCATTTTGTCGCCAACTGGAATACTAAGATTGTTTTCAGGAAGAAATCCTGAGTTTCCATTGCTGTCACAAGTGTAAGCTGATGGTGAGAGAGTCATTGAAAGTTAGGCAGCTGCAGTCAATAGTGATTTTTTCATATAGTCCTCCGTAACAGTCATGAAAATAATTTGTTAACTTAATCCTCACACTTTCTTAAAAAATAGGGAAAAATAAATCTATCAATTTCTTGCATCAGCCCTGTGATAAAATCTGTTAAGATAAATTCTATGGAAAAAATAAAGTTTATCTTTTGTGTCGGGTTTTTAAGTTTAATCTTTTTACACACCGGCAATTCGCAAGAAATTTCAAAAGAATTACTGGTTGATATAGCTCAAGAACGACAATGGAGATTATCCCTTGGCGCCGGGGTAATATTCAAAAAAAATATGCGCGTAGGAAATACCTATGAGAACTTGGATAAAAAAATTCTCACAAAACTTATTCCTTATGTATCTGGTTCTTATAAACGCCTTTCGCTTGGGCCTCAAGGATTAGCGCTGAGAATTTTAGGAAATCCCTTTGTTCATTTTTCTACTTTTCTCAATCGAGCAGGTGACAAATACCAAGGTGTCAACATGGACCCGAGAAAAGAATCTGTTTTTTTTGGATTTTCTGGCAAAGTTGGAAAATTTAATCTTAACCTCTCTCGAGATATTAATGGTCGCTCGAAAGGTGTAATTTCTCAATTCTCTTACGGATAAATGAATCTGATATCTGAAGAGCTCATTTTGAGAACTAGTTTTAATTTAGAATGGCATGATGATCGCTATGCAGAATATTTTTTTGGAGTCAAAGGCCAAGAAGCCTCATCTTCAAGAAATGAATATCACGTCAAGAATTTTTTTCAGCCAGGAGTGAGTTTGATGCCGATCTATAAAGTAAGAGATCATCTTTCATTTGTTGGTGTCGTCGGTTTTAAACTCATTCCCAAGTCAATTAGGAATTCACCTACCATGAATGGTCGAGGATTAGAAACTTTTGGACTCATGGCGATTAATTACAGTTTATAATAATTATTTCTTCTTAAATACTGACTCAATTTCAGTAAGAATTTTTCGGTAGGTTGGCAGAGTATATTTAAGTTTAAGAGTGGCGATTATAGCAGGCAGTTGTGTGAGGTCTTGATGTTCTAAAACTTGAGTTACAAAATCTTCCACCACGACAAAAAAGATCGCCATCGGTGAAATATTGACTGTTAAGACCTCTGGAAAACCAACTCCATTAGAAACACCATGATGTTGCTTTATTATAAGGTCGATTCCCTGAGGAAGTTTTGGGTAGGACTGAATTAAAAGTGCTGCACGGTTAGCATGATTTAAAACTAAATCACGTTCTTTTGGACTGAGCGCCACTTTTTTTAAGTCTTCTCTGTTCATTATCTTTAGATGAGCGTCTTCTTCGAGATAGATATCATGGAAGAAACTGACCATTGAAATTTTTTCAAGTAACATTTGCTGTTGTTCAGTGCTTCCCCACTCCATTTTAGGTAAAAGAGTGAATGAAACTAAATTGATCATATAAGATCGTCTATATGAATAACTCATTTTATTATCGAGAAGTTTTTTTAATAAAAGCCCAAGTTTATCAGACTTAGTGATTTGATTTCTCATGTGTAAGATTGTCTGATCAACCATGGCGACACACGTGGGAGTGATTCCCAGTGATTTAATTAAATCCCCGCTAATTGTAAATGAGTCTGCCGCCACTTCCACTGCTTTCATCGGCTCATAATTTCCTCTTAAATTCTTCAAAGATTGAGTTAAGAGGCCATTCATGAAAAGTTCACGTTCTTCTTTAAGGACAAAAAATTCTTTTAAACCTAAATCTTCATATTTTTTTAAGTCATCTTTAGTAAAAGATTCACCAAAGTGTAGGCGCTTCACATATTCATCGCCTGCTCTTTTTGTCAGTTTGATAAAAACATCACATGGACAAAGTGTCATGAGATAAAAATGAGTTGTTGGATAGGGAATGTAATCGGGCATTTTTAAATGACTAAATTCTTCTCTTTTTAAATTGAGTGCTTTTAAAACAAGTCGATTAAGCTCTTCTATTCTTAATTGATCAGACACCATGGCGTATTTTTTTAAAGTGTGCTCAAATTCACCAATAACGATTAAGGGTGTCTTAAGTGAATTGTCGTAAAGCGAATTCAAGACTAAACCTGCAATTTGCTCTATTGCTTTATCATTCGTTGTTTCGCTTTGGTTTCTAGCGACACACAAATCAAAATACTCACCTTTTTTTATAATTTCAACTGCTTCAAAACCAGAACGAATTAAAGTGATCTTAGCGTCAAACTCTCTTTCGAGATTTTTTTTAATTAGATCCCCAACTGTTTCATTTGGTTCAATTAAGAGAATTTTTATATCCATTGTCATATTTTAACCAAAAATAAAAATAAGTGTAATAAAGTTTTTTGCAAGCGAGTTGCAAATATACGATCAGTATCCTATACTTGTCGGAATAAGGATAAATTAATGAGTATTTTGAACCCCAAAAAAGAACTTCTAACTGAATTAAAAGTAATTGAGCTTCTTAAGAGAGCAAACTTGTCAATTACTGCTCCAAGAAAAAATATTCTCTCTCTTTTATTAAAAGAGCACGGCCCTTTTACGGTCGAAGATATAATAAGAAGGTTGCCAAAAAATTCATGTGATCAGGCCACTGTCTATCGTTGCTTGAACCAATTCGTAGAGTCAAGCTTAGTCGCAACAACTTTTTTAGAAAAGGACATCGCTCGCTTTGAATTCAACGATCCCGAACATCACCATCACCATATCATTTGTAAAATTTGCAAAAAAATAGAGTCACTTCACGATTGTTTAATCGATAAAATCGAGCAAGGCCTTAAAAAAAAGGGGTATCAAGATATTGAACACCGACTTGAATTTTTTGGTATCTGCGCTCAGTGTACAAAGCCCTAGGAGTTTATGAAAACACTAAAATTTTTATTTTCGTTAACTGTAGTTATTTTTTCAATGCCAATAATGTCAGCGGAGGTTTCCTGGGATACACTTAAAACCTTAGAGTACGACTTAAAAACAAAAAAATCTGTCATTAAACCGGCACTAAAATCAGTTTTAGGAAAAGAAGTAACGATGAAAGGTTTTATGATGCCTTTAGATTTCGAATCTAAGGAACTTGTCGAATTTCTCTTTATGCCCTACGTCCCTTCTTGTATGCATGTCCCTCCTCCCTCTGCTAATCAGCTAGTTTTAGTAAAGTTGAAAAAAGGGAATAAAATTAAACCTTCTTTTTATCCAATAGAAATCACAGGGAAACTTTCAGTTGAGGTTTCAGCTGAATTAGCTTCTTCCTATAAATTTGAAGGAACTAAAGTAAAAGAATTAAAAGATTATACTCCACCCGCTGTCACTCATCCGGCAACAGCCCCAGGATCACAACCATGAAAAATTTTTTACCCCTTTCATTATTCATTCTCCTACCTATTCTATCCTTCGGAAAAAGCATGGGGACACATGAACATGGAGCTCTTAAATTAGAAATTGCTGCCGAAGAAAAATCGATTGATATAGATCTTGACGGGCCGAGTGAAGCATTTATTGGATTTGAGTATCTTCCTTCCAGTGCGAAAGAAAAAGAAACTTTCACCAAAGCACAAGACCTGTGGACCAATGACTTACTCACTAAACTTTTTGTCTTAGATAGCTCACTCAATTGCAAAATAGTTAGTAGCAGCTTTAAGCAGATCATTGAAAATGACAATCACAAAGCTCACAATAAACATAAAAAGAATTCTGGAGTTCATAGCGAAATAGAAGCGCAAGCAAAAATTACTTGTGAAAAAGTGATAAAAGATCAAAGTATTGCGATTGCTTTAAAAAAGCACTACCCATTAATGAAGAAAATTTTAATTGATCTGCTTGGTTCTAAGCCAAGAACGTTGAATTCTACATTGCCAATTGAAAATTTAAAACTTTAAGGTACACCTTTATGACTGATGCAATTAGACTCCAAAATTGCCAATTTGCTTATCACAAAAATACAAATGTATTGAATATTGATGAGCTCACAATAAAAAAAGGAGAAAAAGTTTTTTTATACGGCCCTTCTGGCCATGGAAAAAGCACTCTTCTTAATTTAATCGCAGGTGTTTTAAAGGCCAGTTCCGGAAACGTAGAAGTTTTAGGCCAGGACCTCTCGAAACTTAATCAATCTGCTCGAGATAAATTGAGAGGTGAAAAAATTGGTTATATTTTTCAACTTTTTAATCTCATTCCTTACTTGTCTGTGAAAGAAAATATTGAGCTACCTTGCTTGATTAATAAAAAAAGAGCGCAATCTCTTACGAATATTGAAGCACAAGCAATGGCCCTAATTGAATCTTTAGGTCTATTCGATTTAACAACAAAATCTGTTACTGACTTATCCATTGGCCAGCAACAAAGAGTAGCATGTGCACGGGCACTCATTGGTGAACCGGAAATTATAATTGCCGATGAACCAACTAGTGCTCTTGATGAAAAAAACAATAAAGAATTCATGAAATTACTTATGAACGAATGGGAAAAAAAGAAATTCACGTTACTCTTTGTTTCACATGATGAGCGCTTGAAAACTTATTTTGACCGCACTATTTCCTTGCCGGAGATCAATCGCCATGTTTAATTTTCTTACTTTCAAGTCTCTCAAAAATAGAAAATTTACTAGTTTACTCTGTGTTTTATCTATCGCCTTATCGGTCACACTTTTTTTAGGAATAGAAAGAATTAGAAATGGAGCTCGAGATGGCTTTACAAATACAATTAGTAAAACAGATTTGATCATTGGCGCTAAAGGAGGGCCGCTCCAACTTTTACTCTATACTGTTTTCCATATCGGTGGTGCCGTCAATAACATCAAAGTATCGACTTATAATGAAATTAAGTCTAATCCTCAAATCGAATGGGCAATTCCCATCTCTTTAGGTGACACCTACCGAGGCTTTAGAGTCGTCGGAACTGATGAAAACTTTTTTAATCATTATCAATTTCGGGGAGATAAAAAAGTTGAGTTTCAAACAGGAAATATCCCCTCTGATACATTTGAAGTTGTCATAGGTTCTCAAGTTGCACGCAAGTTTGGTCATCTTGTAGGCGACCCAATCGTTATTTCACACGGTATTTCGAGTGGTGCAATCATGACACATGATCAAACACCTTTTAAGATTATTGGAATACTCAAACCGACACAGACTCCAATAGATAATGCAGTCTATATTACTCTTCAAGGAATGGAGGCCATACATTTTGGTTGGGAAACAGGTACACCGAGCGGAGAAACAATTAACCCTGAACGCTTCAAAAAAGAGAATATCGAAATTACTCAACTCACTTCTTTTATGGTGAAACTCAAATCGCGTATCGCTGTTTTAAGAATGAGAAGGTCTATCGACCAGTACGAAGCCGAACCAATCATGGCCATTATTCCAGCACTTTCATTGCAAGAAATGTGGGAAACAATTGGTTATGTTGAACAGATTTTATTACTCGTAAGTGTCTTTGTTTTAATCGGTGGGGCCATGAGCATTTTAATCGCCCTTTATACTTCAATAAACGAAAGACGCCGAGAAATGGCCATATTGAGATCTTTGGGAGCGAGTTCTCAGAATGTTTTCTTTTTACTGCTCTATGAATCGGGCCTACTTGTTTTTTCAGGCTGCATTCTAGGAGTCGTAAACTTGTATGGTGCCCTTTATTTTATCAGACCTTGGTTAGAGACAAATTTCTCTATTTATTTGCCAATAGAAATGCTCTCGAAAACTGAACTTTATTACCTTGGGGCCATTTTTATATTAGGAACAATGGCAGGACTTATTCCCGCAATAAAAGCCTATTTAAATTCTCTCCAAGATGGATTAAGTATAAAAATTTAGAATTTAAAAGCTGCCAATCAGTTTAGAAATCTTTGCGATTAACTAAACGATTGGCCAAGTAGACATAGGCTCCACTTATAACGATCAAATGGAGTGATTGTTGCCACAAGTTGATATCTAATTTCCCATCTAATAAGAGTGCTGAGGAAATGGAATCAAGAAAAGAAATTCTAGGAAAGAGATAATAAACAACAAAACCCGTCAGCTTAAAGAAACTCATTTGTGAAAATGTTTCACTAAGTGGCAATACACTAAAAACGCCATATGAAATGGCAGCTGCTATACAGGTTGCAAAAGTTGCAAAAAGTGCACCTATTTTATTCATAATTAATGAAAAAAAGATTGAAATAAAAATGACTAAAAGTAAGTAAACACCAAGAATGAAAAAACTTAAAAAATGCATTGGCGTGAGAATAAATGTTTTAAACGCTAATGAAAATAAAATAGCCGACAGCAAATAGGCATAAGCATAATAGGCCATAACAAGTAGCCAGGTTCCGATTATTCGCGAAAAAAAGTATTCTGTTCGACTGATTGGGAAAGACAAATACTGATAAATGATATTATTTTCAAAATCAGAGCGGAAAACACTGACTCCAAAAACAGTAGCAATAATAAAACTAATGCTATTTAAAATTCTAAAATTAATTGAAAGAACATTCACACCCGCGAGTCCGATATTATTTACACCACCTGCACCACCAAGATCATTATTAAAGGCAGTTAAAATAAGGTGGCCAAGAACGATTGAAGCAGTCGTTGCAAGAAAAATAAATATCAGAGTTTTACTTCTTAATTCTTTATAAAAAGTGTCTTTAATGAGTGCAATATATTGTGGTTTCATTATTTTGAGCCTTGTTCATCTTGATTAATTAATTTATGAAAAAAATCATCGAGTGATTTTTCCTTGGCCAGGACTTCTGAGACTGGACCTTTAAAAAGCAATTCTCCACGGTTAAGGATGGCCACTTCATCACAAAGATGTTCCATTTCTAGCAGTATGTGAGAATTAATAAATAAAGTTTTTCCATCCTCTTTCAATTTTTTTATAATATCTTTTAAATCACGCATACCTATTGGATCGAGTCCAGAAAAGGGTTCATCGAGAATGATGAGGTCATTGTCTCCGATGAGAATACTAGCAAGACCCACTCTTTGAATTTGTCCTTTAGACATTTTTGAGAGTTTGCGATTTCTTAATTCATCTATATTGAGCATTTTTAAAGCGGAGTCGATTTGAGGTTTTAACAAGTCTGCTTGAACTCCTTTCATTGTACCGAAAAATTCTAAAACCCCATAAGCTGTATAAAAGGGAAAAAAGTTAAATTTTTCAGGAATAAAGGCCACACCAAGTCGGCTTTTTTTGTTATTTGCTTCTGTGTTGTTTATTAAAATATTACCAGCATCTTGATGAATTAAATTGAGCATCAATTTAACAAGTGTTGTTTTCCCTGCCCCATTAGGGCCTAAAAGAGAAAAAATTTTACCTTTTTCTAGAGAGAATGAAATATTTCTAAGAGAAAAATGCTCTCCATAGGTTTTCGATATATTTTCAATTTGAATGACATGCATTAAAAAACCTCTGTATAATCAAAATTCAGTAGCTTCTATGGTATTCTTACCATAGGATTTTTTAAAGATAATATTTCAAAAGAAATAAACCAGGGACAATATATGACTAAATCAATCTATGAATTTGAAGTTTTAGATATTAATGGAAAACCTCAAGCACTAAAAACGTATCAAGGGAAAACTCTTCTGATAGTAAATGTCGCTTCAAAATGTGGTTTCACAAATCAATACAGTGACCTTGAAAAAATTTATTTAGAATATAAAGACCAAGGTCTAGAAATACTTGCTTTCCCTTGCAATCAATTCGGCGCTCAAGAACCTGGAGATGCAGAGGAAATTAAAAATTTTTGCTCGCTTAATTACTCAGTGACATTTCCCCTTTTTTCAAAAGTTGATGTCAATGGTGATAATGCCTCTCCAGTTTATCAATACCTAAAAGAGTCTTTGCCAGGTATCTTAGGATCAAAAGCAATTAAATGGAATTTTACAAAGTTTTTAGTCGATAAAAATGGAAAACCAGTCGAAAGATATGCTCCAACAGATAAGCCTAACGATATATTAAAAGATATAAAGAAAATTCTATAGAAAACTATATTCAAAGACAACCTGTAGGAGAAATTAGGCTATTTTGTGCCTTTTGATTCGAAATGCAAAGGATTGAAGTTATTTCCGGTGTTTATCTAATATTAATTAGCTACTCAATAATTCCGATAAGTCTTAAGAATAGTTGTAACGGAGTCTTTTAATGAAAATTCACTTAACAATAGTAGTTTCTCTATTGAGTATGTATTTCCAAAGCGCTTTCGCAATTGATAGTGATGAATTGAGAATAGAAAAAATGTTAAAAACACCAGAATCAATTATCAAATTCGAAGCTCTTGCAAAAGATGGCAAAGATGATACTCCAGAAATAAAGCGCTGCAAAGATAAGCTGAAAAATTCTATTGAAGATTATAAAAAATCATCATCCGAAATAAGATCTAAATATGCTGAATGGTTAAACAGCACTGCACGTCGTGACGAATTAATAAAAAAACTTGAAGGCCAACAGGAATCGGGATTTTTAAAAATGGTTTCTACTTATTCAGAATTGATTTTGTTAAAATTAAAAATAAGCACAATCGCTCCTGTTGGAGAAAAAGGCGCCGTCAATGAAATTACTGATCATCAAAGATTACAAGGCTTAAAAATAGGGATCGAGTTTGAGGCTCAAGAGCTTAAAAGTACTATCAAAGAAAAGCATTCTTCTCGAAGTGATTCAAAATAACTTCAAAAGCTCGCAGGACCGCACGTTAAAACGCAGAGACTAACGATTGAATCGATGACCTAAGAATAAGACAACGGAAGCTCTGAAATGGGCCTTTTTCTTTTTTGTGATAAAAGACCAAGACTTTCCATTCAAACCGCAAAAAATGGTGATTTGGACGGTCCTGGATCAAATCGCAAGCAATTCCTAACTCATGGGCCATTTTAAAATCATTAAGTTTTAATACAGGCAATATCTTCCATTTTTTAGCGTACCGCTCAAGTGGTGATAAAATATTTAGTAAATATAATATCGAGGCTTTGGATGAATTTTAAAAATAATTTTGTGAAATTGGAAAGCGCATTGCACTCACTCACTCACTCACTCACTCACTCACTCACTCACTCACTCACTCACGAATTAAATTTACCAGGTTTTCACCTTTCAGTTCAATCATGAAAAAAAATAATCGTGGTTTTTCTTTAGTTGAACTCATGATGATTTTAGGAGCTCTTGGCGGTGTAAGCTTATTGGTGATGAATTTATCCAAGCAAACAATAAAATCATCGGCAAAATTACAATTTGATACTGATGTAACATTAACCACGAATGAAATTAATGGGATTCTTTCTGATCCTGCTAAATGTTTAGCTACATTGCAAACAACGGCAACTCCAGCAAGCATTAATAACGGAAAATATTATATAACTTCAAGTGCATCAGCACCTGCCCAAGGATATGGAAATTCAGGATTAATGATTACAAGTTATACTTTAACTGGTACCGCTCCAGATGGAGTTTTGACAATTCTTTACCAAAATAAAAATATTTTAAAAGGTTCATCTGGTGCTGCTAATATTTCTAAAAAAATTAATCTATATATAGAAGGATCGCCGGGCGCCATAACGAAATGCAGAGCAAGTTCAACATCTACCACTGATATTTGGTCGCATGGAACTGGGAATGATATTTTTTATCTTGGTGAGGTTGGAATTGGGACGACTAGTCCTGGTTATAAACTTGACGTCACTGGAGACATAAAATCAAGTGGAGTGATATACACAACTTCTCTGCAATATACTTCAGATAAACGGCTTAAAAAAAACATAGCTCCAATCGAGAATGCATTAGAAAAAGTAAGCTCCCTTCGAGGAGTACGCTTTAGCTGGAAATCAAATAATACCAAGGATGTAGGGTTTATTGCACAAGAAGTAAAAAAACAAATTCCAGAAATTGTAAAATATGACGTGAATAGAGATGTCTCCACCGTTGATTATGCTCGACTGGTTCCATTTTTAGTTGAAGCGATTAAAACTCAGCAAGAAGAAATTAATAAATTAAAAAATAAAATTAATGAAATGCAGAGGTGAAATGTTTAAATTTAATTTTTTAATAATATTTTTAATATTTTTAAACTCAAGTATATTTGCCAATACATCTTATAATCTTGGTGCAAGCTCATCGGTTACAGTTAATAAATTTAACAACTGTAAAGTTTTAACAAATTCCGGCACATTAAATTTTATCGTCCCAACTGGAATTGCAAATGACTGGTCAAGTTTTTTGCTCCACCTTCCGGTCGGGGTTGTTGCAACTGGTTGCTGTACAGGGGGGAAGATTTGGGACGGAAGTGCCTGTGTGTGTCCAAGTCTTACTACTTGGGATGGATCAAGCTGTGCAGCCACATGCACAGGGGGAATGGCTTGGAATGGAACTATTTGTGAATGTCCTATGGGACTACAAAATTATAGTGGTACTTGCTTAGTCTGTCCTCCCGGACAGCATTGGGGCTGTACGATGGCAGCGGCAGGTTCGTTATCTACATCTCCTTGCCCACACGTGTTTTCGAAATGTGTTCCCTTGGGAGGAAGCTCTGGAATTCCGGCCTCTGCTCCCGCCTGTACTCTGGCAAATATCGGTCAAAGCTATGATTATAATCCATTTGGACTTCAAGCAAGCGGATGTTGGTTTGATCAATCGAATGGAATTTTGGGAGATAGATGGGATTATTGTAATGGTTCGTGTAATTGTTCATCAAGTCAATGCATTCCAGATTAACAGAAAGCGATTTCGTAAATTTCTTCAGGCGGTAACATCGGCATCCCCTGAGTATCGATTAGGTTAGTGAGGAGTCTTAGTCTAATTCTCGATCAAAATCATGGGATAGAGACTAGCCCACTAAAAATGGGCACCAATGAATGTGAGAAAGTACTGAATATTCAGCAGATAGGAAAGCATTCAATACATAAGTTGCTATTATTTAGTATGTCTTTAAAATAAGATTTAAAGAATGATTTAAAGAATGAGGATATCATGGTCATCACTAAGTTATTTGCTTTAGGACTTATAAGCTTGATAACGACAAATATTTTTGCTGGAAATATTATTATTCCCCAATCCCATAATAGGTCTATAAAGGTTATAAAACCCGCGCCGAGCATGAATCAAGCAAAAGCCGTGGCCGATGGTCCCACTGCCGATCCAACAATTATGGCCCAGATAAAAAAAGATTGGGATGCCACCATGAATGGTGCATTTATTCCTAATCTTGACGATAGTATGCCCTGGGCCGGAGGAACGTTAACTCGAATTGCCCCCGGAAAAATAGAATACGTAAATAAACGAAATGGAACTTTTAGTCAGATTCTTGATTCCAATACAAATATTGCAGAACTTGCAAAAAAGAGTGGCGATATAAATTCAGCATGGATTGCTCAGTACGGAGTTGACTTAGGTGGAGGAATGGCCTCCAGTCCAAATAATCAAGCTCAACAAGATGGAAATAAAATAGCTGTTAACCATACATACACACATGGTGTGAGTTCAACTTACACCAAAGAAGAGCCTTTTGATTTAGGTTTTGGTATTGGTGCTTTTAACGATCACGGCAATACAAAGTTTGCACTAAAAGGTCAGACGCTAGATTTGAATCAGCTTATGGCGACAAATGAGTATAAGGCACTTACTGGTTCTAATATGGTTTATCCAGAACCTATTTCTGATTCTAAAAAAGTAGAGATCCCTCTTACTCCAACGACTAACCTTGCAACTTCAATGACGAATCAAAATGATTTTAATATGAGCCTTCTCGAACAAAAGAAAGCTCAACTGGCACAGGCCCTCGCAGCAGTAGAGAAAATAAAAACCCAAATTGCTCAGCTTGTGGCCATAGGTCAAGCGACACCAGTAGCTAATAATCAGGGAACTATCGCTGGATTCAAATCCATTAGTGAACTCACTAATGCTTATAAGGCCCATCACGTTGTGAATCGCTCAGGTGATGTTGACTTATCCAATAAGAATAACTGGGCCCTTGATAAAATGAAAACCGACACAGATAATTTTTTTGCCAATACAGCACCAGGGGCATCGATAAATTGGGCGGGGGGAACACTTACCAACAATGGCGATGGATCTGCCACCTATTATAACAGTACTACTGGAAAGAGTGCCTATCTGGTTCAAAAAGAATACAACTTCTACGACATGGCAGAAGTTCCAGAAATTGGCCAGACATGGAAACAGGCGTATGGTTACAATCCACGGAGTGATGGATTTAATGTGGCCAATAATATTGGAGGAGATGGAAAAAGCGTGATTGGATCTGCTCAAGGTTTTATCGATGGCAAAATTCAAGAAGCTGGTCCATATAAATCCGGATATTGGGATCGTCAAAGAGTTGCTTGGACTAATTATTTAGGAGGTAAATCATCAACACCACCTAGTAATGTGGATTAGAGCGGGCCAACTAATCTGTCAGATTAAGCCCCGAAAGATCCAAAGCGAGAAAGGTAGCTACTTATTTGAAAGAGCGAAGTGGCGCAGCTTCATTCTCTTGCGTGAATCACTGATCATCGATTCAAAACTCATATTGAAACGCAGAGACTTCGATAGGTAGGGCCTCTTTTTGAGGCCAATATTTCTGAGATCAATGACGAAGATATTTATTGTCTTCGTCACCAGGTGGAGAATTTATTTACATGATTCAAACACTTCAGCGGGGTTACGATGAGATTTGATAAGTTAAAAAGAAGTTATTATGAAAATAGTTCTAATCCAGAAAAGATTGTTTCGTTTGTTAATGAATCTTGTTCAATAATTTCAGATCCAAAATCTGTAAAATCTTGCACAGTAGAAAGTCGTTGCGCATTGTTGTAATTACAAAGCTTTTTTCGAAAGATATTCATCAATGGCTTCAATTGATTTTAAGATGATTAATTTTCTCGAAGTCATTTTATCAAACTCTAACTCGGACTTTCCAGCAATGACCAACTCCGTTTGAGGAGAAATCTTACTAAGAAGTTTTTCAATGTAGTTTTGGAATGGTCCCTTACCTAAACGGGCAAAAGCATTTGTTGGGCCTAGGACTATCGTATTTGCCTCTAGAGACTTCGAGAGATCAACTAATACTTCACCGGAGACATCTGCACCAATATAAGTGTAATGAACTCCGTAATGATTGGCGAGAAGACCAACCAGGCCCAGAAGTAAGTCTTCAGAGTCACCTTGCATCCCAGCGATCAAGAGATTTACATTTCCTTTTTCTTTTTTATCACTATTATGAAAGAGGCCGTGCCCCATATGAAACTTTAATAAAACATTAACAGCTTCACATTGAATACTTGTCAAAGTTCCGCTGGCCTCTGCCTCACGCAAAGTTTGAATAAGTGGGAGCAATATTGATAAAGCAAAATCACGATTTGAAACAAGGGATTTCAACTTCCCAAGCTCGAGGCTTACAACATCTAATTTATAACTTCGTAAGGCAAAAATAATAATGGGCATCGATTGAGAAGGATCAATTTGAACTTTATTTTCAGAGACGAGATTAAAATCGCTTTGTTCTAAACTTTCTTCGCTTTTACCTAAATCTTTGAGCAATTCTTTGAGTTCAAGAATTGAAAGCTTCGCCACTTTTGAAATAGTGTAACCCAATAGACAAAGCTCACTTAATAACATGAGTTTTTCTATATCTGTTTTTGAATAGGTTCTATGTCCTGAAGAATCACGACTAGGCTCTAACGCTTTGTAGCGCTTCTCCCATGCTCTTATCGTATGAACTCCAACTCCTGAGAGTTTAGATGCCATTTGAATTGTGTATGTAGTGCCTACCAAAATATTTTTTCCTTTCGCGTCTATAATTTGTCTCAGTTATTATATCATGCTCCATCTAGTAAAAACACAATTTAAACTTATAATAGCCAAAGAATATGTTTAGACAGGAGTCACACAAATGAAAATTTTAATTACTGGTGCAACTGGTTTTGTTGGAACTGCTCTTTCGAAAAAACTTTTAGATGATGGCCATGAGTTGCATGTCTTAACTAGAGACATAACTCATTTACCATCACTCTTCGTGAACCCAAAAGTGAAAGTTTTTGAATGGAAAAATACCCTCACGATTCCACCAGAAGAGTCTATTAGTGGTATCGATGGTGTTATAAATCTCATGGGTGAAAATATCGCTGGAAAAAAATGGAGTGAAGAACAAAAAGAAATTTTGCGAGCCTCTAGAGTCGATTCGACAAAAAATTTAACCACACTTCTAAATGAGAAACTCAACTCACCATTAAAGTTTTTTATTTCTTCTTCTGCCGTTGGAATCTACCCAACTAATAAAAATGAAATTTTAGATGAAGAGGCAAAAATCGGAAATAATTTCTTAGCAAATCTTTGCCTTGAATGGGAAAATGCAGCTCTCACTATAAAGAAAACTTCACGAATTGTGATTATTAGAACTGGAGTTGTCCTTGAAAGCCATGGTGGGGCCCTTAAAAAAATGCTCCTTCCCTTTAAGTTAGGCCTGGGCGGGCCGATTGGCGATGGTGACCATTTCATGAGTTGGATTCATCTCGAAGATTTAGTCAATATATTCACTAAAGCAGTTAATGATTCTAGCTACGAAGGAGTGTATAATGGCGTGGCCCCTCACCCTGTAGATAATTTTGATTTCACAAAAGCTCTCGGTCATGCTCTAAACAGACCTACACTTTTTCCGGTCCCTGCACCGATGTTAAAAATTATGTTCGGTGAAATGTCCTCAGTTATATTAGATTCACAAAAAGTTGTCTCCAAACGCTTAAAAGACAATAATTTTGTTTTTCTGTACCCGAGTGTTGATAGTGCATTAAATAAAATTTTCAAAAGATCGTAATCCATGAAAAGAGCTTTGACTTGGATACGCAGAGATCTAAGACTTCACGATCATCATGCACTCAGTGAATCACTTAAAAGTGCTGATGAAACAATAGTGGTTTTTATCTTTGATGAGACTATTTTGGAGAAATTGCATAATAAAAATGATTTGCGTGTGACATTTATCATGCAGTCTCTAAAAGAAATTGAAACAACTCTGGCGAAGCTTGGTTCCTCTCTTTTAGTTAGGTTTGGAAATCCTGTTACCTTGATTCCTCAAATCGTCGATGAATATAAAATCGAAGGTGTATTTTTTAATAGAGACTACGAGCCTTATGCAAAATTGCGAGACAGTGAAGTCACAAAAAGATTAAGAGCAAAAGATGTTGGAGTTGCAAGTTACAAAGACTCTGTTTTTTATGAAAAAAATGAAGTCTTAAATGGTTCTGGTGAAATTTATAAAGTATTCACTCCTTACAAAAATAAATGGCTCGAAAAATTTCATGCTCAAGAAGACACAGCATCCGAATATTTCATTTCCAATAAGAAATTTTATCAATATAAAAATCCTAAGAATGTGCTGGATACTGATTGGTTTTATGAAATTGGTTTTATTGAAACACCCGGGGTATTAATTGGTGGGAGTAAAGAAGCATTAAAACTTCTCACGCAATTCAGGCAATATATCTCAAACTATAAAGAGGCCCGTGACGTACCAGCACTTGAACAAACTTCAAACCTCTCGACCTATATACGCATGGGAAATTTATCTGTTCGAGACATGATTCGCTTGTCTATCGAAAAAAAGAATCCTGGATATGAGACGTGGCTCTCAGAAATTATTTGGCGGGATTTTTATCATATGATTTTGGATGCCTACCCACGAATTGAAAACAATTCTTTTAAGCCTCAGTATGATGCAATTAAATGGATAGGAAAAAAAGAAGATTTTGAAAAGTGGTGTGACGGACAAACGGGTTTTCCCATTGTTGATAGTGCAATGAGATGTTTAAATGCTACAGGGCTAATGCATAACCGCTTGAGAATGATAGTTGCTTCATTTTTGACAAAAACACTTTTAATCAATTGGCGCTTAGGTGAGAAATATTTCGCCGAAAAATTATATGATTATGATATGGCCGCAAATAATGGTGGATGGCAATGGAGTGCTTCTACTGGTGTAGATGCTCAACCTTATTTTAGAATATTCAATCCTTATAGCCAGTCAGAAAAGTTTGACTCTGAAGGTTTATTTATTAGACGATGGTGCCCAGAGCTTGACGGTATATCAAATAAAAAAATTCATGCCCCCCAAGAAATGGACATGTTCGAACAGGCCCAATCTGGCTGCGTTGTTGGAAAAGACTACCCCTATCCGATTGTCGACTACAAATCTCAAAGAGACAAAGCTCTTAAGATGTATAAAGAAATTCGTTAACTTGCTTGAGAACTTTGTTGTGGACCTAAACCGTATTTCTCACCATCTTTAATAATGGTTTTTGGTAAAACAGTCGAATTCGGTGCAACTACTGCTTTTTCTCCAATAGTCACTCCTCCTAAGATTTTAGCAGATAGACCAACCATCGCTCCACGCTTGATATGAAGCTTATCAATAATAAGAAATCCTTTCATTCCATAATGGGCCATCATATAAGCCGATCCGCCAATAGTTACATAGTCATCAAGCTTAATGAGGCAAGGGTCTGAAATATTGCTCGAATTGATCATGACGCCTTTTCCAACTTTCATACCCATCATTTTATAAAATAAAACATTAAAGGGTGAAGGAGTAAGAAAGTCTAAAATTGTATATCGAACGAGGTATGTAAGCGCGTTATGATAATACCAAGGAATCGATTCAATCGAAAACCATGCTCCTCTATATGCTTTGACGAATGGTAAAAAAGGTAAATTCATTAAAGGTACAATAAAAATGAGTGTAAAAACAAAACCAACAAAGCCCCCTCCCACACAAAGACCGTAACTAAAGGCCTTGGCGAGCATAGAGTAATCTGCAACTATTGGGGAAGCCCAATTGAATAATAAAAATCCAGGTGTGAGAGCAGTTGCAATACAAATAATATAAATGATTGTTATTGGAAATAAGAAAACCATGAAGCCCACTGTCTGAAAGCGTCTAAAAACATTTTCGACAAGTGCCTCAAAACCACTTTTATTCGAGTTTGATGAATTAATATCTTCTTTATCAACTATTTTTTCAGTGTTTTTTTGATCTACCACGATATTTCCTTACTTTTTTTTTCTTTTCATTTTCACTACTTTAATAATGTTTGTAAACTAAAGGCTTATGTCATTTAAAAAAAATATTTATACTGCTAAAGAAATTTTAATTTTCTCTTTACCCATAATCGCTGGTCAAATTGGTCAAATGCTCTTTGGTATTGGAGATATGCTGGTTGCAGCAAGATATTCTAGTCTCGCAGTCGCATCAATTGGTGTTGCAGCGATGACATTTGCCCCCTTCTTAATGGTCGGGGTCGGGGTTTTACTTTGCACTGGCCCACTTGCCTCTCAGGCCAAAGGCCGTGGAGAAGAAGATCCGACTTTATTATACAACGCTTATTATTTAAGCTTTCTTCTCTCTCTCGTTTTAACAGTCATTTTATTTTGTGCGCCTCTTTATATTGATTTTTTAAAATTAACTCCTGAAATCTCACCTCACGTCGTAGATTTTTTACAAATTACATCATTCTCACTTTTTCCAGCTTTTGTTTATCAAGCGACAAAAGATTATTTGCAGGCCAATGGTTACACCATCGCTCCGAATGTGATTATTCTCTTTTTTAACATCGTCAATGTATTGCTTAATATTCTTTTTATGTTTGGATATGGCAGCTTTGAAGGTTATGGAATTAAAGGTGCTGCAATTGCCACTCTTCTATGTAGATTTATGATGGCCATTGTGGTTTTTCTTTACATGAAATCTGTCATGAAGTTCGAGATAAAAAGAAATAATCAAACAATCAAAACTATTTTAAGACTTGGCTCACCAATTTCTTTCACCATCCTTTGTGAGGTTCTTATTTTCACAGTGGTCACAATTTTAGTTGGGGGCATGAGTTTAGTCGCCGGAGCGGCTCAAAGTTTAGTCATTAACATTACTTCCCTCACTTTTATGGTTCCTCTCGCTTTGGGGAGTGCTGTCTCTGTTTTAATTGGCGAGCAGTTTGGTAAAAAATCAATCTCAGGAATCAAACGATTAAGCACTGGGGCCATGACTCTTACACTTTTATTACAAATTTTCTTTGCTATTATTTATCTCACTATTCCCAACCAGGTCATGGGACTTGCGACGAAAGATCAAGCCGTCATATTATATGGGGCTACCCTTTTATTTTGGGTTGGCATTTTTCAAATACCCGATGGACTTCAAGTGGTTTTATCAGGTGTCATGCGTGGATTAAACGAAACAAAAATTCCCATGCTATTGGGTCTTGTTTCTTATTGGGTCATTGGCCTTCCAATTGGTGTCTATCTGGCCTACACAGACAAGATGGAAGCGCGAGGACTGTGGATTGGTCTTGCGATCGGACTGACATGCATGTGCATACTTTTAATTATCTTTTATCAAAATCGAATTAAAAAACTATCTCATTTAACTCACAATTAATTGCTCTTTTGGAAAGTGGATCAGTAAATTTTAATTGATAGGCCATGAGCCTGATTCCATCATTATTTTTATTTCCTACTCCGTATTTTGGATCTCCAACAACCGGATAGCCGAGCTCTTCAAAATGTCTTCGTATTTGATGAAGTCTACCTGTATGAATTTGAACCAATAAAATAGCGGTGTGTTCTTTTTGCTCAATAATTTTAAATGTTGTTCGTGCTTCTTTGCCATCAATTTTAAAATTGATTTCGCCACCAGTTGAATAGTGAAGCTTTATATTTCCCACCACTTCGACTTTATACCACTTTTCGACTGTGCCTTCTTGCCATAGTTTTGAAATTGAGCCAGCGGCATGCCTAGTATACGCAAAAACCATTAATCCATGAGCTTCACGGTCAAGTCGATGAATAAGAAAGCCTTTTCCTTTATTCTTTTCAACTTGCCTTAAAATACTGCAATGATCTCCAAAATCTGTTCCCTGGGAAAGTAGCCCCGGAGGTTTGTACCAAATGCCCCATTCTTTTTGAGAAAAAATTTCTCTTGCTTCTGGAATTTCCAAATTTAATAAATGAGGATCAAAAAAAAATTCTACGTGAGACTCTACTACCAAAGGAAGTGTCGCCCTTCTCGTTTTAAGTCGTTTGGAAGTGCCGAGTGCCCTGACCCAGACTCCACCATTGTTGAGAATTTTTTTCAAAACAGTTTTAGATAATTTTGTGTATTTTTCTAAAAAATCAATCAATATTAGTGGGTCACCTTCGCGAACAGTTTTTTTCATCGAAAATGGCTTTTCATTTTTGCCTTCACTCACAAACAACCCTCTAAAAAAGAATTGGGACTATTGTCGCCAAATTGCGCTGGCCCAAGTAAATCCAGAACCAAAAGCTGCACTTGCTACTAACATTCCTTTCTTTAGAACACCAGCTTTTAGCGCATCATTCATTCCTAAAGGGATAGTGGCAGCGGTTGTATTGCCATAATTTTGAATTGTATTAAAGACTTTTTCTTCAGGGATTGAAAGAATTTCGGCAACTTTTGAATTGATTCGTAAATTCGCCTGATGAAATAAAAAAACATCGATATCACTCAATTCAAATCCTGCTTCTTTACAAGAATGTACCAGGCATTCGGCCATTCTTTTTGTTGCATGAACAAAAACTGATTTTCCATTCATCTGAGGGTATTGCAGGCCTTCGTTTAGCATGGCGTGATTGACTCTCTCCGCACCCATTGCATTTCCTGGGGCAGGGATCCATAATTCCTTGGCAAAATTTCCATCTGCATAAAGATGAGTCGATATAATTCGTGAATCTTTTTTTGGGTCAATTAATTCTTTTCGTGAACAAACCACTGCACCTGCACCGTCTCCAAATAAGACGGCCACGTTTCGACCATTAGGCGTCCTATCAAGACCTTTAGAATGAACTTCTGCTCCTACTACTAATATATTTTTATGTGAACCACTTTGAATAAATTTATCAGCAATACTAAGTCCATAGATAAAACCTGTGCACTGCTGACGAATATCCAATACAGCGATTTCTGGAATTCCCAGTTTGGCCTGTAAAAAACATCCTGTTCCTGGAAATTCGTGGTCAGGACTAAGAGTAGCAAAAATAATCATATCTATGTCAGATTTATCAAGCCCAGCATTTTTTATCGCTTCAATAGAAGCAACCAGAGCTAAATCTGATGTCGTCGTGCCTTCATCAACCCAATGCCTTTGTTCGATTCCAGTTCTTTGCTGTATCCATTCATCCGTCGTATCCATCATTTTTTCTAAGTCGAAATTGGTGTATATGCGTGGAGGAACAAAAGAACCTGTTCCAGTAATCTCACTTCTGTATTTCATTATTCATTTCCTTTTTAATAAATTATCAATCTCCCTATTCTAACTTAAATAGTGAAATATTTCAAATCAGTGACCGACGAAAATACTTTATCTCTAATGTTTTAATCTGGAGCATTTCTCTCCAGTGAAAAAGGGTTGCCGACTCTTTAGGGATTGGTCAAAATGGAGAAGTCGGATTCATTTTTAAAAGGATGTAGAAATATGAAGACTAAGATTTCAATTTTATTTGTTCTGCTTTGTATTTCGACTATTGCCTATTCAAATACTAATCAAAACGACTATTATAGTGAATCATTTCTAGATAAAATCAACGATGAAAACCAAAGCCCCGAAGAATTAAAAAAAGAATTATTCATTTTATCTGAAACTAGGCAAACACTTTCGCTCAGCTACGAAGAAGCAAGAAGAATTATGTTTGGAAATTTATTTTTAGAAACTAGAGGTACGAATCAATACGTAGTCAAAGATGTCTATTGTAATAATCAAATAGATCAAAAAGCAGGCGCGGGCCCAAATAATATTCCTAATCCTCAATTAATAAACTGTGAGCATACCTGGCCTCAAAGTAAATTCTCAAAAGACTTTCCTTCAAACAATCAAAAAACAGATTTGCATCATCTCTTCCCTACTGACATGAAAGCCAATTCTACTCGTGGAAACAATCCTTTTGCAGAAGTAAATGGCCAGGCGACGAATTCAAATTGTACAGATTCAAAAATTGGAAATTCACTAGATAATAATGTACGATCATTTGAACCACCAATCGAGCACCGAGGAAACGTGGCGAGAGCGATGTATTATTTTTCAACACGCTATAAAATGTCAATTGACTATTCTCAAGCAAAATACTTAAAAAAATGGAATGCAGAAGATCCGGTTGATTCTGAAGAATTAAACCGCAATGAAAAAATTATGAATATTCAAGGAAATCGTAATCCTTTTGTCGATCATCCTGAATTAATTGATCGCTTATAAAAATATCATGAAAAAAATACTTAAAGCTTTAATTCTAATTCTTTGTTTAATTTTTATAATCTCTTGTTCGACTAGCACTGAAGAAGACCAGACAGTTAAAAAACAACATTCAGAAGAAACTAATCGTGCCTTTAGTATGATTGAAAACAATGGAAGTTATCGACGAAAAGTTGAGCCGAATAAAAAACAATCTCCAATTGCTTCCCCACCTATAGTAAAAAAAGTGACAATTAAAAAAAGAAAAATCCAACTGCCTGAATCAGTCATGATTGAGATAAATCAAAATCTTGCTTTTTATTGTATGCAACACCGCAAGTCTAAACGCTTTGGTGGTAATGAAGAAAAATGCATGTCCTACGTCAATAAAACACTCGAAGAATGCCAACAAAAAACAGAATCCTCACATCACAAACTACTCAAATGCATTAAGACAGGATTAAAAAAGAGGTCATAAATATGGAGAATTTACAAAAAATTACTGAAGTCACATTCACCAAAGAAAGTCGGGCTTTTTGTTCTGAATGTGATTTTTTAAAATCGCGCTGCCTTTGCTCCACCTTGAAAGTTTTAAATAATCAAACTCATTTAATTATTCTGCAACATCCATCAGAGCAAAAACATCCCCTTAATACAGTTCGCATAATGAAAAAAAGTTTTCAAAATATCAGCTTGCTCATTGGTGAAGATTTCTCAAGTGACCTAAGACTCAATACAGTTCTGGCCGATTCAACTAAAAGCTGTGCGCTTCTCTATCCAGAAGCAGATGCGACAATACTTAATTTAAATACACCTAGTCCACAGATTACACATCTCATAATAATCGATGGCACATGGAGAAAAGCTAAAAAGATTTACGGCCTCTCTCAAAACTTGAAGCATATTCCAAAGCTACGTTTGATTCCGGAACAACAGACTGATTATCGTATTCGCAAATCACCCAACGAAAATGCCTTATCTACGCTGGAAGCAGCAGCAAGTGCGCTCAAGATCTTGGAGCCACGTTTAGAGACAAAATCCTTATTGGATTCATTTCATTTTATGATTGATTATCAGATTAAAAAAATGGGAAGAGAAATTTATCAAAATAATTATTTGGACAAAAAAAAAGAGTAGCTGATTAGGCTACTCTTAATATTTATTATTTATTTTTTTATGAAATAAAAAATTATGCTTTAACTAAGTAAGACTTACACCATCCACAATTAGTGACAAACTTCATACCCATCATTGTACAAGGAGCATATCCGCCAGCTTCTTTAGCGACGTTGTAGTATTTGCAATTCCCACAATTAGCACCTGCTTTATATTTCGCGTTTTTAGAAGTTGAAGCTAATTCAACATACTCTAAACTCTTCCCCATTCCTTCACCAACTTTAGCCACTTGTTTTCCAGCTGGTGGAGCTGTTGGACATGCAGGTGCTGCTTCAGATTTATTTGATTTCAAAGCAAAAGGCACGACGGCCATTGCAGTAAGGGCGAGTGAAAAGAAAGAACGACGATTTAAATTTTTTGATTCCATATAATCTCCAGAAGTTTTAATGTTCGATAACTTTATCATGATTAAAATAGCCAGTACACTGATACAAATCATGAAAACTTAAAATTATTAAGTACTTGTCTTCAAACTCTTGTTCTGGCCTTCAAACGTTTACTGAAAATGCTGCTTTCCGAATCGATTCTATTTTGCTAAAAAAAAAGGCTATTTGCTATTGAGGGGTTTATGAATCAAACAGAAAGTTTAATTGAGCCTATTGAACCTAAAGAATATTATTTTGAGTCCACTCAAGATATTTTGGTTGAAGTCTTTCCGACCTATGTACCGGAGCGCTCCGCTCCTGAGCATAAACAATACTTCTATTCATATAAAGTAAAAATCACTAATAATTCAGAAGCAGCTTGTAGAGTCATCCATCGTCATTGGAAGATTAAGGATGGAAATGGAAAAACTTATGACGTTCAAGGCTCAGGCGTCGTTGGCGAGCAGCCGATGCTGGCTCCTGGTGAGTCTTTTGAATACACAAGCTTTTGTCCACTCCATTCTCCTTACGGAAATATGCGTGGAAAATACCAGATGATAGATGAGTTTGGTAATCGCTTCTGGATATCTGTTCCACTGTTCTTTTTTAGACCACCTCGGACACTTCTTAGTTCTGAAGTTGAATCAGACATCATACAATAATTTTTTATTAATACTCTAAGGATTTTTTAGCCAATGAAATTTTTAATCATGATCTCAGCGTCTTTTTTATTTTTTTTTAATACTGTGACGGCAGGAGATTTAGATGGAGTTCTCAAAGCAAAAAAATTGAAAATTGCCGTTGATAGCACGTATCCTCCTATGGAATTTGAATCTGCCGAGGGACTTGTTATTGGCCTTGATATTGATCTCGCTCGAGAAATCGCCAGTCTACTTAAAGTTGAAGCAGAATTTATTGTCATGCCATGGGATGGAATACTTGCGGGACTAAAATCCAATCGCTATGACATTATTATGTCTTCAATGAATATTACTCCTGAAAGAAGTGCTCAGGTCAACTTTGTTCCCTATTTGAAAATGGGACAGGTTTTTGTTGTTAAAAAATCTTCTAAGCCCGTAACAAAACCCAGTGATTTAAACGGTAGAACTGTCGCAGTTCAAGTCGATACGACTTCTTTTAGTGCAGTCGAAGGGATGATTAAATCAGGTGTTAAACTTAAAAGTCTCAAAACATTTCCAGGGGCCACTGAAACATTTAGTGCCATTAAAGCAAACCAAGCAGATGTCATTGTCACTGACGAAGCTGTTGGAAAATATTATGCTGGACTCGACTCAAAAACATTCATGGTCTCAGGCAATGCTGTTGCCCCAGAAGTTATTGGAATCGCTGTAAAAAAATCTGATACAAAACTTCACTCCGCAATCACAAACGCTATTGTCAAATTGAAGGCCAACGGAACATATACTCGCCTATATAAAAAGTGGCTCAATGAAGAGCCTGCTAAAAGTTCATTTTAAAGATGGAAGCAGAATTAAGTTTTTGGGCTTTTTCTACAAACGTAATTCTTCCCAGATTAAGTGAAGGAATACTAGTGACATTAAAACTTACTTTAACAAGTGGGTTTATTGGCCTCATTTTGGGAATGCTCGTGGCCCTCTTGAGAATTTCAGGGATAAAACTATTAAGTTATTTTTCACTTTTTTACATAACACTTTTTAGAGGCACTCCTCTCTTGCTGCAAATCCTCTTCATTTACTTTGCACTACCCACTATTTTAGCTAACTACAATATTGACCTTGTCATAGATGCCTTTCCGGCTGGTGTAATGGCGCTTTCATTAAATGCAGCTGCTTATTTTGCTGAAATTTTTAGAGCGGGAATTCTCTCTATTCCTAAGGGGCAATCTGAAGCTGCTAGAGCACTTGGACTTTCGAAAAAGCAAACGATGCTATTGATTATTATTCCCCAGACTTATCGGAGAATTATTCCTCCGCTCGTCAATGAACTCTCTGCACTCACTAAAGAAACCTCTTTAGTTTCTGTTATCTCTTTAGGTGAACTTCTCTATACAACTCAGCGCGTGGGTGCAAAGTACCTGAGAATTTGGGAAGTCTACTTATGGGCCGGAATCGGCTATCTTCTCATTGTTTTAATTCTGAGTGCAATTGCTCTACGTATTGAAAAAAAGCTAGAACAAAAAGGAGGAGTATAATGCTTCCAATAAATTCTAACGAAGCTATTTTAAAAATTAAAAATCTCAATAAAAAATTTGGGACAAATGAAGTTTTAAAAGATATTTCAACTGAGATTAAAAAAGGTGAAGTCGTTGTGATCATCGGGCCATCTGGTTCTGGTAAATCCACTTTTTTAAGATGCCTCAACTTTCTTGAAACTCCAAGTTCTGGTGAAATCATATTTAATAACACGGTTATTTCATCTGCTTCTAATGAAAAAAGTTTAAATATTTACCGCTCAAAAATGGGTATGGTTTTTCAAAGTTTTAATTTATTTCCACATCTAAGTGTCCTTGAAAATATTATTTTAGCGCCCAAGCTGGTGCTGCGGAAATCTTTCCTCAAAGCTCGTGAATCGGCGCTTAAATTACTGTGCTTAGTTGGTTTAGAATCAAAAATAGACGCTTATCCAAATAGTCTCTCGGGTGGACAGCAACAACGAGTGGCCATCGCCAGGGCCTTGGCAATGAATCCAGAAGTCATGCTCTTTGATGAGGCAACCAGTGCACTTGATCCCGAACTTGTTGGTGAAGTCTTAAAAGTTATGAAAGAACTGGCCTTAAGTGGAATGACGATGGTGATTGTCACCCATGAAATGAATTTTGCTAAGGAAGTTGCTGACCGAGTAATTTTCATGGATAAAGGATTAATTGTTGAGCAAGGTACTCCAAAAAATGTTTTTGAAAATCCAACTGAAAAACGAACCATTGATTTTTTAAGAAAGCTGTAAAAAATTGCCTCTTAGCAGGCTAAAAACTTAATATTTTTTCTAGTCTTCCGTTACGTAGATTATGAAAAAATCATTTGGTTTCGCCATAGTCTTTTACACTTCATTTTTAATTAGCGAAGTATCAGCTATGGGTGCAAAAAGACCGAAAGCACCTACAACACCTGTCAACAATCCTTCATCGCCTTCAAATCCACAATCATCAATCATACCAACACTTGATTTTGGTGCAGAACTTTCCTTAGAAGATTACTTAAATAGTTCAGCTCAAATAGGTCCTCAAGTTGATGACATACACAATGACAACGAACTGGTTGGTGTTTCCAGAGAAAAAAGTAATGATGCCTCTGATATTTCTAAAGATAGTTGCTTTAAAGATGAAGACTCACACGAGTACTTTGCCAATCAAATTAGTTATTACACTGCGGAAATGATGGACGATGTCCCTTCAATGGTTGGATTCATTGGAAGTTCTTATGGCACTAGTACAAATGACAATAACTACTTTCCGACTTCACTCATCAGGCACCCATTGTGCAATGTTAATTCTGCGAGTTTGTCGAATACGATAAAAAAAGTTCCAAGCACAGCTACAATTGATAAACTTAATCGTTATGCCAATAAAGTAAACTCATTAAGACAAGCCGTTTTAAATGGTGATCTTGATGCAAAAAAAGATTTGCTCTCGACCTGGAGTGGATTTTTTTCTTGCCTGGCCTACACTGAATCTCTTGGAACTGCAGATTCTGCTTCATCACAGTCGGTAGCAAAACAGGTTGCTCCGGCAGGATATAGAAAACCTGCAGGTGTAAAATTCTATGACGATCCAGCTCAAAGTGCCGAATCTCGTTTAAACATCGGACTATTTCAATTCACTCCAACTGCCAGTGGAAATATCCGGCCCTGCTTGCGAGCATGGAATAAGCTTCATCAAACAAAGTCTCATTGCCAGATTAATCAAAAAGCTTCAAAAAATGAATTGATTCAAATATTAGGTAGTTCCCTTCAAAGTTTTAATGCATTTTGTGGGGTTCATAAACTCGTGCAAACTTTTTCAATTCAAGTTAATACCAATAAAGCGAGTGCGACTTCACCTCAAAACTTGGTTAACGGTAAACTAAAGCCTTATGAACAAAGATGTGTCACACCTCATTTTCAAGCTGGAAGGGCCTACAATCATTTTGGCCCGTTTCAAAACTCAACCGGAAATAATCTTGAAAAATTATTTAGTTGTGTCGATCGTATGAACTAGGCTTTAAGAGCAACTAATGGTAATGGTTTTATCTATGAAACCAACACTAGAAGCACTCATTCATCCTCATACATCAACTGATTTTTTTGTGGCCTATAAAAAAAATATTCCTTTTGTCGTCCATGGATTATCTCACTCCATCAGCGAACTCACTTCATTGCCATTTTTACAATCTCTGGAAGCCTTACTTAATTCATGGCCCAAAGATATACAAGTCCATTTGCCAGATGTCAGAGATGAGGCAAGTTCGATTGATACAGGCCCAAAAGATGCTAAAAAACTTTTTCAAAATAAAATGGGATTATTATTTAATCACGCAGAAACAATTTCTCCTGTTCTTGAAAAGTGGCTTGAAACTTTGCGAATCGATATTGGCTTATCCGCCCTAACGATGTCTAGGTGTTTAATGTATGCCACTCCGGCTCAAGGAGGAACAGCTGCTCACTTTGATCAAAATAGTAATTTTGTATTGCAAATTTCAGGAAATAAAAAATGGTGGATTGCGCCTAACACTCACGTCACTAATCCAATGACGAGACATACGATAGGATTAGAGACTGATCCAGAATTGGGAAGTTACGCTGAAGAAATCATGCCACAAGAGATGCCTGAAGACGCTAAACTTTTCGAACTCAAAGCGGGCTCTCTTTTATTTGTTCCCAGGGGCTCTTGGCATAAAACTAGTGCGGACAGCGACGCTCTCTCGCTTAATTTTACTTTTAGTGCACCCACTTGGATTGATTTATTCACAGCTGCTCTGAGAGGTCGTTTGGCCCAGTCTGACCTATGGCGTGAAACTGCCAATGGAGTTTCAGACCTAAACAAAAGAGATGAAGCTGAAATGAAATTTGATAGTTTACTAGAAGAACTTAAACTAGATTTACCTCACTGGCGTGCTGCGGATATCCTTGAAGCCACAGAAAGCTAAAGTCCTCACGAATTTACCTGACAAAATAAAGTATATTTGTCACCGTATTCACACCACAAATTAAAAAATTCACACAAAGTCTGGAGACATTAATGGATGTTAGAAAGCTCAATGATCTAAAAGCAACAAATCCGTATTTAAGACTAGGAACAGATGTTTCAGAACTTGAAAAATCCATTCAAACTGTTGGGCTGATTGCACCTTTAGTAATTTCACCAGATAATGTCATACTCGCTGGGGCCAGACGTTATCAAGCACTACTTAATTTAGGCTTTACAGAGGCCCGCGTATTAGTTGTCGATCTTGGTGAACTTGAAATGGAGCTCGTGTCTATTGATGAAAATCTTGTGCGGAAGGACCTAACAAAAATTGAAATAGAAGGACACTTGAGACGGGCCAAAGAAATTTATCAAGCTCTTAATCCAATTGATGAAGTGAAAGTTGAAATTGATAACAAAACAATTCTCCCTAATGAAAAATTTCTCAACATGGTGTCTTTAAAAACTGGTCTTTCACCAAAGCAAATCCATGAGGCCATTAATCGCGATGAAATGGCCGCTAATAATGTAAAAGAAGCTAGAAAAAATGGAGACCTCTCTTTAAGCCAAACTAATGAAATTATAAAACTTAATAAAGATGAACAACAAAGATCCCTTACTCACTTAAAAAAAATGCCTGTCAGAGAAATTAAAAACTTTGTGAAGATCGCCAAAGTTAAAGGTGTAGAAACTGCAATACAAGAAACGAATCAAGATCCCAATACGCGAGAATTTTTAGAAATTGAAATGTCTTTAAAAAAGCTATTAAATAAGTTTAAGCAACTTGAACTTGAAGGAATCGAACTGGTTGATTTACCAGAACAGACTCAAAAGCTTTTTAAATCAGTAATGAAATTTGGCAAAGAAGACCTTAAAGATTTTGAAGGCGTAAAACAAAAACACTCAACGAGTGTCGACTCATCGCTATTGATGTAAACTAGCAACAAGATCTATTGTCTGATGCTTTGGAAATCTCACCAAAAGACTTGTCGAGAGTGCGTTTGAGTTGTGCTTTAAATTTTACATCATGATAATCCATGACATGAGCACGAATTTTTTGTGGCTCTATACTTTCATCATTTGGCAATTGTTCAATGGCATTTTTTAGAGCAAGTTTATCGAAAATATCAACAAAAAAGACCCCATTACCAGATACCCATTTTTTTAGTTCTGATTTTAAAATGGCCGGTCTCCCTGTTGCCATTGCCCCGAGAGAAAGTGCTGGAAAATCCTCAGTGTTAAAACTAATAAATGCCTTGGATGCCGCTAATACCGGAGCATGCTCTCCACTGCAACGATTTCCAAAAAATGTATTTTCTTTATAATCTGATTTAATTAAAGCAAGGTGATCGTCAGGCCCTATAAATTGAAAGGGATAATTCCACTCTTTCATCCATTCAATTATCAGTTTTGCTTTAGGTACATCTAATCCAGTAGCTTCTATTGCAAAAAAATGATGCTTAAACATATCCTTGGGAAAAAGTGCATAGTCCGAAATTCGAAATGGTGGTGGCATAACTTGGATGTCAGTTCTCAGAGACAAATTAGTCAGAGTTTCTGCTAATTCTTGTCTGGATGTTAAAATAACATCAGATTGATTGAGTGTTTTTTTTATCCAAGAATTTATAAAAGGCGAAAATACTTTTTGTAGAAAAGATTTTTTAATTTTTCGATCAAGGTCAAA
The DNA here is from genome assembly GCA_013141065.1 of Bacteriovoracaceae bacterium. Lineage (GTDB taxonomy): Bacteria > Bdellovibrionota > Bacteriovoracia > Bacteriovoracales > Bacteriovoracaceae > Bacteriovorax. The sequence continues at coordinate 34,393 of JABFRR010000006.1, read as the reverse complement.
ATCATATAGGTAAGTTATCAACTTAGTTTTTTCACACTTATTAAAACCTTGAGAAAAACCTTTAGAAATATTAATAATTAAATCATAGTCACAAGAGATAAATAAATTTTTTGCAAGGGATGGAAACTTATTAGAATGTGAATAAAATTCATCTGGAGTTGAAACGACAGTACTTAAATAAGTCGATTTAATTGGTCGTTGTTCAATGTGCCCTAAAATCGCACCTTTTTTATGAGCAAAACAATAAATTGGTGCTTCAGGAAAAATTTCACAAATATTTTCTATGATCTCTGCATAATGAGAACGTTCGAGTAAATAATCACAACTTATCGCAATTTTCATAGCTTCATTCATATAAGACTTTTAAAGTATTCTGCCGTTTGTCTTATACCGGCTTCAAATAAAACTTGAGGTTTATAAGCAGAAATATTTTGTAGTTTATCTATATTTGGCCGGCGACGTCGGGGATCATCTTTAGGAAGTGGCAGATATTTGATCTTTGATTGGCTTCCCAAAATCTTAATAATTAACTCTGCCGTTTCTTTAATTGTGTATTCATCAGGATTACCACAATTAAAAGGAGTCACATCATTACAAAACATAACATTATGAATGGCCTCAACTAAGTCGGTTGAATAGCAATACGATCTGGTCTGTAAACCATCGCCATATACTGTGAGATCTTCCCCATTCAGTGCCTGGGTAATAAAATTGGGAATGACTCGCCCATCATTAGGTCGCATTCGTGGGCCATAAGTATTAAAAATTCTCACAATACGCGTATCGACTTTGTAGCGAGTATGAAAACTCATTGTCATCGCCTCGGCAAAACGCTTTGATTCATCATAACAAGACCGAGGACCTATTGGATTGACATGACCGACATAATCTTCAGTTTGAGGATGAATTTCTGGGTCTCCGTAAACTTCAGAAGTTGATGCCTCTAGAAATCGCGCATTTTTTTCACGAGCGAGCTCTAAGAGATGCAGTGTTCCTTCAGAGTTCACTCTCATGATTTCAAGAGGAATTAAACCAAAGTCAATCGGTGAAGCTGGACTGGCCATTGAGAAAATATAGTCAATCTTAGTGGATTTAAAATCTGGTAATTTTTCGTAAATGTTATTTTTGATAAATTCAAATTTTTTATATTTTGAAAGAATATCAATATTTGATTGAGACCCTGTAATAAAATTATCTAAACCAATAACTTTAGCACCAAGATTAAGATAAAATTCACAGAGCGTAGAAGGTACAAAACCAGCAGCACCGGCTACTAAAATGACTTTATCTTCAAGTGAGGCAGGTAAAACTATTTTTTCCATTTATGATCACTCCACAATTAATATTTCTTAAGTTGAATAACTAACGAAGATATAAGTAAAATTATAGCTCCTACAATTTGAACCATTGAGAGCTTTGCTCCCAAAAAAATCCAATTGATAACGACAGCACTAAAAGGAAAAAACATTTCAGCTAATGCACAAGCACGAGCAGAAATTAACTTAAGCCCCTTATAATAAAAATACATTCCCAAGAGGCCAGAAATCAATACCATCAGTATTATCTTTCCATAAAGATTTGCCCCCATACTTAGACTGATTGCATGATATTGAGAAAATAAATAAAGTGACATAAAAACAAAACCGAAAATAAAACGGCCACCCATTATTTGTACAACACTAAAACCAGCACCCGAGAGTTTTTTTCCAAAAACCGTCGACGCCCCCCAACTCACTACAGCTATTAAAGTGAGAAAATAGCCATAAAGCGCTCGTTCACTCAAAAGGGCAAAGCTAAAATCGAGTTTTTCTAGCCCCGGAAAAATATCAGGGGAAGAAATAAGAAATCCACCAAAAAGTGCAAGAATTGCCCAAAGGATAAAATTAGACTTTATTTTCTCACCGAGCACTAGGCTGGCAAGACTGATGGCCACTATAGGCTGAAGCTTTTGTAATAAAATGACTAATGAAGGATTAATGAGCATAAACGCTTTTGTAAATGTCAAAGTTCCGATAGCTGAACCACAAACTCCGATTACAAAAAAATAAAAAAATGTAGAAAGATTGATTTGTCCAATATTTTTAAAATCTTTAAAATGATTTTTTAAAAGCAGTGGAATAAAAACAATGGATAAAATAAGATGCTCAGTAAAAACGATAATCTCAGCAGAGACCCCCGAATATAAAAGAGGATAGCGAATTAATGTATCTAGGGCCCACAAAATACCGGCCAGAATGACAAAAATCACGCCTAACATAACAGCTCCCATTCCATGACCAATATAGGTTTTACGAAACTTAAAAAACGAGTTATAATCTAGTGTGTAAATCTAGTTCAATGGAAGCATTCATGCAAATAAATCTTCATCAAACTCATCACGAAATTGCTGATTTTGAAGGCATTTTTAAATATCTTACTTTGGCTTTTCAACAAGAAAGCGCTGAAGGTCTGCACGTATTTCCTGAACTCTTTCTCACTGGTTATCCCTTGCAAGACCTGCCTCTTAAAAAGACTTTTATTGATGATTATCTGTCATTTCTCGATGATTTGTCTCTTTGGTCAGAGCGACAATTAAAGAGCAAAAATCCATTGGCCATTCTTGTCGGTGGTCTTCATTATGAATTTGATTCGCTGGGATATCCTTCTCAAATAGAAAATGTCATTTATCTTATTGAGCCAGGAAAAAAACTTAAATCACTCTATACAAAACAACTTTTGCCTAATTATGATCTTTATGAAGAAAAAAAGTATTTTACCCCAGGTAATCATTCAACAATTTTTCGTTTTCAAAATAAAAATATAGGACTTTTAATTTGCGAAGACATGTGGTTTTCTCATTTGCACGATGTTGACCCTGTCGAACTTCTCAATGAAGAAATAAAAAAGAGTCAGCAAAAGTGTGACCTCGTTATTAATTTGAGCGCAAGTCCCTATCATCTTGGTAAAGTTGAATCAAGAATTAATCGTGCGCTGGAGATTTCTCAATTTCTTGAAACTCCCTTCGTCTACGTCAATCGGGTGGGCGCAGAAGATGAAATTCTTTTTGATGGCCACAGCTTCGTAGTCGATGGAGATAGTGTACTTCATCAGGCCCAAGGTTTTAAGGCTCAAATTCTTTGCTTTTCATTCCCAACTTATGTGCCAACAGAAAAAGTAAACAAAAGAAGTTATCACTCTCAATCTAACTCTTGGTCTACAATATTTACAACTAGACTCTCCACCGATACTACTCAGCTTTTACCAATGGGCGAAGTTGGTTGTGCGCAAGTTCTCGATGCCCTTATTTTGGGTATTAGTGACTATGCCGTAAAAAATAATTTAAAAAAATTTTCGATTGCTCTTTCAGGAGGAATTGATTCTGCACTCGTTTTGACAATATTAAAATTAGTCCAAAAAAAGATGCCAATCGAAATTGAGGCCATCTTTATGCCGGGCTTTTTTTCTAGCTCCATCAGTTTCGATCTTTCTTACGATCTATGTAGAAATCTTGGAATTAAACTTACGACATTACCAATCAAGTTCATTCATTCAACTATTCGCTCGGCTTATAAAGACAATTTTGGCAATGAACTCAAAGGAATTGCTGATGAGAATATTCAAAGTCGTTTACGCGGAGCTCTCATTTATCTGCGCTCCAATGATCAAGGCTCAGCAGTCCTCAATACTTCCAATAAATCTGAAATTGCAGTTGGTTACTCGACTATTTATGGTGATTCAGTCGGAGCTTTGAGTGTCTTAGGAGATTTATTCAAGCTTGAAATTTTTGAACTCGCTCACTTTATCAACCAAAAATACAATAATCTCATCCCTGCTGAGATCATTAATCGTCCGCCAAGTGCTGAACTTAGAGAAAATCAAGAAGACAGCCAAAGCTTACCGCCTTACGAGCAACTTGATCCAATCCTTGAAGCACTTCTATCCTCTCGCTTCACCCCCCAAGATTTGATCAAAAAAGGTCACAAAGCAGATGAAGTCCTAAAAGTTTATCAGCTTTTATCAAATTCAGAGTATAAACGAAGACAGTTTTGTCCTATACTAAAGGTGAAAGCAAAAAGCTTCGGCTTTGGCCACAGAGTTCCAATAAGTAAAAAGAATCTTTAACCCACAATAGGAGTTACTCGTGAATAAAAAGCAATTGTTAAAATCTTTTCAAGACTTAAAGGCTGAAATTGAAACTCTTAGAAAAAAACATTTAGTGCAAGGTCTCGTTGACAAGTTTCACTCTGAAAAGAAAATTCTTGAAAAACGCATTGAAAAAACTGTCGTTGATGAAGTGAAAAAAGCGAAAAAATTCATGAATGAACAAAAAAGCGAGCTCAACAAAATTCAAAAGAAAGTTGAAGCTATAATGTCAAAAAAGAATAAGACCAGTAAGAAAAAAGTGGCTAAAAAAGCAACAACGAAAGTTGCAAAAAAAGTGACGAAGAAAACTTCTAAAAAATAGAATATCTGATGGGGAAAAGAGAGTAATCTTTTTTCCCTTGATTAAATGGCCGAAACCTCTTCTCTAAATGGCTTCCACTCACCTTGCCATAGATTCATTGTTCCAGTTAACAATAATCTTTTTTCCTTATCAACCCGAATTTGCACATAGGTAAATCGACTTGAAGCTTCTAATTGTCCCGCATCCAAATGTGGAATTGTATTCCAAGTTCCCGTGTTAAAATAATACTTATTTTCTGGAAATCTGAGCCATTCTTGCACATGTGTATGCCCCATGATCACTGTATGAATCTCAGGATGTCGCCGCAATATGGATCGGGCTTTTTTTCCATATAAAGGATAGATTGTAATTTGTTTAAGGATAGTAAGTGTTGTTTTAAAGTTTCGATTTTGGGCAATGTATTCATCAAAATTACTTTGAAAAAGATAACCTAAAACAATTTTGGCCATTTTCATGAAAAATGAAAAATCATAAATCAAACACCATCTGACATAACTTCCAAGTGGCCTGACTTTATCAATGTTTGGTCTATCTTTTCTTAAAATAGGAAGCAAATTAATACAAAAGAGTGTCCCCCATGGCAGATTCAAAATTAACTTACCATTGGGTCCTTCCATAAAATATTTATCACTAGGTACCGTATTAATCACTTCAAAACGATGACCGTGCTCGATATGAACACCTGAAAGATTAACTTCAAAGCAAAATTCAACACCCTCACCAACATAACGTTTAAAGGCCAACTGTGCTTCTTTAAAGGCCATGCCCGAATCGTGATTGCCAATAACGTAGGTAATTTTCTTATTTGGAATTTTTAAAAAATGACGAATTCCTTCAAAAAACTTTGGATGTCCTTTAACGATGGCATCAATCGCACGCACTGTAACGGTATCATCTATTATGCTGGTAAAAACACCATCAACATCAATTTGAATAAGATTTAAAATATCGCCATTTAAAACGAGATGAACTTCTTCTTTTTCAAATTCACCTTTAGAATAATACTCACAAAAATCAAAAAATTTTTCGTCTTCTAGAAAATCTTCCAACAGATTAATTTGACCGTTTTGAAGAAACTTTCCCTTTCCAAGATGTAGGTCGCTTAAAACTAAAATGATCATTAGTTTCCACCATTACCAATCTTTTTTTGCTCGACAGCTTTAAGAAGGCTCGATTTGAAAACATCTTGTGTATTAAAAACTATTCCTCTTCCAGATTCTTTTGCTTCATACATCATACGGTCAGCAATCGAGAGAATTTCTTGAAAATTAACTGCATCTGTTGGGAATTCTGCCACTCCAATTGAGACACTCAAAGGAATTTTTTTAATCTCATTTTTTATTTCAACTTCATAGGGTTTTTTTGTTATGCCACTAAGGATACGTTCACCGACAACTTTTCCGGCCAGGCTGTCCGAATTGACTAAGATTGCAACAAATTCATCTCCACCGTATCGATAGCTGATATCCGAATCTCTAAGCATCGCTTTAATATCTTTGGCAACACACTCTAGTAGTTTTGTTCCAACTAAGTGCCCATAGGAATCATTAACCTTTTTAAAATAATCAATATCAATGAATAAAACACAAAAAGGATCTTTTTCTTGCTGATATTTATCTACTAACATTCCTAAATCTTTATAAAGCTTTCTTTGATTATAAAGTCCGGTCACATCATCAATATGAATGAGTTCATGGGTTTTATAAAGATCCTCAAATTTTTGAATCACTTTTAGATGACTCTGAGAAAAATCAGAGAGGAAGGTTAAAGCATTTGTAGAAATTTCAGCCGGAGCTGAAAATACCGCGAAATAAAATTGATTTTTTTTAAGTCCTAAGTTTAGGTAATAATAAAAGCAATTATCCATTTTTACGCTGAGACAAGGTATATTTTTAATATCTTTTCTAGACATAAAAAAGCTATCTAGAAGTTTAGAGCTATAAAGTTGTTGTCTATCACTCTTACCTAAAACCATTCGACATTTTTTAATATCGATTGGATCAATTCTATTTTCAACAGAACACACCAACACTGGCCGGACAAGGTAATCACGCGCTAAAAATTCTTCGATATGAGAAAAAAGATTTTTTTCATTTTCAAAAAATGGAAAGCTACTTAAAAATTGATTCAACGACTCGCTCATTAATATTTTTCCTTCATTTGACCACCATCACTTTCAACATGATCGATATCGTCTTCTAAGTTTTTAATTGAATTTCGCAATGTTTTCATAATTTTATTTAAACGATCTTCTAGCTTACGTTTATCATCTGAGGATTTTTGCTCTTTTATAGAAGCATTCTCCATATTAAATTCAAGTGCGTCAATTTTTCTTCTCAATTCTAGAATTTTTTGGTCGCGGCTTTGAACCTGAGAATCTACATCCATAGAAAGTAATTCTAATTTACTTTCTAGTTCTTTTTCTCGTTGTTTGACTTGATTAAAATCAATTCTCACTTTTTGCTCTAGTTTTTCACGTCTAAGATCTGCTTGTCTGGCTTTTTCTTCGGCCATTAATTTCTTTTCGTCACTGAGAGAAAGTCGATATTTTAGGTCTTCAATCTCCACCATGTGACGTTTTCTTAAAATTGTGATTTCTATTTTCGCTTCGTCTAAGTTTGCTTTTAATGTCAGAGTGTCTTGTTCCACTTCTTTGTTGAGGGATTTTAAGTTTTTGATCTGAGCTACTAAGTCTTCACGCTCTTCGCGAAGTGCTCTTAGCGTGGAGAGATTTCGAATGGAGTCTTCACTCGTCGCTTGAACTTGCTCGGCAGTCGGACGAACGGCTTCATAGTTCGGTTCTTGTATTGAGCTTTTTTTAGCTTGAGCTACTTTAGTTTGAGATTTATTTTGATATGGCATCGGCTCAAACGGGTCTCCCACGTTTGAAGCAAAGTCATTATCATCTAAATTAAAATCAGTTGCTTGATCTGCGAATTCTTCAAGTGAACTCTTCGCTGACTTAGGGTCAATTTTAAAGACTGAATTTTGATCAGTGGTGGAAAACATTTTTGTCTTATCAAGTAAATCATCAAGTGCGTGGTCAGCTTTAGTTAATTCATCTAAATCAAACTCATTTGTATTTGAAATTTGAGGTCTAATGATGTCTTTTATCGTTGATTCAATATTAGCTTTCATTTCTTCAGACGACATTAAATCTGATGATGAAACTGAAGTTCGAGAACTGTCTTCCGCATTATTGAGATTAAAATCATCAAGACTTTCTGAAGGACTATCGAGTGAAAAATCTGAAGTTGAGTCTGCATGAGGTTCTAATTGTGAAACAACGTCCGGAATAATAGCAGTATCCGACGATTCACTTAAATGTATATTCGTCATTTCTGGAATAGGCACTGTTTCATTAGATATTTTTGAAAGATCAAATTGGCCAATAATTGTTTTTTGAGTTGATTCGTTAAATTCATCTGAATCCATATCGAGATCAAAACCACCTGTGCCTTCCGCTATATTATCAGAATGCTCAATTGATTGAGTCTGCACTGTTTTATCAACTTCTCCTGTACCGTCAAAATCAAAATCTAACGAGAAGCCATCGTCTGCTGATGGTACATCGATGCCTGCATTAGTCTTTGATTTTGCTTCATTAGACTCAGTTGATTCATTATTGGAATCTTTATTCGTATCATATTTAATTGCAGTTTTAGTATTTTCATCATCCATGGAAAAATCGAGATCAATTGAAAAATCATCTACAGCAGAGGGCGATTTTTTTGAATTCCCATTTTCCATTTTTTTCTCTTCATTGGTAGATTCACCATTTGAATCTAAATTAATATCATCAATTTTAGATTTACTTGCTTGTTCATTATTGGGAAAAACCAAATCAAACTTTTGTTGAATTTTTGTATTTACCTGGCTGTCAGATTCGGCTTTTTGTTTTTTTGGAACACTCATACCTTCACCCTGGGTTCACCCACTACTCTTAGTCTATTTTATCAGTAATCTTATCGGTTGATACCCAGGGAAATCATAGCCCTAAGTCACTATTGTTGATTTATTGTTGATGGAATCCTTCCTTTTGACTAAAATAAAGAGATACAAAACTTAATACCTGACCATCTTAAAGGGTTACTTCCTATGAAAAACTACCTTCACTCGATGTTTGTCCTATCGGCAATTGCAATTTTTCCAGTACTTCTAAATGCCCAAACAGCGCAAAAGCTTTTACCAGCTCCACTTTTATTAATGGATAACTTTTTTTCTCATCATGTTTTAGTGGCAGAAAAATCAACTCATCTTTTACATCTTTATAAAAACAATGAAGGTCTTCCTGAACTCGTTCGTTCATACCAAATGGCCACAGGAAAAAAACCAGGTGATAAAGAAGCGGAAGGAGATTTTCGAACTCCAGAAGGAATTTATAATTTTGTTGATTTTCTTAACTACAAACAACTTCTGGCACAATCAGGGCCACAAAGTGTAATCTACGGTGCCGGTGCATTTGTCATGGATTATCCAAACCCGATTGATAAAATATTAAAAAAAACTGGTTCGGGAATTTGGCTCCACTCAACTAATGATGAGACAAGAATCGACAAGGGTTTAGACTCAAGAGGGTGTGTTGTTACTGCGAATAACGAGTTAATTGATTTATCTAAGTATTTAGAGCTCAATAAGACACCAATCATAATTGTTCAAGACCTCGTTTATCTTAATGAAAAAACTTTTGAAACTCAGAAAAATGACTTGAAACAAGTTCTCGAGTCTTGGTTGACTGCTTGGAGAAATAAAGAAATTGAAGGCTACATGAGTAATTACCATCCGGTCGAATTCACCGACTCAAAAGGAAAATTTGCCCAGTACAAAGCCTACAAAAAAGCAGTGTTTTCTAATCCGGGTCGACCAAAAATAGACTTAGATTTCATCTCTATCATGCAAGCAAAAAATTATGCCGTAATTACTTTTACCCAAAAATATCAATCAAACACCATCAATGATACTGGTCGAAAAATACTCTATCTAAGACAAGATGCCAGTTACAAATGGAAAATTGTCAATGAAGTATGGACAAAACATGGATTGGAAAATATTGATAAAGTCGCTTTTGAACCATCATTGCGCTTTTTTAAGGAAGGCTCACTCGATTCAGTTGAGTTTAAAAAAGGCAATAACTAGTGAGTGATAATAACGAATCAGATATCAATAAAGAAAAAGCGCAATTTAAAAAAAATAGCGTCTCTGTTATTTATCACCAAAAAAATGACTCTCCTAAATATTTTGAAATAAAAAAATCTAAGCTCTATTTGTTTTTAATTGGACTGCCAACGCTGACATTTGTGGCCATCATATTGGGTGTCTTAGGACTCGTCAACTCTAGTCCTTTCCACGTTGTAGATAATTTTCGTCAAAATAGTTTGGTGAGAAAAGAAGCTCGAGAAAAAGAAACACTTCTTGAAGAAAACGAAAAATTAAAATTTGAAAAAGAAACTCTTGAAGAAACTCTAAAGACTCAACAAGCAGTCGCACCAAGTGCCCCCATCAGCGATGCTAGTGGAAAACTTTGTCCCGCACCAACGATTTGCCCACCAACAACAGCTGTAGGAGCTGGGACAATTAGTTCGATAGGACTATCGACACTTTCTTTGTTTAAACCAATTCAAGGACAAAAAGACAAAACAAGACCAGCAGTCTTAAACTTATCGGGATTTAAAACTGTAGTAGGTCGAGATACACTCAATCTTCAATTTAATATAATACCTACGACTTTGGATGATGAAAAAGTTTCTGGACACATAATAGTCTTGATGAAAAATGAAGTGGCGATTCAGGCCTATCCAATTCAAGCATTGGGAAGCAATGATTTCCAAATCAACTATGCTTCTGGTGAAACATTTGCGACTCAACGTTTTCGTCCGGTAGACGCCAATTTTATAAAACCTAGAAAATCTGGTTTCTATTCTTTCACTGTCTTTATTTTTGCCAGAAACGGAGACCTCATCCATTTCCACACAGTCAGTTTGCCAGTACAACTTTAATTAGGGACTTACTTAATGATCTATAATCAAATGTATACGAGTATTGGAAAAGAAACGGCACTCTCTGGAAACTTTCATTTTCGAGGTTCGACTCACCTCTTAGGAAAACTTTCTGGTGAAATTAAAATGATGGATCAATCTAAACTTATTTTAGAAATCGGATCTGAAACGAAAGCCTTAATTGACTGCCACGATGCTGAAATTTATGGGGAATTTTCAGGTGAAATTAAAGCCTCTGGAAATGTTACACTTTATCCCACTGCAATTTTTACTGGAAAAGTGATCGCTAAAACTCTAGAAATTCTTCCGGGTGCCATTGTCAATATGTCAGGACACACGGAAGAAGTAAGAAGTTAATTTATAAGTATTTTTTATAGTCAACAACTTCTAAGTTTCCATATTTTTTTGTCAACTTTCGAAGTGAAGACTCAATTGATTTATCACCGAGAACGAAAATTATTTGTTTATCAAATCCATAAACGTCCTTAATTCTCTGCGCGACTTCTTTGGCCGTGACCTTAGCAACAGATTCTTTAAATTCAAACAAATCACTATAAGGCCTAGCTATGTGATCTAACAAAAGTAATTGTGAAAGAAACGCAGAATTACTCTCAAACTTAAATGGGTAGGATCCAATCATACCTTCACTCGAATGCTCTAAGTCTTCTTTTGAAATACCATTTTTCGCAATTTTTGAAACCGTTTCGTCGATGACTTCAATAAGTCGATTAATTGTTTCATTTTTCGTAAAAGTTGAAATTCCCGATCGACCGTATTGTTTCTGTGAAGCGATAAATGAACCAATAGAATAAGTGAGTCCTCGTTTAGTGCGAACTTCTCGCATCAGCTTCGAAGTAAATCCTCCGCCTAGAAAATCTGAAGCCAGGGCATCAAGATTTCGATATTGGATTTCGTTGGCATTTAAAAATCGTCCAATACGTAGTTGAACTTGATTGGCATCTGGCACAGGTACAAATATAAAAGTCGTCTTATTGGTTTTTGAAACTGGAACTTCCATTGATCTCACAAAATCTTGAGAAGTTCCCTTCAATTGGCATTCTTTAGTGAGAATTTTTTCTAAACTTAAGACACTTGAAGGCCCTGTTAAATAAATACGTTTTTTAACTTTATCCAAAAAATAATTCATTTTCGAACGCAATTTGGTAGGCGTATAAGAGGCAAAGTCATTTAACTTACCACTGACAGGGTAAGAATAAGGAGTCTGCCCCATGGAAATTTCCCTAAAAACTCTTTCTGCTAAACCTTGTGGTGATGCGACAAGTGTTAAAAGTGATTCACGCTCTAAATCGATTTCTTTTTTGATCACTTTTTCAGGATAATTCGCATTTCTTAAAAGCGAACAAGCTTGGGAAAATGTCGTATTCATATCTTTAGTGAGGCCTGAGATACTTATCGTTGAATATTCGTGAGTCACACTTGAACTAAATTCTGATCCGGTGAATTCAAACTGATCTAAAATTTCAGCTTGTGAGAGTTTATCTGTGCCAGAATCGATGAGACTGAAACTGTGTTCAGTCAGGCCATTTTCCCCACTAGATTCACTCAGCGCACCGTCAGCAAAATAAAGTGTTAAATCAAATGTTGGAAATCGATTGTCTTCGATATAAACCACATCAACTCCATTCCAGTTGAGTCGTTTTATACTGTCTTCTATTTTAGAAGATGTATTAATTGCCTGAGAAAAAACATGATTAGAAAAAATCAAAAGTGGGATTAAAAACAATACCTTTTTCATTATTTGCTCTCTACTGTTTTAGGATATTTATCCCAAGTTGAAATAAAAATTGACTTTCCAGCGACCAGAGTTTCTCTGCATATATTTTGAACTTCGGACTCCGTTATCGCTTTATAAATGTCTAGTTCCTTAAGGCCGAAGTTATAGTCTCCGTACCATTTTTCATTACGAACAATGGTGGATGCAATTCCCGAGTTACTTTTTAACTGGTGATAAGCTTGAGCTAATATTTGATTTTTTGCTTTTTGTAGTGAACGCTTATTAATAGAATTATCACACATGTCTGTAAAATCATTTTCTATTGTTTTTTTCACTTCATCTAGTGAGTTTCCATCTTTAATTTCACCCGAAAAATAAAAAACACCTGATTGCATTAAATTAAAATTGCTCAAACTAATATCGTTGAGGAGAGCTTTGTCAGATTTAACATATTTTTGAATCAAGTATGAGCTTCCACCATTACTTAAAATCATGGCCAGTATATCCATAACATAAGCCTTTTTAATTCCTATTTTTTCACCTTGAAAACCCATGACAAATTTTGGAATGGGATTGGTGGCATAAATTTTATATTCCTTACCAAATTCAACTTTGGACTTAAAGATTTCAAGGCCAGAACTCTCTTTTTTTAATGCACTTAGAGATTTTGAAAAGGGAATATTTTCATAATGTTTTTTGACTAATTCAATGACTTTATCTGGATCGACATCACCCGCAATTGCTAAAATTGCATTATTAGGAACATAATAATTTTTAAAGAATGTCATCATTTGGTCGCGGGTGAGAGCTTTTAAGTCCGCTTCATCACCAATGACTGATTGACCATATGGGGTTCCGGCAAATATTTTTTTCATCAAGGCCAAAAATAAAAGTCCATCGGGGCTATTTTCATAACGCATTTTTCTTTCTTCAAAAATAACCTTTCTCTCACTTTCAAAAGAATTATTTTCTAAAAGTAAATTCTGCATGCGATCTGCTTCCATATCTACCATCGTTTCTAAAAAAGAAACCGGTATATTTTGGTAGTACACTGTCATGTCATTTGTGGTGAAAGCATTAGTTACACCACCACTTTTTTCAAGTTGGGTATCAAACTGCCCGGGCCCATATTTTTTTGCCCCTTTAAACATCATATGTTCTAGAAAATGTGTCGCCCCGGTCGTTCCAGGCCCTTCATCTCTTCCCCCTACATCAAAGAGAGTATAATACGAAACGATTGGCAATTTTGGATTAGGTGAAATTAAAACTGTCAGTCCATTTTTCAAGACATATTTTTTTACATTAAAGCCTTTTTGGGCAGTGGGCTCCTCTATTTTATGTTTGTCATGATAAAGAGTTGAACAAGATTGAATCACTCCACAGAGCGAAATGAATAGAAGCCATTTTAGGAGACGTTTTTCTTTAACTGCAATAGGCCGTAAAAGCTGCATAATTTTATTCCTCGATCGATCTTTGTTGAGATAAAATTATAACTGCAAATGATCGTTTAAAACAATTGGAAGAACAATGAGTCATACAAAAAATAAAATAACAGTACTTGGAAGCGGCACCAGCACGGGGATTCCGTTAATTGGCTGCCAATGCAAAGTTTGTTTATCAATTGACCATCGTGATAAGAGACTGCGTTCAAGTCTTTTTTTAGAGACAAGAAACCATACAAAAATCATCGTCGATACAACACCGGACTTTCGCACTCAACTTTTGGCAAATAATATTCATAATCTCGATGCAGCAATTATCACACACGAGCATGCAGATCATTTACATGGGATTGATGATCTCCGTCCATTTTCTTTTGGCCCGCCTCCAAGAGACATTCCCTTATTTACTCAAGAAAAAACCAGAAAAATAATCGAGCAACGATTTTCCTACATTTTTCAAAACGGTGGTGCCCCAAATTTAGGTGGTGGTGTTCCTCGCCTAAAAATGTTCGATGTGCCTTTAAATGAATTGACTCAGATCTTGGAAGTTTCTGATTTTACTTTTTTTTCTTATAAACACGGCCATGGCGAAACGATGGGCTTTCATCATGAAGGTTTTGCCTATGTTGTCGACTGTATGGAATTATCTGAAGCACAAATTGCCACTCTTAAAAATTTTAATTTAGATCTTCTCATCATTGATTGTCTGCAACGTCACTCTCATTCTACCCACCTGACGGTTGAAAGATGCTTTGACTACATCGAAAAAATTAATCCCAAACAAGCAGGACTTATTCATATGGGCCATGATCTTTCTCACCGGCACTTAGAAAGTCTCGCTCGAGAAAGATTTGGCAATAGAGTATTTCCTTTGTATGATGGACAAAATCTTTTTTATTGAGGCATCGTTTTATGACTACCCAAGTTTTTCAAAACCCTAAAACTCTTTATAAAAATTTTATCACTTCAATTAATACACATAAACATGAAGTGGCTTTGCGTTTATACGTAATTTTAGTTCTTGCCCACTGGGCAGAACACTTGGTCCAGGCTTTTCAAATTTTTGTACTAGACTGGCCCCGTCCTGAATCACGTGGACTTTTAGGTCAATGGTTTCCTTGGCTAGTGACTTCTGAAAGCATGCATTACATCTATGCACTTTTTATGTTGATTGGACTTTGGGTTTTACGATCTGGATTTATCGGCAGGTCTTATAAGTGGTGGATGGCTTCTTTTATCATTCAATTTTGGCATCACATCGAACACTTGATTTTACAGTACCAGGCCATTTTTAAAATCACACTCTTTAACTCTCCAGTACCGGTAAGTTTTCTACAGTTACTATATCCTAGAGTTGAACTTCATCTTTTTTATAATACCGTCGTCTTTATTCCCATGGCCGTCGCCATGTGGATGCATCTTTTTCCCAATGAAAAAGAACTCCCTCATGCACGTTGCTCATGTGCCATAAAATAAACTATGCTTGCTAAAAAAATTCAAGCAATTCTTACCTTTTTGTTCGCACTTCTTTTATTCGGATTTCTTTATTGGCACTATCACCCACCTTTAAAACTAAAAAAAGATATTGTGATGAAAGTGACTTTTTTACCAAAAAAAATTACTACTGAAGAAGCTCTCAATCTTAAAATAACTCTAAACCATTTTGATGGCCAACCAATAAATAATGCTCGAGTCAAACTAGAGGCCACAATGAACCATGCTGGGATGATTCCACTCTTAACAGATGCGACTAAGACCAAGGAGAATACTTATGAAGCAACAATTAATCTGACAATGAAAGGCGGATGGATTGTCTTTATTAATATAAAATTAGATGATCACCAAGAAATAAAAAAATCAGTTCATTTTACTACTGAATAAATATGAAAAAAATTGGTCAATATAGTTTATTTTTTGCGACAATTTTTCTCATCGCTGAAGGCCTTTGGGGATCACAATTCGCGCCTAAAAACTTAACTGGACAATTTATTTGGGTTCACTACCGAGGCATATTAGTTCTTACCTTACTTTTTGCTGGAAATTATTTTTGTACCCTATGCCCCTTTGTTTTCCTTCGAAATGGATTTCGCTTATTTATAACACCCAAAAAAATATATCCTAAAATCCTCACTAATAAATGGACTGCATTATTACTTTTTAGCTGCATGCTTTTTTCTTATGAGTATTTTTCCCTCTGGGGAAAGCCAAGGCTAACTGCCTTGGTGATTATGGCGTATTTCCTCGTTGCACTCGTAGTCGACATCGTGTTCAAAAATGCGAGTTTCTGTAAATATCTTTGTCCAATTGGTCAGTTTAATTTTCTCTCGAGCACTCTTTCACCTAGAGAAGTTAAAGCAATTGATCTAAAAGTCTGCAATACATGCACGACTTTTGAGTGCCTAAAAGGAAATAAAAGTCGAAATAAAAATTCCTCAATCCCATTGCGAGGTTGTGAAACACAATTATTCATTCCAAAAAAAGTCGGAAATCTCGATTGCACTTTTTGCATGGATTGCATCAGTGCTTGTCCTTATCAAAATGTCGCAGTCTTAAAAGTGGTTCCTGGAATGGAGTTGGCCCTTGAAGAGCATCGCTCTGGCATCGGGCTTTTGACTGATAAAAGAGACTGGCTTGCCTTAATTTGTGTTTTTACTTTTGGTGGGCTTTTAAATGCATTTATGATGGTTGACAAAAGGTATGAGCTTGCTCGTTTTTTAAGTAGTGCGGTTAGCATTCAAAGTGAATTTGTTATGACTTTAATTTTTTTTATAGCAGTATTATCTCCTCCTCTCCTTTTGTGTCTCTGGCTTCCTAAAAAATTTCTTCGCTTAATTCCAACTCTCATTCCCTTGGGATTTTCAATCTGGTTGTCACACTATAGTTTTCATTTTTTGACTGGAGTTTTTAGTTTCATTCCCCTTTTATTTCATTACCAAATTCCCATTTCTCTTATGGGAGTCCCACTTTCCATTGTTGTACCAATTCAAATGGGAATTTTATGTTTCGGATTTTTTGCTTCAATCGTTTTAACCATAAAAAATCAAGCGTCGAAAGACAGTAAAATTTTTTATAGTTTCATTCATGGACTTGTATTCTTTTTAGCAATTTGGATCATGTCTCAATCGATGGAGATGCGCGGGACATTTATAGGAGTGAATCCATGATTCTTTTATTCCTGGCAACTGCTTACGCTCACGAAGGACCACCTTACCCTATTTTAGTCGACCATCAATTTAATGATCATAAACTCTCCGTTTGGGCCGATCCAGATACTGGAAGTGGGTCTTTTTATTTTTATCCAGAAGGCGTAAATAAAAAAGAGTTCAGTTATGAAATAATTGCCTCCCCTCAAACTAATCCTCTCCATATTATTAAGGGAGAGACTGATTCTTTAAAACTCATCATTCCTTTTGATCAAAACTTAATGTGGAATGTCACCATTCGAGTCAAAGAGAAAGTCAGTCAATTCACCCTCACCACTAAGACTTTGGCCCTTGAAGTCACACCTCCAGGCCCAAACAAGCTAGAGTTTGCCATCTACCTTGTCCCCTTCATAATTCTGGCGTTTTTTTGGGCCAAAATCATTCTGGTCAAGCAAAAAAAGAAGAGTTAATTCGCTTTCTTCCCCTTCCAATTTACTATTTTTTATGAAATTCTTGGGTAACTTTTTTTCCCCCTAATGAAACTCTAAAGAGGAGATAACTATGATTATCGGAGTCCCTAAAGAAATTAAAAATAATGAAAACCGCGTTGGTATGGTTCCAGGTGGAGTCAGAGCACTCGTTGCTGATGGACACACTGTTAATATACAAAAAGGTGCAGGTCTTGGAATTGGAATTACAGATGAGGAGTTCATTAAAGCTGGAGCAAAAATTCTTGATACTGCTTCAGAAATATTTGAAAAATCAACAATGATTATCAAAGTTAAAGAACCTCAGGCCGTTGAAATTGCCATGCTAAAGCCTCATCACATTCTTTATACCTATCTTCACCTTGCTCCAGATCCAGACCAAACAAAAGGTTTAATGAAGTCAGGTTGTACGGCAATCGCTTACGAAACAATCCAAAACCTTGATGGTTCTCTTCCTCTTTTAGTTCCAATGTCAGAAGTTGCAGGACGTATGTCAGTTCAAATTGGAGCTTCATATTTGCAATTAGATAAAGGTGGAAAAGGAATTTTATTAGGCGGAGTCCCAGGTGTTAAACGTGGTAAGGTCACTGTCATTGGTGCTGGAATCGCCGGAACAAATGCCATTCAAATGGCCATGGGAATGGGCGCATCTGTCACAGCAATCGATCTTTCAACAAAACGCCTTGCTGAACTAGATGCTTTATACGGATCTCACATCACTACAATTTATTCTAACCAAGACAATATTGAAAAAGCAGTTTTAGAATCAGACCTCGTTATCGGTGCCGTTTTAGTTCCAGGTGCAAAGGCTCCAAAACTTGTCACAAGAGACATGATTTCTAAAATGCAAAAAGGATCTGTCGTTGTCGACATCGCCGTTGACCAAGGTGGATGTATTGAAACTTGTAAGCCAACAACACATGAAAATCCAACTTTCGTTGTTGATGGTGTCGTTCATTACTGTGTGGCCAATATGCCAGGAGCTGTTGCAAGAACATCAACGTTTGCCTTAACGAATGTCACTTTAAAATACGCTCGCATGATTGCGAACATGGGTGTTGAAGAAGCTGCTCAAAAAGACAAAACTTTCCGTCCGGGGATCAATATTTATAAAGGGGCCCTAGTATATGAGCAAGTTGCTCAGGATTTAGGTTTACCATATACAAAACTTCCATTTTAATTAGTTCTTTATTTCTCTGCCGGTCATGTTAAAATTTTTAACATGACCGGCAAAAAAATTCTCGATTTTATCCTCTTAGGTGTAATGATCCTAGCGACACTCGCAGTGACGGGTCTTTTCTACTACACTGAAAAAATGTACAAGCGCCCTCCTATAGATGAAAATGCCGAAAAAGCAGCGCTTTTTTCTACCGTTGACGCCAAGGCCATTCCCACATTTTTTAAAGTTGAAAAAATGATTGTCAGCCTCATTCCAAAAAATGAAGCACCCAACTCGCGCATGAGATGGCTTGAAATAGAAATCCATTTAGTTTTATTTGAATCAAAAGACTTGGAAACAATGAAGACTTATCTACCATTAGTCCAGGACCGCATTATTGATATCACTTCAAAAATGGGCCCGGATGAATTGAATTCTTTAAGTGGAAAAATTTTATTAGAGGACAGACTAAAAAGAGAAATTAATCACTCTTTGAATCGTCCAGTGGTGAAGAATATTTTCTTTGCTAGCTTTATCGTTCAGTAGCTTCTAATTCTTATTCTTCTTCTTGGTGTTCAGCTGTGTAAGTCGCATTTTTTGTATCGTCTGAAATACCATCAAGATATTTTTTAACTTCTTCTTTCGTGAGTTTACCTTCAGCAACTAGTTTATCTCTTAAACGAACGTCCATCATTTTTTCTTCTAATGCTCTACTTAATCTCATCTATTTGCCCCAGGGTGAAACTTTAAATTTTTTGGTACTAACGAAACTATCATCTCAGAAGGCTATTGCCAATACTTTGGTGGCTTCTCTGAGTCATCTTTTACAATTGAGAGTTTGGCCTTACTTTTTGGTTTTGCTCGCGACTGCGTTATTTTACTCATTTTATCTGAGAGTTGTTTAAAATTGCGGTGAGAAATCACAATCATAAAAAGATATGAAGAAAAAATTGCACCTAATTGCCCCCAGGCCCCAACTCCAGTGGGACTCGCAATTCCTTGATACAGAGAAATGACTACAAGAATCATGCAAAAATATTTTGCTTTAACAGGGATAATCATTAAAAAAGAAAATATACGATCAGGATAAATTACGGCATAGGCCAGACACAATGAACCAACAATTCCCGAAAGTCCTGTTAAGGGAAAAGAATAAACTATTGAATTTTGAAAAAAGACAAACACGACTGCAAGGTATAATAAAGCTCCCCCTAAGATCAAGGTCCCCATAAAACTGAGGTAACGCTTTATTCCCCAGTTCGCTTCAAACTCCGAACCCATAAGCCACAACATGAGTGAGTTTAAAATCACTTCAATAATTGAATGAGATAAAAAAGGATAAGTGATCAAACTATAGATATGCCCATTCATTAAATGACTGGCCGATAGTCCGAAGAGATTTGTGAGAGGGCCCAAGCCAGTTTTGGAAAAGATAAAATCTAAAATAAAAAAGGCGGCACTGATAATTATAAAAATTTTATTAATAATAGTTAATTTGGGTAGATAGATTTGTGATTGCATGCCTTAAGCCTTGGTTGTCGCTATTTCTACGAGCACTCCGCCAGTGGATTTAGGATGAACAAAATTGACTAAACAATTATTCGCTCCCTCTACCGGTTTATCGTAAATCATTTTATAACCTAATAATTTAAGTTCTTCGGTCTTTTTTTCAACATCTAAAACTTTAAAACTCATATGATGAATTCCTTCACCATTTTTATCAATAAATTTTTGGATTGGCCCTTGATTGTCAATTGGACAAACTAATTCAATGTGAGCATGTTCATCTATATTGGCGAAAGCTGTTGTGACTTGTTGGCTTTTAACTTCTTCTCTGACGGGATTAAAACTAAGACCTAAGTCTTCCCAAATTTTTTGAGCATGATCTAAATTGCTCACCGCAATTGCCACATGGTCGAGGTAGCAATCTTTATTATATTTAAGCATGAAATCATCACCTTGATTTTAATTAATAGTGATTTATTTTAATGAGGGATGACCTAAGGGTCAACTGCATCGGTGCAATTTGCTGGATCAAAAGGTGGGACCGGTGGAATAACCGGAGGCAAACATCGTCCGCTAGTACAAGTTCCATAGGTTTCAATGGCCGGACATCTTAGAGTACAAGCGACACTTCCGTCTGGATTAGGAACAGGAAGCTTAACGACCTTACAAGTTGCAACATATTGTGGTTGGCAAAATTCTTGGGCCACACAAGCTTGCCCAGGGGTTTTAGCACAAAAAGCCGGAGCTGCACCATTTGGATTATGAGGAGCACAGGTTCCTGTGGAAGAATTGCAACACAGACTCGAGCACTCAAAATCAGAAGTACAATTGTCCCCTATTGGTTGGTTTCCAATCACTGGAGTTAAATCCACACACTGAGTGACTATATCTTTTGACCAACATCTTTGATTAAAACAACATTCATCAGCACCACACACTGACGAACTTTCGCAGCGCTTGAAAGCCGAATTTAAAACTTCTTTTCCTTCAAAATTTGTGAGAGACGGACGAATTAATTGCAGTTTTATACTTTTGTCAGTTGTGATATTAACTTCTACGCCATCTTTCATATAAAAAACTTCGATGTTGGCATTGATGTTACACGAACCGATGCTTTCAGTGGTGGCCACATCATAATTCATTACGCGAAGATTACAACCATCGACATATTCAGTAGCGCCAAGTGAGCTGGCCACAAGTCCAGTGCGAGCGCCAAATTTATCGCTGCTTCCTAAATATTTTACATCTTGATTAAGTGAGAGTTTTCCAGCTTTGGGAAAAAGATTTGATTTGTGCCCGATATAAGTCGAGGGATCATTCACATTAAAAGGAGTAACAAATGGCAGAGATTCAAAAAGTCCTTTGCCAGACGCGAAGATCGCATCACTTGTAATTTTCCAAGTGGATGTATTGATCGCTCTATAAGGCCCTAAATAAGTTAATCCGCCAACAGTTGATCCGTAAGCATTAACTGTTGCACTAGGAAGACCCATGAGTTCGTTAAAGCCAACTGAAGGAAGAAGATCTGGTAAACAAACTGAGCCATTTGACGTGGCATAACTTGGGCTTCTTGTGCCACTGGCATCTGTCCATACTTGAGGCCTAGTTGGTATAGAAGTAAGGCTTCCATTATATAAAGTCGCATCGACAACTTTTGCATAAGCGTACATACATCGATCATTGACTGTTGAGCAGTTTCCATTGGCGGCAGTCGCGACATTAAAAGTGGGATCATCTTCAAGCTGGAGTCCACGGCAATATAATGAACCATTTCGCGGATCGGTGACTGGTTCTTTAGTCGCATCACTGTAGTCGTTATAATCATAAAGATCATAATTTAAGCGCATTTTTCCAAATGGCTTTGAAGTCATATCGACCATCAACACTTGAATATCTGTTTGAGGAATAATTCCTGGAGCACGTCCTACTGTTGCATTTAAAACAACTGACTGACGATCTAGTCCGTAGTTAAATCGAACCTTCACAATTTTATCAGATAAGGCCGCAACGTTCAGACCAGCTAAGTAAAGATTGCCTTTAAAATTTTTTGGAATTGTTAATTTCTTTTTATAAGTTCCGTCGAATGGATCGACTAAGTGTGAAAGTTCGACTTTTACCGACTGAAGAGTTGATCCTGTATCAATCGATCCGCCATTAGGAAGAGATCCGTTTCCATTTCCGCTTCCAGTGCCACTTCCATTTAAGTTAGATCCTGTTTTAGAAGTTCGACTTCTGGTTCCAGTACTATCCACACAAGAGGATAATATCAGTGAAGATAACACAAATAGATGTGCTGCCTTATTACCCCATTTTGATAGTTTACTCAGAGTTCCCATAAACCCCTTCTCGGAAGACTTGTACTAATATTTTAATTTTAAACGACTTAAAGAAGGGAAATAAGACGGAGAGCTTTGCTCAAGTAGAGAGATTATGGAGAGTTAAGAGCGATATCTGGCCTTTCGTGCCTTCGGATAGAGTTGTATAAGTGAGTCTTTTTGTTGGCAGTTTCAACATAAAGCTATTTATTTAAAAATAGAAAAATATAAAAGCTTCACATATAATAAAGCCCGTCCTTCTTTAATGTTGCTTAAGTACAAACTACAATCAGGATTAAAAATGAAAATGAGTCCAAAAGATTTAGGGCAAAACGTATTGATCCAAGGTTTTGAAGGGAGTTTTCATCATATAGTTGCACAAAAATTTTTTGGTAGTGAGGTGAACATCATTCCTTGCTATTCATTTTATGAATTAGTTCAACGCTTGCAAAAAGATGAATCTACCCATTCGGCGATTATGGCCATTGAAAATTCTATTGCTGGCAGTATTCTTCCCAACTATGGCCTACTAGAAAAATCTCAACTCAATATTATTGGTGAAGCCTATTTGCATATCCGTCAGAACTTAATGGCCCTTGAAGGTCAAAATATAGAAGACCTAGAAGAAGTCCACTCTCACCCCATGGCGCTTCATCAATGTCGCCCCTTCTTTGACCAATATCCACATATTAAATTAGTCGAATCATTTGATACTGCACTATCAGCAAGAGAAATTAGTGAGCAAAAAATTACCAAAAGAGGGGCCATTGCACCTCAATTGGCGAGTGAGTTATTTAACTTGCCAATACTTGAAAGAGACATACATACAGATAAAAAAAATTACACTCGTTTTTTAATTTTAAAACGTGATAGCGAACATTTTGTGGATCCCACTTCAAATAAGGCTTCCATTTTTTTTGAAGTGGCCGATGAAGTCGGATCCCTTGCCAAAGTACTCACCTATTTGTCATTCAAAAAAATAAATCTCACGAAACTTCAGTCTTTTCCGATTCTAGGTAAGGAATGGCAATACTATATTCATGCAGATTTGGAATTTTCACAGTTAGATGTTTTCAACGAGACAATTGATAATCTCGTGCATATTACTTCGGCACTCAAAGTTTTAGGAATCTATCCAATTGGAAAAAAAGAAAATTAACTCGGATCTTTAATCGCAATTTTTAGTTGATAAAAAACTTTAATCATGACGATCGTAAGCACAACAATTAAAAATGCATCGATGAAGGAATAAACGAGTGAGCTCACTAACTTTAATTGCCAACTAGAAATAAAATCAAGCAAAAAAACCACTAATTCAGTGAGAACTGAAATGATCGCCACACAGGCAACAAGTGTGGTCTTTTTTAAGAACATCCGCCAACTTAATTTAAAATAATTTACATTATCATTATCGATACAAACCGATGCGACCGGAACCATTGCTACGGCCAGGCCAGAAAAAAGTGCTGGAATAATGGCCACAACAATTGATTGAGTGAAAGCAAAAACAATAAATGGCCCTGCGACAATAATCAAGGAAGCATAGATCGTGTAAATTAAAAAAGTCGGAGCGGCATATAAAAGACGCTCTCTGGGGCGATTGAGAATTACACTTTTTTCTATTAAGATAACATTGACCATAACAACTAAACTCAAAATCGCTACAGTGAGTGCAACTAAAATCTCTGGAATACTTCCTTCTCCAAAACCTAAGGCCCTCCAAGGGATGCTTGAAAGAAAACCTAAAATGATCAGAATAAAAAAACTATTTTTATATAAAGGAAAATTTTTAAAAAACTCTCTCACCGCGACAATCCAGAAATGAATGTAAAGTTTAATCTCACTCACCGTCTTCAACTCCTTCAAACGTGCGCTCATTTTTATTTTTTCTCACGTGAGGAACTTTAAAAATTGAATTGTGGAATGAAATATAGAATCCTGGTGAAAGAAGTCTCGCTGCTAATAAGGCCTCTGTCACATTTTGAGTGGCATCGGTGTCTTCAAAACCCATGGGAATCATCGCCCCTGTAAAAACCACTGGCACAGAGAGATCAGTGATTCTTTGGAAACAGTACTCGGCCGTTAAGGCCATGGTGTCAGTTCCGTGCAATATGACGATCGGGGAATTTTTGCTTAAAAGATTTTTAATGGATTCGCAAATAAGTTGGCGGTCACTTTCGTCCATGTAAAGAGAATCCTTAGAAAGTAAGGGCTCAACAAGAATATTTGTATTGGGAAGTCGCAATTTTGAGAGGATTCGATTTTTTATCGATGTCCCTCGATTTTCTAATGACCCATCGAATTCATCATAAGTTTTTTCAATTGTGCCACCAGTCGTAAGGATGATGACATCTATAATATTTTTAACAGCTTTTTTTTGATCCATGACCTTGACTCTGGTTAAATGTATCCCATATTGAACTTAACTATTTTAAGTAGACTTACAGGAGAATGCAATCATGACATCACGCAAAGGTACGATTAGTGTTAATACCAACGACATCTTCCCTATTATTAAAAAATGGCTTTACTCTGAGCATGACATCTTTTTAAGAGAATTGGTCGCCAACGCCACTGATGCCATCACCAAAAGAGCGACTCTCGCAAGAACCAGCAATCAAGAAATCCCAACTGGAAAAATTACAGTTACCGTTAATAAGACTGATAAAACAATCACACTTGAAGACAACGGACTTGGGATGACAGAAAGTGAAGTTGAAAAATACTTAGCTCAACTGGCATTTTCGGGTGCAGAAGAATTCGTTAAAAAAATGAAAGACCAAGGCAATACTCCAAATGCTGATATTATCGGAAAATTTGGATTGGGATTTTATTCGGCATTTATGGTGTCATCAAGAGTAGAAGTTGAAACACTCTCTATGACTGAAGGATCAACTCCAACAAAATGGATTTGTGAAGGTGAAACAGACTATTCGTTCGAAGAATCTACTAAGAGTGAAGTCGGAACAAGAATTACCCTGCATATAAACCCAGAGTCAGAAGAATTTCTGAGTGCCTGGAAAGTTTCATCAACTCTTAAGAAGTTTTGTGATTTCATGCCGTATGAAATCTTTGTTAAAGATGCTGAGTCAAAAGAATCTGATGCCGCTAGTGCTGATCCAGGTTTAGTCAACGACACTAAACCAATTTGGAAAAAAGATCCTACAACTCTCACAGACGAAGACTATAAAGCTTTTTATAAAAAGCAATTCCCAATGGATGGAGACCCACTTTTTTGGATTCACTTAAAAGTTGATCATCCGTTTACCTTAGATGGCGTTTTGTTTTTTCCAAAACTAAATCCCAACAAACCATTTAATGAGTCAAACATCAGACTATATAACAAACAAGTTTTTGTTTCTAACAACGTTAAAGACATTGTTCCTGAATTTTTATCACTTTTAAAAGGATCAATCGACTCAAGTGATATTCCTCTAAACGTTTCAAGATCAAGCTTGCAAGGGGACCCGAACATCAAGAAGATCTCAAACTACGTCATTAAAAAAGTGGCAGAAAGTTTAAAGAAACTCTTCAATAATGATAGACCTCGCTTCGAAGCTATCTGGGAAGATATTTCACTTTTCATCAAATACGGTGCTATCAGCGACAACAAGTTCGATGAAATGATGAGAGACTTCGTCGTCTTTAAGAACTCTGAAGGAAAATTAATGACTCTAAAAGAATACAAAGAGTCGATTCCTGAAGCTTTCAAAACAAAAATGGAAGATAAAGTCCTCTATTTTGAAAAAGGAAAATCTGATCATTCACTTAGACGTGAACTTTTATTGCAAGGCCTTCAAACAATTGAAACTGAAAGCTACATTGATCCGCATTTTACTCAACATGTTGAGTTCACAAAAATTGGTGAAGTTGCTTATAAATTCGTTTCTGTTGACTCAGAAATTGCCAGCCTATTAGAGCAAGATTCGACCAATGAAAGTGATATAAAGGTTAAAGACCTATTCACTAATATTTTAATTGGAAAAACTGAGCACGGGGCCCACACAGAAGCTGAAGAAGATATGGATTCACTCAACCATGGTGGATTAAAAGATATCGAAATTGTAAAAATTAAAAACTCTAAATCGGCCGCTTATTTTAAAGTTGACGAGCAAATGAAGCGCATGAATCAAATGGCCAAAAGTATGGGTAACGATGCAATGTTTCCTGTGAAAAAGACTTTAGTCATTAATCCAGGCAGCCCTATCATTCAAAACGCTCTTAAACTTCATGAAAAAGGCAACGATGCTCTTGTAAAAAAACTTTGTCATCATGTTGAAGACTTGGCCCACATTTCAAGTGAAGGTCTTTCACACGAAGACCGTGAAGCTTTCGTCAGTCGCACTCAAGAGTTAATGCAAGAACTGACTAATTTAGCGCTCTAGATAATCAATTGTCGAAGCCTAGAGTTATCAGACTCATAGGCTTCGACTTTTTTATTTACTTCAAAATACTTTCTCTATCTAATATCTATAGATGGAAAAACAAAAGCTCCTCACTTACAATGACCGTGCAGATTTATTTGGTGCTCTCGCCAAGTTAGAAAATGCTGGTGTTCCAGCAGATACAGCTCTCGCCACGATTCGCCTTAGTGAACCAATCCCTGCGAGAATTGCTCAAATGAGAAAACTCCTGGCCTTAAATAAAGACCTGGCCGCTGCGGGACTTTTATCAAACCTCTTTACTCCATTAGAAGCCGAGCTCATTCGAGTTTCAATTGCCACTGGAAGTCCTGCTCTTTGTTATGAGCACTTCAGTCAAATCTATGCAGAAAAAGCCAAACTCAAGGCCAATTTTAAATCACAAATGAATGCACCCATCATAATGCTCGTTGTCTCTTCCCTTTTGCATGGAATAATTGATTCGATGAAAGATAATTCTCATTCTCTTTTATGGAGTCTCTCTCGCCCACTTCTCATTTTATTATTTTTTTATCAACTTATTAGTCGCTTTAATGATTGGCTCAGTGGTCTGCCTTCATCCCAACAGCGCCACACCATTGAGAACATTCTTATTACGACGCCTTTTGTAAAAAAAATAGTGATTAAGCAAAATACAACGAATTTTTTTGAAAGTTTAGGACTAATGCTTGAAGCAGGTCTCACTCTCCAAGAATCCCTTCCTAAGGCCACTCAGACAATGGATAATCTCATTATAAGACGAGAATTTAGTAAAATACTTCCACAGATTAAAATGAATAAAACCCTTTCTGAATCGATGAGTAAATTAAAGTTTATTGATAACAAAAATCTCATAGCTTTATTAATTGTTGGTGAAACTACCGGAACACTTCCAAAAACTCTTTCAAAATTTGCAGGCAGAGAAAATGAAAAAATTTCTGCAGACCTAGAAGCGGCCAGTAAGTGGATTCCTAAAATTGCCTACGGCATTGTGGTAGCAATAATTGTCTACAGTTTACTTAAAAATCAAGCATCCGAATTACCTTCACTGGGTGTCGAATAAAACACCCAGTGAATGATGAATTTAATAGTCTGAATTACTTGTTAATACTGTTTCTAAGTCTTGAACGTGTGCTCTTAAAGGAATAATATTTCCGCCTAATCCCTTGCCATGAGTATGAGAGCGTTTTTCATAAAGAATTTGCCCTTCATTTTTTTCTGCTTCTTCTTTACAAGCAATACATGAAGTCGCCACTGGACGAGCTCTTAAACGATTAATCTCTATCTGCCCATCGCATTCATCACAAACACCAAAACTACCATTTTTAATTTTAAAAAGTGCATTATCTATTTTTTTAAGCATGAAATTTTGTCTACCAAGAAGTTTTAGCTCCATAGCTCTTTGACGATCCTCAAGCGAGAGATCGACTTCATCACCTTTTTCAAAAGTTGAATCAGTCATAATCATTTCATTAAGAATATTCTTCTTAAGTTCAATAAAAAGATTCTCAAATTGCTTCATCATTTCACCAGTCATAAATACTCCTTATTAGTCTCGTTATTCAATCCTTGATTCTAGAGTACGAAAAATCCTCTTTCGTAAAAATCACTCTTCCTGAGCGATTCGAAATTGATTACTGCATTGATTGTGCCAAGATGAATTTGGTATTATTTGCGAAATTGGGACTAAACTGGCCCTTGATTATAAAAAGGTAGTGTCTAAACGAACATGGATTTGGTCTTTTTGATCTCGATAGTATGTAGTATGGAGAGTAAAGTTTGGTGTCACTTTTTCAAAAATGCATTTTTTAAAAGTTCGGTGATCGAGATAATCTTCTAAATCCGTAAGTGCTTGTTCAAAAGGAAGATCTTCATCAGGATAAAAACGTAGTACTTTATTGATTGAGTTGGAGACATCTGAATAAACATGTTCTGCACTTACACTCGAACATTTATTAAGATCTTTAATATTGATTTTTTTATCGGATAATCTGATTGGTTGAGGAATATCTTCAGATGAATCAAAAAGAAATTGGGCCATGACTGTGAGGGATTCTGAATCGCGAAAACGAGTGATCGTGCGCGCGCTGGCATTTTCTAACAAGACAACAAACAAAAAAGTCAGGACGTATTTCATAATAACTCCGAAGTTATTACTTTTATACGCCCTGACAGGTTAAACGTTAAATAATTTTTTATTATGAACTCTAACTAATAATTAGATAGGTCATAATTGTCATAGGGTCTATTTTCGGTGAGCTCGCACTCTCACCAGTTGTAATGCGGGGGGATTAAAATGAATATGTAGTCGTGTGAACCAAGTTTTGATGTGAGAGAGTGAAAAAAATCCTTCTTTACCCATGGAATGTCTCCTCAGTTAATGACTATTCTCGATACTACCTGTCGTCTTCCTAACTTCCACTCTCTGCCATCCATAGTAGAGATCAGAGCAACTTTAAACCCATCCTAGATTTATCGTGCGCCTATTTATCTATAAAGCCAGTTTCATGCCAAAATTTTGTAAATGGTTTTTCAAAGACTTGATTCAACTTGCTGCTTTGAAAGATGGGATCTGGCCCTGAATAAGAATAATCCTGGAGACTAATGGACACTGTTAGATTCCTAACACCCCATGTAAAATATTCTTTGGTGCCAAAAATAACCAAGTTGATTGATAGAATTTTAAAAACATTAACAGGATATAAATTTTGAAAACAGCACTTTTCCTTACATTGGCCACACTAACTTTTTCTCAATATACAGAGGCAAAACCATTTATTGGAACTGTAAACAAATACATTGTTGTTAAAACAAATAAAATTATTGATATAGGAACTCACGATATTTCAGATGATGAACAATCAGCAAATCCCTATGATTATTCAACTGGAAAAAAAATCAATCTCCAAATGAGTGAAGTCTCTAAAAGTACCAGAGAAGAAATTGCAGGAGTGAAAGCAGGTGAAATGGTTTTAATCAACACAGGAGTTGCTTCTAAGATCAATGAAACAGTCACAAGATATTGTGAAGTTTATTATTTATTTGAAAATAAGCAGGCCTATATTGGGTGTAAAACTTATGCCATCGATGCCGTCAATGGTTATCAAACGCCACAGCGCTTAGATTATATCATCAATAACGTCGAGCAAGGAGTTGTCGCTGAAATAGAAACTGCTGCTGGTTTCACTAAAGGGGAAGTCGCTGAATTAAAAATAGACACTAAAAATGCAAAAGCTGGTCGAAATGTCAAAATCCTCGCCATCTTTGCCAACGATGAAGTCTTAGTTCAAAAATATGGTTTTAATGTTTTAGATACTGGCCCTATTGTCTACAAGAGCTCAGTTGATAAAATTAATATTGCTGATTTAAACAGGGCCTACGCATCTAAATTCTATAATCTATCGGCTACTTACGGCCTAGCGTAAAGGCCTTTTATAATTTAATTGATAAGCTACTCATCAATTTTCATTTTTAATGGAGTTATTGGTGAGTAAAAAAGTTGTTAAAATTGAACCTGAATTCTTAGTAGACTTTCTTCAAGGTGTCAAAGATCCAAGAATCGATAGAACAAAAAAACATGAACTAATAGATATTTTGGTTATTGCAATTTGTGCAGTAATTTGCGGGGCGAAGTCATGGGTTGAAATAGAAGATTTTGGTGAAGCAAAACAAGAGTGGTTTTCAATTTATTTAAATTTAGAGAATGGAATTCCGTCCCACGATACATTCCGAAGATTGTTTATGATTTTAGATCCAGAAAAATTTTTAGAAGTTTTTATTAAGTGGGTAGCTGCTGTTACAAAAAATACTGATTTAAAACAAATTTGTGTCGACGGAAAACGCTGAGAAGAAGTTTTGACAAAGGAAGGAAAAGTTCAGCAATTCATATGCTAAATGCGTGGTCTACCGGAGCAAGTTTATCTCTTGGATCAATGATATCTGATGGGAAAGGTAATGAAATAAAAACCATTCCAAAACTTCTCGATCTTTTAGATATAAAAGGTAGTTTGGTTTCAACAGATGCTATGGGGTGCCAGAAGGAAATTGCGAAGAAAATAATTTCAAAAGAAGCAGATTATTTATTGGCATTAAAGGGGAATCAGGCGAAGTTAGAAGAAAGAGTGAAAGAAAAATTTGATTCAATTTCTAAGTCAGGACCAAAGCCATTTTTGATTGATGAATATGTTGAAGAAGGCGATAAAAAACATGGTCGTTTTGAAAAAAGAAAATGTCGAGTGATCACAAAAAAAGATGTAAAGTCATTGGGAATAAATCCTCTAGATAAATGGCCATCGTTGAATTCGTTAATAGAAATTCAATCGCAACGAATAAACGCCATAACAGGTGAAGTAAGCGAAGAAAAACGTTATTACATTTCCAGCGCCAATGAAGATGCAAAATATTTTTTAATGTCGACTAAATTACATTGGGAAGTAGAAAATAAACTTCATTGGCAATTGGATGTAACATTTAAAGAAGATGATTGTCGTTGCAATATCGGATATAGTGCTCAGAATTTTGCTATGCTAAGGCAGTTTGCTCTAAATTTAATCAAGCAAGAACCGACTAAAAAATCAGTACAAAGAAAACAAAAAATTGCAGGCTGGGTTGAAGAGTATTTATTAGAAATTCTATTAGGCGGTGTTAGATGAGCGGAAATTTAGATGCGTAGGCCCTGCTGATTTAAATAAGTTAGATTTCAAATCTGTAGATGTAAATACATTATAGCTAACTTGAGAGTATCCATTCTCAACTTCTGACTATATGATTTTAAAAAACATATCGTCAGGAGTTGATTTATCAAAGCTCTCAAACTAGTTTTCATAAATTTAGGTTTTGTTCTTATTGTTCTCAGTTCTCTTGAATTTATTTGCCGACTCAATATCGAAGGACAATTTTTAAATTTCAATAATTCCAACAATGACGAAATTCAAAAAAATTCCCAATTAAAACTATCCAAAGAATTGTTAATTAATGAATTTGGTTCAAACTCACTCAATAAAATTCCAGCTCAATATTTAAGTCATTATGACTTAAAAAAACTTAAAGACTTTACTTATTCAGACATCGATCACAACCATAATCCCGATCGTTTTTGGCGTATCTCTGATGAAACACAAAATAGGAGTTCACAGTTTAGTAAAAAAATTAAAAATACTGATATTGAGCTTTATAATGTCACTTACACTTTAAATAAATATTCTAAAAGATTCGTTGAATCACAAGATCATAAACAAACTGCTAAAAAGTTCATAATCGCTGCTGGTGATTCATTCACTTTTGGCGAAGGTATCAATCAAGGCTACGATTATCCTTCTCAGCTGGCAGCTCTATTACCAGATGACTGGAAAGTGTATAATTATGGTATCGCTGGAGACAGTGCAAATGATTTTTACCTACGCGTGTTAGCTAATCCAGAATATTTTGATCAAATTGATGCGCCTTCAGGAGATTTTATCTGGCTCTTTCACGAAGTTCAATTTAAGCGTCTAGTCTTCCCTCTCAATGCCTATAAGACTGATGACTACATTCACTCTAAACCCGAATACACACTCAGCGAGGGCCTACTTTCCTATCATGGATTATTTAATTCGAGCACTCGCCCATTGAGGAAAGTTTTAAATCTGTTTGGCCACTTGCAAATTCCTAATACTTTTAATATGGAAATTCCCAGTTTATTTACAGAAAATAATTTTAAACTTTTTTTTAATCTCTTAAATAATTCAATTCAAACATTTGAAAAGCGTGGCAAAAAAATTAATCGCCGAATTATAATTAATTATTATTCTCAAATTAACCTTTCACAATTTACTGAAATTGCAAAATCTTTTGGATTTGAAGTCTTTGATGTAGAAAAATTAATTAGTGCCAGGGACCTTAAAAATGGAGGTGATGTGCAAATGACAATTCCAGTTGACGGCCATCCAAGCTCAGAAGCCTATTGGCTTTTAACTCAGGCGCTCAAGTATAAATTTTATTAATATTTAATTAAACGTAGGTTTCACTAGAATCTTTATTGATAATTAATTCACCTTTATCAATTTTTTCTCTCACCACACTCATAATTCGTTCTTGGGCCTCTTCAACCTTATTCGTTAATTGCAAAGGCCCCAATAAAACCTCTTCAATTTCCTGGCGCATAACTCTTGGAGTGTTTTTGAGAATATGCTCTTTTAAGGCCGGAGTGGCGATTCTAAGTGATAGACCCATGTCTGAAACTTTTATGGAACGCATGAGCTCTATAATCATCATCGGTGTTAAAAATTGTAGGTCATCAAAACTATACATGCTCTTGTGTAAGCTCTTGGCCATCTGTGGATCTTTCTTTGAAATAATATCAAGAACTTTTTCACGAGCGGCCTTGGATAATCCTGCCAGTAACTTTGCCGCTTCTTTAACTCCACCTTGAAATTTCATTGGAGTGTCTCCTTATATTCTTATAAATGAGAATTAGGCTTCATCAAGTAATTTGTTACGTAGTCATGTACACCCTCTTCAAGTGTCGTAAATTTAAAACCAGGTAGTGGCCCGTTTAATTTTTTCATTTCAGCTTGAGTATAATACTGATACTGGTTTTTGAGAGTTTCTGGCATTTCAATAAATTCAATTTTAGACTCTAACTTCATTGCCTTAAAAGTCGATTTCACTAAATCTAAAAAGCTACGTGCTTGACCTGTACCCAAATTATAAATTCCAGAAAATTCTTCTTTCCCTGGGTTAGCACATTCAATCATCACTCGAACGACATCCTTAACATAAATGAAATCTCTTAGTTGTTCCCCATCTTTAAATTCTTTTTTATAGGATTTAAAAAGCTTCACTTGTCCCTTTGATTGTATT
This sequence comes from Bacteriovoracaceae bacterium, assembly GCA_013141065.1. Classification (GTDB taxonomy): domain Bacteria; phylum Bdellovibrionota; class Bacteriovoracia; order Bacteriovoracales; family Bacteriovoracaceae; genus Bacteriovorax. The sequence continues at coordinate 925 of JABFRR010000006.1, read as the reverse complement.
TGCTCAAAAGACTTGTGTACCAGGGATCTCATTTCATCTTTATGGTATTCGTTCGGGCCATAGACATTAAAAAACTTAAAACCATACCAATGGTCTGGCTTGGCCTCTTCCTTTAAAATCCACTCATCAAATAATTGTTTTGAGTAGCCATAGGGATTTAATGGAAGATATTGGTGCATCAACTCGTGAGAGTCATTATAACCTAACTCTCCATCACCATAAGTGGCAGCAGAACTGGCATAAATAAAGGGAATATTTTTAGTAGCCGCAAAACGAAAAAGGGCCTGAGAGTAGGCCACATTATTTTTCATTAAAAAATCCATATCAGTTTCAGTCGTCGACGAACAAGCCCCCATATGAAACACAACATCAGCATCTGCAATCGTGTCATCATAGTCCCCATTAAATAATTCATCGGCATGAATATACTCAAGATACTTAATGCCTCTTAAATTTTTCCATTTAATGGAATCTTCTAATTTATCTACAATGACTATGTCAGTGTGGCCTAGAAGATTGAGTGTTTTAGCAAGAACACTTCCAATAAATCCCGCTCCGCCGGTAATGAGAATCATGCTGGCCCCTTTTGATTTTTAATTCGAACAATTAAGACCCAAACAAAAAATGCCAATAACAAAAAGAGTTTAATTGAATCCATCGTTCGGTAAAGATTGTGATAAGTGGCATGCTGACTTTGTAAGTTGGCATATAAAGGGTCACTCACCGCAGTCTGGTAAATTAGGTGAGTCGTCTCGGTAATTTTAGGAGTCATATAAAAAGTGTAAACCCAAGACATAATAAAAAGATAAATCGCAGGAATTAACTGAGTAATCTTTTTAGATTTCTGCCAAGTGACAATGGCTCCCCAAAGAACAATAACAGCAAAAATATTTTCAATAATATTAAATCTACTAAAGACGATCAT
>JABFRR010000011.1 GCA_013141065.1 Bacteriovoracaceae bacterium | reverse complement strand
AACCCATTATGAGACTTGATGGAAGTAGTAAAAACGATTCTGAACAAACAGCATTTAGAAGATTTTTAGCTGATTTTAAAGAGAGCACCCGAAGTTAAAAATAATTTTCTTACTTGATGCTTTGTATGCCAATGGACCTATTATAAAATTACTTCGAGAGTATGGGTTATGAGTTTTTAATAGCAGTCAAAGTTTATGAGTGTAAAAGGGAGAGACTACTGGAGAAACCCAGTTTCACGAAAGAGTTTTTGAGTCTGGTGAAAAGTTATAAAAACAACAAAAATGAATTACAGATTTGCAAACAATATAAGACTCCATCAAGACAAGGAAAGTCCATTTATAAATTTTGTTCAAGTTAAAGAAGTCACTGAATGGATTGGCAAAAAGGGAAAAGCAGAAAGGCTCGAACGTAATTTCACATTTATTACAGATATAGCAGTTACAAAAAATAATATTGTTCAACTTGCAGAAGGAGGTCGCACGCGCTGGAAAATAGAAAATGAAACGTTTAATACTTTGAAGAATAGAGGTTATAATTTAGAACATAATTATGGGCATGGTGAAAAAACTTAACACATAATTTTATTATGAGTATGTTTCTGGCATTTTTTGTTGACCAGATCCAAGAGATTAGTTGTTATACTTTTAAAAAATTAGTTGAAAAATTTAAGCAAAAATCAAGCTTATGGAGCAGTTTAACCAGTGCTATTGAATGGGTGCCATTATCTAGCTGGGATCAATTTTATTACCTTCTTTACTATCGTGAAATGCCACCAGAGACAGGTTAATTTTAACGCCCGTTCTGATTTGTTTTTTATTCTTCAAAGCCATTTACCATCAAAAATAATTTTTTTCGAAAAATCGTGAATTTATTACCCTATAACACTATGAGTTTTAAATCGGGTTGACAGGCTAAGAGGCCGGGAACTGCTGGAGTCACTCCAATTCCTCCAGCGATAAAGACCAAAGGCAATTTATACATTTCACTTTCTAAATCTAGTGGAATAAAAAATCTTCCTTGGCCCTCAGTGATATGAAGAAGGCTTCCAACTATTACTTTTTCATGCATAAATTTTGTAACTGGGTGATGATCAGATTCTCGAATGGCCAGCTCGATGTAATCGGGAGTATGTGGATTCGAAATAATGGTATAGCCACCAATGTTTTTACCACTGATGGGAGCATATAGATCAATCCATTGGCCCGGAGAAAAAGTAAAACCTTTTTTATTATGAGTCAGTTTGAATATCTTAATTTTGGGAGTCACTTGAATTATTTGAGAAACGGTTACGGGGATTAATTGTTTATTTATGTGAGTCATAGTTAGATATCTTTTGCTTCTATAATTTTTTGTGGAGTTCTTGAGTGCTTGCTCTCTTTTATCATACTCTCACAAAGCTGGTCGACTTTTGTTGAAATAATTTTTTGAATCTTCTGTGGAATGACTGGAGATAAGAAATTGAGTAAATCGATCGAAATTTTTTCTGCGAGACGATTTTCTTGACGACTTCCTATTAAAAGTCCGGGCCTAAAGATTACTAAGGAATTTAACTGCATATTTATTAGGCTTTGTTCAACTTCACCTTTAGTTTTGTTATAAAAAATTGAAGACTCAGAATCAGCTCCGGAAGCAGAGACCACGATAAATTGTAGAGCATCATGCATTTTTGCGACTTGAGCAAAATTAATTACAGCATTGTAATCAACCTTCCTAAAATTTTCTTTAGTCTTAGATTTTTTAATTGTTGAACCTAGGCAACAAAAATATATATCTCCTTTTAATTGATCGGAGAGTAATTCCAATTTTTCAAAATCATTACAAATAATATTTTTAAATTTGTTGTTGTTCAATAAGATTGGTTTTCTGGTGACGGCAATGACTAAAGAAAAAGAGGGATCAATCATTAGGTCTTGAACCAATTTATTTCCCACCAATCCGTTTGCCCCTGCTATTACAGCTATCATATTATTCCCCTAGGAGATTCTTGTGTAATCCCTTAACAATAAGTTTCGCTGATGAGAGATTGGTCGCAAGTGGCACGTCGTGAACATCACAAATTCTAAGCAGCGAATAAATATCTGGTTCATGTGGGTGCATTCCAAGTGGGTCCCTCATAAATATGACTGCATGACATTTTCCTGTTGCGACAAGTGCGGTGATTTGGGCGTCTCCCCCTAAGGGGCCCGAAAGGTAGCGCTTCACTTTAAGTCCTGCTCCGGATACGAGTTTACCGGTGGTCGATGTCGCAATGATGTCAAAATTTTTAAAAAAGTTAATATTGTCTTTCACAAATGAGATCATTTCGGCTTTCTTTCCATCATGAGCAATTAGTGCCAAGGTTTTAGTCTTTAGTTTTGGTTGACCTTTTGTTGTACCCATAATGTTCTCCTTTTAAAGCTATTATAATTATGTCACAAGTTCCAAAGCATTGGCGTATAATGATGAAGCTAAACAGTTTAAAAAATATCAGGAGAAGTTGATGAAAACTATTGCTTATTTGTTCTTAATTTTATCTCTACCGGTCTTCGCCCTTAGTGCGTCAAAAGAAAAGACAAATGAAGTTTCAATGTTAGTCACAGAAAAAGGCTATGAGCCAAGTTCGATAAAAGTGAAAGCAGGAGAGCCTATAACTTTAAAAATTACCCGCAAAACAAATTCTACTTGTGCACGTGAAATTACTGTTCCCTCACAAAAACTTAATTTCACCTTTAGATAAAGAAGTAACGGTTAAGTTAGCCGCTTTAACCAAAGGTGAAATTAAGTTTGGTTGTGCGATGGATCTGATGATTGGTGGAGTAATCTTCGCCCAATAATGTTTTACTATTTGGGGGAATATTGATAGATATTCCCCCATGTCTAAGAAGTATTATCCTTTTTTAATTGCACTCTTTCTTCACGTACTTATTGTCATAGTTAGTGGACTGCTAATTGATGATGTGCCAAACCTTCTAATCACAGAAACTAAGAATCTAATCAATGTAAATTTTAGCAGTGGTAATTTAGGAGGAAAAGAAGGTGGAAAAGAAGGAGGAAAGGTTTCAAAAAAAGTAAGTTCATTAAGCAGTGAGCCTAATTTAAATTCGACATCAAGCTCTATAGGCAATACAAATCAAAGTAGCAGTGGAAATGGAATAGGTTTCGGATCAGGAAGCGGGACAGGCTCTGGTGAAGCATCAGGAATTTCATTTGGTGATGCCGTCACAAGTTTCAAAGAGCCAGCTTATCCTCGACTAGCTATTAGGCGCGGAATTGAAGGTAGCATAAAAATCAAGATAAGTATTTCACCTGCTGGAATCCCACAAGAAATTGTCGTTTTAAATAGTAGTGGACACGATATCCTTGACAACGCAGCGATTGAAGCTGCAAAGACCTGGAGGTTTCAAGCTCAGTCCCTAGCATACACAGTTACTAAGACTATCGATTTTCAAATTAAGAATTAAATATTTTTTTTAATGGTTCCATGATTACCACCTTCAAGCTAATGTCTTCATTTTTTTCAATATAGGGAAATCCAAAAGTAATTGGATGCTGCTTGAAATTCTTTGGTCTTTCAAATGTGTTGAAGAAAATATCCCAAATTGAAAGACTAACACCAAAATTTTTATTGAAATGAAGAGGATTATCAGAATGATGGTATTGGTGCATCCGAGGACTGATAAATAAGTATTCTAAATATCCAAAACTTAAATCAATTGAAGTATGACGAAGATTGCTGCCTAAAAAATTAAATAAAAATCCAAATACATTGACTCCTAAAATATCCCAAGCAGATAGCGGACCTGGAAATAAAAAAATTGAAAGGGTTAGGGTTACACTATAAATAATCCCATTTCTCACCTGGGCAATGATCATCTCAACAGGATGTGCCCTTAAGAGAGTAAGAGGTGTTAAAACTTTTGCACTATGATGAGTGCGGTGAAAATATTGGAGAAAACGAAATTTATGCATTAAATAGTGATGATAAAATCTGGCAAAATCATTAATGACAAAAAACAGGAGGGTGTATAAAACGGAGTTTATCCATGAAGGCATTATGGGTAGGCCTGTAAAATCAGGAAGAGCATAGCGAGCAATTTTTAATAGGAAAGAAGCAAAAGCAAATCCTAAACCAATAAAGGGAAGTGTGATGAGAGTTTTTAAAAACATATTAAAAAGACTTATTTTAAAATCCAATTGAGAGCTTTTATGAAAGAGAATACTTTTTGAAAAAAGTCTTTCCTTTAATAAGGACCAAGGTTTTTCTTCACCACCACGAAATAGTAGTAAAATCCAAGCGATTACTACAGAGCTTAAAAGTGCACCCCAGTAGAGTCTTTGACTTGGGTTTAAGACTCCAAAAAGAATTTCACCTTCAAGCTCTTGAAATGTTTTTTCAACAAAAATTTTAAAAACGCTGATTAAATCCAACTGTTAACATCCTCGGCTTTCCGCCTCGAGCACCATAGGGCCTAAGGCTGGTCAAATATGACTTATCCATTAAATTATCAACTTTAGTGTAAAGACTTCCATCCTTGTCATACTTATATTGCATAGACCAGTCTATGACTCCATAACTTGGAATTATTTTTCTCCCAATATTTACACTTTGATCGGCCATTTTTCCTTTCCAAGAGAAAGTCAAATCACTGTTTAATTTTTTATACTCAACACCAGCTTTAAATGTCCACTGATCTTGAGGTATGTAGGGAAGTGGATCTCCTTTTTTAATTTGACCGATGCCCCACTCTTCATTGGAAGAAATATTGTCGGACGTAAACCGGCTGACTGTTCTAGTGTAATTAACTGAAATGGGTAAATCAAAAGCGGGAATTAAAACATTTTCAAACTGGTGGGCCATTTGTGCTTCTACACCTAAAATCTCTGCTTCCCCTCCATTAAATTCCCTGTCAATTTTATCTCCAGCGCATCCAGAAGAAAAAGAGCAGGTCCCTTTTATGTTAGAGTAGTCACTATAGAAACCAATAAACTCAGCAGAAGAAGTTGTCGAAGTTGAAAGATAACGAAAACCCGCTTCATAGTTGATGGAGGCTTCTTCCTTGGCGTCATTTGATTGGCCAGGGCCAACTAATGTAACACCTCGGTTGATTCCGAGGAGGCCAACAAATTGATCACTGAATGAATGATTAATACCAATACCAGGTACAATAATAGTTTCATCATTCTCATTAATTACTTGTGGTGAAAAAAGTGAACTCGATTTATTTTTTACATACTCTACTCTAGTACCGATCGAAAAAATGGTTTGCTTGTAGCTTAATTCATTTTCTACAAAAGCACTGAGTGCACGAGTGTCGTCATGAGTTAAGTTAGTCGTTTTAAAACTTTCTGGGAAATAATTTAGTAGGCCATTTTTCATTTCACTAGTGATTTCAGAGTGATTTCTTTTTACAAAATCGTGATGGTACCTAAGCCCGAAGCTCAGGTCATTTCCGATGTAATCGTTTGGTGAACTAGAATGTTTGAATAACGTTTGAATCCCCTCAGAAACATACTGGCGATCATTTCCTACAATGAGAATATTTTCATCAGAGTTACTTGTATCGCGGTCTCCGTTTAAAAGTCTAACGAGATCTAGGTCCGAATTATCTGCTAGGATTAATCTTAAATCTCGGCGATCTGCTAATCCATCAAACCGGGTCCACTTTCTGTTTAAACGATTATGATAAATGGTGGTGTTAGCACTTATCTTATCATTGAGTCGAATTTGATGACCCACTTGAAATTGAGCATGATTCCATTTCATTAAATCATCTTTACTGGCCGCATATCTTTCATTGGGATTTCTATTAAAGTCATCTAATGAAGAGCCTAAATATGTTTCAAAAGATTTTTCAGTGTTATAAGCCGTTTTGAGAGATATTTTTTGGTCCATGCCCCCAAATATTTTTCCTAAGTCATATTCCAGTTTTAGTAGGCCATCATTTTTTTCAATTCCAGTCTCTCCACCTTTAGAAATTGTTTTAAAACCATCTGATTGCAAACGGTGAAGCTCCAGGCGAAAACCCACACTGTCTATTGTATTTGATGAGCTTAGTTTGCCTTTTTGAATTATTCCATAAGAGAGGTCAATTTCATTTTCTTCTTTTTTAGCAATTGGCCTGGTTATTAAATTGACTGCACCACCGATTGAGTTTGGCCCGTATTTAACAGAGCTTGGCCCTTTAAAGACTTCAACATTGTGGGCGAGAGTGGGGGTTGGAAAATAATAAGCGGCTGAGGCAGAATAAGGAGCAGGGCCTATGAGTATACCATCTTCTAAAAGTGTGACTTTTTTACTGCGATGGGGGTGAGCTCCTCTAAGTCCTATATTGGGTCGGAGTCCAAGGCCGTCTTCTTCTTGAATATACACACCTGGAATTTTATTTAAGATTCTTCCAATGTCAGTATTATTTTGTTTTTTTAATTCATCTGATTCAACGAATGCAGCTGATCCAGGAGAGTAGAAGACTTTTTCTTTAGAGCCTATAACGTAAAGGACATCGCTTGTGTCTGAACTATTATCAGGAGTCTTGATTACGGTTAAGCTGGTATTGGCAAAGCCAGACAAGGGAATAAAAAAGAGTAATAAGATTTTCATATTTAGTCCATGTCCCCTTGAGATTGTGCGGGGGCTTCAATGTCTCTTAGAGCTAGAATGTAGTCATTTTTTAGAATGTTGGTGACTCCTCTTAAGTCTTGATAGAGAGCACAGATTTCAACGGTCCTATTTTCACTGGTAGAATCGTCACAAAGATTTTTACTAACTTCTAGTGATAACTCATAAAGTGACTTTTTGCCTACATGAAGACTAAAGCGTTCGATAGCATGTGTTACAGCACTGTTCATTGCCTTGGCTGTTTGCCAATGGTTTTGTGAAACTAGGTAATCATCCATCCCCATACCATTGACTCCAGTTTCTGGATCAATGCCGTTAAAAGCATAATGAAATCCCTTCAAGTTAGAAATAACCGCTTCAATGCTCAATTTTGAAAGTATGTGCTCACTGCTTTCAGGGCAAGAAGTTAACTTGCAGTTAAGAATTCCACTTGGTGCTCCAATTTTTAAATCTTTGACAATTTTTTCAACGTAAAAAAGTGAATTTGAGAATTCATTTAGACTTGATAATTTTTGAGCCCGCGACTTGCCTTTCACTAAAGTTAGAGAAAAATTTTCTACTTTCGGATCCCATTTATTCGATAAAACTTTTGCACTACTCATGAGTGTTTTTGTTACATTTTTCATGTAAGAGCACTGATCAATGTGGCGAGTTTTAGGGGCCTCGTTTATCCACTTAGTTAAAAAAGCAGGGGATGTCGGACAATTATGAGACCCAGGCTTGGTGAACAAAATAGTTTCTAGTGCACCCAGGCCCATGAGGTTAAAACTTTTAGCTCCCATCTCATTTTCATTTTTGCCAGTATTTTTTGCAATCTCTAAATCAATTCGACAACTATTTTGTAGGGGCCAAGCATAAAAAGAAAGTCCGAGTTCTTCGGCATTTGAGCTAATGGCCCCAAATTTAAAAGCTTCTAGTCTATGATAAGTAGACATTGTTTTTTTCCATTGGTCTTGGAGTTTTCTTTTTTGTGCCTGGAATGTCTCTTCTTTGTAGTGATCTACGGGGTAATTTTCAATGGCATCACAATAAAGCTCTAAGTGCGAATTCAGTTCAACAATGTTTTTATTGAACTCAAAAACACTTGGAGTCATAACATTGAGACCAAAATTAAGTAGAACTTTATCAATACTAAATGTTCCAGTATTTATGCTTTCTAGATTATCGATAACCACATCAGTATTAGCATTAAGCCCTGTTGTTAACTGATCTTGTTTAAAGTCACCACACGATGAAATGGTTAATATGAATCCAAGTAATAGTATTCTTTTCACTTTATTGCTCCAAATTTAATTAAAATGTACCTGGCTTAAATCCATAAACTTTTATTAAAAGATCTTTGGCCTCTTTCAAGTCTTGTTTATATTTTTCAACTTGCTCAAGTGTTCCGTGCGGAAGAGCTGGGCGATCTGAAACGAGAGAATGGAATTTATCAAAGTCACGATCACTCATGATAGCTTCTGGATTAAATTGTAGTCCCAGTGAAAAACCTTTCATTTCTGACCAAAATTTTGCTAGCATTTTAAAATTGTAATTAGGTGTTCCGTAAGCAGAATACATGTTGAGCATATTGTTGATATAAATTGCAGTGACCGCTCCAATCGTTTTTTCCCAAGCACCTAAAGCCACTTGTGCATGTGCGACAACGTAAGTTTTATATCCCTCTGGCTTTGTTGTAATGAGGTGCCTTCCTTTAATAAAAGCTTCACTTACCTCAGTGCTCAAATCTAAATTTCCTTTTGAAGCTAAATCAACACGAGCAAAATTTTTAGCAAGGCCATGGTTTTTTTCAAATAAAAGAGAAATCGTCCCATCTTGATTTGTATCTCTCGAGAGTCCTCCAGATAATTGTGCATCAGAGTAAAGAGCAATATCTCGGGCGCCACCAAAATATCCATAGGCCTCATCAAAAAAGTGCTCGAGAATTGTATAATTACTTCCCGGTTCAAAAGCAGTGTTATCAGCATTAAGTCCTTTTTTTGCGCCTAATTTCGTCGACAGGTAATCTTCTGCAGCTTGAGAGTATGAGACCGCACCTTGAAGAAATTTTTGAGTTAACTCAGTAAGGTTTCTTCCTTCGATTGTTGTATCGGCTAAATCAACTCTTTGTGGTTCTAAGTTTCCATTAGGAACGACAAAAGTTTCACCTTCACTGGCCAAGAGTGAAAATTCACGGACGAAAGAAAAGAGAAGCTCTTGAGGTGTTGTAACAGAATTATTCCAACCATAGATTTTTCCTCTTCTTAGAGGATTGTCATTACCTGCAAGTTTATCGAGTAACTTTTTACCTGGATTTAAGATATCATCAAAAAGAAATCCCTCAGAAATTGTCGCCTCAGACTTATTTAAGTTGTAAGCTTTCATGGTAAAAAAACTGCTGCCATTTATAGCTCCTGGTGCCTGACTAGAATTTTTTGGATTAAAATCAATGAAACTCATCATGGCTTCTTCTACATCCTTAGCTGTTCCGGGATAATTTCCTCTTTTTTGCTCGACCATAAATGATTTAAGTTCTTCGATTAAAACTTGGCGAAAACTTTGCCCTGAATAAGTCACAGAATCTTTTTGATCTAATGAGCTTTTGAAGTCATATGTTTTTGGAGCCGATTGAAGGGCGCTTACTATTGAGCTTGGCGCTTTGTTGATAATCTCGAGGGATTGTTCATAAGAACTTTGGGCCATAAGATTAGTACTAAAAAAGCTTAATGCCAGTAAGTTGAGATATCTTGCTTGAAATTTCATATAGTTACTCCATGTTGTTTACATCTAGATATTTTTGTGTAATTTATTAACTAATGTTTGAGTTATCAAACAAATTTGAATAAGTTTGTTTGAATGATTAAAGAACCTGACTCTTTCTGACTTAGTGCAAGTTTTATTAGACAAATGACATCTGCCTAGAGATATTGCATTCACCAAAATCCATAGGGGGACTTCATGTTAAAATCACTTTTCGTAGCGAGTTTATTATTGCTCTCTAAACCGATCTTCGCTGAAATTTCTGACATTGAATTAGCGGAACACCAAATTACAAGTGTTGAAGTTTACCAAGTTCCAAACCCATCATTTGATAAAGCCGTTGTGACTTTACCGGGTGTGAAAAATCCAATTGATGAAATTGCTGCACAAATTGATGGCATCATCGCGATTGGAAAAAAGATTTGGACTATTATAGATGCGGGAAGGCCAGTTATTACTACTAGCGGCTTAGTTCCTTCAATCAGTGTATTTCCAGAACTCGATACTCCTGGAAAAACTCCAGGTATGCACCAAATGGCCAATTGGTCTGCTCCTAAAGTTGTGAGCTACCGAGTGTCTTATAAAAATTATTTTGGTGGAGAAGTCGTTGGCTTTACATACACTGTATTTTTTCAATATGGTGGAAGTTATAAAGGACGTGGAAAATATATTACGAGCTTAAAAGTTCAAGCAAGTGAGATCACAGCTTCATGGGGATTTAATTTTGATGCGACTTCTGAACTTGTCAGTATCGCCAATGTTGGCTCTGACGAAGAGCCAGTAGCTTCTGCTATTCTTCAAATTTCATATAAAGTAAAAGGTTTATTAAATGAAAACCGAACATCACAGAGTTTTTATGTTGATGGTAGAGGCGCAGTTCAAGCCTTTTAATTTTAAAATACTATTATAATGACTATAATTATTGGCGAGGTTTTAACCCTCGCCATTTTTTTACATTAGGAATGACATGTTAGATTTTGAAAAAAGAAAAGTTCTCATCACTGGTGGTGCCTCAGGAATTGGAAAGCTAATGGCCGAAAATTTAGCATCAAGAGGTGCAGAGGTCTGCATCGTCGATATTAATCTCGAAGCAGCAAGCCAGGTTGTCCAACAGATAAAATCGCAAGGGGGAAATGCCCACGCTTTTCAAGCTGATCTCTCCAGTGTTGAATCCATCAAGAATTGCCACGCTCAGGTTCGTTCTAAAGGAATTTCCATTGATATCTTGATTAATAATGCCGGAGTGGTCTTTGGTGGAGATTTTGAAAAACTTTCTTTAGAAAAACACTTATTAACTTATAAAGTAAACGTTGATGGACTTGTGGCCATGACTCATTATTTTTTTGATGACCTCAAAAAAAGTAAAAAAGCCAATATTGTCAATCTTGCCAGTGCTTCCGGCTTTATAGGTCTTCCATATGGAACGACCTACGCCTCATCTAAGTGGGCAGTAGTAGGATTTTCAGAATCCCTTAGACTGGAAATTTTGGAAAGAAATCTAAATAACATTCATGTCACTACAGTTTGCCCTAGTTACATTACTACAGGGATGTTTACAGGAGTAAAAGCTCCAATACTACTTCCATGGCTTAAGCCAGAGACTATCGTCAGAAAAATTATTGAAGGAATGATTGCCAATAAAGCCTTTGTTAAAGAGCCTTTTGTCGTTAAGTGGGTTGATCTCTTAAAAGGTATATTGCCTTTAGGAATTTTTACATTTGTTAATAAATTATTAGGAGTCTCAACAAGTATGACTCATTGGAAAGGAAGAGAATAAATGAGATTAAAAAACTTACTAGAAAGTCTGAATGATTTAAATGCAGATTATATTTCATTGAGGGAAGTTCATACCAAATCAATTTCTCTAAGTGTAAGAAACGAAATTTTTGAAGGGCTTAATCACTCTGAAGATCATGGGCTAATGATCGAAGTTATGATGAATGGACAATTTGCCTACGGTGCGACTAATTCTTTTTCAGCCTCTGAAGTGAGAGAGTGTGCCTTAAAAACAAAAACTGCAGCTGAAAATGCCAGTCGTTTTAGTTTAGCCAAATTTTCATCACATACTGAAAGACCAAGAACCGTTGGTCATTATAAGAGTCCAGCTAAGCTATCGATTGAAGACTTTAAACCTGCTCCTTGGTCTGATTTGCTGATGACAATATCATCGACAATGAAAATTCATGATCACGTAATCAGTCGAACTGCTTCGCTTAATTTAACAGAAATGCAGACACATTTTATCGCCAGTAACGGCTCCGATATTAAACAAACAATCAATCGTTCTTCAGTATCAATGAGTGCAGTAGCTTCAAGTGAAAAGGGCAACCAAAGAAGAAGTTACGGGGATGACCAGAGCATACAATTTGGTTTAGAAAATTTTGATGTATTAAAGCTGATTCGTGAAGCAAAACGAATTGCAGAAGAATCTCTTCTCTTGCTAGACGCCGAAGAGTGTCCAACTGAAACGATGGACCTCCTATTAGCTCCAGATCAACTGTATCTACAAATCCATGAAAGTATCGGACATCCTTTAGAGCTTGACCGAATTTTAGGTGATGAACGAAATTATGCTGGTTGGAGTTTTGTAAAGCCAGAAGACTTTGGGACATTAAAATATGGTTCTCCACTAATGAATATTACTTTCGATCCGACGGTTGTTGGACAATATGCCAGCTATTTCGCTGATGACGTTGGTAATCTTGCGACCAAAGAATTTCTTATAAAAGAAGGCCTGCTTCTTAGAGGCCTAGGTAGCTTGGAGTCTCAAAAAAGATTAGGCCTTCCAGGTGTTGCGAGCCAACGAGCGACTTCATGGAATCGTGCACCGATTGATCGCATGGCCAATGTAAACTTAGAGCCTGGAGCATCTAAATTAGAAGACATGATCAAATCAGTTAAGCGTGGCATTTTCATGCAAACAAATAGGTCATGGTCGATTGACGATTATCGTAATAAATTTCAATTTGGTTGTGAGTTTGCCCGTCTCATTGAAGATGGAAAACTGACCAAAATTGTAAAAAATCCCAATTATCGAGGTATCACTGCACCATTTTGGAACCAATTAAAAATGGTTGGGGACCGCTCAACTTTTGAAGTGGGCGGCCTTGCTAATTGCGGTAAAGGAGAACCAAATCAAGTCATCTTTGTCGGACATGCCAGCCCAGTTTGTTTATTTTCAAATATTGAAGTTTTTGGAGGCGGTAAATAATGAAAGCTTTAGATTCTCTTCACTTCGAAAAATTTGCTCAAAAAATTCTGAATGAATTAAAATCCGATGAGGAACTCACTTTAAATTTTGCAGGAGAAAGCACACTTTTTTCTCGTTTTTCAAAAGCAAAAATTAGGCAAGTGACTAATCTTGAACAAGCTTTTATTGATTTTAATTTTATTAAAGGCAACAAAGTCATAAGTTTTAATATTCCTTATCAAGCTTCTGAGTTAGATTTTTCATTAGCACTAAAAAAACTTCAGCAGTCGAGAGAGTGGATTAGTTCACTTCCAGATGATCCCTATTTAGTAAGGCCAGTTCATTACGGGATAACAAAAGAGGAGTCTCTACATGTTCTTCCTCAAAATGATGAAATGATTACGCAAGTTCTAGACTTAGCTTCTCATGTCGATTTAGCAGGAGTCTTTTCAAGTGGAGATCTTGCGAGAGCAACCATCAATTCTAAAGGACAATCGCATTGGTTTAAAACACGAAATTTTTATCTTGATTATTCTCTCTATAATGAAAAGCAAAAAGCAGTAAAATCGCTTTATGCTGGAAATGTTTTTAACTCGCAAGTGTTAAAAAGAAATATAACGGACGCCGAATTTAAATTAAATCTGATGAACCGAGAGTCTAAAAAAATTGCACGTGGAAATTATCGTGTATTCCTTGCTCCATCGGCAGTGAATGAATTAGTCGGTACCCTTTCCTGGGGGGGCGTTTCTATGTCTGCTCACAAACAAGGAAATGGCTCACTAAAAGATTTATGGCAACAAAAGAAAAAACTTTCACCCAAGTTTACTTTAGAAGAAGACTTTTCTCTAGGTCTTTCACCACGCTTTAATGAAGCAGGTGAAGTCGCACCAGCAAGACTGGCCTTAATTGAACAAGGAGAATTTAAAAACTTCTTAGTCAGTTCTAGAACCGCTAATGAATATAAACTTGAATCTAACTTTGCGAATGAGTGGGAGTCTATGAGATCTCCAGTCATTCATACTGGGGATTTAAAAAGAGATGATATTTTAAAAGAATTACAAACAGGTTTATACATATCTGATCTTCATTACCTCAATTGGTCTGATCGTGAAACAGCAAGAATCACTGGTATGACTCGTTATGCTTGTTTTTGGGTAGAAAATGGAGAGATTCAATCTCCAATAGAAGACCTACGTTTTGATGAAAGTTACTATTCAATTTTCGGAGAATGCCTAGAGAGAATCACTGATTTCTCTGATATGAGTCCAGCAACGGGTTCTTACTTTCAACGAGAAGTTGGTGGGAGTCAAATGCCTGGAGTGCTTCTGTCTGAGTTTAAGTTCACGCTGTAAAATTTTTTTTTAGTCTACTGTCCCAAGGCACTTGGAGCAGTAGATTTTCCCATAAAACTTACCAAGACAACTAAAGTCAGAACATAAGGAAGTGCAGAGAGAAGTTGGGAAGAAATTTGAACATTTTCAAGACCGCCGATATAGACAACTAGGGCCTGAGAAAAACCAAAAAAGAGACAGGCCAACATTGATCCAACTGGATTCCACTTTCCAAAGATGAGGGCAGCTAGTGCAATAAAGCCCTGGCCGGATATGAGAGTTGGCCTAAAATTAGAAACAATCACAATGGATAAACTTCCACCACCAAGACCGGCTAAAAATCCTGAAGCTAAAACTCCGAATGTGCGATAAAAATTAACTTTGACTCCAGCGGAAATTGCAGCTTTAGGGTGTTCGCCAGCACTTATGATTCGAAGTCCCAGTTTTGTAAACTTGAAGATAAACCAAATAATCAAAGTCGTAATAAATGATAAGTAAACTGTTGCATATTGATTAAAGATCAGTGGAATTTTTAAAGCTAGATCAAGAGGAGGTGTCATGCTTGCACCTTCAAAAAAGATTCTACATAAAAAAATGGAAATCCCACCACCTAAAAAATTCATCGCCATTCCCGAGACAACCTGGTTGGCGCCCCAATAAATGGAAGCGAGAGCGTGAAGGCTTGCTAAAAGTAATCCTGCAAATCCTCCAGAGAGAAAGCCCAGCCATGGGTTTCCAGTTGTGAGAGCAATCCATGAAGCCACAAAAGCTCCTAGAGTCATCATACCTTCAAGGCCAATATTGATTATACCTGATTTTTCTGACATGACTCCACCGAGAGAAACAAAAATGAGTGGGGTAGAGTACATGAGTGTTGTTGTAAAAATTATAATGAGATCGTTCATTGTTTACTCTCTTTTTTAATTCTGGAAAGTATTTTTAATGGCCAATTAAAAATTGAAGGAATAGCAATGAAGAAAATTATCACTCCGATCATGATGCTTATAACTTCAGACGGAGCCTCGAGAGCTGATTGCAGTTTTTGTCCACTGTATTTAAGAGTGCCGAGAAAAAATCCAGAGAGAAGAACACCAACTGGATGATTAGATCCTATAAGGGCAACTGCTATTCCATCAAAACCATAACCTTCATGTGCAGCCAGCACCGCGACGTTTTTAGAAACACCCATGACGTGCAAAGCTCCGGCAAGCCCTGAAAGTGCACCTGATATCATCATTGCTTGAGTCATTTTTAAGTTGGTATTTATTCCAGCGTACCGAGATGCAAGTTGACTAAAACCGGTCGCTTTAAGTTTAAAGCCAAAAGTCGTTTTTTCTAAAATAAACCAAATCAAAAAAACCATTATGAGAGCAATAAAAATACCAGCATTAAATGGGGGCCTTAAAAATGATTTCCAAAAGGTATGATTTTCTAACCAGGCCATGCCACTTTCACTTACTTTCCAATTTTCAAGTAATGTTATGGAAGCCGATTGGTTAATGAATTCTGTTGTTTCAGTATCTGGTCTTCTGAAGCCTTCGATAAAAACAAAGAAATTCGATAAATAAAGTGCAAGCCAGTTTAACATGATGGTCGATAAAACTTCATGCACTCCAAATCGCGCTTTTAAATATCCTGCGAGTCCCCCGTATAAACTCGAAGCAAAACAAGATAATATCATGACGACAGGAATTTGAAGCCATGGATTAAAATTGAAATAAAATCCTAAAAATGTTGCAGTGAGGGCCCCAACAATAAATTGGCCTTCGGTGCCGATATTAAAAAGACCGGTCTTAAAAGCAAAAGCGACTGATAGTCCGGTTAGAATGAGGGGAGTTGAACGGATAATAATATAAGAAATATAATTGGGCTGGGAAAAAGCACCTTCTATCATGACAGTATAAGCATCAAGGGGATTTATTCCTGAAAGCTTTAAAACTAATCCACCTAAAAGAAGTCCGAGGAAAATGGATAATAGACTAACTAAAAAGTTTTTCACTTTATTCCTCCGGCCATATAAAAGCCTAAGGTTTCTTTTAAGTTTTTATTATTACTGATTTCTTGTTGAGACAATAAAGCTGTAAGTTTTCCTTCACAAATGACAGCGATCTCATCACTCAGAGACAAGATTTCATCAAGTTCGTAAGAAATAAGAAATACTGCTTTTCCCGAGTCTCTTAACTTGATGAGTTCTGAATGAATGTATTCAATTGCTCCAACATCAAGACCTCGAGTTGGTTGAAAAGCAATAAGCACTTCAGGATTGTGTTCAATTTCTCTAGCTAGAATAACTTTTTGTTGATTACCCCCAGAAAGATTGCGAGCTTTTATTTCAGGATCTGTGGGTCTAATATCAAAACGTTCAATAAGTTTTACTGCAAATTTATTGAGCTCATTATTTAAGATCACACCATATTTTGAAAAAGGAATTTGATCTATTGTTTGCAGAACTAAATTTTCTTTAATTGAATAATCCATGACGAGTCCGACTCTTTGTCTGTCTTCTGGAATCATACCAAGTTTATTTTGATAGATTTCTAGGGGAGTCAAATTAGTTATAGCTTTCTCGTTAATTTTAACAGATCCACTTTCACTTTTTTTAAGTCCAGTGAGGGCCTGAACTAATTCACTTTGGCCATTACCATCAATACCCGCGAGTCCCGTAATAAATCCTTTTTTGAGAATTAAATTAAAGTCTTTTATTGCAGGTAGCTTTTTTGAATTTAAAACATTGAGATTTTTTATTTCTAAGACACATATATCAGTGGGAGAGACCTCTTTTTTGACTGCATGTAAGAGAACTTCTCTGCCAACCATTTTTGAAGCCAACTCTTGCTCACTTGCGTCTTTAACTGTGAGTGTTTCAATGAATTCACCTTTTCTAATAATAGTACAACGATCTGCTATTTCTTTTATTTCATGGAGTTTATGAGTGATAATGAGAATCGTTTTCCCTTTTTGTTTTAAATTTTTGATAATGATATAAAAATCTTTTATTTCTTGTGGGGTTAAGACGGCAGTAGGCTCATCAAGAATTAATAGTTCAGCATTTCGATAAAGTATTTTTAAAATTTCAACTCTTTGTTGAGTGCCGACGGTTAAAGTTTCAATTTTAGAGTCGAGATCAACAAAAAAATTAAACTCCGCCATTATGGATTCGATTTTATTTCGAGCACTTTTATAATCGATAAGAAATCCCCATTTTTTTGGCTCTATTCCCAAAATGATATTTTGTAGAACACTAAATGGGCGAACGAGGCGAAAGTGTTGGTGGACCATGCCTATACCTAAGGCGATTGCCTCGGCAGTAGATTCTAATTTTATTTTTTTTTGATGCAGAAGTATTTCACCACCACTATCCGGAGCATGTTCTCCATAAATAGTTTTCATCAGTGTTGATTTTCCGGCACCATTTTCACCAAGAAGTGCATGCACCTCACCCTTCATAACCGTCAGGTTAATATTGTGGTAGGCGCGAAGTGACCCAAAAGATTTAGTGAGGTTTTTAAGCTCTAGGATGGCCATTACTTTAGTGACTTAACAAAAGTAGCAAAAGCAGATGAAGTTGCTGGTATTTTTAATTTTCCTTCAACAATACTTTTTTTAAGTTTACTTATATCTTCCATGAGAACTGATGGAACCATTTTTGAAGTTGTTGGTGCAACATCTACTGCCCCATCTTTTAGTCCATACTCAATCGTTGTACCACCTTTGAAAGTTCCCTTACCAAGATCGTTAACAACATTGTAAATAGCATTGTCAATTCGCTTCATGCTTGAAGTGATAACATTATTAGGAGCGAGATAGTTTTGATCGCGATCAACTCCAACGGCCATTTTATTTTTTTCTTTGACAGCTTCAATGACTCCATCTCCTACTGCTCCAGCTGCATGGAAAATAACATCAGATCCTTTTCCTATCATTTGATTGGCAATAGCTTTTCCTTTAGCGGCATCTGTGAAAGATTCAGCGTATTGCTCGTTAAATTTAATTTTTTTGTTGGCATACAAGGCCCCAGCTTTAAAACCATACTGGAAACTATGAATAATTGGCACACTCATTCCTCCAATAAAACCAACACTGCCTGTTTTGCTCATTTTTGAAGCGAGGTAGCCAGATAAAAATGCACCTTCTTCTGCTTTAAACATAACACCTAAAACATTTGGCGGAGTTTTGTTGCCATACGAATAATCAATAATTGCGTATTTTTGTTTTGGATTTTGTTTTGCTGCTAATAAAATGGCATCCGCCATTTTAAATCCAATTCCCCAGATTAGGTCATTTTTAGCATCGTAAAGAGTTTCGAGATTCGCAGGATAATCTGCATCTTGCTTAGATTCTTGGTAGCTGATTTTTATACCTAAATCTTTTTTAGTTTTTTGTAGTCCTTCCCATGCAGATTGATTGAATGATTGATCATTTACACCACCAACGTCGGTCACCATACCTACTTTGAGCGTTGCAGCTTTAAGCGAGTAAGATGATAGTGAGAGACTCACAAGTAAGATTGCCGATAAAACAACGCCGTTAAATCTCATAGTGCCCTCTAATGAAAAAAATTGAATTTTAGTTAGACATTTTTAGCACCATTGAATGAATTTTGGTAGAAAGATTTACACGTTTATTCGACGGTGATTTAATGAATCCACCTTTAAAAGATCACACACGTTTTATCCAGGAATTAAGCCATGGTTTTTCAATACTCAAAGTTCTTCACACTCTTACTCGTCTTTTCATTTTATTCTAGTGGAGCCCTAGGCCTGACGCTCGAAGAAAGTTTTAGTAGCGCACTTGGAATTTATCAAAGTGACAAAGTAAATGACTCGAAGTATCAACAGGCCATTGAAGCGACGAACCAAGCAAGAAGCCTCTATTTTCCTGTTTTGTCGGCCAAAGGTTCTTACTTAAAACAAGATGAGGCCCTCACTCAAAAAGCAGTTGGACTTAACTTGACGGCCAATCTTTTTAACGGGGGAAAAGACAGCGATAAACTAGGAAATTTTAAAGTAGACGAAGTTATTATTAAAAATACAAAGAAGCTTGATCAATTGGGCATCTATACAGAAGTCGTTGAAGCTTATTTTAATTTTCTTTTGAATTTAAGCGAAGTGAAAAATCTCGATTTACTCAAAAAGCAAAGCAATGAGCGGGTATTAGAAATTAAAAAAAGAGTCCAAATTGGTCGCTCTCGTAGAGGAGAGCTGTTGCAAGCAGAGGCTCAGTTAGCTTCGGTTGAGGCCCAGTTGATTAATGGTGAAGGACTTTATAAACAAGCCTTAGAGAAGTTAATTTTATTGACTGGTCTAAGTGAAAATAAAATCAAAGAAGCGACTCTCGAAAATCTATTGGATATAAAACCCTTTGATGAGTATTTACAGTTGGCCCTTAGTAGAGAGGATGTAGAAAATAAGCAACTAGAAATCGAAAAATTCAATAGAAATTTAACTATTGCTAAAAATCACTTGATGCCAAAAATTGACCTATCATCAAACTATTATGCCTACAAAGATGGCAGTACGACCTATAAAAATGCAGACTGGGACGTTGGCGTTAATCTAACAGTTCCACTATACGAAGGGGGAAGTTCACGAAGTCAGGTTAAAATTGAAGTTGAAAAAAAATTAACTTCTCAGTATCAGTTGATAGATTTAAAAAGAAAGTTAACCGTTGAACTTTCAAGTCGTTTTGAAGCTTTCAAGCGCTATCGTGATCAAATAACTCCTTTTGATCAGGCTCTAGATCGTGCCAGGAAAAGTTATGAAGAAACTCTGCGTGATTACAGGCTTGGACTTGTCACAAATTTGGATGTTTTGACTGCGTTAAATTTATATCTCGATCGCAAGAGAGATTCTGAAAAGACCCAAATTTTGGCAGTGCTTAGTAAGAAACAAATAGAAGTTGCTGCTGGAATTTTGCCGTAATGAATACTCCAAATCCAGTTATCTCTCTTCAGGAAAATGCCAGCTCTTTTTTTGAAAAAGTCTACTCAAAAAACATTGATCAAATGCAATGTAAGCAGGGATGTTCAAAATGTTGTCAAACTGATATAAGTATATTTGAGGTAGAAGCGCAGCGAGTGAGAGATTGGTTTAATTCTCTTGATAGTGAAAAAAGAAATTCATTGCGCCAAACTTGGCAGATTGAAGGTGATAAAAAGAACTGTGTCTTTTTAGTCAATGATAGTTGTACTATTTACGAGGCGAGACCATTAATTTGTCGAACACAAGGATTGCCACTTTATTTATCTAGTGAAAATAGTCTTGATTATTGTAGGCTTAATTTTGAAAAAGGTGATCCAGATAAAAGTGATTGGTTGAACTTGGAAAGAATGAATACATTATTATCGATAGCAGCTAAATCTATTAAAAAAGATGAGAGAGTTCGCCTAGTGAAATTAAAAAAAGAGCTGCAAGCTTTATAAATCGAGTCCAATATTTAATGAATTATTTTATAACTATTTTATTGTCCCTTTTGTTTTTGTTACCTAATTCCTCTGATGCTAAAATTTTAGTAAAGGTGGGGGGATATGAGTTTTACCCTTTTGTAGAATATGAAGGAAAAAGTGGTCACACGATAGAGATCATCAAAAAATTCAATCAATCACAAGATAAATATAAATTTCAATTTGTTTTAACCAGTGCCAAACGTCGATATAGAGACTTCACTACTGGAAAATTTGATGTAATTTTGTTTGAAGATGAATCTTGGGGTTGGTCTCAAGAGAAAATTAATTATAACACTTCATCTGTTTTGGCCAAGGGACAAGAGGTGATTATTGCTCTAAAGGCCAATAACAGAGATCAAAGTTTTTTTTCAAATTTTAAAGATAAAAAGATAAAGTTAATTTTAGGGTATCACTATAAACTTCTAAACATGCAAACGGATCATAAGATTTCTGAGAATAAAAAAATTGAAGGCATAAGCTTTGGAACTTCCCTAAAAGAAAATTTAAACGAATTACTAGAAGGTAAAATTGATATTACTTTTTTAAATAGTTTTGAATTAGATGAACTTTTTAAAGATAAATATTTTTCAAAAGATCAAATACTCATCAATAAAGAAGAAGATCACACTTACACATTAAGGGCCATCATGACCCCTAATTCACCGATACATATGAGCGAGTTTGAGCAGTTATTTAATAAGCACAAAATAAACATTTAATTATTACAACACCCTTTGAATTAAGTTCAAGAGAGCGATTTTATTTTCTTGATAGTAAAAATCAATCTTATCGTATTCAGGCCATTTGGGGTTTGATAGTTCGATAGTTAATTGCAGGTCTTTTTTGTAGTAGAGACTCCAATCTTGCATTCCTCCGTTAACTTCATACCAAGCATAACCATTTGTGATTCCATTTTTAAAAGTAGAAGACATTGCAATGTATGGAGTTAAGCCTGCATATTCAAGACTTAATTCTTTTAAGTAATCTTGCTCTGGAAATTTACTTGCCGATGTATCCCAAGGATAATTGACAACCTCTGCACCACCATGAAAATTTGCCGAGAGTTTAAAGTTTCTTTGAGTCTGCCAATTCATTACTGCCTGTGTCTCTGGCTGTCTACCCAAGGTTGTGTCTTTGTTATCATTTGTAGAAAAATCTGGAAAATTTCTATTAAGATCAATGGAATTAGCATTCCCTCGGTTTTTATTAGCAGCACCGTCTGGATTCATTGAAGGCATTATATATATTTGAGCTCGATCTATAAGGTTCGTGATTTGTTGGTCCTTTCCGTATTGGGAGAGTAGGTCTTTGATAAATCTTACCATCAGCTCTCTTCCCACTATTTCATCACCATGCATGTTTGCAATATATTTAAACTCAGGTCGATGATCATTAACACCGACATTTTTAGAAATTTTAATGACCCACAATGATCTTTTCTTAACCGAATTTCCGATTGAAAACATTTTACTTATTGATGAATATTTTGAGGTTAGAGATTTAAGCTCTAGTTCAATTTCTTCAGGGCTAGGATAAGTCGCAGCGATGGTGACAGGAATTTTTTTTAAAAATTCAAATTCGATATTATTAAATTTTAAAAATTGACTGGTGCCAACTGGCCCATAAAGTTCAAAACCTTGTTCACTTATATGGTCGATGGTGAATTCATTGCGAGACTTGAGTAAATTAAATTGAGATTCATTGGTCTTTTTAACATAGACCCCTTCAGAAACATCTTGGGCAAAGAGTGTTGGGATAGACAGTAAGACTAAAATAAGTAAAAATATTTTTTTCATTCATCTCATCCTTGAGAAGCAGATTGCGGTTACTTTATTTTAATACAGTTATGGATATCCCACTAATGATGAAACACTTTGTATGAAATATTTTTTGATGACATGGTCAGCAATTCTTGACCAGTTTACTTCTTTCAATGTATTTTTACTCTACACTTCAAGGAATCTTCATGAAATTTTTATTAATATTTTTCTATTTAACACAGCCGACATTATTTGCTCAAATACCAGGAGCAGTCTTAAAAGAGACTATCGTAAATGAAAAAAATAGTTCCTCATCAAACAAAGATTTAGAGATTGAAATGGATTCTTCAGTCGCGTATTTAAGATACGAAGAACTGGAGAAGCTTAAAAGTCCAAGAGAGACGATGAGTACTTTTTTGGTTGCCATGGATGAAGTTAAAAAAGGAACAGGACGAGCACAGCTTTATTTTGATCAGGCAGCAAGGACATTTAACTTAACACAGATCGAAGAAAATTTTAGGCAACGAGTAGGTCGACAAGCGGCTGAGCGATTAATAAACACCCTAGATCGTATAGCAAAAATTGACCTTGAGAGTATACCGAATAATCCCAATGGCCCGAAATGGTATTTTCGAAAACAAGCAATTTCAAAAAATGACTCCAGTATAGATGCCGAAATTGCTATTGAGAAAAATGCCGATGGAGCTTGGAGATTTTCTGCAGAAACTGTCCAGTCCTTAGGACATATATACTCCACAGTTTCTCACTTACCTGTTGTTAGTGGGGTATTAGAGTACAGTAATTGGAAAACAAAAATCAAAGCCTCTTTGCCAATTTGGATGTCAGAGACAGTTTTCTTTTTTTCAAAAGCTCAATGGTTAGGATTTTTATTTATTTTTATTTTGGCCTTAATCGCACTTAGTCTTTCGCGGTTTCTTGCGACAATTTATATACATGATTTAGTCAAAAAAGAATCTTTAATGTTTAAGGAAAAAGATCATTACAAATCCACTTTGCCTTTTGGCCTACTGGCTTTTTCTCTTATGTGTATGGCCGGAATAAGAGTTATTGAAATAGATCTCACTAGCTATGAATTTTTAGTCAGAGTCTTTTATATATTGATAGCTATCTCTTCAGTCTGGTCATCACTTAAGATCGTTGATCTTATCAGCATGCACTTTGCAAAAATTGCCAAAGACACTGCCAATAAATTTGATGATGTTCTCATTCCAATTTTGTCAAAAACTTCAAAAGTTTTAGTTGTCTCTTTTGGAACAATTTTAGTCGCTCATAGTTTAACTTTTGATATTGGAAGCATTCTTGCTGGTCTTGGAATTGGGGGGGTGGCAGTAGCTTTAGCGGCTAAAGACACAATTTCAAATCTCTTTGGTTCGGTAACATTGATTATCGATCGTCCATTTCTGATTGGGGACTATGTCTTACTAGATAAAGGATTGGAAGGAACGGTTGAAGAAGTCGGCTTTAGAAGTACCAGAATAAGAACACCTCACCAGTCGGTGGTGACTTTGCCCAATAATGTTCTCGCCAATATGGCCATCGATAATTATGGCATGAGGGAATCTCGAAGATTTAGAGTTCTCTTGCAAATTGATTATGAAACTCCAACAGAAGTTTTAGAAGATTATTGTGAACGCTTGAGGTATTTATGCCAAATACATCAAGTCATTGATCCAGCAACAGCTCAAGTTTACATTTTTGACATGACTGATAAAGCAATTAATATTTTGGTGAATGTATATTTTAAGACAACGATTGGAACAGTCGAACTCTCAGAGCGGCATAAATTTATTTTAGCAATTTTACAAACAGCAAAAGAGATCAATATAAACTTTAGTTCTCCTTTGCAGTTGCAACCTTTAATTGTTGAAAAAAGTCCTGGAGCCTAAAGTCCCTTGAACAAAATGATCTAAAGCTGCATTATATCTCAATGAAATATTCTTATTTTTTCCAAGATACTTTTTGTCTTGGGCATTTAAAAAAGTTTTTTGATTTATAGGAAAAGCAGTGATGAGATATTCTTTATCAAGCGTGAGGTCAAAAATTGTGTAGATTAAAAGATAGCTGTTATCCTCTTGGGCCATATTTTTGGGAAATGAAACAAAAGTTGTTTTTATAATTACGTCTTTACTCTTCTCTTCAAGCCGATATTTTTTTAATCCATCGTAGTTAAAATGTTGAACTTCTTGTGAAACATTTTTTAAGAGTTGTAAGTTAGTTTTATTTTTTAAAGTAATCATTCCGATAAAATAGGTGAGATTAGATAGAAGTCCACCCTCAATTGCATCAGGAGAAAGACTTAATTTTTCGAATGAAAAAGCTGAATTTAAGGATTGATCAATCCAGCGCTTTCGCTTAAATCCATATGGTGTATCCAAGAGGCTAAAAAGATAACCATAGGTATGGATGATTCCTGCATGGGCCTGGGTATTTGTTGTAAAAATATTAAATTTTTGATGAAGTTCTTTTAAGAGCCCTTCATCAACGATTATTTTATTATTACTTGCGTCAATATTGTAACTTTTCCCCCAAAACATGAGTAAGTATGGGTCCTTTGAGTCTTGATTGATTTGGGACAGAAGGTTCGGGTGGTGTATAGATAAATTTTTGTCTAGGTTTTGGTCTTTATTTTGAATCAACACTTTTGTTAAATCATTCCAGTGAGAATCATTTATAAATACTTGATTGAGTTTTTTTTGATCATTATTTATTTTTTTCAGAGAAGAACATGATCCTAAAACCATTAGAAAAGCTAAAGATATTAATAATTTTTTCATAATAATTTAAATCATCCCTTATTCGAGTACTAATTGTGGAAATTGCTGTAAGATAAATTTTCTCTAGGCGTATTTTGACATATTTTCACCATGGGTAAATAGTTTAATTGTATGACAATAAAATTTATTTTTTTCTTGTTTGTTTTTACCACCAGTCTTTTAAACGCAAAAGAAGTAAGAGTGGGTTTTGGTGAAAAACTCCCACCTTTTGTTATTCCTGAGACTAATTCTGGTATTGAAGTCGAAATTGTCTCAGAGGCACTTGCCTATCGCGGACATAAATTAATTCCAATTTATTTACCAATGGGAAGAATTGCAATCTCTTTTAAAAATAAAATAGTTGATGTCGTCATGATGGATGTCGGTGAGAATTTAAATATTTTTGGTGGTTTTTATGGTGAAGCACCGGTTTTATACGACAACTATTTTATAACACTCAAGCAAAAAAATATTAAAATCAAAAAACCAGAAGACTTGAAAGGCTTGCAGGTTAATTCATTTGTTGGAGCACTTAAGCGCTACCCTGAGTGGCTCAGTGAAATTGGAAAAACGAATCTTTATTCAGAGAAAAATGATCAATCGACTCAAGCTCTTTTATTAAATTTTGAGAGAGTTGACGTAGTGTTGAGTGATATTAATATTTACAAGTATTATGCTGGTCAATCTAAATCAAATCCACGTTTTAAAAATCTTCCGGTTGATTTTCATCCTTTTACAAAAGCTAACCCTTCTCATTATCAACTTGTTTTTAGTGATTCTCAGTTAAGAGATGACTACAATTTAGGTTTAAAAGAACTAGTTAAAAAAGGACGAATCAAGGAAATCTACAAACACTACATAAAATAGTCACTTGTCCAATGGCCTCTTGCTCAATAAGTTGGCGCTTTGCTTGGTAAAGTTATAGGACCAATGCATTCTAAGGCCATGATAACTTATTAGAAAAAATGAAATTTAGCGAGTAAGGTGGAATCAATTATACTGCTGATATCGCTTCTTCCAAATAAACCATCCGGAGGAATTGCGATAGGGGAGTTTAGTCTATGCATATGACAAAAGATAACAACGGATCACAGAACGAGTACTCTTTTTGGAGTGCTTGTCTGGCAATGGTAACAGTGTTTGCCTTGCTAGATGTTGTCTCTGGAGATTTCATCAGAGAGTCTTTATTTTTAAAGACTGGTGAATATGCCGTGGCTTTTGCGTTTGTGATTGCAAGTATTGGAGCTTACGCCTCAGATGGTCCACCTGGACTTAAATTCGTGCGTGCCTGCTCCCGTCACAAATTATGAAGTCACTTAAATTTTAGATGGATCAAAAAAGGGCACTCGAATGAGCGCCCTTTTTTATTGTCTTTTGTTTATCTGTTTTGAATGAGACCTTGACTACTTAAAGCTGCAGAGGTCATTTTGTATAATAAGCGCATACCAACGTTGGCGTCCCACTCATCAGATTTATCTTTTGGAGATGGGGCTACCTCGACCAAATCAAAACCAACCAGAGTTCTTTTAGATTTTACCAATTCATTAATGATAAATACGACTTCAGGATAGTCTAATCCACCTGGAACTGGGGTTCCAGTATGGGGACAAAACCTTGGATCCAATCCATCAATATCAAATGAGATATAAACATTTTTAGGAAGATGACTGATTATTTCACGTGCTATTTTTTCAAAAGATTCACCAGATAATTTCCGCTTATGGAGGTGTTGATCGAAGTATACTTTAATTTTAGGATGTGCCTCAGTGTAATTAAATTCTTGTTCACAGAAATCACGAATTCCAACTTGTACTAATTTAGAAACACCAGGAATTTTTTCCATCACGTTATGCATAATAGACGCATGGGAATTTTCAAATCCCATGTACGCGATTCTTGTATCTGAGTGAGCATCAAAATGAAGCACACCAAAGTCTTTAAATGTTTCTGCATAAGCCTTTATCGCACCAAAAGGTGTTGCGTGATCACCTCCAACGATGATTGGTATTTGACCTTTTTTGAGACATGCTTTTGTTTCATTATAAACTTCGAGATTAAGATTCTCACAAATGGCATTAACTTTCTTTAAATTAAGCTGAAGTGATTTATTTTTTTTCATGGAATCATCATCAGCGTCAATAATTTTTTTAGCGAGCAGTCTTCCTTCTTTGTTGAGTTTTTTAATTTTTGAACTTTCTTTTTTCATGTAAAGACCTGCTTCATAAGCATTGATGTAATCCAGGTCAAAAAAATCAATTTGTTCAGAAGCTTTTAAAATTGCTCCTGGGCCTTTTGATGTGCCGGCCTGATATGAAGTTGTAACATCCCAAGGAACTGGGATATAAACAACCTTTGCCTCACTTTCATGAAAAGGAAGCCCATAGATTCCATCTTGACTTGAAGCTTTTCCATTGGGATCAATCTGAGTTTTAACGGTTGGTTTAATGTCTTTTCTAGCGCTTACTTTTTTAGTCATAAAGTTAACTTCCAATTTAGTATTTTTTAGGTAGAATTTTTAAGGTTTGAGACTATCACAAGGAGAATTTAATGCGAAATATTTTTCTAATTTTTTGCTTTTCTTTAATGAATTTAAGTGCAAATGCAGAAGTTATAAGGACTATTTCAGTCACTGGCTCAGCAGAAAAAACATTTCAACCAGACATTGTACGCATTAACCTTATCGTTTGGTCTAAAGGCTTTACTGCCAAAGAAGCACAGAAAAATAATCAATTGCGATTTGAAAGTTTAAAAAATGCTCTTTCAAACTTTAAGATAAAAAAAGAAGATATTAAAACACTGTCTTATGAACTTAATCCCGACTATGTCTATAATCCGAAAACTAATCTAAATAGTATTCAGGGATACAATTGCCAACAAAGTTTGAGCATTACACTAAGAAGTATAGAAAATGCGGGCCCTTTTTTAGATGAACTCAGCGTTGGCCCCAAAAAAGACCTCTCTGGTGTAAATGTTAATACTCTTCAGTTTGATCTGGATAAAAGATTGGAAGAAGAAAAATCTCTCCTCGGACAAGCTGTACGCGCCGCCGAAGCACAAGCAGCAGTATTAGCAAGTGCGGCAAGTGTAAAGCTTAAAGGAGTCTATCGCTTAGTTCCAAGAGGTGCTCAAGTCATTCAGCCGATGTATGCAGAAGCAATGATGGATATGAATTCAAGGGCACAAGGCAAATCACTTGCACTAGGAACACAATTAATGAGTGGAGAAGTTAAGGTCAGTGCAGATGTTTCAGTTGATTATTTAATAGAATAATTTTTATCTATTACAAAAGACCTTGAACTTTTTTGACTTCATTTTTCTTGGTGAGTGATGGAATTTTTAATTCGATTGAATTTTTTATGCGCTGATTATTATGGAGAAGATAGCGTGATGATTCATACAGACCTTTTGTTAGTTTCTCCATCTCAAGATATTTTTCAGGGTACAGATTTTTAACATCAATGTCTTTATCACTTTCTTTGTATTTATTTAATT
The DNA here is from genome assembly GCA_013141065.1 of Bacteriovoracaceae bacterium. GTDB lineage: Bacteria > Bdellovibrionota > Bacteriovoracia > Bacteriovoracales > Bacteriovoracaceae > Bacteriovorax. The sequence continues at coordinate 118,020 of JABFRR010000011.1, read as the reverse complement.
TTCCAATTTTGCTGGCAGGATTATATTCAAAATAAAACTCATCATCTATTAAACTAAAATGAAAAGGTGAATACCAATTATAAGAAAAAGCGGCTCTGTAATTGTCAAATTCAGGGTTGAATAAATCTCTGCCGAGACTTCTAGTTGAATAAGAAATTCCGGCTAAACCTGCGAGTGTAGGCATTACATCAAGTGAAGAAGCAATTTTATTTTCTCTGTTTGGTTTTATAAATTTAGGAAAATGAATAAGCAGTGGAACGTGATAATTGTTTAAGAGGCTTTTTTTCCATTCGGGTACATTCTGAGCATTATTGTGGGGAAGTGCGTGATCGCCAATTATTACAAAAATAGTATTATTGTACCAAGTTTGATTTTTAGCGAGTTTAATAAATTTTCCAAGTGCAAAGTCTTGAAGTCTCATCGAATTTAGTTCTTCAAAAGATTCAAAACCAAATGCTTTAATTTTTGTTGGTGAAATATCTTTGGGCTCTAGTTTAACGAAATTGTCACTATTAGGAGCAATTGTGTAAGGACGGTGAAAACCAGAAGTTTGAATGAAAGCAAAAAAAGGTTTTTTTTGCTTTTTGTAATCTTGATTTATGATTTCAGCAGATTCTTTAAATAAATCGAGATCGCTTATACCCCACACATCCATTCGAGGAGACTTGTATGATCCTTCCTCAAAAATTTTTAAACTTGGCACATTGTAGCTAAATACTCCGCGTATGTTTCCCCAATTCGCACTGCCGCCGAGAAAATAATATTTCTGATACTCTTCAAACTGACCCATTATTGTATGCTGATTAACAATAAAGGGATTTCTGGAACTTGTTTTAACCTTTGAAACATCTGGAAGGCCTGTTACAATTGAAAAGATTGATCGTGCAGTGGCAACTGTCGGAGTATAAAATTGGCTAAATAGCAGAGACTCTTGAGCGATTGCATCTAGGTGCGGAGTCGGATTGAGCTCTGAGCCCCCAAGTCCTGTTTTATACCAAGCGAGAGATTCCATTACAATGAGCACGATATTAGGCCGAGGACTGTTTTTTAATTTATCTCCCGAATAATGGCGCATAAAATTCAATTGGCCTAAGTTGGGATTATTAACTTTGAGATAATTAGCAATGAGATCGTAATTATCAGCGACACGCTTTTCATCAAAATCTTTATTGCGAAAAGAATATGTATCAAAGACATACAATACGGGATTGAGAGATAGATTTGAAGCAAAAATGTCGGGGGTAGAAAAAGCCTGCGACCAACGCAAGGGATACATGGTAGGACTTCCGTAAATTCCAAAAATAAAAAAGAGAAGAAAGAAAAAGGAGCCTGCAAGATTTGATTTATTATAATTAAAATCAATACTTCTAAATAATTTTTTAGATATAAAGTTTCTCAGGGATAGATGGATTAAAGCACCTAAAAAAAGAGTGAGAATAATTAATTTTACCCAAGGATAGGACTCTAAAATCATTCGCGCTGAAATTGTTGAATCATTTAAAAAATGAAGAACCGTTGCATTTAATCTTGAATTTAAATATGAAAAATATCCGATATCTATAATATAAAGAAAAGTGATAAGTCCAAACAATAAAGTGTAGGTAAAATTAACAAACCTTACTTTAAATGCCGGATTAAGAGGAAAGTTAATTATCATTATTGCTGGAATTAAAAGTATTAAACTCAGGCGAAGATCAAATCGAGTGCCTAGAAATAAATTTTGAGCTATTTGGTAATAAGTCCCTTCAAGAACATTGTCATTAAAATACCAAAGAAAGAATAATCTATAGACAGCAAAGAGCACCACTTGGAAGAGCAAGAGTGTATATAAGAATTTGAGCTTTGGAGAGTTAATAAGTCTTTTAATCATGCGGTTATTTATACTCTTTGACTTGGAAAAATTAAACATTAAAGTTATCATCTTATTAAATAATATTTGTCAGGAAATAAATCAAAAATGAATAATTGGTTAATTAGTATATGAGAGCCCATTCAATTTTTAGCAGTCAATATAGTGATCTAACGAAAATTTTTCTGGCTACCTTGATCGCTTTTTTTTTAATTCAATTTTCGGGAGTGCTGAATTCGTCTATTTTTATCCTACTAACAATTTACTTCCTAGATGGGGGACATGTTTACTCAACTTTTATTGAGGTTCTCTTTGACCCTTCTGAAGCTGGGAAAAAATATGTGAGTGCTGTGTTATTGGGAACTTTTTTACTTAATTTCATTATTCACTATTTTAGTAGTTCTCATTTTTTCTTTTATATCTTCTATTTTACAATTTTTCACAACATGCGACAGGGGCTTGGAATTACTTTTCTCTACCGGGCCGGCATTAAAACTCATAACTCATTAATTAAGTTTTTTTACTATTTCTTGACACTTGCTCCATTTTTAATTTTTCACTTAAGAGGTCCTATGAACAAAGGACTTTTAAGTGACGAAATACTTATGCCATTTTATCTCCATAACTATCTTTCTCCTTTGCAACATTCGTTTGTAATAAATGTTCTACCTCTAGTTTATCTTGGAATAGCATGTTGTTTTTTCATTTATCTAATCCTAACTAAAAATACTAAAGGGATTTTTACCATGGCCTTCTTTGCTTCAGTTTATGCCTATGGATTTATTTTTTCTACCAATGAACTTAAAAGTTATGTCCTGCTAATATTCTCCCACGCAATTCCTTATTATTTCTTGATGGAAAAACGAATTATTCTGACACATACATCAAGGATGATTAAAAAATATGCTGGGTTTTTTCTGATCGCTATTTTTGCTTTTGGTGGATTAGTTGATTACTTTCAAGAGGATTTAGTTGAAATGAGTGGTCATTTTGATTCACTTGCAATCGCCCTTTTAACAACTCCGTTAATTTCTCATTTTATTTTTGATGCGATAATCTGGAAAAAGGGAAATGATCGATTTAAAAGTTTTTTGCAAGCAACTATTTAGGAGACTTTAATGAAGTTTTTAGTTTTTTTTATATTGATGTCACTAATTAGGCCGGGAATGACCGCGGATAAATCACCTTGGTTAAATTTTGACAATCAAATCTGTCAACGTGAGTTTTTAGGTTATTTAGCTAAAAACAACTGGGACAAGGAAGAATTTCTTCAACAAGTCGGTGGGTCTTATAAAGAACTAGTTTATCGTAATATTTCCAAAATTATTGGGGAGTGGGTAGAACTTCATCAAACTAAAGGAAAAGCCCCTGAGATCATCTGGCTAAAAAATCAAAAGTTTTCCCGTGTCAGTTTTAATTCGACCTGTGAAGCCTTAATAAAAGATGAGCCATATCCGTGGTATTTAGAAAAAATATATAATACGAAAACAAGTGATGATTGGAATGATGCTGATTTAATTAAAGTTCTTTCATTAAATGAGAAAGGAATAATCTATTTTTGGTCACCAAAATTTTCTTATTCTGTTTTTGATCTGCCAAGAGTAGAGGGCCTGGCTAAAGCATTAGGGTATACTTTTATCCCGGTAGTTGACCCTAGGGCCAGTACGGAAGAAATATTGGGAGCACTTGATGTTCTTAATCAAAAGAATATCAAAAAAAATAACCGTAATCTCGCCAGCAAGTACAGTATTAATCGAAATGTATCGATGGATATTTTTATGAGAAATGGATTCAATCATTTTCCAGTAACTTTTGTTTTTAATAATAAAAAGATTCATCCGCGTTTTATTACCGGAGTCATGACCAATGAGGATTCTAAAAAATTATTTGAAACTTTCTCTTTTGAACTGAAAGGAGAAATGTAATGAAAAAAATTATGCTTTTTATATCTTTGGTTTCTGTTACAAACTTAATGGCCTCTGAATGTGTACCTCCACATGAGTATTTTCCCTTCAGTGGAAATTGGGTTTCACGAAATGACAACGGTACGGTTGAGCTTGGAATGTATGCTCGAGTGAGTCCAGATGGAAAGTATATTTTGCGTTCATTTTCAGGAAAAGGCCTAAGTCAGGTTACCCTCATGGAGCTCAAAAGAAATGACAATAAAGCATTAAGTAATTCAGTCATTCCCTATGAAACGCCGCTGTCAAATGAAGCTTTTCCAGTTCAAGGAACTTGGAGATATTTAGTTGATACAAATGGGGATCACTACAAATTAACTGATATCCTAAGAAAGCAAAAAAAGGCAAAAAAGCAATTTAAAGGTGGTATCAGTGGATTTTATACCGTCGCTGCAGAATTAAGTGGTGGATCAGCATCAGATCATCAGGTTCGTTCGCTGTCTTGGCCTTCGGGCAATAGCGAGAACCAAGGAGTTGGAGTCTTATCAAATAGAATTATTAAAGTGGGGCTAGATAAAAATGGAGTAGCTTCCAAAAAAGATAATGGATCTGTTGAGTATATGTGTAAAAATCTTCGCTCTAGCGATGGAGATGTCATGAGCTTGCCCATGATTTCGTTAGATGGTAGTGAATTTGCTTCTATGCCACAAAACCCTAAAGACTCAGATGTCTCAATGAGAATTTATAAGTTTGGAAATGATCATAAATCTTGTGAGCGAGTTTTAGATTTAAATGTTATAGTTTCAAAAATTATTTTCTCAAAACCTGAACTCAATGCTGTTTTATTTTATGCTAGCGGTTCGATGGGAAATCGGGGAAACGGTGTCTATTTTTATGATCGAGACTTAAAGAAAACTTTTACTTTGGATGATCCTCTTAAAAGAGTTCATGCTGATAGTTTTCCCGGATTTACCAACGATGGCCGAATTGTTTACGGAGCATTTTGGCAAGATTGTCAGGATGAGAAATGCATTGAAAGAGCAGGTTATGTTATTTCAGATCCCTATCAGTCCCCAGATATTAAAGATTATATGAATCAGCAAGTCGATCCAGGGAAAAAATTTAAATCTTGTATTACTACTGACGATGTAAATAAAAGCTTAGAAGCGCAAGAAAAAATATGGAGTTACAAAATACTATGACGTCTACTCAAGAAAATAAAATTAAAATTATAACTTTCATACTTTTACTCGGAGTGAGTTTGTTTACGATGTTTGATGTCGTTGTAGACATGAGGCAAGGGGTTGGTATCGATCACCTCATGCTTGAAATTGCCTTATGGATTTTTTCTATGCTTGGAGCCTTCTTTCAATTTAGAATTGTTAAATGGCAATCAAATGAAATGACAGGTTACCGAGAGAAAATAACCGAATTGGGATTGATAAATGCGAATTTGAATCAAAAAATAAAAGAAGAGCAAATGGATTTTCAACAAAAAATTGGTCATCTTTCTTCTGAGTTTTTAAGTTATATCGATGCTCAGTTTAATCGATGGTCATTTAGTCGTGGTGAAAAAGAAATAGCCTTATTATTAATAAAAGGTTTATCAATGAAAGAAATTGCAGAAATTCGAGGTTCAAATGAAAATACGGTCAGGCAACAAGCCAGTCAAATATACCGAAAAAGTCAATTGGGTGGAAGAATGGAATTGAGTGCATTCTTTCTTGATGACTTGTTAGCACAATCAAATTTGCCAAATTAATATTAAAAATTAAAAATTTTCTGCTGAATCTCTTTAGCTTTTGAACTTACTGAAGGTGACATTAAGTGATGAGGCTCTTCACCTTTGTAATAAGTAAGTTCAACTTCTTCAAAATTTTTTATTATAAAGTCTTTGGTCGCCTGAATATCGACTGTCCAATCTCCTTCTGAAATAAAAAGCTGAACTGGTATTTTTTTAGCAGTATAATCTTTCTTTGATTCAATAATTCCTAGTTCTTTAACTTGCAGACCTGCGTCTATGGGAAGATTTTGATGATAAAACTGCGAATCAAGTGTCATAACTTTTAAATCTTTAAATCGGCTCAGGAAATAGGCAGTATCAACTGAAAGTCCATTCACAAAATGACCTATTATGCTGTCAAAAAATCCACCAAAACGTTGGATGTAGTAAGGAGAAATGAGATGTAGACTCTTTAAGCTAGAGGGCTTTTTTTCGTTTAATACATATTGAGTTAATAAAAGACCACCAGTTGAAAACCCAACGGCTTTTACTTCTTTAAAGCACTTCGAGACCAGGAATTCCCGGTGTAAATTTTTCCCACTCAAGATAAGAGAAAATATTTAATTTTTCGTAATGATTTATGCTTTCTGGCCTTCACAAATCATTTCTGGCCATCTAAAATGCTTTTCAGAGGTGTTTTATGGGGCGACAAGCAAATAAATTGAAAGTTGAAGAATGTAATGAAATTATTCTATCTGAATTTTCAAAATTTAAGGAAAAAAGACCAATTTTTGAAATACCTCTCAAGAATTTTTTAATGTCTAGCTTTGCGGTCTTTGCCCTAAAATCACCATCTCTTTTACAATTTGAAAATCAATTGAAAGAACATAAAATTAGAATGCACAATCTCAACTCACTTTTTAAAATTGATAGAGTTCCGTCAGATACTCACTTAAGAGATATTTTAGAAACAGTAGAATACAATCAGTATCGACCATTATTTCAAAGACTTTTTTCATATATTCAAAGATCAAAAACGCTAGAGCAGTTTGAGTTTATGAAAATTAATGGTCAATCTCATTATTTATTAGCAACAGATGGATCTGGATATTTTCGATCGGAAAAATTAGTTTGTGACTGTTGCATGATTGAAGAACATTTTGATGAAAACAATAAAATGACTCTTAAATTTGGACATAATATTTTGGCAGGATCAATTGTTCACCCAGATCTAAAGCAAGTTATTCCAATGTGCCCTGAACCCATTATGAGACTTGATGGAAGTAGTAAAAACGATTCTGAACAAACAGCATTTAGAAGATTTTTAGCTGATTTTAAAAGAGAGCACCCGAAGTTAAAAATAATTTTCTTACTTGATGCTTTGTATGCCAATGGACCTATTATAAAATTACTTCGAGAGTATGGTTATGAGTTTTTAATAGCAGTCAAAGAAACTAAAAGTCTTCTTTTTATGAGTGTAAAAGAGGGAGAGACTACTGGAGAAACCCAGTTTCACGAAAGAGTTTTTGAGTCTGGTGAAAAGTTATAAAAACAACAAAAATGAATTACAGATTTGCAAACAATATAAGACTCCATCAAGACAAGGAAAGTCCATTTATAAATTTTGTTCAAGTTAAAGAAGTCACTGAATGGATTGGCAAAAGGGAAAAGCAGAAAGGCTCGAACGTAATTTCACATTTATTACAGATATAGCAGTTACAAAAAATAATATTGTTCAACTTGCAGAAGGAGGTCGCACGCGCTGGAAAATAGAAAATGAAACGTTTAATACTTTGAAGAATAGAGGTTATAATTTAGAACATAATTATGGGCATGGTGAAAAAAACTTAACACATAATTTTATTATGAGTATGTTTCTGGCATTTTTTGTTGACCAGATCCAAGAGATTAGTTGTTATACTTTTAAAAAATTAGTTGAAAAATTTAAGCAAAAATCAAGCTTATGGAGCAGTTTAACCAGTGCTATTGAATGGGTGCCATTATCTAGCTGGGATCAATTTTATTACCTTCTTTACTATCGTGAAATGCCACCAGAGACAGGTTAATTTTAACGCCCGTTCTGATTTGTTTTTTATTCTTCAAAGCCATTTACCATCAAAAATAATTTTTTTCGAAAAATCGTGAATTTATTACCCTATAACACTATGAGTTTTAAATCGGGTTGACAGGCTAAGAGGCCGGGAACTGCTGCTTCGAGACTAAATCTAATTGAATTTTTAAAGAATTAGACCACCGAGGATGTTTGTAAACGTTTGCCACGAAGTGCGTACTTCCATGACCAGGTAATAAAAAACCAATTATAGACCAGCCAGCTTTTATAAATGGTTCTGCTAAATATTTCATTTCCCCAGGGCTTCCCATGTAGCCGTGGGCTAAAAAAAGTGCTTTGTTAACTTTAGGATTTCCTTCAATCCAAAAAGCTTTCTTATAAGTTGTCATGCTGCTTTGAGTGTCGATATCGCGGTATTCTTGATAAAGCGCCTCATTGAGACTTAAAAATTCTTGGCGGCTGGCCTTGGTGCACGACTCGTTAGCAGCTGCTAAGTTTAAACTAAAAAAAGAAAAGAATAATAAAAAAGTGACTGACAAGTTTGTATATTTCATTGGGTCATTATAGAAAAATTAAGATGAATAGAGAATGACTTTTTTCATATGACGAAGCTTCTTTTTAATTCTAAGATATATAAAATTAGTGACTTAATGCTTAATCGTGGAATTTTATGAAATTAATCGTTCTTTTGACCTTAGGCTTTTTTTCATTGCAGGCCTTAGCTGAGTGGAAATTTGAAACAATTGCGGGAGTCCAAGTACACTATTATTTGCCAAAAATTCCGCTGAGCCTATCTGTAAAAACGAAAAAAAAATCTCTAATGATTAATCTTCACGGTTGTTCACAAAAAGCTGAAGATTTAAAAAAAGATGGAAATTGGGAATCTACTGCAGATGATTTTAATATGATTGTTGCTATTCCCAAAGTTCCAAATGGAGGAGTGCTCGCAGGCTGTTGGGATTATTATGGTGGAGATCACACCGTAAATAATCGTCATAATGGAGCATTAATTAATTTAACTAAAGCTTTGATCGCCAGAAGTGAATTAAATATTGATCCTGGACAAGTTTATCTCTCGGGACTTTCTTCTGGTGGAGGTCAATCCATGATTTTGGGTTGCTTGGCTCCCGAGCTCTATGCAGGTCTTGGCATCAATGCCGGGCCATCTACGGGAACAGCATCGTCTGAAATCTCTAGGCCTAAAACTTCTTATGAAACAATGTTAAATACATGTAAAAATTTAGCCAATGGAAAAGAGCAATTTTTAAAAACACAAATAGCTTCAATTATTTATGGCAACAATGATTATATTGTCAGCACCAATTTTAATTTATTCAATGCAGATATTTTGAAAACAATTTATGGAGCTCTCAACCAAAGTTCTTTTGACACTTTGAAATTAGATGGTGCCAACAAAGAAGGCACTGGTACTTTGTGGTCAGACGCCGCAGGGCCTAGAGTCTCACTCATTATGAATAAAAACCTAGGACATAACTGGCCAGCAGGACAAGGTGGAAATGGTGGGAACTTTATTAATAAAAAAAGCTTAAATTATCCACAATACCTCGCTCAATTTTTTTATACAAATAATCGACGATCGAGCGAAGTTCGATTACCAGAAGTCTTATTGGAGCCCGTCGTCTCCAGTGGGCTTCAGTTTCAAGTTGCGGGTTTAATCACAATACCAAAAGAATTTTTTAAATCTTTGAACGTCGTAGTTGTAGATAAAAAAACAGGAAAGAATGTTGATCGTTTTGCAGTGGTGATTGGTCGAGATAGACGTTTCAGTGCATTTTCTCGAGAACTCACGATGGGTGAGTACATATTTAAATTTGAAATAAAAAATACTTTTGGTGGCACTCGAATATTTACTCGAAATTCTTGGCTCGGCGAAGTTGAGGGAATGAATCGGCCTCAGTTAGTAAACACTAAAATTCAAGTTGTTCAATCCTGCTTAATTTTATCAGGTCAGGCAGTCAATAACGGTGTCGATAAAGTTTTTGAAGTGAATATTGCCTTAAATAAAGAAAAATTTCTGACCCCTGTTATAAATACACTTTGGGATTTTAAGTTATGTGATTTAACTAGCACTCAACATGAATTACAAGTTTTTGCAGTCAATGAATCGGGTATTCAAAGTAACATCTTCGAAGCAGAATTTACGGCCTCAGATCGCACTGCTTGGGCGAGCTTGCAAGAACACATGGAAGCCAATCGTTTAGATTGGAATGATTTTGGTGCATTTTACTTAAGATATGGAAATCAGAAATTTTTACTCTATCTGGGAGATGATCAAATCTGGAGAGATCAGTTTTTAAATGATTTTTTAAAACAGTGGAATAATCTTGAGAAAATGGAATGATCTTTTTACTTATTCATCTTTTTATTTTCTAAAAAGAGAAGACTTTTTTTCAAGTGATTACCAGGCACTGAAAGAAAGTATTATTCTTTCACCAGAGGTTCTAAGTTTTCATCCGAAAAGGATAGAGGAATTTCTCTTGGGGAGAATGTGTGCAAGCATGGCCCACAGTAAATATTTTAACCGTCCTCTTTTTGAATTACCATATTCAGTAGACCGCTCTCCACTTTGGCCTCTAGGCGTTGTTGGTAGTATCACTCACAACCGAGATTATGTTAGTGCCGCTGTAGGAAGTTCCGAATTTTTAAAAGGTGTTGGTATTGACTTGGAAATACTTGGGAGAACAAAGTTAGAACTCAAGTCTCATATCACGAATAGTTTAGATTTAAAATCGCACGCCAATTTAGCAAATGAAGAATTACTCACTTTGATTTTTTCGATAAAAGAGTCTCTTTATAAAGCTCTCTATCCTCAAGTACATCAGTTTTTTGGATTTCTTGATGCAGCAGTAAGTGAAATTGATTTTTTGAATGGAACCTTTAAAATAAAATTACTTAAAGAATTAAACGATGAATATCGACCTGGTCATTTAGACGAATTTACAGGGCAGTTTTCTATCCATGAAGGACATTGCCTGTGTGTTATTGAGATCAAAAATTAACAATCTTATGTATCAAAGTATTAAAAACTTCTTTTTTTGTCAGATTTCGCCACTCATTAGCAAGGGACGAGAAAAAATACTCACTTTTGATGACTTGCTCGAGGTTCCTCCAGAATTACAACTGGACCGGACGATTAAAGATCCATCAATAAATTTAGAAAGTAACAAATCAATGCTATGGCAAATTCTTGGAGAGCAAAAATACTTGCTTAAACGAGCTTGGTCTTTTTATTTTATTGGAGTTGTCGCAAGTTTATCAAGCCCACTTTTTGTAAACCAATTTATAACCAAGTTAACTTTATTGTCTGAGGGAAAAATTGATTACTTAAATGTGTTACCAATTGCTGTAGGCCTTGGATTAATTGGCATTTTTATGGGAATTGGTTATCAACATAATTTTTATGCTACACTTAGAGCAAATGTCAGAATAACGAGTAGGTTAAATCGACTAATTTTTGAGCAGGCATTGGTTCTTTCTCAAGATGCTAGGCAAGAAGTTAATGTTGGTGATGTTGTCAATCACATGAGTTCAGATTCTGAATCTATTGCTGACGTGCCGATGTTAATTGGAGATTTGGGCTGGGCATTTTTACTTCTATTTGGTTCCTTATCGATGTTTTTTTATTTTTTAGGATGGACCGGACTCATTGCGGTGCTCATCATTGGAATCTTAACTCCCATCACAAGAAAAATTGCTAAAAGCTTTATGTCGCTTGAAGAAATTTTAATGAAAAAAAGAGACGAGAGAGTCACTTTAATGGGACAAGTATTACAATCAATGAGATTAGTTAAATATTTCGTATGGGAAGAAGAAATAATTAAACAAGTTGGAGTTGTTAGAAGTGAGGAAGTCAGTGCACGTAAACGTCTAGCGAGATCTGAAATGCTCTCTGGATTAAGTTTTGTGGCCATTACAACTTTAGTATTATTTTTTGCTCTTTGGATTCATCTTCTTCGCGGTGAAAATCTTACTCCGGCCCTAGTATTGACTTGTGTTTCATTATTTGGACTCTTACAAGAACCAATCGCTCATCTGCCGGGTGTTCTTTCTCGATTAACGAATGCTTGGGTGTCTCTTGGCCGCATCAGAATTTTTCTCAATTCAAAAAAAGTCGATAAGTGGAAAGACCTCTACGTTGATTCTCCTGAACTAGAATTTGATATAGTTTTTAATAATATTTCTTACCGTGCTTTGAAGTCTAATTTTCTACTGAATAATTGTAATTTTAAAGTTAAGAAGGGTTCAAGTCTCGCTATCGTGGGAGAAGTTGGCTCTGGCAAAACAACGATATTACAACTTATTTTAAATGAATTTAAAGCAGACTCCGGCACCAAGTTAGTGAGAGCGAATAATTTTGGTTATGTCGGTCAAGAAAGCTATATTATGAATACTTCAATTTTAGAGAATGTGAAAATGGGCCTAGCAAGCGCCTCACTTCATGATGTATTAGATTCCCTAAGACTGGCAGGTCTCAGTGAGGATATAGAAAGACTCCCTGGTTCTTATATGACAGAGTTAGGAGAAAAAGGTGTTAATTTAAGTGGTGGTCAAAAACAACGTCTGTGTTTAGCCCGTTGTCATCTGCATAATCCAGAAATTATTTTATTAGATGATCCACTTTCTGCAGTAGATATTCACACTGAAGAATTTCTTGTACAGCACTTAATATTTGGTGCCTGGAAAAATAAAACGAGAGTCGTTGTTACCCATCGATTAGATAATCTAACTTTATTTGATCAAGTTCTCTTTCTTAAAAATGGTGAGATCCTTGGATGTGGTAAATTTGAAAAACTTTTAGAGGATTCTTTAGAATTTCGACATTTTTATTCTCATCATAAAGCAAGTAATAATGAAGTGTCTCAATTAACAACTTCAAAAGTTGAAAGTGCTCCTGTGGCAGAATTAAACACTCAATTAATGAGTGATGAAGATCGAGAATCAGGAGCGGTGAGGGCATCACTTTATATAGATTATATAAAAGCATTAGGTGGACGAGGGAAATATCAAAAATTAATTATGTTTTCATTGGTTTTTGGAGTGCTCGCCATCACGGCTTTTCCATTATTCAATCAGTGGTGGCTCAGTTGGTTTACTTCTCACTCTGAATCGATAACGCCGATGAAAGGTATTTTAATTTATGGAACTATCGCTTTAATCAGTTTACTCGTACAGATGGCAAATCAACTTTTCTGGCTCAAAAGAGGAATACAAGCTGGAATTGAACTTCATGACCGAATGCTAGAATCCGTACTAAAGGCACCAGTTCGATTTTTTGATACAACACCTGTAGGTAGATTATTACAAAGGTTTTCAAGAGACCTCGAGTCAGTAGATTTTCAGTTACAATGGAATTTTGAAACGGCGATTCAAGCTTTATTTCAAGTTCTCATTTCTTTATTTCTCATCATCTTTAGTGTTCCTATCATTCTCATTATCATCATTCCTTTAGGATTCGTCTATTGGCAGTTTCAGTTGTCTTATAGACGTTGTGCTCGCGAAGTGAAGCGCATGGACTCCATATTCAGGTCTCCGAGGTATGCACACTTTAAAGAGACACTGGGAGGTCTTCCAGTTATCAGGGCCTATAATAAAATTCCGTGGTTTCGAGAACAGTTCTTTTCTCATTTAGAAAAAAGTCAAAAAGCATTTGTTAATAATTTTCTTTTGAATCGTTGGTTTTCAATTAGAATTCCTATGATAGGTGGAATTATATCCGGTGCAACTGCTCTTAGTTTAATTTACTCTGTTTCCAATCATTACTTAAGCCCAGCATCTGCCGGATTAGTGACACTTTATTCAATGTCTTTTTGGGGGGCACTCAATTGGGGGATTCGCATTCTTTCAGATCTAGAATCTAAGATGACATCAATTGAACGCATAAAATTCATGACGGCCATTACCGGTGAAAAAAGTATCACTTCATCAATTGAATATTTTGCTGAGAAAAATTGGCCAGTTCAAGGAAAAATTTCATTTGAAAATGTCTATGCTGCTTATGATGAATCTCTACCAGATGTGATCAATGGTCTTACGTTTGAAATCCCTGCAGGGTCTACAGGTCGGAATAATAGGTCGAACAGGTGCAGGTAAAACGACAATTTTTCAAATGATTTATCGTTTTATGGCGATTCGAGAAGGGAGTATAAAAATTGATGGCATTGATATTAGTTCAATTGATTTAAAAACTCTGCGTTCACGTTTGGCCATTATTCCGCAAGATCCAACTTTGTTTATAGGCACACTCAGAAGCAATCTAGATCCTTATAGTTTCAAAAGTGTTGATGAAATTTGGAAAGTTTTAGAATTAACCGGCCTAAGTGAATTAGTAAGAAATATGAAACAAGAGCTAGAGACCCCGGTGTCTGATGGAGGAGCCAATCTTTCTCAAGGGCAACGTCAGCTTTTTTGTTTAGCAAGAGCACTCTTATTAGATGCAAAAATAATTATGTTGGACGAAGCGACTGCAAGCATCGATGTAGTATCGGATTATAAAATTCAAGCGATCTTGAGGTCCGAATTAAAAAATAAAACTGTATTGATAATTGCCCATAGGTTGAGCACAGTAGACGATCTCGACTATGTTATGGAACTAAGTCAAGGACGTCTACTTTCACTCAAGAATAATAAATTAGATTGATTCGATTAAAACTTCAGCTTCATCAAGTAAGTCAACGATTGCCTGAATGTTTTCTTCTGTTAAGGATTCATCGGATTCAATTTCAGCCAACAGCATTTCTGCTTCTTCAATTTTGTCTTCCACACTGATGATAATTGAAGCCACAATTTTTCCTTCGACTATATCAACGATATCAAGACCACTGGTCTTAAGATTTAACTCTTCTTTTTGAATAGAAATTCTCGATTCAATCTCACTCAACATTTTTGGAGAAATATCACCAGCTAAAGCAGAAAAAGCAGCTATAGAAACCAAAATTGCTATTAAAAACTTCATACTTCAATCTCCCGAAAATTTGATGCCGTTAACTCAAGATACCCTAAATTTGGATCAGAATCGTTCAGCTTGTAAAAATTACAAAAGTGTTCGGTAATAACAGTACCTAACTTCTTGATTCGCCATTAGGACTCGAACAAAGAAATAGTCTTGGAATTGTCTGATTCTCGCTTCAAAGTTTTGATTTTTTTTCTTTCGGTATAATATGGCCTCATTTTCATTATAATGAACGATACGGTTGAGTTTCTGGACTTGAGGAAACCTCTCGAGGATTTCAGAGTGGGACATTTTATCAAAAAAAGAGGCTGCCCTTTTATCGGCAGATAAGGGGGCGATAACGAACCCTTCTTCTAGTTGAGAAGGAACTAAGACTGAAGCGGTTTGCACTTCTTGAGGGGTTTTGAAAAAGCAGCGACCTGGCAAGGCAACGCCGATATAAGGTTCAAAGTCAGGCAGGGTTGATTGAGTAAAAAGTTTTTCGATTTGCATACTTGTTGAAATTTGTTCTCTGGCGTGACTTGATAATGAGAGTAATAATAGAGCAAAAATGCAGGCTTTCATAAGTTCTCCTTAAAAGAACGTATGATAGTCTCAATCACCAGAGCGTGACAAATACTAATTCTTACTCTCTGCTTCAACTTTTACGTAAAATCGAAAGCTTATTAAAGATTAAAACTGCCTGGACAGCTTAATTGCGGCCAATTTTTCTCACGTTCACCATAAATAAAGACCAGTCCACCATTTTTTTCAACATTGCCATTTATGTCTTCTTTTGAGCGAAGTGCGTTTATGACTTGATCGATATTCTTTCTGCTGACCATTGGGCAGCCACTGGAAAGCACATAGGCTCTATTGTTAGAAACTAATAAATGCTTATGAATAACAACTGCCCTCTCGCAAGCATTATCGTTGATAGATTCTTCCAGACCGTGCAGGGTTAAACTTTGTTTAAATTTTCCGTCATACTTTATTCCAGCTATAAAAAAACCAGATGATGGCGCATTCGAATTCATTTCATTACTGTAGTATCTTGATTTTGAAACAGAATTTTTTAAGAATGAGACGCGAGGATTGAGAAAACCTGCTTTAAATCTTCCATGGGCCACGGCCATTGGAGTGATTTTTCCGGTTAATCTATCTACTAAATACATTCTTTTTTCATCACTATCTTTGGTGTAATCAATGATCGCAAAAATTCTTTTAGAATCTATGGTTATTGAAGAGTCTCCTGAACATCTATTAAGCCCCGAATCATCAAAAGAAACCTTCTTCCTGAAAACTGTATTTTCATGCTCTGAAAAAAAACATTGAACATGACTTAAAGCTTTGGTATTTAAATTTAGTTTTTCGAATTCTTTTTCAATTTTCTGCCAACTTAAATACTCTTCATTGGCATATATCCCTTGGGTAATAAAAAAGAGACTCATTACTAAAATTAATTGTTTCATACAAATCCTCATATCTTATTTTAGCTGAGTGTGGAGATAAAGTTCCCTAGGGGCCAACTTTTCCATTTAGGTAAGAGAATTTGATTAATCTTGTCAGTATTAGGCAAAAAAAAAGCCGGCATCAAATGATGCCGGCTTTTTTTAAAAAAACTTATTTAGTACTACAACCATTAGCAGAAGCTTGTTTCATGATTGTAGAATAAAACATGATCATCGCTTCATCAGCAGGAGTGAATCCTTTACGAGTCTCTCCAGTTTCTTGCATTAAACCATAAAGGTATCTGTTCATGGCATAGTAAAGTGATCTTGGAACCATTACTTGTTGAGTACATTGTCCTTTTTTATATGACATTGTTAAACCCCAATTAATTGAATCACAAGTATTACAGTCATTTTTGCCAGAGTCATATCCACCAGTAATAATCGTTGTACCACCATTTGAATTTACACTGTTTCCTTGTCCAAAATTAAAAGAAACTTCCCATCCCTTTGAATCACTTTGAACAGAAGAAAGAACACATTGTCCATTTGAGTGACAAGCAACACGAGCATCTCTGTCTATTGAAAGAAGGATTCCTTCGTTTGAGAATCTTTCAAATTTAAATTCACCATCACCGGGAACAAAGATATCATCAATGTCGTCGGCCAAGACTGAAAAAGAAAGTGCGATCATAGCGAGTAGTAGTATTTTTTTCATTTAGAGGTCTCCTAATTATTTAATTACAAATCATTTCTGGTTGTTGTGTTATTTTCTTTTTATAAGATCCTAAAATTTTTGAGTTTCTCTCAACTAATAATTCAGAAATCTTATAATCGCTATCAACTTTAAAGCTTGCTGTAAACTTTACAAATGGCTTTCCCGTTTTTTGACATGTTCCCGTACTTGGAGAACAGGCCTGAGTGTACATCGGTGGATAAAGTGTCGTTGAGAAATAGGCGTTTAAGCGTTTACGGTTATTATCAAGACCATCGAGTCCTGTTTTAAAATCAAGTTCACCTATTGGGTTTATATCCAAGATAGGATTGATATCTACGAGGTCTCTCAGATCCGGAATTTCAGAAATACCACCGCCAGCATAAAAGACAGGTAAACCTGATGTCAGGGCCTGAAATTTACTTTTTATACGTTTTTTAAAGGTATTAAATTCAAAATAAGGATCAGCAAAGCTGACTTCTAGTTTGTAGGTTTCATTTTTTCTCAGAAGTTCTTTGGATATTTCTGAGCCTTCTCCGTTTAAGATTCCTTGCCATTGAGTGGGTGTAATTCCACCGTCAAACCAAGTGGCTTCGACTTGGCCTTTGCTATTGATAAGAGAAATTTCTCCCACATAAGGAGTTGCATAATCACAGATTGAAGATTTTAATCCATTCTTTTCAATTGATTGACAAACATTGTTAACAATTAGTGGTGTTTTAAGTGAAACGTATTTTACGTTTTCACCTTCATCGATAATTTCGAGTTTCCCCAAGTGGATGTCGTTAACTGGAAAATCTTCAGGAAATGTTGGTCTCAAAATTCCAAAATCATCAGATGCCCTAAACAATGTTGGGCTGGGATTAACTGATAGTCTCACGGCAAATGAGCCAAAAGCAGAAAGGTCATTGATTTCGTCTTTATAAGTAGAAGAAGTGTAAAAATTTACGCCGGACTCTAGGTCTTGAAGGTTAATGCCTGAGTCTCTATAGCCATTTATTTTTTTACAACTTTCTTTGACTGTAACTGAAACATTCCATTCAGAGTCTGGGTTAGGTTTTAAAAAACAAAAACCACCATTAAATACGGCGCTCTTGGAATTCACCGATTTGATTGTGCAACCTGTTTGATCGGTAGGAAAACTTAAGGGCTTTGATCCTAATTCTGTCACATGAACTTCTACGCACTCGTTTATAAATTTCCACTTAGATTCAAAGTTCGCTTTTTCTGCGCTTATTGATTGAAGTACATTGATGGGATTATTTTTTATTGAACAAATGGTATTTTCAGCAAACTGCTTATCAAAATTCGTTCCACGAATTGAATCATTAAGTCCAGTCATTTCCGGGCCAAAAGTAATCATGACAAATCGTCTTTTCAGTGCTGTTTCACGGCAGTTCGAAACAAAAGCACCAGGCAACTTCTCATCACTAGTTTTAACACTATAAGAGAATATTTTTTCTTCGATAGTAGAGATAGCAAGATTGACGTAGTTCGGAGTACTCACTCCACATGCAAAAGATGGAGAGCTGAATAATGAAAAGAGAATGATTAAAAAACTATTTCTCATTTTATTTACCTTTATTAAAAAAACCGGAGAAGGATTTCTTCTCCGGCTTTTTATATAAAAAACTACTCTAAAGTTGGCTCAGAAATTTCAGTATATGTACAAATTCTTGCTTGTTGTAATTTCCACTTTCTAATTTTCTTAGAAGTTTCTTGGAAAGAATAACGAATTTGGCAAAAACGTGGAGTGACATTGCTGTTGCTGTTCATTGAAGCATCAGTAATTAACTTAGCTACGTTGATTGCAGATCCTGACATATCTACAAACACACCGTTGTTAGAAATTTTGCCATAAGTGTGAGTTGTGAGGCTTGATGAAGATTCACATCCAGCAGTTTCACCAGGAATGATGTCAGCAAGACAGTAATCAAAATCATCATTCATGATACATTTTGCTTCTGCTTTAACTTGAAGAGTTGAAAGAGCACGGTAGCTTACACCGTCTGCTAATTTGATATCAAAGATTGTTGCATTAGCTTTTAAAGCAAAGTTTAAACCTGGAACAACTTGACCATTATGTCTGTAGTCAATTTGTGGGCCACGGTAACAGATATCAACAAAGTATTCAGCATTATAAATTTCTGAACCTAAGTTGATTGTTAGGTCTTTAAGTTGTCTTCCGTAAGCATTAAGAGCTGGAAAAGCTCCAGGAGTAATTTGGTTAAATGAAGATGAACCAGTAGCAGCTAGAAGGTGAGCTGTAGATGCGCCAGCTTGAACTTGGTTATCAGTCCACGCTGCTGAGTTAGCTTGAAGGAAATCAAGTCTCCATGTTCCTTGTGTTCCTGAATCATAATTTTCACCAGAACAAACACATGATGAAGGAGCTGAGCCACCAAGACATTGAGATACGATTCCAGCTGCACAACCAGGTGTACATGATTGGTTTGTATTTCTGTCATAACAAACGTTAGTAGCAGCAACGTGTCTAATACCAGCGTTACATGCATAGATTGAAGGCCCTGAGCTATTGACGTCAAACTGGAAAGTTAAATTGATCGCAAAAGCGTTTTGTGCTGATAGTGCTAATAGCGCTACAGCTGAAAGAAGCAATTTTCTCATTAGTATCTCCTATATGAGGGTTGTAAGATAATTTAAGATATAATTAAGGCGTCCTTTAATCTGGCTGACTAAGCAAGTCAATAAAGATTCTAAAGAATTCTTAAGGCTATATTAAGAATTATGAGAATTCAGGTAGTTAAAAAAACTCGCAAGTTATGAGACTGTGAAAGATTTACATTCTCAGTCTAAGTTCAAATAAGTCTTTGAATTTTTTTATAAATTTGTTAGATCTTCGTTTTCAACATCCCTTTAGGTATTAAGGATATTTGGCCATGAACAAATTTAGCTTGTCTCTACTAGTCTTTATGTGGATAGCCTCAATTGTGGGATCAAATGCCCACGCATTATCGTGTTCAAAAAAAGAAATTTCAGTATGTGTGATCGAGCAAGGGCCAGAAGCTATTGCTAAAGATTTGTGTATAGAATTAATTGATTTTAAAAAATATACAAAAAAAGAAGATTATAAAGAAATTTTCATAGGAAAATGCAGTGAATTTGATAGTAAAAAAATTGAAACTTTTGCCTGTAACGCTGGACTACGCTTTTTTAGAGAATTCGACTAATAGAACAGATCAAAAGACTAATTTTTTTAACTTCAGTGTCGCTGATAATGATGGAAGTGAAAATCCGTTATTTTTAAAGAAAACTCTGAATGCTTCAAATAATTCTCTCTACAATGAAGTTTCAACAATTTTTGGTTCAAAGATTTTAGCAGGTGGATCTGATTTGCAATTTAACTTTGGTTCTGATTATTATGGAGCGGAGTATTTTGTAGATATATGTATAGTGAATAAAAACTTAAACCCAGAAAGAATTGATTTTAATGTATCTGGTAAAGTCATTTTTTCACAATCCGTGTTTACAAATTTTAATTACAATTCCAGCTCTCAATTGCTCAATAAAATCGACCTAGTCTGTTTGAATTCAAATGATGAGACAATTATTAAAAATCTCTCAACTGAGTCTAGTTTCTTTTCATCTGAAAAAAGCTTTTCACGTGTTGTTTCAGGAAGTGAGAGATGTTTTGTCAGACACTCGTTTAGAGAAGGTGCAATAATAAAACAGCGTGAAAATAGTTTTAAAAAAGTTACTTTTCAAACACAGTTAAATCTCATTCCAACTGATGAAAGTTTACTTCTTCCTAAAGACTACAATTTATGCAAAATCAAAGTTAATGGTCAAGATAGGTTTACCTGCACATCTTGGAAGACTAATTCAGAAGCGGCATTTATTGAAGAATTAGTGAGTAGTCGATTTATAGATAAAGATGTTCAAACAGGACTTTGTCCGACACCTTGTTCTCTATGAGTATTAAAAAATCAATTTATTCACTTTTTTTAATTGGAGTAATGGGACTCTCTGGAAACGCTATTTCTGCAGTGTATGAATCCAATTACGACTTCAGCCCCGAGCATGAAATATTGTATTCAAAATGGGTTCAAGAAAAAGTCTCCCACGATATTTTTTCAAATCCCAATAGTCCTTATTATGGAATCAAAACGGATTGTGCAGATGCCGCTTTTGCACTTAGGGCCATCTTTGCTTATGAACAAAAATTGTCTATAGAATTTAAAGATAATGACGGGCAAATAATTTCTGAAAAAACTAAGCGATTTGACCTGGTAACTAATGATGAACTTAAAAAGCTAAAGTCTTTCATCGCTTACATTGGTGAAAATAGTGGGTCCGAAGTACTGGCCCGTGAAAACACTTATCCAATAGCACTTAAATCTATTCGTCCAGGGGATCTTTATATAACCAGGTGGATTAATTCTAAAGGTGAAGACACTAGACATGTTTACATAATAAAGGAAGTTTTACCGACGGGTGATTTTGTTTTATTCTCTTCGACTCAGCCAAGGGCCATTCGTCCGCTGTTATCAAGAAAGGGAATGCCACTGCATCTTTTTAAAGAAAGACCTTTTGGTTTCAGACGCTTTATAGAAAAAAGCAATTCTCGCGAAAATGAATCCCTTGAGCAGTATCAACTCGTAAAACTAGGTGAGTCACGCTTTTTTGGAATGGTAAAAGATGGACTCAAAATAAAAGAAGACACATTACAATTAAATATTGAACGAAGAATCGAAAATATTTGCCTAGCTTTAAAGACCAGAAAAGATGTTGTGGATTTAGCATTACAAGAAAAAGGTGTACTCACAAAAAAATGTTTTACGAATATGCAGTATGAAGAATATTCTACACCATCAAGAGATAATAATATTATCCAAGATATCGAAAGACTAAGAAATGGCTTCAAATCGATTATTCGAAGTAATCAACTAAATGAATTAAATGCTGAGACTATACTTAGTTTAGAGAATTTAATAGGTGAGAATAATTCAACAGAGGCTTTCAATTCCATGGCCCAATTATGTTCAATTCCAATAGAGTTGACTTCAAAGAAGCCAATTAAAGTGAATATCAGATCATTTTATGATCGTTTCAAAGCAGGTTTGATTTCTTCGAATCCAAATGAATCAATTGATGCGCGCTGGGGATTTGAAAAAGAATCTAAACAATGCCTAGTCAAGTAGGATAGACTTTACTTCTAATCTGTATATTGCACTTCCGCATGTAATGTATTTTGCATTTTTAACAATGAGATTTTTATTTTCAATTTTGAAGAAAGCAACAGGAGAAGGTGCATTGTTAGGGCACATCGATTTAAATTTTTCAAGCAAAGCGTTTGTTTGGGCAGCATCAAACTGGTTGTAAATATTATTCGGACCAATAGCAATAAACGATTCATTACTTAAGAATTCGACAAATTCGTATTGTGAGACTTCTTCTTTTGCTCCTGAAATTTCTTTTCCAAATGCTGAGAAGAAATAAGTCATTTTAACACCCGTACTTATGCAGTCACGACAAGTAGAATTTTTTAAGTAGCACGACTTGGCATTATTACAAAGATCAATACACAAACGAGAGTACTCATCACATGTAATGACGACTTGAGAGCGAAGATCAGCATTCCAAGTTTCTGAAACATCGAATGATGCTTTTGAGCTATTTGGAAATAGGGCTGCAAATAAAATTATTGAAAGGCATTGAACAATTATTTTTTTCATAGAGTCTCACATTTTAAATTTAAATTTTTATTTGATAAATTACAAGTTTCATTCCCATCTTGATCACGTGATGAAGAAACTTTTATTTTGTTAAAGTTTTTGCAGCCTTTAATCTTTACATTGGCGACGCCTTTCCATGTATCATCAGAATTAATTGAGTCTAAAAAATAGCCATTCGATCTATAGGCATTCACAATTGAATCCTCACATGAATTTTTCATGCAAGACTTACCATTTACCAGTTTTCGTACACAGTCGTTAGGAATTTTTCCGCCATGAGAATCATAGGCCACTTTTGTTAAGTAAGGATTCACATTCCATGAACGTGGAATATTGACAGGATCTTTAAGACCTTTATAAAGACGAATCACTGCGCGTGCCATGAAAAAGGCAGTTCGTCCGTAAGGGATAACCGAGGAGACTGCTGAAGTGACGTGTTCAAAGTCAAGTGAGCACTGGAGGCAGCCGTTAGTATATTTACTTTGGCTTTCACCAAGCTCATTATTGACTTCAACATTCACAACGTTCTTTTCTTTTTCTTTGCATGTTCTAATCGTCAATCCTCTAAAACCTAAAATTTTACTAGGATCAAGTTTATTAGATTTCGTTACTGAGACTGAGCAAGGAATATTGCTCATCGCTCCTAAATCTAGTGCTACTGTGGCAAGTACTTTTTTCTTTTCATATTTTGGATCGACAATAATTTTTCCTTCTTTGACCAATTGATTAAAACTCACAACTCTACCTGCTTGAAGATCAAAATTTCCATACACCACAGCTGGTGCAACTGAACTGATAGCCCCTTGTGTGAAGTCAGTTGCAAAGGCAAAGAGAGAAGCTTTAGTTTTAAACCACGGATCATAGACCTTACATGCAGTTCTTTCAGCATAGGGATTGAGCATACTAGGAGAATTGATTTCACGTTTTATATCAAGAAATAAATCAGAATAGATAATTACACCGTAAATATCTACAATTGATTGAATAGCAACACGTGCACAATCGACTGAATCGATGCAAATGACATCCTTAATATCTTTAGATTTTGAGTAGAGCTGGTAAGCAATTAGTGGTTTTTTAGTAGTTAGTTTTTCCTTTCTATTGAGGGATGCCATCGAAGGTATTTTTCCTTCAAATACTGTGTCTATGTACCAACGATTGAATCCTGATCTATCTACAACAAAGTCTGGTTCAAAGACGACAGATTGATCAAATGATCCACACAGCTCATTTACACTTGTTGCAATTTCTTTATAGTTATCAATTATTTCGTTTAGGGTGCTGCTATTGATTGAGTTGGTGGCCTGGTCCGTAAAGGTTAATTTGCCTAGATTTTCTACTTTAGGGCGCAAATAACTTAATTCTTCGCTCGATAAGAAAGTACTTTCAGCACAAAGGTAATAGAGCTCAGACTTAAGTGAAATATTATCAAGAGCTTTATTTTTGCTATTTATGATAACATCAAAATATTCTGCTAAGCTGGCTTTTAATTGTCCTTGTTTTAAATTTTTACCAATTAATGTCATGTTATTAACTGAGCTAACAAACTTTTTTCTCATGGTCAGTCTTGTTTCAGAAAAATTTTGTCTAAAGTTGTCTGTCCAAGCATCGGCCGTTTCGAATTGAGCAAAGTTAAGAATGTCTTGATTGACTACTGTGAATTGATCTTCAAGGATTTTACTAGCCGCACCGTCCGGAATTGGACGGAAAAAGTCAAGGGCATCTACTTGTTGTTTGAAATCATGTTTGGCAAACAGCCTTACTGAGTTTTGATTTATTGTAGCTGGATCGCATTTGGGACTAACTAAACTTTTACATCCGTTTGGGACCATGAAAAGTGAATCTTCAATAAGAACACTACTGAAAATTTCATCAAATGGATAAGCAAGCTGAGTAGCTTCTGGAGAGTTTCTAAATGCCCACGAAAAATAGATTTTCATGGTATTCCAATAATCAAAACCTAGGCTTGAAAAGCGTTTTGAATCTTCAATATCTAGAGACATTTCATAAGTTGAGACTTTTAAGCTTTCTTGAGTTTTGTAGTCGTGGCATTCAGAGTAATAGTCATTGACTTCACTTGAAGCCTTGGCAATTTGCTCCAAGATATCGACAGTAGGTTTTGTTCCAAAGAGATGAGCTTCAAGTGGAGTGAATTTTTTTAAGTACGAACAATTAAGTTTTTTCGTTTTTGACTTCATTTCGACGTTTAAAAAGTTTTCATTCGTGAAACGATCTTGATTAGTGAAATTTGGTTTTGCTTTACTTGATTCAGACCATATACCTGCCAAGTAATCATCAAGCTCAGGGCAATCAGTACTTTGAGAACATTTCTCAGAAATATTTTTATAATTTACGAGATTGGTTTCCAGAGTAAGATCAGAGTTGAGGAGCGGTAATTTATTGGTGATTATTTTATTATGAATGATATCTATTAGAGAAAGTACAGTGTAGCGATACTTGTTTAAGCCAAGTTTAGTAAATTCACTTATGTCTCTTTCATTCCTAATTTTACCTAAGCGATAAAGTGAACGTCCCACATCCATATTACTCAATAACACGAGAATACTCGTCGTTGGTTTTTTTGAATCTAGAGCGCATTGTGCACGGTTGGTGAAATTTAAATTGGTATTAAGTCTATTGCTATTAGCATAGAGTGGTGTAGAAAAAAGTAAAACTAGTGACAGCCCAAAAAGTGCTTTCATAAAACCTCAATTCCTTTCGATAAACAATAACTTATGGATAATATGTCGAATATTGATTTTTCGAAAGTTGATAAGTTTAAGTGTGTAATTAATATAGGCTAGGTCTGACAAAGGTCTAACATAATAATGTGAATTAACATTGTCATAGAGATAAAATCCCCATTACGATATTTAAGATTAAATTTTTTTTATGGAGAATTAAATGTTTCAAGCAAAATCCTATGCAACACAATCTGCGACGACCCCTTTAAAACCATTTGTTATTGAGAGGAGAGATCCAAAGCTCAATGATGTGGTGATTGAAATTGATTTTTGTGGTGTTTGTCATTCAGATATTCATACTGCTCGAAGTGAGTGGGGCCCAACTGCTTATCCTTGTGTACCAGGACATGAAATTGTTGGTCGAGTTGTAAGAGTTGGCAAAAAAGTGACTAAGTTTAAAGTAGGTGACCTGGCCGGTGTTGGTTGCTTGGTCGACTCTTGTGGTAAATGTGAAAATTGCAAAAACCATGAAGAACAATTTTGTTCAGTTCCTGTATTTACTTATAATAGTGTAGAGCTTGATGGAGTCACACCAACTCTCGGTGCATACTCATCTCATATTACTGTCAAAGATAAGTATGTCTTAAAAATTAAAAAAGGATTGGATCTTAAACGAGTGGCCCCATTATTATGTGCAGGGATTACGACTTATTCTCCACTTAAAAAATATAAAGTGAAAAAAGGTTCAAAGGTCGGAGTCGTTGGGCTTGGGGGCCTTGGTCACATGGCGGTTAAAATTGCAAAAGCGATGGGAGCAGAAGTTACAGTCTTTAGCACTTCACCTAATAAAGAAAAAGATGCAAAGAAACTTGGAGCTAAAAATTTCATTATGACAAAAAATGCAGATAATTTTTTACCCTATGTTGGGAAACTTGATTTGATTATTGACACAGTCTCTGCTCAGCATGATTTTACACCTTACATGTCGACACTTAAATTAGATTGTACTCATGTTTTATTAGGGGCTGCGCCTGAACCAAATCAAATTTCGGCCATGGCCTTAATTTTTGGTCGAAAGAAGTTAACTGGATCACTCATTGGCGGAATTAAAGAAACTCAAGAGATGTTAGATTTTTGTGCCAAGAAAAAGGTTTTATCTGATATTGAGCTAATAAGTGCTTCACAAATAAATGAAGCCTATGAAAGAACCATAAAGGGTGATGTAAAATACCGCTTTGTAGTTGATAGCAAAACTCTTTGAGAGTTTTTTCAAGAAAACCGAGCATTCAACTCGGCTTAAACTAGGTGTGGCACTTAGTGTAGGCATGTATTAGAATAATTAAAATTAATCTAATTTAGTTGAGTGGGAAATTTATGAAAAATCGTAGAAAGTTCGGTGGATATTTTATTTATCCACCATTGCAGTTTGCTTTAATTTTAGTGAATGTCGTTATTATTTCTCTTAGTACTGGAATCATCTATTTTAAAATCATCGATTCATTTAAGGACTTGCAAAGAATTGGCACAGAGGCAGGTTTAGCCGATTCACATCCTTATTTTAGTTTTCTTGAAAGTACCATAAATCTCGTATCGATAAACATAGCATGGACTTTTACTCTTTCAATTTTCTTAACTATCGCTGCTTCTATTTACCTTTCACATAAAATTGTCGGACCGGTATATCGCTTAAAACATTTTTTTATAAATATTGTTGAAACAAAAGAGAAAAATCATGTTTTGAGCTTCAGAGCAGGAGATTACTATAGTGATCTTCCGGCCATTATTAATTCAGCACTAGATAAAATTAAAAATGAAAAAGAAGGATAATTTTTGCGCACATTTGCTTTTTTAACACTTATAGGAATCTTTGTTGCTTTTTTATATCGCTCGAATAGCGATAATAAAAAAAGTATTGCAAAAATTGAACGTGAATTAAAAGCAGAGTTAAAAAAAGAAGACTTTCAAAAATCTCTAGTCTTAGTCACTGAGCAAATTAAAAAAAATGAAAGTAAATCAAACAAGAGTGATTCAACTCTGCCCAAGCATAACTGGGAAAAAGGCAACAAGTTTGGCTCAGGAATTTCATCTCGAGTTAAGAGTAAAATGTATAGCTTTATGGATTTAGTTAAGGGCACGGAAGCTCCCAAGAGTACAGAAGCTTTATTAAAGCGCGATCAAGTCAAAGAAATTGTAACAATCGTTAAAAATGACCCTGAAGGTAAAAAAGCCTGGGAAGCAATTATAATGAATGATGATTTTTTAGGTTGCAATAAATGCTTAGTCAGCCTTTTTAAAATTACCAACCACTTGAAGGAGAGAAATCAAATTCTCTACCGTCGAGCGGAAGATATCATTGAGAATAAAGTTTTAAATAATAGTTTTGCGATGAAAGATAAAGTAGGGCCAGAAAAAGATTTTTATATATATAAAGAGGCAGTAGATTTTTATCTGGAGCAAAATAGAGAAAGTATAATGAATGGCGATGACTCTGCTATTTATAAAATAAAAGCTTCTGATCCTCATCCTGATATTCTTGAATTTATGGAAAATAAGATTAATAACTTTTGATCCTTAATATAGTCTAAAAACCAATTATCACTGCTAAATACCTAAAGCGCTATCTTATGATTTCATTGAGGTTTTAAAGCTAATAAATAGAATTAGGTGATCGATGCCCATTTTTTGTTGCAACTTTTTTTTGATTTTTTAAGGCCGTTTTTAGAAATAAAAGCATCTAAGTGATCTAGATCATTTATTTTTGTTTTAAAGCCACAATGTTTTTAATTTCCGACCGCAATAAGCCGATAAAGTGTAATTACTAAGTGTTTCGAAATAAACATGCAGCTCTTAGTTGAGGGTTTTAATTTATGTATAATAGAAAGC
Source organism: Bacteriovoracaceae bacterium (assembly GCA_013141065.1). Classification (GTDB taxonomy): domain Bacteria; phylum Bdellovibrionota; class Bacteriovoracia; order Bacteriovoracales; family Bacteriovoracaceae; genus Bacteriovorax. The sequence goes on along the minus strand of JABFRR010000011.1, from coordinate 90,098 downwards.
ATTTATTTTTGTTCTACATCACCGCAATAGGTAGTACGTTTTCAAGCGCACATGCTGGGAGTGAAGACCAGGCGAGAAAACTCTACTCATCTTTAACAGGGGTCAATCCAACCGCTGCTGAAGTCAACATTGTTGCTGCAAAAATTGCAAGTGGAAATGCACTTCAAGCTGCTAGAGACATTGTTGATTCACAAAACGGAATGGACTCTAAGGGAAGTTTTTATAACGTAACAGTTAAAAACTTTGCTACACCTTGGACCAATGTTGACTATACAAAGATGTATCCACTAACAGATTTAACTGCGACTGTAATTGGTTGGGTTAGAGATGAAAAGCAATTTAACAAAATCCTATATAGTGATACTGTCTATGTTGCGAGTGGAATAAGTATGGCCGGTAACAAAGTGACAACTAGCTTAGTTAATAGCTTACCATTACTTTATTCATCAAATACTACAAGTTGTGAAAGCATTCCTGTTTGTACTTTTTGTAAAGAGCCAGCTGTTAAGCGTGGACGTATTTTATTTATCGATCCACAAAACCCAAACAGCACTTCAAAGTTATGCCGGTTTACTGGTCTAACTTCTGCTGAGTTCACAGCAGGTGTAAGTTCAAACCATTACTATATTCCAGCATCAGATTCAAAACTATCGACTGGCTTAATTAAAAGTACAAATGCGATGTACGAAGAAATGGAAAACTTAAACTTAAATCTTTCAAGCCCTCGTATACTTACAGAAAAAAGTCAGGCAGTACGACTTCACCAAGATGAAAAAGCAATTTCAGGTATTATGACTACACGTGCTTGGGGTCAAGCTAACTATACTGCTGGTACAAATAGACGAGCTTTCCAAAGTACAATGAAACATATTTTTTGCAAAGAAATGATGGAAGTTAACGATACCAACACTCCAGACTTCAGAGTTCGTAGAGATGTTGATAGAAGTCCTGGTGGAACATCAGCAACATTTAAAGCACTTTGTGTTGGTTGCCACGCAGTTATGGATCCACATGTTGGTGCCCTTGCTTACTATTCATTTCCAAATGGTGCGATTCAATACAACCAAGGTGTTGTTGTAGCGAAAATGAACCACAATGCACTTTTCCCTAAAGGATTTATTACTCAGGATGATTCTTGGTTGAATCTTTCAAATCAAGGACAAAATGCAACTTTTGGTTGGGGACCACAATCTGAAGGGAATGGATTAACTTCACTAGCTACTATGTATTCTGAGACAAAAGAGTTCCATAAGTGTATGGCGAAAACAGTATTCAAGACAGTTTGTCATAGAGAAGCACACTCTGATTCTGATAAGAACTTAGTAAAGTTACTAGCTCTAAATTATGAAGAAGACAATTTCAATATGAAGAAACTATTTATGAACACTTCTGTAGCTTGTATGGGGAAATAAAATATGACCTTTAAATTAAAAATTAATTTATTAGCATTGTTTGTCCTAGCTTCGTGTGTGGAAAAACAACCAGAAACAACAAAACTTGAATTCAACAATGCTGGAGGAAAACCAGCTAGTGGTGGCGGCGGAAGTACTGGAGGCGGCGGAAGCTCTGGTGGTGGAGGAGTCGTTGTAGGTGAAGCTGAATTAGACAAGAATATTGCGTTAAAAACTTTCAACCAATATAATATGTCTCTTTCAAAAGTTACAGGTATTGATCCAACAACTCCGGCGATTTCTACAGAGTATGGATTGATTAAAAACTCTCTACCAGGTGAGCATGGGGCTACAAACTTCACACCTTTTAATCAAATCGCAATGGTCAGACTATCTGCGGTTTATTGTGATGCTTTCATAACAAATGATGCCGCTTTTAAAGCAGTTGATTATGCAACTATAAGCGCTCAAGCGATGACGACAAAATTATTAGAAAGATTTGTTGGTGCAAGGTCAGACGCAAATTCTGTTTTATACGACAAATATAATGCAGACCTTGTAAAGATTATGAACAACGATGCCGGAAAAGATGAAAACGGAGCAGACATCGGAATGTTGGTTCCAGTTGCAACAGGTGTTGCTTTAAAGCAAAACCTAAGCAAGCTTGCCTGTACTGCAGTTTTATCTTCAGCTGAATTTACGACTTTATAGAACGTTCGTTTATTATAAATGGTTCTTAAAAATGTATTGGGGATAACTTATGAGTGAAAAGCGTTTAAAAGATTTAACAGACCTTGGGTTAACAGTACCACATGGGACTGCAAACTTAACAACGAGAAGAGATTTCTTAGCATCCGGGATAATGGGTTTAAGTACCTTTGCCCTAGTGCCAAGCTTGCTTCTAAATCCATCAAACGTCTCTGCTCAAGCAGTTTCAGAAACACTAGGAATAGGGTTTTTGGCATTCGAAGGCGCTGGCGGGATGAACTTCGCTGGCGGTAACGTCTTGGTAGGGTTTGGTGCAGATGAAGAACAAGAAAACTTCGGAACAGCTTCAAATCTTAACGACTATATTTTATTAGGTTTACCACCTTCGATGCACCCCAAAAATGGTGGGATGCTTAACCGTGATTACGGATTAGTTTTCCATTCTACAAGTGGGATTCTTTCAGGAATGAATTCTGTCTTATCAGCAGAACTTAAAGAGTCTGTTGATGGAATTATAATATGTGGAAGAACTTCTGATGACTCTGCAGAAAATCCAATTAACGTTGCTTTCCAAGCTCAGAAATCAGGAGCAAAAGGAAAACTTGTTCAACTTATTGGAGATACAGGAACAGTGTCAGGTTCACGCAGCCCAGTTATTGCAACTCAAGTGAGATCAGATCTTGCTTCTTCAAGAGTAACTAATTTTGCTGAAGGTTCGGGCCTACTAAGTCTTGGATCAAACACACTTAATCCAAATTTTTTAGATGCTTCAAATGCTGATGGAAAAGGGACAGCTCGTATTCAATCTTTTTTAAGAAGTATTACGGGACTAAGTAAATCGAAAATGGATTTAATGGTAAATAAGCAATTAGATGCTGCTGCCATTTCTAAATCACAAAATACTTCTAAAGATGTATTTAAACAATTCTCTCCAGTTGCTCTTAATCCTATAAATAACCCAGAATTGATTGCAAAAATCAGAGACTCTTTTGGTGCAACTATGGCCGGAGCAGTTATTGATGAAAAAGTCGCTTCAATTGCTAACCTCGTTACTGAGCATATTGCAGGTGTTGGTAGTATTGTTGTAGGTGGTTGTGACTACCACACAGGGAATTCTTCAACCGGTAACATGAAAGATCAAGAGATTGGTCGTTATGTTGGAAAATGTATTAAATTAGCAGCGGCCAAAGGTCAAAACCTATTCATTCACCTTTACACTGATGGTGGTGTTGGCGGAGATAACGCTGGAACAACTGACGATACTCCTGCAGGCGCTGGACGAGTCAACTGGGTTGGTGACAACGGGACAACAAGTACTCAAGTTTGTATCGTTTATAAACATGATCATAATCGTTCTGTTAATGGCCCATTAATTCTTCCAAATAAAACAAGACAAGTAGGTCACTTTAGACAAGGTGGAGGTATTAACCTCACTTCTTCGAGTGTCGCTAACAGTGTTGATCAGATGTGGAAAGCAGTTATCTTGAATTACTTAGCATGTATGTCAACAGAAAAAGATCCTGCTGTATTGGTTGATGATGTTAAGAAAAAATTCATGGCAACTTTTCCAGCAGAGACTCTGCCAAATGACTTTGAAAAATTGATACGTTTTAAATCTCTAGTGGCTTAATAATATCGGGGAAAATATTTGAAAATATTAAATTTTTCAACACTGCTTCTAATACAAATATTTAGTATAACTGCTTGTGTGCAAACGGCACAAGAATCGAAGTCGAGTTTAAAATTTAAAGCTGGGCCTTCCTCGGGAGTCTCGGGGGCACCAGTTGTGGTCACTGGAGATGAGTCTATTAAATCAGTGAATGCCTTCAAGCAGACGCTGTATCCAGTCTTGAATTCGATGTCGTGTGTTAGTTGTCATGGTGATTCAAAAAAATATCAACCCTACTATATTGTTAGTGATGTCAATGCAGCTTGGAAATCAATTTTGCTTGATGCAAAAAAAGTAAACCTAGAAACACCTGAAGCCTCTCGTGTATACCTCAGAGTAAAAAATGACCTTCACAATTGTCTATCAGGTGCTGGAGACTCTGATTGTGATGCTGAAGCAGCAACAATCTTAGCAGAAATTAAAAAATGGCGAGATGCTGTTAACATTTCATCAACAGGATTAAAGACAGCTCCAATTTTCTTTAAAGACTTAGTAACTTCTGCTGCAGAAGCAGAAAGTGGAACGTTCCTAGTTGAAGCAGAACAAGATGATTTTCCAGAAGCCATGGTCGGTCGATTTGTTGCTGAACCAGACGGTAAAGCATCAGGTTACCGCTACGCTAATACTCCAATGCCAATTGGAAATCCACTCACAACTGCTTCACGAACACCACAAATAATGAAAGGTAATGCTTGCGAAGTTACTACTCAAGGAATGCTAGCAAACAGCTCAACTGGGCCTTATAGAATTTTAGAAGATGGAACTCATATACCTTCAGGAGCAACAACTCCTTCAGGATTAATTATTAAAGACGGACAACGTCCTTTTTCTGTTGCTGTGAGAAGTGTTGTCGTTAGACCAGATAGAAGAATGGAATATGCTAAAATGCTTACTGGCTGGTCGAGTGAGACTGGAACAGCAGATGGTGTTCCAAGAATTGTTCCGATGGCCAATTTTGCAATTACAGATGGAAATTTTGATGTTGGAGATCTCGAACTTTCAAGTTCAGGGAGAACAATTAAGACAGCAATTGATGTTACAAACTTTCCGATGGGAGGAAATATTGTTGGTGGCGTGAGTTTTACAACTCTTCCATACTTTGCAGAACGAAGTAAAGTATTCTCTGGCAATGCTTACATCAATGATCCAACTGCTCTCATTCCAAAACCGAATGGTGGGGATGTTCAACTTAAAAATTTATTTAAACTTCCAGTTAATGATTTCTCTACTAAAGAAATTTTAAACTTCTTTACGCGAAATGATGCTGTCTCTCCAAATCATTTCAGACGTGATGTCATGTACCCATATGTGAAACAAAGACTTGATGCAATTATTGCTTCAAACTCTAGATATAAAAATATTGTATCTATGGACGCAAATCGTTTTTATTCTCTTTCACCTAACATGAAACTCAATATCATGGCGTGTCCAGGTAACGTTTGTACTCCTACGACTCAAGCAGTAGAGATAACAGCAGGCTCTGCTGTTGGTACAGCTCTAACTTATGACAATGCTCTTGATATTTTAAAAGTGAATAGCGCTGGAACTGACTTTATTCCAGGCTCCCTTGCAGAGTTAGAGGCAGGGACAGCATTTACCAGATTAGACATTTATGCTCACACATATACTGCAGCTGACGCTAACACTTTTGGAACTAGTTTTGATCAAGTGTTTTATAGTCACTCAAACGGAACATTTTCTGAAAAAGCACGTGTCTCATACCCAATCGCAGTTCCACAAGTTAATCTAGACTTAAAAGCACTTCTTTCAAGTTCTTCAAGAGTCCTTGCGAAGGGTGACAAAATTGCCAATTTTCAAAATACACTTCACCCAGTGTTAACCGCTTCTTCATGCGTGAGCTGTCACAGTGGTAACGTAGCTGGACGAGTTGCCTACGCAAATGGAAACTCAATTATTGCTTTTAATGAAATAGAACGAGTTGGTCTTGCAAATTTTGCAGCACCTGCAAATTCATTTAGAAAAGCTTTATTCCCGGCAGAAAGCATGATGGTTCACAATTGTGGTGACGCCGCTCAATGCTTAAAAATTCAAAATGATCTTATTAAAGGTGTACAAGACTGGGCAGCTGCAAATGAAATAAGCATGTCAATGTCGACTGCACTACCATTTAAAGAATTATCAGAAGCAGAACGCACTCCTGGTATGTTGGAATACAAAGTTAAAGTGAGAAAATCAGGACTTTATAATCTTTGGACTAAAGCGAAAGGCCCTGTGAACTCAACAATGAATTTAAGAATTGTTGATCCAGCAGTGGGCCCGGTGAACACAGTAACAGGTATTAAAGCTCCAGCTAATACTGGTGCGAGTTGTATAGCTTATACATTTCCTAACGAATTTAGTGATTGGACTTGGTATACTCCAGGGCGAAATGATGACTTAACTAAACTTGATAGTTTAGGATCATTAAAAAAGAACGAAGCAGGTGTGCCATTAACTCTTGCTGATAATCGTAGATACTGGCCACTGGTTGCAGGTAAAACGTACACGATACAAATTTTTGAAGCAGCAGCTTTAACAAAAATTGACTTAATCGCACTTGATTATGTTGCTAACTTTGATGACCTGCTTGATTTTCAACCAGACATTCTAGCTCGTGATGAAAACAACATTGCTGACTATAAGAAAAAAGTTTTAAATTACGATATCTCAACTCTCGTAGGATTAGAGCCAGGAAGTGCATTCTTTAAAGCTGAAGTAAAAACTGCACTGGGTGGACAAAATTATATTTTCAGAAATCCAAGAATAATTTCACCAACTGCCAATATTGCAGTCAAGGGAATAAAAGTATTCATTAATGGAGCTACATCATTCACAGATACAACTTGGACAAACGTTAACGTAACAGCAGGAGATGACCAAATCTTCACTTATGCAGGTCTAACTGCTCTTGTGACAAGTAGCCCTGCAACTGACTACTTTCAATTTGCTTTTGATAAATTAGAAAAAACAACGAAAATGATTTCTGAACTTGACCCACGAGGTACTGCACCTGTGTTAGTAGAAGGAAGAAAATGTCGAGAGCTTGACTTATTCCTAAATACAGTAAAACCAATTTTAAGAAACGTGCGTTTAATGAATAAAGACGCAGATGGTATTAATGATTACTTAAATCGATTCCCAGGCAACGGAAGACAGCAGGCAAACAATCCACAAATGTATCAGTGTATGACTTGTCATAATGACACTCACCCATACTTTAAGATGACTACATTTGATTATCCAGAAATTCTTTGTGCTCAGGCCCTTAGCCGAGTAGATTTCTCGAACTACAGAGAGTCTTTATTAGTTAGAGGATTAGATGGATCAGGTGTTCACCCGAAACTTCACTTCATTGAGGACTTACAGTATGCAGCTAGTGGATTAACAGTAATGCCATACAACTCTAACGATGGTGCTAAAATTCTTGATGGTATGTTTAGTAACCAAGTTGGAACAGGGCCAGCTTATTTCTCTAAGTGGATTCAAGGCTTTTACTTTAAAACATATACTAAAGCAGACTTGGGTCTCTTGGACGCGTGGGATTCGAACTCTGAAGCTAAGAAAACATTAGCTAGAGCACACATGGGACAATTAAAAAGAGTTAACTATGTGACGATTCCAGATTTATCTGCAAAGCCGTATTATGAAAGTTTTGTTCACGATATGTTAAGAAATAGAATACTTACTGAGGGTGATAATTTAGATACAGGAGTATTTATTCAAAATAGAACTAACATGTATGTAACTCATATTCCTAGTGCTACAGACACTCAGGCAAATATGAACGGAAGAAGAATAGAAACAATACTTAAAAAGACAGATGGTAAGCTTACTGGTGGAGTTAAGGCCTATGACACAACTTCAACTCCAGATCAAATGAATGATAAGCTTGAAGCTTTAAAAGCTAAATACAGAGAAGCTATTATTAATTGGATTAGAAAAGAACATGAACATGTAACGGCAGGAAATTAATACTTAGAACTTATAAAGGGCCGTCTTAATAAAAGTTAAGACGGCCCTTTTTTTATTTAGTAATCGTAAACGAAAAACTGTGAATCTTTATCTGATATAACATAAATTTTTCTTTTCACTGAATCCACACTAATTCCCTCGGCTTGTACAACTTCAGGTATGGCATACTGATTTTCAATTTGAAAACTTAGGTCTGTTTTAAAGATCATCTTGCTTTCATGGCTTAATATCCAAAATTTCTGTTCAATTGAATCAAAGAAGATATCAGACAAGTCCTTTGCAAAATTCAAAGTACTTATTTGAACTATATCAAAATCAGAGTTGAGCTCCAGAATACTTGTTGGTTTTTTTTCATTCACGATATAAAAGTGCTGATTGTGAGGATTATAAGTCAGTCCCTCAAAACCTGAGTTGGCATCTCCAGAAAAAGGGATTCTTTTCTTTTTTAACACTTTCCAATTTTTATCGTAACAAACAATTTCGCGCACTCTTTCTAAGACCACACAAGGACCTTCTAAGTCTTCATGTGCGACAATACCCTCTAAGTCAGAACCACCAGTTTTAATCTCTGAAAGCACTTTACCATCGAGAGAAAGTGAATAGGCAGAACCATTATTATCACTGACAGTCCAAAGTGTTTGATGATCACTTGAAAAACTTAAAGCAGAAGGTTCCGCAATATTTGTGGTGACTTTTTTAAAAAGTCTCAGTGAAGACAATTCCTGTGCTGAAGTGATATTTAGGCTAAAACAGGTCAAGATGAGAATGTGAAAAATGCTTCGTATCATCAAATACTCCTTTTTAATGAATAAATAGGCTAATCCATTTAAAAGTAAGAAGTAATCGTGCGATGCTATATGTTTTTATGAAATCAATGTGCTAATTCTTATCTTATGAATCATATTATTCTAGGTTTTTTCATTACTTTTCTCAGCTCATTTCAAGCTTTTGCTAATGAAAATAGTTTCATTATTCAGGGGTACAAACTTGTTCCTGATATGGACTACCAACTGGAGCTTGTTTTACAAAACCCAATACCGGATCAAAAATTACTTTTAGATTGTCAGAGCTTTGTTAATGGTTTGGTTAAATTAGAATACATTGACTCCATTTGGGAGAATGTTGGCTTTTTTATGTTAGCTGGAAATGATTGTGATGAAGCTGCACGGTTCGGACTCAAGGCCCAAGAAGAGAGTTTACCTTATTGCTTGAAATTAAATTTTGAAAAATTCAATTTAGAGCTTAGTTATGACTTAACAAAATGTGAGTCACCTGAGTAATTATAATGAATTTACGAGTGATAGTTTTTTCAGTCTTATTTATCTCACTCTTAATGGCAGAAATTTTTTATCCTTATAGGAACCGTGTTCTTCTGCGAATGCAGCGCTGGCCTGGAAATCTTCTACTTATCTTCATTGACTCACTTTTATTAAAGTTAATATTGCCTGCGGGACTTTTTGTTGTATCGATATGGGCGAGTGAACAAAAAATTGGTTTTTTAAATTATTTTGAACTGCAAGGCAGCTTTACCTACATACTTTCATTTATTTTTTTAGACATGATGATTTATTTCCAGCATGTTTTTTCTCATAAATGGAATATCCTTTGGCGCTTTCATGGTGTTCATCATTCAGATCTCGATCTAGATGTCACCAGTGGACTACGTTTTCATCCGGTGGAAATTCTCTATTCACTGATGTTTAAAATTTGTTTGATCTTATTTATTGGTATTGATAAAAATGTAATACTAGTTTTTGAAATAGTGTTAAATGGTATGTCCATGTTTTCTCACTCGAACGTTAAATTACCTGCGAGTTTTGAAAAATACTTAAGATACATTTTTGTTACTCCTCAAATGCATATAATTCATCATTCTGTTCAGGAAAATGAATCTAATACAAATTTCAGTTTTAATTTTTCTATTTGGGATAATTTATTTAAGACTTATTCAGAAAAATTTAAATCCGATGGAGTGATAGGGTATTTAAAGTTTAATAAGTCTGAAGATCAAACAATCTCTCAATTGTTGAGTCAGCCTTTTAGAGAGTCGTAATGAGTCAGATTGAAATTAATTTTTCAGTGATAATTCCGGTTGCTAATGGGGAAAATGCTTGGAGAGATTTACTAACTGATTTAGAGTTTTTAGCTCCAGAAGATGAAATCCTCATTGTCAGTCCTGATCCACCTCCAAGGGATTTCTCAATGTTTCAAAATCTCTTTAATATAAAATGGATTAATACAGAGCTCGGTCGGGCCAGACAATTAAATATGGGAGCAAGGCTCTCTCAAAATAATTTTCTTTGGTTTGTTCATTGCGATTCACGGATTTCAAAAGAATCATTCGAATTATTAAAAAAGAACTTAATAATTAATCCTAAAAATCTTTATTACTTCGATTTAAAATTTTCTAATGATGGCCCTCCACTTATGATCATCAATGAATGGGGAGTCTATATCAGGTCACGACTCCTAAAAATGCCTTTCGGTGATCAGGCTTTTTCATTGATGAAGGAAAATTTTCAACGAATTGGTCCATTTGATGAACGGTGTCTATATGGAGAGGATCATCTTTTTGTTTGGAATACCAGAATTAAGAAAATTTCAGTTGTATCTGTTAAGTCGAGTATTGTTACAAGTGCTCGGCGCTACCAAAAAAAGGGCTGGGGAAAAACAACACTCAATCATCTTTGGAAAACATTTTATCAGGCCTTTCCAAAATTTTTAGAATTAGTACGTTCACGATGAGAATATTATGAAAAGTATAGCGCTCGCTATTTTTGTTAAAACAGTTGGATATTCACCAATAAAAACTAGACTTGGTTCTTCAATCGGAAAGGAGCAAGCAGAAAGTTTTTACTCTTATTCATTATTGGCCATCTCTGAAGTGATGAATAGACTCTCAAAGGTTAACCCCAATTTGACTATTTATTGGGCAGTTGCTGAAAAAGATGCGTTAAAAAGCTCTGTATGGTCAGAATTTGCAGTTGTGTCTCAAGGTGAAGGTGAAAGCCTTGGAGAAAGATTGTCTCATGTCTATAGCGAATTAATCGCTAAGCATGAAGGTGTCTGTTTTATTGGAGGTGATTCCCCTCACATCACAGTATCTGAATATGAGAATGGAATTCTTAAGTTGAAGAATGGTTCTAAAGATACTTTTATTATGGGAAAAACACTTGATGGTGGATTTTATTTTTTCGGTGGAAAAAAAGCTATTCCCCAAAAAATCTGGACATCAGTAGAGTACAGTCAAAATACGACAGCAGAAAACCTAAAACGCAATCTTTTAAATATTGGAACAATAGATACAATTAAAATGAGCTATGACATTGATGAAGTAATTGATTTGCAAAGATATGCTGATATTGATTTGATGAATGAACAATTATTACCTGTTCAAAAAGAATTAATTAAATGGGGAAGAACTTTAAAATGAAAAAAATAATTAACGGATTATTTATAATTCCTTTATCACTCAATTCATCTTGGCATATTGAGAAATATTCAAAATTAAAAAAGAATGAAGTGACTTTTTTAAATGGCTCTCTCAATATTAAAGTTGATAGTTCAGCTAGTCCAATAATATATACACTTGAAAAACCTCTTAAATATTCAGGCTTTAATATCAAAGGAAATTTTTTGGGATTGCCGAAATTTAGTGACTATTCGCTGCAAGGAAAAAAGGGTTTCGATGACTATCCTTTGCGTGTTGGTTTTATTATTAAAGGAGATACACGTCCTAATTATTTTCAAAAGTTAGTTTTTCCAGAGTGGCTGAAGAAAATCTATTCAACATTGCCGAGTGACAGTGGCATCAAACTCGTTGAGTTTTATAATGTGACCCAAAATCCCTCAAGTCTCAACACTTCAAGGATTCACCCGGCATCTTCACTTCTAAAAGAAAATTTTTTTGCAGTTGTTCAAGATGCTTCAAGTTTTGACTATAGAGTTGTTTTTAAAGAACCATTGAATGTGAGTGCCGTTTGGATAAGTGTGGATGGGGATGATACTCAATCTCAATATGAGGTAGTGATCAATAGCTTTAGTCTAGTTGATTAGATTAAATAGCTTTCCACATGGATTTTAATTTTACAACTATTGCGAAATAGTTTTCATCAACTCGATGTACATAGCCGAGGACATACCAAATATCTTTATCTTCAATCGTGGCGCCTGGGAGTTGCGAATTACTAAAGTAATAATAATTTTCTTGGATACTAAGTATTCTATTAAAGTGCGCCAACAAAATACTGGGAACTGGAAATGATTCACATATATATCCAGAAAATTGTTCTTCTTTACCGTATTTTGCTAATGCATATTTTTTATTGTGAACATTAACTTTAAAATTTGTAATGGCCATTGGAAGATTATGATTGATAAAATTAATATCATTTAAAAATTTATCAATATTAATCATTTTAGAATTAGCGCGACCATAGGTAGGAACAATGTATTCATCAAGAAAGTTCAGAAAATCTATGGCATTTTCGTCTTGATCGTTTTGAATCTTTACACGGTCAGTTCCAAAGGTGTGAAAACAATCATTGGCCTGATTGATTAGGGTTTGTGTTTCAACTTCCAAAGCAGTTGCAAGAGAGTAAATATCATGAAGAGAGGGAGAAGCTTCAAAGCTTAAGAATAGGTACAATGAATTCTACTAGCAAATCTAGATTAGTTTTAGGGCTTAGAGGCTATGGGGCGATGCTATTTAGTATCGCTGCCTCTCCCGTTCTTTATAATGCCGGAGTAAGCTTCAAAACTATCTCTATTGGTTACGGCTTTCTTTATGTCGTCCTGGCATTGTTTGAAATACCTACTGGTATTTGGGCCGATTTATTCGGTACTAAAAAATCAACTATCATCGGTGGTTTGATTCAAACTTTTTCCTTATTCTTGTTCCTTTTATCTGACAAAGGTCCAATTGTAGTAATCACTTCATTTGTAGTTTATGGAATAGGCTCTAGTTTTATATCAGGGGCACTTTCAGCTCTGCTTTATTCAAATGCTAAGAGCGAAGAGGTTAGTGCATTTGATTCGAATAAGTACTTTTCCATAATTGAAAAGACATCAGTTGCTAGTTATATATTGGCAAGTGCCTCTGTTGGTTTTCTTTCAAAATGGCTAGGGCTAAAGTCTTTCGCGGTTGCAGGAATGATTTATCTTATTTCAGTTTTGTTTGTTCTCGTTTCGGTACACGAAGAACAAGTTAAAAAATCTCATAAAAAAATTAGTGAGTTCATGGCCCAAGCTTTTTCAGGATTGAAATACATTTCTAAGAATTATGAATTGAAAATTCTTCTACCAGTAAGAATGTTAAATCAAATCGAATCAATTCTTGGGATACTATGGCTACCTTGGATTAAAAGTTTAGGTGGCAGTGATTTGTGGTTTTCAGCACTAGCTACTGGGTCATATCTATCAAGATATGCAGTTAATCATTATTACTCTAAAAAAATTAAGCCAACTTCTTTTATGCCGAGAATTCAAGCGTCACTTTTAGTAATGGGACTTGGAGCGAGTATTTGTGCAGTAACGAGCAATGTTCATTTTGGGTTAATTGGCGTTTGGATGATGGCAGGAGCACGAGGAGTATTTCTTCCTGCAACACAAGCGATTCAACACGATTCTTTTCCTGATGATATTCGATCAACTGGTTTATCTATGATGAATTTTTCAGTAGAGGCCATGATAGCTATAAGTTATTTTATAAGTAGTTCGTGGATTGATGGACTCTCTGCAAGTCATGCGTGGTGGATTTCAGTAGGTGCATTTTTATTATCTGTTTTGTTTGTAGTTTTTTAAAAGGAGAAAGCACATGAAAATTAAGCTTTTTGGGGATGGATCTGGGGGCGGTAGAGCAATGTCAGGAGAGGGTTCTGGTGGATAGCAATGCGAGTAATTACAAGATGTTAAGATCATCTGTTTATGTGATATGTTTGAAAAAACAAACCTGGAGCTGATTATGAATAGAAGATCAATAATCGATATAATGGAAGATATGGATCGCTTAGAAGAAATCGAAATTACTGATGAACTTGCTGATACACTACGAGATTATTTTAAAGAAGAAATTGAATCAGAAGATTTAGAAAACGATGAAAATGAAAAAGTTGCTAAGGGATTTGACGACAGTTTCATAAACACTGATAAAGGAAATGCTGAAAATGGTGAATCGGATAGGGTTTAGAGAATTTTTAAAGAAGTTGCAAAAGGAACAGGAAGTTCAATTAATTTTAGATGCCAATGTTATTATTGCTTACAGAGATAAGAATCATAAAGATCACGATACTATTCGAGAATTCTTTGGAGGATTGAATAAAATAACAAAAAATGTTTCTTTGTTTACTTCAGTAACTACGAAGGCAGAATTTTTAGAATATTATCGGAGAAAGACTATAACCGAAGCAATTCTTCAGTTATATAAAATAAATAAAACGCAAAAAATTATTTCAGATACAGTCAAACAAGAAATTGAAAATCAAATTCGCAACAGAAACCTTCGCCAAAAGAGAGAAGTAGAGAAGCAGGTACAATTTGAAAAGGTTCTTGAGTCTCAAAGCGTAGATACTACTGAAATGGATATTGAAGGGTTTTCGATTGACGCTAATTATTTTAAAGATTCAGAAATTAAATCGATAAAAAAATCTTTCAGAGCAAGAAATGTCCAAGAGGAAAAAGGGTGGCTGGCTTTTTGTTCTGTAATGCTTATGGAAAGAATGCACTCTTATGAAAAACTCCTAGATGAGCTTTGCCATTACCTCACATCCAGAGATGATGTTTCTCAGAAGTATTTTATAAAAAAAGATGTTGAATGGAGAATGGCAACTCAAATTTGTGGTGAAACAGGAATGGGTTACTCAGATGCAATGATATTAAATATGGCCAATCATACTACTATAGAGACAATTCTTACTTTGGATTTTGATTTGGTGTATGGTGGGCATTTTTCAGCGATGACTAAGGTACTTCTAACTCCTACGGATAGATTGAAAAACTATAAAATAATTTTAAGAGATTAGATTATACTTGAGTAAAACACTGAACTTGAAAATTCTTTTAAATTAAAAAGTGATTACGTTCTCATCAGAAGATAAGAATGTCAGATACTAGAAACTATTTACCGCAACATGATGCAAAGAAATGAATTGGCTTCGACGTTATTACGAAGCCAACTTTTTTTCTCAATAAGTTAAGAGACTAATGATCGTGTCCAGATCCGCTAATCTTAAGCGAGAATTTTTTTGTTTCAGAAACATTACTTGAATCTTTCAGAGTGACTTTTACATCCCAAGTCCCGGCCATTACGAAGTATAGACTTTTAGCGATAAAAGTACCAGTGATTGGATTACCTTGGTTATCGATAGCTCGCTCAACTAATGTAGGAGATGAGCCGTGGTTCATATCAGGCATCCATAAATCAACATCAATATCGTCTTGAATATCAATAAGTTTGTGTGTCTTACCATCACGTGCTTCTAGCTTTAGGAAGGCCTCTTCTCCTGTGATTGGAGTTTTAAGAAAATCAGCATGAATATGCAACGATCCCTTCTTATATGTTAAGTGTGCGGCAGGTGTAGGATGATCGTCATGTGCAAATACAAAAGTAGACGATAAGATAGAGAGAATACAGATTGAGATAAGTGTCGCTAGTTTTTTCATAAAAATCTCCTAATATTATTTAAAGCAATTCAGACCAAGTCATACCCAATGAAACAGACCTATAAAGAGCAGAGTTTCTACTTATACCTAATAAAGTAGAATCACTATAATTTAAATTTAATGAATTATTTTTAGATAACATCCATGAAGGTGAGATACTTACTTCCCAATATTGACCGGCAATCAGAGATTGATTTTGATACTTTTTTTTCGCTAGGTAACTCCATTGTAGAGTTCCAGAAATATCGATTTCTTCAGTGACCGAATATGTATAAGTGCCTGCTGTCGCGAAGGCATAAGTAGAAGAAAGATTTTTTTGATCAGGTAGGTATTGAGGGGAAATGCTAAACTTCCAAGCGTTTACTACACCAACAATTGGAAGATCTATTTTGTAAAAGCCTGTGCCTCTTATGTCAGTTCTTAGTTCTTTTTTTGAATTAAAATTATTTTCGCCAAAAGGAATAATTATTTTAATGCCGGTGAAGATTCTAGGGGCAAGTGGAATATAATTATAATTTGTTAATGCCTCATAAAAGGAACCTAGGGCCAAATCGCCAAATCCACCATTTGTTTCATTTTTTCCCAATCGTTTTGCTTCTTTTTGTATATAGTTGACACTAACATTGCCTTGAGTTCGGGCGCTTAATAATTTTTTATATTCAATTGCACTTGTAAAAGTTTGGTCTTTATTTTGTTCACCATCCATTAATGCAAGGCCTTCATTATTAGTTTGTCCCAAGTCATCACGGAAATTTGTGGAGATTGTCCATTCCTGTAAGTGATCTGCTATCATAACCGAAGAAGCAGACTGCCCTCCACCACAGCATGAAGCTGCATAGGTGAGATTTGAAAATAAAAATAAAATTAAAGAACTATAGATTTTTGCCATTTATCAACCACTTTATTATTTTCTAGTATTTCAACATGAAGAACCCAAAGACCTGGCATGATAAATGCGACTTCACTGAAAACATAGTTTAGATCACTACTTTTTATTACTTCGATTGGAGAAGAGCCATGACCCATTTCAGGCATCCAGATAAAAGCATTTATCGAAAGATTGGGAGCGAGTGGCTCTTTTAATTCAATCTCAAAAACGCCTAACTCTTCAAGGCTGGGAGGAGTTTTCCAATTAAGAGAGAATTCAATGTTCTTCATAGGAAAATTTTCACTTAACAGAATATTGCCAGAAATTTCACCAGCCGTTTTAGTCACTTTGTTAAAAAGAGGTGATTTTCCACAACCTGTAAGCAAGCAGACCAATAATATTATCGAATAATAACGCATCCTAATGACCTTGTTTCTTTTTCAGTAACTTCTTTGTTGTTTGCAATTTCAGCTAGTGCATTTTTTAAATAGAGCTTGTCGGCATTTTTTGGATTGGTCCTATTTGTTATGCCACCATTATATAAAACTTCATTTTTGTCGTTCAAGATAATGGCTTGAGGAGTTCTGTTGGCCTTCAAAATATTTGCAATTTTTAAATCCTTATCATTAACAATAGAAAACTTTGGATGATGCTGAGATAAAATATCATCTATGTCTTTTTGTGTTGTCGTTTTAACAGAGTGAATGCCGATGAAATCAATATTAGGAAAATCTTTTGCAAGCTCATTTATGTATGGAATGTTTTGTTGTGTACATGGACAGGTTTTGCTAATAAAAATGAGAACTTTAATTTTTCTAATTTCATTTATATTTAATTCTTTATTTTCAGGAGAAACTATCAGTGACGGGAGATTTACCTTTTCTGATGCAAAGGTAAATTGTGTTTGAAGGAAAAGTAAAAATGATAAAAAAACTAATTTTTTCATTTATAATGAAACCAATGAACGAACTTCTTCGACAATTTCTTTTTTATCATTGATAAGCTGAAACTTTAAAAACCAACTGCCTTGCATTCCACCCATGAAATATATTTTTTCAATTAAATAATCACTTGGAGAAACTTCATTTATAATGACTGGTCTTGATCCGTGCTCATGGCCACCCATCATCACCATCCATGGAGTAACATTTAATTTTAAGCTGGTTTCACTTAACTGAACAGTTGCACTATTGAATTGGTTAATAGATGGCCCTGTTATCCATGTTAACTTTGAACATACTTTGCTTTTAGGAAATGCGATTTCGTTCGGTTCACAAGCTTCGACTAGTCCGATAAACCCCATTAGTGAAAATGCAAACAGCAATATCTTCAAGCTCGACTCCTTTAATATTTTATTCGATCTTTATAAAACAAGTCGCATGAAATGTACCTGCAACATATTAATGCATGCGAGACTCAATTTTTTATGTTTACTGTACTTACTGCTACAAAAAGTTGCATTCTATAACTGAATTAAGGTGTTAAAATGGCCTGAAGCAGAGGTTAGCTAGCATGAACGTTAAAGAAATTACAAAAAATTCACTAAGCGTCATAGCGCTTATGGCCCTACTCGTTATTTCATATTTAATGAATAAAAAAGAAAGGGAGTTCAATCCATTCTTACTAAAGCTCAACACAGGTAATGAGGTAATTACTCTTAAAGAGCTCAAAGATAAACATAAAGTTGTTCTACTATATTTTGGTTTTTTGAGCTGTCCAGATGTGTGCCCAACAACTTTAGGGACTATGGCAAGTGTGTTTAAAGATTTACCAAAAGAAAGACGAGACCAAATTGCTTTTGTTTTTGTTGATCTAGATCCAGAGAGAGATAAGGTTGAAGACTTAAAAACATATACTTCATTTTTTGACTCAAAAACTATTCCAGTTTCATTAACATTGAAAGAATTAGATTTATTCACTCGTTATTTTGGAATTGTTTTTATGAAAGTCCCATTAAAATCGGAAATGGGTTATACCGTAGATCATTCAACCGATATTATTGTGTTATCCTCTGAAGGAAAATTGTTAGAGCCTATCCATCATGGCTCACCTAAGGTTGTTATTTTATCTCAGCTTAATAAAATATTTGAAGAGTCTAATAAAAAATTATAATTCTTACATAGGAGTCCTTATGAAAACCATTCTCTCATTTTTTCTTTTAGCTTTCTCTCTAAATTTATTTGCAGCAGGAAAAATAAAAATTGAAAATCCAAAAATTAGGCTTACGCCTCCGAATACTCCAATGACAGCTATTTTTATGAACATGACAAATCATACCGATAAGGATGTGAAGCTTGTTGATGTTAAAGGTGATTTTGCAGGAAAGTTTGAATTACATAATATGGAAATGACCAATGGTAAGATGGTCATGAGAAAAGTTGAATCTATTGAAGTAAAGCAACATGAGACGACAGAATTGAAGTCAGGTGGATTACACATCATGGTTTTTAAGCTTAAAAATCCTTTAAAGGAAGGGGCCGTGCATAAAATCAGTTTGATTTTTGATAATAAGACTACTGTTGCGGTTGATGCAAAAGTAGAGAAAATGTAAAAAGACTGCACTCGGAAAATTAAAACATTTTCGAGTGCTTGTCCTTTAAAACTTTTTTTCTTTTATTAAAGAGTCGACGTAGTAAGCGACAGACCAAATCTCGTCATCTGTAATAGTCCCATTCCAAGGTGGCATTGCCGTACCGTTCACACCAACATAGATTCTATGATAAAGCTCTTCAACATTTCGAGCAGAGCGAACGTTGTGATATTTAAAATCGGGTGGAGTATTCGGTAGCAAATCCTCTTGCATCTTCCCCAAAAAATAAGATGTTAATTGAGGCTTAACTTGGAAAATATCAGACTTCTCATTGATAGTCTGGTCACCTGTAATACTTTTCATTTCTTCAACAGATAAGTAGGCCCTGTGACAAGTAAAACATTGAGCTGTTTGATGATAAACATTTTTACCTCTCTCGATTGCTTGAGCTTCATATGTGTATTGAAACGGATCTTTTGAGAATTTTGGCCTTTGAGGAGCTAAATAGTTTTTCCCCTCCCAGACTTGAGGTGCAAATGTCTTTATATATTGAGTAACTGCAAAGACTTCATCTGGATCAAGCCCCCAGGGAAGCATTGCAGTCCCTCTCAATCCATGATTTAAAATATTGGCAAAATCTTCATCTGTTGGAAGACCTCCATCTAAGCTTAGTCCAAATTTATATATTCCTTGAGTCAGATTTCTGGGCTTGGTAACAAGTGCCCGATAGGTAATTCCTGTTCCATCGCCTTTTTCTCCATGGCATGAAAGACAATTTGCCTGATAGACTCGGAATCCTTTATTCAGTTGTGATTTTAAAACTACCTTTCCACCTAAAATCTTATCGTCGAGAAATGGAGAACGTGAACAAGACATTAAGAGAATTGTAGTCATAGCAAAGAGTATCTTATTCATATTTATAATCCTTAACACCATAATTTTTTTTAGCATTTTTAATTTTTTCTAAATAGATTTCAGTATTTTTTTTCATGTTAACCTGATGAGGTAAAAGAGCATTTTCTCTAAAGTGATGTCGTAAAACGCCTGCAAAAATAATTGAAATAAATAGTGAGACTACAGTTGTTTTAAATTGAAAATCTGAAAGGGTTTTTTTGTTAAGGTTTGCATTGGCCATATTAATCATAGGGGGAATAAAGAAGATGGCAACTCCAATCAATAAGGGAATTAAATTTTTATCGAGCCCTTCTTTTTGAGCGGTAAATATAACAACTGATCCAAAAAGCATTTGCCCAAACATTCCAACTAAGACAAATCTATTAAAAGATAAAAATAAGTTATCCAGTGAATCTTTGTTTGGGTAATGAAATTCATCATTTTTAATTTTCTTATTAAATAGCCAGTTGAGGAAAATTCCGGTGACAGTTAAAGTTGTACTCAGAAAGAAAAAATAGCGAGCAAAAATGTTTGGATAAAATAATGCTGAGAAAAATCCATGTATCTGATCCCATACCGTTGGGAACCACATAAGATTTGTATTTGTAAGGAAAAAGAAAGGAATAATGAGGAAGTGAAGTGAGGCAACTGCAATCAGCGTAACATGTAATTTTTTATAATTTTCAAACCAATCCCATGCGTATTGATGAAGATAAGTTATAAGAAATGCCGAGATGGCCATGGGGATAACTAAGATCCAAGCATTCCCAATAAGAACACTCGAAGAATAGAAAAAGATGGTATAAGTGACATTGATTAAAAGCAAAGGCCCAACACCTAGAACTACCGCCATGCTTTTGTTAACAGTTATTGATTTTGCAATCTCGAAAGCCACTTTATCAAAAAATGTATTCTTCTCTTTTAACCCTTTCCACTCAAAGTATGTGCAAAGAATTGTGGCGCCTACCATCATCTCTACGAAGATAATGTGCAAAATAAAGAAAATAACTAGCATTGCTTTTAGTAAAAACTCTGGTGCCGGAAGTGGTAATGGAAGATCATGAAATTGTGGCATATATATTCCTTCTAGTTATCGATTAATTTTGTTCCAAGGACTTGGTCACCAAGGAGTTCTTCTCTATTTTTATGAAGATGTGCTAAATACTCTGCAAGTACTCTTGCTTCCTCTTTGTTACCCGGAAAAGGAGGCATGTAGGGACGAGCTTGATGAATATTAAGGATATAATGTTCGATATTGTCTTTAAATTCACCATCTCTTGGTTGATCCTGAAACATGCTATAAAGTCTATCTTGAATTGAGTTGATTCCAATATTTGAGACAGTATGACATCTAGTACATGCGATTTTAAAAACTTCCCTGCCTGCTTCAATTCTATTTTCATTTGTAATTTTTCTTACTCTGGCAAAGTTTGCATATTTTAGAATTCCCTCATTGGTTAATAGAGGTAGATCTTCTTCTCGAATTGTATTGGCATATAAATAGTTCGCAATAGCATAAGGCTTACGAATAAATTCTCTAACTCTTTCAAATTGTCCAATAAGTACGAGGCCAATAGCGTAAGGAATAATCATTGCCGGTCTATTAATGTATTTAGTTGTTTTAGGATTCAAGATCATGAAAGCGATCAAGACAATAATTCCTACACCTAAAAAAGTATAAGTTAAGACCCCTTGATACCAGTGCTGGAAGACTTGAGTTGTTAAAGCAGCAGGAACATTCTCACGCATAAGTATAGGAACGACACTCCAATACCAGCAAGATGCAAGGAAAACAAAAGGGAGCCAGCAGAGCATCCACTTAGCAATACTTTTGCGACCCATTTTATAAAATTCACCGTCTAAATCTTTTAAAAATGCCATTACTGTAAGTGCAGCTCCACCAGCAAGAAACATCCCCCACGTTGTTCTGAAAGCAAGCTGTGGCAGATAAACGGGATTGAAGACAGCGTGCCAGAATGAATGAGTTCCTTTCCATGAGCCTACATCCATCATGTAGGCCAGTATGGCAACGATGAGTACCATCGTAATCCAAGAAGCAATACTAAGATATAGTCCAAGTTTAATATGCTTCAATTTGTCTTTATCGTTATCCCACTTTTTCCAAGTTAAATAATAACAAAGAATGAGAACAACTTCTGTGACAAACGCTCCCCATTCAACGAACCATGCCCAAAAGAAAACTCTAATTAAGCTTCCTATAGCAGTCGGATTAACTAATGAAGTTGAAAACCAGATTCCAACCCCTGTCATGGCACCAAGAGAAGTCGTAAAAAGAAAAAAGACAAATAGAATTTTATACGCCAGTTTACTCCAGCGTGGATCTTTAGTTTTGTAACTTTTCCACTCGAGAAATGTAATTAAGGGGATGCCTCCAACGGCCATTGTGTGACTCATAATTACGTGAGTGATGGCAATAATTGCAATCAATAATCTGTTTCCTAGAAAATCTAGATGGAAAACAGGAAAGTCCATGTCTTATCCTTTGAATATGTTTTTATGATTTATATCAAGAAAAAATGTGGGATAAAATGCAACAAATTATTGCCGCAACAACTTGTTGCTGTTTGAAAACTTGACTGCAACTATTCGTTGCAGGTTCAAATGATTATTTTTGGTTTATAAAATAAGAAATATAATCGGAGGATATTTGTGAAAAATTTATTAGTTTTTATTGGATTAACCAGTTCATGGCTTGTACAGGCAGATGTTATTAATTTACAATCTAGAATTTATGGAGGTGTGTTATTTCATAATGAAAAAAGAATGGAGACAATTTGTTATGTTCAAATCAATGAGGTAATTCCCAATCCTTCAAAGGGAAAACATTGCAACAATATTAATGCGCAAATGATGTTTGGTCTTGATGACATAGGTGTTCATTCTCGTGAAATGGAAATTTTATTAGGTAGTAGAAGAACAAATAATGATACTGAATTTCACTTGCCTGGAACTTGTGGTGAAGTGACAGGTGATGTTGAAAAACCATGGGAAATAGATAGATGGGGGGACGATACAACTCATTTATATAATCAAGTTTTCGCAGCCCAGTATAAAGTCAATCGTCGTGATAATCATTATATTCTTATTTTTAGCAGTGAAACGAAGGCACCGACTAGAGCGATGATTCATAGAGTCTCTTGGCTTCGTGAAGATTCTTATGAATGCAGAAATTTAAGGTCAATGTAGGAAGATTTGGATATAATCACTAGAATTTTTACGGATAGAAGATGAAATATTTATCAAATATATATACATATCTTGTGATGCCAATCGATGAAGTTGATCCTGAGAAAGGTAAAATTTTATGGCTTATTCGCTTGCGATGGATATTTCTATTCATTCAGTTTTTTCTAGTGATTCCTTATCTAATGACAGCTTTCACCAATTATCGAGAGTTAGTTTTTTATGTAGGTGTATGTTGCTCTCTTTTAGCATTTAATTTTGTAATGTTTGGAATTTGGAAGTCCATGGGGAGGACTACCTCTGCTTATCTTACTTTTGCTTCACTGCTTGTAGATTTAATTTGGTTTACTCTACTATTTTGGCTCTTAATAAAAGTTATTAGTGTGCCGGCCGAAGTTATTTATTTTATACATATAACTTTAGGTGCCATTCTTTTAAATGGTCGGAAAAGTTTATTATTTTATCTTTGTATTGCTCTATGCTTTTTAATTATTCAAATCTCACAAAATAATTACTTTCTTCATTCTAAGTTTATCTCGAGTGCTGTATTTATTCAGACCATTTTACTTTGTGTATGGGTGATCACACGTTCAGTCAGTAAGTATGTTTTTTCACAAAGAGAACAACTTTCTCAAATGAAGATATACGCTGAGAAAATGGATAGACTTAGGGCAATTGGAGCTTTAACCGCAGGTTTTTCACATGAATTTGCGAGTCCACTCAATACTGTAAAGCTTCGATTGAACCGTATTGCTAGAAAGGAAAAAACAGAAGATACAAAGGCAGCATTAGAGGCAGTTGATAATTGTGAAAAAATCATCAGGTACATGAATCATGCTCAATTAGATAACAGAGATTATATTTTTCAGTCTGTAGATTTAAAATCTTCATTGAAGGAGATAACAGAAAGTTGGATTTTAGATCATCCAGATGCTGACCTAAGATTTAATATTTTATCCGATGTACCGACCTTCATAAAATTGCCAATTTTAAATTTCTCTCAAGGGTTGTTAAATATTTTGGATAACGCATACGAATCAAATTCTAATAATCGAATAAGGATTGATTTATCTATTGAAGACTCTCGTCTCGTTGTTGTGATTACCGATAATGGCGATGGTTTTTCTAAGGATGTTTTAGAGCGTTTTGGGGAACCTTTTTTGACGACAAAAAAAGAAGGAACGGGGTTGGGACTTTATTCTTTTTTGATGTTTGCACAGTCAATCGGAGGCAATCTCGTCATTAGTAATCTTCAGCCTAAAGGTGCAGTTGTAAAGTTTATGGCACCAGTAGGGAGTTACGCATGAATAGTAGTTTAAAAGAACTACTTATACTTGAAGATGATAGAGGCCTTAGAGAAGTTCTTGCAGCTGATTTTAAAGATAAAGGCTACAGCGTAACTGAAGCTTCACAACTATCACAGATCCCGGCCAGAAGCTTTAATTTTGCAATTGTAGATTTGAGATTAAATGGTGAGAGTGGATTGGCCGCAATATCATTACTTATAAAACAACTAACCGAGTGCAAGATCGTTGTACTTACTGGATTTGGAAGTATCGCAACTGCGGTTGAAGCTGTTAAGCTCGGAGCAATTAACTATTTAACCAAGCCAGCTAACATTGAACAAATTGAGGAAGCTTTTAATTCGCACATCCCCAAAGAGAACAATTTAAAAAATGAAGAGCATATAGATCTTTCTAAAAGGATTTCTTTGTCTCAGAATGAACATGAATATATAAATTATGTATTAAACGTGAATGAGGGGAATATTTCCAAGACAGCTCGGGAGCTTGGACTTCATAGACAGAGTTTACAAAGAAAGTTAAGAAAGAAACCTTAGTCAATCCATTAATATTTACAGAACTAAATCTTAAGAAATTTTATTTTTTTCTACGCTCATTCGCGTAGGCTTTTTGTATGCAGCAATCTGTTGCATTTTCCCATCTAGCATTAGTTGATATTATACTCCAAATTTAAAAATGGAGATATTTATGTCAGAAGAAAAACAAGTCACAAGACGATCTTTTTTTCAATTAGCAATGGCCGGAGTTGTTGGTATACCAATGCTGATGAATTCAATGAAGTCATTTGCTGTCGACAAATGCCCTGCTATTCCACCAAAAGGAAAAATGATTGCAAAACCAATGGAAGGAATGGGGAAAACATTACAATATGTAGAAGACGCAAAAACATCAAAGAATGCAAAATATAAGGCGGGTTCTCATTGTGGTAATTGCAAGTTTTATAATCTAGCAAAAGAAGACAGTGCTTATGCACCATGTACAATGATGGGGATGAAATTTGTCGCTAATTGTGGATGGTGTGCTTCTTATGTTGTCAAAGCTTGAGAGAACATTAAAGGTTTTCACAGGAGCTTTTATTTTCATATAGTTAGCCTACATATATTTATTTATAGTTTTTAACCATGCTGCGAATAAGTTGCATTTTCAATTGCAAGTGAGTCGCAAATGAAATATAAAGGAAATCTAAACTATGGAGGCTTTATGAATAAAATTCTGTCTACTGTGATTTTTCTTTCTTTCTCAGCTACTGCTTTTGCCCATACTGCGTTCGTTGGAACTGTTAAAGGTACAGGTGAGCCATGTGTTATAGAGGTTGAACAAACTTATTATGAAAATAATATTGAGACTCCAGAAAATTTTAGAGCAGACGTAGCTGTTAGCCTTGATGACGGTGATGATCATTTAAAGCATGGAGGTGAGTTGACTTTCACAATTAAGCCAAGTGGAAAACCACAGATTTTAACTGGTGTTGGCGAAAATCAAAAAGATCTTATTAATGTCTTAACTTCAGTTGGTTCAACTGGAATTGAAGCGCCAGTAAGCTTTGCTCTTAAATGGTTACATGGAACTCATTATCATACAGCTCAGTGCTTGAATTTAGTAAAAGCAGATCATGAGTAATTCTTGTTCTTTGCTCAGTATTTGTTTTTTTATAATCACGATGCTATCTAATTTTGTACAGGCCCATGAAAATGGGTCTGATACAATTGTTGTCACTGGAACACTCGATTCTGATGTTCCTTTATCTAAAATTAATAAAAATTCTGTTATAAAAAAAGAAGTCTTAACAAAAGCGAAGATCACTCATAAGAATGCGACAAGCTTGGCTAAAGCGGTTGATCTTGAGCCAGGCGTACAAACAACCCTCACTTGTGCCAATTGTGGATCTCAAAGAATCACATTAAATGGAATGAGGGGAGAAAATACAACTATTCTCATTGATGGGATACCTGCCTTTTCATCAGTTTCATCTTTCTACGGTATGGAAGCCATTCCCATGGTGGGAGTTAGTCAATTAGAAATTATGCGAGGAGCAGGTGCTTCTCTAACTGCTCCTGAATCAATCGGTGGAGCAATTAACATCATCACAATGATTCCGAATGAAAAGAAATTCACTTATCAAATACGAGGGGGAACACATCAGTATCTCAATCAAGAAATTCTCGGATCTTATGGGGATAATTATGGGGGAACAGTAATAGGTGCTCAGAAAAATTTAATGGGTTCATTTGATGTTGATAACAACAATGTAACAGAGTCTTCAAGGCAATCACAAGAATCGATTTTTATAAAAAAAGAAAATCGAATTGGTGATAAATTAAAAGTTTCACTAAGGGCAGGATATCAAGACCTGGAACTTCTTGGTGGAACCACAAAGGCCTATAGACCCACAACTTATCCAGCGAGTACAGATGCTAATGATGATTTTGGGAGCAATCGAGATATTCGCAATAAATTTACAGGAGACTTAAGTAAAATAGGTGACAGAATAAGGCTCAATCGAGTTGATGCGGGCGGGAGTCTTTCTTATCATCTTAATGACGATATAAATTTAAAAGGAGCTTTTTCTCTCGCTAAACAAACTCAAAAATCAATTTATTCCCATGGCTATGATTATAATAATACAGATATGTTTCGTTTTTTTGATTTTAAAATAAACAATGTAATCAATGATAATCATTTTTTAACAGTTGGAATTGATCATAAAAATGAAGAGATGAAATCTAGCTCGGAATATCTCTATAAAGTTAGTAACTACAAGAGAGATTCGTTCAAATTTAAAACTTATGGAGCCTACATTCAAGATGAATGGATCATTACAGAAAATGATGAGCTTAACTTAATTTTACGATTTGATAATATGAATGTTGATTGGGATGATAAAAGGCTCCTCAATAATAAACTTAGAAAGACTGCAATTGCTCCTAGGGTTCATTATAAAAGAACTCATAATGAGAAAGTATCATCGAGATTTGCCTATGGAGTAGGTTATCGTGCCCCATTGTCCATGTTTGAATCCCAACATGGAACAAATGAAGAGGGTTTTGAGTTGAGTATTACCAAGCTTGAAATGGCCCATAATTTTACTTACACACTTAATTATGAAGGCAATAATTCAAGTTCTGCATTTTCATTTGCATGGACTAGATTGAATAACATGGCCTTTGCTGACGAAGAAACCTCTCCAGTTTTATTTAAAAATTCAAATACTGCCATGAATATAAAGACTCTAGGGCTGCTTCATATTCAAAAAATAACACCTGATTGGACTTTGGAAAGCAGTTTTGATTGGTTTATGTTACCTGATTCATATAAAGAAAAACTTCCAACAGCTGCCCAAGAAACTAGGGCGAGGTTTGTGTCTGATTACCACTTTGGCAAGAATGAAGTAGTTGTTAGTGCCAATATCGTAGGCCCTAGAAAACTTAGTCCCTATGGTTATTATAAAAATTATAATACGCTTAATGATGATCCAGATCCTATGAGTTTTGATAAAATTCCGGCAAATCAAAAACGTCAAAGGTCACCGACATTTTTCACTCTAGATGTTTTTTACCTATATCAATTTAGTAAGTTTTCTTGGTTACTTGGAGTTAATAATCTTCTTGATTACACCCAGACTAAAGATGGCGAGTCTCCACTATCATGGAGAACGCACCGAGGTCACACTCATCTCGATAATAGACACGTATGGGGACCTAATACGGGTAGGCTTGTTTATACTGGTTTGAAAATAGAAATTTAATATGCCAACAATCTTAAAAAGCTTTCAATATTCCGTGCTCTTTCATCTTGCTTTAGGAGCATTATTTGTTTTATCTATTTCAAAAGTAGATAGGTCAGACTATCAGACTTTTCAAAATAAAATTAGGATAAATTTAATAGGATTGAAAGCAGGCCCTGGACGTGGTGAAAATTCGAATATTTTAGGACATAAAGAAATTAAGACAATTGCAAATCCTGTGAAAAAAAATAGTTATAAAACCAGTGAAATGCATACTGATAGTCGAACTGAGCTTTCAGAAAACTTAGTAGGTAGCGGAAGTGCTTCAAGCGGTGCCTCTCTCGCTAATGGATCTGGGGGAGGGGGCTCAAGTGATTTTAATGAGAATATATTAAACTATTATGAACCGCAATATCCTAAAGCTGCTTTAAGAAGAGGTCTGCAAGGAGAATTGAAAGTAAAAATACTGATAGGAACCCAAGGAGTTCCGCTTGAAACCCAAATATTACAAAGCTCAGGTCATAAAATCCTAGATGATTCGGCCTTAGAAGCTGTCCGCAAATGGGTTTTTAAAACTAAAACGAATAATACTTATTACGTTGTTAAAACGATTATATTTCAAATTAAAACTTGATCTAACTCTTAAGTTGTTTGCATGAGACAACGCCAGTATAGGATTTTTTTTCTTCAAGTTTATTTATCCACATCATGGGCGTGATGGTTTTAAATTCATAAGTCTTCTTTAGCTCTTCACTTAGAATATAAGTTTTAAAGGAAATTTTTTTTCTTTTAATAATTCGCTGTAACTTTTCTTCAGATAGTTTTGATCGGTTATCCATTAAGACGATAACATCTTTTTCATCCACACAGTCTTTTAGAATAGATAGTTGATTTAAGCAAAATGAACAATTATCTTCAATGATGAGTTCATACTTATGAGAGAAAGGAATAATTTCTTCAACCATGCTTTTATCTATTCTTATCAATGAATCAGCACTTGCTTTACTAAAAAGAGCCATAAGAATTAGGAGTAGCATTTTTTATCCATTTTATGAGGTTCGTTCCTTGCAGCGTTAATATTTAATCAGAGTAGGTTTTAATAAACTAATTGCAAGTAAGTCGCATTGTCAATAATTGTAGTTAATGGTATATCCATAGGTAAGAAATGAACAAAAAAAAAGCAAATAATGAGTATAAGTCACTTTGTGAGCTACTGAATAAAGAAGCTTCACTTGTTAAGGAAAATTATTATATTGATCCAAAAACAGGAGAAAAGATTTCTACGACGTATTATCTGCAACACTTAAGAAAGTGTTGCAAGATGGGGTGTCGACATTGTCCTTTTGGATTTAAAAAAAGATAGAAACGCAATTTTATCCATATTTTTATGGTTGTAGCATCGGAATGGCAGCAATAATCCCTTTCTGTAGCCCAATATAGGCAACAGAATCTGTATGGTTCCATGTTGCAACATTTATAATATGTTCGGAAATACCACTGATGGCAAGAGGGTATAGTGACTTTGAAGGATTCCAAAATGCAAGTACTCCTGATTCGTTACAGCATAAAAGGTAATCATGATTGCGAGAAAATTTTAAATCAGTAACCGCTCCGTTAAGTGATGTTAACTCAACGGGCATTTTTCCTGCCGGGCCTTTGTTAGAATAATCCCAAACAGAAATACTTTCACCACAGGCATTTGCCATAGATAATCCTTTATGATGAAAACTTAAATAGTTTGATTTAGATTCAAAGCCACTCATAATGAGAGATTTTTTAGTTTTAATTTCCCAGATCATGATGCTTTTGTCTTGGGCCGAAGCTACAATGTACTTTTCTCCTGGGGAGACAACGACCGAAATTAATGAGCCAATGTAGGGAATTTTTTCCAATAATGACTTAGTCAAAATTGAAAATATTGCCAAACCACCATAAGCACACACTACAAATTCATTTTTATTTATCCAAGAAATTCCTGTTATCGTAGAAGAAAGCTCTCCAAGTTTAATCATGCTTTTCGTTGAAGTTATGTACACCCAAACTTCTTTCCCAGCACAGATTATAACGTCGTCTGATTGCGACCAACTTACATGCTCTAGCCATCGTTCAGAAAGCTTATTATTCGAAAATTTAATAAAGGATTTTGTTATTTCGTTTTTTTCAAAAATTGAAAAACTGCCGTCTTCAGAAATTGATACAAAACAATTACCGTTTTTGTTGAACTTAACACTTGAACAAGCTTTCTCGT
Source organism: Bacteriovoracaceae bacterium (assembly GCA_013141065.1). Classification (GTDB taxonomy): domain Bacteria; phylum Bdellovibrionota; class Bacteriovoracia; order Bacteriovoracales; family Bacteriovoracaceae; genus Bacteriovorax. The sequence goes on along the minus strand of JABFRR010000011.1, from coordinate 59,927 downwards.
GTGCCTTTATCTTATCTGTGAATTCACCAGTCTTGGAGTTAAAGATAAGTATATAACCATCATCAAGTCCTATTATAAGTACATCATCGTTAGGACTATGTTCTATACAAATTACAGGAGAATCAACTCTTTGAACCCAAGTTGGATTAATAATAGGAATTGCATTTCCATCTAAATTTATACTAGACATTGCTTAAAGCCTTCGTTGAGTTCTTTGCGATCAAGATTTTTACCAATAAAAATAAGTTGATTAAGTGTTTTGCCCTTCCACGGCTCATCATAGGTACCTTCGTGAAGCATGTGAACACCTTGGAAAATGTAGCGTAGTGGTTCTCCTTTAAGTGATAAAATTCCTTTTGATCGAAAAATATCTGCTCCCTTCGTTTTAAGTAACTGGCCTATCCATTTATCAAATTTTTCCGGATCTAGTTCTCCCTCTGCTTCAATGCCAACTGACGTAATTTCATTGTCATGCTCATGGCCACCAGAGTAATTTTTCTGCAAAGGAAACTTGATTTCATTTTGATCTGAACTTTTTAAAATTAGTGAAAATTCATCAGGATGATGTTGACTAGAAAGAGCGAAGAAAGATTTTTCATGGATAGTCATTTTTAAAAGAAAATCATTACCTTTTGATAAATCTAAATTTATTAGTTCATTATTGGGTAGTAAAATATGGCCGCTTGTTGAAGGTGCAGGGCGTTCTGACATAATAGTCGAAAAATGATCTTCCAGTGTTTCTATGTTTACTTCTTTTGCAAATAGTTTAAAACCAAGTTTTAAACTATTATCAGGCCCCTCTTTAAGTTTGATTTCATAATCCCCCTTATTCAGTTCTGTAAATCCAATCCACTCGAAAGGATATTCTTTTTCAAGAAATGTTGGCTTTATTTCCATTGCCCTATCAAAATTAAAGCCACCGACCTCTAGGATTGCATTGATATCGATATTAGCATTTTTTGTTTGAAACATTTTAGCCTGATTATTAATTGCTTTAACTTTATTTTCTATAACGATAAGTTCTAAAGCACTTACGAGGTCAGTTTTGTTTAATAAAATTACATCTGCAAAAGCAATTTGCTCTAGACATTCTTTGTCAGTTTCGATGTGCTGGCTAAAATGTTTTGAATCTATTAGTGTAACAATACCATCTAGTCTAAAATCTCTTTTAATGTCATCATCTACAAAAAATGTCTGTGCCACGGGCGCAGGGTCAGCAAGTCCAGTAGTTTCAATAATAACATAGTCGAACTTTTCTTTCTTTTTTGACAGTTTTCCAAGAATTCGAATGAGGTCGCCTCGAACGGTACAGCAGATGCAACCATTGTTCATCTCAAAAATTTCTTCTTCAGCATTGACGACAATCTCATTATCAATTCCAATTTCACCAAATTCGTTTTCAATCACGGCAATTTTTTTACCGTGATTTTGAGTTAATATGTAATTTAACAGAGTTGTTTTTCCTGATCCTAAAAAACCAGTAAGTATTGTGACGGGAATTCTTTTATCCATTTAAAACCTCTTTTGTTAGTTATTTACTTAATGCAGCTTTTAAAGCCAATTTCTATCATTTCGCGATTTAAGTTTTTTCCAATGATTACAATTTGATTAATTTTCAGGTCTTGATCTGTAATATCATCTGAAGGAACTAATTCAACGAAATCATGCACACACTGCAAAAATGTTTTTTGTAAATTGTCGTCAAGAAACAGAATGCCCTTCATTCTATAAATTTCATCAGAAGCCCTCTCAAAAAGTATATTCAGCCAGAGATTTAATAGCATTTCATCCATTTTTCCTGCAAGTTCAAGTGACATGGATTCAACGCCTTCTTCATGATCTGCATTCTGAATTTTAGTGAATATAGGCATCGCAGATCTGGGTTTCTTAAAAAATGCTGGAACTGCAATTTTTGTACGAAATAAGCCTCTCATGAAAATCTTATCAATATCAAAATTGGCATTACTTGAAAGGTGGGTCTCGGCAGATGGGTTTAAGGACATGATTTTATTTTGGGCCCAAATGATTTCTTCATTAGAGGCGAGGTCGGCTTTACTTAGGACGTAGAGATTGCTTGAAGAGATTTGCTTTTTCACTTCAATACTGCGCTCTATTTGCCTTTGAATGTTTTTTGAATCTATTACACATATAATCGAGTCGATTTCGAAATGTTCTCCTAAAAATGCAATTTGCTTAAAGGTATGAAGTATTGGATTGGGGTCTGCTACACCAGTTGTTTCAATAATAATGGATTCAAAATTATAATTGAGCTTAATTATATCCTGTAATGTTTTTACTAAATCATCTCTTACGTTGCAACAGATGCACCCATTGGTCATTTGGTAGATATTTTCTTTTTGATGAATAACAAATTCTGAATCAATATTTTTTTCACCGAATTCGTTTTCAATGACAGCTATTTTTTTTCCATGGTTTTCTTTTAGGATGTAGTTAAGAATCGTTGTTTTACCACTTCCTAAATAGCCTGTTAAGATCGTCACTGGTATTTTATTTATCATTAATGGCCTTTAAGGTTTATTAATCCTATTAAAAGAATAAAGACAGCTTGAATATGCAGATAATAGTTTGCGATTTGCATTTGTCCTTTAATCAATTGAAGTTTTTTTGCAGTTTTGTTGACGACAATTAATAAGATTAAAAGGGATGTGGATACACCTATCCCAAAAATTATTACGCTGAGTATAGCACCATATATATAACCGGAATTAATACCGGCAATTAATGAAATAATTGCAGTAGGGCAGGGTATTAAGCCAATCGAAAATGCCAAAAGAAAAAGCTTTTTTGGATTATTGATTTGTTTTTGAACGATCAAGTAATTATCATCACAGCAATTTTTTGCTAGATTCTTAGATTTGCTTCTTATTGCATAAGCAAGTAAAACAATTCCTGACATGATAATAAGCCAGGATAAGGCATGACTTAAGCTTGACAGATAATCTTCAGCAGTTTTCGAATGTTGAAAAATGACAGCGAAAGCAGTCGCAATAGCTCCAGCAAAGAATGTATGGGTTAAAAAATTAAAAAAAGAAAAAATTAATATGGATTTAATCTTTAATTGACGACTAAATGCAATTGCAGCCATGGCACCTTTTCCGTGACCTGGTTCTAGAGCATGAAGCATTCCTAAAAAGAATGAACTAATGAGCATTTGGTCTCCTGCCTACAAAGTGTTAACTTATCTTAAATGCAAGTAGTTTGCAAATTTTAATTGCAACTGAGTTGCGTTTCATGTATGTTTTATGAATTCAGAGTCTCATACCCGTAACATGAAGCGATGAATACTTGAGGGGGCCGTAATTTATTACGCCCCTCATCTTGGAGAAATGAGACTGTGATTAAGCTTAAAAATTTAGAAATAGGATATAATAATCATTCAGTTGTTAAAAATCTTAATTGGATCTTTCCCGAAAACCAAATCTCGATAATTAAGGGTCCAAATGGGTCAGGCAAGACGACTCTTTTAAAAACTATTTGTGGTATCAAAAAAGCAATGCACGGAAGTGTTGAGTACCATGAAATGTTTTCAAGTTGTGAATCGTCATATCTTCCGCAAATGAACAAAACCAATTTTGATTTTCCAATACGTGTTTTTGATTTTGTTTCGATGGGGCTTCTTGGTAAAAGTTTATTCTTTAAAATTGACCGACAGCGAGTGAGTAAAATTTTAAGTGAACTTGGCTTGGATGAGCATAAGAATAAGTACATTAATGAACTTTCGGGTGGTCTTTATCAAAGATGTTTGTTTGGAAGAATGATTCTAGAAGATTCAAGAATCTTGCTTTTAGATGAACCATTTAATTTTTTAGATGAATCCAACAAGTTTTTTTTATCAAATCTGATTAAACGCTTAGCAAAGGACAAAACCATTTTGATGGTTTTGCATGACATTGAGGATATGGCCATTTTTAATGCGAATATTTATGACTTGAAAGAATTTAGGACAATATGATCATATACGACTTCTTAATAAAGCCATTTGTTGAATATGACTTTTTATCTCGTTCTCTAATTTTGGGAGTCATTAATGCGATAGGCTTGTCTCCAGTAGGTGTTTTTTTAGTTAACAAAAGAATGTCATTGATTGGAGACTCTTTTTCACATGCTATTCTTCCTGGGGTGGCCATATGTTATTTATTTTTTGGTTTTAATTATCAAATGATGATCTTGGGAGGTGTGGCGGCTGCATTTGTTCTATCTTTAATTTTTGTTTTTTTAAGTAAAACCGAAAGCGGTGAGGAAGATTTTCACCTTGCTGTAATCTTTGTTCTTTCATTAGCACTTGGTGTTTATCTGATTTCAATCGGAAAAAATAAAATTGATCTCTATCACATTCTTTTTGGTTCGATACTTTCAAGCAATAATGAGAACATCTTTTTTGTAGCCTGTTCCTCGGCATTTACTTTGATACAATTGCTCTTGTTTAGACGATTAATCATTTTTGAAAGCGTAGACTATGAGTATTTAAATAATCGAGGATTTAATACCAAAATAATCAGATTTATTTTCTTTTTTACAGTATATCAAAATCTTGTTTTTACGTTTGTTAATCTAGGAACTCTTCTTGGGTTTGGTTTTCTAATTATTCCACAAGCAATCGCAAGACTATTTTCTAGATCTTTGCTAAAGCAATCTTTGATTAGCTTTATCTTTTCAATAGTAGGCTTATACATAGGTATTTTATTCTCCTTTCACTATTCAGGGCCAATAGGGTCATCAATCATATTATGCCTTGGTATCATTTTTATAATTATATTCTTAGTTCAAAAGTTTTTTTCAAGTAAAGGAGTTTTAAATGCTTAAGTATTTATTGATATTTTATTTTCTTTTATTACCAATGTCTGCCTATGCTGAATTAAAAGTAGTTGCTAGTTTTTCAATTTTGAAAGATATGGTTTCAGCAATAGGTGGTGATAAAATATCAGTTGTCGGAATTGTTGGACCAGATGCAGATGCGCATACCTATAGTCCAACAGCTCAAGATTCAGTCAAAATCAACAAGGCAGATCTTGTTTTTATCAATGCTATGGGCTTTGAAGGTTCAATTGAGAAGTTAATAGGCTCACAGAATAAAAATGTAGTTGTTGCTAGTGATGGAATTACTCCTCTAAAATCAATCCAAGGTGAGATTGATCCGCATGCATGGCATGATCCTAGAAATGGTTTAATTTATTATAAAAATATTTTTCAGGCATTAAGTCGGGCCTTGCCAAAGGAGAGAAAGTTTTTTGAAGAGAGGTACATTACTCAAACCCGCAAGATTACCCTTTTGTATGAATCTAATAAAAGATTTCTTAAAAAAAATAAAATTGATTCATTTGTTGTTTTAACATCTCATGATGCCTTTGAGTATTTTGGTCAGGCTTACGAAGTTAAGTTTATTGCTCCACATAGTGTCTCAACGGAAAGTGAACCTTCGGCGAAAGACGTCGCAAATATTATTTCAGAAATTAAGCAAAAGAGAGTGCAGAAAATATTCTTAGAAAATATGGCAGACCCTAGAAACTTAGAGATGATTACAAAAGACACTGGCCTTAAGATTTCAGGATCATTATGTGCAGATGCTTTAAGTCTCAAGATTGATGGCTGTAAAACATATTACGAATTACTTCAGAGTAATTTTAATAAAATTTTTAATTAAGGATTGAGAATGACACAAAAATTGCCAGTTACTGTCTTAAGTGGTTTTTTAGGTGCTGGAAAAACAACACTGTTGAATTACATCCTAAAAGAAAATCATGGAAAAAAAATAGCTGTTATTGTAAACGATATGAGTGAAGTTAATATTGATGCTGATTTAATTCGGACTGAAGAAAAACTAGTTGAAATGAGTAATGGTTGCATTTGTTGTACATTGAGAGAAGATTTGCTCGTTGAAATTAGAAAACTCGCCGAAGAGAAAAAATTTGATTACTTGGTCATTGAGTCAACGGGTATTTCTGAACCCCTTCCAGTTGCAGAGACTTTCACATTTAAGGCAGAAGACGGATATTCATTAGGAGATTTTGCTCAATTAGATACAATGGTCACCGTTGTTGATGGATTGAATTTTTTCAATGACTATATGGAAACGGCCGATCTTAAAGATCGTAAGATGGAACTTTCAGAGCTTGATACGAGAACAATTACTGATCTCTTGCTTTCTCAAGTAGAATTTGCAAACGTAATTCTTCTTAATAAAATAGATTTAATTTCTTTAGAAGAGAAACTAAGTGTTCTAGGAATAATAAGAAAACTTAATCCCAAAGCAGTCATAATAGAAACTAGAAATTCAGAAGTAGATCTTTCTAGTATTTTAAATACAGGCCTTTTTAATTTTAACGACGCTATAAATTCACCTGGCTGGATGCAAGAGCTTCGTGGTCATGAAACAAAAGAAACTGAAGAGTATGGTATTTCAAGTTTTGTCTTTAAAAATCCAAAACCATTTCATCCAGAAAGATTCTGGACACTAATAAATTCGGTTCCAAGAAACTTTATAAGAGTAAAAGGATTTTTCTGGATTATTACTCAACCACATTTAATTGGTCTTTGGTCAAAAGCAGGGCGAATGAGTACCTTGGAAGTCAAAGGTCTATGGCTTGCCGCCCAAGATCTTACAGCTCTTGGTATAGATGAGAAGGATGCAGAAGAGCTTAAGGTTGGCTGGGATTCAATGTTTGGTGATCGATCTCAAGAGCTTGTCTTTATCGGTAAAGATTTAGATCAGAACAAAAAAGAATCAATGCTTGAAGCCTTAAATGCTTGTTTGATGACAATTGGTGAGATGAATTTAGGTAAAGAGTTTTGGGATCAGTACGCCAATGATCCATTTAAAGAAATTTTTCAACCAACAACTTGTGAGATTAATAATTCGTCAGTACTACAGAGTTCATAATAGAGAATGTATCGTGTAGCGGATAAAATATTAATGTTTCAGTTCTTTGATGCGAATTCCTTCCATTTTGTAACCAGCTTCTAGCTCTTTATTAAGGGCTTGTCAAAAAATAAGTACTCATTCTTTGGTCATGCTTTAGTGCTAGGTTTTATTGTATAATTCCATTCACCATGAAAAGAATGTTTTAGAAGATTAATTTTTTTCAGTTCTTGATCAGTAACTTCAATTCCTTTTTTATATGTTTTTTTATCCAGTCTGGCCTTAACTGATAATCCAGTTTTGGTTTTAGTTGAAGCAATTAAATTTATTATTACCTCATATGAAAGTAATGGTTTTCCTCTCCAGTTTATACTAATAAATGAAAACAATCTGTGTTCAATTTTATTCCACTTGCTCGTTCGGGGAGGGAAATGACAAACCGTAATTTCAAGATTCTCTCTATTGGATAGTTTTTGAACTTCTTTTTTTCAGAGTCTTGATCGGTAACCATTACTCCCACCAGCGTCAGCAAATATTAATAATTTCGTCGAGTCTGGATATCGTTTACTTCCCATCTTTAGCCACCACTGTCTTATGCTTTCAACTGCAAACTCAGCGGTGTCTGAGCTAATCCCTACATTAACCCAGCCTTTATTATCTCAATATCATACACTCCGTAAGGGACGGCTTTTGAGATTTTCGGGTCTGGAAAGTCATGGCCGTTAACTTCAATCGGTTTTCCCTTTTTGCTTAATTCTCTCCCTACATTCTTATAATTCCCAACCAATTCTTTCTTTTTGGCATCCACGGATATTGCTGGATCGTTATTTTTCAAAAATTTCTTTGCAAGTTTATTTATATATAAAAATTGCCTGTTGCGATCTGGCTCGTCGGCTCCCTCTTTTGTTTTTTATTACCCTGAAGACTGTACTCAAGCTCATGTAGTATCGAAGCCACAGTCTGATGACTAACATCTAATTTTTCTTTTTTTAATGCATCGGAAATATTTCGCACACTTTTACAAGTCCACCTAAGTGGATTTTCAGGATCTCCACGAGTCTCTGGTTCGATAATTTCTTGTAGAATCTTGGTTAATTCTGGATTTGTCTCGACTGAGCGCTTGCGTCCGCCACCTTCTCTTCGAACAGATATTAATTTTTTAGGTTTCTTCTTTAGCTCTTTAATTCCGCGACGAATTGTTGAAACCGCTGCACCTGAAATATTAGATAGGATTTTAATTCCACCATAACCTATGGACTCGGCTTCTGCTGCTAATAAAATTCTTCGCTGTCGCTCGTTAAGCTCAGGAAGGACGCCAGATAATTTTATTTTAAGTTCATCTTGAAGTTTTTTATTCACTTCAATATGAAATCATACTTTTTTCATTCGGCCAAATATAATCTCAAGAATGATCACTTATTTTTTGACAGTCCCTAATATCAATAAAGAGTTTACCTGTTAGTTCTACAGGGTAAAACGTTGTCGAAGCCCTAATTCCTTTTGTCATTTTAACTAAAACTAGCTGATTTGCAGGAGGAGGAGGGACATGCATACAGGCCGGAATGTAGGGCATGAAAAGAAATTCAATGACGTTTTTGGCATTATAATCGAGTGGCATCATAAATCCCTTTATAGAAATAATTTTACCTAAAATATTTTTTAATTCTCCTGTTGGTATAGGTTTTTTACTGTTCACGTTTAGAGTTTTTAAAACTTGCCAATTAATTTCAGCTGAATGAGAAATTGGCAAAAATGTAAAAATAAATATAAAAATTAAAAATTTCATTTTTGCCTCTTTAAACCATTCATTGCTTTTCTATTGCTCTTACTAGTGACTCTAAAACGCCAAAATAGCTTAAGATAGTGGCGTTTTCATTCTTAGTCAGATCAACTGTTTTAATGTGTATACTTTTAGATTTTAACACAGTCTCCAATAAATGGTTGTTTAATGGAAGTGATTTGACCAACATTGTTTGAATATTTCCCGAGTCTATTATGAGACTAATTGTTTCGGATAATTTATTTTGAGAGGTTTCAGAATTTTCCGATATTTCTATACTTTCAAATCCAAAACGATATAAAAAATAATTATATGAATTGTTAGAAGTGAATATTTTTTTATTAGGTACTTTGTTTAATCTTCTTGTCCATGAAACCATTCGAGCACTTAGTTGATCTTTGAATAGTTGTGATCTTGCTAAATAATGACTTCTATTTTTAAAATCCAATTGGCTTAATTTATTTGCTATTATATCTGAAATATCAATCACATTTTGTGGGTCTAATAGATAAAAAGGATTGTTTTCAGTGCTTGTTGAAATAGTCTTACCATCTTTAAAAACGATCGATTCATTTTTTACAGACTTAATGAAGGTACCTAGATTTAAGTTACGACTTTTGCCCTCCTGTATGTCAGAGTTTTTTGAAGCGCCAACGAGGGCGGGAAGCAATGACTCCTCTCCAGAGAAGCCATTTATAACTAATAAGTTTGTCGAATCTAGGTTTGAAATTAATTCCGAACGATAGATTTTATCTGAAGATTTCAATTTATCACGTTCTATGAGTTCAAGTGCAACTTTGTCTCCTCCTATTTCATTGATGACAGAAGCTATTTGTTCCATTGAAGTAATTACTCTTAATCTAGCATGAGTTGTATTGTTGAATAAAAATATGATTAAAAAGATTAATTTTTTCATTTTCTTTCCCTATGTTGATTTAAAAAAAATTATTTTAGCTTCTTCAAAATACGAAATAATTTGTTTGAGCCAATGATTTCCGTATAGATCTCTAAATTTAACTGTTTCATCATGTTTATCATCTTGTAATATTTTAAGGCGACCATTAACATAGTTTAAATTCATTTCAATTTTACATTTTTCTGTAATACATTTTTTCCATTCTTCATAATGTTTGGGAAAGAGGGCGTCACTCATAGTTTTTTCCTTTTAATACTTTTCTGAATACATTTTTATTAATTGTTAATTTTATATTCTGTTATTTATAAAATCATTTTCAAGTAATTTATAAGACTCTACAAATTCATTATTGGTTTTTACAACGCTCTCCGAAAATTCAGTCGCTTTAATACTGACCTTAGGTATTTTTTCAAGATTTGTGTGTGGTCCTATTATTACTGTCGAAGGAACATAGAAACCATCTGGTAGATCCCGGCCATCAATGACTGAATTGTGTCTCACAACACATCCATTACCAACTCTACAATTGAAGAGTACGCTATTAAATCCGATGAAAACTTTACTTCCTACGATGCAAGGACCATGCACGATTGCTCTATGAGCTATCGAAGTATACTCACCAATTTTGACAGCAGCACCACTCTTTGAATGCATAACTACACCGTCTTGAATGTTTGAGAATGCACCAATGTCGATAGCCTCAATGTTGCCATTTTCATCTGTTTCATCAGCTCTTATGACAGCGTAGGGGCCAATAAAAACTTTCTCTCTTATAATGACTTTTCCACAAATGATAGCCGTCGGGTCTACAAAAGAGCTTGGGTCAACTATTGGGACATCACCATTAGGATTTTTTCTTATCATTATATATTATTAATGCAATTCAGTTGCATTTGTAAAGATTTAAAAATATCATCCAACTTATATTATTTTTGCCGAGGTTAAAATGACGTTAAATAGGATTCCTGTCACCGTACTAACGGGATACTTGGGAAGTGGAAAAACTACTTTGCTAAATTATATCCTTGGTCAAAATCATGGATTAAAAATAGCTGTCATTGAAAATGAATTTGGAGAAATTGGAGTAGATCAAGATATTGTTATTCAGGCAGATGAGGAAATTTTTGAAATGAACAATGGCTGCGTATGTTGTTCAGTTCGTGGAGACCTCGTAAGGATTTTAGATGGGCTTAAAAAAAGAAAAAATAAATTTGATCGAATCATTATAGAAACTACTGGAGTTGCTGACCCAGCTCCAGTTATCCAAACATTCTTGGCAGAAAAAAGTCTTAGAGATGACTATTATCTTGATGGAGTCATTACGTTAGTAGATGCAAAACATTTTCTTATTCAAGTAGAAAGGTCGCCAGAAGTTAAAAGGCAGATTGCCTATGCCGATAAGCTTGTTTTGACAAAAAGTGACCTAGTTACAAAGGAAGAGTTAGAAAAAGTCTACTCAGCGCTTAGGCTTTTGAGCCCAAAAATTGGAATATTAACATCAGACTTAGGACAAATAAACTTAAACAGCATTCTTGAGATCAAAACTCAGCACGAAGAAGGCATTTCTGAGTCGTTCAAATTTACATCCACGAAAAGTGGCCACATCCCATTTTCTTTAAGGCCGCTTGCAAAAGAAAATCATGCCCAGCATGAGATTGGCGTGAGTTCACTAGCTATTGAGGTGATGGACAAAGTTGCTAATCCAATGATGCTTGAGACGTGGCTGTCCTTGTTTGCCAGAGAGTCTGGAGAGCGTTTATATCGTCTTAAAGGAATTGTAGCTATTAGAAACCGAGAAAAGAAAATTATAATTCAGGGAATTCATTCGATGATAGACTTTTCTGATGGAGCAGCATGGAAGGACGATGAGCCCAGAAGAAGTGTTCTTGTAGCGATAGGGAAAGGATTTGATGAAAAGATGATTGAAGAAAGTTTTAAAAAATGCTTCAGGGAGTGAAGATTACAGATCATGTGATTTCAATTGACATTGGTGAATATCCACTAGGGATTCTCGAAAATGAGGATCAATCATTTTCGGTTTATAGTGGAGAAGGTCATAGGTTCCACTATGACTATAAAGGCGTTAAGCTAGGTGAAGTTACTATTTCATCTGTCGGTTTTAATAACGTTTCTGAAGCTGAAAGTTTTGCTATTTTAACATGCCTTTCAGGAGAAGTAAGCATTTCCAAGTTGCCTGATCTTAATAAAAAGTTGGGCAAAAAAATAACCTTCCCCATTTTGATAAATGAGGTGCTGTATTTTATTAAAGATCAATTGCTATATTTTTGCAGATTCAAAGAATCATTTTCAATTCAAAGAGTGGAGAAGATCACTCATGTAGAGCAACTTTATAAGTGTGGAGATAAGGTTTTTGTAGTTTGTGAGATGGGATGGTTTCTGATAGGTGAAGAGTTTTCGCCAAAATTTCTAGGGCAATATTTTGTAACAATTTCAAGTGCCGCGTATATGAGTAAGAATAGCACTTTTCATTTCACTTTGAGCAGCGGAGAAATGGGTATATTACATTTAAATATGGATTCATCGATAATAGAAGAACCGATGATTACTCAAGCTGCAGGCCCATTTATCAAAATCTTAGGAAGCTGTGATAGTGATAAAATTGCAATGTCCTACTATAATCAACTTGTATTACTTATTTCAAACTCAGAGCAAGCAGACCAATACATCAATGTTATAATCGACAAGTTGAAAGAAATTCCTAAAAAAGTGTTAAATCATAAGTCAGAACCATACTTCTTAGTACAAGAAGATAATCGTTCAGCATCATTATGGACGACACTTCTTCCAGAGGCAATATGGAAGCAAGAATTTAACGCCGATATTTGTTATATGAAGTTTAGTGTAAGTTTTTTTTACATAGGTTGCACCGACGGGGCTATTCATGTTTATAATTTTAGCTAGACTATTTTTGATGACAACCTCATCTTACTCTCAAGAATTTAATTTAAAAGAGTGTTTCTCTACGGATTCAGTAAAAATTAATCATTATGAAAAATCTGCTAAGGAAGATGGTTTAAAAAAGAGAATATTAGTTTTTGGGCAAATTCACGGAGATGAGCCTTCGTCTGGAAAACTTGCACAGTTTTGGATTGAAAGATTAAAAAATATTGATCCTTCTAATTTTTGGAGAATTATACCGATCTTAAATCCAGACGGAAGTAAGCTTAATATAAGAATGAATGCTAATGGTGTTGATTTAAATAGAAATTTTCCAACATCTGACTGGAACGAGCTTGCTTTAAAAAAATGGAAAAATAGAGAAAAAAGTGATCCACGTCGGTTTCCAGGTCACGTGGCCGGATCGGAAAAAGAGGTAAGATGTGCTATCGCACATATTGAAGACTTTAGACCCGATTTAGTTATTTCAATTCATACGCCCTATGGTGTATTTGATTTTGACGGTCCCCCTGTAAAAAAGTATAATTCTAAAAACTTACTTCCTTGGAAGAGATTGGGTACTTTTACTGGAAGTTTGGGGCGATATGTGTGGGATGAGAGAAATATTCCTGTTTTAACTATAGAGCTTAAAGAGGATTCACTAAATACTAACTCCAATGATTTTATAAAGCTTCAAGATAGGCTATCAAGATTAATCACAAATTAAGTTATGCAATGAGGGCAAACACCGCTTAAGTCTAGGCGATATGTCATGTCAGAAAAACCCATTTTACTTATGGTTTCTTCAAAATTCTTTACTTTAATTTTTTCAATTTTTTCAAATGTTCCACAGGTTCTGCATCTTATATGATCTTTATCGTCATTAGTTATAAGCTCATATCTACAAAAATCTTCACCAAAATTAATTTCACGAACAAGATTTTTGTTTTTAAATTGTTGCATAGCTCGAAATACTGTCGAGAGATGACAAGACTTTACTCCTAATTTTTGATGTAGCTCTTGGATGGAAATGGGATGTTTGGCTTGAATTAGCTCATTAATGATTGATATTTTTGCCTTTGTCCGAGTCATCTGATTCTTAACAAGAATATTTTTCAACTCTTCTTTTGTATATGTATTTTTAAAATTAAGCATACTTGATCTTACAGGAAAGTGATCGAGTTGGAAATATAAAATGCGACTGAGTTGCAATATTGAGAAGGGTAAGGTATTTAATACTGATTGTTATTTATCTAATGGAATTTATTAAATGATCCTAACTAAATCAATCCTTTCAGCTTATGAAAAAGGGCTAGCCGCTCAGGAAAATTCATATGCACCATACTCAAATTTTAAAGTTGGAGCAGCTTTAAAAGTGCAGGGATCTGATGAAATATTTGTTGGTTGCAATGTGGAGAATGCGAGTTATGGAGCAACAATTTGTGCTGAAAGGAATGCTATCTGGAGTTCTGTAGCTAAATTAGGAAAGCAGAAGTTAGATTTTTTAATTGTCATCACGAACACTGAAGAACCTTCTGTTCCTTGTGCTTTGTGCTTGCAAGTTCTTTCTGAGTTTGATGAAGGCGATCTTCCTATTTATTTAGCAAATCATGAAGGTATCAAATATATGATTTATCTTTGTGAGCTTTTACCTCGGCCATTTACAAGTTTTCCAAAAAATAATGAGGTCGTAATTGAGTAATCAAATTTTTGTTTATAACACTCTTGTTAAAAAAAAAGTAGGAATAGAAAGTTTAATTCCTGATCAAGTTAACATGTATGTCTGTGGGCCTACTGTTTACAATTTTGCTCATATCGGTAATGCACGACCTGCTATTGTTTTTGATATTTTATATAGATTATTAAAATATCATTTTAAAAAAGTGACCTACTTAAGAAATATTACCGACATAGATGATAAAATTAATCTAAAAGCAAAAGAAGAAAATGTAGATATTTCTGTTATATCTGAAAGATACACTAAGGCCTATCAAGAAGATATGCGTTCGCTTGGGGCACTTAATCCAGACATTGAACCAAGAGTTACAGAAAGTATTCCTGAAATTATTAATATGGTTAAAAAATTGCTAAAGAATGGAAGCGCCTACATTACAGAAGGCCATGTTCTTTTCCATGTCCCATCATTTTCTGAATACGGAAAACTTTCAGGTCGGAATGTTGACGAGATGATTGCAGGTGCAAGAGTTGAAATTGCCCCATTCAAGCGTGACCCACGAGATTTTGTCTTATGGAAACCATCTGATCTTGATCAACCTGGTTGGGAAAGCCCCTGGGGAAAGGGCCGGCCGGGGTGGCATATTGAGTGCTCGGCAATGATCGAAAAATATCTAGGTACGTCTATCGATATTCACGGTGGTGGGCAAGATTTAATATTTCCGCATCACGAAAATGAGATTGCTCAAGGCACAGCTGCTCATGATGGAGAACTATATTGTAGAACATGGATTCATAATGGCTTTGTAACGATTGAAGGTAAAAAAATGTCTAAATCTTTAGGCAATGTTCTTTTAGTCCGAGATTTATTAAATATTGCCCCGGGTGAGGCAATTCGCTGGGTTCTACTTTCTACTCATTATAGAAATGTTCTTGATTGGAATGAAGATAGACTAGAAGACGCAATTTTAAATCTGGAGCGAATTTATATAATTCTCGATGAATGTTCAGAGCTAAGTGTGGTTAAGGGAGAGATTGATCCTGAGTTAACTCAACTACTAAAAAATGATCTGAATACTTCAGCAGCACTTTCATATCTCAGAGGAATGGCCGAACAACTTTCATTAGTTAAAACATCTCAACTTAAAGCTAATTTAATTGCAAGTGCAAATTTTTTAGGCTTTTTACAAAATAATCCTAAGCTGTTTTTAATGCATTTATCAAGTATACGACATCGCAGTGTTGATATTCCTACTGTCGAGAAAATGATAGAACTTAGAAATCTAGCAAGACAGAACAAAGACTATAAAGGAAGTGATGAGTATCGAGGTAGGTTACTTGAAATGGGGATTCAGATTGAAGATTCCCCGGATGGAACAAAGTGGAGATATTCATCTCGAAAAATATTAAAAGCAAAAAGAGATGACTAATTTTTTTTAGAGTATCTTAGGCAGAAAAACAGGAGAAGAAATATGAAAACTGACACACGACTACCGGTAACTGTTTTATCAGGGTTTTTGGGAGCTGGAAAAACAACTCTTCTTAATCATATATTACTTAACAGAGAGGAGAAAAAAGTAGCAATAATCGTCAACGATATGTCTGAAATTAATTTAGATGTGGATTTAGCGCAAAAGAATGGTGTTACCCTATCTCGAACTGAAGAGAAATTAGTAGAAATGAGTAATGGATGCATTTGCTGTACGCTTAGAGAAGATTTATTAACAGAAATCAAAAGGCTATCTGAAGAAAAAAAATATGACTACCTGATTGTTGAATCAACAGGTATATCAGAGCCACTACCAGTTGCCGAAACGTTCACCTTTGAGGATGAAGAAGGTGAATCTTTATCCAGCTACGCAAGATTAGACACTATGGTGACATTGGTTGATGCCAAAGCATTTCTAAGAGACTGGAAGTCCGGTGAATCTTTAAAAGATCGAAAAATGGAAGTAGGTGAAGAAGATCATCGTTCTATTGTTAGCCTTCTTACTCAGCAGGTGGAATTTGCAGATGTCGTTATTGTTAATAAAAAAGATCTAGTAACTTCTGAAGAATTATTAAAACTTGAAGGTATAATAAAATTTCTCAACCCTGCTGCAAGAATTGAGATTTCGGAAAAAGGGAAAGTTCCATTAACAAAAGTCTTAGATACAAAGTTATTTGATTTTCAAAAGGCTGAAGATGCTCCAGGATGGCAGACGATATTGCGAGGAGAAGAAATTTCTGAAAAAGATGAATATGGAATCGATAGTTTTGTTCTCGAAGCTAAAAGACCATTTCACCATGAAAGATTTTGGAAGTTTATGAATACAGATTTCAAAGGATTATATCGTGCCAAGGGAATATTTTGGATAGTTTCACAGCCAAATTTTATTGCAGAGCTTGCCATTGCTGGAACCGAGAGAGTTGTAGATCCCGTAGGTTATTGGCTTGCTGCCGCTCCAGAAAAACTTTGGCCTCAAGATCCAGTTGTTTTAGAGGAAATAAAATTATTTTGGGATAACACTTGGGGAGACAGGCATCAGCGTATGGTTTTTATAGGAGAAAAAGAGAATTTACCGACAATTAAGACTGAATTAGAGCTTTGTCTTCTTTCCGATGCAGAGTTAGCTGGAGACATGACCAAATTTTCAAATGTTTCTGATTCTTTCGGAGATTGGTCTCTTAAGATTAAGTTACCGGCCCATTGATTTATGTCATTATCTCAAAAAATGCATTTGAATATTGTAAGCGGTTTTTTAGGATCTGGAAAAACGACAGCAATAATTCGCTATATTTCCGAACATCAACTTAGCGAGAGAATTCTTGTAATAATCAATGAATTTGGAGAAAATAATATTGATGGACACGAGATTGAATTAAGAAATTTGGCAAGCAAGTTTACAGTTTGGCATATTCCTGGTGGATGCATTTGTTGTGTTTCTAAGATGGTTTTAAATAAAAAGTTAATTGAAGCAGGTAAAAGTAAGGAATTTGATAGAATTATTATCGAACCATCTGGACTAGCGCGTGCTTCTGACATTATTGATATGGTTGATAAATCAACCTTAAAATCTGTGTTTAATCTTCATCCTGTAATATGCATGGTTCATCCAGGGATGACTATCGACGGGCATGCTGTTAGAGAACCTATCGTATGGGAGCAGATACAAGCTTCTGATGTTATTGTCGCTAATTTTTCTGATAAAATTACAGAATCGGAAAAAATAAAATTTGAATCAAAAATAAGAAGCCTGACTCCTTCCAAGATGAGTCTTATTCACACATCAAAAGGTGAATTTCCCTCAAGTGTATTTAATTTAAGTTATCCAATCTATAAAATTCATAAAATAAGTCAATCTCAAGAAAATAGCACGACGGGTTTCTCTAATAGATCTTTTCGTTGGGAGAGATGTGATATTTTTGATGTTACTAAACTGAGCAATTTTTTTAACGAGGTTGTTAAAAATAATTCTATCATCCGAGCTAAAGGATTTTTTCACACAGACAAAGGATGGATGAAGATAGAGTCGGCAAATGGAACAATAAATCGAACTTCCAGCGAGTATAGGGCCGATAGTCGGATAGATTTACATTATCAAGATAATGATTTGTATAAAGCTAGTATCGAGAAAATTCTTAGCGTCTTAAATACTGATGAACTCCTGTCGGGCAATTAGATTTGTCTAAAATTTGACATCATTTACTTACAAATAATTACACAAATGCAACTCTGTTGCATTTACACGTCCGTCATAGAATAATTTCTATATCAAGGATGGTATTTATGAAAAGATTTCTTTTTTCTTCTCTATTAATTAGTTTAACATTTAGCTCCGTTTCTTTTGCTACGGATAAAATTGTTGGAGGTGAACTTGTTGATCCTGCAATAATTGAAACCAATTACATTGTAAGTATAGGTGGTGGATGTGCAGGTAGTATAATTTCCGAAAAATGGATTCTAACTGCAGCTCACTGCCAATCTATTTTTAATAAGGCCATTACAGGTGGTAGTGTCGACTTAAAATCACCAAAGCGTATTAAGCTAGAAGTGAAAAAATCTTATATACATCCAAAAAATAATTCGAGAACAATGAGTTATGATTTTGCATTGCTTGAATTAAAGAATCACATTGATTTTAAATCGACTGGTCTAGGAGCAATTGCGCTAGTTGATCCAGAACTAGCTAATAACGGAGCGATAGATGAAGGGGTAAATGCCACTGTTTTAGGTTGGGGAACTACAAGTGAGAATGGCAGTATCTCTTCAATGCTGAGAAAAGTAGATGTTCCAATTGTGGGTTATGAAAGAGCAAATGCAATGACTTCATATAATGGTAAAATAGATGCTTCAATGATAGCAGCAGGTTTTGATAACGGTAAAAAAGATTCATGCCAGGGCGATAGTGGTGGTCCATTTACAGTAGTGGCCAGCGATGGGGCACCTTTACTCGTAGGAGTAGTTAGTTGGGGTCAAGGTTGCGCTAGGGCCAAGTATTATGGAATTTATGGAAATGTGTCAGTGGCACACCCTTGGATTCTTGAGACGCTCTCTAAATAATCTAAAACCCGTACCAAAGATTCATGTATAACTATGTTACTTTGGTACGGTTCTGATTTTGAATCAAAATATATTGATTTATCGCATAAGAATCTGTTAATTTAACCAAATGAAATCTACTGAAAATAATCACTCAATTCTTCTTCATAAGCATGGTCTTAAAGTCACTCCACTCAGGCTTGCAATTCTTGACGTCCTAGGTAGGCACCACTCACCATTAACTGCTGAAGAGATCTCTACTAAGCTCAAAGACGTAGACTTTGATAGAGCAACCTTGTTTCGAAGCCTTAAAACTTTTAATGAGACAGAGCTGATTAGGGCGATTGATTTAGGTGAGGGTTTTATGCGTTATGAGATTGTGTGTGAAAAACACGATCACCATCATCATGTGATGTGCACTAACTGTAAGAAGATTGAGATGATTCCATTTTGCGTTCCACCGCAAATTTCAAACCATCTTTTAAAAGTGGGATATACAAATCTTTCACATCGAATGGATTTTTTTGGTCTTTGCAGTAAATGTTCCTAGCCCTAGAAATGTAAAAGGCCCGTTGCCAGGCCTTTTTGCCTTCAACCGCGTTCCTAATTTGTTACGGAAACAAAACCACGGTTAAAAGTTAATGATAGGATATAACTCACTTGTCTTAATTGCAACTCAGTTGCATTAAGGTAAGCTTATGTTAGTTTAATTAAAAAATAGATTCAATTCTTAGTAAGACTCGCTTCTCTTTGCTTTTGGAAATGATGGGTGATGCATGAACAACCGCTTTTCCAAAAGCCGTAGGATGTCCCTGGCCCTTTAAAAGAGTTATTGTTTTAGATGGAACTTGGAAGATTTTATTAGGATCTATAATGACTTCATCATTATTTCCTTTACCAAGAAAATTACGTCTTAAGTTATCTTCTTTCGCCCACAAAGTTCCGGGTCCAAGAAGAGGATAAACCATTCTTAGATGGTTCATGTCACAGTGGAAGTAGCGGCACATATCTCCTGTAACTTTTTCTAGGCTGACGCCCATTTCAGGTGAATCTGTAATGTCGGCAAAGTTTGAAACAAGGGTTTTGATAAAGTTTATTAGTTCGAGTTTTTCATTATCGTCATCAAGAATATAATAAAGTTTATCTAGCTCTTTAATTGATTCTTCAAAATCATCTTTTGAGACAATGCACTTAAACATTGAAGGCAGTCTATCAAAGTTTGCTTCAAGATATGGCTTAATTGTAGATGGCTCGATTTCTTCAATATTCATGAGTCCAATGTTAAATTCTTTTTGATGAATGGAGTATAAATCAGAAAAATCATTGGCAAAAATTGAATCAGTCATTACATTTTTTCCTCAGGAGATAAGTCGATTTCTAGGTATTGATTAATGGTGGCGTCTTGAAAGTTTTTATTCCAGTATTCTTTGCCCAGTAAAATTTCTTTATCAGTTAAAAGTGCAGAGTTTAAACGCTCATCCATTATTTCTTTTATATTGGATTTAATTAATTTTTGTCCGATAAATACAATTTCTTGAACTCTGTCACCAAAGTCTTTGTGCCAATTCCTCTTAACTTCTGTGAGTTCTTCAGCATCCAGTTCCCAGTCAGTAACTTCCATCGAAGCAAGCCATTGCCCACGGGCCTCTAAAGTACTAGTTCTTCCGGCCTGAGACCAAAGTCCAACGGACATAGGTTTACTTGCAACCCAAAAAAATCCTTTAGAGCGTACGATTTCCTCAGGTAAAGTTGTTAAGACTTCCCACAAACGTTCTGGGTGGAAAGGGCGTCTTTCTCTGTAAACAAAGCTAGAGATTCCATATTCTTCTGTTTCTTTTGTTTCATGTCCACGAAGTTCTTGCATCCAGCCAGGATTGTTCATTGCGGTTTCAAAATTGAAACGGTTTGTATTTAAAATTTCTCCAACATCAATGACTGATTTCTTCGATTCAATGATTTTTGCATTTGGATTTAATTTTTTTAGTATTCCTGTCAGTCTTAATTTTTCTTCATTTGTCACTAAATCCATTTTATTCATGATTAAAATGTCAGCGAACTCAATTTGAGAAATAAGTAAGTCAGTGATTGTTCTTTCATCTTCCGGGCCAACTTCCATTTGCTTTTCTTTTAGGTCGATAGCTTCCATATAGTCTTTATAAAAATTAAATCCATCGACAACGGTAACCATTGTATCAAGCCTTGCGAATTGATTCAGGGAAATTCCTGATTCGTCTTCAAAGGTGAATGTTTCGGCCACAGGTATTGGCTCTGAAATACCTGTGGATTCAATGACCAAGTAATCAAACTTTTTTTCTTCAGCAAGTTTTTTGATTTCAACTAAAAGATCTTCTCTGAGGGTACAGCAAATACAGCCATTACTCATTTCTACAAGTTTTTCTTCTGTTCTTATGATTCCAGCATCAATATTTACTTCACTCATGTCATTGACGATGACAGCAATCTTTAATCCATGATCCACACTTAAAATATGATTAAGAAGGGTTGTTTTTCCGGCTCCTAGGAAGCCAGAAAGTACGGTTACAGGTAGTTTTGTTTGCGACTCTATTGCATTTTTCATAGTCTTCATATTTGCAAGCCACTTGCAAAATGTCAATGGCTTGCATTTATAAATATAGGCTAGACTTTTCCGTAACGCGCCTTAATTGCGTTACGGAAAAGTTTATTAGGGACAAAGTAAACTAAATTTTAAATGATTGAACGGCCTGAGTAATTTCTACTTTTTTAGTATCTGCACCAACAACTTCCACTGTTAATTTTTTAATGTTCTTAAAAACTTTCTTTAGCGAAATCGTTAACATACTACCAGAAATATTTTTAGCACAAGTGATCTTTGCTTTTGCTTCAATATCGCTATGTACTCCAGATTCTTTTTTTTCGTTTGCCTTTGTTTTAGATTCAACTTCTTCTTTTTCTACTTCTTGCTCAAAGCTGGCTTCTGTTACTTTACAATTTAATTGTTTATCAAAAGCAATCATTGATTCAAGGTTTTGTGTCCACTTCGTTTGGAAATCTTTAAATATTTTTTTCTCTTTTGATGTCTTAGGAGCATATTCAAATCCTAAAAAAGATTCAGCTGGTCCATCAATATCGATTTCTGCTGAACTTCCTTCGATGGCAATACCAACTTGGATTGAGCCATGCTCGTGAGAGCCTAGGCTGTGCCCGTGTTCATTGGAAAAACTATTAGATGAAATTAAAAGAGAAACGAGTGCAATCATAGAGGCAGTTTTCATAAATGTCCTTGTTTTGAGGTTTTATATAATTTATATTAAATTCTCACAAATGCAAGTGACTTGCATAATGGATGAGCCAGCTTAAGCCAGCCAAATAGGGCCTTTTGATGAAAAACAATGAAATCGAATGAAGAATAATGAAAATATAAAAGGCACGAAAGGCAGAGTTTCACTCGTAAATTGTTGATAATAACATTTTTAATAAGCACTACATATGCCTCAGGTAGTTCTGGGAAATTTATGCCAAACTGAGCGTTTTGATCTTTTTGTCTATATTTTTTAAATGAATACTTCTTAAGGTGATAGAGCCGACTTACAAAGATTAATACACCACAGATTATTCCCCCTAATAGTCCATCAGAAATAATTTACCTTCAGGTCCTTCGTCATTAAGCTTTAAGGCAAAATGTAATTCAGGATGGTCTACAATTTTTCCGCTTTTATCTCGGATAAGATCGTCCTGAATTGCAGTAAAGATGTATTGAATGTTATTTTCTATTGTTAATCTCTTGATGCAATCATAAAATCTTGCTTTCATGCGATTGTCTAGACCTTCGAAAACACCATCATGGTAAACAAATCGAAAATAAGATTTTTTTGAATAATTTATAATAATAGCCAAGTCAAAGGCTGCACAAAGTATTTTTTTATACGTTGTACCTTTTCCTTGTTCAGTTATTTCTAATTTATGAGGGTCTTGAATATTTGCTTCAAAATATACATTTCCAGCCGTATTAACCCCCATAGAGATAATTCCTGGCTGACCTAGTACTTCAGATACTATTTTGCTAAAAGTTAAGCGGATACTGCTGTAAAGATCATTGTCTCCTTTTTTAAGATTGTCAGATATATTTTTTCTTAGATCTTATTCCACATATATAAAAAATCTGCCGCAGAACCTTAAAGATTTGCGGCGTTTTGATTGTTTTTTCTTAGTTCATAAAATTTAAATTAGATCCAAAACATAAGTTTGACTAGGTTTTGTGACTAATGAATCTTTTGAGTCTTGAGTTTATTGTGACAACAGTGGTTATTTTTCTTAAAGCAATAACTTCATCAATTGTTAAAACTTCATTCCTATAGGTTCAGCATTAGGACTATTTTGCCCCAACGATTAAAATTAAAGACATTCAAGCTTAATTAAAGCAATAGCATTGCCAAAAATAAAATCGGTCTAATATTTGCAGACTAAAATTTCAAGGAGCATGCAATATGAAAACACTTTGGGCGCTAGAACCATTTCATCAAGACGTTAAAAAAATTAAAAATATGCATAACCTAATTCAACAATTTCTTGATTCAAGAAATGAGTTAGAAGTTGGACACGTCGCAACAAGAGCTGAAAACGAAATGGCACTGGCATTTGATGTACCCACTGAAGAAAGATTCACTCTTTATCCTCTGAACCTCATTAAAAATATACTTAAAAAAGCTAGAATAAGAATTGAAAATAATAGCGACATTAATTGGAGTCCAAAGAATTGCAAAAAAAACTGCGACAGAAGTTAAACAGTATCTGGAAGTAAGTTCTTAAAATTGAATTTGAAGATCTTTATGGGCCAGAAGCTTTAATCTGAAATTAACTTTTCATACTCTGAATTATCGGCATAATAATTCTTAGCTTGTTCTCATCCATCTTTTCAATGATATTTTGGCATTCTTCGACCATTTCGTGACGAAGTAGGGATAGTTTTAAGAGTTGGTTAAAATATTCCATCGAGTATCCATAAGTCAGGACAATGTGTAGTATTTTTTTATCAGTGAGGGCAACACGCCCATTTTCGATGAATCCAATAGTATTAATTCCTATTCCACAAAGCTTAGAGGCTTCGTATTGATTAATATTTTTAAGAAGCCTTAGCTCTTTTAAAACCTTGCACTCCCTAGTAACTCGTCTGTGACAAAATCTTCTATCTGCTCTACTATGAGAGGTTTTATTTTTTCTGATAGAATTAGCATCTGTTGAGGCTTGGATTTTACCTGATCTAAGGTCTTCCACATCTGAATCACTAAATCCGTATTTTTCTTGAAACTCTTTAAATTTTTCAACCGAGATGGCCCCACGGCCATTTTCTAGTCGTTCAATATTTTTGACAAGGTAAGAAAGCAGCACCGCCTTTGGGCGTAATCCACTTGGGCCTCATCTAGGCAAAACCTAGCGTGCCAGCAATTAAGCGCGTGGATATTAAAATGTTTGTATGTACTACAACATTTTGATCACAAGGAGTGCTGCTTATGAAGTATTTTATCGGCCTTGACGCCCATTCATCAACATCAACTTTTGCCGTTTTG
Source organism: Bacteriovoracaceae bacterium (assembly GCA_013141065.1). Lineage (GTDB taxonomy): Bacteria > Bdellovibrionota > Bacteriovoracia > Bacteriovoracales > Bacteriovoracaceae > Bacteriovorax. The sequence continues at coordinate 35,714 of JABFRR010000011.1, read as the reverse complement.
AACGAAATTGGTGAATGTGTTCTCAGAAAAACTGTCGACACCTCTGAAAAGAACCTTTGGCATGTTCTAGAATCAATAAATGGCGAGCGAATTCTCACACTCGAAGAGTCAACTATTTCGCAATGGTTGTATTTAATACTCAGAGAAAAAGTAGATCGCTTATTAGTTTGCAATCCAACTTTTGTTGCAAAAACCTGGTGCAAAAACAGATTTCAGAGATGCAATTCATCTCGCAAATGAACTTCGATGTGGTCATTTAAGAGAAGTTTTTCATGACGATTCCCATTGGGCACAACTTAGAACTTCAGTGAGTGGCTATCTAGATATCGTTCAAGAAATAGTTAGATTTAAAATCGATTAAAATCTGTCTTTAGAGCTAATGGGCTCAAGACAGATGAAAATAACTTCTACAAAAATAAAGAGCGATGTTCAGAATTTAAAACGATTCAGCTCGATTTGTTTCAGAAAATTTATTTCATCAAATTGAATTTTAGAAAACGAAAAAATAAAGTATCTAGACTGGTTTAAAAATAATCAAAAAAATATCGCCCAATTAGGAATCTGATGACGATACCAGGAATAAGTATTGTCAGGTCCAATATTATTACGGCGATTGTATGCCAACCAGAGCGCTTTAAAAATAAACATCAGTTCTGGGGCTACTGCATGTTAGTTCGTCACATTCAAGAATTAGGGGTGGAAAAAATTTATGGAAACAAAAGAGTTCACGGGCCGCAGAGAGCTGCGAGATATTTTTATTGGTGCGCCGAATCAGCAATGAGAACTGAAACAACATTGCGAGATTATCACGATGCACTTCGAGCGAAAGGAACTTCTGCTAAAGATGCAAAGGTCGCACTTGCAAGAAAAATTGCTTCACTGACATTAAATTTATTAAAAACAACGATACATACAACGACGATTACGAGGAGTATTTAAAGGAAAGAAAACGACTACGATTACTTGTCGGACAGAAAAACGCTAAAGAATCTCGTTCACTTGATTTCACATGGAAGTGAATTAGAGACAGTTCCCTTTCTTATTCATTATGACAGGAAAGCGATTGTTAAATTAAATATAGGATTTGTTTCGGGTGAATTAGGGATGAAGGATGAGGCCAAATATTCTCATGTCACGTTAATGATAAACGATGACCATTATTTGACTGGCACGCCTTCTTTTTAAATCCAACATTATCATGGCACATTTTATAATGAGGCCCAAAAAGATGAATGAATGAGCTGAGGCGAAATTCTGTTTAAGGTAATGGAGTAGTTCACAGAATAAAAACTTCTAGAGAGTGAAATTAAGTGAGTCACTACCAAGTGCGAGGTTTGGCGGGCAAAAGCAGCTAAACTTTTACTCTTTTTAGAGGAAAGGGAAAATATTTTTTAGAACTGCTTGCTTTCTTAAAGATGACAAGATGAATGAGAAATCAAAAAGAAGTCCAGCTTGCTGTCTTGTGAGTTTCTTTAGCAATCTCATTTTCTTTAAGAGGACTGCAAAATCTGAAAGGTATTCTTGCTTTCTATTTTTTGTAATTGTTTCCATAAGGTTCTCCATGTGGAAATGCCACGGTCTTGGCAAGTGAGTGCTCGACGCCGTGGCAAAAAAAAAATTGGTTGTTAATAGCAAAGGCGTGCAAGCGTGTGCTTGCATAAATAATTGAGGGATTTTAGAAGTTTACAAGTTTCGGTGCTACAAAACGCAAGCACGTGCTTGCTCATGCTACTTCAAAATCATTCTGGTAAGGATTTGGTAAGGACACTTAGAAAGATGGCGAAATATTGAGAAATAAACAATTGTGAGTTGACTACAGTCCTACTGAATTTAAGTTGTTAAGATATTTGGTGTTTTGGGAAATTACCGATTTTTTTGAAAATCAAATTGGAGCGATCTATTGAAAAGCCCACAAGTTTATAACTTTATTAAGTTTTCCACTTGTGGGCAAGATTTGGCAAGATTTTTCTCTTAGCGTTGAAACAAATTAACGACATTATCGTTATTAAAGTCCTTAGGAAGAGTTATTCCTAAAGATTCAGTAGCACCTTGAGTGTCCTGAGCGACAAGTCGCAAGTATCTCATGGTTGTTTTAATGTTAGCATGGCCTACGATCTTCATGACTTTTGCTAGGGCAACGCCACGAATAAGCATTTGAGTAATGAACGTTGCTCGCAGGTCGTGAAACTTAATTTCAGTAATTGCTATTTCGCGACAGAAATTTCTTAGCATTTCTGCCTGTCGGCCAGTTAGCCAATCTTTTAATGGTTCCAAAACCTTTCCGTTATAATTAAGTTGTTGTGCTTTCAAATTCTTTAAGAACATTTCAAGTTCTGTTGAAATCGGAATATAGCGGTTTTTGGAACTTTTTGTTGGCCCTGTGCGGTCAACCTTGCTCCAACTTTTTGTCACGGATATAACTCTGTTTTCAAAGTCTATATCAGTCCACATTAAAGCATGAAGCTCACCAGTTCTCATCCCAGTAAGTAAGGCCATTACCCAATGGTTGTAGAACGGATGATCTCGAAGTTTGGCTTGGTAGAGTAGAGTGTCTATTTCTGTGCGATTGAAGACAAGTTGTTCTGATTCAGGAACTTTTACAATAATTGGTTTTGCTGGGTTTTTAGTTAATAGACCCTCATCAATGGCCATTGTGAAAATTCGCTTAGTTTGCTTCAGAACAGTTCTTCTGCATTCCATTCCGACATTTTGAACTTTATTGAAAATTACATCGTGAACCATAGAGCTTGTTATTTCATTTAAGTAAAGATGTCCAATATGCGGGGACACCCATTTCCCTAAATTCCCTTGGTACGTTATCAATGTACTTTTTTTAAATTCAATTCTCATGCGCTCTAAACAGACTTTTGTCCATTCATTCCAAGTAAAGCGTATAGGATTACTTTTTAAATCCCGAAGCATTAGACGAAGATCAACTTCAATTCTTTTTGCTTGGGCCATTGAAGAAATATTTCTTCTTTTTTTATAATGTTGTTTTCCGTTAATTTGAGTAGTGGCCACAACCATGTAAGTTGTTTTTCCATCTTTAGTCTCAGTGTAGATTGGCATAGCTAGACCTCCCGTAGTTGGAGGGCATGAAGCAAATCACAATGTTTAAATCTCAAATGACTGCCAAGTTTATAATATTTTACTCTCGCTCTATGTACTAAAATTCGCAAAGCGTTTGGAGTAATTCTTAAAAAACTTGCGGCCTCTTTTGTGTTAAACCAATTCCCATTCTCATCGTTTTCATCTGCCTGTATTTGAATGTTAAAGAACGACTCAGAGGGGAGTGCCCCCTGAGTGTTATTATAGCTTTTTAAGTGTGAGTTGTAAGCAGTTTTGTGACCCATTTCTTCTCCTTGGAAATTGTACCTAAAGTAGTGATTGCCCAATAGAAAGTGCATTGATTTCGAGGTATTCCTTCTCAGTTCCTTCCTTTGTAATGAATTTTTGAAGTAGGGCTGGGCCTCGCACAAAAATCTCTTCTCCTTTTCGAAGATGAACCTTACAAAGCTCGGCCAGTTTTCCAAAGACTACGACCTTTCTCCAAATAGTTAAATTTTGCTCACTCTTAATTCCAAGAGATAATGTGCAGATTGCATTACCTTTTCGGTTATATGCAAGAAATGGCTCTTTTCCTAATCTTCCAGATACGATTTGTAATTGTTGTTGATTCATTTCGACTCCTAAAGGTTAAGTTTCTTGACTAGAAATTCTCCGAGACTTAGGTGTGTTTTACTTTTTTCATTGTGCTCATCTAGTAGTCTTTGCACGCGTTCCATTTCTGTTAAGGAACCTTCTTGAATTTTTTCAATATCTTTAGTGGTAAGCTTAGGAACTGAATAAATCGCCAGGTCTCGGAATAAAATCTCTCGACCATATGATTTATTATTTGCATCCTTTAGTATTTTCAATACCTGTTCCAACGCTTCTTGTTCATGTCGAAGATCAACAAAAAATTTGTACTGTTGATCTTCTATTATTTTTTCTTCATCGCTTTTTTCCTTTTTCTTTCCCCCTTTCTTTTTTGTACTTACTACTTCTTTAATTAATTCTTCACTCATACTTTTACTCCTTAACTTTTATTTCTCCTCGCGGTTTTTATCTTTAGGCCAGAAATTGACTCCCTCTCACACACACTCGTGGGGGAGGGGGAGTCAATTTCGTCAGGCCGATTTCCTTCTAAAAACCGCGAGGTTACAAAACATTAAAAATGCCTCATCTCTATAGGAGACAGAGCCAAGACAGCTAGTGGACAGGTTCATTTTTGTAACTAAAGAGTTCGTAAATGCTTTTTTGTTCACCTTTAACAAGACCATTACCTCCGTTTATTCTATTTTTTCCATTCATAATGTCTGGTGCAGTAAAAAGAAAAATCTTTTGATTGTAGAAGTCTCCAACACCTTCTTTTAGGATTTTGTCGTAGTTCTTTAGTGTGCGATCATCAGGAAAAAAGTAAAAGACATAGTCATAGATTGAGCTTTTTAGATAGTTGTTTGCTTTTGCAATAATTCTACTTTTCTCTTTTTGATGAAGTTCTATTTCAATGGCAGAGCAAAAGTTATGATTGTTGAATTTTCCAACAAGCCTCGCATCAGGAATGATTTCATCAAATTTACTTTGTGAGTTCACCATTTTGATCTTATGTTCAAGGTCTATTGATAAGACAACTTCTTTTAAGTCTTTCAGAGAAAGACAAAGTGAACTCACCATAGCATCATGGAAAATAGTTTCATCATTCAAAAGTGCATTGTTTTGACCCCCTAAGATATTCATAGAGTGCTTAGTGAGATAATAGTAATTCTTTCGATTAAAAGCACAGCGATAAACTTTGAGAATGTTTTTGTTTCGTAACCTTTGAAGGATTTTTACAGCATATTTGTAATTTTTAAATTTCTCAAAATGAGAATTGTTCATAAACGAGTGAATGTCTAAAACTTTCCAGTCAATTAAAGGGGAGATGAATGTTTTATACTCTGGTTGCAATAATTCCATTAATTCCTCAAAATGCTTTGTTCACGATTGTTACTTTTGTCTCTTTTGTCTCTTTCTTTTTTTGAGTTACTACTTCTTTTTCTTTTTTCTGATTTTCTTTCTTTGGTTGCTCTCCTTGTTGAGTTTGGATTTCTAGTGTTCTGCTTCGGACGGTAATTAAGTCTAAGCGAGTTGGATCATGTCTTAGAACAACACATTGGCCGACTTTAAGATTTTTAATAATGTTTGGGTGAACCAAAAGTTCATCTACTTCTCTCACGGAAGTCATACCCGTTGAGGTTCCATTGTCTTCTCTGCTTGTGTATTTTTTAGTGAGCGTAGTACCAATTGAAGACGAGAAGAGGTTGGCAGAAGCTTCCATTCTTTGTTTAAAGATAAAAAAGTTTGAGGAACTTTCTAAAATCTGTTGAGTTAGATTAGGGTCAACCTTATCAATATCTGCAATCGACTGTACGGCCATGAATAATTGGATTCCAGCACCTCGACATTTGTTTTGAAGCTCTATAAAGCGGTCGGTAACAAGTGAGCCAAATTCATCAAAGAAAACGGACATAGAGGCCTTTATTGATTCTTTGGAATTCTTGGTTGTCGTCAATTTATAGTAGGAAGCATAGAGGAGTTCGCCTAAGAAGATTTTTCCAAGAGTGTAGGCAGTCTCACCATATCCTTGAGTAGATAATCCTATATACAAACAAGCTTGTTCTTCTCGTATGTCCATAAGTGTTTTACTTTTGTCTCCGCCAGTAAGTATTTTTCCAAAGTCTGAAATAAGTATTTGATCAAGCTGCACTCGAAGACCGAGAGTCTCTTTGGAATTAAACGATGTATTGAGCACTTCACAAATAGAAGCTAGAGAAAATTCTTTTTGTGAATCCTGAATAATTTTTAATGCTTTAGAGAGTGCATCAATTGAAACGTTTTTATAGAAGGGTTCTGACCATTCTAACGCTGAGATAATCCTGTTAGTAACTAAACTGATGGAGCCTTCACGAAATGGGTTGAGCTTTATGGAATCTTTCTGATGCTCAGAAAAAATATAACAGGTTCGATTATATTTATTACAAAGTTCCTTAAATTCTGTAATTGCTTCTAAGTCCCCTTTGGGGTCGATAAAAATAATAGGTCTTTCTGTTTGCAGTGAATGCTCTTGAAGTATTGAGATAAGATTGGTCTTTCCAAAGCCCGAAGCACCGATAATAAATGAGTGCATCTTGTAATCTATCTCAGCAAGGCCTAACTCTTTTTTGTGATTGGTTGAATACCCTAAAGAATTTGAATTTTTTGCTTTCTTTTTTACTTTAAGATGCTTTTCTTCGATCTTTGTTACTTCAAAATAATTTTTGTTCCATTTTTTATAGGCCCACTTCGCTAAAAAGATTAAAAGCTTAACAAACTCTGTTCCCAATTCGTGAAAGATTTCAACTAGTGGACTGACAAGATCAAGCCCCTGAGAGTTGTTACTGTTTTTGCTTGCCATTGCTTTTACTCCTCGTAAACGTGCTCATAAGCTTTAAAAGGGGAGATTTCTATTGTTTTGCCTTGATACTGAATTGTTTTTGCTTCTGACTCATATTCAAGCAAATATTGCTTTTTTACTTTTCCCTGCAAGCTTTCTGGGAGTTTTTCAATTGGAACCTCATATTTTTTAATAGGTTTAAATGAAAGCTCAGGTTTCATATTTTTAAGTTCAGGACTAAAGTCAAAAAGCGGTACTTCTTCGCCCTTTTTCTTTAATGGATCATCATGAATCATCATTTGCTTTAGGTCTTTATTCTCAGGATCATTTGTATATAGATAGTGGGCCAACAAGGCTCCTACTCCGGCACCGAGAGCGCCAAAAATTAAAGCATTTCCATTTCGTGATTCTTTGTTAGGGGAAAAGACCACCCCAGACATTGCGCCTAACGAGCCACCTATAATAGACCCTGTGGAAATTGATCCTCTTAGGGATGAACAGCCACTTAAAAATAAGCTGAACATTAGAAACATAATTAATTTAATACGCATTTAGACCCTCCATGAAAAAGATAAGGACAAGTTTTCCAGCTTCAATGAAAACTTTAGGCTCTTGGGATTTCATTTCATCAAGAAGTACGTCGGTTGTAGTTGTCGCTGAATTTGCAAGTCCTTCGAGAATTTTGTTTTTATCTGAGTCCGCGTCGACAATCCCTAGAGGGACGGTTATTTTGCTTTTAGATGCACTGATGACACCTTTTGCAAAATCTGAAATCACGGCACCTGCAATATATGAATCTTTGCCATCGTTATATTCTCCTCGAAGTCCTGCACTACCATCTATGTTTAAAAGCTGAACTTTAACTTCGATTTCTTTTGTCGGAGTAATCATTCGATCACAGACGGCCAAAACTCTTTTGTTTTTAGTTTGACCTGAACATCTAAATTTTGTTCCAGAGGGTAAAGCCGAATTATCGAGCGATTCAACCAATAAGGGAGATTCGAGATTTGTTGAAACTACAGAATTTAATAAAATTCCTCGTATTACTTTGGTTGACTCAATTTTCTTACTTCCATCCCAAATCAAGGGTTTTTCTTCATTCCCTTTATTTTGTAACAGTTTTAATAATGCTTCGTTTTGATTTGATAACTTTTTAAGAGCATTGTTATCCACAAAACGATACTGCTTATAGGTAACACCTTTCATTTCTGCTTTTTGAGGTAGTGTTTTGATTAATGCAAAAGATGAAGATGAATAAAGTATTAAAAGAATAAGTTTCATAGCACTCCTAATTTAAAACTCTGTTTCCATCTATAAAGAGGGGAACGCCTTTGGAAAAATACTCTTTATTCTTTACGCTTTCTCCATTAACCATGATGCCGTCTTTCTTTTTGGAAACGACCATGATTGAGCTTGTTCCTTCAAAAAGATCAAAATCACTAGTCTCATTGATTTTTCTAAAGTTAGAATTGACTTGACCGTCTTCAATTTCAATAAATTGATGGGGAAGTTTATCAGACTCCCGAACATTAAAATAATAGCGATTCTTAGCAGTCACAATAATGAGATTTGTGTCGATTCCTCTCTTTTTCGCCTTTATGACTAAGGTTTTATTGTTATTTGCCAATTCTGAGAAAATTTCCTCTTTTGTTCCCCCGTAGATGAAACTCCTCACATCATCTTTAAAAGTTAATGTTGTAATTAAATTGGCCGAAAGAAATAGGGTATTAATAGTCGTTGGCAATATTGAAAAAATCATTTTTCATCCTCGGTTAATTCTAGTTCAGTTGAAGTAATTTCACTTTCATTGATTTCTGAAAGTTTGAAGTAGAAGGGGTAACTTTTATTTGCTTTAAAATTTATTAGAAATGATCGAATCTTACCGTCACCTTTAACAATAATTCGACAAAGATCATTTTTAACGGCTAAAACACTTAGTACTTCATCAGATGAAACTTTAAACTCAGAACGCCCAAGTTCATTTAGGATTGATTGCTCTATTAAATCATTAATAGGAGTTTTCTTGGCAATGCTTTGGAACGACTCTTCACAGACCCATGTTAAAAGAGGTCTGTCATTTACTAAGCTTGAATTTTTTAAAACAAAATACTTTTTATCGGAAAGCACTAATATGAGAATTATGATCAATAAAATTGCAGAAATTCCTAGAACAATCCGCAATTGTTTGTTTTGCTTAGTGAACTCCGCTTCAAATGTTTCATATTTCATTTCGTGCTCCATTTTTGTGATTCTGTAGAGGGCGTTGAGGTACTTTGCTCGACTTCGGCATCAATTGAGAAGAGGCTTTAAATTCATTTTGATTACTTCTACTACTCGCACTTTTTGAAGATGTAACAGGGTGATATAATTTATTAGGAATAGGAGTGTCATTTTTTATTCCGTACTTTACTCTGATCCCTTCTCTGTGCTCAGGGGAAATGTTATTCCAAAATTTTTTATCAAATAAGAACGTTTCAGGTGATTGCTTTGTTTGCGATTGATTTGGATTGGCCTTAAATTGATTGTGAGACCCACTTTTTTTGCCGATTGAATTTGACACTGGAATTCTAGAAAGAGTCATAGCTTCATTTTTAGAAATCCCAATTTTGTCTAAACGCTCATCAATACTTTTTGGGGCCTTAAATGGATTTCTAATTCCTCCCTTTTTATCAAGTTGCTTAAACTTTTCATTTTCAGGATTATTCCCCTTTTCTTTTTTTAGAAGTTCTCTGACCGATGGTTCAAAGATAGCCTTTGAACCAATTTTCCCTGCACTATTTGTAGTTGCCTTTACACCACCTGCAACAAATGGAGCCGCTCTTAGAACCTTCATTGCAGAGTTTGTCATCATCATGCCAATGGCACTTCCTGAAAGAGCGACACCTCCGCCACGAAGAATACCAATTGTTAGAACTGGACTCATTAGTAGAAGAAGAGTAACTCCAAAAAGCCAAAGGATATGATCAATGCTAACAATCGCTAGGTTCCCATCATGGGCAGGAGTTTGGATTGAATTTCCAACGATGGCCAAAATTGAAACGAGAACAATTGGCATGATCATGCACCATAAGCTTGATTGAATGGTTCCAGACATTGCGCCTCTAGTGACTGGAAAAAAGTACAGCACAGCAGTTATCGGGGCGAAGACATAGGTTAAGTGGTAAACAGTTGAGTAAATGAGTTTTAAAATCCAAATGAACACTTTGCTCAACAAAAATAGAGTAGTTCCAATGAGGTCATTTATATTGGGAATTGAGAATTTTTGAAGCATATTCCATGAAGTGTCTTCTTTTGTTTTAACTTTTACTTCAGTCCACTTTTTTAAGAAGATATTCTGAGGAGATACTTTTTTAAGTATGTCTTCGCTGGCTTTCAAGCTTAACTCAACGCCTGTTGTATGAACTGTATAGAATGCGCCCATAAAAACGAGAACGAGAATAAGTTTCTTAACGACTTCGATAAACTTAAGTTCAGTAAAAAACTCTAAACAGAGAGCAAAGATGAAACTTGGTAAAACAAACCAATTTGAAACTTTCATAAGTTCATCTTTCAGAATTTTTACAGTTGGCTCCTCGATGAGAAGCATACTTTTTATTAATAGACTCATTAGTTTCTATCCATTCCTTTCTTATAGAATTTGAGACGGTTGATTTCATCTAATCGCTTATCTTCCAATTCTTCTGCTTTTAATCGATTTGCTGTTTTTTGGGCCTTGAGCATCTCAAGTTGTACTTCTTGCATTTTTACTTGGTTCTCCAAAAGGAGCGCTGTGTTTTGTGCGGTCAATTGATTGGCCCTACCTACATTTCTAGCAGAAATAGAATTTGAAACTTGCTTCTCAGCTCGTTTGATTTTTTGTTCATTTAGTTTCTTATTCACCTCAACATAGACTTCAGTTCTTTTTTCATCCTCTTTGATGTTGGCATATCTTTGCATCAGTTCTTTGAGATCACTCATGTTGTACTTAAGTTCTCGAATTGCACCATTTAACTCACCAAGGTTTTGAACGTCTTTCTTTGCCGTTAATTCTTGAGCTAGATATAGAACTCGCTCGGCCTTGAAATAGTGGTCATCGGCCAGCTCACTATATTCACGCATTTTTTGAGTGTATTTTTCTGTGTTGGAAATGAGCCGTTCAAGCTCGTTGATTTGTTGGGCAGTATTAGTTACAAGCTGAACCATCATTGCAGTATCAGCACCAATAATAGCAAAGGTATTAAAGGAAATTGTAAATGCGATGAATAATATTAACTTTTTCATATTTCTTCTCCTGTTTTTAAATGAACGTATTGATGAATAATTTCTTTGAAGTCTAAAAGCTCTTCTCGCTCTTTTGCGAATTTATGAAAAATATCCTTTTCAGCTTTGTCTGAATTAAAAAGATAAAATTTAAAAGGACTGGAATAAAACCTACAAATTTTTTGATGGAAGTCCGAAATTAAAAGAAATTCAGAATAGATTTTCTTTTTTGACTGTAATGACGAGAGCATTGCCTTTTGATGATTGGTTAAAAATTCACCATCGGTTTCTTGTCTAAAGATGAATTTGAAAAATGTTGTTTGATAAATAATCCGGCCGATAGGAGTTGCAAGGAAATCTTCTAAGTTTTGTGAAATTGCAATTGCAGCAGCGCCATGCTTTCTAAATGTCCTAAAGCTTTCAGCGATAAATTGACCTTGATTTGAAATTAGGTTCCAACATTCATCCAGAATAAATATTCTTTTCCCTTCAAGATGCTTAAAGTGCTCAATAAGGTAAATAATCAATGGTGCTTTTATTCGATCTGGGTAGAGTCCCAAGTCCACATAAAGAAGATCAGGAATATCATACTGATCATCATTAAATGAATTTTCAAGTTCGTTAAAGTAATATCGTATTTGATTAAAATGCTTTTCTAATTCAAGAACAAAGCTTGAGAAGGAGGTTATTTGTGCGAAATCCATTTCTGACAAGACCTCATAGAGCCTACCTTTATCAATCGAGCTTAAGAAGTCATCATCGACGATACTTAAAACAAACGCCTTGAGGTATTCAGGACTTTTGAAAAGTAGCGGATTGAATGAAGTTGGTAGGCTTACTCCGTCTAAATATTGCACTGTCTTTTTAAATGAATTTCCTAGATCAATGACAACAGATTTAGCACCATGGCTTACTTCTTCAAAGAGAATATTGTTGGCCAGTACTGATTTTCCTTGTCCCAGTGTTCCAGTGATAAGTGCATTGTAATAAGTATTACTAGGATGAAATATATCAATGAAAATTTCTCGATTTGAACGAGAGTTTATAGCAATTCCTTTGTCATAAAGTGATTCATAGGGAAAGGGTAGAAGGCCAGACAATACAATTGCTGGAACCATCAACTCCCTTTTAAATGTTGGCTGGACTCCAGGAATGATATTAGATAGGAAATAGGCCAGACCTCGGCCCTCTGATAATAATTTAAAATCAAATAGCTTTGCTCTTTCGTAAGTTTCATTTGTTTTATGATTCAGTTCTTTTAAGTTGTCACCAGTAACAATTAACCAGCCTTCCATCTTGAAAATGACTTCCTCGCCAGTTGTAACGTCCTCAAGGAGATTTTCATTTTGAGAAAAGGCTTTTTCTGACTCTATATTTCTTAAAAGCTCCTGTGAAAGTGAAAAATGTATTTTTCTTTTAAAGTTAAGCTTTCTTTTAGCACTTTCTGAGTTTGATTTTTTAAGGCAAAGGACATGATCGCCAAAATCCTCTAAAAATCGACTTGAGATAGAACTAGGTAGGTCATACAAATTTAATAAGCGAACAAAGCGATGACCAATAATTATATAGTCATCAAAAATTTCTAAATCTCGATATACGTCATTGTCCCTGAATAAAATTGATAAGGGATTCATGACAAGCTCAAGAGAATGAGAGAGGCGATTAATCGCCTCATCATTCGTATTTAAGTAGAGATTGTCATTGAGGTAATAGAATTTATAAAAGCATTCTTCTTTGAATGTTTTTAACTCCATGTGAATAACTTCGAAAAACGCATTAAGATCGGAGTCTGTTAATTGACTCAAATCTTTATGAGAAACTTTATACAGAAAGGACACCTCTCCTTTAAGAGAGGTGATTTGTCCGTCTTCGATTGAGAAAAGGGGAAATTTCATATAAAAATACCTTGAGATAATTTGTTAAGTTCTTTCTGCCAATGCAGAATGCTTCTTTTAAAAAAGTAATGTTGAAAATGGCCTCTAGGAAACTTCAAAGCAACGAGTTTTGAAACTGTAATTGCTAGTAGAACCGACATTAGAGACTGAAACGAAGTCAAATTTATAAAAACCGAAACTAATAGAGCTATGATTAAAATCACTAGGTCTAAAATTGATAAACCAACAAAGTTTGGCCCTTTTTTTAAGAATTTTGGATAATAGAATTTCATCTTATGCTCCTCCAGCGACTGATCTTAAAGTTGTAATCAACGTACCAGCGGTGAGGATTACTAGAATCCCCATAACAGCACTTGTAACTTTTTGTCCGCCCTCTTGTTTACCGAGTGCTAGAAAAATTCCAGCAACTACAAGTGCAAAAACGCCAAGGGCAAGACCAATATTTCTAGCTTCACTACCGAGGGCATCTGCTGTGCCCTTTAAAGATGCCCCGAAGGCATTTGTCATAAAGAAGAATGTCGTAGTCAAAATCGAAATGAATTTCATATTCCTCCGTTGTTAATTGTAATAATTCTTTACTGAGCTACTTACACCCAATCGAATTTCTTGAAAGTAATCCCCAGAATCAATAAGCTTAAATTTGTATGGGTATCCACGATTAGCAAGATCGTTGATTAGCCAGTTGATTTCACCAACTTCCAGAGTATCCCTAGAAACTTGTGTATTTCTTGTTTCTGCGACTTGTGGAGTGTTGAATGGACAACCACCTAAACCACGCCAATCACCTTCAACTCCGACAAGCTTTACTCCAAAAAAAGTAGTTCCTTTAAATGCTTTAAGCTTGAGAGATAAATTTGCTTCTTCGAAAGGTTTAATTTCTTTAATCTTAGAAAGATTCTTAATTTCAAGGTGGGTGTTTGTTCCAACTTTATAGAGTTGTAACTTCTTGTCTTTTAAAAGATCAGATAGTTTGAATTCCTCACCATCAATGACGAGATAAAGCTTTTCTGCTTCTCCTGTAAGATCGGTTGTTAGTGAAAGGCCCTCATTGTAATTGTTGTATTTATTAATATCCCAGTGGCACACCATGTGTTTTGGAATGCAGTTTTTCCCACAGCTAGAGGGCGTCTCCCAACGAATCTTTTCATTCTCTATTGAAGTTCCAAATCTTCCAATTGGCTTCAATTGAACATTTATGATTGATCGCTGATTTGCATTTCCGAGAGGCATGACGATTTCTTCACGATTACTTGTGATCGTAGGCTCATAAGCATAAAACTGCTCATTTTGTTGATACGCCAATTCGCTTCCTACGTTATAAGAAAGAACGATACGATCTGTTGGGGTGTAAAGACGATCTAAATAATGCTCTTTGAACTCGTTGGTCATTACAAACCATCTACCGAGTTTATCTTTGTCAGCTATGTCAGATAGATAGGCGAAGTCGGGGAGATTGTTTTGAAATTCTTTGATTTTTATCAAAGAATCCTCTTTGACTTCATAATTGCGATCAAAAGCTGTTTTCAAAATATCTTGAAAGTGAATTCCATTAGTCCCACTCGCCACATAAAAGAATTTTTCTTCTAATGGTGTTTCAAGGAGTACGGGAACTGATTTTGCCTTAATACTTCCTAGCATTGTTTTGTAGTTTGTTTCGAGCGCAGGAATAGAAAAATCATCAACTTCTGAAATGATAAATTCCCCCCGTTTAAAGAAGCTATCTTTGATCAAATTAATTGGAGCATTTTCGATGACACTTTCGAATGTCTCGAAAATGCCTGATTGGAAATGGCGATCAACTGTTACTGATTTTAAAATCTCGTAATTTTCAGTTTCATGACTTAGAAAGTAATAATTTAATTTTAAGTCTTTTACTTCTTTGAAAAATGGACTCTCATTCAATTTTACTTGATTAGATAAAGTTAATTTGATGTTATCAATAATGTTCGCTTCGCTGAATACATCTTGAAACTTCAATGAGTTTTCATGGAAAAATCTTGGGTCAATATCTGGATAACTAACCCATGAAAAATCTCTGTCTTCGATAACTCCCTTTGTGTGATTCGGAAATCTTGCAAAGCTAGCTGCTTTTTTTAAAGCGTTTTCACGAGCAAATACATTTCCGACTCTGAATTTAAAGTCAGGATTAGTATCCTTTACATTTGTATCAATTATAAATGTCTTCTGATCCTTTACAGTGTCACTGTTTTTGGGATGATAGAATACTTCAATTTTGTAATTTTGAAGAAATCTTACCTTAAGTTCAGGAATGTCAGCTACAAAAGGACTTGAACCACGATTTAACTCGTCTCCGTCTTTAGTACCATCTCCATCAGAGTCACCGTTTGGATCAATTTTTATTTCAGAAGTGGTGGCGACACTACCACCACTTCCGCCACCGGCCCCATCGCCACTTTTGAATGAGCACGCTTGAAAAAGACAAAGCAATGCCAATACTAAAAATACATTTAGTCTCATTTTTCCTCCTCAGAAAAAGTTAAAATTTAGTTTTCTAAAAGAACATTTGCATTTATAAATTTGAGCATCGGACTGCTATTCGATAACTCATATGTTCTAATGCATCTTACGAGTTCTTTAATCTCGCTACACTTCTTCCTGACTTCATAATTATTACGAAGCTCGGTTTGAGTGATTTTACTTAGTAACTTTTCAAGCTCATCTGCTAAGTTCATTGCTTCCTCCTTAAGCCATTTTGATAAACATTGATTGAATTCTTTCGGCCTGATTAATAAGGCGTTTGTTTGTTACTAATTCCTCCACCGTTAGCATTGATAATAATTCCCTGAACTCAAGTTTCATTCTTTGAATAATGTCCATCTTTCCTCCTAGAAAGTGTTGTTGGAGAAATAGCAAACTAAATTGTTTTTTGTTTGTGAATTAAATAAATGAGAGTGACATTAGATTGTTATCCGTGGTGAACATAGGAAGTGTTCACCATGAATATTTGCGTATTAATTTGAATGTTTATCGTGAACTCTGTTCATGGTAACCGTGAGCGTGATTTTTCTATGAGACGAAAATGTTACTTGTTTCTAATTTTCTTTCTCATTTTCTTAACTCTAAAATGTGAACCACAACTTGTTGAACACCATTTTTTATTTGATTTTCCAATGAAGTATTTCTGACATTCTTTTAATCCACATCGCTTTAATCCTTTAAAGGCCCCACTTGCAAGTAGGTGGGCCACACAATAAGCAATTCCAAGTTCAGGGTCATTAATTTCGTCTGCATTCGCAACATAGCGCCAACTGATTGATCCCTTTTTAGATCGCATCAAGATATGATGAAAACGAACATGCACAATTCTAGAATTGAGTTTATTTTTAACTTCTTCAGTGATTCCCTTATCAATAAATAGATCAAACCATTCTTTAGTCAAAGCACATTCTGCTTCATTAATTGTGAGTTCCGATTCCAGATTCAAATTTTCAGCTTTTGCTTTATTCGCATTTATTAAAAGGTTTTTAGCATCTGCAAGGCCCCATCCAATAAGTCTACCTTTGCTTGACAGTAAATATTGATCTTTTTCTAGCTGTAACGGTTTTTTCAAAAAATACCCCACTTGAACGTGTAACGGATTCTATGCTTTTATAGCGTAACAAGTAAAAATGCAAACAGGTGAGGTAACTAATGAAATTTGCGATAGTTGATAATATTAAGAGTGAACCCAAAAAAGGGCAAACAGGTTTTTGTCTCAGTTGCGGGAGCTTGATGATTTCTAAATGTGGAGAAAAGAAAATTCATCATTGGTCACATAAAGGAAAGCTTGAATGTGATACTTGGTGGGAAAATGAAACGCAGTGGCATCGAAACTGGAAGGGGCATTTTCCTGAAGATTGGCAAGAGGTTGTTCATAGAGATGAGACGACGGGAGAGAGGCATATCGCTGATGTTAAAACAGATCAGGAATGGGTTATTGAATTTCAACATTCGTTTTTAAAAACTGATGAACGAAATTCTAGAAATGCTTTTTATAAAAAATTAGTTTGGGTAGTTGATGGTAAGAGATTGAAAGGCGATGAGGTGGAAATTATGAGAGCCATAGAAAATGGAACTCCTTTTGATTTTACTCGAAAAATCTTACCTAGTAGTTGTTCTCTTTTGAGAGATTGGAATTCTAATCACCCTGTTTTTTTTGATTTTGGACAAGATAAATTAATAGTTCTGTTGCCTAAGTGCCATGATGGGATGTTGTATGTTTGTCAGTTTTTGAGGAGCGAGTTTATTGAAATATTTCTACATGGATCAACTGATAAATCAATTAATTTCCAGGAATTGTTAGTTAATTTCCCAAAATATGTTCTTTCTTTATCATCTTCAGTTACATCGGCGTAATCAGCAAGTCGCAATGGAGAATCAGATGAAGTTAGTATTAGGGTTGAAGCGTTCCCGCTATGGCGCAAGAAGGCGATTCAGGCTTTGATTATATGAAAGAGTGAATACTTTTTATAGTTGTCGAACTTTCTACAGAAAGTAATAATGAGCTATTCATTGGCAGGGTAAGTGGTAATACCTGCTGCTTTGAAGAATGACTTCATCTCAGAATAGATTTTATTAAAATTTTCCTTAGGATTTAATTTCTTTTTTTCTTTCCAGTCTTCAAATAAAGAAGAATTTTCATGAAATGTTTTATTTCTGTAAATTCTTAGGTTTGAATAGGTAGTTTCATCGAAGCTTGTTAAATATTTTTCAAGTTCGGGATGTTGCTTTTTAATTCCTGAAGAAAATGCTGTTCTAGTCTTGTATTCTAGACAAACATGAAAAAACGAGAACAACATTGAAATTCTAAATTCAGCTTCAATCCTTTGGTCGGTATTGAATTTTGTGAAGTCTTCGCCGTTTCTTTCCAGAAAAGTAATAAGATCTCCATTGAGAAGCTTTAGGTGTTCTATGTCACCATAAAAGGCCACTACTGCTTGAGTTTCTTTTATGGTATATAAAGTCATTAGGTAATTATATATTTCAGACGGTTTTTTCATACTGATCGTTTTCTTTGTTAAATATTATTCTTAATAATTTCAGATAGCAGTTGTGCATCTTCGTCTTCTAGCTTTGTAATGATAAAATGTTTTTTGTTTTGAATTAAATCATTTGAAGAATTTGGAAAGCCATTTAAAGAACCACCAATAGAAACCCCTTTCCATTTACTATCTTCTAAAATAATGACAAAGCGATCATGAATCTGATCTTCAGGTATTTTCTTTATTTCTAAGGGTGAATTATTTGTTGCGATTAATTTTGTTGTAATAGCAATAAGCGGAGGTAATTTCTTTTTTAGTTCAGTTAAAAAGTTTTCAGTAAAAGATCCATTAAATGGTTCCTTGATATATGGATCAAAGTAATAGGACTCTGACACAGTTCCTGTGAGAGAGAGTCGATCTAAAATTATTTTGATGAAATCGACAGGTTCTCCTTCTTTTATATGTCCCATTGGACCAACAATAAGATTAATGAAATCTGGTTCACTGTTATTAATCTTTACTTCATTTAAAGGGCACTGTTCTAGGTGGCAATATTTGTCTGCGATTAAGCGGAATTTTATTCCTCTTCTCATTTTGTATTCATATTCTTTATACGAATACATACGTGAGATTTGCGAATGTAACTTGATCCATATTTCTTCACGAGATTTTTTTTCAGTAAATGGTCCAAAAATTTTCTCAGCTCGAATATACAGTTCTTCGTTGAGTGGGAGGCTCTCATTGTTTAGCAAATCTTGAATGCTATAAACAATTTCCTTCAATTTATTTATTTCCATATTTTCACTTCCAATATTCAGTTTTAATTAGAAAAAAATCACTGGTGATTCTCCTAAATGAAGCTTGATAAGATTCAAAAAGCTATTTTCCATCTTTAATATCTAGTGATCACCATGAGCGTTTATTGTGTTCGTGATGAGCATCCCATTTCAAAAATGAAAAATCATCTTAATTAGGGCCAAAATGGCCACTTTGGGGCTTGCCAAGCTATTTACGGCTCGATATGTAAGAATTCATAAAATTTATTTGAGGATAAATGGATGAACGTAGAACAATCTCAAGCTTTGACATGGGAAGATTTCGTAAAGAAGTCTATGTCTGATTTGAAGGCGAAGTATCCAGCTTTAAACCTTTCTCAAATCGCAGGCAAAATTAACATTAATCGAAGCACTCTTAATCGCTTAACCAACGAAGGGATGAAGCCTCAACTTGATAATTACATTAAGATTATCAGTGGATCAGGTAATGGCCATTTGATGAATGAAGCTCTATTTGCTTACGACGATGCTCTTACTTCAAGCCCAATGAACCATATTCAAGTGGCAATAACAGAAAAGAACAAGGTTCTCACAACTCCTGAATTTGAAGAGGCCATTGATGATCGTGATAACTTTATCGCATATCTATTAGCTTCAAGATCGTCTGGAACAACTGAAGAAGAGATTACTCATGTCTTAGGTGCAAAAGGCTTAGGAAGCCTTAAAACACTCGAGTCTAAGGGGATATTAAAAGAAGAGAACAATGTCTTTAGGCCGATTAATGAAAGTGAAGTGCTCGTTCGTTCTTTTGAGAGCATTAAAAGGCACTTAAAAACCTACGCAGAGCACTACAAGCCAGAGCATGTTGGAAAAAATAGAAACTATGTTCACTCGCTGACTGACGGCCTAAGTATTGAAGGGGTCGAAAAAGTTCAAGCGGTGCATCGTAAGTTTCACTCTGAACTAAAAGAAGTCATGAGAAATGAAAATAATTTAGGCCCAATACCTATGTTCTCAGTGGCATTTTGTGATACGTTTACCGGAATTGACTTTAAACACACTACGACAGAGGTGCTTCAATGAGAACACTTTTACTTTTCGCTCTTTTATATTCCAATACTTTGCTTGCTAACTCATTTGAGGTTGAAGCAATTCACTTGAAAAATGGTGAAGTTGTTTCAGTTCTAGATGAATCCTATTCATCGTTAGATGAAGTTCGTGCAATCGAAATCGTTGACGAGAGAAACACTCACTCACTCATTTCACCACGCATTTTTAAAATGCTTTTAAATGGTGGAGATGCAGGCGGTGGCGCTCCAATGAATTTTGGTGGCAGTGGAAACGATCCAGACGATAGAGTCGGTGGAGACATTGGGGGCGGTTCACCAATGAGAATTGGTGGAGATGGTTCAGGTGGTTCTCCAATGATGAAAATGAGCATTAGGGGCGCAGTCCGAGTTGGCGGTGACGGTTCTGGTGGGGGCTGATATCAGCCTCAAAAAATCTAATAATTCAAGACAGTTGTCGGCTTTTTAAGTCATGGTATCTTAGGCTTAGATTGACCCTATCATATGATCGGAGGATGAAGCTATGAATGACAATAACGAAAATAAAACAAAAACAGCAGGCCAATTGCTTAGAGAAGATTTTTGGGAGAAGAAAAAAAACCGAAAACAATCTCCTGAGATAAAAGAAATTTTAGAAAAAAATAAAGAAGAAACTTTAAAGAAGAAAGATGAGAGCAACAAGAAAGTTGCAAGGCCACATAGTCCTGAAGCCGGGGTTTAATGTTACTTAAGATCGAAGATTTAGAACAAAAAATTGCACAAAATCCAGTATTAAAAATTGGATGTATTGTTGATACAAATGTAGTTTTCGCAACCTCATTTCCTCTGGACACTTACAACGATTGGGGGGAAGAAGTTTTCGATACTCTTCACAAGCTAAACATTCCTGTTTTTACAAATTTAAATGTTAGATCAGAATTTATCGACCTCAACCGTCGAGTTCTTATTCCCGAAGGCCTTATTGATTTTTATGATGATTATTCGGAATTATTGAACGGAGAAATCGAATCTAGCTTGAAGTCTTTAAAGACAAGAAAAAATAAAGCCAATAACGAAAATAGAACATTTAAATTTAACGATACTGACATCAAGCAATTCATGCAAATGTTCAAAAAACTAAATCATTCTTCAGGACAAAATTTATGGCAACTTTTTTGTCAATATTATCTTATGCCATATATTGAGAATGCTTGGGAAAAAGCAGTTCAACGAATGAAGATTAATTTTCTAGGAACACGAGAAATCGAAAGCAAAGAATTTTTCGATAAACATCCATCATGGGAAAACATGGTGAAGATAATAGGGCTTTCTGGAATTGGTTCGTCAGATGCAATGATTATTAATCTATTTCAAGAATCAAAAATTCCACTAATGATTACTGCTGATGTAGGTGTAAAAAACACGCTTTTGGATTTTATGTCTGAAGGGAAATTTGTGCTTGCTCCAAATTCGACTAATTAAGTTTGATTTCTTCATTTATTTAAATTTCGCATATATTTTTACTTGTATAAAGGTTCGAATAAATTCTTTGAACAACACTTTAAAAAAAGTAGTCAAGTCATTCCAAAAGAGCATTCTTTAAAATTCAAGGGTGCCAAGAGAGCCGAAAAAATGAAACATAATGAAATAGAATAAACTGTGGAAAAAATAAAAAGTGTGAGTGCGACATGAAATTCTTGCTGATCATCTTTATTTGATAACAAATCCAAGTAATCCTTTTTTTAGATCTTCGTCTAGAGGATCTTTCCCTATCCATAAAGAAAGTAATGCTTTGCTAAGGTTTTTTCCTTGAATTTTTCTTGTATCATTATTACTCAAAAGAATTTTTATGTGATCTTCAAAAAAAGAAAAGTTTAACAAATCACCAGGTTTTATGTCGATCATTAATTTACCTAATTGATTCGCTTGTTCTTTTAGTGTTATGCAATCTTCTATGCATCTCTTAAGTAATTGTTCAGACCACATCTTAGATATTTTTTCTTTTGAAATTGGTTTCATAAAACGAATTCGAATTTCTTTAGTTGATATTGAGTTAAGAATTAAGTCTGGGACATTAGATTTGGTCGTTAAATATAAGCCAGCTACTAATATTTTGATATTGAAGATCGTTACTTTTCTGATAGCTAGTCCATTGAGGATCAGTTTTTCATTTTCAATTTTAATTTCATTTTCAAAGATAAAATTCTTAAGTTCAGCTGAATAAGATAAATTTGTAAATAATATTGTTAATAAAAATATAATCATTTTAATCTAGTGTGTGATGAAATCTTTTATAGCTTATGGTTGCCGTTGCAATGGCCATAACGATTAGAATTCCAACATATGTAAAAACTAATTCTATAGATCCACCCTTAAGCATAATATTTCTTAAAAGTCTCACAAAATAAGTCATTGGATTTGAGTAAGCAGCAACTTTCATTAAAAAAGGCATATTGTCGATTGGAAACATAATGCCCGCCAAAAGATTTGAAAGGAATAAAAATATAAATCCACCCATCATTGCTTGCTGTTGGTTTTTTGCAAAAGTTGAAATTAAAGTACCAATACTCACCGTTGTAATTATAAAGGCCAGAGTGGAAATACCTAATTGTAAAATATGACCTTTCATCGGAACTTTAAAAACGATAAAGGCTAGCAAGTAAATTGTAATGGCATTAATCATTCCGATGATGACAAATGGTATTGTTTTTCCCAGAAGAACTTCCCACGTTTTTACAGGAGCAGAAATAATCATTTCAAATGTCCCCATTTCCTTTTCTCTCGCAATAGACATACTTGTTAGCAAAATAGTAACGATACAAAGAATCATAGCCATGGTTCCTGGAACCATAAAAATTGCACTTTCAAGTGCTGGGTTATAAAGTATTCGCACATCAAAGCTAATTGGTGTGGTTGAAGTTATATGAAATTCATCTCGAAGAACTTCACTGATAATTGATTGCATGTATCGTTCTATACTTTGGGCCCGAATAACGTTGGTGGCATCAATTAATAGTTGAACTTGTCCGTCACCTCGCTCGAGTGCCTTGGTTAAGCCACCAGGTGGTGAAATTAAAACAACATCGGCCCGACCTGAGCGGATTTGTTCTATAGGATCAGAGTTTTGATCATTTAACGCCCCTCTTCCGATGGCCGGAATAAACCATTTTGAAGAAAAACTTCTTTCTTCAATACGTCGTAATACACTGTCATTAGGATTGTAGAGAGTTCCAAGTTTAATATTTTTAACTTCAGTTGAAATTGCTAGTCCAAACACCACCATCTGCATAAGAGGGAGAACTAAAAGAATAATTCGCATCTTGGGATCACGTAAGACCTGAGCAAATTCCTTTTTCAAGAATGCTATAATCGTTGTAAAATTTGAAATTTTCATGGCTCAAGATCCTTTTTGAATTTCTTGGTTGCTGTAATAATAAGAATAGAACTCAAAATAAAGAGACCGAGAAAAGGCAGTTTTAAATCGACCAAACTTGCATCTTTTAAGAAAATCCCACGACTAATAATCATAAACCATTTTGAAGGCAATATTGATGTAAAATTTTGAAAAAACTTAGGCATACTCTCTATTGGAAAAATAAATCCAGATAGAAGTAAAGAGGGGAGAAGTCCGGTAATCATGGCAACTTGCATGGAGAGTTGCTGGGTGCGGATCAATACCGAGATGAGCATGCCTTGGGCCAGGCAGGCAATGAGAAAAATCAAACTACCGATACCAAATAAAAAAATGTTTCCAGCAAACGGTAAACCAAAACCAAAAAGAGCGACAAGAACCACAAGTAAAACTGCCGCTAGACCAATGACCGTATAGGGAATGAGTTTACCAATAATAATCTCTAAAGGTTGGACGGGTGTGGAAAGAAGAAGCTCCATCGATCCATTTTCCCATTCACGTGCAACAGTTAAGGCCGTCAGTAAAATAGAAAGAATGGCGATAACTACAACTGCCAGACCTGGAACAATAAACCATGGGCTACTTAGTTCCGGATTATACAGATAGCGGGTTTTTAATTGAATAGGCGGCGTAGAACTTTGGCCGGTAAGCTTGAAGCTTGCTGCTTGTTGGATTCCGCCCAAGTATCCAAGGATGACTCCGGCGGTTGAATTATCAGCGCCATCCAGGATAAATTGCGCTCTGGCTGATCCTTCAGAATGAAGATTATGTTCAAATCCCGGTTCAATTATTAAACTAGCTTTAGAATTTTCCGAATCAAGATCCGAAATAGCCTCTATCAGCGAGCCACGACTTGGTTTTATTTTAAAATATTGTGAGCTAGAAAATACTTCGGCTAATTTTCGAGAAGTTAGGCTTCGGTCTGAATCATGCACAGTTAAGCCGATATCTTTAACATTGAATTCAATCGCCAATCCAAATATCAATACTAAAAGTACTGGAAGAATCGTAGCCATCGTTAAAGTGAAGGGATCTCGCAATATATGAAATCTTTCTTTCTTAGCGATGGAAAGCGCCCTTTTATAATTAAATTTTGAATTCATCTTGAATCTCCTTCTACCAAGCGAATGAAAACATCTTCTAGCGAGGGAGGTATTTGTCTTATGTTAAAATGAACAGAAATTTCTTTACTCAGTATTTCCCATTTGGAAGGATCACTTACGATTAAATGATATTTCATTCCGTAACTTTCAATGGATGAGACGGCGGTATTTGCACGCAAATTATGAAGTAGTTCAGCTGGGAGGTTTAATTTTGGATCTAATTCATATATCGGATCAGGAAAGGTATTTTTTTTGAGATTCATAGGAGTATCAAGTGCAATGATTTCCCCGGTTCGCATCAGAGCAATTCGGCCGCATTGCTCGGCTTCATCCATATAATGAGTCGTCACAAAAACAGTTTTACCGCTACTTGAAAGCTCTCTGATTAGTGCCCAAAAACGGGCCCTGGCCACTGGAGTTACTCCTGCAGTTGGTTCATCGAGAAAAATAATTTCTGGATCATGCAGAATGGAGGCCGCCAGAGATACTTGTTGCTTGATTCCACCAGGAAGATCGCGAACTAATGTGTTTACTGGTTTTGAGAAATTGATAAATTCGAGAAGTTCTTTAGTTCGTTTTTTAAGATTGCTACTTGAGAGCTTTCTAAGGCCAGCAGTAAAAGCGAAATTTTCGGCAATGGTTAAATCATTATAGAGAGTAAACTTTTGCGACATATAGCCAACTTTCGATTTCATTGCTTCAATGCCTTCTTCGTGGCCGATATCTGAAAGTTGAACCCTTCCAGATGTTGGGTTCAGAAGCCCGCACAACACTCGAATGGTTGTTGTTTTACCGGCACCATTGGCTCCTAAGAAGCCGAATATTTCACCTTTTTTGACAGAGAAGCTTATATTGTTGACGGCAGTGAAGTCACCAAATTTAACGGTGAGGTTTGTTACCTCGACCGAAGTTGGAATTGTATTTATCATAAAATTCCTTCCGCTGATCTTTTTAAGAATAGTGCATCATAGTTATCCACATTTTCAGATTCAAGTACGGAAAATTTCAGGATAGTTGTCGCCTAACTTTTTAACTTACTTTTTTAATTTCGACATCATCTTTTCTTTTAGGATGATTCAAAAATACTTCATCAATCCAATCCCAGTTTCTTGTGTTTTTTGACCAACGACTAGGATTTAATAATTTTGCCTTAATATAAACTTCTTTTCTTAATTGTAAAACTTTTTTATCTAATCCTTCATGTCTTGAAGTGGGTGTTACAAATTTTATTCCACTATGAAGGTGTTTATTATTGTACCAATCTACAAAAACTTTACACCAGTCCCTGGCTTCGTCTAACGAGTTAAATCCATTAGCTGGATATTCTGGACAGTATTTTGTTGTTTTAAATAATGCCTCTGAAAAGGGATTATCATCACTAACTGACGGCCTACTAAATGAAGGCATTACACCAAGTTCTTGTAACGTTGCAAGCATTGTTGCACCCTTCATTGGTCCACCATTATCAGAGTGAAGTATAATTTGTCCTTTTTTATCTTCTCCATTTTACAAATTTTATCTACTATTTCTGCTGACAATTCCATTGATTCTAATTCAAAGACTTCATGGCCAACTATTTTTCTACTAAAAATATCCATAAATAAATATAAATAATAAAACTGACCTCGTATCGGACCTTTCATATAGGTAATATCCCATGACCAAATTTCATTAGGCCCTTTGCAATTAAAGGTGCTGGCGATCCATTGTTCTCCCTTTACTTTTTCCTCTGTGGGCGTAACTTTTCTTTTTTTAAAACTCTATAAAAACTTGATTCACTTCCAATAAATATTCCCTCGCTGTCGGCAAGCATTGGTACTATTTCCCACGGAGATTTATCTCTATATTTTTCTGAAGTAGCTATCTTTATAATTTTTGCCTCTCAAACTCTGAAAGCTTATTGGCAGGAATGGTCTTCGGCCCATTCCTTAAATCAATAAGATTTTTTTCCCAACGTTCTATTGTTTTGATACATAATCCACAATCTTTGCTGGCTATTTCTTTTCTGCAGCCATTTAAGTTTGCTTCTTTAATTAATTCAATACAAATTGCTCTTAAGTCAGAGCACACTAATTGTCCTCGTCCACTCCAAACAAAAGATGGCTTTTTTTTAGAAGTACAACTCTCGCTGCAAATTCTGCAAGTGCCTTATCTTTTCTTTTTAATTCTCTTATAAGTTCTTCTTCTTTTTCGTAGCTCAAAGAGTTCAGGATCCTTTCTAGGCCTTCCAGCAGCAGACTTGAGCCCATTGGTTAAATCTGTTTTCCACTGCTCTAGATCGCCATAAAAGCCCTTCTCTACGAAGAAACTCACCAAGAGTAAGCTCATCCATTGTTGCAGTCTTAATAACAGCATCTAGTTTTTCTTCAGGTGTCCACTTGTCTACTGATTTTGTTTTTTTGTTTTTCATGGAACTAGACATACCATACATTTTACTCCAACCAAATATTGTTGATACTGGGAGTCCTAATTCTTTGGCTGCCTTACTAGGTCCTAATTTAATCACTTTTTTAACTGCGGCATCTTTAAATTCTTTGCTGTAAACCTCTGAACGCATAATTTTCTCACTTCGCCCCCCTCATGGACTCCACCCTCCTTACGTCGGGTGCTTCCATTTCGGGTTAATTATTTAGAATTTGAAGCGACAACTTTCCTGAAATAGGGGGAGTACCCCTCTTGGCGTACCTTCCGCGATTAGACTCCCAGAAGAAAGGATATGAACACGATCGCAACGTTCAGCTTCATCCATATAAGCGGTCGCAAATATAATCAAAATATTTTCCTTAGACAGACGATAAAGAAGATCCCAAAATTCACGACGACTAATGGGATCAACACCATTTGTGGGTTCGTCTAACAAGATTGCAGATGGTGATTGAAGCAAAGCACACATGAGGCCCAGCTTTTTATACATTCCACCTGAGAGCTTACCAGCTGGACGATCAATAAATTTATCCAAGCGAGTGATATGTAAAAGTTCTTCACGACGCTTTAAGTAAACATCTTCAGGTATTTGATAGAGGTCGCGAAAAAAATCCAGGTGTTCAGAAATGGAAAGATCGGCATATAAGCTTTGTTGTTGAGGCATATAAGCTATTGAAGTACGAATGTCTTTATAAGCGATAATGTTTCCATGATTGGTGAACTCAATAGAACCCTTATCTGGAGTTAAAAGGCTAAGGATTGTTCTTAGGAGCGTAGTTTTACCTGCGCCTTCAGGGCCAATTATCCCATGCAACAGTCCTTCTTCAAAATGAGTAGAAATATCATTCAAAGCCTGGTTAGGGCCAAGTTTTTTTTTGATATTAGAAACTTTAATTCCGATACTATTTACTAACATGAATTACTCCAGCTTAACTTCTAGAGACATTCCAGGTTTTAATAATTCTTCTGGGTTTGAGAAAGTTACTTTTACTCCAAAAACTAGTCGGGTTCGCTCTTCACGCGTTTGAACATTTTTTGGAGTAAATTCTGCGGCATCACTGATGTAAGTTATTTTTCCTTCAAATGGTCTCATTTTTAACTCGGGAAGGTATCCGGTTACCTTCATACCTGTTGAAATATTAGCAAGGAGAGTTTGAGGAACGTAAATAATTGTCCAAACTTCAGAGAGATTAACTAAAGTTAAAAGCTTGGTTCCAGGATTTACATACTCACCAACTTCTCTATAAGTATTTAATACGGTTGTGTCCTTTAAGGCCTTAACAGAACACCAGTCTAGTTTTAGTGAAGTATCATCTTTTTTTCCCTTTAAATGATCAAAGTTCTCTTGAGAGAGAGAGCCCATTTTAAAAAGTCGCGATCCTCTTTCAAAGTCTCGGTTGTTAAGATTAAAGTTTTGCTTGATATCTTCACAGGCCATTTCAACAAGTAGATCTCCTGCTTTAACTTTTGAACCTTCTGTTGCAGGAAATGAAGATATAACGGATGCAATTCGGGATGAAATATCTATTTTTGTGGCTTCAATAGTTCCGGCATAGAGAAAGTCTGATTTTTTTATAAAATTGAAATAGACGACTATCGCAACGATAATAACCGGAATGGGAATGAGAAACTTTTTATTAAAAGATTTTTTAGTATTCATTTTTATTGCTCCTCAGCGATACTTGCAAGATAAGCTAGCTGAATTAATATTTGTACATTATTAGTGGTTGATTGAACTTTAGCCTCTAAGGCATGCAGATTGGCGCTTTGAACTTCAAGGAAGCTAGATCTTCCAACCCGGTAGGAACTATAAACTAATTTTGCTCGTTCAGCACTTTCGTCAACTGATGTTTTAAAAATTAGCACCTTCTCTTTTAGACCTTGTAGTTGATCGTTCGCTTTTTGCCAGTCTCTTACTAAGTTGGTTCTAGCTTCCTCGCGCCGATTTTCACTTGCAATAGCGAGATTTTGTTTTTCAAGAGCTTCATTGCTTGACTTGCTGCTTTCAAATAGCGGCATGCTGAGAGTTAGTCCAATCGCATTTTGGTGAATATTTTCTAAGATCGGACCGTTTGGATAATCGATGGAAGATTTTGCAAAGAGAGCAAGTTTAGGAAGTTTATTGGCCTTAAAACTTTCGGCTGAGAGACGAGAAGCTTCAGCGTTGGCGGTATACATTTTGATGAGGGGGTGCTGGTTTAAATTTTCTTGTTCGAGCCCAGTTGTACCATATTTGGAAAGAGAATATAGAGACGATTCGAGAGGATCGACTTTTACTTGCAACTTAGGATCAAATGAATCATTTTTTCCTATCAGTGCATATAGATCACGAAGATCAGTTGATAGATCTGATTGTATTTGGCGCGATTGAATTTTTAAATTTAAAACTTCCTTATGGGCAGACAAAAGATCAATGCGATTTGACAAACCTGCACTCAGGCGATTTTGTATATCCCGGTGCTGAGACTCTGCTAATTTTAATGAGTCCGTCACCATTTTTTGTTGTTCGATACGGAGTTGAACTCTAAAATAGGCAAGGCGAGCATTTAAAAGTATTTGCCTATTGCTAAAACTTTTTTCAGCTTCTTTTGATTTCAAAAGGGATTCAGATCCTTTAATGGAATTTTTAATCGAACCAAAATCCCAAAGGGTCCAGTTCATGACTGGGCCAATTGAATAATTGGTATTATCTCCAAATGCTGTTTTTGCTCCACCTGGAAAATTAAGTGTTGGTACTTCCGAAATGTATTTATAATTTCCCTCGAGAGTGATCTTCGGATAACGAAGAGAGTTTTGGGAATCAATCTTGTTTTTTACTGAGTCATACTCTGCATTTAGGGCTTTTTTTGAATATGAATTTTCTAAAGCTTGAATTTCAATCTCACCAAGAGAGAGCTGTGTAAGCGCATCACCTTCAGCAGCTCTGACAAATGGGAATGCGATCATCGTTAAAATTAAAATAGCATGTTTCATACAGATTCCTTTTTTAACAATGACAGCTAATTGGTTTGAGTGCTTTTGCACGAAGAGCGACAATGGCGATAGATATCCATAAAGTTGACCGAATGGTCATGGCCATAACTGTTCTTAATTCATAAAGGCCATCATTAAAGATATGAATGCCGAGAAGGATGAAAACGATAGTCGTCGAAATGGCAATCACTGCGGCCAAGCGTCTTGAACAACTTTTGAGTCTAAACATTGCAATCCCGGTCATTATATATGCGAAGCCTGCAATGAAATTAAACCAGAGGACAAAAGGAACATAGTTTCCAGCTCCTTGTCTTCCAGTTTCCGTAAAGAGTACAGTTCCCCCTTCTTTTATCGTAGCTATTCCAAACAAGACGGCAACAATGGCGATAATTGTCAGCCATATTGGTCTTTGGGATTTATTTTCTAGTATGTCATTCATAAACATTCTCCTTTTATGAAAATTATTTTGACAAAGTATGGTCAAAATATTGAGTGTACGTTTTTAGAGCATGAGTCAGTTTTTCTGTGGCATGTTTAATCTTTTTTGCATCTTTCAAATCTTCGGATACAGCTAATAAATCGCCTAGAACAGTATGAAATGTTTCATCTTTTTTCTGTTCCATTTTGCAGTTAGCAGCAATTGTTTGCGTCGAATCTGATATAATTTTACTTAATTTAGAATAATCGTCAGTCGTAACTTTTTTAGAACTAATCAAGGTATTAAGTATATTAAATTGAAGATTAATTGCGTTCATATTTTCTTTCATTGTCTGGTCAACGTCCCATTTTTTGCCGTTATTTAGAGCAAGTGTCTTTACAGCATGACGTTTTTCTTCTTCGGCTTTGCTGGTGTGCTTGTTATGGTGTTTGTCATGACCTTCTTCTGCATGGCCATTGATAAAAACAAGACTCACAATTGATAGGACTAAAAGTTTTTTCATAAATTCTCCGTTGTTATTTTTTACCTAATATAAGGGTAATAATATTTTCAATTAAAATTTCTTTGTTTTCATTGTTGCTTAATGGTTTATGTGCCAGCAATCTTTCTCTTGTTTGCTCGGTTCTCATATAATGATGCATAATTCCCATGAGAGATTGCGTTAAGAAAAGTGGATCTAAGGTTTTGTCTATGAATTTTTTTTCCTGGCATGATTTGAAGAATCTGACGAATACAAGAGTCATTTCGACCATTGTTTTTTTTAATACGCTATCAGAACGGTGAGATGTTGACTCAACTTCTAATAATATAAGTTTGGTTAAGAATGGATTTTCGATATGAATTCGAAACACATCATCAATTGCAAAACCTAGGCGAAGACGCATATCTTCTCTATTTTTTGGTTCAGTATTTAAAAACCTTTGGGCCGACAGAAGACGACTTTCGCCATGCTTAGATATGCACGCTTTATACAAATCCTCTTTGTCACCAAAGTGATAACGGATGCTTGCAAAGTGAACCTTGGCAAGTGTAGCGATTTCTCTAATCGAAACTCCTTCAAAGCCACGTTTTGAAAAAAGTTCGATTGCTGCATTTAAAATATCATTTTTTATGTCCATTGATAGATTATATATACATTTGTATAAAAATACAATATAATTGTATTAAGAATCCTAATTATTGGGATTTATTTTAAACATCACAATATCAGGAGATTAAAATGAGCGAGTCTATTGAAACGACCCTAAAGTTAAACCCTAATCAAAAAGTAATACAGGTTTTGCAAGCAGATGGTTTTAAAGTTATAGGACTGGGCTTTACGAAGGGCCAAGTTTTAGAAAAGCATAAAACTTCGACACCAGCATTTTTATTCGTACATAGTGGTGAAGTTGAATTTTTGATTAATGGAGAAAATTTGAATTTAAAGAGTGGGAGCTTTTTTAGAATTCCTGAAAATGTAGAGCATGAAGTAAGAGCACTAGAAGATTCTCGCCTTCTCCTTGTTAAGTAATTTTTCTTATTTTGAAGGAGTTTTATGAATAAAAAACTGAGGATACTAATAGTAGATGATGATAAAGATATACTAAAGTTCAATTCCGAAGGTTTTGAATCTCAAGGTCATCATGTCACCGTTGCCTCAAGTGGTAATGTGGCAATCGAAATTTTAAAAGAAAAAGCATTTGATGTGATAGTTTCAGATTTAAAAATGACCAATGGGGATGGCTTGTCCTTGTTAAGCTATGTCAATACGTTAAATCCCTTACCGGCATTCTTTTTTGCTTCTGGCGAGGTCGGACTGATTGTTGATAAATGCATTGAAGCTGGTGCCATAGGTTTTTTTCAAGCCTTTTGATTTGCATATTTTAATTTCTGAAATCGAGAAAAAATTCTATGCAATTGGAAAAATTTAAATAAGGATGTTATGATCAGGTCACTTCGAAAAAGATTCATGTGGAAATAAATATTAATCATATGAAATATTGGCAGTCTATACCATTTGCATATGTTAGTATAAAAAGCACTAATCTGACAAAGCAGGATTTTTAAAATGATAAGACTGAAAGATGTTTCTAAAGCATATAGAACAGGAGAACTCATAACTCCTGTCCTGGAAAATATAAACTTATCTATCGAACAAGGTGAGTTCCTAGCAATAGTTGGGCCCAGTGGAAGTGGTAAAAGTACTCTGTTGAACTTGATAGGAGGCTTGGATCAAGCAGATAAGGGGCATCTTGTTGTTCTGGAGACAGAGTTAAGTAAGTTATCTACTAAAGAACTAACTATTTTTCGATCGCATCATTTTGGATTTATTTTTCAAAGCTTTAACTTGCTTCAAAGCCTTACTGTTTTCGAAAATATTTCGTTTCCACTGACGACTTTATTAGATGAAAGGCATACGAAATTTAAGGTGGAAGAGTTATTAAAGACAATTGATATGTTCGATCAAAAAGAAAAATACCCAGATCAGTTGAGTGGAGGGCAGAAGCAGCGAGTGGCAGTTGCACGCGCCCTAGTGGTAAGTCCAAAAATTGTTTTTGCCGATGAACCTACAGCCAATCTTGACAGCAAGACGGCCCAGAAAGTTTTAAGATTAATGAGGGACATGTGTCATCATAATAAAACCACTTTTATCTTTAGTACTCACGATCCTCAAATTATGGCGCTCGCCGATCGAATCGTGACTTTAAAAGATGGACAGATTGCCTCCGACGAGAGGAAATCTTTATGAGAAGTCTCACATTTGCGATTAAGAATACCAGGAAATCTCTTCGACGCTCTGTCTTAACTGCATCACTTGTATCGCTTGGTGTTGCTTGTGTTTTCCTCTTTTTCACCTATGCCGGAAGTTTTAAAAATCAAATTGTGGGGCAGATTACCAATAGTGCCATGGGGCACATTCAGATTCATCGCCAAGGTTATGTCGAAAGTTTGGATAATATGCCCTTGGATAAAAATTTAAATAATTCGGAGTCTCAGCAAATTCTTAATGCGATTAGTCTGCAAAAAAATATTACATCAATTTCTAAGCGATTAAAGTTTTCGGGACTCATTAGCAATTATGTGACATCAACCAATGTGCGTCTCAATGGGGTCGAGCCATTGTTGGAGATGCAAACATTGCCCGCATTAAAAGATCGCTTGGTTTCTGGCACTTTTGAGCTTAATGAAAATGAAGTTGTCATTCCAGAAGTCGTTGCCAAAGGAATGAATCTTAAAGTTGGAGATTCTGTTGTTATTGTAACCACCAACGATGTTGGATCAATGAATGCGTTCAATTTTAAAGTGAGAGGAATCCTCGGACTTCTTTCGGGACCAGGTGGAAAGGATGGTTATGTGAACTTGAAAGATGCCCAAAAACTTCTGCGCGCTGAGGATGGAACAATCAATGAAATTGTTTTGAGAACCAAAAGTCTTGATGAACTAAAGAGTAATACTAATTCCGTAATTCAAAACTTAAAGAATGCCGGGCTTACATCTCTGGAAGTTCATACATGGGAAAAATTAAGTCCCTTTACTAACATCTCTAAAATAATAGATGTACTCAATTTATCAGTCCAAATTGTCCTTATTTCTCTGGTGTTAATTTCTATCCTCAACATCATGATCATGGGAGTTTATGAGAGGATTGTTGAAATAGGAACCTTGTCGGCGATCGGGGTTGCTGCAAAATATATCGCCAGCGTATTTATATGGGAGGGAGTCATTATTGGTCTATCTGGATTGATTGGTGGCTTTATTTTTTCTCTATTGGTTATTAAGTTGGGCGGAAATTTTTATATCTCATTCGGGCAACAACAAGATATATTATTAAGTCCGGAGTTCCATTTAAAAGATGCCCTTTTTATTTCGGGACTGGTTATTTTAGTGTCTATTTTTGCTGCTTTATACCCCGCCTTGAAAGCGGCCAGAATGAAACCAGTGGATGCACTTAGAGGATAATTTATGAAATTAATGTTGATTTTTTTAATGGCACTTACTTACACGAATGAATTGTTGGCAATTCCTGACAATCTGCTGGCTGAGGTAGATAAACGTTTGCAGCCAGAGTCTTATGAAAGTTATCGTAAATTAATTAATATTGAACCAAATGGTCAGAAAAAAGAATTTGTCATGTATACAATTAAAAAAGGACAAGACAAAGTTGGAATGTACTTTCTTGAACCTGCTAGTGATAAGGGGCGTACATCACTTCGGGTGGGCGATAATATGTGGTTATATATTCCAGGGGTTGATAAACCAATGCGAATAGCTTCATTACAAAGTGTTACTGGTGGAGTTTTTAACAATGCGGACATTATGAGTCTCGAATATTCAGTGGAGTACGCGGTTGAAAGTAACGAAGAGAAAACTAGTACTTACTTGCTAAATCTTAAAGCTAAAACGCCTTCTGTCGCCTATGAAAGACTCAAAATGGAAGTGGATAAAAAAAGTCTTTACCCAGTCCAGATTGATTGCATCGCCAATAATATAATAATAAAAACTATTAGATTTTTAGAACCTCGTGATTTTGGAGGATTTAAAAGACCTTCGGTTTTAGAGACAACAAGTAGTTTGCAGAAAGGATTTAAGAGTATAATGATTTACGCCAAAATTAAAAAACGAAAATTTAATGACAGTGCCTTTTCAATAGAGAACATGAGTAAGATTGGAGAACTTCGTTAATGAGAAAAGCCTCTATCTTATCAATAGCTTTCGCTTTCTTCATTTCGAGTTTGGTTTTTGCACAAGATTATTCGACATTAGATTTTGATGTTTCCCAATATGATAAACAAGTGTGGGAAGCAAAAAACTATCTGCGCCTGGATGGTAATCATGCTTTAGATAGAAACAGCAAGAACGTTTTCTTAGAGTACAATACACATCACTTTGTAAGAAAGAATCTACTCGATCTTGAGATCGATCTCTCTGCAAGTCACTACAGCGCAACTGCACCAAATAAATCAAAAAGCTCCTTAACCATGAATAAACTCCTGCAGGTTTTTGCTGACCCTCAAAAAAGTGTTGAATTTGGTAAGTCAGTTAAGCGCTGGGGGAAAGGTTACGCTTATAGTTCGCTGGCTTTTTTTGAAAAGGAAAGGAATATTTTTTATCCTGAATTCACAAGGGAAGGACTTTGGTTAATTGAGGGAAAAACATTCCATAGTTTTGAAGAATCAATCGTTAGTTCTTCATCATTTTCTTTATTATGGGCACCTGATGTTAAGGATAATGAGGGCCTATATAATAATCATAAAAGGCGAGGAGCATTTAAGATTTATGCACTTGTTAAGGAAACTGATATTGATCTGATAGTAGGGGAAAATGTTTTAGGAGCCGACTTTTCTACTGGCATTACTTCACAGCTGGAGTTGCATGGGGAGTGGGGGCAAAAAAATAACGTGGAAAGTTACTTAGCTGGTTTTCGTTATCAATCGACAACTGACTTTGTTTTAATCAGTGAGTTTTTTAAAGATTTTGAACAGCGAGATTTTCTTTACCTAAAGGCCAGTCAAAAGGAACCTTTTCAAATTTTGTATCTGACTAGTTATGTAATTTATAATCAAAACTTGAAGAATGATTTCTATCGCTCGCTTCTGGGGGTTAATTATAATTTTTCAGGGAGAGTTGATCTCGATGTGGCATTACAAAAATCTTCCAATGATTTAGGCGCTAAGTTGTTGAGCACTTTTTATTTTTAAAATTTTTGACTCGCGATAAATTTAAAATAAAAAATATATACTAGCTTATGCCGGCCATGCTAGCCGATTCATGAAATCGAATGAAATCGAATGAAATCGAATGAAATCGAATGAAGGCGAATGAAATAAAAAAAGACGTGATTAGCTCTGATACATTCTTAAGTTTTTAATATTAAATAAATAAATTCAGCTTGCAATTAGCTCTCAGGTAGTTCCAGCATTGCATTGTATTCGTCGAAGATGATTAATATATTAAACCCAGTTCCGTCTTTAAAGCAACACTACCCCCTATT
>JABFRR010000020.1 GCA_013141065.1 Bacteriovoracaceae bacterium | reverse complement strand
CCTGATCAATTCTTTCCGCACTAATTTCTATAATGGTTTTTAAATTTTTCCATTTTAATAATGGATTAACTCCCAATGAATAATCATCATTTTCTTTTATTATTCTTACTGATCGTTTTTCAAACTGACCATGTTTTAGTTTTCTTTTTTCCTCAAAGCTTTCGGATTTGTTTTTTTGTCCACGTTGCTCATATTTTTCAAATCTTTCTTCAATTTACTGTGTAATTTTTCTTGATTACTTTTTACAAAATAAATAATCACCACCTTTGGAAACAATTTTATCAGCTATTTCAGTCTGACAATTTAAGGCATCAACACTAACAATTGTATCTTTTATATCCAGCGAATCCAAAAGCTCTGGCTTGCCGTTATTTCATTGTTCTTTTATCTGTTTTCAACTGCCCTAATGACAATCCTAAAGCCCGTTGAATAGGCATTAATAACATGAATTGTACGATCTCCCTTTCGCTTACTTCCCGCACACCAATGTTTCCATCAATACAGATTTGTTTAACTTCATCTTTATTAAAAACTAGACACCCAAATTGGTAAAAATCTTGCAATGAATTCGGCATTAAAATCATAAAAATCTTCTAAATGTATCATGCGAAGGCACGCCATTTTCTAAGTTTAAAACTTACTTAAAAATTCTAATTTTAGAGTGCCGTAAACTTCAATTTCATTCCATGATTTTGCACCACAAATGACAGCACAGATTGCAATGATCATAATTGTTTCTAATGAATGTTTTTTTGTTCTATCAATTCTTGGATCTTCAATTGAACTAATAAAATCCAACATGAAAACTGGATCTACTTCTTTCTTTTTTGTCACGATGCTCTCCTAAAAAAATAAGAAAAATCATCGCAAAAAAAAGACGAAAGGCCATCGTGCAGGGCCGTAAGTGGCCGAAAATAAATTATAACTGATTTAAATTAAGATGCGTTTCCCCTGTCATCGATCCACCTTCGGCTACTTCCGAAGTCCAATTTTGTAGAGAATATGGTGCTACATCCTTTCCAAGAAAATAATGAAAGCAATGCCCAAGTTCATGCAAAAGGACCATTAAGTCTGAAGCTAATCCAACACCATTATAAAATACCGAAGCTTGCTCAAAGACTGGATACATAACCATGTAACCCCCTGGAGCTTTATTTTCTCTTGAAGCTAAATCTAAAAGTTTATTTTCTTTAATTGTACAAAAATAGCTATAGAGTTCGCTATCAATCGCTTTGATAATTTTGCCTGTACCTTCAATGAGAGATTCAGTATCCCCTTTTTTATAAATCATAAGGGGTTCTCTCCCGTATATATCTACACCTAAATCGTATGGTTTAAGTGAGCTGTATTTAAGACTCTCTTTTCTTTTGGCTAAAAGTTTATCTTTAATCGGAAGTATATATTTTCTGACTGCCGCATGAAACTCAAAGCAGTGAGTCTCATCCCAATCAAAGCGCATCATTTCTTTGAAACGGTATTTAGTGTAACTTTCAAAACCAGAATTCTTGGCCATTTGATGTCTTAAAACTAATAATCTATCAAAAATCTCGTCTGTAGCATCAGCGATCGCTTCATCGGCTTTGCCGAGACAATCAAATGCTTTTTTTCTGATTTCACGATCTGTTGACTTCATATTTGGGTATACTGCTGGAACAGGTACAGATTCCCCCATCCATTCGACCATTAACTTTCCCTGCATCTCTGTTAGTTCATTTGAAAGTTTGTCGATCTCTTTTTGAAGTTCGATATTCTCCTTACAAAAAAGGCTCACCTCATTCATTTGTGTATTCGGCCACGTAAAACTGAGACTACCGGCCATCTAAAACTGAGAGGCCAGACGACATAAAATCCTTAAGCACCGATGCCTTAAAATAGAGTTTTAATCAACTTTATTTCAAGGAGCAGGGGGTGCTTAGAATGGACACAGTAAACAAAGTTAGATAAGCTTACAAACAAACTGGACAAATTAACTCAGCCGCTAAAACGGGCCAATGTTCTTGGGCCACTGCTAAAAAAATTATCGATTCGACTCCGGAAGAACTAGCGCAAAGAGGAACAAGAAACACAACTTCAAAACTCATTACACTTGCAGTTATCGAAGCAATAGAAAAAATCTTTCGCGATGAAGAGGAAAAAAAAGTTCATAGAAAACAAAGGCACAAAGCTCCAGCAATTTTAATAAAATTAAAAACTGCAGGAATCTATTCTGGTTCAATTCGACACTTAAGAAGAGCAGTCGCAGAAATTCGCAAAAAACATGGCCACGCAATATCACCTCCTAAATCTTTTTTAGAACTCAATTTTGAGAGCGGAAAATACCTTCAGGTTGACCATGGTGAAGTTGAATTCGAGCTAGGCGCCTTTAATAAAACTCGTGTCAAAGGATATCTTTTTGTTGCGAGTGTTCCAGGTGCGGCCATTCGTTTTTGCCAAGTTTATTTAACAAAGGCGCAAGAAGCGTGGGGAGAATTCCATGATAATTGTTTTCGTTTTTTCGGTGGAGTTTTTCCCAATTGCACTTACGACAATGATGGTGCCATTTGCATTCCTGGCAAGGGAGTCTCCAATCAGTTTATGAATGACATGGAAAACTATTATAATTTTGAAGCAATATTTTGCAACAGGGCCGCTGGATGGGAAAAGGGATCTGTAGAAAATGGTGTCGGCTATTGTCGAAGAAATTTTCTCCCAAGGCTTCCTTCATTTGAAACGATGAACAGTTTAAATAATTATTTAAAAATGTGTTCCCATCAAGATCTCGGGGAAAATCACTACAAAGAAAATACAACAAAAGAAGTTTTATACGAAGACTTGCAAAAAAATCTTCGTCCTCTCCCAGATAGAAAGAAGTGGGAGAAGATTGTATCTTTGCAAGTCAATTCTCTACAGGCAGTAAAGCATGACAGTTACCAATATTCAGTACCTGAAAGATTTGTGGGAGCAATTCTCAAGGCCATTATTTCAGTAGATGAAATTATTCTTTTTTCTGGCGATGAAAAAATATATGAGCATCAGCGCTTTTACTACGAAAAAATAGATGCGCTTATTTTTGAACATTATCTTGATCAATTGTCGAGGAAGCCCGGTGCATGGAAATTTTCAAAAGTAGTTCAGTGTGCAACTTTTTCAAGTGACCTCAATGAAATAAAAGAAAGACTTGCGGCTAAACTAGACGAAAAACATGCAACAAAAGAGTTCATCCAAATCCTTCTTCTCAAAAGGGCCACACCACATGAACTATTTGATGTCGCCTTAAAAATGGCACTCTCATATGGGGGAATCAATTCAAACGCAATAAGTTTGATTATAAAGCAACTTGAAGTTGGAGACAAAATGGCGAACTGTCCTGACGAACTTCTTCCTGAAAATCTTCTGGTTCATAAAATGACAGACTATGACCTGAAAATATATCAACAACTTTTACCCGAAGGAGGGTTCGAATGAAAGAAGCATTGTTAAAATTAAAAATGAGAGGCGCATTGAATGTACTGGACGATTTGAATAAGAGTAAGATGGATAACGTCTCTTTTGTAAAATGCCTTCTTGAGGCAGAAATTATGGAGAGACAGTTACAAACCGGGATAAAAAAAATAAAAACTGCAAAATTTTCTTATGAAAGAGATTGGCAACAAATCAACACCAACAGGAATCCAAAAATTCCATTTACTGAAATTAAAAAACTTTCGAGTGGCAATTTTTTAAAAACAAGAAAGAATATTTGTTTTATAGGGAAAACGGGTCTTGGAAAAACTCATTCGCTCATTAGTATCGGAAGAGACCTGTGCAGAATGGATTGTGACGTTTTATTTTTTACAGCTGCAACTCTCGTCACCAAGCTTGAAGAAAGTAAAAGTGAAAACAAATTGAGTCGCTTTATGGAAAAATTAAAAAAGGCAGACTTGCTTATTATCGATGAACTTGGCTTTGTTCCATTTTCCGATAACGGTGCCCGACTTCTTTTTGACGTCTTCACGACGAGGTATCAGGTTGGGCCGATAGCGATTTCTACAAATTTAAGTTTTGAAAAATGGACACAGGTTTTTGGCTCAATAGAGCTGACAGCGGCCCTGATTGATCGCTTCACTCACAACTGTGAAATTTTTATGTTTGAGGGGGATTCTGTGCGTCTGAGAGAGGCTAAAGAACGCGGCGGAAAAAAACTACTTGAAAGAGAAACTGCGGAATGCTAGTAGTGGACTAAATTAATTCGTCGGTGTTTTCGATATCGATTTGGCCTCTCAGTTTTACGTGGCCGGTAGTCTCAGTTTTACATGGCCGAATACACGATGAAATACATCGTTACAATTTTTACCTTATTTTTTAGTTCACGAGTATTATCTCAAAGCTGTGTCTACGGCATTTCCACATGTAAGACCAACGAAGCATGTATTAAAATAGATAATCAATCAGCCCAATGTATTCTCCATCCTGACCTCATTCCTTCAATCGTATTTCCAATGAAAGCCCCCGCCGGAATTTACTGTGATCAAGGAAACCTTTCTCTAGATGGAAACTCTCACACTTATACAAATACAGCTTTCGCCCTTGATCTCGTCTCAAATAGAAACTTTAGTGCAGGAGAGGTAATCGCTGGATCTGGAGGAGTCGTTATAAGTTATTCAGAATGTAAGACGCAAAATGATCAATGCGGAAACGGATTCGGAAATTACGTACAAATTCTGAGAGAGGATGGCTACTTACTCTTCTATGCTCACCTTGATAAGGTTTTAGTACAAACTGGTGAAAAAGTTAAAATCGGAGACCTGGTAGGAATTGAAGGAAATACTGGATGGACAGGTGAAAATAACCGCCATTTGCATTTCAGTGTTCATTACAATTGGAAAAACTTAGGCTTCAATACATTAAAAAATAATATAGGTTGGCTTCCCAATTCTACTCCTTTCAAACTCAATGCCTGTCAGCCTAATCAGCAAAATTGTAATTTGCTCAATACTGATTCAAGGGACTTTAAATGTTCAAGAGTCACGAATAGTTTAGATTGGATTAAAACTTTGTAATAAATAGGGAAAAAACTTATGAACTTAAATCATGTACATTTAGGCACAAAAAACCTTTCAGCTTTTATAGAATTCTATAAATGCTACTTTGGATTTGAAAAGAAATTTGATCATGGCAAAGGTGCCTTCCTTACCAATTCTAGTAATTTTTTAATTGCTGTTGATCCAGTAGATGAACTTCCCTCATTTCCTGAATGGTATCATCTTGGTTTTTGCTTAGATCGCGAAGAAGAAGTTTTAAGCATACATGAACAAATGAAAACGTCCGGTGTAAATATTGTCAGAGAATTAATTACAGAAAAAGGTGAATTTGCTTCTTTTTACATAAAAGACCCTGACGGAAATAAATTAGAAATTAGCTGGCATAACGAATAAAGCTAGGGACTTTACTATAATGACTTGTTAAAAAAAGAGTTATCGTTTTTATTTGTTCAAACTACTTTTGTGTATATAATGTTCTGGCTTTATTGATGATGTAGAATCATCTTTGCGAGAACTCATTCCTAGTAAAGAATAAAGCGGACAAGTTCCGACTAAACCAGTAAGCAAGGGAATGATACCAAGTAAAAACCATAAATTTGCAGGGCCTATAAATGCCATAGAAGTTAAAATGACCCCGGCTAAAAATCTAATTATCCTTTCATAATCATTAATATTTTTTTTCATAAATCCTCCTTAATGGTTTTGTTCAGCTTGATAAGGTTCACTCGTTTTACCATTAAAATGCTCATCTGAAGCTTCTGCATCAGCTTTCGTTTTGTGTATGGTCCCATCCAAGTGCTCTGGTGGGCCATAAAGAGTATACAATTGAAGTGGGCCTTCCCCCGTATTGATTACATTATGTTTGGAGCCAGCAGGAACAATAAAGGCGAAATCTTCTTCAACTTGCGTTTTTTTACCATCGATAACAACTTCCCCCTTTCCTTTTTCGATTCGAAAGAACTGATCACGATCAACATGAACTTCTTCTCCAATCTCCTCGCCCTCTTTTAGTGACATCAGTACCAATTGCATTTTTTTTCCGGTGTATAAAACTTTTCGAAAATACTTATTATCCTCAGTTATACTGCTCATGATTTAATTTTCTAGTAAAAATTATTTGGCCTATTGTTATGGCAGTACTATTATACTTTTCATGTATAAATTTCTTAACAAAGACCAAAGACAGGAACTACTTGACGAGCTACAAATTGAGCGTTCAAAAAGATACGCTGATAGGATTCGGGTTATTTTACTCTTAGATGATAATCAGACGTACAAAGATATTTCTAAATTTTTATTTCTCGATGAAGGATCCATTGCCAATTACAGAAAACGCTATATGGAAGGTGGAATCGAAGGCCTAATTCTGGATGAATACAGCACCAAAAGAACAAAAGTTAAATCTTGTTGAAGAATTTCAACTTGCCAATGAACTTGACGATAGAATCTTTGCTTCAACTAAAGAAGTTGTTAATCATATTTTTAAAAATATAAAGTAAAATTCTCTATTAGTGGCTGCAACAACCTTCTTCACCGGCTTGGATTTTCGTTCAAAAGCAAAAGGCGTACCTGGTAAAGCAAAGAAAAAGACCAAGAAGAATTTATAGAAAAATACAATTCTCTCAAAGGAAAAGGAAAGATTTACTTTGGCGATGCAACTCATCCACTTCATAACACAATCCTTTCTGCTGGGTGGATTAGAAAAGGCGAAGAAAAAGAAGTTTTCACCAATTCAGGTCGAAATCGCGTCAATGTCTTCGGGGCAATTTCTATTGACGACTTAGATATCGTAACTCATAGCTACGATACAATAAATCAAATCTCAGTATGTAATTTTCTAAAAGCATTAAGAGAGAGAAATCCTAATGGTGAGAAAATATATTTTATTTTAGATCGTGGACCAAGCAATAAGGCATTATCCGTAAGAGAGCTGGCGAAAAATTAAATATTGAGATAGTGTTTTTGCCCGCCTATAGTCCAAACTTGAATCCTATAGAACGTTTATGGAAATTTTTTAAGAAAAAAGTTTTATACAATCAGTATTATGAAAAATTTAAAGATTTTAAATTAATTTGCGCCTCATTTTTTCGAGGAATACGAAAGTATGAATTAGAGCTTGCAACTTTAATTACTGATAATTTTTCAGCAGTAGGCACTTGAAAACTTAACTGGCTTCAGTATAAAACTTCAATATCTCCAATAAAACCTTCCATAATATTTCCTTTTTTTATTTGCCTCATATTCCGTTATTTATGTACTACATTGCCCCAATCATTTATTGCCTGAAACATTCCTCACAGTAATCTCCTGAGCAAATATCCGAATGTATTCATCATACATTTACCTTTCAAGAAAAGAACTGCAAGACCTGAACCAATTATTCTTGGATTAATAATGTTTATGATGAACAGCTGACATGAGATATTCCAGCGACTAAAAAGAATTGAGAGGGCTTTTTTCTATAGTATTTCTGCTCCATCTCATAAGAAAGTTCTTCGTATGGATTTGTCATAACTTCTTGCAACTCCCCAATAAGACTATAGTCTCCATTAGCAGCTTGTTGATAGGCTGGAACAAGGAACCACTCTCGCAGAGTGTATTTTGGATTAACACGTTTCATTTGCGCTGAAAGCGCTTCGTGTGATTGTGGCGAATTATGGATAAGTGATTTCCATTTATCTAGCCACTGCGACCAGCTTTTAAGGATCTTTTCATCTGAGAACGATTCGTTGTAAAAACTTTTTATGAATGGAGTAATGTCTGTTGGTATTGAAGAGAGTTCTCGAAAGAAGATAGTGTAATCAACGTGAGTTTTCATCATAAGCATTACAAGTTCTTTATATAGTTCTGCTTCAAACTGACTTAAACCTAATTTACTGGCCCACATTTTTTCCATTTTTTCTTGCATCACTAAAGAAAAGCCATTTTCAATCTCCTCTAACTGATTAAGGGCACTCTCATTTGTCTCTATCATCGGTTTCAGTGCCTTACAAAACATATGAAAATTGCGTTCGGCTGCCTGAGGCTGATTAAAATAGGAGAAATGATCTCCACCACCTGTCCAAGGCTGAAATTTTGGATCAAACATATCCATGAACCCAAATGGCCCATAATCAAGCGTGAAGCCACCTGCCGCACAGTTGTCGCTATTGAAATTTCCTTGGCAGTATCCAACGCGAATCCAATTTGTCACAAGAGATGTAAGGCGATTGCGAAATTCGGCTGCTAGCAAAATTACTTTTTTTTCGATAGATAAATTCTTATCAATTACGTCATTGTATTCACGATCAATCAAGTGCAGCACAATCGCGCTCAACTCAACTAAAGCCTCTGTATGCTCTTTTTTGCTAGCTCGACGCCCGAAAAGCTCAAACTGGCCCACCCGAAGAAACGAATGTGCAACCCTTGTCGTAATAGCGACGGATTCTTCTATCATTACTTCTGGATCTCTTGAGTGCGACCCTTGTGTAAACCAAGGACGTTTTACCTTTTCCGACTTAGAAGTGATTAAACTTAATGAGCGTGAAGTTGGTATTCCAAGGGAGTTCATAT
The DNA here is from genome assembly GCA_013141065.1 of Bacteriovoracaceae bacterium. Lineage (GTDB taxonomy): Bacteria > Bdellovibrionota > Bacteriovoracia > Bacteriovoracales > Bacteriovoracaceae > Bacteriovorax. The sequence goes on along the minus strand of JABFRR010000020.1, from coordinate 32,659 downwards.
GTTCTTGAGCTAAAAACTCGCGAACACTCGAGCGCAAAACTGCACGGCCATCAGCTCCACGACAGTAGGGTGTTTTCCCGCCCCCTTTAAGTTGCATTTCCCAACGTTGTCCTTTGATGTTTGCCTCAAGAATGGAAATGGCACGACCATCTCCGTAGCCATTACCAGTTTTAAAGGGACATTGTTGATAATATTCAGTCCCATAGATAGAAAGCGCATATCCCGTTGCCCAACCTATTTTTTGCAAAGGGTGAGGCACATCCGACAAATCCCCAGAAAACATTCGGATAAAATCCTTGTTTTGCGCCAAGCTATCATCCAAACCCAGTTCACTAAAGAAAATCTTACTGTGAGCAACATAGTGTGGTTCTTTGATAGGTGTAGGATTCACTGGAACATAGTGCCCAGAGAAAACTTGTCGTGGAAAGTGGTCGACTCCGTTTTTTGTCGCTTCAGGATCTGGTGTGAGCGTGTTTATCAGTGAATAATCTGACATTGGCGCAAGTTCATTTAGTGTTTTCACAAGAGTAGAAGGTTGGTTTATTGCATTCAAATGTCATCCTTATTTGTATTCTTTTTAAATTAGATGAATCATCTTTGAACAGCAAGTTCTCATCTTATTAAGAAGAGAAATTGAAGAACCTGCAAAGTTTAAATTCAACTGCACTTTCACTTAAACCTAAAAACATAGACTTATGTGAGTATTTTAGATTTTTAGTGGGCTTCATTTCTAAACGAGTCTTTTTTTGTCTAAAATTCAATAGTCGCTTCTCTTAATGAATTGTAAGATACCATTTTCACTAACACATAACGAAGGAATACAAACATGTCAGAAGTCGGATTAAATAAACCAGTAAAACTTAAAACTGATTTAGCAGCATTTTGCGGAGCTGCAGAATTACCAAGAACAGCAATTACACAAAAATTTTGGGATTATATTAAAGAAAAAAAACTTCAAGCTAAAACTGAAAACGGTAAAGCTGAAGGTGCAGGAAAATATATTGTAGCTGACGACACACTATTAAAGCTTTTTAAAGCAACAAAAGTGACAAGCAAATCTTCTGGTAAAGTAACAGACTTTACTGGCCTTCAACTTGGTCAGACAATTAACATGCTTCAATTGGCTTCTGTTGTTGGCGCTAACATCGAATAAAAAATCTTTAAAAAGCTTCGATTAAGTTCGAAGCTTTTTAAAATTAAAATTGATCCCACAGCACATTAATCCATCCTAAAGCTTTCGGTTCTTTTGATATGATTCGAATTGTTTGACGACAAGTGTACGAACAGCCAGAAATTTGTAAAGGAACGAGATTTGAATTTTTTATAAAATAATCTGGTAAGTAACCTAGCGCCATCCCCTCTTGAATCAAATTCTCCATTAATTTTAATCCACAAACTTTAAACCTGATTTGACGTGGAAACTTATCATCTCGCCATCCATCAGATGAAGAAGATTTTGAAATCTGACCAAGTATTGCTTGATCAGGAGAGACAAAAGAATGTTCTAAAAGTTCTTCAACTGGAATTTTTTTTGATCCATATTTTTTAACAAGAGGATGTTTCTTAGAAGCACAGGTCTTAAATTCAACTTGACCTAGAACTCTTGAAGCTACATCGCTTGGAGCATCTGCAGTAATAAGTGCAAAGTGAGCATCACCATCTATGACCTGTTCAATTGAAGTTTTCTCATTGCGGATTAAAAACTGAATTCTAGACTTGGGAAAATGTGCTGTTATTTTTTTTGCAATCTCAATTCCATAAGCAGTTTGCAAAATTTCTTCTGAGGCAATGTAAACATTCAAGCTTCCCATTTCTCGTCCAGTCAGCTCCAGACGCGTGTCTTCTTCAAGTTGAATCAATACCGCCGCTTTTTTCTTAAGAAAGACTCCTTCAGGGGTCAGCTTTATACCACGGCCTGATTTAAAAAAAAGTGGAGTCTGTAATTCAGCTTCCAAGCGCGAAATGGCCTTACTCAATGAGCCCGCAGAGACGTGAATGTTTTCTGCTGCTCGATTGAGATTTTCGATCTGAGCAACAGCTAAAAAGTACTTAAGGGCTTGTCAAAAAATAAGTGATCATTCTTGAAATAATATTTGGCCAATCGAAAAAGATATGATTTCATATTGAAGTGAATAAAAAACTTCAGGATGAATTAAAAATAAAACTATCAGGAGTACTTCCTGAACTCAATGAGCGACAGCGGAGAATTTTGCTGGCGGCAGAAGCTGAGTCTATAGGCTACGGCGGAATAAAAATAATATCAGATATTTCTGGCGTTGCAGTATCAACTATTCGGCGTGGAATTAAAGAACTAAAAAGAAACCTAAAAATTAATTTCAGTTCGTCGAGAAGGCGGTGGTCGTAAAAATCTACTGAAACAAATCCCGAATTAACAAAGATTTTGCAAGAGATTATTGAACCAGAGACACGGGGTGATCCTGAAAATCCACTCCGATTGACTTGTAAAAGTGTAAGAAATATTTCCGATGCTTTAAAAAAAGAAAAGTTGGATGTCTGTCATCAAACAGTAGCCTCAATACTTCATGATCTGGAATATAGTCTCCAAGGAAATAAAAAAACCAAAGAAGGCGCAGACAAACCAGACCGCAACAAGCAATTTCTTTATATTAATAAAATTGCAAAAAAATTTCTAAAGCACAATGATCCCGTAATATCAGTCGATGCTAAAAAGAAAGAATCAGTAGGGAATTATAAAAATGTTGTGAGGGAGTTGAGTAAAAAAGGAAAACCTGTTGAAGTTAATGGCCATGATTTTCCAGATAAAAAAGTATCAAAAGCAGTACCGTATGGAGTTTATGATATTGCAGATAATAAAGGCTGGGTGAATGTTGGAATTAGTTCAGACACTGCGGAGTTTGCTGTTGAAAGCATTAGGCAGTGGTGGTTGAAAATGGGAATTAAGCGCTATCCAGATTCAAATAAATTATTAATATTTGCCGATGCTGGTGGAAGTAATGGTTATCGATCGAGACTCTGGAAGAAAGAAGTGCAAAAACTTTCCAATAAAGAAAATCTTGAAATAACAGTCTGTCATTTTCCTCCAGGAACTAGTAAGTGGAACAAAATAGAACATAGATTATTTTCTTTTATCAGTATAAACTGGAGAGGAAAACCATTACTTTCGTATGAAGTAATTATCAATTTAATTTCTTCTACAAAAACTAAAACGGGGTTATCAGTTAAGGCCCGACTTGATAAGAAGACATATAAAAAGGGCATTGAAGTTACCAAGCAAGAAATGGAAAAAATAAATTTACTAAAACATTCTTTTCACGGCGAATGGAATTATACGATAAAACCCAACTCTAAATCTTGACTCAAGAATGAGCACTTATTTTTTGACAGGCCCTAAGTTCAAATATTTCCATAATCGAAACATATATTTCATAAACGTTTCTTTTTCAATCCTTTCTTTAGGTTTATAAACTTTTTATCCGGAGGCAAAATGAAAACAAACAGATGGACTACTTACACCTATAGAAATCAGGGGAAACGCATCTTAATTTAAATCAGTTATAATTTATTTTCGGCCACTTACGGCCCTGCACGATGGCCTTTCGTCTTTTTTTTGCGATGATTTTTCTTATTTTTTTAGGAGAGCATCGTGACAAAAAGAAAGAAGTAGATCCAGTTTTCATGTTGGATTTTATTAGTTCAATTGAAGATCCAAGAATTGATAGAACAAAAAAACATTCATTAGAAACAATTATGATCATTGCAATCTGTGCTGTCATTTGTGGTGCAAAATCATGGAATGAAATTGAAGTTTACGGCACTCTAAAATTAGAATTTTTAAGTAAGTTTTTAAACTTAGAAAATGGCGTGCCTTCGCATGATACATTTAGAAGATTTTTATGATTTTAATGCCGAATTCATTGCAAGATTTTTACCAATTGGGTGTCTAGTTTTAATAAAGATGAAGTTAAACAAATCTGTATTGATGGAAAAACATTGCGGGGAAGTAAGCGAAAGGGAGATCGTACAATTCATGTTATTAATGCCTATTCAACGGGCCTAGGATTGTCATTAGGGCAGTTGAAAACAGATAAAAAGAGCAATGAAATAACGGCAATCCCAGAGCTTTTGGATTCGCTGGATATAAAAGATACAATTGTTAGTGTTGATGCCTTAAATTGTCAGACTGAAATAGCTGATAAAATTGTTTCCAAAGGTGGTGATTATTTATTTTGTGTAAAAAGTAATCAAGAAAAATTACACAGTAGAATTGAAGAAAGATTTGAAAAATATGAGCAACGTGGACAAAAAAACAAATCCGAAAGCTTTGAGGAAAAAAGAAAACTAAAACATGGTCGGTTTGAAAAACGATCAGTAAGAATAATAAAAGAAAATGATGATTATTCATTGGGAGTTAATCCATTATTAAAATGGAAAAATTTAAAAACCATTATAGAAATTAGTGCGGAAAGAATTGATCAGAAAACAGGAGAAGTTCAGAATTCAAAAAGATATTATATAAGCAGTAGAGATGAAAGCTCTGAATATTTTTAAATGCAGTTAAGGATCATTGGCAAGTAGAGAATTTATTGCATTGGCATTTGGATGTCACAATGAGAGAAGACGATTGTCGCTGTAGAGTTGAACACAGTGCTGTTAATTTTTCTTCTATAAGGCAATTGGCGTTGGGTCTTGTGAAAAAGATCGTTATAATGAGAAGTAAAACTGAAAAACTTTCAGTCAGAACAAAAATGCTTAAGGCCGGATGGGATAATGATTTTCTATTGGATGTTTTACTTCAGTGAAATTAAGATGCGTTTCCCCTGGGATCGATGAGCATGGAATTCATAGGTCTTGAAAAAATGAGTGAATATCTTGATGAAGATCAATGCAAAAGAATTAAAACTGACCGTTTAGAAAGTATTATCGGCTTATTTACAATGACAGCGAGAGGAGATGAATTTCAACACTGGCTTTATGCAAATCCAGGCCACACAAAAGAAATGCGCAGGAAGAAGTGGCTAGAATTAACTGAAGTCTATAATCGCGGTGTAGATTAGACCTCTTTCATAACCCTGTTTTTACCTTCTGATGTTTGTTAAAAATCGAGGCAATAATTGTAAATCTTATTCCAAATCTTTTTCGTCGATTTCGATATTTTTCTGCAATAATCCTGAATCTTTTCATTTCGCCAAATACATTTTCTATCTCAACACGCTCCGAAGATATTTCTCTGTTGATTCTTCTATCTTCTTCTGTAAGTGGATTTTTTTTATTTCTCTTCTTAGGCAATAGGCTATTGCTATGTAACCTTACGATTCCCTGGTAACCTGAATCAACTGAGACTCTGGTTTTCGGTAGAAAACAAGTTTCACTTTCTTTGAAAATTCTAAAATCATGAACCTTTCCAGTGTCTTGAGCGATTGAAATAATTTGCTTGGTACCAGGGCAGTAAACTACTTGGGTTTTTATCGTGTGTTTTTTCTTCTTTCCCGAGTAAAAATCCTTTTGAATGTTCTTAACTCTACCTGATTTCTTTTTTTTGGACGTTCTATTGGGGATTCTGTTACATCTATTAAAAAATGGTCATGGTTTTCACTCAGGCATTCTTTCTTACCAGGCAAAGTAAATTGGCCTGACTTTATTAAGATTTTTTCATTTTTTACAACCATTCTCCAAGCTGTAGTTTCACTAACATTATAACTTGATGCTACTGAAAACAAAGTACAGTATTCACGATAATATTGAAGCATTAGACCTCTTTCATAACCTTCAAATGTAAGGCCATTTAAGATTTTTTTTGTGGGCCATTCAGTAAAATTATGGCCAACTGTCAAAGTTAATAACTGAGGCAGATTTATGAGTATTCGCTGGACTACTGTACAAAAATATTGTGAAGATAAATTTTTACGTTTAACTGGAGTGAGGCCATTTGTTTTTGAAGAAATGGTTCAAGTAATCCAAGATTTTGAAAATAAAAAATTTATTGCAGGTGGAAGGCCACCAAAATTAATTATTGAAGACCAGATTCTATTAATGCTTCAATATTATCGTGAATACTGTACTTTGTTTTCAGTAGCATCAAGTTATAATGTTAGTGAAACTACAGCTTGGAGAATGGTTGTAAAAAATGAAAAAATCTTAATAAAGTCAGGCCAATTTACTTTGCCTGGTAAGAAAGAATGCCTGAGTGAAAACCATGACCATTTTTTAATAGATGTAACAGAATCCCCAATAGAACGTCCAAAAAAAAGAAATCAGGTAGAGTTAAGAACATTCAAAAGGATTTTTACTCGGGAAAGAAGAAAAAACACACGATAAAAACCCAAGTAGTTTACTGCCCTGGTACCAAGCAAATTATTTCAATCGCTCAAGACACTGGAAAGGTTCATGATTTTAGAATTTTCAAAGAAAGTGAAACTTGTTTTCTACCGAAAACCAGAGTCTCAGTTGATTCAGGTTACCAGGGAATCGTAAGGTTACATAGCAATAGCCTATTGCCTAAGAAGAGAAATAAAAAAAATCCACTTACAGAAGAAGATAGAAGAATCAACAGAGAAATATCTTCGGAGCGTGTTGAGATAGAAAATGTATTTGGCGAAATGAAAAGATTCAGGATTATTGCAGAAAAATATCGAAATCGACGAAAAAGATTTGGAATAAGATTTACAATTATTGCCTCGATTTTTAACAAACATCAGAAGGTAAAAACAGGGTTATGAAAGAGGTCTATTATGAAGGTTATGAAGAAATCTCTTCGAAGGTTGACTGGCAATTTTCACATATTTTGCAAATGCCTTTTTACTTGATCGACTATGCGATTAGTGAGTTGTTGGCACTTTCCATTTGGGATCGCTATAAATTGGATCCTGCAGATGCAATTGCTCATTATAAAAAAGGCCGCAGTGTCGCTGCTTCGAAAACCGTACCCGAGATTTATGAATTGTTTGGAACAAAATTAAATTTTGGAGAAGCGGTGATTAAACCGCTCGCGGCTCGACTTGAATTAGAGCTTGGATTGTAATTTTGGACAAAAAAAAGCCTCGAATAAATCGAGGCTTTTTAAAAACTTGTGCTTCAAAGCGTTGACATTTTCCCACTATTGTATTACCATGAACTAGTACAAAGGGGTTAAGCATCATGTTCCAAATTGAAATCGATGAATCAGAAGTAATTCCCATCTATTTGCAGATTGTTCGGCAAATTTTTGGAGGAATTCAAAGCGGCAAGCTCAAGGCCGGCCATCTTCTTCCTTCGATTAGGTAGCTTGCAAACGACTTAGAAATCAATCCCAACACTGTTGCAAAAGCATACAAAACCCTTGAAGAGAATCACATCATTCTGACAGCAGGACGAAAAGGAACAATCATTAAAAAAGAGGCTGTGGAAAATCTACAGATACACACAGCTTCGATCGCTCATCATAAACTAGCTGATCTTTTTAATGAACTCCTCGCAATGGGAATCAAAAAAGAAAAGTTAAAAGAAATAGTTACAACACTATTAGAGGAGAAACGCTAATGGATATCTATCTTATGGGTGCTCTATTTTCATTTTTAGTTATCACTTTTCAATTTATCACAGCTCCGTGTATTCGCTTGGAATGTACTGGGAAACCGTTAACCGCAACGAAGAATTTTTAAAAAATAATCCCAATTTTATAAATGAAAATCCTCCTCCCTCACATATGATTGAATACGTATTGGGAATTGTATTTATGCTTATCATTGGAATAGGTGTTTATATCAAATCGACTCTACTTCTGCAGGTTATCCACTACTCTTCGGTTATTGTCTTTATCTGGCAAGCTTCTCTTCGCAATCATCTTTCTCTGAAAAAAATTAAAAAAAAGATTCCAACTGCCAGCAAAAGAAGTACCCAGCTAGTGGCTAGGAATATTTATGATTATATCTCTAAAAAAAAATTATCTATTTTCGGGATCTTTCTTTTTATTGCCTTCTTTGGAATCCTCTTTGGATTACTGTCACACACAATATCACTTTCACTTTTCATTACACGAATTGCTTTGACGATTGTATTAATTCTATTTTTAATTTTCTGCACTTTGGTTGGAATGAGAACAAGTGCTTTCACTACTTCAAAATGGGCAAAAAACGAAAAAATAACTCGAGCAGGTTTCTCTGTTATCTTTATTGTTTCGACACTAGTTCTGCTTGATCTTTACATACGCCTTATGGGGATATTTTTTGAAATGCCAAATTTTATCAATGCTTCAATTCATGAGTATCTTATGGGGTTCGCATCTCTCAGCGCCTTTATGTACTTTGTGCTGAATATGAAACTAGACATTCCAGATTGGTATGAAAAAACATCTCTTAAAATATAAATCGGATGGGTCATTAGAAATTTTGGACAAAAAAAAGCCCCGAATAAATCGAGGCTTTTTAAAACTTGGTACCCTTCCGTGGAGCTATATCGAACTGCTATTCTGGAAATAATGGTTAAGTCTTAGTTTTTAGGTCAGTCGCATAGCAAATATAGTGTTCTTGAAATTACCCAGACATATGCTAAAATTAAAAAACTGGTGGTCGTCGAATGAAAACTTGCAGGTCTGCTTTCTTTGACCACCAGAAAACTTTTCAAATTCTTGATAAGCCTTTTAGCGCGACTTACAATTACAAAAATTTCATCTCAATTAATTATTTGGTATATATCTTTGATTTTTCACTAATGAATTTATAGAACTTTCAGAAGAATAATTTAATTTGTAGAATGAAGATTCTCATCCCAGTAAATTTCAAATGGATAATTATCTACATCACAACATGTCAATGTGCCCCAGTTACCGTAATCCTTAGGAGGCGTTTTAAAACAATTTGGATAGAGTTTGTTTCCTTGTGAGTATATTTCCTGCAAGCGCGTTTTTTCTTTAACAGAAAACCCGTAATGAAATCCCGGAGGAAGAGCTAGTGGAGTCTCGATTGGAGACAAAGCGAGGTCAAACCCATGAGAATTTTGTAGAAACAAAAGATCTTCGCCGTACCAAATTTTTTCCTTAAAGCCGAAAAGATCCTCGTAAAATTTCTTACTGAGAGCAATGTCTTTAACCATTAAATGTAGGTGATTTAAATCCATATTGAGGTTTTTATATTTATAGATATTAAAAGTCTATTGATAGAATTTTGAACAAAAAAAAGCCCCGAATAAATCGAGGCTTTTTAAAAACTTGGTACCCTTTCGTGGAGCTATATCGAACTGCAATTCTTAAAATGATGACTAAGTATGCGTAAAATCACTAAAGTCTAATTGGCTGATTAATGTTAACTGTCTTATTATTTTCTGGAGCAGAAAATTGGATTTGAGAAATAACATTTTCCATACAGCTCAGAACTTTATCCGATGTGATTTCATCTGATAAAACCTTTGATTTAATAACACGTCCTTCTGTACCAATTGTAAATTGTAGAACGACTTTATTTTTAAGTTCGGGCGGCGCTGAACTATCTAACAACGATTGATAGCAATATCGTAATTGCGGGACACTACCTTTGATAGAATTTCTTATATATTCAATTTGAGTTTCAGAAGATGCTAGTGCGGAAAATGATAAACATAGAGTTAGGCTAACTAAAAACTTAATCATAAAATTCCCCAAATGAGATTAACATTACTGCTTGAATTATCACACGTGATGTTAAATCTCAATTTTTTATATTGAATAGTAGAACTAAGAATGTGTAATGAATGATTTAGAATTTTGAACAAAAAAAAGCCTCGAATAAATCGAGGCTTTTTAAAACTTGGTACACCCATGGGGATATGCTGTGGGGGAAAATTAGGTTTTTAATATTAACAACTTAGGAACGATTTCAAGAGGTTACTTTCTTTTTCTCTTCAGTATTCTTCATCCCTTTTCATCATATTTCATGGACACACCAGACCAAACCAGACCAAAGAGTACTTTTGGTCTGGTTCATTTTTGCGATTGATCTTCAGTGCTAAAAATCAGAAAATAATACTCCACAGTATTAAGGAAAAGTGCAGAACAATGAAAAAGACAAAATCGGCCTTAAAAACAAAATTTCCTTCACTCTATGACAAAGTTGCGGATGTTTTAAATCAAGCCAGATCTCAGTCGTATAAAGCCGTAAACTCCTTTATGGTGCAGGCTTACTGGAATATTGGAAAACTTATTGTTGAAGAAGAGCAAAGGGGCAAGAAGAGGGCTGATTATGGCAAGACCATACTGGAAGACTTGGCCCAAAATTTAACACAGAAATATGGGAAGGGTTTTACAGAAACGAATTTGAAATATTTTAGGCTTTTTTATACGGTATTCCCAATTCGTCACTCGGTGAGTGACGAATTGGCCTGGACCCATTATCGCCATCTCTTAAGAGTAGAAAGCAATGATGCTCGCCAGTTTTATATGGATGAGTGTATAGAGTGTAATTGGTCGACGAGACAGCTTGAAAGGCAAATCGATTCTTTTTATTATGAGCGTATTCTCTCAAGCAAAAATAAGACATTAGTCAGAAAAGATGCCAAGAAAAAAGAAATAGCAACGACACCAGAGGATTTTATAAAAGATCCATACATTTTAGAATTTTTAAATGTAGGAGAGGCAAGCTCTATTCTGGAAAAGGAACTAGAAGGGGCACTTCTTGGCAAATTACAACATTTTCTTCTTGAACTTGGAAAAGGTTTCTCATTTGTGGCACGCCAAAAGAGAATCACTTCAGATCATAACCATTTTTATATTGATCTTGTTTTTTACAATTATATTTTAAAATGCTTTGTACTCATCGACCTTAAAACAGATAAACTCACTCACCAGGACGTTGGTCAGATGGATTTTTATGTGCGCTATTATGAAGATCAAATTAAGTCAAAAGATGATAATCCTACGATTGGTATAATACTTTGTTCTGAGAAGGACGATGCCATTGTTAAATATTCTGTTTTACAAGATAATAAAAAACTTTTTGCTTCAAAATATAAGCTCTATCTTCCAAGTGAGAGTGAGTTGAAGAAAGAACTCTTGAGAGAGAAGCATTTAATTGAATCAGAAGTAAAATTTCAAACGGGCAAAATAAAAAACAAGAAAAAAATCATTAAGGACTTTGAAGACGGGAAATATTCAGAGGTGAAGGGAAAAAAGAAACATTATCAAAAAATTGCTTCGGTAACAAAAGCTAGAAAAAAGAAGTCTTGATATGAAAGATACAAAAATTGATAAAAACATTCTTGACGTTAATGACCAGCACCGCAAGCTTTTGCAACTCGACAAAGAGATCTTAGTTAAGGCGTTAATTGATTTATCATATCGACATGATGATGTTGCAAATATAATTGAGCGTCTTACTTCTAAAAAAACTTCTAATGTAGAACGATTTAAAGAGAGACTTTCTGAGTTTCAAGGCAATAATAATTTCGTTTCATGGAATAATGCCTATAAATTTAGCTATGAACTTATTGATTTATTATCAGATGTTGAGAGTGGGGCGAACGATCCCAAAGAGGGGATTGAGCTTTTAAAATTATTTTTTTGTTCTGATGAACATATTATGAATTATTGTGATGACTCTAGTGGAAATATCGGCGATGTCTTTAGATATCAGGCAACCGAACTTTTTGAAACATATGCTAATCAATGCGATGATAAAGATTGGCTTGCCAATATTCTCTATGAATTAATAATTCATAATCAATATGGCCTGCGAGATAATCTTATAGAAAACATTGGCAAATACCTTCCCGAAAAAAATATAAGAATTTTGGTCGATCAGATTAAAAAAGAGGATCGGCTTGGGACCAGCGAAGGATTGCTTTTGCAGGCCATGGCCCGCGGATTAAAAGACCCTATCCTTTTTGAAAGTATAATTAATGAAGAAAATAGTAAAAACGAAGATTATGATGCCAGTCGCATAGGAGAAATGTGGCTTGAGTGCGGAAATCCAGAAAAGGCAATAACTTACTTAGAAAAAGTCAGCAGAGCATCTCACCGTTATTTGGGAAACATAGATGAGTTATTATTAAAAGCATATTCCTTAACTGACAATTTCGACAAGCAAAGAAGTATTACTTGGACCATTTTTAGAAATTATCGAACAAGTGAAAAATACGAACAAGTAATTCAGATTGAAGGCGAAGGTAAACGTGACGAATTACTTAAACAGGAAGTAAGTATTATTTGTCAGGACAAAAAAATTAATAGTCAAAATGTTGATTTTTTACTTGAGTTGAAGTTACTCGCTGAAGCCGAAAGCTATATTATGGAACGGGAACATGATTTACGTGAAGGTTTTTATGGAGCCTTGAGTAAGTGGGCCGATGTATTTGCAAAGGACAAAAGATTTTTAGTCTCTACGTTGATATATCGTGCATTATTGGATTCAATTTTAGAAAGGGCTTATGCCAAGGCCTACCATCACGGAGTTGATTACCTTCGAAGACTTGAGAAATATTCCGAAAAAATCTCCAACTGGGGTAATTTTGTGAAGCATGAGAAATATTTTGAGCATATTAAGTTAAACCACAAACGAAAAATTAGTTTTTGGTCTCAATATAAAAATGGATAATAAAATGGAAATCTCTAAATCTATTTATCAATTAAAGATAACACTTAATGAAAGTAAACCAGAGATATGGCGAAGAGTCTTGGTTCCCGGAAAATTTAATTTGGGAAAATTGCATCATGTGTTTCAACTTGTAATGGGGTGGACTGATTCCCATCTCCATGAGTTTGAAATCGTGGGCAAAAGATATATAAACCCTGATGATGACGAAGATGATTTTGATCCTGATTATCCTCGGGCATTCAATGAGAAAAAAGTAAAACTTTGTGATGTCGCAAATCTCCTAGATGTCTTTGAATATCGGTATGATTTTGGCGATGGGTGGAGACATAATATTAAGGTAGAAAAAATATTAGAGGTCGATGAAATTTACAACTACCCAGTATGTATTGCCGGTGCAGGCGCTTGTCCACCTGAAGACTGCGGAGGTCTAGGAGGATATGGAGAGCTATTGGAGCATATTAAAAATCCCAAGCATGAAGAACATAGGTCAACAATGCGCTGGTTGGGTGGGCAGTTTGACTCAACTTCGTTTGATCCAAACCGAATAAATCGTGATGCCCTTTGGGGCAGGCGCTGGTAAGAAAAATATCAAAGCGCTATTTGTTGGTTCAATTAAAAACCTCAGTTATTTCTCCTGAGGTTTTTAATTGAAAGTCTTTGTCTTTAAAAATGCGGGCTGTGATCTTTAGTAGTGGTTTAATTGCATTATTTGAAGTCTAAAAGAAATTTTGTCAAAGAAGCAATACGTGTATGAATTGTATCAACTTCAATATATTCATCGGCAGTATGGTAATTTCCGCCCACCGGCCCCATTCCATCAAGCATTAATGAATTAGGGTTGGCCATAAAATTCAGGTCAGCTCCGCCACCTGTTAAAATTGCTTTTATTTTTCTTCCTTCTATCGCTTCAACGATTTTAAGGTATTTTTTAACCATCTCTTCGCTTTTCTTGGTTATTGAAAATGGAGGCATTTCCACAGGAAATGTATATTCAATTTTTGTTCCTGTTCCGTCTTTTATTGATTTAACTTCAGTGGTTTTTAGGATTTTTTCAATTTTAGCATTGATCCTATTGAAAGATTTTTCATCCACAAATCTAAAATCTAATTTTCATTCTGCGCTCCCGCATACGATATTAAATTTGTCTTTCCCACCATCAACATGACCTACATTGATAGTGTTTCCCTTTGAATATTCATTAAGATCTAATATCTTAACTATTTTTTTCGACAATTCATGACATGCACTAACGCCATTCTCTGGTGCAGTTCCAGCATGAGCCTCTCTACCGGCGATCTTTATATGATACCAGCGTACACCCTTTCGAGCTTCTACGATTGAACCATCCTCTAGTGCTGGCTCCATTCCAAGAATTAATGCCGAATCATCACCATAGCTTTTCAATTGTTTCCTAAAGCCCATTGAACCAGTTTCCTCGTTGGGTGAGATGATAACGCGAATTGAATATTCAAATTTTGGATTTTCTAAAAGATTTTTAATGGTATATAAAGTTACGACCAATCCACCTTTATTATCTCCAACTCCACTTCCTACTAATCTTTTTTTATCATCACTCCACTTAAATGGATTAAGCTTTTCAAAGACGGTATCTGCATGTGTAACAAAAGTTATAAATTTTGCATTTTTACCCTTTTTAATTGCTACAGTTTGAGTCGATTTTACTGTATCTACATCCGATTTATTTTCTAGAATCTCAAACCCTAGATTTTGTAATTGACTAGCAACATTCTTTTGAACGCTACTTACACCTTCCACGTCTTGGGTTCCAGAACTAATAGACACTAGTTCTTCAAGATATTTCAGTTCATTTGTGCTATCTGAACCAAAAGAAAAATTTAGAAACAAAAAATAAACTATAAAAACTAATCTTACCTTCATGACATCTCCTGACTATTTTATAATATTGTAATTAAATTTTAAAATAAAGGCACTTGAATTTTAGACAAATGGATAAATATTGGCCCATGTGTTGGCAATTGCGTGTCTTTCGATCCAAAGCCAAAAAAAGGGCCCGATTTCTCAGGCCCATATGGTAATTGCTAGCGTTTAAATACATGGTCTGCAAGTTTTAGAAGAGGTTTGATTACAGATTAACTTCTTCTTCAATATATTCTTTATTCGCTACAACACAAATACCGTCACTTGAAAAAATAGGCTCAATTGTTAGTTTACTTCCTTCTACTGTAATTATTGGTGCAAAATCAGAACTTCTTGATTGATCACGTAGTTTAATAATTACCTGTGAGAAATTCACATTTAGTTTAGTCTTGTTAAAAGATTCAACCTGTTGTTGTAGACATTCATTTCCAGTAATGGCTATTGCCTGAAAACTTAATAAGCTAGAGATCAAGACGATTAATTTTTTCATAATTACTCCATTATGCAGGGGGGCAAGTTTTAGTATTTGAACTGCCATCATTTTAAAATATTTTTAAATAGATTCTGACTTTTCCCCATAATTACATGGTCGAAAATAAAGTGTAAAAAGATTGGTCGGCCTCAGCGAGGATAACTGGCTAAAAAATCATAAAACTAACTGATTCGCTTCTTAAAGGGTGCTACTCGGTTTGTAAATTACTTATTGATTGGTGTTGTATCGGGAAGATTTATTAGAATTAAAATTGATATTTTTCTTTGAGGTATCTGAACATTTCTACTTTTGCTTCAAGCTTTATTAATCCTCGCCAAATACTAACCGTCCCGGGCTCTCCGTCGCTTTTACGGCCATTAAAGCCCCCCATCTTAGCGACAAATCGTAGGGCCTCTCTAATCGTTATTCTTTGATCATCAGATATCTTATTTTCTATTTTCAAAACGAGTGATTCTTCTTCTGAAAAAGAAAGACTTGAATCTTCATCTGGAGCTGCTTCTGCTAAATGTTTAACGTAATAAATTCTCCACGCAATAACTGAAAATAATGTGATATATTTTTCTAGTCGCTCAAATGTTCTTAATGATGCTCTCTCAACTTTGCATCCGCCATCTTTTAAAATTTTAAAATAATTTTCAATGTGCCAGCGTTTCTTATAATAATCAATGACTCTAGAAGCATCTCCAAAATTTTTCAATGGCAAACTTGTCAGCAAGATCCAGTGCAATCGATCTTTCTCTGCAACTTCCCCAGTCGTACTTATTTCTAATATATTTAACACCACTTTTCTTTTTACAGAAGTAAGTCCATTAAGTTTGAAGCTAGGATCAAAAAATTCTATCTCACCGTACTTTACAATTGCATCCACATCTTTTTTAACTTCGTATGAAATATTTTGAATTCATGATCAGTTTTCTTTTGTTCAAATGCCAGCGAAGATAATGATCTCCATTTTCGATTATTCGATCGTGCTTGGATCTAATTATAAAATCTTTATTATTTTTTATTAAAGTAAATAGAACTTCAAACTGATCTGCCTCCCTGTCAGCGACGTGAATGAGTTTTGTGCCTTTAGGACAATGCTTTTCTGTTTCTAAAATTGCCTCTGCCCAACGATCACTTTCTTTCTCCCACATATCATCGTATGCACGACTCCATGTTGATAAGGCCATAACTCCTAGAGGTACATCATTGATATTTACAGCTAAACTATAATGTCCAATAAAACCATGAGTCTCTTGATCTCCAGCTTTTCCACCAATATTACCTAAGCCTTTTATAGATCTTTTTGAATTGAAGCTAAAAAAGCTAGAATCATGAATCATCAAAGCTACAGATTCATTTTGAAGTCTCGAAGAAGTAGACTCACGATGCTCAAATAATATTTTATCTGACGAGAAATTCTTGTGACTGAAGAGACGATAAGTTGCTTTTTTATCTGCAAAGTTAACTACCGCTTTATTAATAGTTTCGTCAGGACGTCGTGAAAAAATATTCGCCATAGAGAAAAAGCGATCGCGAAGTCTTTTATCTCCAAATTCAATATTCTTAAATTCTTTTTCTAGCCAATCGCTTTCACTCATTTAATAAAAATAATTGCAACGATGTGGATGGCCAAGCAAAAAAATCTAACAGGGCCTTACATTTGAAAATGTCAACGAGTTAAAGAAAACTTGTGGGTAATTGTTAGAATAGATTTGGATGTTTTGAATTTTTTACAATTGGTAGTGTCTATTATTTGAACACTGATAAACTTGTATCTATGAGTAATCGATGAAAGTGAATCGAAAGCACATCAAATCAAACAACTCGATCCTCAATCATCTTCTCCGCTATTCTTTCCGCGAGTGCAGATATCGTCAGAAGCGGCGTTGCCCCTAATGAACGTGGAATGATGGCGCCATCAACAACATATAAACCTTTATAAATTGATCCATCAAGCTTGAAGACTTGCCCTTTATGGTTAACAACACCGCTCTCGACCGAGTCGCCCATACAGCACCCTCCAAGAGGGTGGGTGGCAATTAATTTTTTATTAAAAAGTGTCGTTATTGGATTGGGAATATAAACTCCTCCTAGCGCAGAAGAATGCCTTTTCATTTCTTGAGAGATCACAGTAAAAAAACGTTGCTTAGAAACATTATCCCACTTAACGAATAAATCGCCAGTTGGTGTAAGTCGATACTCACCTAGGCCGTCGTCATGAGAGCACGCTAAAAACATCAATGAATGATTAAGTGCTCCATCGGGGTGGACTTTGGTAAATTTTTTGGGAGCGTCTAAATCTAATTCAACTCTATCCCAAGCTTCTTTGGTGAAATGTTGAAAGTCAGGAGTGTCTTTTTTAGACAAGGCATACTTCGCAAGTGCGCTCGCGGTAGTAGCGGCAAAGGGACTTGGAACTGATCCATCCAACAAAAGAAACCGATCTTGGATACTATTACCGATTGGTGTTTTTCTGTAATTTGCATAGGTTGTAATTTGAGGTCCAACATTATATCCTTTAAATCTTTGGCCCCAACCAACCTGATTGGTTCGCTGTTTTCCATTATAAGAAAAACCAAGGACGTCTCCATTTAAAGAAAGTCTTTTTCCTAGCAAAGAAGAAAATTGCATCGTGCTTGGAGTAAGTTCCAATGGACCACCTTTTAATTGTGACTTGAGGAGAAGCTTGGTGGACCCCATTGAGCCACCGCCTAATACAACATTTTTTGCTCTTATGATTTTCCGCATTCCAAGCTTGTTTGTAATGATAGTAACATCATAACCATCGGCTGTTTCTTGAACTCGAACAACTTCCGTCTTTTCATAAAGTTCCACTCCGTTACTTTTTGCAATTGCGAGGTAATTGGTGGTTAGAATATTTTTGGACCCAACATTACAACCTGAGCAGCAATCACCACAGGAAGTGCAAGCGGCTCTTTTTATGCCAAAGGTTTCTTTTCCTTCGTAATTGATATTCAGATCTAAAAATCCCGTTTGAATATTTTTTGTTTTATCCATCGAGAAAGCATTTCGTAAAACTTTTGACTTGGTTAAACTTTCAAGAAGCTGAGGATTGGAAGTGGCACCAAGTGTTTTGAGTGCTCTTTTAAAATATTTTTCCAATAGACCAAGATCATCTATACCACTAAGAGCTTCTTGTTTTATTTCATTCGGCCATTCCTTTTGTGCAAAAACTAGCCTTTCTGGACGAATAGAAATACCTGCATTTATTAGGGAAGTTCCACCAAGTCCCTTTGATTGAATGATGTCGAGATCACTGCTAGGATTAATATTGGTTTCTAAAAGGCTTAAGGGAGTGATGGTTTGTTCAATCACATCACTCATCGTTTTAGGAAAATCACCAGGGAAAAACTCCTTTCCTTTTTCTAATACGCAAATTCGTCCATGAGTATTTTCGGCCATTCTTGCGGCAATAATAGAGGAACCATAGCCTGAACCAATAATGACCATGTCATAATATTCCTTCAACTCACTTTCATCATTAGTTAATGACCTTGGATCCTTCTCATTCATAAAATCAGGAAGGAAATCACGAAGGGAGCTTGGGGTGCGAGAGGAATTATGTGAGAAAAATCTTTTGGCAAAGAAATAGCTTAAAAAAGTTAAGCTGCCAGATAAGAAATATCTTCTTTTAAAGCAGCGTTGAAATAATGTTTTTTTTTCCATGGTGCACCTGTTAAAATGGAAAGCCACAATTATAAGTGTAAGTTATGTTGGTTTTGAAGTCGATAGATACTCCGCTATGACTTTTTTGATTACCTATGAAAAGGTCTCATTCCTCTGTGCAATGGTTCATAAAGGCCTTTTGATCACTTTGTCTTCGCTTATCGATCCACACTCAAGCCAACTGCTTGAATGCCCCAAAAACGAGCCTTTGTTATTGAAAGCGAAGACTTCATATAAAGAGAGCACCCCAGAATCATTGAATAAATAGCAGCTCTCATTTTTTCCTTGTTGAAGATAGTCGTGAGGTGGGCAAAAAACCCTTAACGTTTTGATCAGTCTTTCACAGGAGATCAAGTATGACAATTCAGCATGGGCGAAAACAAGTAGTTAGGCTGTAAATCATCACAACTCTACGTTGAAAATGTTTTAAATATATTGATGTGAGGCCATGTAAGTATTTTTTTGTGGGCCAAATCATTTTTTAATGGCATCTTTCTCCTATGAAAACTGTTGTAAAAATAGATCCAGAACTTGAATATGAAAAAGCTAAAAAAATTATTGACCTAGTCAGTAAGCAAATTCTTGATCCTGACCAAGTATCCTCTCTCGATTCTTCCGTTTCAAATCTCGCAACAGTTGCCAGAGTTTTACTTGAAAGAGAAGCCCGTAGACGTGGACCACCAAAACCTAATCCCAAAAATAAAATACCAAAAAATAAAAATAAAAAAAAGCGTGAGATTTCAAGCAAACTTCCCTCTGTAAAATATCCGGATCTTGAACTTCGCGAAGAAGTAATTCGTCCAGATGTTACCCCAATCTGTCCATGTTGTAGCTCTGAAATGAAAGAGTCTGGATTATTTGATCTTAGTGAAAAACTAGAAGTTGAACCTAAAAATATTATATTCAAAGATCAAAACGAATTAAGTTTAATTGTTCTAAGTGCTATGGTGCCATAATCAATACTCCCTCAACTCCAAGTATTGTTCAAACTTCTAACTACGGTGACAGTCTTATTATTGACGTAGTATTATCTAAGTACTGTGACCTTATTCCCATTGAAAGATATGCACAAATAGCAGTCCAGGCCGGTTTAATGGGAGATTTACCACCTCATAGCTTGATCGGTCTTACACATCACCTGCCAATTTTTTAAGAATAGTTTACGAGAGGTTGGTTAATGAAGTTTTATCGTCAAAGGTTCTTCATGCCGATGAAACTCCCCATAAGATGCTAGAGGGAGATGAAATTTATCATTGGTATTTATGGGGATTTTTCACTACTAAGGGTTGTTATTTTGAGGCTCATGGAACGAGATCTGGAGATGTAGCCTTTAAAAATTTAGAAAAATCCGCTGCAGAATTTTTACTTACAGACGGATTTGCTGGTTATGGAAAAGCTGTTAAAGATTTAGAAAAAAGAACGGTAAAAAATAACAGAAGTACATTGCAACTCCCACGCATATCGCTATTTCAAAGATGCCAGTACAACATGGGAAAGTGAATGTCAGATTTTTCTTTCTTTATATGGCAAGATCTATGAGCTAGAAGATCAGCGAAAAGTAGCAGCAATTGAACATCAACTAGAATTTAGAAAGAAGATGTTACCATTATTTGCAGAAATAAAAAGTAATTGTGAAGAACTTTCAAAGAGTGCCATGCCAAATAGTTTCTTATTGAAGAGTCTGAATTATTTTTTAAATCATTATGAAGGATTAATTGTTTGTACTCGGCATATTGATGTCCCCCTCGATAATAATCTTGCAGAAAGAGAGTTTCGTGCACCAGTTGTCGGAAGAAAACGTGGATTGGAACCCACTCCAAAAGAGGTGCAGAAACAATGGCCATATTATTTAGTATAGTGAGAAGTTGCATGATGAATAAAATTAATCCAAGAAATTATTTTCCTTGGATCGTTAACCAAATACATGCAGGCAAAGAAGTACTCACCCCTATGAGTATTCAAAATTCATTGGGGTGACTCAATAAATCTTTTATTGATACTTGCACCCTCGAAAAAAAGTGCGAATTCAGCTTGAGTAAAAATAATATCTTTTCTATAAAATGGATTAAATTGGCAAAAACGCCCTCGGTCTAATCTTTTAGCAATGACAACAAAGCCAGTGCCATCATAAAGCAAAACTTTGACTCTATCCCGATGTTTATTCATAAATAAAAACATGTGTCCAGATTTTGGATCTACTCCTATATAATCTTTGGCGCGTTTATAGAGGGAGTCAGAGGACCACCTCATATCAGTAGGTTGTTTACAAACAAAAACTCTCGTCTTGCGAGATGGCAACATCTATGCGACCTTTTTTAAATATTCTATAAGTAAATCAACCTTTCTGAAGCGAATAACTTTATTATTATCGGTGACTTCAATGTCACACAGTACAGAGTTAGAATCGACGATGTTGGAAATACCATCAATTTTAACTTCACTAAATGGCATAGTTGCACCTTCACGTTTTAATCTTTTCGCTTTGCCGAGCATAGATGAAATTCCTTTCTGACTAACACCAAGTGCTTTGTAAAAGTCTCGCGCAGGGCCACTAAAGTGTTCCCATGCTGAAAGTATCTCCAGTAAAAGTTCATCACTAACATTTCTAGTTCTACCTCCGTCTCCCTTGAAAGCACTCAATTTCTTTTTTAAAACTTCAAGATCCATAATACTCCTCCAATGATTAAATAAACCACATCATGTGATTATAAATTTATTATCGATAGATTAAAAATAATTAAAAGACGTAGAGTTGTGATGATTTACAGTCATCCCGATTTTATAAAAGCTGTTGCCGATTTTAGAGAAACATTTTGGAAATATTACGAAAAGCTAAAGCTTTATAAAATTAATCCCAATGACAAGAAAAAGAAAGAATTGAGTGATGAATTTGATTTAATTTTTTTAGGTAAGACTTGTTACTTCGCTTTAAATCAATTGATGGAAAAAACTAGAGCAAAAAAAGATGAGCTGCTTTTGGTTTTGGAATTTCCAACTATTCCTTTGCATAATAATACTTCTGAATTGGCAATGAGAGAAAAAGTTATTCAAAGAAAAATCAGAGGATATTTTAGAAGCTTAGAAGGGGCCATGGCATCAGATATTTTCTTAGGTCTGATGAGTACTTGCCGAAAAATAGGAATTAGCTTTGGTGAATATTTAAAAGACCGATTTTACAATCGCCACGAACTACCGCCGCTCGGTGATCTCATTTGGATGGCTTAGCACTATTAAACCTGACCGATTTTCCCCATTAAAATGAATAGATTCAGCTATTTATCACAACTAGGCAGAACTTCGAACCCTAAATCGAATACAAGTTGAGCAAAAAAATCGCTCTGGCAAAATTGGAACCTTGAAAATTACTATTCTTTAGACGCATCGATGACTACTTTTTATACACTCTTAACTTCTTGATTAGGACAAAGATTTTATTATCTTCAGTTCAAGATTCTAATATTGCGAGATGATTCATAAAAGGCCGGGAGCCCCTGAAATGGACTTTCCTTGTCTTGATGGAGTCTTATATTGTTTGCAAATCTGTAATTCATTTTTGTTGTTTTTATAACTTTTTCACCAGACTCAAAAACTCTTTCGTGAAACTGGGTTTCTCCAGTAGTCTCTCCCTCTTTTACACTCATAAAAAGAAGACTTTTAGTTTCTTTGACTGCTATTAAAAACTCATAACCATACTCTCGAAGTAATTTTATAATAGGTCCATTGGCATACAAAGCATCAAGTAAGAAAATTATTTTTAACTTCGGGTGCTCTCTTTTAAAATCAGCTAAAAATCTTCTAAATGCTGTTTGTTCAGAATCGTTTTTACTACTTCCATCAAGTCTCATAATGGGTTCAGGGCACATTGGAATAACTTGCTTTAGATCTGGGTGAACAATTGATCCTGCCAAAATATTATGTCCAAATTTAAGAGTCATTTTATTGTTTTCATCAAAATGTTCTTCAATCATGCAACAGTCACAAACTAATTTTTCCGATCGAAAATATCCAGATCCATCTGTTGCTAATAAATAATGAGATTGACCATTAATTTTCATAAACTCAAACTGCTCTAGCGTTTTTGATCTTTGAATATATGAAAAAAGTCTTTGAAATAATGGTCGATACTGATTGTATTCTACTGTTTCTAAAATATCTCTTAAGTGAGTATCTGACGGAACTCTATCAATTTTAAAAAGTGAGTTGAGATTGTGCATTCTAATTTTATGTTCTTTCAATTGATTTTCAAATTGTAAAAGAGATGGTGATTTTAGGGGCAAGACCGCAAAGCTAGACATTAAAAATTCTTGAGAGGTATTTCAAAAATTGGTCTTTTTTCCTTAAATTTTGAAAATTCAGATAGAATAATTTCATTACATTCTTCAACTTTCAATTTATTTGCTTGTCGCCCCATAAAACACCTCTGAAAAGCATTTTAGATGGCCAGAAATGATTTGTGAAGGCCAGAAAGCATAAATCATTACGAAAAATTAAATATTTTCTCTTATCTTGAGTGGGAAAAATTTACACCGGGAATTCCTGCACTAATCTAGGCTAGATTGAGAGTTTTCTTGAGAGCTTGTACTGCTAATTTTTCGGAAAACCTTATTTTCAATCTTAAATGAATTTGAAAGACCTTTATCTTTAACCAGGCGTATTTTACTATTAACATCTAAAAATGCATCTTCAATAGGATTCCCGTTTAAAATTTGATTAAATACCTCTGTAATCGCTCTATCAGAATAGGCAAAATAACCATGATCTTTTTTAAGGACTTTAGAAAGATCCACATAATTAACAAATGGGACTAATTTTGTTTTCTCCTGATCCCTTCTCCCTAGATAATTTTCAAAACCCAACCCAAGTCGATAATGAAAAAGGTCTTTATTAAATACATCTAACAAGTATGAAAAGGTTAAAACAAAATCCTGATTATTCATCATTATATAGTTGTTTTGGGCCATTTTAAATTGCGAGAGCCAAGTTCGATGGTCTTTTAAGGGCACATCTGGTGCATTTCCAACGTAATTCGTGAAAATTTCATCTTGCTCAAATTCATCAAAATACTTTTCAATAGTATACTTCAATACTAAATTCCCCATACTGTGGCATAATAAGTTGATGCTTCTTTCTGCAAAAAATTCAGGATGATTTCTTTTAAAATCTCTAATAAGTTGAAAGGCCTCAAATAACTCTAAGCTTGCCTCTTCCGCATTTTTGGTTGGTCTATTTAAAAATTTATCATATGAATTCCAGTGGAACATGAGGACTTTTACATTATAGTATTTTTCTAACTTGGCCATTCTCGCTTTTTCATCTTCAATATCCTTTTTTCTACCGTGAACATAAAAAAGTATATTTTTCTCTGGATACTTATTCGTAAATTCTTCTAGCAAGTGATAGGCATCAAGAACATTGTAAGCCTTATCAATGTCGTTAACATGTAAAGTAACTGTCGCACCTGCTTGAGTGAACAAACCAGTGAGAAGTACTATGACCAATAGAAGAAAATTGTGTTTTATTGATTTCATGAATAGCTAATCGGAGGGAGTATTTAAACCTTTAATTGAGTAAAAAAGGTACTACATCTCGGAGAGGGCGGCATTATTTTTCATAATTCGCCATTTTTTGACTACTTATCACATTAAAAAAAGTTCAACTTGAACTACTAAAACCAATAATTCATCAAGTTCCCACCAAAACCCCTTGTTTACTTGCCCCTGAGCGAGCAATTCTTAAAATTAGGATAAGCGGTTTCATCGGACAATCAATGTAAATTTTTTTGAAAAATATTCGATTATTTTAGGCGGACATTTTTAGCTTGTTAATTCTTTAAAGATTTTTCGCAACTTCATTTGAGTGCTTTTCTTCAACGTCAAAATTATATCTAGGAAATCTAAATTATTTAAGATGGCATATGTATCGCCAGTATAAATTATTATCTCTGGATTTCTCTCGCTGGATCTTCTTCTTTGTCGGTGAGTTTTAAGGGTATAGTCTTCAAGTGTTGAACATTTTTCTGAATTTAAAAAATAAATTAAAAAAGATTATATGCGATCGTCCCCATAATAATTTAAAAACAACATGAACAAGTTTTTTAGATGGAAGTTTTTCTAACCCCTGAAAGCATTTCATTTGCCGATGGCTTTCTTCAATCTCGGTTCGCTGATCATAGGTAGCTAGAATATTTTTGCCACTTATTCCTGCTCTAGTATCAACGAAAACAATATTCTCTTCCTCGCCATTTTTTTTTTTGGTAAATCTAACAAGCACTCCACTATTAAAACTTTGGCACAAGCTCCATTCCAATTCTGATTTTTTTATCTCACAAATTTTTGCTTTTCTCTGGTCGGATGTGGCTGCCACTTATTATCAAACTCCGCTTGGGCAATTGCAAACTGAGTTATTTCGCTGTTACATTTTAGTGGCATACAGACGTCTATTTTTCGATCATACTTTAAGTGGGTAATCCATTCTCCATCTAAAAAACCGCGATCCATTAATAATAAAGCCCCCTCCTCAAAATCAAAATCTGCTATTAATTCTTTTCCTAATTTTAAATCGTGAGTTTGTATTGGTGACATGGTCATTGAGCGAATCACTCCCTTTCGATCAATTATTTCTTGAATCCAAACTACTTTATAACCATAACGAACTTCACCTTCATTATTCGTGACGACACCAGCGCCATCATATTTTTTATATAAATGTTTTGGTACGTGAATTTCAGTACCGTCAATAATATATTGTCTGGTTCTTCCTGGAGCGTTTAGTTTCATTAACTGGTTCCAATCAGTATTGAACCAATTAAATAATTGATCTACTTTCGTACTTAACAAAACATGTTTTAACGTCTCTCCATGAAAAGGAGTAACTCGTTCGTAGGTATTTTTATTATTAAATCCTTCTTCTAATACCCTCGCGGAATAACCAAGTTCAGTCATAAGTTCAGCAGAATTTAACATATAAGGAGCAAGCAAAAGCGAGTGCTCGTCATTAAGTCGCTGAAGAACTTGCGGCAGAAGTAATGCTTCTATTGGTATATCAAAAGTTTTTCTTGGATCAGGAAAACTTTTTAATCCATCTTTTAAAAAATTTTCTTGAAGGCCATATTTAACAATGTCATCAATAGGGAGTTTATTTGAAACTCTCAGATCATCTATTTCGCCAGCTTTTAAATTAGCGATTGTTTCTTTCTGCTTATGTCTTATAATGGGTAAATCGGGAAATAAATTTATCATGGGCAATATAATTGCCATAAAAAAATTGTTGGCCAATACGAACTGCAATATAAATTTTAGTCAAGTTAACGCGGGCCTCTCCGAGACGTAGTTCCGAAGTAGATTGATTAACTATTGAAAAAATTTAAAATTTTCTTCTTGGGATAGTTTAATATTCGGAAATGTCCCCTTAGAGATCACTCTAAATCACTAAAATGAATTCCATTTAACGATTACCAAGACAAAGACTTTAATAAATTTTTCAAGGCCCAGAGATCCTAAAAGTCTCAGGGCCTTTTTCTTTTTATCTAGGTGGAGGAAGCATAGGCATACCCCACTTAGAGGCCTGCGATTCCTTAAAAAGCTGCAATTGAGCAATTCTGATAGCCTTCAAGGCTCTTGGAAGTTGGCCAGTGGATACAACGATAAAGGCCAGCGTTGCTGAGATTGAAATTAATTTTCCTAAGTTCATTTAATCTTCTCCCGTTCTTCCTTAGTAAGATTGGCATCCTTAAAGTCTTCTTTGACCATCTTATCCAGAGTGTTATGGATAGTGGTCTTTGATCGACCAAAATGCTTTGCCAGTTCTCGTTCTGTTTTGCCGTGAATAAAGCGAAGGAGTGCCAGCTCCCTATGATTCACTCTTGGCGCACACCACTCAACCTTATGAATTCTTGTTATGGTGAGTGGTTCGTCCAGTTTAGAACCGCGGGCGCCATTTTATCACTATTATTATTCATCTCCGTCGTCATTGCTCTCAACTCGAATTCGTCACATACTGATCGTATGCTCCTCATCCTTGTTTCGGCATTCCTGGGATCTGAACAATTCTAGAGATAAAATCAAAGTTTTTAAATTAATCTATGATTTATCAAATTCGCTTATAGGCAGAATATTCTTCAGACATTTTATTACGCCATTTTAAATATTCGCTGTTGTCTTCGAGCCAATAGCCCTGTGAAACTTTCTTATCTGAGTTTTGCTTGATCCATTCAGAGTCAATAATTTCTAACCACTGTATGTTGCTAAGCCAAGGTGTAATTTTAGGATTAAGTGAAGTTGACCATTGAGGACGATATCTACTAAAAAGTTTGTGATTTGTATTAAGAATATCTATATCACATCCTTCGCAAAACTGATCGCCAGTAGATTCTAATATCGAACCATCAGGTAAAACATTCCAGCGATGAGATACGATAGGTTCGAATTTTGAACTTTGATAAATACCTTCTCTCGTTGGTAACTTATAAAAATGTTCTATGAATAAGGAAACCTGGTAGCAGCCTCCAAGAGTTCCTAAAGATCTAACTTCATGTCGATAATTTCTAATGTTATCGATAATGTTTTTAGTTAGCTGAAAATTCTCCATATATTAAAACTAAAGGAGATGGGATTAGATGTCAAAACGGTAGGAAGCATTACTCAAAGGCAAAAAGTTCGAAACTTCCCCACTTGAGTGCGCCATTAAAAAAATCTCTTTAAATTCAAGTTATTACAAAACGTCCCAAGGTGATGGCCAGGGGAAACGCATCTTAATTTAAATCAGTTATAATTTATTTTCGGCCACTTACGGCCCTGCACGATGGCCTTTCGTCTTTTTTTTGCGATGATTTTTCTTATTTTTTTAGGAGAGCATCGTGACAAAAAAGAAAGAAGTAGATCCAGTTTTCATGTTGGATTTTATTAGTTCAATTGAAGATCCAAGAATTGATAGAACAAAAAAACATTCATTAGAAACAATTATGATCATTGCAATCTGTGCTGTCATTTGTGGTGCAAAATCATGGAATGAAATTGAAGTTTACGGCACTCTAAAATTAGAATTTTTAAGTAAGTTTTTAAACTTAGAAAATGGCGTGCCTTCGCATGATACATTTAGAAGATTTTTATGATTTTAATGCCGAATTCATTGCAAGATTTTTTTTACCAATTGGGTGTCTAGTTTTAATAAAGATGAAGTTAAACAAATCTGTATTGATGGAAAACATTGTGGGGAAGTAAGCGAAAGGGAGATCGTACAATTCATGTTATTAATGCCTATTCAACAGCCTAGGATTGTCATTAGGGCAGTTGAAAAACAGATAAAAAGAGCAATGAAATAACGGCAATCCCAGAGCTTTTGGATTCGCTGGATATAAAAGATACAATTGTTAGTGTTGATGCCTTAAATTGTCAGACTGAAATAGCTGATAAAATTGTTTCCAAAGGTGGTGATTATTTATTTTGTGTAAAAAAGTAATCAAGAAAAATTACACAGTAGAATTGAAGAAAGATTTGAAAAATATGAGCAACGTGGACAAAAAAACAAATCCGAAAGCTTTGAGGAAAAAAGAAAACTAAAACATGGTCGGTTTGAAAAACGATCAGTAAGAATAATAAAAGAAAATGATGATTATTCATTGGGAGTTAATCCATTATTAAAATGGAAAAATTTAAAAACCATTATAGAAATTAGTGCGGAAAGAATTGATCAGAAAACAGGAGAAGTTCAGAATTCAAAAAGATATTATATAAGCAGTAGAGATGAAAGCTCTGAATATTTTTTAAATGCAGTTAAGGATCATTGGCAAGTAGAGAATTTATTGCATTGGCATTTGGATGTCACAATGAGAGAAGACGATTGTCGCTGTAGAGTTGAACACAGTGCTGTTAATTTTTCTTCTATAAGGCAATTGGCGTTGGGTCTTGTGAAAAAGATCGTTATAATGAGAAGTAAAACTGAAAAACTTTCAGTCAGAACAAAAATGCTTAAGGCCGGATGGGATAATGATTTTCTATTGGATGTTTTACTTCAGTGAAATTAAGATGCGTTTCCCCTGAATGAATCTATTCATCCCGCTGGGGTAATTTTTTAAATGTAAGGCCATGTTAGTTGGCCTTATGTCTTCCATATGAAAGTATTGGTGAATGCCATTCGCCGATATCAAAAACTTTACCATCGAACTATTTTCCAAGCTTCCGGTCAAAATGCTAGTTGGTGCAATTAAAACTCTTCTCAATAAAGTTGATGCTCAAGAAAATAAAATAACTGAACTGTCTTCAGAAAATCAAAAGCTCAAGGATGAAATCAATCGCCTCAAAGGCGAAAAAGGCAAGCCAGATATTGCTAAAAACAAAGATGACAAGAAAGATAGTGATGATAAAAAGAAAGGCGGCAAGAACGGCGGGCGTGGAAAAAATAAAAATGCTAAAGAAATAGAAATCCACAATACGGAAGAAAAAGATGTCGAAAAAAAAGATCTTCCAAAAGATGCACAATACAAAGGTACTAGAGATGTCGTAATTCAAGACATAAATTTTAATCTAAATAATACCAAATTTATTATCCATAAATACTATTCACCATTTTTAGGAAAAGTTTTTGAAGGACAACTGCCTCCCGAATATAAAGGTAGTATCTTCGGACCTGGTATTTGGTCATTTGTCATCCAGTTTCACTACGAGGCAAGAATGACACAAAATCTTCTTTTTAAAATTTTAACCGGACTTAAAGTCAAAATATCTGTCGGCGAAATTTCAAATATGATTCTTTGTCATGAGAGATTTGAAGAAGAACGACAAAATGTAAGGGAAGCTGGAATCAGTCGAAGCGATTTTTCTCAAATTGATGATACCGGTGCAAGACTTAATGGAAAGAATGGTTACAGCATTGCAGTTTGTAATCAATTTTTTACTGATTATTATACAAGTCTTTCAAAAATAGAGAGGCTGTATTGAGAGCACTTGCCGGAACAGAATTAAAATTTGCAATTAATGAAATTGCACTCAAATATGTTGATGATAAAGTTAACAATAAGGCAATCGTTGGCGAACTTAGAAAATTACAATCAAATAGATTGTATGGGCGGATGAGTTTACCAATGAAATCCTAAATGCTCCCTGGGCGAGGAAAGATTACTTCGTGGATAAAACACATAAAAGAAGGTTGTGCCATTGGTGCATTTAGGGATAATTTTCTTGGAGTGAGGTCAAAAAATTTTGATTTGTGATGATGCTCCCAGTTTAAAGGCATCCTGGAATTCTTAGGTCTTTGTTTGATTCATGAAGAACGCCATTATAAAAGTTAACTCCAAGTCATCCCGATTTTATAAAAGCTGTTGCCGATTTTAGAGAAACATTTTGAAATATTACGAAAAGCTAAAGCTTTATAAAATTAATCCCAATGACAAGAAAAAGAAAGAATTGAGTGATGAATTTGATTTAATTTTTTAGGTAAGACTTGTTACTTCGCTTTAAATCAATTGATGGAAAAAACTAGAGCAAAAAAAGATGAGCTGCTTTTGGTTTTGGAATTTCCAACTATTCCTTTGCATAATAATACTTGAATTGGCAATGAGAGAAAAAGTTATTCAAAGAAAATCAGAGGATATTTTAGAAGCTTAGAAGGTGCCATGGCATCAGATATTTTCTTAGGTCTGATGAGTACTTGCCGAAAAAATAGAATTAGCTTTGGTGAATATTTAAAGACCGATTTTTTACAATCGCCACGAACTACCGCCGCTCGGTGATCTCATTTGGATGGCTTAGCACTATTAAACCTGACCGATTTTCCCCATTAAAATGAATAGATTCCGAGCAATATCATAACTATACGTAATTGATCATTAATCATAACTTGTAAAAAGTTTAAACATTGTGTATACTACCAATAGAGGTATAATATGACAGCAAAATTCAAAAATGGGGAAATTCACTAGGTCAGGAATTCCAAAGTCAATCATTGAAAAAAGCCAATCTGAGTGAAAATTCAGAAGTCGAAATTGAAAATAAAGATGGGCCATCATTATTTTTCCTCGTCAAAAAAAAGCTTTCTCTTGATACTTTGTTAAACGAGATTACAAAAGATAAATTTGCACCAAGAAAGTGACGACGAAGTTGAAGGGCGGAGGTTTGGTAATGGCATACACTCCAGATAGAGGCGATATTGTTTGGTTAAACTTTACCCTCAAAAGCAGGACACGAGCAAAAGGGCAAACGTCCCGCAATTATACTTTCTCCTAAAGAGTATAATAAAACCCCATGTCTCAGGGGACATTGCAGTCCGGAAGCATGAGATAAAAACTTTTCCTTGTATGGTAAAAATACATGATATTGGTACGAAATTCGCAAAAACATTTGGGGTATAAGGAGTTTTTCTATGAAGAATCTTTTAGACCCGAAATTATTGGCCAGATTTCAAGAACGGTTAATCGTTATACTGCAGAAGAAAAAAATTTTCTTTACTTGAAAAATTATTTAAAGCGCCGACGATCAAGGCAAAGGTGCCAAATTACTTAGAAAATATGGACTATATGATTCAGATATTAAACGCTGGCGAGATCAAGTAAAGAATGCCTCACTTGAAGTTTTGGGGAAGAGAAAGCAAAGATCAGATAAAAAGTCTGAGGATCAAATCGAAATTGAAAGACTTCAACAAGAACTTCAGGAGCAAGAGAAAACAACTGCTAAGTTATCGACCCTTCTCGTGTTGCAAAAAAACTTTCGATATGCTAAAAAAGAAAGACTAAATCTTAATATTGAAGAAAAAAAAAGAGTTATTAAAAACTGCTCAAGAGTTATTGATGCTGGAATCACGATAGAAAAATTTTGTGATTCCGTGGAGTGCCTACTCGGTCATATTTTCTTTGAAAAAGACCAGCAATAAAATTGAGATAAAGAAAAAGGGAAGAAAAACCTCCCTGAGAATAAATTATCTTTTAAAGAAAAGGAAGAGATCGTTAATGTTCTGCTTAAGAAAGAGTAGCCGATTATTCTCCGCGTGAGATCTATTATAAATTGATTGATGAAGAAAAAGAATTATTGCCTCGCCGGCAACCTTTTATAGAATAGCGAAAGATGCGGACCTTTAACAAAAAGAAGTAAGACAGGTATTAAGCGTCCATTGAATCGTGAGAAGCCTCAGCTTGTAGCAACAGGGCATAATCAAGTTTGGTCTTGGGATGTATCTCAAATAAAATCTGAATGTAGATCAGTACGATTTTACTTATATGTGATCGTCGATATTTGGAGCCGTCTTGTAGTGGGTGGGTACTTGAGGATCACGAAAATCAGAGCATGCAATTATCATGTGGAAGAAGGCGTTGGAAGATCAATTTATAACAGGCAAGGGACTGACCAATCACAAAGACAACGGAGCAATACGACTTCGCATGAGATGATCAAATTTGTCCGAGATGCCCAGATGGTCGATTCTTATTCTATGCTTGTGGTATCGGATGACAACCCTTTTTCAGAAAGTTTATTTGGAACAATAAAACCTTTAGAACATTCCCAGGAAGCTTCGTTGATTTACAAAGCTGCCGAAATTATTTTGTAGGATATTTCCATGAATATAATTACTCTTATAAACATTCAGGTATCCAATTCATAACACCGGCAGAAAGGCATTATGGCGAGGAGAAGAAAAATTTTAGATTCAAGAAATCAAACGATTAAAAAAATTTTATGAAACTCATTCTCATCGATATACCAAACGGCCAAAGAGTTTTCTCCTATAGTAGAGGTGAAAATTAACTAAATGCACTTACGACAAAGTCAGAAATGTACGGCCTGTTGTGGAGAATATAAATAATTAAGAACTAAAAGCATTTTTTGAAAATTGTGTGGATCTAGCTTTTCATACAACTCATTAAAGTGGATGCCTCCCGATCCATTCCAAGCATCAAGGGCAATCCTTACTAGGAGTTGTTCTGATGATGAAAAGCCTTGCGCCCGCCTTTAATGACTTCTGGTGGCGCCATGAGTTTAGATAATCAGGATTAAACATAAGATGCAAAAAGGTTTTCGTTACGATAAAATAATAAAGAGATCGCTCGAAATAAAACTTTTTCGCTATCAGCTGCCTTTTGACCAAGTCATAC
>JABFRR010000002.1 GCA_013141065.1 Bacteriovoracaceae bacterium | reverse complement strand
GCACCTTTTTTCGAGGGTGCAAGTATCAATAAAAAGATTTATTGAGTCACCCCAATGAATTTTGAATACTCATAGGGGTGAGTACTTGCCTGCATGTATTTGGTTAACGATCCAAGGAAAATAATTTCTTGATTAATTTTATTCATCATGCAACTTCTCTATACTAAATAATACGCCATTGTTTCTCACTCTTTTGGAGTGGGTTCCAATCCACGTTTTTCTTCCGACAACTGGTGCACGAAACTCTCTTTTCTGCAAGATTATTATCGAGGGGGACATCAATATGCCGAGTACAAACAATTAATCCTTCATAATGATTTAAAAAATAATTCAGACTCTTCAATAAGAAACTATTTGGCATGGCACTTTGAAAGTTCTTCACAATTACTTTTTATTTCTGCAAATAATGGTAACATCTTCTTTCTAAATTCTAGTTGATGTTCAATTGCTGCTACTTTTCGCTGATCTTCTAGCTCATAGATCTTGCCATATAAAGAAAGAAAATCTGACATTCACTTTCCCATGTTGTACTGGCATCTTTTGAAATAGCGATATGCGTGGGGAGTTGCAAATGTACTTCTGTTATTTTTTACCGTTCTTTTTTTCTAAATCTTTAACAGCTTTTCCATAACCAGCAAATCCGTCTGTAAGTAAAAATTCTTGCAGCGGATTTTTCTAAATTTTTAAAGGCTACATCTCCAGATCTCGTTCCATGAGCCTCAAAATAACAACCCTTAGTAGTGAAAAAAAATCCCCATAAATACCAATGATAATTTCATCTCCTCTAGCATCTTATGGGGAGTTTCATCGGCATGAAGAACCTTGACGATAAAACTTCATTAACCAACCTCTCGTAAACTATTCTTAAAATCGCCAGGTGATGTGTAAGACCGATCAAACTATGAGGTGGTAAATCTCCCATTAAACCGGCCTGGACTGCTATTTGTGCATATCTTTCAATGGGAATAAGGTCACAGTACTTAGATAATACTACGTCAATAATAAGATATCACCGTAGTTAGAAGTTTGAACAATACTTGGAGTTGAGGGAGTATTGATTATGGCACCATAGCACTTAGAACAATTAAACTTAATTCGTTTTGATCTTTGAATATAATATTTTTTAGGTTCAACTTCTAGTTTTTCACTAAGATCAAATAATCCAGACTCTTTCATTTCAGAGCTACAACATGGACAGATTGGGGTAACATCTGGACGAATTACTTCTTCGCGAAGTTCAAGATCCGGATATTTTACAGAGGGAAGTTTGCTTGAAATCTCACGCTTTTTTTTATTTTTATTTTTTGGTATTTTATTTTTGGGATTAGGTTTTGGTGGTCCACGTCTACGGGCTTCTTTCAAGTAAAACTCTGGCAACTGTTGCGAGATTTGAAACGGAAGAATCGAGAGAGGATACTTGGTCAGGATCAAGAATTTGCTTACTGACTAGGTCAATAATTTTTTTAGCTTTTTCATATTCAAGTTCTGGATCTATTTTTACAACAGTTTTCATAGGAGAAAGATGCCATTAAAAAATGATTTGGCCCACAAAAAAATACTTACATGGCCTCACATCAATATATTTAAAACATTTTCAACGTAGAGTTGTGATGATTTACAATTTATAACAGGCAAGGGACTGACCAATCACAAAGACAACGGAGCAATAATGACTTCGCATGAGATGATCAAATTTGTCCGAGATGCCCAGATGGTCGATTCTTATTCTAGGGCCGGGGTATCGGATGACAACCCTTTTTCAGAAAGTTTATTTGGAACAATAAAAACCTTTAGAACATTCCCAGGAAGCTTCGTTGATTTACAAAGTGGCCGAAATTATTTTGTAGGATATTTCCATGAATATAATTACTCTTATAAACATTCAGGTATCCAATTCATAACACCGGCAGAAAGGCATTATGGCGAGGAGAAGAAAATTTTAGATTCAAGAAATCAAACGATTAAAAAATTTTATGAAACTCATTCTCATCGATATACCAAAAAATGCAAAGAGTTTTCTCCCTATAGTAGAGGTGAAAATTAACTAAATGCACTTACGACAAAGTCAGAAATGTACGGCCTGTTGTGGAGAATATAAATAATTAAGAACTAAAAGCATTTTTTGAAAATTGTGTGGATCTAGCTTTTCATACAACTCATTAAAGTGGATGCCTCCCGATCCATTCCAAGCATCAAGGGCAATCCTTACTAGGAGTTGTTCTGATGATGAAAAGCCTTGCGCCCGCCTTTTAATGACTTCTGGTGGCGCCATGAGTTTAGGATAATCAGGATTAAGCATAAGATGCAAAAGGTTTTCGTTACGATAAAATAATAAAGAGATCGCTCGAAATAAAACTTTTTCGCTATCAGCTGCCTTTGACCAAGTCATATACATCTCCAAAATAAAAAATATTATAAGACTGAAGTTTTAATAAACTCGTCTCGTGTTGATTTGAATTTAGCATGAAATATTTTTTGACTTGATAATTAAATTGAATTAGAAAGTGAATCTTGTAGCAGAAAAGTTTTTCAACCTTCCTTCAAACTGCACTAATTTCTGAGACACATCGCAACGAGTACGGCCTCCTTTTGCAAGTTGTGCAATGTTATTTTTAGTAACTAGTATGTCGGTAATAAATGTAAAATTACGTTCGATTCTTTCAGGTCTGCCTTTTTTTCCAATCCATTCGGTAACTTCTTTAACTTGAACAAAATTTATAAATGGACTGTCTTTGTCTTGATGAAGCCTTACGTTGTTTGCAAATCTATAATTCATTTTAGTTGTTTTGATAACTTTTTCACCAAATTCAAAACTTGTTTCCAAAAATTGAGTTTCCCCAGTGGTTTCTCCTTCTTTGACAAGCATAAATAGAAGACTTTTCGTTTCCTTTACCGCAATTATAAATTCATATTTATACTCTCGGAGCAATTTGATAATTGGCCCATTGGCATACAGAGCATCAAGTAAAAAAATAATTTTCAACTTAGGATGCTCTCTTTTAAAATCCTCTAAAAATCTTCTAAATGCTGTTTGTTCCGAATCGTTTTTACTTCGGCCATCAACCCTCATGATAGGTTCAGGACACATTGGAATGACTTGTCTAAAATTTGGATGAACAATTGAACCTGCTAAGATGTTGTGGCCAAACTTAAGTGTCAGTTTATTATTTTCATCAAAATGTTCTTCGATCATGCAACAATCACAAACGACTTTTTCTGAGCGATAATAGCCAGAGCCATCTGTTGCTAATAAATAATGTGATTGACCATTTATTTTCATAAACTCAAACTGTTCAAGAGTTTTTGATCTTTGAATGTATGAAAATAATCGTTGAAAAACAGGGCGATATTGAGCGTATTCTACCGTTTCTAAAACATCTCGTAAATGTGTGTCCGATGGAACTCGATCAATTTTAAAAAGTGAGTTGAGATTATGTCTTCTTGTTTTTTCTTCTGTAAAGTGTTGTTCAAACTGCAAGAGGGATGGTGACTTCAGCGCAAAAACTGCAAAACTCGACATTAAAAAATTATTGAGCGGAATTTCAAAAATTGGTCTTTTTTCCCTAAATTTTGAAAATTCTTTCAAAATAATCTCATGACATTCTTCTACCTTTAATTTATTTGCTTGCCGCCCCATAAAATACCTCTGAAAGTATTTTAGATGGCCAAGGATGAATTGTGAAGGCCAGAAACCACAAAAACATTACGAAAAAATAAATTTATTATCATATTTTGAGAGGAAGATATTTACACCGGGAATTCCTGCATGTCTGGTTTTTTTTAAAATGGCCTTAAGGTAAGGAAAAAAAGCAAGCTTCCCAGTGAAAACTACTTACCCAAAACCATTTTTGAAAGTGCCTTAACTGTCTCTGCAAAGGCCAGTTTCGTGTAGCGTTTTTCTAATCGAGAGAGCATTGCCTCGTAGTCAACCCTCAGCGGTTTGCCGGGAAAACTCAAGAATTCATCAACGAAATCTTCTACAACTACAAACATCATACTGAGAGGTGTAAGCGAAATATTGGGAGTCTCAGCAAAGCCTACACCATTTTTCATCCCGTGATGTTCTTTAATAACTAACTTTACACCATCTGGAATTTCTTTAAATGAATCGATGAGAACCGAGGACTGATAGGCGTGTTTTAAAATTGCATCTGCTTCTGTACCTGTCAGATTTAATTTAATCAGAGCTTCCATAGAACGAACCTTCATATGGCCCTCATCTTTAAGAGAGATGTTATGAAAATAAGCAGCGTATGTCAGTCTTGATTTTATTTGATCAGACGACCATTCAAAGTGATCGACAATTTTATGAAGAACTAAACTCATCAAGTGAGCATTGGCATAAGAGTAAGACAAATTATCACTACTCATCGACTTTAAGAAATTTCCAAGAGCATTATTTTCACTTACTGCCGCCATCATCGCATTGACACTGGCCTGAACGACTTCTACAGTGAAATCATCTACTCTTAATGATTGAATACGCTCCACACTGATTCTATAAGCCTCAGCATTTAAACTGACCTTTTCTTCTGAATTAAGTCTGGAATCATCTAATTTTAAAACAAGTTTATCTGTGACAAAGTTGATAAATTGCACGTAATGAGTAGAAGGCACGTAAAACTCTTTAAGCCCAGATTGTGTGTATTTTTCTACCTGAGCACGATTAAAATGATCGGTGCTATGAAAACATTTTATAAAATGATCTTTGCCTTCTTTTTTAATTTTAATAAAGACATCACATCCGAGACTTGTTGAGTTGATATAGAGAAAATAACGACAATCAACTGGCTGATAGCCACCACTTAAATCTTGTGTGAGAACTTCTTCCAGTTTAAGAATTTTTTTAATTTCTATTAGCAATTTATCATAGGGAACATTTTTAGAGATGAGATTCGAATTTTTATATTTAGGTGTAGCTTCACCTAACCAAAGTAGTGGGATGGATAAACCATCATCATGTAAACAACTGACAACATCTTGACTGCCTTCTAAGTCTTCTTTACAAATAATGAGATCGAGTGTTGGCAATAACTGAATAAGTGAGACAGCTTCATCTGTTGATGCCCGTTCTATGACCTCTACGCCAAGTGACTTAATGGCATTGGCCTTAAATAAGACTCTTTGCGATTCATCTTTTTCAATAAAGAGGATTTGCACTAATCACTTCCATCGTAATAATTATAAGATTTTAACAGTGATCGGAATTTATGTAAAAAAAATTAGTAAATGATAAAAACTAAAGCAATTCCATCGGTTTTAAAAACTCACCCATATTACCTGTCAATTTCAGACAAGCTTCATCTACGGGCAACCAGAAAAAATCGAATAATAGTTGATTGTCTTCTCCTGTGGATTCTACTCTGTGAGACCATGAATCTTTTAGATCACTCGTATAAACACTAAAGTAGTGCCTTATGTTGAGCTCAGCAATGTCTTTTCTTTGATATAAAGACTCTCCAATTTTTTGGAAACTAGTGCTTTCATCAAAAATAAGTCCACTTTCTTCACTAATTTCTCGTTTGAGTGCACAGATTAAGTCTTCGCCATTTTCCACTGTTCCCCCTACTACCTGAATACCAGCATCGGGCATACCTCGGTGAGTGAAAACTAAAATTTCAAGAGTTAAATCTGTGACTCTAAAAATGTAAGCGAGAACTTTACATTTTTGCTTCATTTTTTAATTTAATTTAAGAAGCAAATGACTATAAACGTAGTCTCCGACCATTCTTCCTGCGCGGGCCCCATCTCTGTTGGCAAATTCAAAATGAATGCCTCCAAAAATTCGACTTCTTCCTGCTTCATAAGCTGCTTGAGAAAAGCGAGTAAAAGTTCTACTTACTCCTGGAAGGTCATCGGAGTGAGTTGTAAAATGCATTTTATCTGATTCAAAAAAGTTTTCTAAAATTGTTGCAGCTGCAGAACTAAAAGTACTGTGTCCACTCACATAATCCGGAAAAGGTGGAGTCGTTAATAGCGGCTCCCAATTATTATGAACCTCTGTATTTGGATTTTCATCAGCACTTCCTTCGCTAATGGCAGTAATTGGTCTCCAGCAATTGTAAGTATACTTCATATCCCAAGCAGAAATTCCAGCATCGGCTAAGGCAATATTTAATAAAGCAAAAAGCCTACTCGTTTCTAAGAGTGACAGCTTTTTATTTGAAGAAATCCCTTGAGCAATCACGTTCCAATGTCCTGGAGGAGTCACAGTTCCACCTCCATCTGCCCAGAATTTTGCGATAAGTGTTTCTTCATCTGTTCGTGAACTCAAATCTTTTAAACCAAATTTCAAAACTTCATTATAATCTTTTGCATACCTCTTTGATGAAAAAGCAGGAGGACCTGATTGTCTAAATTGACTTCCACTTTGAAGTCCAAATGGTTTCACTAATCCCCAATAAGGTAGAAGTCCTGGTTCAAATTTAGGTGGTGTGGGAATCCAAATTCCGATGTCGGTAAATCCTACTGAATCATAGTCTTCATTCAATTTAGATTTGTTCAAATCATTTGATCTACTTGTCCAAATGACTTTTGCAATTTCTAATCCCAGTTCTAAAGAAGCATTTAATAGAGGTCCCGAAGGATATAATGCCTTAGCTTTGGCGAGCTCACTTTCCCAAGTTAATGCCTGTTGAGGATAAATTTTTTCCAAGACATATGCGGCACTTTGAGCAATGGCAACACTGCTAAAAATCTTTCCTTGCGGAGAAATTTTTACTTGGTAAGGTTGATATTGCGATGACAAAGAGTTTGTTGTATCAAAAATTGCAGTATGAAGAATCGCTAGATTTCGAGCGGCAATAGGCGGTGGGGTTTTATTTATTTTTATAGCTTGAAGTAAAAGTGAATTCCACTTCAAAACTTCGTTGGCCATTAGTGATGGTGTGCAAACTAATAAAAAAAGTGCCACTAGAAATTTCATAAATATTCCTCAACAAAAATAAGACATCTTTTAAGAGTCTTATAGTTATCAAGTTCAAATTCGTACGACAAGTGTCTAAATAAAAAAAAAGCTCCAGCCTTTTGAGGGTTGGAGCTTTCTATAAATATCAAATTTCAAGTCAGTGATTAGTATCTTGCTTTTACTTCATTTTTATCGAAGAAGTAATTGATTTCTCTTTCTGCTGCTGCTTGAGAATCAGATCCATGAACTGCGTTAGCTTCGATTGACTTAGCATAAAGCTTTCTTAGAGTTCCTTCTTCAGCGTTTGCCGGATTAGTTGCACCCATAAGTTTTCTATTTTTTTCAACTGCGTTATCACCTTCAAGAACCATAAGAACCACTGGGCCTTCAGTCATGAAGCCAACAAGTGAACCAAAGAAAGGTCTTTCTTTGTGTTCAATGTAAAATCCTTCGGCTTTTTCTTTTGATAAATGAGTTAGTTTTAAAGCGGCAATACGAAGTCCTTCTTTTTCGAATCGGGCAACAATGTTTCCAATGTTGTTATCTGCTACTGCGTTTGGCTTAATAATTGAGAATGTTCTTTCCATTTGGTAAATCTCCTTGAAAGATGACGGTCTTCTTATTTTTTTATTTCTTATTTCTTAATACTCTTCATTGCTTCTTCTAACTTTAATCCTAAGTCCGCTGGTGAGTTCGCCACAGTGATACCACACTCTGCGAGAATTTTAAACTTTGCTGCAGCAGTATCATCTTCTCCAGAAATTAACGCTCCAGCATGGCCCATTCTCTTCCCTTTTGGGGCAGCAGCTCCAGCAATAAAGCCTACGACTGGCTTTTTCATATTCTTTTTGATCCATCTTGCTGCATCAGTTTCGGCCGTTCCACCGATTTCTCCAATCATAATAACAGCATCTGTGTCTGGGTCTTTATTAAACATATCAAGAGCATCAATGAAGTTCGTTCCATTAACCGGATCTCCACCAATACCGACACATGTCGATTGACCAATGCCTCTGGCTGTCAGTTGTCCGACAGCTTCATAAGTTAATGTACCTGAACGAGAAATGATTCCGATTCGACCAGGCAAGTGAATGTGTCCTGGCATAATTCCAATTTTACATTGTCCTGGCGTGATTACTCCCGGACAGTTTGGGCCAATTAAGCGGGTTTCAGGTGAACGAGCAAGAGCTCCTTTAACTTTAACCATATCTAAAATAGGAATCCCTTCTGTAATACAAATTATGATTGGAAGTTTTGCATCGATACATTCTAGTATTGCATCAGCTGCAAAAGGAGGTGGAACAAATACCATGGCAGCATTGGCCTCTGTCTTCTTAACTGCTTCAGTGACGGTGTTAAACACCGGCCAGCCTTCGTGAACTGTTCCGCCTTTACCTGGAGTTACACCACCAACAACTTTTGTCCCATAGGCTTCAGATTGCTTAGTGTGAAATGTTCCTTGTTTCCCGGTAATTCCTATTGTGATTAAACGTGTATTTTTATCTATCATGATTGCCATATAATTATACTCCCTTCGCTGCAGCGACTACTTTTTTTGCAGCATCGCCGAGATCCCCAGCTGCTGTAATTGCTAAACCTGATTCACTTAAAATTTTCTTTCCTAATTCAACGTTTGTTCCTTCGAGGCGAACAACTAGAGGAACTTTTAAAGAAACTGCTTTAGCAGCAGCAATGACACCTTCTGC
Organism: Bacteriovoracaceae bacterium; assembly: GCA_013141065.1. Taxonomy (GTDB): domain Bacteria; phylum Bdellovibrionota; class Bacteriovoracia; order Bacteriovoracales; family Bacteriovoracaceae; genus Bacteriovorax. The sequence goes on along the minus strand of JABFRR010000002.1, from coordinate 145,313 downwards.
GATGATGTCACATTTCATAATTCCACCAAAAATATTAACGAGAATTGCTTTAACGTTTGGATCAGAAAGAATAATTCTGAATGCTTTTTCTACAGCTTCTTTTGTTGCTCCACCGCCTACGTCAAGAAAGTTGGCAGCGTTTCCGCCATGAAGTTGAATAATGTCGAGAGTTGCCATTGCCAACCCTGCACCATTAACAAGACAGCCAATGTTTCCGTCGAGTTCAATATAAGAAAGTCCGTGCTTTGAGGCTTCCACTTCTTTTTCTGATTCTTCAGAAAAATCTCTGTACGCTGCAATCTCTGGGTGTCTAAAAAGAGCGTTTTCATCAAAATTCAATTTAGCATCAAGAGCGATGATTGCTCCATCAGCAGTTAGGACTAAAGGATTAATTTCGGCAATTGAACAATCTGATTGCGTATAAAGATTGTAAAGACCTTGGTAGAATTTATCAGCTTCTTTCGCTTGAGCTGCATCTAATCCAAGTGCGTTTGATAATTTTCTTCCGATGTATGGTTGGAATCCAGTAGAAGGATCTACGGCAACTTTTACGATGGCTTCTGGATTTTTGTGAGCTATTTCTTCAATCTCTACCCCACCTTCACGCGAGGCCATGAATGTGACTTTTGAATTATTTCTATCGAGAACAATTCCCAAATAAAATTCCGATTTAATGTTACAGCCTTCTTCGATTAAAAGTGTATTCACTTTTTTTCCTTCAGGTCCTGTTTGGTGAGTGACAAGTGTTGCCCCCAAAATTTCGCTGGCATATTTTTTTACTTCATCAAGAGATTTAGCGAGTTTAACACCGCCGGCTTTCCCTCTTCCACCCGCGTGAATTTGTGCTTTAACAACCCAAATATTTCCACCGAGTTTTTTTGCTCCTTCGACAGCTTCATCAACTGTTTTTGCGACGGCGCCGTTTAAAACTTTAATACCAAATTTGCGCATCAATTCTTTCGCTTGATACTCATGGACGTTCATAGCTTCTCCTAATTCAAGAGTTTGTGATGTGTTTGAAACAATAAAATGAAACGTGATCATCTTAATAGTCCCAGTGATGTCCTTAAAGGAACATCGCCCAAAATAACCCAAATAAATTCATTATTTGCGCTCAGGAATATGCGTCCTAATGAGAATTAAGAGAAAATGGCATTTCCAGGACGATTGGGCCAATATACAAGTCAAAATAATGAAATAAAATATAAATTAAGTGAGACATTTTATGAAAAAATATTTTTGCCTAGAACCTGCCCGCTTTAAACTTGATGGCGGAGCGATGTTTGGCATCATCCCTAAACCACTTTGGAGCAAAGTCCATGCAGCAGACGATCAAAATAGAATTGAATTGGCCTTGAGACTTATTTTAATAAAGGATGAAGACAATAAAAAAAATATCTTAATCGACACGGGCATAGGTGATTATCACGGTGATAAATTTGAAAGCCGCTTTGGAATTTTAGGCCCGCAATCTCCGCTTGAATTAGCGCTCAAAGAAGCTCAGTTAAGTCCAACTGATATAACGGATCTCGTGCTCTCTCATTTGCATTTTGATCACGTGGGTGGCATTGGTAAAATGGTAGACGGTCAAATGAGTGCCGTTCTCCCTAATGCCACAATTCATCTTCATAAAAAACATTATGAATATTCACTTAATCCAACTGACCGCGATACGGGATCTTTTCAAATTGAATATTTTGAGCCGGTACTCAATTGGTATTTAGAAAAAAATCAAGTCCATTTTCTTGATGAAATGGAAGGAGAAATTCTCCCAGGTCTCAAGTTTAAATGCTCAATGGGACATACGCCGTATTTACTACATGCTTATGACGACAAATTTATTTATATGGCCGATCTCATACCCACCTCTAATCATATTCATATTCCTTGGGTCATGGGTTATGACATTTCACCCGGTGTAACGACACAAGACAAAAAACACTTTCTGTCATTTATAAAAAAAGAAAATTTGACCATCATTTTTGAACACGATCCACTTTATTTTGGCTCAACTATCAAATTAAATGAAAAAAATGATTTTGTTTGTGATCAAAAAATGGATTATGAAAAAAAACCAGTCTACAGAATTTTTACTTAGATAAGACTTCTATTTTTGTCTGAATTTCTTGAATCACTGTATCCAATTGAGATTTGACAAATTTATAACGAGTCTCAAATTTTGCTTTGAGTGCCGTCTTGTCGGCAAATGCCAACTTCGGGGACTTTTGAGTGAGCGTTATCATATCACTCGCTAGTTCACCGATTTGCTTGCCGATATAAACTTGGTTTTTGTAAGATCCCAAATCGTCAGTTACAACTTCATTTGATCGTTCACTCGCTTCAATAATTAAAGATTGAATAATGGGAGAGACTTCTTTAATTAACATTTTTTCAAAAGCATTAATTTCAAGTGGCTTCGAAATTTTCTCTAAAGTCAGTAAGTACATCTCCATTATTTTATTGAGGAGTGATAGGAAGGTTTGGTGACGCTCAAGTTTATCACCAAAAGGCTTGAGTGCTTCATTTAATACGGCTTTTTTAAACTCGCTGAGTTTGAGTTCAAAGTCTCTTGGTGTTCCAGGATAAATTAAAGCAACTGTTTTATATGTATAATTTGTATTGAGATTATTAAATACATTCATCGCTCGCAAGAATTTAAATTGTGAATTGAGATAATGAATTTTTTTACCAGAAAATTGAATTTCGTATTCTCCCGGAATAAGCCTCTCACCTTTAATCATCGACATTCTTTCAAAAGATCCAAGATGATCCTTAATGACTCCTCTGACTTGCAACTCAATATCACTTGATCCTAAAATTCGTTTTGGAACAGAAATTAATTTAATGGTTGATAAAATTTCACCGGATTGATTAATGGCCGCATAAAGTTTACTTTTATCGATTGAAAGCGCCATTCCAAGAGAAATCCCTGGAAGTCTTTGCGAGGCAAGCTCCTGTAACTTTTCTACATAAATGGGCATGACCCCAGGTATTTTTATTTGAACTTGAGATGATTGTTCATTGAGTGTGAACCAAGCTATGACACTAGCAAAAACCAAGAGCATAAATCCAAAAAGAATTTTTGAAATATATTTCTTATAAGCCGGTGGTGCTGCTTTAAATAACTCTTTATCTCCAGCAGGATTTAAGAGTGCATCGAGTGGAATGGGAGGTGGTTCGTCAGCATCTATAGGCGGCGCAGGTAGAGGCGCAGGAGTTAATTTAGGTAAGACTTTTTTAGTCGGTGTGGGCAATGGAGGAATATCTGGAGTTGAACTTTCACTTAATTGATGTACAGGTCTCAATACGTCAATGCGACTAAGGGCTTCCCATTTTTCTGTTCCCTCTTTCCAAAGTAAAGACTGCATGGTGATCTCACCATTGACAAAAAATGTACGCAGTTCACTAACACTGTACGGGCCAGTGTGATGGGTGCCTTTAAATATAAACCACTCTTTATTCATTTGATCATTTAATGATATACTCACAGTGCCACTTAGGTAAACTGCTAATATAAGGAAGAGTGATGAAAATAGATTCTATACTTCATAATGCCAGCACTAGAGACCGCGAAAGAATTATTCATCATAAGACCATGCCTAGTGAAGCTGATATGCTTTTTATCAAATCATCAAGTGATATAGGTGCAATAAGAAATGCTGGCCGGCGAGGAGCAAATTTTGGGCCAGAGGCCCTCATTGCTATCGTAAAAAAATTGGCCCTACATACCAGAGAAACTTGGTCTGAAATTGAATTGTCCGATTCACAGTTAGAATTGGAAGATTTTGATTTTTCTCAAAAAAAATACATACAAAAATTAACAACTCTTTATGAAACCTACCATCGTGCTCAAAAATTCATTTATCTTGGTGGAGGTCACGACCATATCTATCCTGTTTTAAAATCTTTAAATACCATCCATAAAAAAATTGTTGTCATAAATATTGATGCTCACCTTGATACGAGAATAGATGATTTTCATAATTCCGGCACACCCTTTCGGCAGTTCGCCAATGAGTTCGAAGGGACATTTAAATTAATTCAATTAGGTATTCATGATTTTGCCAACAGCAAATCAACTATGAATGAATTAGGCTCGGCCCGAGAAATTGTTGCCACTTACGATGACCTTCGACACTTGACTATAAATTTCACTCAAAATAGAAAAGTTTTTGAACGAATGATCCCTTATGAAAGAGACACCCTTTATATTTTTAGTTTAGATGCCGACGCACTTGAAGCGGGAGTAATGGAAGGAGTAAGCGCTGTCAATCATCGTGGACTTCCCTACACTTTTGTTGATGAATTACTCAACTACTCAATCAATAATCTCCGAGTAAAACACTTTGGATTCTATGAATACAACCCCATTTTTGATAATCTCTCTCAAAAAGGGGCACGAATTCTCTCGAGTTTAATTTATCAAATTATGGATACTTCACTGACCTAATTACAAAAAAACCAAAACACTCAATCATTAAAAATAGCAAACGTATTTGTCTTGAGATTGATTCAACTTTTTTACTCAAAAACCGATTATCCCTAAAGAAACAGTAGGTTTATGAGTAAAAATAGATTTAAAATAACCATTAACGAAAAAGGAAAATTAACTTCGCATAAAGTTGATGGGGATCAATGTGTCATCGGTCGAGGCCGAGACTGTAACATTATTTTTAATCACGAACTCATCAGTAGAAATCATCTTAAAATTTCAAAAAATAATAATGGCATTGTTGTTGAAGAGATGGGATCTACCAATGGCACAATCTTAAATGATGTCAAACTCATAAAAGGCAAACCCGAAATTTTTCATGCCAACGACATCTTACTCTTAGGTGGAAAAAATGGACCTTCAGTAAGTATCATCGCGGAAACTCAGATTGAAAAAAAACCACTGGCCGATGTCAAACAATCAGATAGAACACTTAGTTTTGATGCCACAAAATTGATAAAAGATAAAAACAAAGTTGTGACCAAAGAACTGGCAAAGACCAATGTCCAGGCAAGTACCAAAGTCATTGTAAAAGATAATGTAAAGGCATTCGTTAAACCAATGGCAAAATCAAATATGCCTGAAGTCGTCGAGCTAAAAGTTGCCAATGGATCCAGCTCAATAGTGACTTACAAAAATCCACCTCCGACTCCGACTCCGGCTTCAACTGCAACCGAAAAGAAAGCTGCACCAAAACTTAAAGCTGTTATGCCTGAAGATGCCCCTAGTCTAGACAATCAGGTCAAGCAATTTATTAGTACTGAATCACTCAAACTTAAAGAAAATTCTCTTAAAAAAGCTCAGCAAATTAAAAAGCATGCATTAGAAGAAGAAAATTTAATTTTAAAGAAAGCCAGAGCGAAAGAAAAAGAAATAATAGAAAGGGCCATGGCCCATGAACACGAAATAATTGAAAATGCAAAGTCATTTGAAAGAGAAATTATTGGAAATGCTAGGGCCGTAGAAAAAAAGATGCTCGACACTGCCAAACTCTCTGAATTAGAGATGATAGAAAATGCCAAATCAATTGAAAAAGAAATTCTAGAGAGTGTTCAATTAAAAGAAAAAGAAATATTAGATCGGATTTCTTATGAAGAAGAAACTCGAAAAAAAGCACTAGAAGAATTGCTTTTTGGTGCCAATGAAGAACTTAATAAAACTGAAAAAGAAACGCATGAGATAAAATCAAGGCAAGATAAGCTTTTAAGAACCTTTGAAGAGCGGCTAGCAAGTCTTAAAAATGCAGAATCTAGGCACAATCAAAAAATTAAACAATTTAATGATGATGTCGAGGCGATTAAAGAACGAATAAGAAATGAAAATCAAAATCTCGATGAAGTTAAAAGCTATCATCAAACACTTAAGCGAAGTGGTGAACTAAAACTAGAAGAACTAGCGATAGAAGAAAGAAAAGTTAAGGCGAAAATTGAAACTGAGTTTTATGAAGCTCAAGGAAAAACAGCAAAAATGTTTGCAGAGGCCGAAAAAGCTCTCGCGACTAAAGATGCTCTACAACCAGAAATTCAAGAACTTAGAAATGAGAAAAATAAAATTGAAAGAGAAATTAACCAGCTTGATATAAATTGCAAAAAATTGCAATTTGAAGCTGATAAAATTGACCAACTCCAAAATGAAAAAAAATCTGAATTAGAGAGAATTCAATTAACACTCATTCAAGTATCAAAAGAAATTGAGAGTAAAAGTGAAAACTTTAAGCAAGAATTTGAAACGATAGAAAAAGAGAAAAAGTTAATAAACGAAATGAGGGAAAAGACTCAAAAAGAGGCTGAGACCATTATTTTGGAGGCGCAAGCTCAAAGTAAAGAAATCTTATTGGAAGCAAACCAAAAGAATCAAATAGAAATTAAAAAGATTAAAGCGGCTCTTTTAGACATAGATCAGAAGAAAATTAAAGCAGAAGAAGATTCTCTTTTAAAACGAGAGGAAGTGCTTAAAACTGCCCATGAAGAAAACGAAAAAGAAAAACTTATTCATCTTGAAGAATTAGCTAAACTTAACAAACAAAAAGAAACTATTAAAAGTGAACTCAACTGGATAGAAGAAAATGCTCAGAAGAAAGGGCATGAAATTGTTGTTGCTGCTAATAAGCAGGCCGAAACAATAATAAATGATGCAAAAAAAGAGGCCCTCGCAATTCAAAATCAAGCGAAAGAAACTATATTCAATGCCACTAACCAAACAAAACTCGATATACAAAAGAAAAAAGAGCAATTAGTAATTGATATTGCAAAACAAAAAGAGGCCATGCTGAAGGAATCACACAGTTTCCATCAAAGGGGAATGGCCGAAGTTCAAAAACTAAAAAATGAAGTGATCCTAGAAAAAGAAAAAAATAAACTCGAGAGCGAGGAAAATCAAAAACTAAAACGAAGTTTGGAAGAATCAATTCGAAAATCAGATAGTTTAATGAATGACAATTACCTCGCCAATGAAAAAAAGATTCGTGAAACTATTTTACGTGCTGAAAAAAGAGCTAAAGACATTGAATTAGATGCCCAACGAAGTAAAGAAAGGTATCAACTCGAAATGTCTGAATTAAAAAGAGTAGAAGAAGAAAAATTCCAAGAGATGAAAGAAACTATTGAGCGGTACGCTGACAAGAAAAATCATGAAATGGCAGAGGCATTTGCACTGATTGCTCAAGATCATCTCACTTTAGAAATTACAAAATCTAAAAATTTACCATTAACAGAAACTTTGATTAAAAAGTTACATTTTAAATTTAAAAATGTCGTTTTAGAGGCCATTCAAGGTGAAATCGAAAGAAAGAATGTTGACATGCGTACACTCTTTCCGAGACGAAAAATTAACTTTCAAGCGATTAAGAAAAATACACTCATTTTTTGTCTGCTTGCTGGCATTGTTTATTCAATAGTCGAGTATCCGAATTTTTATGAAAGTGCATTTAAAGAAATTAAAGCACTCATAGCACCATAACATAATTATTCTACCGAAGTATCACCAATAAATTCTTTATAGTAGCGAGTTTGAAATTTAAGGGCAGCTTCTAGTCTGACTTCATTACCCAATATTTTTTCTAACTTTTTTAATGTCTCTTTTTCAATTTGAACCATTTTCTGGATGTCTTTTTGTTCATTATCAGGATCAACTTTCAATGTTTTATCTTTTAATAGATCAATCATTGAAAAAATCATTGCGTAGGCCTCAATCGATTTTTCTTCGTCTATTTGCCATTGTTTATAAAGATACTCACTTCCCTTTTTCATAAGTTCAGAGCGAAATTCTTCTTTAGCATAAACGTCGGTAAAGCCCTCAGTGTAAATGACAGCATCAACAAATGTCGGCTTTAATTCAGCAACTTTCATCGGTGTAAAAACTCGCTTCGGAACAATGGCGGCTGCACGCGCTCTAGCTGCCATCTCGAGACGTACAGGATCATTTTGATCTTCAATTTGTCTATAAATATGAGGAATGACCCCAAATATAAATGCACTGATAAGTGAACTTATAATCACCGGTTTCATCACTCTAGGATTAGACGACAATTTTTTAGCATTTGGTGATTTTGAAGGATTTAATTCATTCTTTAATAACTTGAGAACTCCACCTTGAAGAGAGGTCCTGATGCTTTGTTCATAATGAGGAGCTATTTCTTTAAATTTCGAAGCACCAATCGTATTGGCAAATACTGTCATCGTAGAATTAACCAATTCTTTTGTAATTGAATCTTCTAAGTCTAGAACCATCTTTAGTGATTCTTCTTTCAGTTTGTTAATTTGGTTAATTTCTTGAAGTACTAAATTTTGTATTTTCTTTTCTTCAATATCTCGCAACTTTCTAATTTCTGCATCGAGACTTTCTTTCTTTTGAGCGAAAACAATATCCAGACCTGCAATTTCTTTTTCATGATTTTTTTGGATATGAACTGCCTGCCTTGAGATATCATCTAATTTTTTACGAGCTTCATTAACTTGTGCCTTTAAATTTTCTATCTCTGGAATTAAAGCTTCTTTTTGAGTAATAAAACTCTTAGCTTCTTTTTCTAATTCTGCCCTAATGTTGCGAGATTCTTTTGTTTTATTTTCTACAGAAATATTAATATCAGTTAATTCTTTATTTTTTAATAAAAGATCATCGGCTTCTTTTTTAAGCTGAATGGCCTCTTTAGTCGATTCATTCTTCTTTTTGGTCAATCCATCAATTTCACTTTTAATTTCATCAATTAAATGCTGATTTTCTTCATTTTTTTTCTTTAGATCATCTTGATAACGTAAAACACTATTTTTCAACTGTTCATTTTTAACTTTAAGTTCAGAAATGGTCTGCATTTCTTCTTTTTTCTTAATGTCATAATTTTCAATCAAAGTAGAGTTCAACTTGAGTAGCCGCAACCTTTTTTTCTAATTGATTTGTTTGATCTTCATAAAATATTTTCTTTTTTTCCAAATCTGATTCGAGCATCTGTATTTGAAGCTTTTTTTGATCTTCATACATCGCAATCATTTTATTAATTTCATTTTGTTTATGAGCAATTGTCTCACTCATTTCTTTCGAGACTCTCGAAAGTTCATTTTTCTTTTCAATTATTGTTGCGTCGATTTCTCTTTGCTGTTTTTCTTGTTCTTTATCAAAGTTGGATTGCAATAATTGAAGTTCTTTTTTCTTAGTTTTTAACTGCAGGTCAATTTCTTTTTCGATTGATTGAATTTTTTCAGCTAATTTTGCATCTAACTTTAAATATTCTTCATTTTTTAATCGAAGATGACTCTCTATTACCGAAATTTGTTTTTGTAGCTCTAAACTTTTTTCGTGATTTTGTTCTGTAAGCTCTCTAGATTCATGAGAAAAACGCTCTCGCATTTCATTATATTCAACATCAAACTCAGAGGATTTTCTTCTAGCTTCAGCTTCTAATTGTCTTTCATTTTCTATTTGCCTCTGACTTAATTCAAGTTCTAGCTCTTCGATTTTTTTTGTTTTGTCGAGTTCAACAGCTTTGAGCGTCGCTGCTTCAAGGGCCTCTCTGTATTGTTCAATTTCTTGTTCAATTATCTTTTTTCTAGAAAGCAAATCTGACTTTGAAATTTTTTCATTTTCACTGATTTTTATGTCATGATCAAGCTGTGCTGATTTAATTATCTCTTCCGCTTTTTTATTGGCATTTATCAATATTTCACTGACTTGCTGATTGGCGGCTGCAAATATTCTGTCAGTTAAGATGGCCGTGTTAAAGTCTCCCTCATTTTCACTTTCATCTTCACTGGATTCTTCACTGAATTCTTCATTGTCAGCATCTGACATTTCTTCCGATTCTGGTGCGATCTCTTCTTCAAAAGCCTCATCGTCTTCATCATATTGTGTTCGAGTGAGATTAAATTTCCCAAGATTTATACTGCTTTGAGTAGGTTCATTGTCAGGATCATAAGGAGTCTCGATTTCAATCGACTGTATAGAAATTTTTATATCAGAATTGGCAGTATAAATAACATCACCAACAAATACAGGCGTTTCTTTAGATTTTATTATTTTGTCGTTAAGATAGGTTCCGTTTGAAGATTTGAGATCTGATAAAAATAGCTTCTCACCAACTACCGTAAACTTAAAGTGAGATCGACTGAACGCCTGGTCATTTAATACAACTTGAGAGTCTTGGCTTCTGCCAAAGACAAACTCTCGCCCATTCAGGGAGAGAGTCTGTTCATTTTCGTTTTCTGAAATTCTTAATAGTAAATTAGCACTTGAATCATTCATACCCGTGCATTACATCCCAGTTATCATTATGCCTCGACAGGCGTTTTAGAAGTTTCTAATTTAATAGCTTCTTCTGCCAATGCCTCTGAAGGATCTTTATGTTCATCAAATGCCACTGAGTTACTTGGAAAGCGATTGTTGTCACTTCTGTACCATAATAAATCTAGTGCACTTTCAAATCTATCAATCATTGAGCCAAAAACTCTTTCAGGGTTAAACAATGTGTTCACTATGTGCATTGCTAGAGAAAAAGTAATACCCACAATTGATGCCCCCATGGCGTGAGCAATTTCAGCTAAGAAGCTATCCATAACTCTTTTTGTGGCATCAAGATTTTCCATGTTCATGCTACCAAGAGCTGTTAAACCTCCTCTAATACCAAGGAATGTTCCAAGAACCCCACCAACAACGAATAAACCTGGAAGAATTGAAATGAGATCGTTCACAACGTTTATCGGAAAGATTCCAAAGATACGATTAAAGCATGGGTTGTGATTAAATGTAGTTTTTGTAATGTTAAGCATTTTAGGTGTATCTTGAGTCCACTTCAAAAACTTTAATTGCTTCAAAATATCTTTAACTAGCCAAGCACATCCTTGCTTTATGAGAAAAACTCGATCTGCCAGTCTCATGACTTTATCAGATCTTCTTCTTTGCATTCTGTCACGCAATTCAAAAATTTCATAATAAGTCTTTTCTAACCATTTTTTAGAAAGAACATAGAACGAAACATCGTTTACATCTCCAGGGTTCTGAGACTCAACAAAGCGGTTTACTCTTTTTTCAAATTCTACAGAAAACCATTCATGCCTTTGAACGGTGTAAAAAATGATGTATCTGGTAAACGCTGCCACGAAAAAGACTCCTCCGATAATCCAAGGAAGACTTGTAATAAACCATGTTATCCAATGGGCAGTGTTAATTTGGTCAGACATAAATTTACTCCTTATTACGATCTCGATATTCTCTTATTATTATTTCTTATCCATACTAAATCTAATAACAACTCTCTGTGCTTTTTTACAATCATTCACCTTACAAAAATCTTTTGGTGAAACATCTTTAACTTTTGCAACTTCTAAAAAGCTTCGTCCTGAGACTTTCATCAATGACATTAAGCTTTTTTGAGTTGGTGACTGATCATTTTGATTATCAACGATATAATTAAAAATTGATTTAGCTCTAGAATAACTCAAATCCATATTGTATTTAAGCGCTTCTTGATCTTCTTTAGAACTACTCTTTGGATCAACAAATCTACCTTTATAGGTAGGCGAAGCAAATCCGATAATTTCTACAGCAGAAACCTTATCAGAAACTTTCGCATTTCCTAAAAGTGACTTTGCATAGACTGGAACTGCTCTTTCAATGACGGCTTTCATTTCATTTTTTAACTGAGCAGAACCACTATCAAAATATGACTGTCCAAAATCTAAGACAACTTCACCAGTTTCATCATTAACTTCTGCTTTAATTCCGGCCCTAGCAAAACTTTGGCGAATATCTTTGGCAACTGCTTGGCGAGCTTCAATTTCAGCTTTGGCCTTAGCAAGTTGGCCTTGTAGGCCAGACATTTGGTTATTCATGTCTCTTTCTTTGGCAGCAGCAGCAGCTCTAAACTCTCCTTCTCTTCTTTCTCTTTCAGCAGCACCTAGTTTCAATTTGCCAAGCTCTCCTTGAAAAGCAGCTCGTTCACGTGCCTGTTGATCACCAAAGGCTGACTTCATGCCTGCAATTTTGGCTTCTGCATCTGCGGCCATTTTATCTTGTTGGGCGCCGAAAGCCGCTTTCATTCCTGAAATTTTTGATTCTGCATCAGCCGCTAATCGCGCCTGCTCTGCTCCAAATTTTGATTTTAATCCTGCTATTCTTGCTGCAGCGTCTGCTTGTGTTTGGGTTAACTTGCCTGCGAGCTGACTTGCTTCAGCTGCTTTTTGATCAAGTTGTTCTTTGGTTTGATCTAGGTCTGAAGCCACTTCTTGAAGTTTTTGAGAAACACCAGAAAGTTGTGCTTGGTACTGTTGTTTTTCGGCGGCCAAGGCCTTAAGTCTTTTTTGATTTTCTTCGTTAGCTTGGGCGATCTTTTTTTCCATTGCAGCTTTAGAAAGTTTGTTGGCCTTAAACAATCCTTTTAATTGTTTTACTTTGTCTACAAGTTGACCTTTAGCTTCACGAATTTGTTGCTCACCTTCAGCAATCTTTTTTTCATTTAACTGAACTTCTTTTTCTAAGTCATTAACTTGATCTTCTTTTTCAGCAATAACTTGAGATTTTTCTTCAATGACAACTTCCCTAGTATTGATTTTTGTTTTGGCAAGTTTATTGGCATTAAGCATATTACGTACCATTTGTTGGTACTTATTAAGTGAGACTTCTTTTTTTTGGTTATCGAGTAATTGTCTTTTAAGCTTATCATTCTCAGACTGTGTTTCTTCTTGTAACAAAGAAAGCTTATCAACGAGTTCGTTATATTCGTCTTTTTCAGAATCACTGGCAGAATCTTTCATGTATTGATTCTTTATATCTTCATATGCTTTGAGCTGATTTTTTAAATCACTGACTTGCGTTTCAAGTTGCTCATTGACTACTTGTTGCTTAATTGTATCTGCCCCCTGCCTCATGCTAGAGACAACATAGAGGAGTAAGAATATTGAACTTAAGCCTAAGAACAAATCTGAATAAGATGTCCAGAAGCTATCACCTGAATCATGTGAATTTTTTTTATAATTAAAAGACATAAAATTCCTTTTTCAATAAAAATAACGAGCGCAAATTATATATCCTCTTATTGTGACATAATTTTAAAATAATTTTGGACAGGGGAATTTTTTAACACTTTGAAAACAAAAACGATTTAAACATTAGTTGACTGAATAATTGGGAAATAAAAAGATTAGGTGACTCGCGAAGAAGCACAAACAAAAAAGCCCAGTGCATATTTCAGCAATGGGCTTTTTGAGAGACATTCACAGGAGGTCTAAAAAAATCCTTTTAATAGATTCTCCACACACACTAGTATACATTGCAGAGATCGTGCCAAGTTTTCAAAGCCCCTTTTAGAGTACTTACTGTGTGGACAAGTGAACTATGTGCTTGATATCTCATAACTAAACTTACATTGCCTAAGTCACTAATTTGACGTATTTTCCAAGTTCTAAGTCATTAAAATGACAGTATAACCTAACTACTTCTTACACTTGTCAGTGAATTATCAGCACCCGAAATAAATTCTCCTTAGCTGATTGAAATCATCCTTATTATAAATTTTAAAATGCATAATCCATATATGTTAAACCAACAAGAATTAGTTCAAAAATACAACCGCCCAGCTCCGAGGTATACGAGTTATCCCCCCGTTCCCTTTTGGATTAATCCTCCAAGTTCTACAGACTGGATTTCTCATATTAAAAAAAACTATCTTGATGATGTTGGAGTCGATCTCTACGTACACGTCCCTTTTTGCGAGAGCCTTTGTTATTATTGTGCCTGTAATAGGATTATTACTAAAAATCACAAAAATGAAGATTCGTTCTTGGAAGCACTTTTAAATGAATGGCAAATTTATAAAAATAAATTGGGCTTTTCACCGAAAATCAATTCTCTTCATTTTGGCGGTGGAACTCCCACTTTTTTATCACCCAAAAATTTAGAAGTTTTATTGAAGAATTTACTTATAAATAAATCTCCTTCTTTTATTGGCTCTATTGAAATTGACCCCAGAACTTGCCAAAGTGAACACTTGGAAGTTCTTTCTCAAAACGGCATCGCAAGAGTGTCTCTCGGAATACAGGACTTTGATCCAGACGTTCAAAAATCTATTAACCGTGATCAGTCTCCTGAAATGGTCTCTGCACTTGTTGAAAGTCTTCGGGCCCTTAATTTTTCTTCACTCAATTTTGATCTCATTTACGGACTTCCCAAACAATCACTGACCACAATTTCTCAAACTATAAAAAAAGTAGCAATCATGAAACCAGACTTGATTGCTTTTTACAGCTACGCTCACTTGCCTGATAAAATTAAAAATCAAAGGCTAATTCATGAGATTGACCTTCCTTCTCCTGAATTAAAAAGAGATCTTTATGAATCTGGAAAAAAACTTCTTTTGGAAAATGGCTACGAAGATGTGGGGATGGATCACTTTGCACTTCCTTCCAGCTATCTCTACCGTGCCAAAGTGGAAAATAAATTACAGCGAAACTTTATGGGTTACGTCGACAAAAAATCCTCAATTTTGATTGGACTGGGGCCAACTTCTATTTCTGATTCTTCGATGAGTTTTGTGCAAAACATGAAAGACCTAAAATCTTATAAAGATAAAATAGCTGCAGGTGAGCTTCCCTTGGAATTAGGTCATAGTCACAATGAAGATGATATCAATATTCAGAGAATTATTTCAGAACTGATGTGCAATAATCAAGTTTCGTTATTAAACAAAGAAAGTCTTCCTTTTTGGGACGAGATAAAGCAAGAACTTTCATTATTAGAAAAAGATGGAATCATTGAAATAGATGATGATCTCATTACAATTTCACCACGAGGAATGGGTTTTGTCAGAAATGTAGCAATGAGCTTTGATTATCACTTGAGACAACAAATTAACAAAACAAAATTCAGCCAGTCTATTTAATAGGCACCAGTGACATAGAAAACTTCACAGGCACCTGCTCCAGTATCTGTCCTTACTGTCGAAGACTCCCAAAGTGTTTCCCCTTCTCTGGTAACAGTGACAAGATATCCAATTAATCTCACGACTTGTCCTTCTTTAAAATTCAATATTTGTTTTTTCAAAAAAGGTTTAGAAAAATCAGGAATAATATGAGTGTTCGCACTATTACTCGTAATATCTTCTTCATTAATCATGAAATCTTCAGACTCTCTATAATTAAAATAATACCATCTCCCCCACTGAGAGTAGTTTATTTTTGAAAGGTAATTTTTTTTTGTAAGTGGCCCCCAGGCTAAAACAAAATCAACTGGAGATAATTTAGAAGGCCCATCTAACCAGTATCTACTTTTCGACATTATCATGGCAGTGAGTTCATAACTATGTGTGGCCATGATTTGAAAACTTGGTGGCGCCATTAATTTTTTAGGAATTTCAAGAACGACTTGTTTAGGAGCAAGAAAAGGTCCTGCAGCTTGATAATGGCTAAATTTATTTTTATTTAAAAAAAATATAAATGAAGCTGCAACAATTATTAATAATAACTTATTCATCTTAGAAAGTCTGAAGCTTAGTTTTTTTAGTCAAGTAACTTGATAACATCTGAACTGAATTGGTGATTGCTTCATCGACATCAGACATATTATAGAGGTTGCCGACATGGGCATAAATTTTTTTTGATTCTTTGGTTACAATATCTATTTCGACCCAAAAACTAGAATTCATTTTATTAATCGACAGTCTTCCTAAGAGAAAATCTTGGCCTTCGAGTTTAATAAAATATTCGGCGGGAAACTCTTTTATTTGCAAAATTATTAACCATTGCCTTTGGTCGCAGTGGAATTTTTATCCATCGCTTCGAGATACTCAATAATCATACCGGCGACATCTTTACCTGTGGCCGTCTCTATTCCATTGAGTCCGGGACTTGAGTTAACTTCCATAATGAGCGGGCCTCTACTAGACCTAAGCATGTCTACTCCGGCCAAGTTGAGACCTAATGCTTTTGTGGCATCGAGGGCAGCCTGACGTTCTTCAGCAGTAATTTCTATAATTTTTGCTGTTCCACCACGATGCAGATTAGATCTGAATTCACCGGGCTTAGCAGTTCTTTGCATTGATGCCACAACTTGGTCACCAACCACAAAACATCTAATATCAGTTCCTCTGGCTTCTTTAATAAATTCCTGAACTAAAATATTGGCATCCATCTCGCGAAATGCATCAATAACCGATTCTGCTGCTGAGTCTGTTTCAGCAAGAACAACACCTTTACCTTGAGTTCCTTCTAAAAGCTTAATCACTAGGGGGGATCCACCAACAAGTTTAATGAGATCACTTGTCATTTTTGTCGAATGAGCAAAACCTGTTATGGGTAAACCTAGCCCTTTTCTCGAGAGAAGTTGAAGTGAGCGAAGTTTATCTCTCGAGCGAGAAATGGCCACACTTTCATTGAGAGAAAAAACTCCCATCATTTCAAATTGTCTGATGACGGCAGTTCCATAAAAAGTCACACTCGCACCAATTCGAGGAATAATCGCATCAAATTGATCGAGAACTCTATTTTGATAATGAACTAAAGGCTTGGTAGAGGTGATGTCCATGTAACATTTTAGAGTATCAATGACTTCGATCTCATGACCTCTGGCCTTACCAGCTTCCATTAATCTTTTTGTAGAGTACAAGCTAGTGCTGCGGGATAAAATCGCGATTTTCATGATTAGCTTTCCTTTTTAGGTTTGAGGAGATTGTGCTTGGCCGGGTTTATCAGGAATCTCCCAATTAAAGCCTCACGGCCTATGAGCATTTTAAAACCCATCATTCCTCTATTGATCAATGTGACTTCAATATCAAAACAATGTTTTCCCATTTTTATCTCTGTTTTCACCACGGGCCTTATGGTCTTGTCTCCGTTTGAGCTACGGATTGAGCGTTCTACTATAAAGGGTGATTTGATAGTATGGTGTTCTCCACTTTCGGAGGTGAACGTAAACTTTACAAACTTTTTTCCTTTAACAGAAACAATCTCAATATTATCAGCGTGTAAGGCCGATGTTTTTGCCCCTGTGTCAATCTTCGCTTTCAAGTTTTTTAATTTAAAGTCCGGCAAGCTGACTTCTTCGCGCCATCCTACAAATTCACAATCCTGTTTGGTCTCTTTCACATCGATCCTATGTTCTCTAATTTCCTTAGCTAGGATATAGCTTTGATTCATGATTTGAAAAGTGATTTAAATGAGGCAAAAAAGAACTTATTTATGAATTAGATTTCTCTTTTGCAGCTCTTAATTCTTCTTAACCTAACGATGTCGATCAGTTATTATAAACTCAGATCACAATTTTATCTAAACTTTCAAAGGGGCAATTTCTTATGAGTTCTAAAAGTTCGTCCTCACCTCTTAACTCTGTGACCAAAAAGCAGATTATGGGTATCACTGGTTTATTGTTATGCGGTTTTGTCTTAACTCACATGCTTGGAAACTTTTTACTGTTTGTTAGTCCTGATGCTTTTAATAAGTATTCGTACACTCTTACAAGTAATCCGCTTATTTATTTGGCTGAACTGATTCTCGGGCTGATTTTTCTGTCGCATATTTTTATGGCCGTAAAACTTGTTTTGGAAAATAAAAGAGCAAGGCCTGTGGAATATCACTCGCGAACAAAATCAGGAAGAGGATCAACACTCGCTTCTTCAACAATGCCTATTTCAGGTGCCATTACACTTCTCTTTTTGGTTTTACACATAATCAATTTAAAATTTGGAACTCACTACGATACTGAAGTTGGTGGGATTATAATGAGAGACATGTACCGTACAACGGTCGAGTACTTCCAAGATCCACTACATGTGCTTTTTTATATTGTCTGTGTTGCCACTTTGGGTGTTCACGTCAGCCATGGTTTTTGGTCAGCGTTTCAATCTCTCGGATTAAATCACCCGAAGTATATGCCTAAAATAAAATTCGCTTCGTTCGCTTTTGGAATAATTGTGGCGGTAGGATTTTCAAGTTTTCCAATCTTCTGTTACTTACAAGGAGTAAAATAATATGTCTCCATTAAATGATAAAATTAAAAAATTAGATGGCAAAGTTCCGGCGGGCCCTATCGGTGAAAGATGGAGTACGCATAAATTTAATCTCAAAATCGTCAATGCTGCTAACAAAAGAAAATATTCTGTTATCATCGTTGGAACAGGTCTAGCGGGAGGCTCAGCTGCTGCTTCTTTGGCAGAGCTTGGTTATAACGTCACAACTTTTTGTATTCAAGATTCTCCTCGTCGCGCTCACTCAATCGCGGCCCAAGGGGGAATAAACGCTGCTAAAAATTATACTAACGACGGTGACTCTGTTTACCGGCTTTTTTATGACACAGTTAAAGGTGGTGACTACCGCGCTCGTGAATCAAACGTTCACCGATTGGCAGAAGTCGCTAATAACATTATCGATCAGTGTGTGGCCCAAGGGGTTCCCTTTGCTCGTGAATACGGTGGAACATTATCCAACAGATCTTTTGGTGGTGCTCAAGTTTCAAGAACGTTTTATGCCCGCGGACAAACTGGTCAGCAACTTTTATTAGGTGCCTATTCGGCCATGATGAAAGAAGTGCATAACGGAAAAATTAAAAGTTATACACGTCGTGAGATGGTCGAGCTCGTGATCGTTGACGGAAAAGCTCGTGGTGTAATCATGAGAAACCTTTCAACGGGTGCCTTCGAAAAACACACTGCAGACGCTGTCTTATTAGCAACTGGTGGATATGGAAATGTGTATTTCTTGTCTACAAACGCCAAAGCTTCAAACGCCTCGGCTGCTTTTAGGGCCTATAAAAAAGGTGCTTATTTTGGAAACCCATGTTTCACTCAAATTCACCCGACTTGTATCCCCGTCTCTGGAGACCATCAATCAAAGCTGACTTTAATGTCTGAGTCTCTTCGAAATGATGGCCGCGTTTGGGTACCAAAAGTAAAAGGTGACAAAAGAAATCCTACTGAAATACCGGAAGCAGAAAGAGATTATTACTTAGAGCGAATTTATCCTTCTTTTGGAAATCTAGTCCCAAGAGATGTGGCTTCAAGAAATGCTAAACTTGTCTGTGATGAAGGACGTGGAGTCTCTCAAACAGGAATGGCCGTTTATTTGGATTTTGCTGATGCCATTAAACGAGATGGCGAAGATAAAATCAGAGCGAAGTACGGAAATCTTTTTGATATGTACGAGCGAATTACAGATCAAAATCCTTACAAAACACCTATGATGATTTATCCGGCAATTCACTACACAATGGGTGGCCTTTGGGTTGATTACAATTTGATGAGTAATATTCCAGGATTATTTGTCTTAGGAGAAGCAAACTTCTCTGACCATGGGGCCAATCGCCTAGGGGCTTCAGCACTTATGCAAGGACTCGCTGATGGCTATTTCGTTATTCCATATACGATCGGGGATTATTTTGCGACTAACAAGTTCGACAAAATTGATCTTGCTCACCCTGAATTTGAAAAATCATTAACTGACTCTAAAGAAAAATACCAAAAACTTCTCGCGATTAATGGGAAAAAAACAGTCGATGAATTTCACCGTGCGCTTGGAAAAATTATGTGGGACCATGTCGGTATGGCCCGTAATGAAAAAGGCTTAATCAGTGCCATTAGCACTATCCAAGAACTTAAAAAAGAATTCTGGAGCAATGTAAAAGTCACGGGAACTGATGTGGATGTTAACACTGAGCTTGAAAAAGCTGGACGTGTGGCAGACTTTTTAGAACTTGGTGAACTGATGGCCCTCGATGCGCTTGAAAGAAAAGAGTCATGTGGTGGCCACTTTAGAGAAGAGTCTCAAACTCCAGAAAACGAAGCAATGAGAAATGATGAAGAGTTTTGTCACGTCGCTGCTTGGGAGTACCAAGGTTTAGACCAAAAACCTCTGCGCCACATAGAAGAATTAAAGTTCGAGTTCGTTAAATTAACCCAAAGAAGTTACAAATAAGCGAGGATATAATATGAGCGGAAATAGTGCACACAATATGTCTTTAAAATTAAAAATTTGGAGACAAAAAAATAGTAAAGACGAAGGTAAAATGGTCGACTACACCCTTGATGGTGTTTCACCTGACATGTCTTTTCTTGAAATGATGGATACTCTCAATACTAAACTAGTCAAAGAGCAAGGTGACTCAATCGCTTTCGACCACGATTGCCGTGAAGGTATTTGTGGAATGTGTTCAATGATGATCAATGGCCAGGCCCACGGCCCGGAAGCACTTACAACGACATGCCAACTTCACATGAGAAAATTTAAAAATGGCGACACCATTGTCATTGAGCCATGGAGAGCAAAAGCTTTTCCAGTAGTAAAGGACCTCATGGTTAACCGCGGAGCTTTTGATGAAATCATGGCCGCTGGAGGATACGTCAATGTCAACACAGGTAATGCCGTTGATGCTAACGCTATTTTAATCGGACAAGAAAATGCTGAGCTCGCCATGGATGCTGCTGCTTGCATCGGTTGTGGGGCATGTGTAGCAAGTTGTAAAAATGCTTCTGCTATGCTTTTTGTCTCAGCTAAAATTTCTCAATTGGCACTGTTACCACAAGGCCAAGTCGAAGCTGAATCTCGGGCCATTGCCATGGTCGAAAAAATGGATGAATTAGGATTTGGAAATTGCACTAATGAAGCTGAATGTGAAGCCCAATGTCCGAAAGGAATTAAACTTGAAAACATCGCTCGTATGAATCGCGCGGTCACTAAAGGTTTATTTTCAGGCCGTTAGTAAATACAAAAGACTTGCATAGGCACTTCTTTTTTGAAGTGCCTATTTTTTATTCTCCTCTATAGATTTTACAAACTCCAAAGCTTTTTACTAACAATTACCCACAAGTTTTCTTTAACTCGTTGACATTTTCAAATGTAAGGCCCTGTTAGATTTTTTTGCTTGGCCATCCACATCGTTGCAATTATTTTTATTAAATGAGTGAAAGCGATTGGCTAGAAAAAGAATTTAAGAATATTGAATTTGGAGATAAAAGACTTCGCGATCGCTTTTTCTCTATGGCGAATATTTTTTCACGACGTCCTGACGAAACTATTAATAAAGCGGTAGTTAACTTTGCAGATAAAAAAGCAACTTATCGTCTCTTCAGTCACAAGAATTTCTCGTCAGATAAAATATTATTTGAGCATCGTGAGTCTACTTCTTCGAGACTTCAAAATGAATCTGTAGCTTTGATGATTCATGATTCTAGCTTTTTTAGCTTCAATTCAAAAAGATCTATAAAAGGCTTAGGTAATATTGGTGGAAAAGCTGGAGATCAAGAGACTCATGGTTTTA
The DNA here is from genome assembly GCA_013141065.1 of Bacteriovoracaceae bacterium. Lineage (GTDB taxonomy): Bacteria > Bdellovibrionota > Bacteriovoracia > Bacteriovoracales > Bacteriovoracaceae > Bacteriovorax. Next base: position 124,096 of record JABFRR010000002.1, on the reverse strand, counting down.
TTGGACATTATAGTTTAGCTGTAAATATCAATGATTTACCTCTAGGAGTTATGGCCTTATCAACATGGAGTCGTGCATACGATGATATGTGGGAGAAAGAAAGTGATCGTTGGGCAGAGGCAATTTTAGAAACAGAAAAGCATTGTCCTAAAGGCACAAAACTCATTCACGTCGCTGACAGGGAGGCAGATCAGTTTGAAGTTCTATTTACTTTAATAAAAAATAATAAAGATTTTATAATTAGATCCAAGCACGATCGAATAATCGAAAATGGAGATCATTATCTTCGCTGGCATTTGAACAAAAAGAAAACTGATCATGAATTCAAAATATTTCATACGAAGTTAAAAAGATGTGGATGCAATTGTAAAGTACGGTGAGATAGAATTTTTTGATCCTAGCTTCAAACTTAATGGACTTACTTCTGTAAAAAGAAAAGTGGTGTTAAATATATTAGAAATAAGTACGACTGGGGAAGTTGCAGAGAAAGATCGATTGCACTGGATCTTGCTGACAAGTTTGCCATTGAAAAATTTTTGGAGATGCTTCTAGAGTCATTGATTATTATAAGAAACGCTGGCACATTGAAAATTATTTTAAAATTTTAAAAGATGGCGGATGCAAAGTTGAGAGAGCATCATTAAGAACATTTGAGCGACTAGAAAAATATATCACATTATTTTCAGTTATTGCGTGGAGAATTTATTACGTTAAACATTTAGCAGAAGCAGCTCCAGATGAAGATTCAAGTCTTTCTTTTTTCAGAAGAAGAATCACTCGTTTTGAAAATAGAAAATAAGATATCTGATGATCAAAGAATAACGATTAGAGAGGCCCTACGATTTGTCGCTAAGATGGGGGGCTTTAATGGCCGTAAAAGCGACGGAGAGCCCGGGACGGTTAGTATTTGGCGAGGATTAATAAAGCTTGAAGCAAAAGTAGAAATGTTCAGATACCTCAAAGAAAAATATCAATTTTAATTCTAATAAATCTTCCCGATACAACACCAATCAATAAGTAATTTACAAACCGAGTAGCACCCTTTAAGAAGCGAATCAGTTAGTTTTATGATTTTTTAGCCAGTTATCCTCGCTGAGGCCGACCAATCTTTTTACACTTTATTTTCGACCATGTAATTATGGGGAAAAGTCAGGCTTTTTAGAAAAAATCCCCCTAGCATATTCAAAGAAACTAAAAATTCCTTATCCTTGAGGACTGATTATGAAATCAATTATTTTTACTCTTTCTCTTTCATTGGCTTTACCACTATTTGCTCAAGATAAGTCTTGTAAATCTGAAGCTCAAAGGGCCGCTTACGAGAGATACCAATACGAATTTTCTGATTCAATAATTAATGTCAGGTTCCTTGGTAAGCCAGTTGTTTATAACGGACAGGAGGCTCATTCGATTATTATCGATGACCTTGAAACAGGTGAAAAAGTGTCTGTCGGTGTTATCCTTGAAGCTAAGACGTGCAAAGTTATTAGTGTGAATTAGGATTTTTTTATCCCTTAGATTTCAATAACGAAAAATCGTCTGATCAAGTTATGGCTTTAAAGAGTAAAGTGTAAATTTGATGTTAGAAAGCCTGAAAAGGCTTATTAAGAATTTAAGAAGTTTTCTGGTGGATGAAAAAAGAACCTGCAAGTTTTTTCTACCGACATCCACCAGTTTTTATTTTAACTTAGCTTCAATATTATTCAAATAATATTATCAATATGATGAGATTTCATGTGATTTCAATCCAATAAGAAAAGAGAAATTTTAAAATTCGCTTAAGCCAGAGGCGACAACTATCTTGACAGGCTCCGTTTTCACTAATTCTACTTTTGACACTTGTTCCAAAGCGCCTCTCCATAATCCCATATGACCTTTATTACTTAGTTTAAATATTCCTTTAACTAAAACCTTTGAGCCGTTATATTTTTTTAGCTCAAAGGGTGTCTTTGCAATTTCAAGCCACACTCCTTTTTCATAAGAGGCATTCTTTTGAGATTTTGAATCCATGTATAATGCATTTCCTTCAAATTCAATGGTCGCAAAACCTATAATCTCTACCACTTTTCCATCGTACTTTTCTGGATTTTTTAACAGCTCTATAAAATCTGTATTTACCGAATTGCCACCCGCTAAAGCTACATTTGCCAATAAGAAAAAGAGAAAAAAAAAGATTAGTTTCATTTGTTACCTTCCACAACTATTAGGGCCTGACATATTTGTCGTGTTCCCATTCGGTCCTTGATATTGAGTGCTTCCAGAGGGGGTTCCTAGATAAGATCCTAATCCTCTACCTTTTGAAAATCTTGTATCGGTTGATGAAAAATTTTCGTTATTGTATCTAGGATCATAACCTGCATGCGTATGATATACTGAAGCCAGTTAAGTTTTCAAGTGCCTACTGCTGAAAAATTATCAGTAATTAAAGTTGCAAGCTCTAATTCATACTTTCGTATTCCTCGAAAAAATGAGGCGCAAATTAATTTAAAATCTTTAAATTTTTCATAATACTGATTGTATAAAACTTTTTTCTTAAAAAATTTCCATAAACGTTCTATAGGATTCAAGTTTGGACTATAGGCGGGCAAAAACACTATCTCAATATTTAATTTTTTCGCCAGCTCTCTTACGGATAATGCCTTATTGCTTGGTCCACGATCTAAAATAAAATATATTTTCTCACCATTAGGATTTCTCTCTCTTAATGCTTTTAGAAAATTACATACTGAGATTTGATTTATTATATCGTAGCTACGAGTTACGATATCTAAGTCGTCAATAGAAATTGCCCCGAAGACATTGACGCGATTTCGACCTGAATTGGTGAAAACTTCTTTTTCTTCGCCTTTTCTAATCCACCCAGCAGAAAGGATTGTATTATGAAGTGGATGAGTTGCATCGCCAAAGTAAATCTTTCCTTTTCCTTTGAGAGAATTGTATTTTTCTATAAATTCTTCTTGGTCTTTTTCTTTGCTTTACCAGGTACGCCTTTTGCTTTTGAACGAAAATCCAAGCCGGTGAAGAAGGTTGTTGCAGCCACTAATAGAGAATTTTACTTTATATTTTTTAAAAATATGATTAACAACTTCTTTAGTTGAAGCAAAGATTCTATCGTCAAGTTCATTGGCAAGTTGAAATTCTTCAACAAGATTTAACTTTGTTCTTTTGGTGCTGTATTCATCCAGAATTAGGCCTTCGATTCCACCTTCCATATAGCGTTTTCTGTAATTGGCAATGGATCCTTCATCGAGAAATAAAAATTTAGAAATATCTTTGTACGTCTGATTATCATCTAAGAGTAAAATAACCCGAATCCTATCAGCGTATCTTTTTGAACGCTCAATTTGTAGCTCGTCAAGTAGTTCCTGTCTTTGGTCTTTGTTAAGAAATTTATACATGAAAAGTATAATAGTACGGCCATAACAATAGGCCAAATAATTTTTACTAGAAAATTAAATCATGAGCAGTATATCTAATGTGAGAATTGCCAAAACCGAAGAAGAAGCTTGCAAAATGTTAAAGAAGCTTAAGGATGAAATGGATCGGCGATTTAAATATTTAGAGAAATCAGGTCACAAAGAAATTGTTCCTCAAAGGGATGGAATGGACAAAATCGTGATCGGAATTGATGAAGCTTCTGTTCTCTACACAAAGGTCAGATCCAACGACACTAAAGCTCACTTAATTAATTCCGCTAGAGAATACACAGATGAATTAGCAAAATTGGCAAGAGCAGCAGGAATGCATTTAATTCTAGCAACTCAAAAAGTCTCGAAAGAAACCATTGATACCAAAGTTCAAGAAAACATTGGCGGTCGAGTCTGTTTTAGAATGAACACAATGGTCAACTCGATTACTGTCTTAGGAAATAAAAAGGCATTTGATTTGCCAGATATAAAAGGTCGGGCCATTTCGGCATCTGGAAATGAATTTTTAGAACTTCAATGTCCATTTATTGATGAAGACGAATTAAAAGCAGAAATTGAACTTATTCAGGAGAAATTTAATGCCAAATACCCATGTAGAAATAATATGCTAGAAATAAACTCAGATAATACTGAAAATAATGAGAAAGAAATCTTTATTGGAATTTAAGCTGAACTAAATTGAAAAATATAAAAAATTGGAAGGTATTTTTATCTCAAAGAGATAAGTTGATATTGCGTGATCTTTTTTATAGCAAAGGCCTGAACCTTGAAATAATTCTCAATAGATATTTTAAAGATGGCCACAAGACCACAGTAATTAAAAGAATGAACCGCCTGTATGATGGAAAATATATAAACAAAGGAGCTTTTACCGAAAGGAGCACGAGTCAGATCATTTATACGTCTATCAAAAAGTAGGTCAAGAAAAAAAGTCTCCCATTACAAGAAATTCTTGACTTACGGTCTCCGGACTTCGCACCACACATTAACTTATGTTGGGAATGATGACAAAATCCTGCCTGGTTTTAAAGTATTTTTTACAATTTATCTGTTCCACTTTTAACGTTAATAACCTTTTCTTTATAAGTTTTTCAATTGGATATTTTATAGTTTTTCCAACACGTCTATCTGGGCTCTCTAATTTGCCAATGTGTAGGGGATTTTTAAATATCCCCCTACATTGGCTATAAATTTGGCCGCATTATAAATTTAAGAAAAAGGGAAGGTGCTAACCGATCTCCTGAGCTATTAAATGCTATCATATAAAATGAGCAATCTCTTCCCATCTATAAGGTTATTATCAACAACTATTATTAAAATAAATTATTCAAAAATAAACTTATAGATCTATGTTTTACTTGTATCCATCTTGTTTCGTTCTATGTTGTTCCTTCGTTTTAAAGCATCATATTTTATATTTCCTTTCATTACTCCATAAGTGATTGTGGCAATTCGTCTCGACAAAGCATGTCTTGCATTTCTGTCAGAATATTTCTTTGTCTCTATAAGGTATTTGCAATAATCTCCACATTCGTTGTCTCCATCAATTGCTGCCAATGCTGCTGTTTTAAAAACAGCTTTTAATGGACGACAAAAACGAGGTGTTTTCTTCCCATAGCTTTTTCCACCACTCATTTTTTCAAGTTTAATGAGCCCGCAGTAACTCAAAAAGCTATTTCTATTGGGAAATCTATTCGCATCAACAATTCTTGCAACTAATTTAACTGCAGATATGTCTGCTATTCCTGGAATATCACATAATCTTTTATTTCAGGATGTGCTTTTTTTTAGTCGTGCAAATTCATTTTTATATCTTAATTTTTCAGCTTCATAGTATTTAATTTGCATGTCAACACCACCAAGTACAAATTTATCCGCATCTATTATCAGCTCTGTTTCTTTTTGTGATCTTTATTTACTGATCGAAACATTGATGATCTTTGGTTTTTAAGTCTTACACCGGCCTTTATTGTGTCTTCGTAACCACTTACTATTTTTCTCAATTCAATAAATTTATCACTGGAATGAAAAACTTCTTTTAGGAGTCCAGCCCTAAGTAGCATTACTAATTTCTTTGCATCAATTTTGTCATTTTTAGGTCCCTCACTTAGTAATTTATTTCGATAGGGATCACAAACAACTAATTTATCAACGTACTCTTTCAGCTCAGTATATAGCCATTGTGAAGTCGATGTTTCTTCAAAGGTTAAGCAAATTGTTCCTTTTAAGTTTTTTAAGTATATCTGCATTTCTTTAATACTTGATGGAACATCTATGACTTTTATATCATCAGATTTTTCCGTCATTCTTGCGATTGCCATATTGGCAATTGCCCAATCCACTGCTACATAATGATTAAACATACTGGTCTCCTTCAAATGTTTGAATGTTGCTAAAAAATGTACGCAAACTTATTTTACAACATTCGTGCTTTAGAGCACTGAGGAGACTTTTTTGAATTTACCGATCTCACCAAAAGGTTTAACTGCAATATTGGATTTGCTCTCTGGGCAACTCATAAGAAAAGAACTAAAAAGTTCAAATATTGAACATGACATTGAGCTTGCTGGAATATTTGATCAACTTTCACTTGCAAGAAATTTGGTAGAAATCAAAACCGAAAATGAAATTCAGTCAATTGTATTTGGTGATAATGATTCGCACTACGAAGCCTTAAGAAGACTGAATACAGATATTTACTTCTCTCTGCTAGTTAAAGAGAGAGAATATAAAATCGCTGTTGAATTTGAAAGAAGTCAGAAAAAGTCAGATCGTTGGACTAAGCATTTACTTAACTACCACTTAGAGGAATCCATAGATGCGGTCCTCTATATTTGTAGTGACAATTACATTAAAAACGGATTGATAAAAACTGAAGAAAATCTAGCTAAACAATTTTCTGGAAAAGTATTTTTCTGCACTCTTGAAGAGTTTAAATCAAATAAGGCTATGGCCATTTTATCAAATACAAATGGCAAACTCTTCACCATAAATTTCCATTCAGGGAACTGCCATCACCACTTCAGTACACAGGCAGCAATAGAATTGTAATTAGCTGTTTTAACTATTCGAGGCACTGATATTTTGGATTTCAATCACGTGTATTACGTTAAGGAGAATTTTCATGAATAAATTGATTTTGATTGTATTGATGGCAACGCTAGCGAGTTGTTCGACGATGAAAGGATCAATGGTATTAGGGATTGGAACTGGTGCTGCTTTAGGCGGAATTAGTGCATCTGCAATGGCACAAAGAAACAAGGGATCGGCCGCGATTCAAGGAGCTTTAGTCGGTGGAGCGATCGGAGGAATCGCAAGTTACTTTTTACATAATAGTTTAGAACAAAGAGATGATCGAACTAGAAGAGATACACTTTTTAATCTTGAAAAATTTAATGTCTCAGCTCCCTCCAAATTTCAAACTGCTCCAACAACTAACGGACCAGGACTAACGGTCCCAAGAGTTGATGCTCAATGGGTTGAGACACAGGTTCAAGGAAAGAAACTAATTGAAGGACATAGGATTTGGGTCATTACTGAAGATGCTCAGTGGGTGCCAAATTCACAGAGGACAAAATAATGAATAAACTAAACTTAGGATTGCTGACTCTATTGGCCTTAGTTCTTTTTGGATGCGGTGACTTTTGGAATCCAAAAGAACCTGAGGTTAAAAAGATTAATGATAAAAATGAGACAAATGAAACAAATACAGAAAGGACTCCGAGCCTTCAAAGAAAAATCCTAATTGAGTCACAGACGGTTGTGAGTCAGTTATCTCTTGGTCGTATTGAGTCTAATGCTACAGCAATTGAAATCAGTCTAATGGGAACAAGGACCTCGCCTCAATTTACAGCGGTATTTGATCAGGCTTATCAATCAAGCTGGACGAGAAGATATTGTGTTAGTGAAAGCTGCAAAACATGCACAAGATTTATTGAATGTTTTGATGAGGACTTACACGGTCAATGCATCCATCAATATCGAGAAAGAACGGAAGATCTAATCGCCCCACTTCTATTTAATAAAAGCATTGATCAACTTTCTATTAAAATTAGGATAGGCCAAAAAAGTTATTCCTTGGGTGAGGTAGTGGATAACCAAGGTGAAACCTTAGTAACGAGATTTACATTAGCTAAAGATATGCAATTTGAATCAAATGAAATCTTCCTAGAGGTAACCGCAGAGCCAAATCAAGGAATGGTTCCGGTTGGATTCCTAGGACTTGGGAATTGTGCTGGTACTGGCAAACCAGCTTTTCAATCTGGTGGACCTACGGCTTCAGACCAAGTCCTGAACCAAGAAAGGATTGAATATAGAGTTAGTGTCGTTGTTGAAAATTTAACGAGGTAAAAATGAAAAATAAAAATCCATTAAGAGTTCTGATCGAAACAGATGCACAAGAGTCCTTAGATGAAATGCTTATAAATCTAAAAGGAAATGGCAACTTTGTAAGGATTACCCCCTCAAGATTGTTATCTTGGATAATTACTAAGTTTAGAACTGAATCATTCGAAAAGCATAAGAATCAAATTATCCAAGAACATTTTAACTCCAAAGAGTATTTAAGAGATCTAGCTACTAAGATCCAGAACTCTGATGATGCCGCCATTCTTTTAACGGCAGCATTGGAGAAGATTCAGATGAAGTCTAAAAAAATGAAGTACAAAACTGAAAAGCCTAAAAAGCTATAAACGTATTTATAGACACTTCCAATTATTAAACATTCATCAAGGACAACCTATAGAACACTCCTCTCGCTTGGATCACCGGAACGAATATAATAAAGATCACTGTTACCAATATGACGTTAGACTTAAGAATCTAAAGCTCGATCTTATTGAATCAGGGCTTATTAAGGAAGAGATTAGCTCTTTAAAAATTTCTGATTTTACATTTTCATACATAGATAAAACCGACCAATTAATGTGTGAAAGAGTTAGAAATTTTATCACACGTCATGAATGGCTTGGAAAAATGCCTCATAGACCAACACAGCGATTCATTGCAACCTACAAAGGAAATCTAGCGGGCGTTATTGTAATGGCTACACCTAATGCATTTTCTAATCTGCTAGGAGAAAAAGAAAGAGATCTAGAAAAATTAATCTCTCGAGGTGCATGCATCTCATGGAGTCCGAAGAATCTTGCGAGTGCACTTTTAATGTTTTCTATTAAATGGATGGTAAAAAATACTCCTTTTAGATTTTTTACTGCTTACTCAGACACTACGGCTAGAGAGCTTGGAACTATTTATCAGGCATGTAATTTTACTTACCTCGGCCAAAATTCGGGAGCACGCTTTGAATACTTCGATGAAGCCTTCCCAGAAAAAAATTGGTTTTGTGATCGCCTTTTTAGAAAAACGACAAGCTACAAATATTATGCCCATGACCTTGGTATTAAATGGGAATTGGCCTGGAGTTATCGTGACAAAATTTTCTGGAATAAAATCCCAGAAAAAATTAAAGAGGTTCTTTATCAAGCTTCTACAGATCACCAATCTAGATGTCTAAAGCGTCCTTTGCCTAAAAAGCATAAATATCTTTATATTTTAGGAACCGATAAAAGGGAGACCAAATACTTAAAGAAAAAATTCTGCGATCTTAATCCGACGCTTGTAAACCTCAGATATCCCAAAGAGCGAGTTCCAAAAAAATTAAATTCTGAAGAACGGCCATTGACTGAACGGCCGACAACATGTTGGCCTACAAGTATGGAAAAATTTCCATTAAAAAAATTGTACTCAATCAAGGAGGTTGCCAGTATGTATGGAATTAGTCAGTGGTTAATTTATCGCCACATAAAATCAGACCCAACGTTTCCAAGCGTTAATATTGGAATAAAAAAACATTTTTTAATTCAACTTGAACTTTTTGATAAATGGTTAGCAAGTCGAAGCCATCAATTAATTTTAAAAGATCATAATCTTCCAAGTTCAAATGAGCTAATGAGAGTTAAGTTATGAGCATAAATCAATTTGAAGTGAAAATTCATAAGATGGGATCAGGATTTTATCAATGTAAATTCTTTGACCCTAAAACAAGCACTCGAATTAGAAAGCGTTTCCCATCCTTGAAGGATGCAAGGGTATTTAAAAAATCACTTGAAACTCAAGTTCTTAGTAAAGGAGAAAATGTATTTTCTGATTTGAGAATTTCTCAAGCTATGCAAAACTTTATTGAAAGATTTCCTGGAACCAAAGTAAGAAAAAGACCTAGTTATTTTAAATCCTTCATTGATACCTTTGGTATTTATAAAGTTGTAGAGTTAAGTCAAACAGATTTAAGGCAATGGCTCTTAGATACAAAATCAAAAGGTGATTTAAGTGACAAAACATTAAATAATATTCGGTCACAATTTTTTGGATTCTTTCAATATTTAATTGAGGAAGACTATCTCACAAAAAATCCAATTCAAGGAATACGTTTTAATCGTAACGCTCCTCCTAAAAGATCCCGAGTTGTTTTGTCGATAGGTGAAGTAAGAGAAATTTTGGAAAATTCTAAAACATTTTCTTCTGAGACACTTTATCCTTATCTCTCTTGTGTCGCTCATACAGGTGCTCGAAAAGAAGAAATTACAAGTCTTCATAGAAAGGATGTAGATTTTGAAACAGGACTTATCCATTTAAGAAAAACAAAAAATGGTAAAGAGAGATTTGTTCGAATCTCTCCTATCCTTGAAAAAGTCTTGAGAGATCACCTTGCTAGTCATAATCATCACATGCTCTTCACCACATTTGGACATGATAACAATTCTAGCTCTGATGGAGATCTATCAAAACTCATGAAGAAATTTAAGGAATTTTTTCCAATGGTAAAAAATGAATGGGGATCACATGCCTTACGTCATTCATTTGCTTACAACTTTTTAAAAAAGGGTGGCAAAATGTACCAGCTTCAAGCAATCCTGGGACACAGTTCAATTAATGTGACTGTTGATCTTTATGGTCAACTAGAAGCTCAAGATATCGAATGCCCCTCGCCATATGAACCTTAACAATTATTGGAGTAAACCATGCAAGAATTTAAAGTTAACATTTTCACATCTCAAGAGAACAATTTTTTAACAAGCTTTGTTGATCCTTTAACCAAAAGAAAAGTTCGCCGTTGTTTTTCTACAAAAGAAGATGCCCAAGTTTTTAAAAAAAGCACTGAAACTATGTACAAGGTTGGGCCTAAAAACAAATTTAGTAATCTAACAATAGAAGAATTGATTATTTATTTTTTGATAGAAAAACCAAAGTATAATAAATTTTCAAAAACCCATTGCCATTTAATTGATTTTATCGACACTTTTGGAAAATTTTATGTCGAAAACATTACTCATAACTCTCTTAAAATGTGGCTTGATCAAATTCAAGCTGAAAATAATTTAAAAGACATAACAATGAGACACATTAAGGGTGATGTGGACTCGTTATTTACCTTTCTTGAAGAAAAAGAAATTATTTCAGAGTCACCACTTAGAAGAATTTACTATGATCAAATTGCTCCACCATTAAAAGCTAGAAATCTGCTATCTGAATCTGACATCAAAAAATTATTAAATTCTATAAAATTATATTCTCCCGGATATCTTTATCCTATTATTAAAATGTTTGCTGAAACAGGAATGAAAACATCTGAGCTTGTCGAGCTACGATGGGATGAAATTAATTTGGATAATGGCATTGTTAGACTAAATACAAAATTACAATGCCAAGACAGAACGCTGAAAATATCAAGTGAGCTAGTAAAAATCTTATCAATGAAAAAGCGAGTTTCTGAAATTGTTTTTCAAACTTATTATAAGGAGCCATTCACAAACTTTAAATTAGTTAGGATCATTAATGAATTTAAAGCAAAAAAAATGTACATAGGAGAATGGTGCCCTATGGATCTTCGACACTCCTTCGCAGTAATTTTTTTATCTAATGGAGGAGATATTTTGGAGCTTCAAAGAATTCTCGGGCATAAAAGTGTTTACGATACAAAGAGACTTTATGCCGAAGCTGTAGGGAAAAAAATTACTAACGATATTATAAACCCATTTGAATAATTTTCTATTAAGCGCCTTAGGGCGCTTTTTTTTTGTGTATAAATCCGATTCTTAAGCAGCCAACGAGCAAACCAAGTGTAAGTTGGCTAGCCAAAATTAATGCCTTATTTAGGCTGAATTTTGAGTTCTTTTACAAATTTTTGGCCATTTTTTGGCCACCAAATTGAAAATTTGATGAAGAAAGAAGTAAAACTACGCAGTGCTCTTTTCAAGATCCGATGAATTGAAAGTTAAAAATCTAATCGAAATTCTTTCATTGAATTTATCAAAAACAACGCAGTTAAGTGTTTTTAGATCAAAATTTCGCGTTTAAATCCATTCAAAACTACGGCCCTTACCGATGGCCTTCATTTTCAATAAAAATCAATCCTAGGCTCTTATGGATGCTTTAGTATTTGCAAGTTTCTTTATCATCTCAACAAAAATAGTCTTATTATTTAAAATCATCATTTCTTTATTAGTAAATCGATCACGCGCCCCAGATCTAAATATCGCGGCCGACAAATAAAACAACCCTCTTTAAATCTTCAATATATAAGCAATCTCTTTTTTTACTACTTTCGCAAATTTCGAGAATTTTTTGTATTTTAATAAATCCTCGGCCATTTTTGGCCTTCAAAAACTTAAACAAAAGTCTTTCTAAACTTCTTCTAGTTCAGAAGCTATCGGCTTTAAAAAAGCACAAATATTTTATCAAGCAAAATAATTATAAAAAGCACTATCCATAAAAAAGAACCAAGCAGAATTCTTACTTTTTGTAATTTAGAGTAATAGTATATTTTGCTATCTATTTTTTGAGTATTTCTATAAATAAAAAAACTTAAAACTGCTGCGATCGCTGAAGATATAAGTATTGCATTCCCCAAGCAATTTTTACTAACACAACCTGGATAAAAAGTTCTTAAAATTATTAAAATTCCTAAAGCTATAAACATAGGAAAAAATTCAATTATGTTATATTTGGCAATTTTCATTCTTAGACTCCACAAGCATTTTTAGCAGGTTGACATGATTGCATAGACGGTACACACGAAGGACTCTTTGGCTTAGGAGCTCTTGGAACCTTATCAGCATCTGGTGCCGTAACATTAGGGTTAGAGAAGTATTCAATACCAATCTGTACAGGAATACTTAAACCAGCAGTTGCGAAACCAAGTATTCCATACCCAATTATTTCTTTAGCAGAACCACCAGTTGCAGCAGTATACGCAGCCCCAAAAATACCTCCGACTACATTGGCAAATATATGACCGGTAGGGTCAATTAGATTTACTGGATCTTGCAATACATATCCGTAAAGATTGCTATCACCACCATCAAACCTAATCGGATCTTTTGATAACCATCGACCAACCAATGGATCATAATCACGCAACCCAAACCTCAACTATCGCGGCCGACAAATAGTAGAACCGACTTTAAATCTTCAATATTTAAGCAATCTCTTTTTTTACTACTTCTACAAAATTCGAGAATTTTTTGTATTTTAATAAATCCTCGGCCATATTTGGCCATCAAAAACTGAATAAATTATAAAATTTTAAAGTCACAATCTAATCAAAAAGTGACTTCGAAATCTGTTCGCTTACTTATTTGTAAATTTCTTCTTCTGGCATTTTCTCTATTAAGTTTTTCTTATAAGCAGAAAATGCTATTTGATATATTGAAAGAATCAAAAGCAATGCTGAAAAAATAATCAACAAACGTCTTTGCTTGATTGTCCCTTTTTTCCTAAGCCAAACATATATCGTTACTGCGAGAACAATTGGACAGGTTATAATAAGTGCCCAATAGATATAAAACCAAAATATTACGAAAGTTCCTGCTATATTCATTTACACGCTCCTCCGCAAGCTTGTGAAGAAAATCCAAAACAATTGCTACCACCTTGTTCAGTAACCGAATAACCAAATGATCCTTCGTTTGCCATGTTTCTTAAGTTTTTCATGTTTTGAAGAACCTGGCTATCTTGTGCTGGAGTAGTCTGAATTGTATTGTATGGAATCTTTGGTAAAGGATAACTTGAAGTGATATTTACTCTTCCTGGGACTGGTCCTGTTAAGCCAATATCATTTCCACGAGGATAAAATTCACCATAAGTCATACCTGATGGTGAAGCAGGATTAGTAACACCAATCATAGAATGATAAGGAGGAACAATATAAAAAGTTACATCCAGGCCAGAAGGATCAATCAAGTTAATTGGATCATTAAATGTATAGCCATAAAGGTTACTATCACCAGCTGCAAACCTAATAGGGTCTTTTGATAACCACCGACCAACCGATGGATCATAATGACTATTCGACTGTGGCATCATAAGATCGAAAATCTCTCTAAGTCTTTAAAAATAAAAATATATTTATTCTTCAAGCGGCCCTCGTTTTTCCTCAATTTTTTGTATTTTTGAGAATTTTTGGCCATATTTTGGCCATTTCTTAAACCCATTTTTCCTAAGACCCTATTTTTAGAATCACATTCTCTTAAACTTATTATCCATATTTCAGAAAGCTGAGTTGAGAACTACTTTTCATCTTAAATTTTATTATTGGCCAGGCTTGCTCCTATCCAAAAGAAAAGGCTTTCCTGCTGCATCTAAAAGCAAATTAGGTAATTTCTCATTTAAAAATTTTCTAACGTCTTCGGTAGTTTTTTTATCTTCCAAGCCATGTGAAAGATCAGCTTTTGAAGTCTTTAAGCCTAATTGTTGAAGAACTGGTTCCGGAATACCTGCAATCTCTTTTTTAAATTCACTTGGATTGTTTAAAGAACTTTGAAGTTTTTCTTTGTACTGATTAACGATGGTGTTGTGATTCTCATTCTTTATACTTGAAGCAATCTTTACCACAGTCGACATCGCATTATTAATAATCTGCTCAGTCTTAACATTAATTGCATAATCAGAAATCGCCTGAGGTGCTTTACAAGCTCCAACGATTGCTGCTATTCCCAGGAGAACTCTATTTAGAAAATATCCCCAAGCTCTAATTTTATTTTCATTCATAAAAATTTTTCCTATACGAAAAAGCTAGTAATCTACTTGAGTCTGTAATTATCAAAAACATCTCCAGAAATTCATCGCTGGATCTTTAAGCATTTTTGAATAAACAATTCACTCGTAAAAGTGTTCAAAACATCGAATCTCCACTTCACCACTATTTTCAACTTTAAAGAATAATAATATTTTACTTAATTTTTAATTTTGGCAAACATCTCATCTAAAACTAATTGTCTCTTTAATCTGTCATCAGTAATAGCGCCCATAGAATCAATTATAAAAACTGCTTCCAAGAATGGTGCAAGAGCAGAAGCATCGTTAGCAGATAAAACATTAACTAGATTAGTACAATCAATTTCAATTTGTTTTGAGTTTAATGGTGGGATATTTTTATCGCAAACGATTGCACGAAATAGAGCTAGTATATGCCACTTATATTTTTTCATATTTTGGGAAATTTGCGCATTAGAAACAAATAATTGAAAACGATAAAGTGCTAGACATGAGGTATAATAAATAATTTCTTTATTATCTTCTGAAAATACATCGGCACCGAGTTTATCAAAAACCTGTCTTGGGTACCTATAAGCCAAATCTGGTCTTCTCAGGAACATTGAACCTACACATTTAGCAGTATTATGAACTGAAAATATTCTAACATCCTGAATGTCTCTTCCTACAAATTGTCTTTGACGGCGCTCAAAGTATAATCGATTTTCCAGTCCATCAAAAGAATCAAAATATTGCTCAATTCTTTTTACAATCGGTCTTAAGGAAAAAAATTGATTCTCTTTTACTTCTGATTGACTATTTGTTGCCCTAACCAGCTCAGAAAAAACATCTTCATTTAAGGTTTCTACGATTTTTAAATTTACCATAATGTCGTCGCTTAAATATTCGCGATTTTCATATAATACGTTTGATGTTTGACATCCATTAACAATCTGAAAGTTTAATAAATGCAAAGTATTACCCTGCACTCTAACATCAGGACTTACAATCGTTATACCATTATTTAAGACTGGAAACCTTGTAGAGGAATTAGTCGTATGAATAGTGTTTGCAATAGATTTATTAACAGGGTTTTCTATCCCTAAAAATGATCTAACATTTTCTTCAAAGACTTGAGTTCTAAGAGTACCATCCTTATTTTGAAGTAGATTAAATACTACGTCTTTAGCTTTAGCGACAACGAGATATGCTTCTTCAATTCCTGAGATGGGAGGTAAGGGAGCATTGCTAAATATAGTTAACTGGGCTTCTATTCCTGAATATGTACTTACCCATAGAGTAGTTAATTCATCTCTTCCAATAAAACTGATATCTACATTAGAAAAGTATCCAAGCTCTTCAAGCTGTACTTTAAAATCTTTAAGTGCTGTCTCCAGGGCTGTTGGAAATTGATAATTTCCAGTTGTAACGAATCTAGCTGTTAAGCTAGGTTTACCTCCTCTAATCTTCGGGACATTACTTATACATATATCAAAAACTTTTCTCGTATTTACTTGAACGTCATCCAAAGGATCGTATTTTTCAGAGGTAATAAATCTCAATATTGATTCTTTAAACTTTAAAAAATCTCCCAAGTCGAAAGATTCACTTCTTTTTGCCTGAATAAAAACAAATTCAACTTCATGATTTTTCTTTTCTGTCGAAAAAATATTTTTTGCATCTTCGTCTGATATCAACAATTCTTCATCTACTATAATTGCGATACCATCTATACCATCATCACCTGTACTAGTCGTTACATCAGTTGCATCTAAATCACCACTTACTCTAGAATAAAGTAATGAGTAATTACAAAAAACTTCAAACTGATATGATTCACTAAGTTTTTCTAGTCCAAAATTTTTAGAAAAATTGTCTAAGTGAGATTTTACAATTCGATGCATTTTAATATTCCTTATATCAGAATTAATATTTAAACTTCATTTTTGTATGAAAAACTCTCTTACAAAACTAGCCTTTATCAAAGAGCTCTCACAACCTTGGAAAATACAATTAAATTGGGTCTTTAAGTGGAAAATTCCCAACGTCAGTGCCAGTTGGCCGTTCCAAAAAAGTGCTCATTTAAAGCACTTTTTTTGGAATTTTTCTAAATATTTGGCCACTTTTTGGCCACCTATTTAAAGACCCAGTGATAATTTCCCGCAAATGGCACTGGATCTTTACTCATCCATAATTCTTAAATATTAGAGAGCAAGAATCTTTGCGGCCCTGCACCCGATGCCTCATTTGACAGTATTTTAAGAAATTTGGTGCAATCCTTGGCCATTTTCTGGCCATTCTCTAATTTTATATTCCAAAATCAAAATCTCAGCGTTCTAGCTTGCATTTAAAACGCATTAAGTGGCAGCCTTTAGCTAGTTCTTCAATCTATATTAAAAACCAATTGTAGTTGAAAATAGCTACTCCCAATCCAAATCATTTTGCCACCCATAATGAGCTGCAAATTGTTTACCTTTTACATAAATACCCCAGCCCTCATACTCTCTAGGAAAACCTAATATGATACATTCTTTGCATTCGATTTTTAATATATTCAATTCATCTACTTGCATATTAAGTATTGTTATTTCATTTATATTTAACATAGAAAAAATATTTTCTTTTGCAACAAGCGTTTCACCTTCATTTGATGAAAAATAAAAGATATCACCTAAAGCAATTTTTATTTCATCGTTTTCTATATTGTATTCTTGATTTTCACACTTAATAGTTACTTTTATAGGAAAACTTAGCTTCTCATTAATTAGTTTATTAACACTCTCAAAACTTTTCATTTTTATATCCTACTTACATGTTGGTTGTATGTGTGCTTCTGGTGAGCTCTTTGGAACAACTTGACCTCCAGAGTTATAAAATTTACCGTTTATATTAATTACACCATAACCATTGGGGCTCATAGGTTTTGGGTCCATTAATCGAATTTGAGCACCATTAGGCGTATTAATTTTCAACCCATCTGCATACTTTGTTGGTGAAACAAATGAGCCTGTCGGAGCGAAAGCTGCTTGTCCGTTAGGTGCAACATAAATAACACCTCCGCCGCCAACGCTACCTCCAACTTCCCTCTTTTCACCAGGTCTATTTCTATTTAAACCATCCTCATCTATAAAACTTATGGGGTCATTTTCAACATACCCATACAAATTAGTATCCCCACCATCAAACCTAATCGGATCTTTACTCAACCAACGACCAACCAATGGATCATAATCACGCGCCCCAAACCTAACCAGCCCAGACTGTGGAGTATAAAGCCCTCCCGCAAAACCAAATGGTGTTAAGCCTGGATTTGTATCCGTCAACACCACTCCAAACTCGTCGTGCTCCATGTACTGTGAAACAGTCCCCGTGCTCGCGTTCACTACCATTCTGACAGATCCAAGATGGTCAGTTATTATTCTAAACTTATTTCCACCGCTATCAATATAATAATCTGGCACGTGACTCTTAGTCGCATAAATAAAAGTCTTCGCTAATTTATTTTGATAATTTAATTCACCGATAACCTGATTTTCTGGATTGTAAATATATCTCGTTCGCGATGATCCCACTCCATTTATCGTGCGTCCCAATCTTCTTTGAAGTGGATCAACTTCGTAAGTCACATTTGTTGAACCATTCACAAATTGATTTAAATTTCCAAAGACATCATAAGTAAGGACGGCCGTTCCGAGTGTTAACAGTTCACCATTGGCATTATAGCTTCGAGCAATACCGTTATATGTAGTCAGTCGATCTTGATTATCATAGATGGCAGTAGTACTCACACCTCGAATTATTCCACCCGTGCGATTACTATTATTATCATAACTATAAGTGGCAACGACGACAGAGTTTTTACTTACCTGAGTCAGTCTTCCAGCACTATCGTAGAGGTAGTCCCAAATTGTTGTCACGGCATTTAAGAGTTCTGTTTTTTTAGTGACTCGTCCGAGATTGTCTCTGATTAAGTCATATTGATAAATAACGGGTGTGCCTTTTTTCACTACATACTGAATGACTTCGCCGAAAGAATTATAATAAGTGTAATCCTTAATATTCGTTAAGGTCGTTGCCGTCAATTGTCCGTTGGGTACATTATAAACGAGACTCATTGTTCCAGCGCCAGTTAATAATTCGTCATCGTTATAAGTATAGGCAACCGTTCTATTAACAGAACTTGCTCCCAAACCATTAATCGTTTCACTTGCAGTTTTTTCGCCAGCAGTGGCATTTGGAGTTCGTGAATAACTATATACTGCTCCCGCCGTGACACTGAGATCACTTGAAGTCACTGTATTGCCGGTATAATTCATATTAAGAGTTGATCCAAATTGGTCCACAATACTTGTGAGACTTCCCAAATTATAACCATGAGTAATAGTTCCAAACAAACCTGACGTCGTATCAAGAAGTCCATTCGCTGTACTATAAGTAAAATCAATTTCCTTTCCATCGGGTCTAGTGATCTTTATTAACCTCTTATCCAAGTCATAAGTATATTCTGTTTTAACGATGCTCACACCGGATAAACTTGGAGGAGTGTAATCGACAAGTTTTTCATTCAACCCGTATGTTAAAGTGTGCACCGGTCTACTCGGTGGAGTGATACTAGTTATATTTCCGTTTGAATCATAGCTATAAGTAATCACTCTTAAGTCAGGTAGTGTTTTCGTTAAAAGTCTTTCGGCATTATCATAAGTGTAGCTAGTGACTTCATTGAGAGCATTAGTCACATCTTTTAAAAGTTTATTTGTAAAATATGTAAAGCTTGTTTCTCTCGCAGACGTTTGAGAAATTTTTGTTAACAACTCATTAGTGTAAGTAAAATTTGTGGCAGTCAAATTTCCTTTCTGCACGGAAATTGGTCTTTCATAAGTATCTAAAGTTTTCGTCAGTGTTCTTCCAAGCTTACTAGTTGTCACCCAAGAATTATTGCTGCCTGAATAAACTGAAGTCGTTTCAGAAGGGCCAACCGTTTCTAGAATTGAATATGTATCAATTGAAAAAGGGTCATTTGGTGTATTTAAATTCAGACTTCGTGTGATACTTGTATTTCGGACTCCATAGTTAGAGATAGATGAATTTGAAATATTTTTGACTTGATCTCCAAAACGTAAATCGGCTTCATAAGTATAATTGCGACTTACAAAAGGTGAACTAATGGCAGTTGACGTAGGTGTTGTACTGACATAATTAACTAGGCCTGTTGCCGAAGTGCTCTTTTCTGTAAAATCCCATGGTGTATATTTACTAAAATTGGTGACACCTTCAGAACTCACTGAAGAAACGACACCGTCAACTTTACTAAGCGTCAAAGAAAAACCATTGGTGTGAGTGTCACTTGTTAAATTTCCATAACTATCATAGGTAAGAGTTGTCACATCACCTGAAGGTTTAGTAAATGTATGAAGTAGCCCCCCCGTCGTTCCATAATAGGTCATTAGATAGTCTTCTGAGTTGGGATTAGAAACTTCTGATAAATATCCATTCGTATTAAAACTCACATTAGTTACTTTTCCGTTGGGAGCAACAATTGACTGAAGTTGTCCTGAGCCATCTCGAGAAAAAGTTGTCACTTGCCCAAATGCTTGTGTAATGCTCGTTATTCTGCCGGCACCATCGTATAAAAAAGTAAAAATCGTCGCCCCAGTAAGTCCTGTTTTTGTATGAGAGATTTTACCAGTGCTATCAAAATAATAAACTTCCAGGCCAGATTCATCTGCTACTTCTGTGTAGGCACCAATTACTTTTCCTTTGATTTCTCTATAGGACCCGTCTCCTTTAAAAAGTGTGCCGGAAACCTGGTCATAAAAATGCCAGATACTCGGAAGCCATGCTCCTATTCCTAATTTTTTAGCTTTCAAATTACCAAGATAGATGTCCCTTGGTTCTGGTGGAAATGATAAATCCATGGCAGTTTCAGAAATTGTAACATTTCGTCTTATTTTTCCCCACGTTTCATTCAAACTTGCGTCGAACCCATCCCACTGATAATTATAAATAATATTTGAAGAAGGGGTGTAACTCGTACTAAGGACTGTGGCATCAATTTCATTTTTTATTAGTAATCCTAAATGTATAACTGCAGATGAATAAGTCTGAGCTGTTAATGGAATTCTTGAAATATAGTCTTCTGTTCTGCCAATAACTTTATTAGAATAATAAATTAATTCAAATGGGGCTCCGACCACGGGAATGACTTCTCCGACAACTTGATTAGAAACTTCGATTATTGAGCCAGGGACTCCGCATGAGTTTGCGTTTTGAATTTTGGGCCCAGGAGGATTCACACCACATGTATCTAAAAATGGCTCAGAAATATAACCAAATATTAAGTGCTCCCATTTACTAACGCATTCTATATTCGAGTATGATTGTCCATTATCATCTACGTATACGAGTTTTTTTGTAGGGGTTAACACCAGCCCCTCTGCACCCTGCTCAATTGATTCAGCTTGTATTCGTGCACACTCACTGTAATAGAAATTCATATTAATACGAACACCAGTACAGTTATCTTGAGCATTACTGAGAAAACTTAATGAAAAAAATAAAAATGTGACAAATAAATACTTCATCGAACTTCCTTCCCTGACATTCAAAATGTATTACAGAAGGTTAACGGCAAATTTAAAACAAACAAGAGAAATATTCCTAAAAGAATATAAATTATACTTATCTTAAGATTTAAAATTGACCAAATAAGTGAGTCAATTTTGCTCTTCACATTTCAACAAATTACAAAACAATCGCCTTGAATATTGGACAGTCATTAGGTCTTTATCTAAGTGATATAAATGCAAATTCAACTGCTTAAAAATCCCTTTATTTTTTTAACTTATTGGTATATCGACAACAGGCTAAATTAGGAGATTTACCAAACCATATGCCCCTTATAATGGATATATGAAAACATTAAATTTCATATTCACTCCTAAAGAACAAAAAGAACTATTAAGTAAAATGGTTGTTTGCTCCTTTATGGCAGTTGGCATTTATTGCAATTCTAAAGATTTCAATTCTAATTCTAATCCGTCTACTAATGGTGTGAACTTAACGAATGTTTACAACAATCAATACAGTGATTTTGATAAAACTAAAATGCCGACCAATAGTCGGTCTGTTGAAAAAATGATCTCTATCTTAAGACCTGAATTACCTATTGAATATAGAACTCAAGTGGCAGAACTGATTTCAGATGCTCTTCAGGGAACATCTCTTAACCCTCAAATAATGGTTTCAATCATTGATGTAGAAAGCTTATTTAATCAAAGTGCCGTTTCATCCACAGGAGATCTTTCAATTGCTCAAATTAACCCCCATGTTTGGAATAAAGAGTTTCTAAGACTAAACTTAGAACCACTTGATGTAGAAAGATTAAAAGTCGACCATGCTTATTCTCTGCAAAAAATGGTGTTAATCTTAACTCACTTAAAAAATAAATATGCTAAAAATGATCGACGTTGGTACGCACGTTACCACTCGCATTCAAAGAAATTTAAAAGAATTTATTTATCAAAACTAGACCAAAGAATGCGACTTTTAGAAGTCAAAAAACGTCATTTTCTGCTCCAAGACGATGTGCCCAATAAGTTAATTGCCCTTCAATAAAAAATAGCCTATAGTGCCGAATGTTTTATTATTCTAAAACAATCAAAACCTTCATTGCCAGAGTTCGCGAAGACGTTCGTGAGATTATTAATCTTGAAATGAACTTAAAAATGGATCGCAGTCGCGTCCTCTATAATGGAATTCTTTATCCCTTAAACATTGTGGTCTTTGAAGACCATAATCGTCTTGGATATTTCGATCACCGCACTTATGAAATTGGACTTTCGAAAAAATTGATGATGCTGGCGCACGATAGAGTATTAAAAAATGTCATTCGCCACGAACTCGCCCACTTTATTGCCTTTATTGTCCACGGCCCGGAGCACGTCATTCATGGTGAAGAATTTAAAGATGTTTGTCGAAGTTATGGATGGGATCCTGAAGTTGAAAGGGCCTATTCAAATCTGAATCTTGAAAACTCTAAATTAGAAGGTGATTTAAAAACAGAAAAACTTTTAGAGCGCTTAAAAAAACTACTGGCCTTAACTAGCAGTGATAACCCACATGAAAAGAGAGCTTGCAACTTTAAAGGCCAATGCCCTATTACTTGAACACAACCTAGACCTCACCAAAGGACTGTCTCGAGAAAAACTTGATACAGACGAAGAAGTCTGTGTAAAAAGAGTTCTCGAAGCAAAACGAAAGAGCGCCAAGCACGTGGCGATTTATGAAATTCTCAAAACATTTTTTGTCTCACCCGTTTTTAATCATGGGACTGGACTTTTTTATTTGGAAGTCATTGGAGATAAAACCAGTGTGGAATTGGCCGATTATGTCGCTAATTTTTTAGACAGTGAGCTTGATCGTTTATGGAAAATCACTAAAAAAGATAATCCACAGTTTAAGACCATCACTGCAAAAAATTCATTTTTTAGAGGTGTGGCGAAAGGCTATGTTGAAAAAATTGAAAAACAAAAAAAAGCTCATGCTCAGAGTTCAGACTTAATTTTGATTGAGTCAAATCTCTCTAAAAAACTACAAATTGTCTATTCACGAATAGGACACACAACTCTTGGTTCTGGGGCCACACACAGTGGAGCGAGTGCTGCGGGAGTGGAAACGGGTAAAAACCTCAGTATCAAGCCAGGCATTGCTTCAAAAGTTGGAGCTCTCTTACGTTTGACTTAGATTACTCAGTTTTTATATAAGCTTTCCATTCTTTGGTCAAAAAAGAAATCTCAATGAAATCGCGTTTATTAAAAAGACATCGTTCCGTATTTTGCCAGGCATTGGACTTTTTTTGAAATTCAAAAATTTGAGGTACCCCACCAAGCTCATTACACAATTTAAATCCGGGGGAACCTATTTTACCCAAATAATTGGGAATAACTAATCTCGTTTTTTTCTTTTTTAAAACTTCACATCCATAAAACAAACAAGATTTCGACATGTAATAAAGTGAATTATCCTCATCAATAAAACTGCACATATCTTCACTGGAGACTATAGGTTTTTTATCAAAGATGATTTTTATATTATACATCTCACAGCTCTTTTCCGAGGCTTCGATAGAGAAAACTAAAAAACAAAAAAATAATTGTGTGGTTAATTTTTTTATCATTCGAGATACGTCACATCTATAAGGGATTGACTCAAGCGATTTTCTTCAACCCAAAAATGCCCAGTATCACGGCAAGTACCTCCCGCACAATCCTTGTGACATGAAAGTCCAGGGCCTTCATTCAAAGTACAATCCTTTCCCCAGCTATTTCGCACCAAAAACTCACAAGATCCAGTTACTGGATTAGTTCTCCTACCAACGACCAGTGAGCCATGAGCGCCTTCATTTTTTTCTTGATTGACCTTGTTATAATCATAACCAATTGCTGCCACATCATTATTATTAATTTGGTCGTGTAATCGCTTTAAAAGCAACTCACTACTCACATGTTTGGCATTTAATTTTTGAACTCTAATTTTTGAAGCTTCTTCTTTAAGTGAAACTTTACGTTGAGACTCATAAAGATATTCTACAAAACGAAACTGATTATTTTTTTTGGTGTAATTGAGCATTTGGCCAATATCAACACCGGGGAAAGCTGACTTTAAATTCTGAGTTAAGCATTGATCATTTTGCAAATCACTTTCTAATCTTTTTTCTCTCGCACGAGTTAAAATATCATTGAGAAAACCTAGGTAGGCTTGATCAGTGCAAAACTTAAAATCGCTCGAAGGTAAATCAGCTTCCAAGCAAAAGCCTTTTCTTTTAGAAAGCGAATAAGTAATGCTGTACTTAATATCCCCTCCAATCTTACTTCCGGTCGCCACATCCTGTTCTATGGTTTTATCAGACGTATCAAATAAAGAGACAGCTGATATTTTTTTATTTAAGCGATAACTCACTAGATCACTAGCGGCAAATGCATAACACCAACCAACACTGTCTTGGTTTCTGGTATTATTAAGATTTACTGTAAAGTTTTGATTAATTTTATTTTCGCAGCTTCCGCCACTAGGTTTAATATTTTTGATTGGAACTCTTTGTGTTGGGGGAGGAATTTTTACAGTCGACTGATTGGGGGGATTGACAGCACTGCCTGTAAATACATTATCAAAAGCATATTTAAATTTAACAGGCTTGCCGTTTAAATAATCTTGCTCGTTAGTAAGATCAATCGTTCCTTCATTCTTTATTCCATTACGAAGATACATGTTCACAGTCGCTAAACGTTTTTCTTTAAGGGCCTGAAGTTTTCCTTTATGAGAAGACAGGTTGCATCTTTTATTTTGTGCCGATGACATACTCTCTGAAATGTTTTGCATATCATTATAGGAGATTAAACGTTTGGATAACAGGTTATCCAAATTAGTTTCCAGCTCCATATTTTCTTGAATACAGTCTTGTGCGAAAGCATTCGGCACAAACAAACAAATTGAAAAAAGCATTAGAACAAAAGGAGCATTGATTATTTTTTTTAGGCAACTCATAAGAAAATTATAAGTCGATATTGAATTTATTTATACTTGTTTTTGATCCGGGCCCCAGACCCATTTATGCTGTTGACCGATAACTCTAAATACGCCCCCTGCTTCTTCGTTCCACGATAAGACATTCATAAATCGACTCATAGGAAATTCTTCTTCCGTGTTGTAGCAAGGTGTGAGAACCCATGGAAAATTAAGAGACGTTTCCGTCTTTTCTAGAGATTTATACGCTTCGAGTGTGGCTTCAAAGTCAGTGCGATCTGAAATAACAGCTTTAATTTGGAATTTCGATTGGTACTGGCCAATCATCTTTTGAATATTTTTAAGGGGAGTTTTTACCCCAGTTGACGGCGTTTTAAAATCAAAACTGATGTAGTCAACTAAATCAAAAATTTCATCAACAACTCTCGAACCTGCAGCTTCAATGTTAATATAATAATTTTTTTCTTTTAGGGCCTTTACTAAGGCAAGCACGTGAGGGACATGGCTTGGGTGAAGTGGATCCCCCCCTGTAATAGAAACATTCTTTATTCGGCCATCAAAGCCTTCAGAATGAACTTTTGATATTACAGACTCAAGGTTTATACCCATGTCTTGACTAAAATCCCAAGTGTCTTTTGAGTCGCAGTTTAGGCAACCAATAGCACAACCTTGGTAGCGCACAAATATTTGCGGGCGACCGAGGGAAACCCATTCCCCTTCAGTGGCACGATAAATAGAATTAATTAAGTGGTCTTTTTTTATTGGCATCATGATAAGTCGATTTTTACCAGTCATGCACTTAGGGCGTCAAACTGATATCGAAAGATGAGTAGTTTTTTCAGCATTTTTTGGCCCATAAACAGCTAAAAAAGTGGTAAAATACCCTTATGGATCAATTTTTAGACAACATTTACACTGAGACCCTCGAAAAACTCAAGTCTGGCGGGCGTCCCCAAATTAAACTTCATGCAGAGTTAATTGCTCTCATCAAGGACCAGTGGCCTCAAACTATCCATTCTCTTAATTTTAAAAGTCAGGAAGAAATAAAGCTGAAACAGATTCTTTGCATTCTTGACCATTGCCAAAATTCGACTAGTGAACTTAATGATCACTTTATTAATTCTCTCAAAATTCTTCACAAAATTAATCATCATGAACTTATTGTTTACTGCCTCGGTGCCTCCCAAAAGCATGTCATTGCTGAGAGTTTTAAGTCTGGAAAAATGATCTCTCAAGACTATTTTGACCTACTCAAAACTTTTCTTAAAGAGGGGCATCCAGAAGTTAAAGAATGGACCTTGCGAACGATTGAAACATTAGGCCCATTAAGTTTGCGCTTTCAAAAAGAAGTTCTTGAAGCCAAGCCTCTCTTTTACCAATTATTAAATCGTCACCAAAAAGCCAGTCATCAAATAATCGAATATCTTGAATCAGAATGGAAAAGGATGAAATTATGAGTAAACAACAAGAGCTTGAAGAAATGAGAAAGTTTTTACGAAATAAACAAGATCCACATTCACAATTTCAAAAACTCAAAAGTTATAACAATGCTGCTAACACTCAGCTCTTTGACATGGACTTACAAGAAACGCACCAAGTTCAAATCATTCCAGATACCAGTGTAGCTCCCGCTAAATTTATTCCTGATTTACTGATACCGAAAAAATTTCGTGCTCACCCCGTCACGATTCGTGCAATGAGAAAAGAACTTTTTATGGGTGGAGAAGATTTCATTGACCTAGAGTGTCTCTTAACTTGTGCATCATGCAAGACAGAATTAGATGTGCAATTCTGGCACTTTTGCCCTTACTGCGAAGCCTCTTTTCCTAAAAATGACAAATAGTACATTTGTAAGATGTTAAGCTTTGTTAGATTTTAGTAATTGTCTAGATTACTCTCCTATCTGTATTGTGATTTTCAAGACTACTAAACTAATACGGTTTCTTAACTATGTTTGCCGCTGCAATAATCACTGAGGATCAATGCAGTTATTTTTCAGGAGATAGAATGAAAAGAGAGAACGCTTATCTGACCGACAAACAAATTACTTTGCTAAAAGACAAACTCTTATCTGAAAAAGAAAGAATCGCTAATAAAAAACTTGAACACGAACAGTATCAACTCGACAGAAACGAACTCTCAGATCCCCTCGATGAAGCCAGTGTAAATACACAAACTTCACATGATATTCGTTTTATCAATCGTGAGAATTTTTACCTTAAAAAAATTAACAAATCCCTCGATGCAATGACTCGTGGAACTTACGGTCTTTGCGAAGAATGCGATGGTGAAATTGGTTATGAACGACTAAGTGCTCGTCTCACTGCTGAAATGTGCATCGCCTGTAAAGAAGAAGCTGAAATGGCAGAAAATAATAATTTCTTTGATAAAAAATCAAAGTCATTAGGAAGAGCTCTTCACGATATTTCAAGGTAATTGCTAATCTTGCAACTCTAGTTATCTTAACGGAGTTGCAAGTCCAACTGGATGTTGGATTGTATTGAGTTCGATATATTTCACATCGATTTCTTTTTTAATACTCTCTATAACTTCTAATTCTTTTCCAAAAAATTCTTCTCTTAAGGTCACTTTGATTAAGTTTGTAGAGACAACAGCTACATTACTAAATGTATTGTGCATAAAATGACTGATTAACTCATTTTTTTGTAAAGATGATTTCAGACCAATGATTAACTCACCCCATTTATATCCATCACAAAGCTGACTCTTCGTGGGCTCTAGGCCTCCCAGAGATCGCACTTCTAATTGACCTTTCTTTATTTTTAGCCATAAACAAGCTGCTCTTCCTTGATAGTCTAATTTCATCACAATGCTGGAACCATAAGCGCCACAATGTAGTGAGCGCTCACTCAATACTAGTGGAGAACTTAGGCCTTTAACCAAAAGCTCACTTACTTTTATGCTCATGTCTTCTTTATTGATTAAAAGTGTTTCTTTGTCGTTAAAACTGGCAATTTTTAGAGAATCCGTATTTTCATTTTCTTCTAACCAGCAAGCACCGTCTGAAAGTGACTGCACTGTGAGGTCTTCTCCATAAGCTGGAGAACAAAGAAGTAGGAAAATGACGAAAGCTCTCGCGTTTTTTTGCATTTGTTTTTCTTTACCTTATTATTCCTATCGGTTATTTGTTTTAGAAGTTTACTAATATTGTCGGGCAGCCTAGGTATTTAAAAATATGAGAGATTTAATCGCTATAGTGGTAGAAACCTTCTACGAAAAGGCCTTATCAGACGTCTTAATTGGCTATCATTTTAAAAAATTTGAAGACCCTGTAGTTCTAGGCCATCACTTGGAGCGAATCACTACATTTTGGGAAATGCAGCTCACGGGCCAGACATCAATTCCTTTGGAAGGAAAACCCTTCCAACTGCTCTTTACTCACTTGGGTTTGAAAATCAAACGCGGAGAACTAGGAAGATGGATTGTGCTTTTTCATCAAACGCTAGATGAATTAGAGGCCAATTTTAAACACGATGAAAGTTCCTATGAAAATATTCGTTTAATTTCTGAAGAATGGAAAAAGCGCATACACTTTTTTGAAGAACGCTTTAAAGCCCATCCACAAATGTTTAATTAATGTTCGCTTTTATGCTCGGTGTGCTCAGCTTTAGATTCTTTTTCTGAACCCACTGGTTTTCTTTGAGTATGGCGTTTCGGGTTTTGTGCTTGAAATTTTAAAATGACTAAATCTTCTAATATCGGCTCCCCATCAACTTTATCAAATAACCAATTGCGGGAATAATACTGATTGAGTCTGAGCGCTTCATTTTTTGCCTGAGTTTCAGTTTCAAATTCAATAGCGTAAAAACTTAAACGCGAAAAGACGAGTGCTTTGGAATTCAAACGATTCACGCCTGGTGAATAGTCTGCAAAATTAATTGCTCGGGCCACTTCTTTATCAGGCAAGGCCCCCGTGGCATCCATTATGTGCGTGAAATCTTCAAGTTTATAAAAAGCTTCAGGAGCAGAGTGTTTTTTAGAACAGCCCATTCCTAAAAGTAAAAGTGAAAGAAAAAAATATTTTATCAAAAAACTACTTCCTTGATTTTCCTACAACCCTTTTATATCCATCTTCTACTGAACGCTTTTTCGTGTTGGTATTAGATTTTGGATTCGTTCTGGCATTAGGTTTAGCGTTCCCCTTTGAGTAAGGCTTAGCATTTTTATCAGTTCGCCCATCTGTATTGCGCACTGATTTTTTTGCTAGTGTTTTAGCTTTATCAGCTGGCTTTTCTGGGAGACCTTTTTCTAAACGTTTATACCTTGGAGTAGACGATCCTTTAATGACCTTTAAATGTTTTCGATCTGAAGGCTTCTTCTTTTCAAAAACTTTTTTCTTTAGTGTATCGAGCTGTTTTTTCTTTTTATCCAGCTTTGTGACCATTGTCTTTGATTTGATGGCCTTCATGCCGCTAAATTTCTTTTCATCAAAAGAAGTCAATTTCATGGCAGATTGATTTTTAATTGCTTCGTTAATTCTTGTGATGATGTTCATATCTTTAGGTGTCACTAAGTTATAAGCAAAACCTTCTTTTTGTCTTCTTCCTACTCGCCCACAGCGATGAATGTAATAAACAGCTTCAAAAGGTAAATCAAAATTCATTACCCACACTAAATCATCAATATCCATTCCTCGAGCAGTAATATCTGTAGAGATTAAAACTCCACCTTCTTTTAGGAATTGATCGTAGTTTTTCTTTCTCGTTTTTGCTTCCATTTCGCCATGAAGAGCATGGAATTTCATTTTAGGAAATTTTGCGGGAAGTGTTGAGTACAACATATCGACTGTGTCGTGCTTATTAACAAAAATAATTCCTCTTCCTACTGCTTGAGTCTTAAGGAAAGTTTCAGTCATCACAATTTTTTCTTCGTCTTTTAAATAAATATTAAAAGTTCTCACTGATTGTGTCAGTTTATTTTTATCGTCACTGTTATAAGTCGCAAATTCTATTTCTGAAAAAATGGTGCGACAAAATTCATCTAGGCTTTCAGAATGAGTTGCACTAAATAGACCAACGTGAACTAAAGAAGCATCACACGACTGATAAATGTTTTCAAGGTCACGACGAAAGCCCATCTCTAAGAGTTGATCAGCTTCATCCATGATGATGTAATTAGTTTCTTTTAAATTGAGCTCTTTTCGTTTTAAAGCACTGCTAAGACGCCCAGGAGTAGCAATTAAGACATCAATCGTATCTCTGGCAAGTAAGTGATTCGTTTTTGCTGCTTCACCGCCGGCCAGTAAGCGAACTCTCAATTTCACGTGATGAGAAATCGATTTGAAAACTTTTTGTAATTGGAGAGCTAACTCTCTAGTTGGTGCTAAAATAACTGCTTTGGGTTTTCCTAAATTCTTTTTAGGATCCCCGCCTTTAGCGTTTTCTTCAATAATTTTTAATTGTTCTGATATAGGTAAAGCAAAACAATATGTTTTTCCCGAGCCAGTCTTGGCGATGACATTGACTGATTTTCCACCAATAAAATCTGGAATGACTTGAGACTGAATTTGTGTGGGCTCTTTAATTTTTTGTTCAGATAAGAAGGCCAGGACGGAAGGATGGGACAGGATTTTTTCAAAGCTCATTGTGATAATCTCAAAATAGAAGTGGTAAGTGCTAATTTATTTAGAGCTTACCACGACTATTAGACGATTAAAAGAAAATGCGGAAGTCGACGCTATGAATAGCTGATAGCTTTACATCACCATCCATGCTCTTCATTGGGTTTTTCATTGAGTACTCTAACTGCATCAACCACAATTTTACTCGCGGAGTGATCGTAAGGTACTGCTTATCCGCCATTGCTCGAAGTTGAAGACCTAAACGATCTCCCCATAAATAAGCACCGGCCATGGCCCCTGCATAAACTCCATCACCAAAACCATAACCTGAACGCTTATGAAATCCCACGAACGGTTGAAGTGTTAAAACAGTATATTTATAAGTCGCATCAGCGTGAGCGCGAATGAGAGATTTATAACCATAGGTTTGAGTTTTTGATCCAACATCAGCATCTTTCAGTTTAGCGAGCTTCAGTTCTTCGACACCTAAAAAAGCTGTATAATTGGTATTTTTATAACCAAATCGATAATCTGCTTGAACTGACGTTTCAGTATTCATCTTTTTTGGTGCTTCAATCGACTGTCCACTGGCAATTTGTCTGGCAGTGATCAATTGATAAATATCGGCCCGGCCCATTCCGTAAAGATTGAAATTACCAAAAAAATGTTCACCATAAGTGTAGTCATTAAATAAACCAAATTTACCATCTGCCTTTCCAAAAACGGCCAGAGTTGGGGCGGCTTGAGTTAAACTTGGAATAAGATATTTCCCTTCTTGTTGAGTTCCACAAAAAGTAACTGTATTGGCGGAAAGAACGCCCCCGGGATTCGCCTTACATTGAACAATAACGTCTGTTCCTGGAGTTGTAAGAGTTAAAATAAAAGATTTTAAATCCGCTGGAATACCTTCAGGGAAAAAGTTTATAACGTCTGCTAGAGTGAGAATTTCTGAACGAATTCCAAGGTTAGCACCAATATCTAGAAAAATTCTAAAATTTGGCTTAACCGAAACATCCCAGGCCGTGAATGAAGGCAGCGGTGTTCCTAGTCCAATTCCTAACTTAATTGCCTGTTCGGTCTTATCGTATTTTGAAAGCACTTCATTGGCCGCAATAACTGTAGCAGCTTTAGTCGCTTTTTCAACATCATCAATTACATCTGTAACATTTGTATTGGCTGCAATATTGATATCAAAGAAGAAATCGTGTCCGATTGGACGAAGAAGTGATTCGGTTTTTAATTTGTCATCAATCAGTTTAAATCTTTCGGTGACATCGTAGGCATTTGCGCTTAAAACAGTTAGAGCAAGTAGGGATCCCAGGGATGCCACTTTCAGTAATTTCATTTCAATCTTCCTTGATAATTTAAATGATGAGTTTATCTAATCCTATTACCTCTTAAATTTTTGTAAAGTGGATTTTGTCCGATTGCTTTTGTTGGGAATAGGTTTTGATTGCTATATAAGACAATTTTCTTAATAATTAAAAAATGTCATACCTAAAAACTCTCTACCGACTAGATGTCAGAAAACATAAGCAACACCCAATCAAAATAGATGTCAAAGAGACTATCTCAGTGGGGGGAGATCCGAGAAACGACATCATTTTGGTCGGAAAAAATTGTCTTCCAAAACATTTAATTTTCGAACCCAAAGGGGAAAATCTTTCTCTTCATAATATGGGCCTTGCCAACCAAACATTTTTAAATTCAACGCCACTCGAATACAATAAAAATTACTTACTCGAAGCTGGAGATCATGTACAAATATCTGAACTTGAAATTATTATTGGCCTGGTAGAGATTGAAACAAAACCAACTTTGCCAGTAATCGATCGAGCAAACTCCAAAGAGCATGTGACAAAATCAGTTGTTTTTCACTCTCTTAACGATCTGGTTCCTGAAAGTGAAAGTGATAACAGCTCTGATAATGGAAAAATCTTGTATGTTAAAAATGAAACAGGTTCGATGAAATTTGAAAAAAAAGTCAAAACGCCAATTGTGGAAATTGTCTATTCTCCAACGATTATTTCTCTTTTAGTCATAAAATTATATGCACTTTTATTAGATTTTTTTCTCACTTATTTTTTACTCACTTCAATCAGTCCACTCGCAGGTGTTCACGAATTAAGCTTTTCCCTTTATCAAGTTCTTAGTGAAATAGTAATGCCCTACTCCTCTCATTCCTTTTGGCCATTTTTTTTCATTTTTTATTTTTTAAGATTAGTGCAAATTCTTTTATTCGGAACTTCCATCGGTCAGCTACTCATGGGCCTTGGAACAATTCCGAAATCAACTGTCCTGGGAATAATTGGACTAAGAATAAAAATAGTCGTTTGTGCTTTATTTCTTTATCCAGCTCAAAACATTGCGTCTAATCATTTCTTTTTTTCTGCTTTAAGAAAAGTTGGTGTTTTTTTACTTTTTTTATTTATTTTAATATCCCCGCTTTTACTTCCACAATTAACGATAACGAAACTTAATATTTCAGAAAGTAAGGGCCTGAGTGAACTTAATACCGTTAGCTATTTGACTACATCTGAAAATTATAAACTTACACTTAATCTCGAAATTCCTCCACGATTCTCAGTGTATCCGATTGCAAAAAAACGCGCACCAGAAACATTTGGTATTAAGATTTATGACCTAAAAGAAAAAAAGAATCTTGAAATCACAGAGCACCACACACTTTTGATTGATTCGATAGAAGAGGCCTTGCGTTTTGCAAATCCGTTTTTGAGTTTTCATCAAAAACTTCCTTTGAGAAATCAATCGAGACAAGATCAAAAAGAAATTATTCAAAAGATATTATTAACTTCCATTGATGATATTTCTTCACAAATAAAAACCTTTGGACTTTTCTTTGCCAATAATGTCTTTGTAAAAAATCTGATTATTAGAGACATTGAAAAAACCGATTTAAACCTTAGAGCTTTTTTAAATGATGCTCCTTTTATCTCTTTAGAAAATCAAAATATTTTATACACACTCCTTTTTTCAGGTGAAAAATTGATTTCATTAAAACTTGATAAAACATCGGGAAATAGTGCTCTCCAAACTTTGGCCACAACCCAGCTCTTGAATAAATGGACGATAAATGAGAAAACCGCTGCTAATCAAGGGCTTGATTTTCTTGAAATTTTAGATGCCTTCAAACGTCAAGACGAACAGACCGTTTTGACTTATTACATTAATTCAGCTAAGAAACCACTTGAGAACAAAATACTTTACCGAGAAGAGGATTTTACAGAAGCCTTTAAAGTGGCCCTTAAATCAAACATAGACGAACTCTTACCAGTAATGATTTTAAAAAATACAAAAACGTCCTTAGAAGAAATAAAAAAACAACTCACACCAATGGAAAATCCTGGAGATTAAAGATGAGTACTGAAAGAATTCAAGACCAAGTAAAAGAACATTTCAAATTTAAATTAGAGCACACAGATAAAAACTCTAAGGCCCGAGCAGGTACGATCTCAACTCCTCATGGTGATATCCCTACTCCTGTTTTTATGCCGGTGGGAACACATGGCGCGATAAAGGCACTTCAGCCACAAGTTCTTGAAGAGATGGATACTAAGATTATTCTCTCCAACACTTATCACCTGCACCTTACACCAGGATCTGATTTAGTAAAAAAAGCAGGTGGTCTTCATAAATTTATGAACTGGCCTCGTCCAATTCTCACTGACTCTGGTGGCTTTCAAGTTTTCTCTTTGCAGAAAAAAAGTATCAAAGAAGAAGGAGCTGAGTTCGCTGATCAAAAGGGTAAAAAAATTCTCTTATCACCTGAGACCTCTATTACGATTCAACAAAATTTGGGTTCAGATATCATGATGGCATTTGATGAATGTATCCCTTATCCAGCAACTCGTGAATATACAAAAAACTCAATGGACAGAACTCATCGTTGGCTTGATCGTTGTATTGAAACTTGGGTTAAT
Source organism: Bacteriovoracaceae bacterium (assembly GCA_013141065.1). Classification (GTDB taxonomy): domain Bacteria; phylum Bdellovibrionota; class Bacteriovoracia; order Bacteriovoracales; family Bacteriovoracaceae; genus Bacteriovorax. Next base: position 89,600 of record JABFRR010000002.1, on the reverse strand, counting down.
CCTAAGCAAGCACTATTTGGAATCATTCAAGGATCAACTTATAATGATCTTCGCGCTGAATGTGTGGAAGAATTAGTCAAACGCGATTTGCCAGGTTACGCCATTGGTGGAGTTTCTGTTGGTGAAGGTGCTGAATGGATGGAAAAAATTGTGAGTTTTACAGCACCACTTATGCCGGTCAATAAACCTCGCTATGCAATGGGTATTGGTAATCCCGAAGACCTTATTATGCTCTGGGAAAATGGCATCGATATGAGTGATTGTATCATTCCAACTAAGTTTGCTCGCGGAGGAACTCTCTTTACATCACGAGGAAAAATTAGAATTCGTCATAGAAATTATCGTCGCGATTTTTATCCAATTGATCACAGCTGTACTTGTTATACATGTAAGAACTTTTCACGGGCCTACCTAAAGCATCTTTTTGATTCTAACGAAATATTAGGTCAAATCCTCGCCACTACTCACAATATTGCTTACTATAAAAGTTTGGCAGAAAGTGCTCGAAAGGCGATCTTAGAAGACCGTTTTCTCGATTTCAAAAAAGATTTTTTCACAAATTATAAAAAAGATGATCATCAAGATGATGGTGGTGAAGATTAAGCCATTTCGCTTTTATAAATAGGAAAAGTCAGTAAAAAAGTCGTATGACTTTCGTGACTGACATACGTCAGAGTTCCACCGTGATCTTCTATAATTCCTTTTGAAATCGAAAGACCAAGGCCAGTACCTTTTCCAACTTCTTTAGTTGTAAAAAATGGCTGCATCAATTTTTGGACGACATCAAAATCGATCCCTTTTCCACTATCTTTAAGCGTAATGAAGACTTGGTGATCATTATTTTCTATTTTTAATTCTATCCATTTAGCTTCTAAGTTTTCAATTGCATCAATAGAATTACCTATCAAATTTAAAAATACTTGAGAAATTTGTAAAGCTTTACAAGCAATGATGATATCCCAATTACCAATTATCTCAATTTTGATTTGCCCAAATTTAATTTTCTCATGACATAACTCTAAAGTGTCTTCGATGATATTCAAAAGAGATGTCGGGTGTTTTTGGTCGCGATCTGCATTTCTAGAAAAACGCTTGAGCCCATTGATAATTTTAGCTATTTTTAGTGAAGTCGCCTCTATTTTCTCTAAATCATGTATCACTTCTTCAATTTTAGTTTCAGGATTTAAAATACTGCGTTTTGCATTTTTTGCTTTATTGAGAATGACAGTGAGTGGTGTATTGATTTCGTGAGCAACACCACCGGCCATTTCACCCAAAGATGTCATTTTAGCAGTATGAATAAATTGTATTTTTTGATCTTCAACTATTTTGGCGAGAAGTTTTTGATCGGTTAGATCTTCACCTATGCCGACAAATCCAACAAGATTATTAAGTTCATCAAAAATGGGAGTGACCGTGAGTTTTACTGGAAACTGAGTGCCATCTTTTTTAACATAGGTCCACTCGTTACTATCGATTCCTTCAATCAAGGCTTTTGTAACAAAAACATCAAACCCCGGCGAGATTGGTCTACCATAGATTTTTGAGAGCTCTTCAGCTTTTAAAACGACCTCAGAAGCAAGATGAAAAATTCCTGGATTAATTTTTCCAATAACTTCCATTTCTTCATATTGTAATGCTCTTTGTGCAGAGTCATTAATTGTGGTGATAGTTCCATTCACTTCAGTTGAAATAATAAAAAGACTAGTACTATCTAATAAAGCAGAATTCCACCTTTCAATTTGTTTTAACTGTTGTCTTGAAACATCTTGTTCAGTTAAGGCATTTTTAAGAGTAAACATAAAAAAGATAAAACCTGAGCTGAGAATGAAAAAAATCGCCCACCCAAAATAAACCACTAGATGTAATTCTCTTTGGCTTTTTGGCTCTCCTCGAATAAGCCACTTGCGCTCACCGATAGTTAAGATTTCTTCAAAAGGATTTACTAATTTTTCTTTAGCTACAACTAATTGATCACGACCTAACGTAATATCAATAATCTCATGATTAAAAGCACTATTGCCTAATTCGTAATTTGAAAAAACTTCAGATAATAAAATGGGTGCGTAAGACCAACCAATGATTTGGATCTTCCTATCTTTAAGCAGTTTGGGAGTAATACCGTCTTTATAAAGGGGCATAAAAAATAAAAATCCAGGTGCTTCATGTTCAAGTTGGATTAATTGCAATCGATTCGTCAAAGTTGGGAGACCCGAAGCCAATGACATGCTGGCAGCGCTTCGACGACTTTCCTCTGAAGCGATATCTAAACCTCTTGCACTAATGTTAGTCTCTATTGGCTCAATAGCTTCAATAATAAAATGCGAGTCCAAGGGGTTTTGACCAATTAAGCGAATTTCAAAGTTTGGAATAAGAGATTTCATTCTTTTTAGATAAATATTCAGGTCTTCTTTTTTAACAACTCTTATAAATCCAAATCCTAATGCTCCTGAGAAATTATTAAAGAAGTTTCTAAATTGTGCATATTTTCTGAATTCACGATTGAGGTTCGCAAACTGATTAGTGAGGTATATTCCTCCTGTGCCTTGAAGTACAAAAATATATGAGTTAACTTTTCTTTGAATACCGGCATTATTTTTACTAAATTGGAGACGGTTGTTATTTTTAATTTCTTCTACATTAAACTGACTAAGACTATAACATCCCCAGCCAATAAGTGAAGTCATGACCAAAATGAAAGCTCCAAAACGAATTTTGGAGCTTAATATTTTTTTTATTAGAGTTAAAAACACCCTAGAGCTTTGATTCAATCATCGATGAAAGTAACTTCGTCAGTTTTTCAAGATCACTAAAAAGTATATTATGAAACATAGCAATTCTAAATTGATTGCGTCCTAATTTTCTATAACCATCAATCCCATAAACGACTTTTTTCTTTTCTAAAAACTTAATGACATCATCCACATTCACTTTTGAATCAACATCAATCGTCGCAACCGCAACAGAGCGAAATTGTTTTTCTTCAATAAAGCACGACAAGTAAGGCTTAGATTCGGCCCATCCATAAAGTAGATCTGCTTTTTTCTGTGCAAGTTTTTGAACTTCCGCATAACCTACTTCATTCATTCTTTTGACTTGCTCGTTCATGATAAATAGAGTGGCCAGTGCAGGCGTATTGTAAGTTTGATTTTGCTCACTATTAGAAATAGCATTAGTCCAATTCATGATATCTGGAACATAACGATTTTTATCTGCTGCAATTTTAGCCGCACGTGCTCTAGCTTTTGGAGACATAATCGCTACCCAAAGACCACCGTCACTTGCAAAAACTTTTTGTGGACTAAAAAAATAAATATCACACTTCGAAACATCACAAGGGCATTGTCCTCCACCTGAAGTGGCATCTACTGCCAAAATCGTATTGGCATCAACTTGAGGTAACTCAGAAAGTTGAACTCCCGTAGATGTTTCATTTAATGTAACCGCAATTAAATCAGATCCAGGTGTAGCTTTTCCATTGATGCCTTTTCCAAATGGCACACTGACTTGCTCAGTTTCAATCCACGGAACAAGTTTACTTGATTTAAACCATTTTTCTGAAAACTCTCCACAAGTAAAATGAGTTGCCTTTTTTTCAACAATTCCAAGAGCGATCATGTCAAATAAAAGTGTCGCACCACCATTGCCTAAAACAACTAAATAATCACTCGGCAAGTTGTAATATTTCATTAAACCGTCTTGCAATTCTTTTACTACATTTTTGACTCCAGGTTTTCTGTGACTAGTACCCATAAAATGCACACCAGTCTTTGCAAGAGTTTCTAAAAATTCAACCGGCACCATTGATGGCCCTGCACCAAAGCGCGGATCAGCTGGAGTTAATTCTTTAGGAATGACAAAAGTATCGAACATAAATATTTCCTTTGTTTGACATATAAAGCGAGTTAAAAAAAATTAAAATTACATGGACATTTTAGCGCAAAAATTGAAAGAATACTAAATGATAATAATGAAAAATAAATACCTGACCTTCTCATTTACATTACTTTTATTTCTGTCATTTGTGACTCTTCAGGCAAACGAGAAAAATAAAAGCTCAGAGGATTTAAACATCTCTCTTTCTAATCTTTGTGAATACATTGGAAAAATTCAAACAAATGACAGTGGAGCTAAAAACACTTGCTCATTTCTCCCCTCATTTGCTGCAAGCTACGAATATCCGATTTCACTTGATTTCAAGCTTGCTCCTCAAATAGGTTTTACTTTGCCACAATCTGGAAGAGATCCCAACGTTAGCAGAATGACACTCTTTACGATGCTTAATTCTAAATATGCAACTAGCTATGTAAATTTCATTGCAGGTCTCGGACTCTACTTTACCAGAATTTCAGGCCCTGGCGGAGAATCTGTGCTCAATAACGGAACTGGATCTGATTCATTTCCCTTGCCAAGCACTCCCGTTTATTCAAGAAATCTCATTTTAAACTTTGGAGTTTCCCATGACCTCAATAGTGAATGGTCGGTTGAGATGTACACTTATGTTTTTAACACTCTTAGCTCAGAAGATCGCGCCTTTAGTTTAGGCCTTGGTGCCAGTTACCATTTTGGAGAATTAAAATGAAAACTGTTTTAATCTTAGCGGCCTTAAATAATTTCATTAGTACAGCACACGCTTTTACAATGAACAATTCAGCTCGCCTCGCTTTTGGCCAGGATGAAGTCATTGTCAATGTTGCAGCTGGACTTTGCACCCAAATAGGAATTAGTGATGAAGAATTATTAAGTATCGTAGGTAAAGCAGTCGATAATTTCTGGAACAAAGCCCCAGCGAGTCGCTTAAAATTAAGAAAAGGTAATCTTATAAATGTAAGTGGACTTTATCATAGTGCTTCTATTTGCCAAGCGGCAACAAACTGTACACCAAACAGTGCACTGGCCGTCTCAAGTGACATACTTGTTACCTGTAACGACAATGCAACAAATTTTCCTACAAATTCTATACTAGGCATTACAATACCCAACAACATTGCAGCTGGAACAATTATCGGCTCTCTCGTTATGATTGGTGACAATGTCGGAAATCAATTTGCTACAAAAAATACCAATGAAAAAACTTCAATCATCGCGCATGAAATTGGTCATGCCATAGGCCTTGGGCATTCACCTGTTGCAGATTCATTAATGTATTATGCAACTCGTGACAAAAGAGTCGCTCTCGGCCGAGACGACCTGGATGGACTTAGTTATTTGTATCCTAAAGAACAACCCTTTTCTGGGTGTGGGACTATAGACTTAGACTCGAACCAAAACCCCCCACAAGATTGGTGGGGAGGATTGTTAATAGGTTTAGGAATTATTGGATTATTTAAATCACTAAAACAAAAAATTAAGTTTTATACTTAAAGCTTCTACCACGTTTAGCGCACTCTTTTTCATATTCATCTAACCACGTTAGTTCTTCTTTTGAGAGCATCTCGACTTCAATTAGATCGTGATCAAAACCAACAAAAACCATGCTTCTAAATTTCAACATATTTTTGTGAACAGGATGCCTTTCAACTGCGGCCACATTTTCAAGCCTCACTCCACCGAATCCTGGTATATAAATTCCTGGCTCAATTGAGCCCACGGTATTTTCTTTTAGAGGAATATTTGAAGTTGTAGAAAGTCTATAACCTCCTTCATGAACGTTAATCCCAACACCATGACCTGTGCCGTGATTATAATTGAGTCCTTCTTTAAAAATGGGTTGTCTGGCAACTCCATCAACAACTGATCCCCAAGTGTTTTCAGGAAAAACTGCGTTTTGTGTATGAAGAATTGATTTTAAAACCAAAGTATAAATTTCTTTTTGCCGAGCAGAGGCTGATCCACCAGAGAGAAATGATCTTGTCGTATCTGTAGCGTATCCCGATTCAAAATATCCACCAGAATCGAGGAGCACCAATTGATCTTTTGCAAAAGCGACATCGGCACTGGGACTTGAAAAATGGATGATAGATGAGTTTGCGCCAATGGCGGAAATAGTGTTAAAGCTTTGTTCGAGAGCTCCATTATTTTTATAAAACTCATTCGTCTTATGATAAAAATCAAGTTCACTAAATTCTACGCCATTTTTAACATTTTCTTTGACCCAAGAAATAGTTTGAAAAATGGCCGTATCACCTCGGTCAAATGAATCTTGCATTGACTGAAGCTCGGCTTTATTTTTTAAGGCATGAAATGGAACAAGTCCTTCAGCTTTGTTGATAAGTTTTTCCTCTCCAAAGTGTTCCGCCAATTTTAAATAATCTGCTGTGTTGGTAGAATTGGCAGAATAGTAAACGTGTTCAATAGAATTTGGATTTAAATTGGATAGATTCTTCCACACATTTTCATAATCTTTTACATCATTTAAAAAATCTTCTAGTTTGGAGAATTTTCCTAAAGATAATTCAATAGACTCATTTTTAATTTCACCTTCAATGTGCTCCATTAAAAGATAAACACTCTCGCTCGTAGCAAGGGCCTTGGCCCGAAATGTGCTTTGGTTCGGAAGCTCAAAACGCCTCATATTTGTCAGCCAGGCAATTGAATCGAGAGCACTTATAAAAAAAGCCTCCCCAGGTTTAACTAGTCTTTTTAATTTATCTTTTGTCGATTCGCCCACTAAAGATAATGAGAGCTCTCTAATTTTTTTATCAAAACTTAGTGTTTTAAAATCGATCACGGAACTGAGCTCAGAGTTATTAAAAGGCTCAACTCTTAATTGAGTTTTAAATTCATTGAATAAAGAAAGATCTATTCTATCTCCCTCGACTCCCATGACTTGAAGTTTCTTTGCGAGTATGACTTCTTTCATCGCTTGGCGAAGGCTAATTCCATAGGGAACTTTAAAAACATGAACCAATTCTGGATCTACTTCAATATCTGCTTGCTCATAATACCTACCATCAACAAACAAAATAACCTTGCCATCATAAGGCACGATACATTCGGCCGTTGATCCAGTGAAAGCTGTCAGGTAATAACGGTGACAATCTTCTAGTGGAACATATTCATTCAAAAAAATATCAGATGAGGAAAGATAAAAACTGTCTAACTTCCTTAATTTCATGAATGATTTCAGTGCTTTGATGTTTGCTTGAAGTTGCCCCTCTGAGAGAAATCCATTTTTTGCCATAAACTATACCTTTTTCCTCATGTTCTCGAGATTTTATACCGATAAAACTTTCATATTATAACCCAAGCAAGAGAGCTTATGGAATCAAAACTAAACCCAGTTTTTATAATTATTGGTCTTTTTTTATTTAAAGTTGGAATCATCGACAATTTGAGGTTTCAAAACAATAATTCAGGGCAGACGCGTGTTGCAGTAGTTGATCCAATGAAAATGGGAACAAGAGTCGGAGCTAGGTAGTAGCATTACTCGTCACTAGACCAATAAAATGCTCGCCTCGATGAGCGTAGTTTTGAAATTGATCAAATGAGGGAAATCCGGGAGAGAATAATAAAATCCCAGCCTCTAGTCCAAATTGTCTCCGCACACTTCTTATTGTTTCTTCTAGTGTCTTCGTCTTTTCATAGAGAACATTGCTCTTGATCTCTGATTCTATTTCATCCGCCATTTCACCAATCAAGTAAAATTTAAAAACATGTTTTTTTAAAAATTCCAAACTTGGTAAAATTGAATCTCCATGTCCTCGTTTTTTACCACCAATAATAAGATGAATCGGCAACTTAAAATCATTCATCGCGGCCACGGCCGTAAGTGTAGCGTCCCAGTTCGTGCTTTTAGCGTCGTTAAAAACTTTAAAATGCGTCAGTCCCATCGGAGAATCAACAAATTCAATTCGGTGGTGAACACCACTGAATGATTCAATCGTTTGATTGATGGCAGATGTCGATAATTTTAAACACTCTGCCGCCTCAATAATAAAAGCCAAATTAACGAGATTGTGATGACCAGGTAACTTAAAATTTTTAGTTGAATATTTGATGGAAGGATTTTGGGTATTAATAATTCTTTTTTGACCAGGTTCTTTAGACGCCCATGAGGCAATTATTTTAAAATCCTCTGGGTATATAAGTGTATCATTATTTGTAAAACGATTTGTGATATGAAACTTTGATCTTCCGTAGTCTTCAATTGAATTGTATCTTTCACCGTGGTTTTGAAAAAGATTTAAAATAATGGCCACATCAACATGAAATCTCTCGATGCTTTCGAGTTGAAAACTAGAAAGTTCTAATAAAATAATATCGGAGGGCAATTTATTATTAAAAATATCATAAGCATAGTCACAAAAGGGAATACCAATGTTTCCACCGACAAAAACAGACTTATGATCATTCTTAATCATCTCGCCTAAAAAAGTTGTTGAAGTTGTTTTGCCATTCGTTCCCGTAATCCCAACAATTGGACTTAAAAGATTTTTAGCTTCTAAATATCTATAGGCCAATTCAATTTCACCGATTATGGGTATATTTTTATCTAATAATGGCAGAAGCAATGGATGCTCGCGTGCTATTCCTGGGCTTAAAATCACCAATTCAATTTGAGATAAAATTTGTGGCAGAGAAGGATCAGTTTCATTGTAACATTGATCAATACCAATGTGATCTAAGACTCCAGGGCTTTTGGCCCAATTGGAGACATCTCCCCCATTGATTGCAATACATTGTGCTTCAAGAGAATTTGCAAGCCTTAGTGCTGAAATTCCCGAAACTCCCATTCCATAGATAGCAATTCTTTTATTTTTGAGATTAAACATGCTAAAAGTATCGCTTCATGAATTATAAAAGTCACGCCCAAAGCCTAGCAGAATTAATCGATTTATACTCTCCACTTTGGAGAGAAGAAATCATGAACGAGTATCCCGAAAGTTTAAATAACTACCCAAGTGAATGGATCAAATTGCTAGACACATTGAGTGAAAATGAACTCTTCGATATTGACTGTAAGCGGCATGTGACAAAAGTTGAAGGAAGCAGTTTTCACGAATTTTTAAAAAAACTTCAAGACCTGACAGACCTCCCTTTCATCGTTAAATATCCAGATCTCCCTTTAGAAAACTGGGCTTTTCACGGTGTAAAAAAGAAGAAAAAACATGAGATTCAAAAGATAGTTCCTATACTCAAAAAAATAAAAGATGAAGTCGAATTCGTTCATGTCGTCGATATCGGCGGTGGAGTTGGTCATCTCTCGAGGGTATTGTCTCATTATCATCAAATTCCTTCAGTTTCTATCGATCAAAATATTGAGTTTCAAAAAATTGGCATAGAAAGACTAGGTAAATTTCGAAAGCTTGAAGATGCAGAACACGTAACATTTTTAAATGCGACACTAAATGCCAATGCCGAAGACACAGTTCTAAGTACTGTGATTAATGATAAAGCTATGATCCTGGGACTTCATACTTGTGGCAGTCTCGCTCACACTCTCATTCGTTCAGCCGATAAGTTTAAGAGCCCGGCCCTTTTAAGCTTCGGATGCTGCTACTACAAAATGGACCCAGTATTAGATTTGCCTTTGAGTGATTACTATAAAAGTCAAAACTTTCCTAGACTAAATCTTTATGGTCTGACACTCGCAACTAGGTCACATGCTCCAATGAGTTTTGAAACTTACCAAACTAAAGAACGTGTGAAAAATTATCGCAACGCCCTCCATTTATTTTTACTGAAACATTATAATAATAAGTTTTTTACCAGTGTCGGTGAATGCCATATCAGCACTTACTGGAAACCTTTTCATCTTTATATAAGCGATAAGTTACAAGAGTTAAAAATTGAACACGCGTTTAGTAATGAGTTTTTTGATGACTTTTATAATTCCAATCATATCCAATCTGAACTTAGACAAATGTATTTATGTAATATCATTCGTTGGCAACTTGGCCGGCTCCTAGAAGTTTATCTTCAAATTGATCGCTGCCTCTATCTCGAAGAACAAGGCTTTAGTGTCAAACTAGAGCAGTATTTTGATGAAGAAATCTCACCACGTAACATTGGAATTCTTGCCCAACGAAAGAAAGTCCACTAAACTCAAAATTAAAAATCTAACAGGAACGATCTAATGCTCAAATACACTTCAGTGCTTTTATCTTCAATTCTCTTATTTTCTTGTGCCAACACAACTCATAAAATTTCTGATGTCGATCCCTACTTATGGCTTGAAGAAATTGAATCCCCGGAAGCTATTAATTTTGCCAAAAAAGAAAATGAAGAAACACTCTCTAAACTCAAATTAGAAAAAAACTTTGAGCCTATAAAAAATGAATTAACCAAAATTGCCTATGATAAAAATCGTGTTCCTTGGGCCTATCCCATGCAAGGAATGTTTTATAATTTTTGGCAGGACAAAAAAAGTGTTCGAGGAGTTTGGAGAAGAACGTCTTTTAAAGAATACCAAAAAAATCGCCCTAAGTGGGAAGTGCTTCTCGATCTAGACCTACTCGCTAAAAATGAAAATGAAAACTGGGTTTGGTCAGGTTCTCGTTGCCTGCCACCTCAATATAAACAGTGCCTGATTTCTTTATCTCGTGGAGGTAAAGATGCTGAAGTTGTTCGAGAATTTGATTTAACAAAAAAGCAGTTTGTAAAAGACGGCTTCACTCTTCCTGAAGCCAAAAGTAATGTTTCATGGCGTGATCAAAATTCTCTTTATGTCGCAACAGACGAAGGAGCAGGCACCACGACAGATTCAGGGTATCCGAGAATACTAAAGATACTAAAACGAAATGAACAATTAAAAGATTTAAAGCCTTTATTTGAAATTGATCAAAAAGATCAGTCCATTAGTGCTTATGTTCATTATTCTTTTGAAGATAAAAAAAACTATCATTTTATTTCTCATAATCTTTCTTTTTATCAAAACGAGACTTGGTATTTAGATGGTGATGAAAAAACACTCATCCCAATGCCCAAAGATTCTGAATTCCTCGGGATGTTTAAAAGATATCTACTCTATTCATTAAAATCAGATTTGATAACTGAAAAGAAATCTCTTAAATCTGGAAGTGTCGTGGCCTTGCCTTTATCAAGCTTAAAAGATAAATCACTTGCAAGTATGGAAATCCTTTTTGAACCAACAGATAAGATTTTTTTTCAAAGTCTTTCAACAACTAAAAATACTCTTCTTTTAGAAGTAATTGATAATATTTTAGGAAAAGTTAAAAAGGTGACTTTTAAAGGAGTCAATAAATGGGAAATTGAAAATATTGAGTTAGGAAATAATGGAATGAGTTCTGTTTATTCTACTCAAGATGAAAATGATGACATCATCTTAACTTATTCTGACTTTGTAACTCCCACTACCAGTTTTATGGGAAATGCAAAATCAAACTTGAATAAATTTACAAAATTAAAAACATCTCCTTTGAGATTTAACAATAAAGATATCATATCTGAGCAAAAGTATTCGACCAGTAAAGACGGAACCTTAATTCCCTATTTTATAGTCTATAATAAAAATTTAAAACGTGATGGAAAAAATCCGACGCTACTTTATGGTTACGGTGGATTTGAATCTTCAGAAACTCCATATTATCTTGGTGGATTCGGAAAAATCTGGCTCGAGGCCGGTGGGGTCTTTGTCATGGCCAATATCAGAGGCGGCGGTGAATACGGGCCTTCATGGCATCAAGCAGCGGTTAAAGAAAATCGTCAAATCGTCTTTGATGACTTCATCTCTATTGCAGAAAATCTCATAGATTCCAAAATCACTTCTCCCCAGCACCTCGGTATTCAAGGTGGATCAAATGGTGGACTCTTAGTGGCCGGCAGTTTTATTCAGCGGCCTGATTTATTTAATGCTGTCGTTTGCGAAGTTCCTTTATTAGACATGTTTAGGTACCACACTCTACTGGCGGGTGCTAGTTGGATGGATGAATACGGAAATCCAGATGATCCCAAAATGAGAGAAGTCATCTCGAAATATTCCCCCTATCAAAATGTGAAAAAAAATGTGACCTACCCAGAAGTGTATTTTTTTACCAGTACAAAAGACGACAGAGTTCATCCAGGGCACTCACGAAAGATGGTCGCTAAAATGCGGGATTTTGGTCACCCACTTTATTATTATGAAAATATTGAAGGTGGCCATGGCGGAGTGGCCAATATTGAACAAGGAATTTTGACAAGTACGTTGAAATACACTTATTTGTGGAAAAAATTAAAATAAAAAAAGCCACCCGTAGGTGGCTTTTTTATTTTAATTTTAACGTAAAAAGAGCATGTCGTAATACTTAGGTAGTGTATAAAATTGATTCGGAATAAGTTCTTCTAACTCGTTACAAATCCCCGCCATTGTCGTCACCGTCGTCATCAATTCAGCAGCAATATTTTCTGCGTATTTTTGATGATCGTGGTGCTCAGCTGAGAGCTCTTTATGTAAATTTAAAGAAAGTGCATGAATTTCATCGATTTTTAAAGAAACTTTTTTATAAGCATCCATCTCAAAATTAGAAGCCACTCCAATTTCTTTTTGATCTTTTATAAGTTTTGCTAAAACTGTTTTATATTCAAGACCTGAAGGAATCACAAACTGATGAATCATATCGATCATCGTTTCCATTTCAATTTCACGGATTTTTATATATCGCTCTAATAAAATATTATAACGAGTTTCGATTTCTGATTCTTTGAAAATCCCATTTCGAACAAGGAAACTGTAATCATTTTTATCAAGCATAGTTTTAAGTGCTTCAGGAGTTGTTCTAAGATTAGGAAGACCTCGGCGTTTTGCCTCCTCTACCCATTCCTTAGAATATCCATCTCCGTTGAAAACGGCCTTTAATGAGTTCCCCATAAGTTTTTTAATAAGACTCATCAAAGACTGATCGACGGATTGTCCTGCTGCTTGTTCTTTTTCTAAAAATGTATTGGCCTCAACAAAAATATCTGTGACTGCCGCATTTAAAACGGTCATCGGAAAACCAATAGCGTGACTTGACCCGACTGCTCGAAATTCAAATTTATTACCGGTAAAAGCAAAAGGGGAAGTTCGGTTTCTGTCGGTATTATCTTGAAGCAAATGTGCCAGTTGATTTGTTCCTAAGTCAATCACGTTATTTGATCTTGGAGTAAATGACTTATCTTCCATAATCGTATGAAAAATTTTATCAAGTGTATCTCCCAAGTAAGCAGATATGATACTTGGTGGTGCTTCGTTGGCACCTAAACGATGATCATTTCCTGCTCCAGAAATTGCCATACGAAGTGGTTTAGCATAACGGTGAAGGGCCTCAACGATAATAGCGACTGTGGCAAGAAATCTTAAATTTGATTGTGGTTCTGTACCCGGCTCAAGTAAATTTAAACCTGTATTATCACTCATTGACCAATTGACGTGCTTGCCTGATCCATTAATTCCAGCAAATGGTTTTTCATGGAGAAGAACCATCATGTTATGTTTTTCTGCAATTCTTCTCATGGTCGTCATAATCATTTGATTATTATCCGAAGCCACATTCGCTTCACAAAAGATCGGCGCCATTTCAAATTGTCCTGGGGCCACTTCGTTGTGACGTGTTTTAGATGGAATTCCTAAGCGATGAAGTTCATAGTCTAGCTCTTGCATAAAAGCCAAAATGCGATCTGGAATTAATCCAAAATAATGATCTTCTAATTGCTGATTTCTCGTCGTAAGCGCACCAAAAAGAGTTCGTCCAGTCATGACTAAATCTGGGCGAGCAAAATAAAAGGCTTTATCTATTAAAAAATATTCTTGTTCTGCTCCACAAGTCACTTGAACTGAAGTTGTGTCACTATGACCAGCAAGTTGTAAAAACTTAGTCACTGCAGGACTTAAAATTGAAATCGATTTCAAAAGTGGTGTTTTTATATCTAGAGATTCACCTTTATAAGACACGAAAGCAGTAGGAATACAAAGTGTACGGCCATTGGTTGTTTCAATCAAAAACATTGGGCTCGTTAGATCCCATGAAGTATAGCCTCTTGCTTCGAATGTTGATCTTGATCCACCATTGGGAAAAGAAGAAGCATCCGGTTCACCTTGTAAAAGTTGAGAAGCTGAAAGTCGCTCAATCGCTTTACCTTCTTTACTAAAACTAAAAAATGCATCGTGCTTTTCTGCAGTTCCGCCAGTCAGTGGTTGAAACCAATGACAAAAATGAGTGGCTCCAAGATTGACTGCCCATCTGGTGACAGCATTGGCGACAGCTTCAGCATGTTCTTTTTTAATTCCCTGCCCTTCATCTAAAGCTTTGATGATTTCTCTTTTCGTAAGATCAGAAATGTCTTCTGACTTTTTAAAATCAAACGTCAATTCTCCATAGTAATCACTTACCTTTTTAACTTGTCCCATGTTGTCTAATGGAATAGTGAATGTTCTTGGATTTCTTGAAGTCGCTCGATTACGTAAACTTGAAACAGATTCTTTTAAATCAACTGTCATGCATCCCCCCGAAAGATTTTTTTAACCCTACGAAGAGAGATTGTAGAATTTAATTTAAGGGAGATAAAGAATATTAAGTTAATTTAGGATTTATTTTTTTAAAAAATTTAAAAAGAACGAAGACACATCATAGTGACCATTGCGACAAAAAGAATAACTGTACCGAGAGTTGCTTGCATTTCTTCTGGCATCATAAAAATTTTCCTTTCCCTAGCTTATTAATAAGTAGGGATCGTTATGCCAAATGTTTTCAATCTCTGCAATTACATTTTACTTTCTTACACTGTCGTTTGCTGCTCAAAATTTTCAGTGTTTAATTCATAGTTTTTCTTTGCACCCAGAATCTTCCTAAGTGCCTGAATTGACGTTCGTAGGCTTATTGATTGCTCTCGAAGCTCTTGTGAAGCCGATTTAGAACGTTCAGACATGTCAGTTGTGGCATGAGTGACATTCTCTAAACTTTTCATGGCCGTATTGACTTCTGTTACACCGTTGGTTTGTTCTAAAATAGCGACGTTAATTTCTTGAATGGCCACGTCGAGCTCGTTGACGCTTGATAAAATACTGTCGAGCTCTGTCATGCAGTCTTGAGCGACATTTGTCCCATTTTCAATTTTACTTCGTCCGGCTTTAACAATTAGGCTGATGTGTTTTTTTGTTTCATCAGCAATTTGCTTAACTTGTTCTTGAGAAGAAATGAGCATTTCTGAAATATCGTTAGAGGCCGTTCCTGACATTGCTGCGAGTTTTGCGATTTCTTCGGCGACCACAGCAAAACCTTTTCCACTTTCTCCGGCCCTGGCCGCTTCAACTGATGCATTAAACGAGAGAATTTTTGTTTGAAAAACAATATCATTAATAACCTTCGTTTTCTGAGCAATTTCATTAATGACGTTAATAATTTTATTAATGTCCTCATTGTTTTTCTCTACGCTGCGTTGAATGTCATCGTAACTACTAGAGATATCCCTAACCTCAACCATCATTTTATCTACTGTCTCCTTTCCCTTTAGGGCAGATGACTTAGAATTGATAGAAAGATTCGAAGCTCTTTTTGAAGAAGCATTATTATTTTGTAACATCGCTGAAATTTCATCCATCGCAGCGGCACTTTCAGTAATACTAGAAATCTGCGTTTGAACTGAGCTATAAAGTTTATTACTAATAAGTCCCATTTTTTGACTTGAATTTTGCACATCATGAGCACTGCTAGAAAAAGCCTCAACGACTTCTTCAATTTGTCCTGAAAGACTTTTTGTTATGGCCATAGATAATATTATTACAACGATCATTGAAATAAGTATGAAAGCAGTTACTTTCCATTTTAGTGAATTTATCGCGGCAAAAGATTCTTCAGAAGATTGTTCTGCAAATATCACCCATGGTAAATGGGGATAGCTAATTTTAGTAAAACTTGAAAGCACTTCTTTACCGTTAAAATTTTTAGTTATCATTGCTCCTGGTTTATCATCGAGAGCAAGTTTTATATTAGAAGAATTAATCAATTTATCTTTATTGAAAGAATTATAAATATTAAATTCTTTATCGGTAAAAGTATCTGATCTCAACTTTTTATCTTCACCCACTAAATAGGCTTCGCCAGTATTTCCTAAACCTGATCTTTCTCCCATAATTTCGTTAATTGTCGAAAGTGGCATCTGAAAAATCAAAACACCAATTTTTTTATCTCCATCCCATATAGGTGAAGCAATAAATGAAGCAGGTGCTTCATAACTTGGTAGATATTTTTTGAAATCTACAATTTTAAAAATCTTTTTACTTGAATCATCGCGAGCAAGCTTAAAGACCTCAGCTAAATTAGTGTCTTTATAAGGCCCTGTTAATAAGTTGGTGGCAAAATCAAGTTCTTTAAATACTGTATAAATAATATTACCTGTTTCATTGTCGACAATAAAAACATCATAGAGTGAGAATGTTTCTAAAAACTCTCTAATAATCGGGTGATATATTTTATGAACTGCTGAGTATTCTGGTACGAGTGGTGACTCATCTAATAGATGCTTCGAGCCTAAGGGATGTGAACTGTTAGAAATAAAAGCATGTTGAAGCACAACACTTTCTTCTGACAAAGAATCAGGAACTATTTTTAGCGAACTTTCTGTACTGGTTTTATTTTTATACTCAACTGCAAATTCCTTTGAGTAATAATCATTAAGTTTAGCTTTAGATCCCTCCACAGATGCTGGAGTTGACTTAAATGCGGCTTTAAATTCTTTAGCAGCATTAATCAACATCAAATCGTGAGACATGGTAGAGATTTGTGCACTCACAATATTCAAGTAGCGTGAAATCGATTTATTTTTTAACTCTCGTACAGAAGTTAGTTTATCAAATGAAGCCTGCTCTAATTCAGCTTTGGAGGAATTGAGAATGTAGATCGCACTAATGAGTAAAGGAACTAAACTCATTACAAGAATGCTAAGTATCAGCTTATAGCGAAAAGGTACATTTTTCATATCTAACCACCAAAAAAATACAATTTAGTAATTAGTTTAACAAAGATCTAAAAAAGTTAAACACTTAACAAGTGGACATATCGTGATAATTGTCATTTTCCTAAACATTTTTCCACAGCAGTACGATCACTAATACTAATCATTTTTAATTTAAATGGCATGGTGCCCACATTTAAATTTACAGTCTGAAGCGAGTTTAATCTGGAAATTGTCAGAGTGTAAGTTTGATTAATCTTTAAAAATTTAGCAAAGTCATTAAATCTCTCTTTTAAAATCCTCATCCCATTAATGGCCAAAATCTCGTCCCCCGCATTAAGTCCAGCTTTGAAAGCTGGTCCGTCAAGAGTCACTATTTTGACAACGACTCTATCACCCAAAAATTCTGGATCAAAACCAAGCCATGGAGATTCTGATTTATCCCACTCGAACTTCATTCCGGCGTTCAGACAGAGGGTTTCAAGGTCAAGATCTTCAGTTGTCGAAGTCATGACTTCGAATTTTTCACGAATTTCTCTTCCCCCTACTTCTTCAACTATTTTATAAACTTGATCAGGAGTTAACCCTCTGGAAGGATTATTTTGATAGTCACTCCATAACAACTTCAGAAAATCATTTATTGATTTCTGCTTTGAAGCCAAGAGAATATTCAAAGCAAAAAAGACAATTCCACCTTTTAAGTAATAACTCACACTTGAGTTGTTCATATTTTCATCAGGTCTATAAAGCTTAATCCAAGCATTAAAAGATGAATCATCGAGAGAATGAAATCGCCTTCCAGGAACTGCATAATAACGATTGAGATTATCTTTTTGCATTTCAAGATATTCTTCCAGAGTGATGAGTCCTGCTCGATAAATAAAAAGCTCATCCATTAAAGACGTCAGACCTTCTGCCAACCAAAGAAGTTTTGTTGTTGCCTCTTTTAAATAATTAAAAGGCCCAAGCTCCAAAGGTCTAATGCGCTTGACGTTCCAAGTATGAAAATACTCATGAGAGACTAGTGCCAAATAATTCAAATAGGTTTTTCTATTTGAAATTTGAGTAGGACAAAATTGCAAAGCAGTCGAGTTCATGTGTTCAAGTCCTCCGTAGAGACCTGGAACAAAATGATTGATGAATGTATATTTTTCATAGGGCATCCCCCCCATAAACCGAGAAATATGTTCGACAATTTTTTGAGTATCAGCTTTAAAGTTTTCTTTATGTGGTAACAGCTGTCCATAAAAAGCAAGTTCGTGGGTCACCCCATCGACTATAAATCCATCAGTTTCGTGGCAACCTATTTCAATAGGTGAATCAATGAGTTCATCATAATTTTTGGCACTATAAATAAAAACATTTCTCTCTGTTGAAATATCTTTAAGACCTGTTGTCACTTTTGACCATTCGTTTGGAAAGCTCAACTCTAAAGTTGGGGAATCCATCTCGCTACCTAAAACTCCCATCAACAATGTCGGCAAATGTAAAAAAGCATGTGAATAATCTACATGTGATGTTCGAACAGTGAGCTCATGACAAAAGACATTATAAGAAATCGTAAAAGACTCATCAGCTTTTTTTAATTCACTCTTTTCCCAATTAATTTCAAAAACTGAGACATCAGTTTGTTCGAGAAATAATCTCTCACCGTTACTCGTTTCAGCTTTAATGCTTGAGATATGCCTTGAATATTCACGCATCAAGTAAGAGCCTGGTGACCATCTTGGAAGAAAAAAGTCCAGTTTTTTTTGCTGAGATTCTTTTTTTCCTTGAATTATGACACGAACCTGGTGCGTCGAAGGCGTTTCGATGATCATTTTATAAGATAGCTTCATAAAAATATCCTTTTTTGACTTGTAAAATCTTTTTTGGTTGGATAGTTACAGTTGTCGCATACATTAACACTAACGAATAGTTTTCGCATGGAAATTTCACATGAGTTTCAAACAAAATAAAGTCAACAAAGACCTCGTCGTCCCTCCCCTCATCATGTTCACGGAACGGGCCTTAAGCCAACTCAAACTCATTATTCAAAATGATTTTACATTAGCAGGTAAGTATTTTCGAATTGTAGTGAGTGGCAAAGGTTGTGAAGGTTTTACTTATGCTGCTGGTTTTACCGATCTTCAAGAAGATGACTTTCTTATTCGCATTGCCAATAGTGAGGAAGATGTCTTTGTTATTATCGATCCATTTGCAGGTTTTTACTTACAAGAAGCCTCTGTTGATTTCATCCAAGACTTTAATCACGATGCAGAAGGTTTTGTCATAACTAATCATTCTCAAAGTGAGTTCAAAGGTAAATTTTGGCGAGCAAGCCCAGAAAAAACACCTCCCGTTTTAAAGGATATTTAATATGCTCGACTTTCGATATCTAAAGGCTTTCATGTTGACTGCTAAATATTCAAGCTTTTCTAAAGCTGCAGAAGAACTCAACATTGCCCAGTCGGCCGTAAGCCGACAAATAAAACTCCTTGAAGATTCACTTCAAGAAGAACTGATTATTCGTTCAAGTAAAAAAGTTATCCTCTCCGAAAAAGGCAAAGAACTGTTCTTGGCTTCTCAAAGTTTTGAAAAAACGAGCTTACAAATTTTTCAACGAGAAGATAAACTTCCTCTCAGTATTGGTATTTTAGAGGGATTATTAAAAAATTGGTTCACTCCTCTTTTAACTGAATACTTAAATCAACAAAAAAGAGACGTGACAGTTCATGTTGCAGATATGCCTGAGTTAAAAACTGGCATCGAAGAAAGTAAATTTGATGTGATTTTTGGTGTTGAAAATATCCAATCAGAGCTCATCACTTCATTAAAACTATTTGAAGAAAAACTGGTGCTTATTTCTAAAAATGAAATTAATCGAAAAAAAATCAATGAACACCGCTGGATAGTCTTTTCTAACAATGATCATCTTTTTAAAATATCAAAGACTAAAAGTGAATCAATCATCATGGTGGATTCGTTTAGCTCTATCATTTCCTTGGTAAAAAATGATGTAGGATTGGCCATTGTACCTGATCATCTTATTAAAAAAGATGATCAGGTAAAAATTCAAGAAGTGCCTGGACTTCCTTCTTCACAAATTTATATGAGCACACTTAATTATAAAAAGATGCCCGAAAGAATTAAGCTCTTAGCTGATATTATTAAAAAAAATAAAGCGTAATTTTAAATTTAAATACTTTTTTTAGGAGTAATCAAAGGCTTGTTTTTGATATTGTCTAAGCTTTCAAAATAGTCATAAAAATAACCTTGAAAAAAATCTTTCGCCCGATCGTAATCTTCACTTTGAGTATTAAAAAGATCTATAGCATTATAGGGCTTATTATCATAAGGCCCAAAACGACCAGCTTGGGTCACAAAAACCATAATATCTTTCGGCCCTTGTTTCATTGGCATATAGGTTTTTAGCCATACATCAACTGTCACAACCTTACCTAAGTTGGTATCCAAAACTCTCCAACCATTAACCGTGTAGATCATCGTAGCAACATGATGCCCCCACTTTCCCATGTCACCAGCAATCCAAATTTTACGAATAGCTCCTGGGTGAGTATTTCTCACAATGGCTTCCATATGCGCTATTGTCGCTCTTCCAAAACAAAATCCAATTGTTCCTTTTGGGTCATAACAATCATGTTTTTTGTGAACATAATTATTTTCCAATGCCTCATAAATAAATTGTGCATCTTTTTCACTCGATTTTAAATTTTTTCCTTCAATGGCCTCAAGTTTTAATTCAGAATTAAGCAGTTCAACAACATGCTTATTATTTGACTTGATCTCTGCTTGACTCAATCGCAGTTGTATATCAATTAACGACTCATTACCATAAAGTGCTTCCAGTGCATCAAGTGATTTTGCGGTTTGAAAACTTTTTGTTCCATAACCATAATAGGGCGTATATTGAATAATAGAATTCATCATTTCTAAACAAGTCTGATAACTGGCAACTTGTCGATCTTGGACGGGGGCCAAAGAACAGCTTTGGAGAAAAAAAGAGACAAAAATAAAAAAAGTGATTTTATTCATATAAGACTTTCGGATTGTGTCCGAATATCTTTAAAATTTTCAATAACAGTTCTTACTTCTAGCAAGAATTCGTCCATCTTCACAGACATTGAGATTGTAATGACCAGATTTTTGAAACTTCTGTAAATTATATTTTTTTACTACAGGTAATATCCGACCCAATCTATCAATCGTTCCAAGACTCCACCTTACTTCAAGCTCTTGTGGCAATTCACTATTAAAAGCAAAATAAACTCCCTCTTCATTTTGGGATGGAAGTGAGCCATAGATATAATTAGCTTCAGCAAAATACTTTTTTTTGTTTGTTTTTAATTTTAGTGTTGAAGAAAGACCTTGAGAGTTAGCCTTTTTTCCTTGGAGATAAAATCGCAAGGATTTTTGTGTTGTCCTCTTGAATTGATTTTCAAAAACATAAATCCTAGAATTAATTTCTCCGGCCCTTACTTTACTTTGGCCAGAAATAAAATCCATCACTCCATCCCCATTTAAATCAATGGTCACGATCCCTGAGGGATTCATCAAATTCACTCCATAATCTTTAGCTTTATCTTCAAAGGCATGATCAGCTTGCTGCTCAAAAAATACCAATCGAGAAGTAGGAGGAAACCCCGAATTAGCGATTAACAAATCACTCAATCCATCTAAATTATAATCTATCCACGCTCCTCTTCTAATACCTTCAGACCACTTGGTAGAGTCTTCTAGTTGATAGAATTCTGAACGATAAAATTTGGGAGGAAACATCCTAGATGAACCGGTGAGTACGGCTGATTTATCTCGAGAGTCTGGGTCTGAATCCTTTGAAAGATTTCCAACGACGATGTCTACAATTTCATCATTGTTATAGTCACCACAGAGACTAAAAAATGAATTACCCCCTTCCTTAGATTGGGCGGAACCTTCACTGTCTGCTCCATAACCTGATTCAGTAGCATAATTAACAAAATTATTTCCATCAATATTTAGCCAGAGCTTATTGTAATATCCATTTGAGTTATTAGTAAGAATATCCGGGTATCCATTTTTGTCCACATCACAAACGGAAGCGCCAAAGGTAGGTGTAGAGTTCGGATAATTTTTTTCTGCTTTATTAAAATCATATTCGCTCTTGAGCTGACTTCCAACATCAGAAAAAGTGAATCCTTCACCTTTAAAAAGTGAATCAGGAACTGGCTTTGGAGATTGGTCATTTTGAGAAAACCAATTGGCCAAATAAAGATCCATTTCACCATCGAGATTAAAATCTAAGGGGGCAATACTGGCCGTCGGAGAAAGTCCTGTGGGAAGAACCGATTTTTGTAAATAAGTTAATTTACCATTTTGGATTTGACCTTGAAAAATCCGCGTTGGGAATTGAGTAATTTCTGATTTTTGATTGAGGCTTCCAACGATCACATCTAAAATTTGGTCATGATTGAGATCAAGAAAAAGAAGATAACTTGCTCTGACTATTTCTTGAAAGGGATTTTCAGCTAAGAAAAATTTTTTTTCTTTTTTGTTAAAAAAATAAAATTTTGGAGCAGCACTAAAATCATCTAGTGTTATTAAATCTGAAGAACCATCACGATTCACATCAGCGACATACAAATGAACGGCTTGAACTCCTTTTAATCCATATTCTTCAGTTTTTTCTAAAAAAAGTGGATTGCTCTTTTCTGGGCCTAACTCATAGGGAATTGACTGCTCCCGAGGACAGCCAATTTCTTTAAAAGCGACAATTTTTTTATCAGCACAGCCCGTAAAAATAATTACGGGCAAAAATAAAAAAAAATATTTCAATTGATTAAAACTCGATAATATCAAGGCCGTATCCACCTGCTTTGACAACTGATTCAGAAATTTTACTAATAAGCTTGTCGTTATTTTTTGAGACAGCTTTTAAATTTCTTCGGATTTTTCTACCTGAATCATTACAAATGTATTTCGTTAATCGAAGGACATAGTCTTTTTGCTCTTGAGTGGCTTTTGAACTATTTAATATCGCAGTCGTACGAGAGATGACTGAAATAATTACGTAAAGCTCTATAACCATATCAGCTAGTCTTCCTTGTGGGAGCTCGTTATCGACAATTTTTTTACCATATTTAATCAGAGTGTCTTCGACTGCGATGGCAAATTTTCCAAGCATTGAAGAAAATTTTTCAGCTTGTTCTTTCAATTCAGGATGTGCCTTAGTTAAGGTTTTAGAACCCATCATATGGGACATTCTTTTTCTGGCAAATTTTGTAAAAACGCCAAGAGACTTAATCGGATCTTGTAATGCACTTGAAACTTCTGAAATCTTACCAAGTTCTTTCATGTCCTCAGATGGACCTCTCACTCCTGATAATGCCAAAAGACAACGAAGAATTTCGTTTGTTCCTTCAAAAATCATATTGATACGACAGTCACGCATAATTCTTTCATAAGGATACTCTTTCATGTAACCATTACCTGCTGCAATCTGCATGGCCATGTCGATAGTGGCCCAGAATGACTCCGATCCGTAAATTTTACAGACAGCCGTCTCCATATAATAGTCATTCATCCCTTTAATCATATTGCCTGTAGAAAGATAAACCACACTTTCAGCTGCATATGTCATCGCTGCCATTTTTGTGAGTTTTTCTTGAATAAGTCCAAATTCGGCAATGGGCCGGTCAAATTGCTTGCGGTTTGTTGCATGGTTAGTTGCCAAATCAAGAATCATTTTCATTCCTGAAACACAACCAGCACCGAGAGAAAGACGACCAGAATTCAAAACATTCATGGCAATTTTGAATCCTTTACCTAATTCTCCAATGATATTTTCTTTCGGAACAATAACTTTATCAAAATAAACCGCTCTCGTTTCACTGGCCCTGATTCCCATTTTATTTTCTTTTTCACCAAATGACAGACCTGCACTTCCGCCTTCAACAATGAAGCAGGAAATTTTTTCCACAATCTTTCCTTCAATTTCATGGTCTGTTTTACAAAACACAGAATAAAAACCAGCAAGACCACCATTAGTGATCCAAAGTTTTTGTCCAGTGATGGTATAAGTTCCATTTTTATTATCTACTGCTTTTGTTTTAATTGAGTATGCATCTGATCCTGAACCTGGTTCAGTTAAACAAAAAGCTGCGATAACTTCCCCTGTCGCTAATTTAGGAAGCCACTTCTTTTTTTGCTCGTCAGTTCCTTCGTTTAACAAAGCTCGGTACCCAATCGATTGGTGCGCGCCTATCATTGTTGCAACGGCACCATCATGAGCGGCCACTTGTGCAAAAACTCGGCAATAGAGTGAATAATCAAGGCCTAATCCACCAAGATCCTCTGGAACTCCTAAACCCAAGAGACCCATTTCTGATAAGCCTTTGATCACTTCGATTGGCAAGTGAGCTTCTTTATCAAATTTTTCTCCATCGATATTATCTTTAGCAAATTGATCAACTGCTGATGTCATCTCTTTTGCGAGCTCGACTTGAGCATCCGAAAAATGGGGAAACGGAAAAATAAGATTTTCTTGGATTTCGCCAAAAAAGAAAGAGCCTACGATTGATTCCATTTGTCCACTTGGAGTACTTGCCATTTTTAATCACCTTTGTATTTTAAAAAAAACCTATATTAAAACAAGGATACTCAATCTTTATAAAAAGAGAAATGAAAAGTATTTTCAAAATAAAATAATCAAGTATAAAAATCTTATTGCTATGAATAGCCTAAGTTCTTAGAATAGAAGAAAGAAAAATAATTCGCCAAGGAATGGTGAGATTAAGGCATTGGCCCGCAATTTCCTAAAGTTGACATGGATGTGAACATAAATGAAAAAATTTAACTTCAATTTTAAATTCCTGGATCGATTTAAAAAATCAAAACCTATAAGTGAAGAAATTTCACCTGAGATTCTCGCTGAATCTCATGCGGATAACAACCAAGAATATCAACATCAAGAACTTCAAGAGCATGATGAAGAACTCGATTCAATGGCAACAGAGTCTCAAGAACCAGAAGAAGCCACCCTCGTCTATAAAGAAAACAGTAACGAAAATGATAAAGACAACGACTATAAAGATGATAATCCAGAAGATTTTGCTGAAAAAACTCTAAGTGATTTTAACATACAACAATTTCGAGAAAAAAATTCTCAGTTAGTAAATGACAATATCGGTGAAGAGAAAACTGATGCCAACATGTCCTTTAACGAATTAGAACCACCCGAAAAACCAAAAGAAAAATTTAGATTTAAATTTCCCTCTTTCAAAAATACTTTTACTAAAGAAAACATTAAAGAGAATTTTAAAAAAAATATCAACAAGAAAAAAGCCCTTGAAAAACTCGACAAGCTCAGTTGGGATGATTTTATTCTCCGCTTTTTCTCGCCTTACTCTCGGGGAAAGATTCACGGGGTTTTTATTATTGCCCTCGTCATTATTTCCACTTATTTAATTGGTAAAAATACGGCTCTCTTTATTTCAAAGTCTGCACCGATCGTTTCAAGTGTTCGCAGTAACATAAGTAACCCCATAGAAAAAGCAGACACCACTCTCCAAGACTTAAACAGAATTTCGTCTACAAACCTATTTAATGCTAAAGAAACCGATAAAGTAGAAAGCGTAAAGGTCATTAAAGACATCAGCAACATCATATGTGACGACGCTGAAAGACCAACGTCAGAACCTCTCAAGTTGCTCGACACAATAGTCCTTCAAGATTCTGTAAAATCTGTCGCTTCAGTGCAAGTTCGCGGAGGAAGTGAATTAGTCAATGTCCGAGAAGGTGAACAGTTAAATGAATCAGTAGAAGTTTCGCGTATTAATCGAATGAAGGTCATATTAAAAAATCTCAACACTGGCGAATGTGAATACATAGCTAGCGAAGAAGAAGACGTCCCACTAATGACAAACATGAAAATCCTGAGTCCACAAGCTGGGAGTAAACTTTTCAAGAGTAATAATCCCAACATTAAAAATGTGGGAAATAATTTTAAAATAAAACGCCAATTCAGAGACAGCATGATCAACAACATGAGTGAAGTCTTAACGCAAGCAAAGGCGATTCAAATCAACAACCCGGACGGCTCTCTCGCTTTTAAAATGACCGAAGTTGTTCCTGGAAGCATTTACTCACAACTCAATATACAAAATGACGACATCATTACCTCTATTAATGGTAAAAAAATAGAAAACTTAAATGAGCTAATGACACTTCTTGGAAGAATTAAAGAAATTGATCAATTTCAAATTGGTCGAAAACGCAATGGCATGGATGAAAATTTAGAATTTGGATTTGAATAAAAATATTTAATTGGACGACAAAAATGAAAAAAAATGTTTATCTCTCAAAAGTACTCACTATTACGATACTGTTATCGTCAGTGGGTCTTTCTCCAGAAGTAAAGGCCCAGTTTGATAAATTCAAAAGTAAAACAAAATTTAATAAAGTTTCAACTCCACCAAGCCCAAGCTCACCTGGTGAAATTACAATTCCAGATACTGGAAAGTCAGCTAATACCTTACTTGAATCAGCTTCTCCTTCAGTTGATACTTCAAATTTTGTTGGTAGTGATGAAGAATCAGACGATGAGATCGCAGGGGATTCATTTGACGAATCTTCTGGATCTAGTGGTGGTGGGTCTGATGCTTTTGGCAGAAAATCTGGAGGTAGCAATGCAGCCAAAGCAGATAAAAAATATGTCAATTTAAATCCAGAAACGGCCTTCGGACCTGAAGTTGTTACAAGTTTTGATTTTCCCAATGTTTCAATCTTAGATTTAACTAAACACATGCAAAAACTGACTGGATTGAATCTCATTTTAGATAAAGATATAAAAGGAAAAATTTCAATTTCGAGCCCCACTCCAATAACAATTGGAGATGCATGGAAGGCTTACCTCCAAGCACTTTCAATAAATGGCTATTCATTAGTTAAATCCGGAGCCTTTTATACTTTGGTGAACAATCGAGATATTCGTTATAGTCCTACAACTATGTATACTGGAACTTACACGCCAAATACTGAAAATTATGTCATGCAAATTATTCCTTTAAAGCATGTCAATTCAAGAGAAGTTGCAAATTCATTTAGACCATTTATGTCACGCTATGGACGAATTATTGAAATTAAGCAGACAAATACTGTTATCGTTCAAGAAACCGGAACGCACATCAATCGTTTAATGAAGCTCATTAAATTTATTGATATTCCAGGACACGAAGAATCACTACAAATAATAAAAGTGAGAAATTCTTCAGCACAAGAAATTGCAACACTTCTCGATAAAATTTTAAAAAATGGAACAGGTGGTGCACCTAGGGCCAATACAGCAGTCTCCTCTACTAGCTCCACTACTCAGTCAAATATCTCACGCATCATTGCAGAGCCAAGAACCAACTCTATAATTGCCATGGCAAATTCAGAAGGTGCCAGAGAACTGCGTGGGCTTATCGAAAAACTAGATGTTAAAGTTGTAGCAGCTGGCTCAGGTCAAATTCATGTTTATTACCTGAATTATGGTGACTCAGAGGCACTTTCAAAAACTCTTTCTTCTCTAGTTGGAAATGCACCTAGGGCCGGTGCTGCAGGTGGATTGACTCGATTCACGACTCCTAACTCTAATGCCGCAACGACTGCTACACTTTTTAACAGTGAAGTTAAAATTACTTCTGATAAAGAAAATAATGCATTAGTTGTCACCGCTTCTCCCACTGATTATGAAACAGTGAAATCCGTCATCGCCCAACTCGATATTCCCCGCGATCAAGTGTATGTAGAAGGTCTGATGATGGAGACTCAAGTTAGTAAAGGAAATGCCTTTGGTATAAGTATCTATGGAGCTTATGGCTCTGGTGGTGCACAACGAGCTGGTTACGGAAACACCAGTGATTTGATTTCTTTAATGACAAATAACATCACTAACCTTTCTGGATTATTTCTTGGTGGTGGTGTAGGTAAACAAGTTGAAATTCCAGGTCCAACTGGCACACCGATAAAAGTTAATTCCGTTAATGGCCTTATTTCTGCTATTGCTACTCACAATACAACTAACGTTTTGGCCACGCCGCAAATACTCACCATGGATAATGTCGAAGGTGTTTTTGAAAGCGGTGAAAAAGTTCCAGTCACTAAAACTACTAATAATTCTAATGGAACGTCTCAAACCTCAGTTGAATCACAAACGGTCTCTCTTAATTTAAAAATTACTCCTCAAATAAATAAAGTGACACGTTTTATTAAACTCAAAATTGACCAAAAAATTGAAGACTTTTCTGGTAAAGACCTCGGAACAAACCAAGGTGGTGTGGGAACTGTTATCAGATTGCTGGCAACAACCGTCGTTGTTAGAGATAAGGATACTATCGCCATGGGTGGATTAATGCGTGATAAAGAAACAAACACCGTGAACAAAGTTCCTCTTTTAGGTGATATACCAGTTTTAGGATGGTTATTTAAGAACACTAAAAAAAGTGTGGAAAAAGTTAACCTGCTCTTTTTTATGACACCTAAAATACTCGCTTCTTATGAAAAAACAAACTCTGAAAATGTTAAAGATCTTCTTAATCGCAGACAGTCTCATTTGAAAAATATGGTTGGAGATAGTGATTCATTCTCTACAACTGTAAAAGGTCTCTACGACAAAGCAAAAAAACAGGGTGAAGGCCCTTTATACGACACGAGTGAAACTCAAAAATATAAAGATCGCAATAATGCCAACGGCTTGGATTCAAATGCAAGTGGAGCAATAGCTCCAATCCAAGACGAGCCAGATTATCAAGAAATAATTCAGAAAGCTGATAATAAAGATGTCTTTACGGAACCAACGACTGTCGAATAAAATGAAAACTAAGGACGTCTAAGTGAAAATAAGTGATCAAGTGTTGGAAAGAGTCGAAGGTCAAAAAGAAAGAATTGGCCAACTACTTTTAAAACACACTTCTCTGACAGAAGGACAGCTTGAAGAAGCTCTCGAGATTCAACATGAATCTGGAATGCTCTTGGGTGAAATTCTCCTTAAAAAAAATTATATACACCCACATGACCTCATTAAAGTCCTTTGTCATCAAGTCGATATTCCTTACGTCAACGAACTTAAACTCGATGAAATTGATCCAAATCTTACTTTAAATATTAGTATCAATTATGCTAAGAACCATGAAATCTTGCCGATCCTAGAAACAGAATTCTCACTCACATTACTCGTCACCAATCCTTTTAATTTTGATGCGATTAATGACATTCAAGAAATTTTTAAAAAAGAAGTGAAACTCATCGTTTCTTCACCACTAAAAGTTCAAGATGCCATTAATCGTGTTTATGAAAGAGCTAATCGAAATGTCGTTGATTCGATCGAAGGTGATTTCGATGAAAACCTTGATCTCGATGGGCCTATTGATATTCTTGAAGCGGGTGCAGACGAAGCTCCTGTTATTCGTTTTGTGAATTCAATAATTTTTAGAGCTATAAAAGAACGTGCATCTGATATCCATATCGAGCCCTATGAAAAAGAAGTTGTTTATCGTTTTCGAGTCAATCGAGTCATGCGAGAAATACTTCGCCAGCCGATTAAGACCCAAGCGTCAGTGACTTCCCGATTGAAAGTCATGACTAAATCAATGGATATTGCAGAAAAAAGATTACCTCAAGACGGACGTATAAAAATTAAAATGGCCGGTAAAGATATCGACATCAGGGTTTCCGTTGTTCCCATTCAAAATGGCGAGCGCATTGTTATGAGGGTTTTAGAAAAATCTAATAACATATTGACCCTCGAAAATTTAGGCTTTCATGGTGCCAATTTAAAAGCTCTCGATGAACTTTCAAAAAGAAAACACGGAGTCGTTTACGTTTCAGGTCCAACAGGACATGGAAAAACCACTACACTCTTTGCAATGCTTGATAGAATCAACACTCCAGATAAAATGATTATTACCGTTGAAGATCCAGTCGAATACGAGCTTCAAGGTATCTCTCAAATTCAAGTGAATCATAAAATAGACCTGACCTTTGCTCGCGCACTTCGATCAATATTAAGACAAAACCCAGATGTCATCATGGTTGGGGAAACGAGAGATTTAGAAACTGCCGAAATGGCGATTCAAGCATCACTAACTGGTCACTTTGTATTATCTACCATTCACACCAATGACGCCTCTTCTGCCCCCAATAGACTTATCGATATGGGTGTTCAGCCTTTTCTTATTGCCTCTTCATTGGCAGCTGTTTTGGCCCAACGTTTGATCAGAACATTATGTAATGATTGCAAAGAAGCCTACACTCCTACTGAATACGATTTTCAAATGCTAGATATAAAATCTCTTCCAAGTGATGCTCAACTCTATAAACCTAAAGGTTGTCCAAAATGTAATTATCTTGGTTATGCAAGTATGACAGTCGTTTCTGAATTATTAATTCTTACTGATGACATCAGGCCATTAATATTGAAAAAAGAAGACGCAAATACAGTAAAAAAAATGGCGATGAAAAATGGAATGAAATCTCTTAGACAAGATGCACTTGAAAAAGTGTTTCGAGGAATTACTTCTGTTGAAGAAATGGTGCGTGCAATAAATGAAGAAGATGAGGAAACACAACATTAATGGCCATATATAATTATAAAGCTCTCGATAAAACTGGCAAAGAAATTAAAGGCATCATCAATAATGTTGAAGGTCTTTCTGCGGCAAAAGCCAAAGCTAAAAGTATGGGCATTATGCTCATCGAGATCAAAGAGCAAACGTCAGGTTCTGTTAAAAAAAGTACAGGTTTTACTTTTGGGAACGCTGTCTCGATAAATGATCTATCGTTAATGACTAGGCAGCTCGCCACTCTTCTGCGCGCGAAAATTCAAGTTGTGGAAGCTTTTACGGCACTTGTTGATCAGACCGATAATCCAAATTTAAAAATTTCACTTTCGGAAATAAGACAAAAAGTTAATGAAGGTTCTTCATTGGCAAAAGCATTAGCAGATTATCCTAAAATTTTTGATAATGTTTACGTTAATATGGTCGAAGCCGGAGAGACTTCCGGAACACTCGAAGTTGTATTATTAAAACTTGCAGATTTTACAGAGTCCCAATTAAAACTCAAAAATAAAATTAAAAGTGCCATGACTTACCCTATGGTCATGATGGGTGCTGGTGGTCTCATGATTGGGATTATCTTTATTTTTGTTATCCCAAAGTTGACCAAAATCTTTGTGAGTATGAAGCGGACTCTCCCTTTACAGACTCGTATTTGTATCTGGATATCCGATTTTCTTACCAGCTACTGGTGGCTCGTGATTATTGCATCCGTTTTAGGTTGGATGTCATTTAAAAAATACATTGCGACCGAAGATGGTAGGGCCAACTTTGACACAATAGTACTAAAGCTCCCAGTCGTTAGTGAAATTGTGACAATGATTAATGTTAGCCGTTTTTGTTCAACACTTGCCACCTTGCTTCAATCGGGAGTTCCCATTTTAGTCTCAATGAAAATTGTTTCAAATTTGATTTCCAATGTTCATATGAAAAGGGCGATAGAAGAATCACGCCAAAGCGTCTCCGAAGGAGCGTCATTAACGGGGCCCTTAATTCGTTCTGAATTATTTCCTTCTATGGTTACACACATGATTAAATTAGGTGAAAAGTCGGGTGAATTAGAGCCCATGCTTAATATCGTAGCAGAAAACTACGAAGATCAGGTCAACACAAAACTCAGTGGACTTACCTCTGTCTTAGAACCTATAATGATGGTGGTAATGGGAGTCGTGGTAGCATTTATTATCTTCTCGGTAGTTGTTCCCCTTCTTGATCTCAATACAGTAACAAGATAAAATTTTATTATTAATAGACAGTTAATTTCGGAGTTTTCATGGAATCTAGATCATTGGAAAAAGTCATTATCCAAAATCAAAAAGGCTTTTCACTTATTGAAATCCTTATCGCTCTAACACTACTGATTGGTGCAGGTACTTTTGTTGTCGGCCGATTTATGGATAGTTTAAACGAAGGCCAAGTTAAATCGACAAAAATTCAGATGAGTAATATTGATTCCAGACTTAAAGATTTTAGAAGGAAGTGTGGATTTTATCCAACAACGGAACAAGGTCTAGATTCTCTGGTAACTAAACCTACAAGTGGTCGCGAGTGTAAGGATTATCCACCAAATGGTTTTATCGATGGAGATCAAGTACCACAAGACCCATGGAATAACGATTTTGTTTACGACTCAGATGGAAAAGTTTTTAACATCATTTCTTATGGGCCAGACGGAGAGCAAGGTGGCGAAGGAACTGATGCAGATATTTACTTTAAAGCAGTTAAAGGTGCTGAAGGAACTGCTGGAGACAAAGACAGTGAGGCAGCTCCAGAATAATCCAATTTTTAAAAACTTAATTAAGTCGAACCAAGGCTTCACTATTATTGAAATTTTAGTGGCCTTGGTTTTAATGTCTTTAGTTTTCGCACTCGCCATCTCAGACCCCTTCTCCAACAGCGAAGACTTAGATAAACAAAGTAATGATCTAGAGCGCGCAGTTCGCTTCATGAGCGATGAAGCTACTCTTAGAAACTCTGTTGTTCGTTTACATTTTATGCTTAATAAAGAACCACAAGAATACGCTGTTGAATACGGCCCTACAGATAATTTTGTCTTACCCCCTGAGCCTGAATTTGAAACTGTAGTCGTTACAAAAGAAGAAGAAGAGAAGCTCGCAAAACAAAATAAAGAATTGAACATGAAGTTTAATAAAGTTCAAGAGTTCCAAGAATCTAATGCTGAAATCTATGAAAGTGTAAAGGTCATTGGAATTGGAAATGCCAGTTCAAATAAACTGAAAACAACTGGCGATATGTCGATCTATGCCTTCCCTTCTGGTGAAAAAGACGATGCTCTCATTATTTTGGCCAATGAACAAAGTGTCATCACCTTGGAAATAAATCCATTTAACCGTAAAATAGAAAAGAAGACTCAAAAACTAGAATTAAAAGAAACAAGTGACATAGCAGAAGTGCAAGCAGCAAAAGCAAAAGAAATTTTTGAACTATGGATGAAAGACCGATGATGAAGTCTCGATTTAAATTTTCCATCAAAAATCAAGCTGGCTTCACCCTAATGGAAGTCATGATTGCTATTTCTATTTTTGCAATCTTTGCCACCGTATTTGTGACTAGTTTTGGCTACAACATGTTAGACTCTGGAAAACTCAAAGAAGACATAATCCTAAAAGATTTAGCTGAAAATAAAATTAATGAAATCATCACAAATCCTCCAGTTCTAAGCGACAACCTCACTCTAACCAAAGAAACTAAGGATATTCAAGGATTCGATGGATACCAAACAATCGTTGAATACAAAAAATTCTTTGTTCCTGATATGAGTAAGATTACTGCTGGAGCAACTGCAGATGGTGAAGAAGCTTCTGATGAAGATCAAAAGCAATCAGAGATGGAAAAAAGAATTTATTCCGTCTTTAAAGAAAACATGGAAAAAATGATTTGGCAGGTAGAAGTCACGGTTAAGAATAAAACTTCAGGTGAAACACTTAAATTAGCGGCCTGGCTTTATAATCAAAATGCGGATGTGAAAATTGGTACCTTCTAAAAATCATCCAAATATTAATAATGCTGGATTTACTTTAGTTGAAGTTCTCATTGCCATAACTATTTTATCATTTATTTCTTTTTCAACTTACAAAATGGTTGATTCAAATACTGACACTAAAGAACGTGTCGTAAAAGAAGACCAGGTCACAATCCAAGGACTAACTGCAATTGGTCGACTTGATAGTGATTTTTCACAAATTTATAACCCTCTTTATTTCAACTCTAAACTGGCACCTACTACGGCCAATCTCGATAGTATTTATTCAGATCAAAATACTTCTTCAAATGGCTCATTTGATGGCAAGACTCAAAATGGCTCACTCATTCCTCAATTTAAATCAGAAGAGAAGTCTTCGATTGTATTTCTAACTCTCGCTAATCGTCGCAAAATTTACAACTCAAAAGAATCTCGATTTGCATGGGTAAAATACAGTTTGACTCCAATGGAGCCAGACCCTGAAAATCCGGATGATAATTCTAGTGGACTCTTTAATCTTATAAGACAAAGTATTGCTAGTGATATCTACAGCTCTAGCCTCGATTGGCAAAAACCCAAACCTCAAATAGTCATGGACCGGATCAAGGAATTAGAATTCCAATTTTGGGATGAACGTTCTAAAAAATTCACAAGTTCTCTAAATGAATTAAATGAAAATAAAAACCTCATACGTTCAATTAAACTTTCTATCAAATGGATTGACCAAGAAAACAATGAACAAAAAATTGAAAAAACTTTTAGGACAATTTTCCCACTTTTCAATACAAAATTAGATGAATTGGCAATCAAAGCAGCTGCTGGCCAGTCCGATCAGCCTGGCGGATTAGACAACTCCGCCCCTCCAAACACGGGAGGAACAATTGAAGACTAAACCAATTAAGCAGACCTTATTTAAATTACTTTTTAATAATGAAAGTGGAATTGCATTAATTTTAGTTCTTGGAGTTATCACTATACTCACATTTGTTTTGGCCGATTTTACATTTGAAACAAAACTCAATAAAATAAAAATTTTTAATCAACAAGACAAAATTCAAGCAAGACTCAATGCTGAATCAGGTCTCAATTTTGCGATTGCCAAATTAAGACTCTATCAAGAAGGCCGTAATAAAATTGAAAAAGATGAAAATTTAAAAACGGCTTTTCCAAGTTCTGATTTAGAGGCCATCATTATTCAGCCTTTTATTTTTCCCATACCAATGTCGCCAAAAGCAAATATTATTCAAAAAACTGCTCTCGAAGAATTCACAAAAAAAACGCTCTTTAGAGGAGAACTTTCAGTGACATTCACTAAGCTCTCAGGTTTTTTAAATCCTAACGGGCTAAGAATTTTACCTGCCAAAAAAGCAGTCTCACCCGATGTTGATGCTGCAGCAGAACCTCCTCCGGCTGTCGACGACAATGATGATGATCAAGGTGACCCTGATGCAAAAAAGAAGACTGAAAAAGCTGATGTCGTAATTGAAAGAAAGTTAGTTGAAACGCTTAGTAGATTATTAAAAGATAAAAGTGACACCGATGAAGATTTTCATTCAAAATATTCGAATGTCGATCCTACTTATTTAGTCAAAGAATTGAAATATTATGTCAATGACTCAGCAGCATTCAAAGACAGCTCAAGACCAGAAATAGAAGCAAAATTTTCACAAAAAAATATAAGTCCTAAACACGCCCCCATGTCATCAATTGACGAACTCTACTTATTACCTTCTTGGGATGATGCGATCATCGATCTCATTAAAGACCGCTTAAGTGTTCACGAAGTCAGCGTCATTGCAATAAATGAAATTACAATTGAAGATTTGAAGATCCTTTTTCCAAATATAAACAATATACAAATAGAAGAGTTTTTTAAATACCGCGACGGTGATGAAGACAAAAAAATAAAAGGCAAAAAATTTAAAAATGCTGAAGATTTTAAGTCGGCTATTGTAGGATCTTTAGCAATCACAACTGATGCTGAATACAACGATAGAATGACTGAATTGAAACAAGCTGGACTGACCATCGACACCTCTGGAAAACTCTACAAAGTTATCAGCCGTGGTGTTTATAACAATGCAATCTTTAATTTAATCGCTTTTATTGATTTGCCTATTAAACCTGTTCCACCAAAGAAAAAAACACCACCTCCAGCGGGCGATCCAGGTCAACCAGCCGATCCAGGCCCTGATCCAAAAAAAGAGGATAAACCCGAGCCGACTGAACTTTTACTTCCTAGAGTGATCGAAATGCGACTGGAGTAGTCAGTTTTTGTAAATGCTTTTATTCTCATATCTTTTACTAGATTTCTCTATGCTTCATTTAGGTTTCTGATAAACTTAGTCTATGAATATTCTGGCAATTGATGTTGGATCTTACTCTGTCAAATTTATTGAAGTGAGACTCGATAGAAAAAATACTACTCTTTTAGAAAAACAAGAAATCATTCTTGATGAAGTTAAGCCCCACTATCAGAACATAAACAACATCCAAGACCTGCAAAAAGAAATTATTGAAAATTATATTCAAAAGAAGCCTGCAGATACTAAAATAATATTTCAGCTTCCCAATGATATGATCACTACTCGCTATTTAGATATTCCTGGGGCTTCCAGAAGAAAAGTCGAACAAATTATACCTTTCCAGCTCGAAGAGAATTTACCCTATCCACTCAGTTCTGCCCATTATGCTTCGAGAATTGAAAAAAAGAATCAAAGCTTTTCTGTTCTCAGTAATATTTCTCAGCTCAGCGTATTTAAAGAATACTTTTCTTACTTTGAAAATAAAGAATCACAGCCTTCAATACTCACTTCTGAAATTTCTGTAGTTCAAGCTTATGTTGATCATATTCGAATGAATGATAAATGCTGTATTATAGATTTTGGCCATAAAACTTCTAAATTTTATTTTATTCAAGACCGTCAAATTGTCTCAAATCATGCGTCTTATATCGCTGGAAATACCATCAATGAGGTCATTTCTAAAACATACCAAATTTCAAATGAAGACGCGATAATTTATAAACATGAAAATGCTTTCATGCTCAATGATGATCAACTTGAAGATGTCTCTGTCGATCAAAAAAGTTTTGCATTACTCATGAAACAGATATTCATGCCATTAATATTGGATATCAGACGATGGGAAATTGGTCATAGAGTTAAGTTCGGATCAAAAATTGATAAGATCTACATCATGGGTGGATCAAGTAATATAAATAACCTTGATCACTTTATACACTATCATACTGGTATTCCAGTGGAAAACATCACACCTATTCTAGATTTAAAAAACGACTATACAATTCACGATAGAAATTTTATTTTGGCAAAAATGATGGCCGTTTCTCAAAAAACACCATCAAGTGTAATTAATTTTCTTATCGGAAAGTTTCAAACTAATTCTAGCTCATTTATTCCAATCCACTCCGCTACTTTTTTATGGATTCGAACAACCTTGCTAGCAATTTTACTCATTTTAGGATTATCCGCAGAAAGATTTGTATTTTTAAATGGTAAAAACCAAGCGACAGATACAAAAATCAAGGGGCTTTTAAAACGCAATAATCTTTCAATCTCTAATGCAGATAGAAAGTCATACGATAAAAATCCTGCGCGGATCTTAAGCTTACTGAAAAGAAAAAATAAATTAGTTCAAGATGAAGTGACCACAATACTGTCCTCTCAATCTATCAATGCACTTAGACCACTGGCAGTTTTAAGCAAAGTTATCAGTAATAACCCCAAAATAAACCTTGAAAAATTTACGAGTGACGGCTCTGAAGTTAATGCCACATTTACAGCACAAGAGGTTGCAGAATTATTCTCAATGAGTAAAGTACTTGAAGTTTCAGGACTTCCTGGATTAAAAATTAAGTATACTCAGGGTGAAAATACTTTAAATCTCAGCTTTGAGGATAGATAAAATTATGAAATTTAATTTATTTTTAAAACTTGATGAATTCTTTTTTCAAAAATTAGATCTATTAAAGACTGAAGGTGTTTTTCAAAAATTTGATGACCTTACTGCAAATTTAAATGAACATCAGCAAAAGATAATTGTTCAAGTTATTACATTTACACTAGTTTTTTTACCTTATGTTTTTGTTGCCATCTTATGGTGGGGAAATTATCAAACAAAAAAAAATCTCGATATAAAAAAACAAATTATCGATCAAATTGCAATGTTTGATGGCAACAAGGGGACATTAAATAATTTAAGCTCAAATTATTTAGCCCCTTCTCCGATCAGCAGCCAAGTAGATCTTGATAACAAAATCCGTAATATAATGTCTCAAAATAGCATCAATACGCAAAAAGTAAGCATCACAAAATACAACACGACCTCAAGCTCGACAAATATGACTAAAATCGAAGCAGATTTAAAATTCATGGATTTCGGAACAGCTGATTTTTCAAACTTTATTCGTGGAATGATTGAATCTGATAAATTTAAAATATTAAAAATTAGCCTTGATAAAAAAGTCGAAACAAGTTTACTTCAAGGTACAATTTCAATTATGCATATGGGACAAAACGCACCCCAGTTTGAGCAATAATGAAAAAAAGAAAAATTCAATATAATGAAATTAATGAAGAAAATTACGCTCCTATTTTTTGGACAAAATCACGCCTAATTATCATTGGTCTTTTTATATTATTTATTGGATTCCTGGCAAATTTTTCAATCGAAGATCGGATCAATAAAACCTTGCAGAACATACTTGGATCAAATGCTTCTTGTCCTATATTATTTGAACGTGCTGAGCTGGGATATTTTTTACCCAAAATTACAGTTAAAAAACCAATTATTTCTGGCGCTTGTTTTGGACAATATAATAATCAATTGGCGATGAAAGATTTAAAAATTTCTTTTCACTCTCCGAGTTTTTATCCTTTAGGTCTCAGACTTCATATTGAAGCAGTAAGCAACAAAACTAAAATTAGCCTCTACCCAGTTGTTTCACTTTTTTCTCATAGTATTAAAATTGAAAATACAATTATTGATTCACAATTTTTTGCTCCAATGACTAAAAATAACCTCTCTCCGATTTCTGGAAACTTTAGTGTGGAAGGTTTTTTTGAATTTAAATCAGGTACAATTGTTGATGGTGAGATTGACATTGCTTCTAAAAACTTCTCAGTCCCTTCACAAAATATCCAAGGATTTGAACTGACAAAAATGAACTTGCAGGAATTTAGAATCTCTGCAAAATTCGTCGACTCAACTGATATCAATGTGGAAAAAATCCAAATCGGTACTAGAGTAAGTCCTGTTGAAATGAACTTAAAAGGGAAAATAAAAGTGAGTGCGGGTGATTTTTTAGGGTCAAAA
The DNA here is from genome assembly GCA_013141065.1 of Bacteriovoracaceae bacterium. GTDB lineage: Bacteria > Bdellovibrionota > Bacteriovoracia > Bacteriovoracales > Bacteriovoracaceae > Bacteriovorax. The sequence goes on along the minus strand of JABFRR010000002.1, from coordinate 50,894 downwards.
CTGATTCTTGATGGCAAACTAAGACTATCTCCTGTCACACTTACGACCTTTGCTTTCTTGAAACTTTTCTTGCCTCCCGATAATACCAGTGGTAACTACCTAATGAAATTAAATGGAACACTGAGATCCCCTGGTGCTCCAAAACTACTTTAAGTAAAAATTCGATGGAAGCAGCAAAAATAGAATCGATGATTATTCATCACCTCAATCGGGCCTTGCCACATCACAAGATGCGAGACGTTTATTTTTACGCTGTCTTGCCAGCTGGAAAATTCTTTAGACCCTCCCTCGTTTGGTCCATCGCAAAAGATCTCAACTTCTCTTTATATAATCTTTCAATAAATAATATTAATTCCAACTTGGCGCTTTTGTCTTCCAGCGTTGAACTGCATCACGCTTATACTTTAATCCATGATGATTTACCCTGTATGGACAACGACCTCGTTCGTCGCGGTAAGGCTTGCACTCATATAGCTTATGGAGAATGGCAGGCCCTCTTGGCCGGTGACGGCCTTTTAAACGTCTCATACCAATTGATCGCTAAGATGAATCACCCTCGAGTGCAAGAACTCTTAAAACTCTATTCTTGGTCCACTGGGCCTAAAGGCCTAATCCATGGCCAGAGTTTAGATTTATCTCATGAAATGACCGAATCTTTTACTAACACCATTCGCACCCACGAACTTAAAACGGCCAGACTCATTCAAGTTTCAATATTAGGAAGTGCTCTCTTAGCAATGTCACAATCAGATCGTTCTATTGAAAAAAAACTATTCACATATGCCAGACTTTTAGGAATCAATTTTCAATTAATTGATGATTTAAGTGAATTGGCTTCAACAAATTTATCTCAACATGAAATTGACGTTAATCCATGGCTAAAATTTTCTGATGAGTCACTAAATACATGCATTGATAACTTAAAGAAGTTCGAAGTTCTAAGTGTAGACTTAAACCTCAAGTCGACAAATAGTATTGTTAATAAATATTATGAAAAGATGCTTGGTGAGATAGAGACTAATATTCAAACGATTCATGAACATTTGAAAAATAAAATAGACCTAGCTCCAGTGATTTTTTTGATGAAGAACTTCTGTAATATTAAGAATTTCAATTAATTTATTCTTTGCAAGCATTAATTTTTTCAAATCAGACTCAATTAACACTCTCTTAGTTAAATTCTCACGAACAAACTGCACTTCTTCATTAACAGCAGTTTCACTAAAAAATTCATCTTCACTTATTTCGACATCTTCGAATGAGAAATTATCGGAAAAATTCTGCTCAACGAGAGATTCGCGAGGCATGAGAATTTTCATCTCTGCCTTCGCTTTCTCAATCGTTAATTTATCTTCAAAAAGTAATCTCTTGATTAATAAAATCGCTTCAATATCACGGTGCTCATAAAGCTTTTGACCAGACGAAGAACACAGTGGAGCAATTTCAGAAAATTCAGATTCCCAAAAACGGAGGACGTAAGATTTCACACCAGTTAAAGCACATACTTCGTTTATTTTAAAAGATGACTTATTGGGGATTTCAATTATTCCTTGCATAGCTTTGAATTTCCTAACTAATCGTTATCATCTTCTTCTGGTGAAAAATCTATATCTTCATCACCTTCATCAGTATTTGACATAAACGAACTCAACGCTCTAGCTGTGCCTTCTTTTGCAGGAAGTGCTTTATTTTCATTTCCTTTATCATCTAGACGGTGAGCATATCTCATCGTGACATCTTCTTTTAAAACTTGTGAGGGCTTAAACGTGAGAACACGTCTGGCAGAGATATCCATAGCTTCACCAGTTTGAGGATTTCTCCCTACTCTCGTGGCCTTGTCTCTGATGGAGAAATTTCCGAAACCAGATATTTTAACTTTCTCTCCTTTTGAGAGAGTGTCTTTGATAACCTTGAATACGAGATCAACTAAATCTGCTGCTTCTTTTTTTGAAAAACCAGCTTCTTTGTAAACTCGTTCAACTATATCGGCCTTCGTGAGACTCATTATCTTCCTCCATGAAAATCAAGTGCGTCTTAATTAACCTAAAACATTATATTAAGAGGTTAACAAAGAAGGTCATTTTTATCTATAAAAAAATTCAAGCAATTACGTTTAAGAGACCGTCTTAGTCAATTATTTACGCTTAACTTTCTTTTTCGTTGTCTCTTTTTCAATCTTTTTTTGTAAATTTGTCTTTTCAGCGTCTTTTTGCTTCATCCATGCAGTCAATTTTTCATCAACATCTCTGAGTTCTTCAATCAACTTTTTTTCTACCAAGCTTTTGGACTTTGCAATTTTATCAAACTCGGCCAAAGATTTTGTATCATCTTTAACCATCAACATTCGCTTTTCAACTTCTTCTTTAGTCATTCGATAAATTGGCATATCTGCTAAATAATCTGCAAAAGTAAATTTCTTTTTATCAAGATACTCAACATAAGTTTTTCTATTGGCCGACTTAGTGGCCACTTCGTATTCTTTATCCTTAATGAAGCGGATAATTTCATTATTTTGTCGGATCTTTTTTTGCAGATCTTCTGAAAGTAACTCATATCTTCTCTTAACGACTTCTAATCTTTTAGCACCAAATATTTCAATAATTTCTTCTGGCGCATTAAAGATTCTCACCCCTCTTTCAGAAATTAAGGTGTAATTGGGAACCAAGGTCGAAGAGTTTGACATTTTTTCAATGACATCTTCAAGCTTGGGTTGTTGCCCTTTTTTAAATATTAACTCAATTTTAATATCATTATTGACTGATGAATCGATAAAGTCTTTGATGTAATCTTCGTCTATAAATTTCGTTAGGTAGCGGTAGATCTTGGTAGCATCATATCCACGAGGTAGCTCTGTGATATAGATTGAGCCGTGAATTTCTTCAAAGCGCATACTGAAAACAAAACGTCCTTTTTCATCGACTTCAATTTTATTTCTATAAGTATGAACATAGCTTTTTAATTTTTTTGCTCTACCTGTTTCAACAAATTGAATAATCGAAGCGATCAAATCACTATGGTGAAAACTTGGAATAACAGATGAAAAGCCCGTCCCAATACCTTCTGCTCCGTTCATGAGCATTATAGGTAATTTAGGAAGCAAACAAACTGGCTCCATCACTTTTTCATCATAATTTGGAACCATGTCAACTTGGTTCATATCATCAAACAAAATAAGATCTGCAACTTTACCAAGCTTACACTCGATATAACGAGAAGCTGCCGGAGCAGTCTCCATTCTCTCACCAAAATAACCTTTTTTATCAATCAGAGGATAGTTATTTGAAAAAGTATAATCTTGGGCCATATTTACAATGGCCGATTCTACAGATGCTGGGCCATGTGGATGAAGAGTCAAAACTAAACCCGTAGCACTTGAAACTTTCATTAAACCTTTCGACTGATTTTTCCAAAGCGTAAAAAGTATTCTTCTTTGACCTGGCTTGAGCCCATCTTGCAGATAGGGAATAGCACGATCCATGAGTGTATAGATTTGGTAATTTCTGTATTCTTCTTTTACTACTTCGGTTAATGAAACTGATTCAAGTGAGTGAAGATATCTGTCTTCCATTTATTCAATCCCTTATTTTTTAGCTTTTTTAATTGGTTTCGCTACTTTCTTATTAACGACTTTTTTGGCAGCTACTTTTTTAGTTGTTGAGTTTTTTGCAGCACCTCTTTTAGGTTCTTCAAGATCACTAGCAGTGCGCCCGGTTGATTCTGTATCTAAAAGCAGCTCTTTTCTTAAATTGGTATCTTTACCAAAACAAACATCGAGTGTGTGCTTAGCTGATTTCATATCATCAACTTGAATGCGAGTGAACTCCTCACGATTAAGTGTATGCTTAAAAGCCTCTGGAGACATCTCTCCCAATCCTTTATTTCTTTGTATTTCTTTAATTTTAACTGAAGATTTTTTAAGTTTTTCCAATTGATCTTCACTTTCAACAAACAGTGTTTCTTTATCAGTTATCACCTCAAAAAGTGGTGCTTTCGCAAACTGAATGGCACCTTGTTCAAACATTTCAGGCCAAAATGTAAAAAAGAAATTCACTAAAAGTGTGTTAATGTGTCCACCGTCAACATCTGAATCGGCCAGGAAAACTATTTTTGAATAGCGCAGGTCTTTTACTTCTGCTCTTTGCCCGATTGTTAAGCCAATCGATGCCATAATATCCATAAATTCTTGATTATTAATAACATCATTTATTGATGCTTGCATAACGTTCATTGGTTTACCTTTGAGCGCTATTCCTCCTTGATACAATTTATTTCTGGCCGATCTCAATCCACCGATTGCTGAATCCCCTTCACAAATAAAAAGTGTACATAAATGGCGGTCTTTTCTTTCATTGGCATCAAGAAGTTTTTCTACTCTTTGCTTCTTAGCTTTTTTTCCTTTGAGTGAAGCATCTTTTAATTCCTGGAAGCGATGACGTGATTTAGCTCTTTCGACAACCAGCTCAAGAAATTCTTTATTTTTGCGCAGGAATTTTTCAATATTATCCTGCATGAAATGCTCAATACCTTTTTCTAAGTTAAGATCGCGAACTAATTTTCTTTTTGTTTGTGATTCAAAACGTGGATTTGGCATGGTTATTCCCATGACAAAAGTAATCCCCGTTAAAACATCGTTATCAACTACTGAAATTTTTTCTTTTTTTGCAGCTCTTTCAATTTTTTCTTTCACCGTATTGATGAATATTCTCTTCACTCGATCGTGGTGAAAGCCACCATCGTAGGTTGGAGTTGAATTGACGAAAGAGATGAATTTTTCTCTTTCTTCAGAACGTTGATCCAAGGTCAGTGAAAGGTGAAAATCAATTTTCCCTTTTACTTTTTTCCCTTTGGCATTTTCTGTTTCATAAATAAATACATCTTCACCTAAAAGCTGTGCACTTTTTAAGTCTATACGCTGAGCGAGTTCAAAAAGTCCTTTTTTGAAGTGGTATTTTTCGCCATTAAAATAAAATGTTAAACCAGGATTGTTATAGGCGAGATCGATAATGCGTTTTCTCAGTAAATCCTCGCTAATCGTGTTGTCTTTATAGACTTCTTTCGACAAGGAAAGCGTCACACTAACTCCCGAAGCTCCTTTAAATGATTTCGGCTTAGTTTTTTTTGTCTGTAGAGCACCATTTATAAACTCATAAGTTTGTTCCATTTTTGAGTTATAATGCTTAACTGTTGCAACAAATGTATCAGAAGTAAGGCATGTTGCTGCTGCTCCAAGCCCGTTTTGTCCGAGAGTTCTATAAAGAAAACCTTTTTCATCAGTTTCTTCATCTTTAAATTTAGAACCTGTTCTAAACTCTGTGTAAACTTGAGGAACTTTATCAACAGGAAAACCAATTCCATTATCTGTAATGGTCACTGTCTTTTTATCACTTGATAAAGTCGTGTGAATTTCTGTGACGTGGCCTCGGTAATATTCATCAATACTATTATCAAGAATCTCTTCAACCGCCTTAGATTTTGCTTGGTGAAACTTGATCGTTTTAAAGTCAATTCCATTGGGCTTATAAATATAAGCTTCTAAGTCTTCTACATCGTTACTGCCGAACACTAACGTGATACGATTTCGCACGTGCCAGCGCTGATCTTTACTCTCAATCAGTGCATCTTTTGTGCTACCTTTACGGACAACCGGACCTACACTACTCATTATGCATCCTTTTCAATCTCTAAATATTGGGAAATAATAGTCTCTAACGATCACTAGGTTAAAGACCGAACCGGGTCTTAGAAAAGGTACAATGCATTATAAAATTAATTTTTGCACACTGTTAGTTTTGAACTTAATTACTTCATTCTCCCTCTGGGGAGCAGACTTGGGTGCCAACGTTTTACCATATAAAAAAAATTTGAAAGAAAAAATTTTAAATGGCGAAATATTCTCCGAATCAAAAGTTTCTAGCTCCAAATCAGCTGCTTCAGGCTTCAAAACAGAGATTCAGGAGTTGCGCTTTACAATTGCTGGCCTTCATCCGAAGTCATGTAATTATGCCCTCAAAAAACTCTCGCTCTATGAAAATTATCATCAATTTCTCGATTTTGTAAAAGTCAGTCGTTACGAAGAAAAAACTCAGGAGATTGATTACCTACTTTCTCACGCACTTCTTCCCTATGACATGAGACTTATTTTCAAATTGCCAAGAATAGACAAAGAGGGAATTTATCCATTTATTTTTGAAATCGGAATACTCAAAAATCTGCAAGGAACAATTTACGTCACTTCTCATAAAAATCGTTGCCTCTTTTTTACCAAAGCTGATTGGAGAGGAATTCACACTGGATTTCCTAATGTAGTTTTTGAATTTTTTTCTCAGGCCTTAGCGAAAATGTCTATGGAATCTTTGTTTAGGCTTTCTACTACACTTGGTCACTAAGACACTGAGTCAAAAAACAATCAATGACAAGAACGAGAAATCATATTATAAAATTTTTATGAGAGTTTTAAGAATCAGTGCAGGAGATACCTACTCAATCAGACAACAAGTGCTGATCCCCGATCACGATATAAAAAAAGCTAAATTTGAAAATGATGATGATGAAGACATTTCATTTCACTTAGGTGCTTTTAAAGATTCTAAACTCGTCTCTGTTGCTTCATTTTTTTATGACAGAAATCCGCTCTTCAAAGATCAACATCAATACCAATTGCGTGGAATGGCCACTCTTCCCGATTATCAGGCACAAGGCTTAAGCTCAGAACTCCTGACTATGGCATTTCCCATTATAAAACAAAATTTCTGCACTCTCTTATGGTGTAACGCTCGCACCTCGGCAATGGGCTATTATGAAAAAGTAGGGTTCACTCAACTTGACGGAAAGGTATTTGACATACCAGGCATCGGCAGCCACGTGCTGATGTATAAAAACATTTAATTTATTTATTCTCTTTTTGGATAACAAAAAGGTTTTGGGCCAGCGAGTTCGACAACTCGATAGTTCTCTTTTAAGCATTCAAGACGTGTTTTAAATATTTTTAAAGGTGCACAGTTGAGTGGATTTTTTTCACTCAGCTGGCTTATGGTACGCCTTTCTCGGCAGGAACTTAATCCATCATCATTTACACAAGTGTAATAGGCTCCCACACAATCATAAATTAATATTGCTCCCGATTCGTAACGGGTATTCATACGAAACGAGAAGTCTAATTCTTTTTTTTCTTCTGCACTAGCAAAACTTGTAAGAATTATTAGCCCATAAAAAAATCTATTTAACTTTTTCATCTGCTTTTATTTTTTTCATCGCAAAATCAAAAATCTCTTTTAATTCTTTTAATTCAAGTTCAAAAAACATATGTGAAGCTGAGACCTTAGGAAGGGTTTTTCCAAATTTCATTTCGTCTTCAAATGACTTGATTCGATTATTGAGATTATTTCTAATTGTTCTCATTTGTTTAGGAGATTTATCAGCAAAACTTGCTTTTAATTCTTTAACTTTTTCACTTACACTATCCTTCACTATTATTTCTCCTTAAAAATTTTAAAACCAAAGTCTTACAAAGTACCGCCCGCCTAGTTTTATACCCTCAACTCCGACAGTGAAAGTTAAAAATAAAACTGCCATGAAAAAATACTTGATATGCTTTTTCCCCCATTTTTCGGGTGCCAAAATTAAAGCATAAAGCATACCAACGAAAAGACCGCTCGCATGTGCCGTGTTAGCAATTGGGCCTAAAAAACCCGTCAAGCACAACAAAAGCCATCCTACCATTATTGTAATATCTCTCGCGGGTAGTGAGTAATCAAAAGCCGTATGGACACTTTTGTAAACCCAAATAAATCCTAACATGGCATAGAGAACTCCAGACATTCCACCAAAAGAAGGCCCACTCACCAAATACTGTGAAAAATTTGAAACCACACCACTCACTCCAATGAGTAAAAGTAACTGGTTTTTTCCAAATTTAAACTCGATTAGGTAACCCAAGTCTTTAAACCAAAGCATGTTAAATAATATGTGAAAAAATGACAGGTGCAAAAATATGGGAGTGAGGATTCTCCAAATTTGTCCACTTTTGATTTCCATCAGAAAATCGTTTGCTGGATTCCCCATAAAAAGTAAGTCAAAAAACTTCTTTCCCCCATCACCTAGACTCATCAAATAGAGAACAATGCAAACCACGACAATGGTGTAGGTAATCTTCCCTCTTGGTAAGCTCTTGATTTTTACCCATTCTTCATCGACTTCAATCGGTTTTTTAATCCCTAATTTGACCCTGTAATAGTCCTGGGCAGGAAGCAATTCATGCATCTCATCGACCGTTAAATAATACATATCTTCTGTTTGGTTATAGTGAGAATTCGCACTTATTCCCTTGGAAAAAAGCTCATCCCTCATTTGCTCAATTAATTTTTTATCACGCAATTCACCAACAATATGCATTGAGTTCCTTAATCTATAGTCCTTATCAATTTACTTCCCACTATTACCGTATTGAGTTAATTAATCCAAGGAAGTTTATTTTAAATTAGCACTGTCTATCTATAAATAAGTTTATTTTTGACGTATTTTGAGCTACACTCTCGCCAAATGGTACACAAAATGGGGCTTTCTCATGCTTAAAATTAACAAAAAAGTTGAATACGCCTTGATGGTTTTGAAGTTCATGGCCGATAAAAACTCTTCCGGTAGTCTCATTTCTGCCAGAGAAATTTGTGATGAATTTCAAACTCCTTTTGACACAACTGCTAAGGTCATGCAGGTTATGAATGGACATGACATTCTCACTTCAGTTAAAGGAATAAAAGGCGGATATACGCTTAATAAATCTCTCGAAAAAATTACCTATATGGAACTAGTGCTCATGATTGAGGGCAAGGAATCAGTCGGTAGAGTTTGCACCTCACACAGAGGAACATGTGAACTTCTCGGCAAATGCAACATTTCAACTCCAGTGGAAAATCTCAATCAAAAACTTAACACTTTCCTTCATAAGCTCACTTTGGCCGAGCTTTTATTAGGCGTGGAATTTAATCAACCTACAACAATTGAGGCCCAGCTATGAGCACTGATATTTTAAATTCAGACTACAAATACGGATTTTTCACTGATATTGAAACAGAAGCTTTTCCAAAAGGCTTAAGTGAAGAAATTGTTCGAATGATTTCGGCTAAAAAAGACGAACCAGTTTGGCTTTTAGATTTTAGATTAAAAGCTTACAAACACTGGTTAGGAATGAAGTCCCCGACCTGGGCGAAATTAGAAATACCCGATATAGACTACCAAGCTCTTTATTATTATTCGGCTCCAAAAAAGAAAGACGCCGTTATGAGCTTGGATGAAATTGATCCTGAACTCTTGGCGACTTTTGAAAAACTAGGAATACCTTTAAATGAACAAAAGAGAATCAGTGGTGTCGCAGTTGACGCTGTCTTTGATTCAGTCTCGGTGGTCACTACCCATAAAGTAGAATTAGAAAAAGTGGGAGTCATTTTTTGTTCAATATCAGAAGCCGTCAAAGAGCACCCTGAATTAGTAAAAAAGTATCTCGGCACTGTAGTACCTCATTCAGATAATTTTTTTGCAGCTCTAAATGCCGCAGTTTTTTCTGATGGATCTTTCGTCTATATTCCAAAGGGAGTTAAATGCCCTCTCGATCTCTCTACTTATTTTCGAATAAATGCAAAAGAAACTGGGCAATTTGAAAGAACTCTCATCATTGCGGAAGAAGGATCATTTGTGAATTATCTCGAGGGATGTACAGCACCACAAAGAGATGAAAATCAACTTCATGCTGCAATTGTTGAATTGGTAGCTTTAGATAATGCAGAAATAAAATACTCCACAGTTCAAAACTGGTACGCCGGAGACAAAAATGGAGTTGGTGGAATTTATAATTTCGTCACTAAACGTGGTAACTGTGTGGGAGTCAATTCAAAAATCTCTTGGACTCAAGTTGAAGCGGGCTCGGCCATTACTTGGAAATATCCCTCATGTAACCTCATAGGAGATAATTCAGAAGGAGCCTTTTACTCAGTCGCGCTCACAAATAATTTTATGCAAGCAGATACTGGAACAAAAATGGTTCACATTGGTAAAAATACCAAGTCCACTATAATCTCAAAGGGGATTTCAGCAGAGCAGTCAGAAAATAATTATCGCGGACTTGTGAAAATAAATCCAAGTGCAACAGGAGCCCGAAATTATTCACAATGTGATTCTATGCTTATAGGTGATAAGGCACGAGCTAACACTTTTCCCTATATAGACGTTAAAAATAATACGGCCGTGGTCGAACATGAAGCTTCCACATCTAAAATTTCAGAAGAGCAATTGTTTTATCTTCAGTCTAGAGGACTTTCAGAAGAAAAATGTATCTCAATGATCGTTAATGGTTTTTGCAAAGATGTATTCAAAGAACTTCCTCTAGAGTTCTCGGTTGAAGCCGTCAAATTAATAGAAATGAAATTAGAAAATAGTATTGGTTAAGTTAAAGAAGGAATAAGTTTATGATTGAAGTTAAAGATCTCCACGCCGCTGTCAATATCAATGGAGAGGCTAAAGAAATATTAAAAGGAATAAATCTCACAGTTAAAGCTGGTGAAGTCCACGCCATCATGGGCCCTAACGGTTCTGGTAAGAGTACACTTTCAAAAGTGATTGCCGGTCACCCAGCTTTTCAAGTCACTCAAGGAACAATAAGTTTTAAAATAAATGCAAAAGATAAAAATCTTTTTGAACTCGAAGCTGATGAAAGAGCAAAAAGCGGAATATTTTTAGGTTTTCAGTACCCAGTAGAAATTCCAGGGGTCAGCAATTTTAATTTTCTCCATGAAGCCTTCAATGAAACATGTAAGTATAACGGGGCTCCAGAAATGTCCGCCAGTGACTTTAGGACTTTTTTAAAACCGAAACTTGAACTCTTAGAAATGAATGAAGCCTTTTTAGATCGCCCAGTCAATACTGGATTTTCTGGTGGAGAAAAAAAGAAAAATGAAATTCTGCAAATGGCCGTTTTAAACCCTCGACTTGCTCTTTTAGACGAAACCGATTCGGGTCTTGATATAGACGCTCTTAAGATTGTGGCAAAAGGTGTAAACGCTTTGAGAAGCCGCTTTAATGCGACAATATTAGTGACTCATTATCAAAGACTGCTTGATTTTATAGTTCCAGATTATGTTCATGTTCTTTATCAAGGTGAAATAATCAAATCTGGTGGTAAAGAATTAGCACTTGAGCTTGAAGAAAAAGGCTATGACTGGGTCATAAAAGAACACGCAGAAAAACAAACTCACTAAATTGAATATATAAGAGAATACATGGAAACTATTTTACAAACTGAATTACTAAAAAGTGCAAGTGACATCACTAAAATCTCCCAAGACTTGGGTACAAGCTATAACAAAGCAATGAGTGACGCCCTAGATATTTTTAAAAACAACGGACTGCCATCAAAAAAAATGGAAGACTGGAAATATACCAATATTGCAAAAAATATCTCGCCTCGTTTTTTTACAAACTTAAAAACAGAAGCTAAAAAAATTCAAGATGAAAGCCTAATCTTAGATGCTCGTGCAGTGATAGTTTTAAACAATGGAATATTTAACCAATTCCACTCCACTCTTCCTGAGGGATTAAGTGTCGATCAACAAGTTTTTTCGACAAGTTTTTTTGACACTTTTGATGCACTCAATTTCAGCACGGCACTGTCTCCTTTATTTTTAAAAGTTTCTCAAAATTCAGTATTTGATTATCCCATCACCATTATTCATCAAGTTGATGAAAACGGAGTAAATAAGATTTCAACTCCAAGAATTAATATAAAAGCAGAAAAATTCTCTCAAGCTTCTTTTGTGGAAATCTTTACTTCCACTCAGAACTCACTTTTCCAATACACAACAAATAGTTCAACAAATTTTATTATTGATAAAAATGCAAAGATAGAGCATGTAAAAATTCAGCATGAAGCAGCTCACTCTACTCATATTGGCCTCACAAAAGCGAAACTTTCTAAAGATTCACGTTTTTATTCTATGACTATTGATTTAGGAAATCTCGTTTCACGCCATAATATCGATGCAAGTCTTGATGCCAGTGGCTCAGAGGCCCAGATCAATGGTCTCTTTTCACTCTCTGAAAGTGAGCATTGTGATGTTTTTTCTTCGATTAATCACAAAGCCGCCCACACAGAGTCACAACAACTCTTTAAAGGACTTTTAGCTGGTGAATCACACGGTGTCTTTACCGGTAAAATAATCATTGCCAAAGATGCCCAACAAGTAAATTCTCATCAATTAAATAAGAATCTAATGCTTTCTAAAAAAGCCCATATCGATACTCGTCCTCAACTTTTAGTAGCGGCCGATGACGTCAAATGTGCTCATGGCGCGACTATTGGTCAGCTCTCCCCAGAAGAAGAATTTTATCTAGAATCAAGAGGAATTAATAAAGAAAAGGCCAAAAGAATGCTTTGTCTTGGTTTTGCACTTGATGTAATTATGAAAATTGAAAATCAAATCATTCAAAAACTCGCCACAAATCTTACAATGAAAAAGTTTGAAAAAATGGACGGTATTAAAAACAGTGACGAGATGAACCTATGAAAAGTCGATTAGATATTAAAAAAATTCAAAAAGATTTTCCTCAACTAGATGTTTTAGTCAATAACAAAAGATTGGTCTATCTCGATAATGCGGCAACTACATTAAAACCAAATATTGTCATTGAAACTCTCACTCATTATTACCAGCACCAAGTGGCCAATGTTCACCGTGGAGTTCATAGTCTTTCCGAAGAAGGAACCCGTCGTTTTGAAGAGACTAGGCAGACAATTCAAAATTTTATACACGCAAAATTCAGTCACGAAATTATTTACACAAAAGGTACAACAGACTCACTCAACTTATTAGCAAGTTCTTTTGGTGAAGCTTTTATCACGAAGGGTGATGAAATCATTTTAAGCCAAATGGAGCACCATTCAAATATAGTTCCTTGGCAAATCCTTTGTGAGAAAAAAGGGGCCATACTTAAAGTGATCCCTGTAGATGATCAGGGAAATCTCAAATTAGACGAATTCAAAAAACTTTTAAATACAAAAACGAAAATGGTTTCGATTGTCCATACATCAAATACATTAGGGACAGTCAATCCAGTCAAAGAAATCATTCAACTCGCTCACGCAGTTGGTGCAAAAGTATGCTTGGATGCAGCTCAATCTATTGCTCACCAAACTATCGACGTAATTGAATTAGATTGTGATTTTTTAGTTTTTTCTGCCCATAAAATCTATGGACCAAATGGACTTGGAATTTTATATGGCAAAGAAGAACTTTTGAATGCGATGCCTCCTTATCAAGGAGGAGGAGCAATGATCTCAGAAGTGACATTTGAAAAAACAACTTACAATATTTTACCTAATAAATTTGAAGCTGGCACACCTGTCATTGCAGAAGTCATCGCCTTTAAGGCAGCTTTAGATTATGTCTCTCAAATAGGGCTTGAAGAAATTGCACTTTATGAACACGAACTCTTAGAGTACGCGACGAGTGAAATAAAAAAACTTAAAGGCATAAGAATAATTGGAGAGGCAAAAGAAAAATCAGGAGTTCTCTCTTTTGTCATTGAAGGAATTCATCCTCACGATTTAGGAACACTCTTAGACAAACAAGGAATTGCCATCCGAACTGGACATCACTGTACTCAACCTCTCATGAAACGCTTTGGGATTAAAGCCGCTGCTCGTGCCAGCTTTACATTTTACAATGATAAAAGAGATGTCGATGCATTAATCACAGGTATAGAAAAAGCACGCGAATTTTTATTATAAGGAAATTGATATGAGTGAAACAATTAATACAAATACTGAAATTGATATCGACATTGATATTCAACCTACACCAAACCCTAATGCCTTAAAATTTATATTGAATATTCCAGTTAAAAATACTGGAAATTCTACTTACAAATCTCCAAGTGAATGTGGAGAAAACACACTCGCATTAGAGCTTTTTAAAATTCGTGGAATTGACCAACTTCATTTTTTTGAAAATGTCATAGCCGTCACGAAATTTTCTTACGAAGATTGGAATACACTTGAAATTAATATTACTAAAACTCTTAAAGAAGTCATGCCAACACACTCTGCAGATTACAATGATCCGAATCCAGAAGCAGACAGAAGAAAAAATCTTTCGCCTGAGCTTCTTGAAATTGAACTAATTTTAGATAAAACAATTCGTCCCGGACTTCAAGGTGATGGCGGTGATATTCAAGCACTCACCTACAAAGACAATATTCTCATGGTGAAATACCAAGGAGCCTGTGGCACTTGTCCGAGTTCTACCACTGGCACTCTAGAGGCCATAAGAGCGATTTTAAGAGATGAACTCAATCCTGAGATCGAAGTTTATATCGCTCCAGAATTTTAATAAAATCTAGAACTTATCAAATTGTTTGACATGCCTAACATTTGTTATATAATAACAACAGGAGGATCTCATGATCATTCAAAATTGCCCTCTTCTGTTGGTTATCTTAACAAAAATCGAATCTCTCATTATTGAGCAAAGAACTCAACAACCACATCTAAGCGATGAAGAAATCATCGAATACCTAAAAAATAAATTTCAAAGGGAAAATAGATCCTAATTATTTAAGCAAGTCCTCCGAAATGTTTTCCAAACAGACTACCTCAAAAAACCAACAGGAGAACATTTTTATGTTAACAAAATGGAAAACATCAGTACTGACAATTGCAACAGTAGTTTCACTAGGATTCGCTACATCATGTGGAAAGAATGACTCAACAAACATTGATATCGCAGGAGTGAAAGGACCTACGGTTTCTTTACTTCAAGATAATTTAATGATTTCTGCAGTCTTTGAAAATATTCAAATTGATGGTGGTCTTCGTTATAACATTCCAAAATATAAATATTCATTTTTAGAAATTTCACCTGATTTACAATCAAGTGGAACTTTAATGCAAGTATCGATTTCACTAAAAGATATTATTGATGGTAACTTAGATGCTCTTGACCCTCAGAAGCTTCCAGGTGGAAGAAACCTTCCAGGTGTTAAAACAGGATCTCTTCCGGCCGTAGCATTTTCAATTGAAAAATTTAACAACATGTCTGTTTACTTAGGTAAAGACGTATTTGGTATTTTTCTTCCAACTAAAGTTGGTGTTGATGGAGCTATCGCTAGTTTTAGATATTATGTCGGTGACAAAAGAGCTGGGACAGTTTCTTTAATTGGTGCTGATGAAAACGGAGAAAACTCTGGTGTACTTTTAATGTTAGACATGAAAGGACAAATTAAGTCACAAATGATGAATGTTTACAAAAAATTTAATAGATAGTTAATGACTGTGACCGTGAGTTTTTACACTTGCGGTCACTTCTCTTCCTAAAATTGGAACGAGACAAACAGCAAGAATAATCAAGCCCGCGCCATATAAATTCATCTCTGTCAGTTTTTCTTTAAATATCATGTAACCAAAAAATGCAGCAAAAGGTGATTCCGTCAAAAAGATCAAACCTGCAATATGATCAGGAATTTTTTTCTGAGCTATTATTTGAGCCGTAAAGGAAATCATACTAGAAATAATACCCAGATAAAATATCCCCAATAAAACATCCGGAGATGCCATTACAGCATCAATATTAACCATTCCCTTAAAAAATAAGGCAATAGGAATTGATAATAAAGCGACAAAAAAATTTTGGAGAAAGTTAAATTCAATGGGGGAATCAATTGTATTGACGACCATCCCTATGTAAATAATATGAAAAGCTGCACATATCGAACAAATAAATGTAAAAAAATCTCCTAAATTCAGATCTTTTATTTCAAGATTACACATTAAGGCCATTCCACTCATGGCCATAAAAATCAAAAGCCAAAATGTCGGACGATATTTTTTTTTAAATAAAACAATCGTGATGATTGGAATAAAAAAAGTGTAAAGTGTCGTAATAAATCCGCTTTTTGCCACTGTCGTTAAGCCCAATCCGATGGTCTGAAAAAGTAAAATCCCCAATAAAAAGATTGAACTTATAAATGATTTTTTTAGTATATTATCTTTTCTCGTAAATGATTTTTTATAAAATAAAAAAGGAAGTGAAGCTAATCCTGCCAATGAAAATCTAAGCGCATTTACCCAGTATGGATCAAGTCCAGACAAACTCCAACGAGTGGCAATGAAGCCAAATCCCCAGATACTGGTGACCGTTAAGAGAAGCAAAACATTAAGTGCCATTTTTTTTAGTTCCAGTCTTTAGGATAGTAATACTTCATCATCTGCTCATGTACGCTGCCCACTTTAGGTGAATATTTATAGGTGAACTTTGCTCTTGCTGGAAGTGAAATCAATATAGAATCTGTTCGGCCATTAGTCTTTAATCCAAACATTGTACCACGATCATGCAAGAGATTAAATTCTACATATCGACCTCGTCGATGCAATTGAAAGTCTTCATCTTCTGAATCAAATAGTTCGTCTTTTCTTTTAGCGACGATAGGAAAATAAGAATCTATAAAGTAAGTTGAAAGATCCTTAACCATGGCAAGATCATTTTCGAGATGAGCTGTATTAAAATGATCAAAGAAAAATCCACCGATACCGCGCATTTCATTATTTCGGTGCGTATTAGTAAAATAGTGGTCACACTCATTTTTCATTTTTTCATATTGACCGTAAGGTGCCAGCGCTTTTTTCCAGACTCCATGAAAATAGGCAAAGTCCTCTAGGTGTGGATAAAAAGGAGTTAGGTCAGCTCCTCCCCCAAACCAAAATTTTTCACCAGCTTGTATCATTCGAAAATTTGCATGCACAGTTGGCACCCGAGGATTTCGAGGATGAATAATAAGTGAAATTCCCGCCGCCCACATTGTATTGCCAGTGCCGCCGAGCTTTGAAGCAAACGCTGGATCAACTGCCCCAAAAACTAAAGATGTATTGACACCAGCATTTTCAATCACAGATCCACTAAAGGCCCTGGTTATTCCACCACCGCCTGAGCATCCTTCGAAATCTGATCTCTCCCAGATATCTTCCACGAGATTGAGTTCAGGATCACACTTTCTTAGTTCTTCTGTGATTTTTTGTTGCAAATTCACCACATGTTGGTGGAAATCGACTTTCTTTGCTTCTAATTCATGATCACTTTTCATGTTCAGTTGTCCTTCATAATATTTATGTTAGATTTAACATATCTATCTGAAATTGTTTATCAAATTCAATCATTTAAGTGGTCACTGGCAAAAATTTATGCCGATGTTTTAACTTACTTTCATAAAATTCACCTCTTATTAATGGCTTGGAAGCATTCGACACTTTACTAAAGAAGTCTCTTATAATTAACGATGAGAGAGTTGTAAGATTCTCGTCCAATATGTTCACTGAGAAGGATTTTTTAATGAAAGCTCGAATAATCATTTTTGTGTTAGCTCTATTTTATTCACTTTCCTTACTTGCATCTGAACAAGTTGCAAAAGTTATTCTTCTTCGTGGTCAAGTCAAGGCGAAGCTCGCCGATGGATCTATTATCAATGTTAAAGTTGATCAAGATATTCCTGCAGGAGCTACTATTCAAACGGCCGAAAAAAGTTTTGTGAAGTTAACTTTTATCGACAAGTCACAGATGAATTTGGGACCAAATTCTCAAATGGTCATCAATGCTTTTCCCAAAAAAGAAGCTGGTATCATCACATTAGTTAAAGGACAGATTCGATCTAAGGTCACCAAAGACTATATGGACATGAGTGATAAAAGTAAGAGTAAACTTTATATCAAAACAAAAACAGCTGCGATGGGTATCAGAGGTACTGATTTTCAAGTTAATTACAATCCAAAAAATGAAAATACAGCACTCATTACATTTGAAGGTAAAGTTGCCATGGCCCATATTGATCGCAACTTAGTCAATGAAAAATTTGATCAAGTAAAACTTGAACGAGTGATCTCGAGTGACAAAGCGGTCTTAGTTTCTCGTGGAGAAATTTCAGCAGTCAATCTTAATATTTCACAAAGAGCGATGGAACCAACAAAACTTGGATTAAAACAAATCGAAGCCCTAGAAAAAAATGAAACTGGCTTGGGAGATGAAACTAATCCTGATAGTAACTCAAAAAATTTAAATCAAGAAAGCTCAAAACAATTTAGAAATCCTATTCCTCCTGGAGCAGAAGGAACTCAATTTTCTAATACTCCCGTTGGTATAGATCAAGTCAATCAAAAAGATCAACAAGATCAAGTTACTTCAAAACCACAAGTACCAGATGGATTTTTTAATGTGACGACCGGCCAGTACAAACTTCCAGCAGGTAGTGTTGTCGACTTAAAGACAGTCAATATCATTCCTCCTCCCAATAATTCAATTTTTGATAAAAATTCTGGCACCTATATAGTTCCGGAATCTCTTGGAAAAATTGACAAAGCCACTGGTGAATACCGAGCACCTACAGGTCTTCAACTCTCACCTAGTGGGCAATTTGTAGTTGTTGATAAAGATGCTTTTGCAAAATCCCAAATTTCTGCGGGGCCTTCATCCGACCAAAACACTTCGGGAAGTGGATCTAGCGGTCGAAGTCCAGCAAGTAATTCAGGAGACCTTGCGACGAATATAGCACCACCTCAGATTTTATTTGGAGCGGCTAAAGCCTTTGTGGATATTTATGGACGAAATGAAGATCCAAATCTTCCCCCTCCAGCTGGCTCTCCTCTTCGAGATAAACTGGGAACAATAGCGACAGGGGTTTTGATAGATAATACTGTCAATCGAGAGACTAAAATTAATACTGGTACAAATAGTACCTCTACTAAGACAAAAATTATTTTCAGTGCAGA
This sequence comes from Bacteriovoracaceae bacterium, assembly GCA_013141065.1. Lineage (GTDB taxonomy): Bacteria > Bdellovibrionota > Bacteriovoracia > Bacteriovoracales > Bacteriovoracaceae > Bacteriovorax. The sequence goes on along the minus strand of JABFRR010000002.1, from coordinate 32,098 downwards.
CTAATAAGAATCGTTTATAATCAAATAAGTACAACTTTTAACTATGCACTCTTTAGGGGTGCATTTTTTGTTATATGGATATAACAATGAAAATTAAGCATCTTATTTATAATAAGGCTTACCTCTCACTTTTGATTTTACACATGATGTCGTCTGCCTTCGCACAGACCTCAATTGATAATTTTCATAATTCATTCAGAAACGGACAATATAAAAAAGCCCTCGATGAACTCAATCAAATTCAATTTGATGAAAAAGATCTTTCGACTAGAGCCTATTTAATGGCCATCAGTCATTCTCGTTTACAAGAATATGACTTAGCTTTAAAACAATTCGCACTCGCATCTGAATTAAAAAATGAAAATAGTGATCTTTACTATGAATACGGTCAGGCCCTCTATGCAGCTAACGAAATCAAAAAAGCACGAGAGGCTTTCAAAATTTCTGTTGCAAAAAAAAATAATGTCAGCACTTCCATTTATTACATCGCTCATATTTCTCAAATTCTTGAGGAATTTGAAATGGCCAGAGACAGTTACGTAAATTTACTCAAAGACAAAAATCTCGACTCAAAACTTAAACAGATCTCTAGGTTTCAACTGGGTGAAACATTGCTTTCGATTGCTAGAGGGAATTCTAAAAATAATGAAGAACTCACTAGGCGTGTAGAAAAATTTATTTTACCGATAATGGATACTGCTTACAATATTGATAAAAGTACTGAAATTTCTAAAGATATTCAAAGCCGAAGAGCTGAAATATATAATGACTTTAAACTTGATCCCAACTTACTTGTTAACGGAAGAAGAATTTCTCCAAAAAGATATAACTTCTACCTCGGGCAAAAAGTTAAATTTGATGACAATATCTCACTCACCAATGAAGAAAATAACACTCAACAGTCCAAGAAAGAATCTTTTATTTTAGAAACCGAAGCCTTCGCTAAATATGACTTTGTCTTAAAAAAGAAATTTACGATTTCACCTGAAGCACGCATTACTTTTACAGAGCATGCAGATCAAACGAGTCCTGATGTTTATCAAAATGATGCTTTAGTTATCAATGCCAATCTTAAAAATAGACTTGAGTATTCGTTTAGAAACCGGCCAGCAAGCCTCTTGTTTGATGTCGATACTTCTCAAATCTCTAAGGATTGGAATCAGCAAAAAAAGCGTGAAGCCTACGCCAGCAGTATGACTTTTGGTGTTGGTTCCATGGTCAACCTTTTTGAAATCGGTGAAACCACTTTTAAGATTAAACTTAAAGATTATACTGGGAAAAATACTGACATTAGCAACAAAACGACTTCATTTAATATCGACCAAACTTTTTATCTACAGAATCAACATCTCTTAGTTGGCTTTTTTGATGCCAGCTTCATCGATAATTTTAATAGCCCAACGACAAGCACTGATACTTACCTCATTCGATTCGACTATATTATTCCTGAAATTTTGCCTGACTATACCCTTAATTTGGCCTTTGCTACCACTATGACTGATACCAAATTACAAAAAGAAACTCGAGGCACTGAAATGGCCTATAACCCATCGATCGATGTCACACGCGCATTAGGTTTAAACAGTAAAATTATTATTAACTATGACTTCAGTAAGACCAAATCAAATGAAGCGAGTTATTCATATAACAAAAGTATCTTGTCGTTTGAATTTCGATATAGTTTTTAATGATTAATTTCTTCGTGGGTATACTCAAATGAATTTTAGAATATTTCAATATCTTGGCATCGTTCTCATTATTTTATTTAGTGCTTTAAGTATTTTTCTTTCGACTAGTGCGCGTGATTTAAATCCAGATGGTGATAACATTTTTCTTATTAATTACTCTTCATTTTTCGAGGACAGATTTTTTGATTTAAGAATGAACATTGCTCTAGATAAGGAAACTAAAGCAAGAGAAAAAAAGGAAAAAGAAACTAGTGTAAATAATGATGCTAAAAAATCTGAAGAGTTTTTGATCAAAGCAGATCAACATATAGTTTTAGCTGCCATTGATGATCAGTCTCTGCTCAAAATAGGAAGATGGCCTTGGAGTCGTACGACGATAGTACAGTTGATTAATAAATTAAATCATTTCGGAGCCAAAGTTGTAGCTTTTGACGTCTTTTTTTCAGAACCCGAAGTCTCTTGCAATGCTGAGTCTCCAGATAAATTGTTTGAAGAAACAATAAAAAAATTTCAAGCGACACCTGGAAATAAAATTATTCTCCCTTACTCGGCAGAGATTCGTAATGTGCTCGTTGACAAAGATGGAGTAGAAGCAAGTATCGATGAGAATGTTTTCTTTAAAGAAGTTCCTGATCAACTTCTTAATTTTATGCTCGATACAAGACAAGCCGAAGGAAGTGAACTTCAAAAAAACATAGTTGAGAAAAAAGTTTTTCCAATTGATATTTTAGCCAATTCTGAAGCTGGCCTTGCTCACATTGAAGCCAACTCTGATCCTGACGGCGTTTTCCGAAATTACAGAATCGTGGCAAATATTGATTCACTCTACCTCCCCTCATTTGGATTGATGGCCTATGAGTATTTTTCGGGTGATAAACCACGTTTAAATATTCCTTCAGCAGACACTTCCTATCTCCAAATTAAGAGTGGAAATCTTTTTTTGAATAGTTTAGGAGAGGCAAAAGTTAGGTGGTACGGAAGTCAGGCTCAATTTCCAACCATTAGTGTTTTAAAAATATTAAATTCTGATCCAAATGATGAAGCACTTAAAATAAACCTAAAAGACAAATTAGTTTTTGTCGGCTCCACTGCCTATGGTGCACATGACTTTAGAAATACTCCAGTAGATTCAATGTTACCTGGAGTAGTTTTCCATATGAATTTTGTTCAAATGCTTCTTGATGGTAAATTTATTGTTGCCAGTGATAAAATATCAAAAGCATCATATTTCATGCTTATTGTCGGCAGCCTACTCATGATTGGCATTATGTTTTTTGGAAATGCTATCTTAGATTTTTTTACTGTTTTTTCAATCATGGCAGGTTTATTTTATCTTGATACTTATTATTATATTCCAAGAGGATACAATAACCGTTTATTCTTTTGTTTGTTTTCGGTCCTTTCATGTTACTCATGGTCTACATTCTTGCATTTTTATCAATCTAATAAAGAAAAGAAAAAAATTCGAGGTACTTTCTCTCGCTACCTCGCTCCCTCTATTGTCAATGACCTCTTAAAAAACCCTGAAAAAGTTAAGCTCGGTGGAGAAAAGAAAAATATCACTGTCTTTTTTTCTGACGTCAGGGACTTTACCAGTATTTCAGAAAAATTAACTCCTGAGCAATTATCAAACTGTCTTAATAAATACATGACAATGATGACTGATACACTCTTTGAACATAACGGCACTCTCGACAAGTATATTGGGGATGCAATGGTTGCGTATTGGGGTGCCCCAGTTGACTTGCAAAATCATTCTTACTGGGCAATAAAAGGTGCCCTAGAGATGATTGAAAGGCTGCCAGCGATTAACGAAGAATTTGAAAAAGAAGGCTTTCCGCAATTTAAGCACGGTATTGGATTAAATACTGGTGACTGCTCTGTCGGTAACATGGGATCAAATCAAATTTTTTCTTATACTGCGCTAGGTGACAACATGAATCTCGGTGCACGATTAGAATCATTGTGTAAATTTTATGGTGTGCAACTCAATATTTCTGAATATACCAAAAATAGTATTCCGCCAGAGCTACAAAAAGAATTTGTTTTTAGAACACTCGACAAAGTAAAAGTAAAAGGAAAAGAAAAACCAGTTACCATTTATGAAGTCTTACATCCTACTCACCCACTCTATAAAGAACTTGATGCTATTTCAGATTACGAATCAGCTTTTCAACTTTATCTACAGTTTCAATTTGAAAAAGCTTTTGATGTTATTCGCAGCCTTCATAAAAGATTTCCAGAGGATCCGACCTTTGAGCGAATGATGCATACATGTAAGGGATTCAAAGAAACCCCTCCAGGTGATGATTGGGATGGGTCGTATACCCATAAGTCTAAATAAATATCTTATTGGTCCTCTTGAATTCTTATTCTTGGGGATCTATGCTTTTGAGATGAAAAAACTAATTTTTACATCATTTCTGCTCTTCATTTCAACTTTGAGTTTTGCCGAAGTTGCAAAATTAAAATACTCGACTGACTTCTTATTAGAAAAAGTATTAGAAAAGAAAAACTTAAAAAAACGATCTGATATACCGTTACCTGTATTTTTTTATGCCAGCAATACTTCTTTAGTTCAATTTCAAGATGCCATCGAAAAGCAATGGGGCTTTAGACCAGACATGATCACTAACGCCTTTGCTGCTATCAATAATGAAATTTATATTTTGGACGAAGCCGAATACTATAAAAAATCAGGTCGATGCATGGACGATTCTGTCGTTCATGAGTTAGTCCATTACGTCCAAGTAAAGTACTTAAATTGGGATTTAAATGATGAGAGTCTTGAATGGGATGCTATCGACATTCAAAGTGCATTTCGAGATGAATTTTGTCCAGTCTCAAAGCGGTAAATTCACCAAGGTTTGAACTATCTTAATGTAAGATGGAAGTCCAAATTCTTCGACAAGTTTTGGAATGATGGCCTTCATCTCTACTTTTTCTTTTCGGTCTGTCGTTTCAATAAAATGCTCTACAAAAGCTTCTGCGACAAGTAATACCTTGGAAAGTGGAGAAAGATCTTCGGGATACTTATTAGCAAAGCCTGAGCCCTTTTTCATTCCATGGTGATGTTTAATCATCATGTCTGCCCCCATGGGACAACGTTTATAACTGACGACTAACTCTGCGGCCATCTTGGCATGATTCATCACTATTTCTTTTTCTTTTTCATTTAACGAAGGATGATTGTGTAAAATCTTCTCAAATTTTAATTCTGGGTGTTTTAAGTAGATTGGTGACAAGTAAATATCATGAAAAAATAATATAAAATTAATTTTATCTGTTTGATTTTCTCCCCCCCAGCTCACATTCTTAATAATATGGTTGGCAACGTAACTTGTGATCATAGAATGGGTGAAGATATAGCCACTTTTATTATTGAGCATCGTGGCCATCAGTGCTTTAAGATTAGCACTGTCTTTAGCGACGTCACCCATTACTTTTGCCGAGGCATTGGCGATTTCTGCCATTTCTGTTTTGATTTCATCACTCGAAAATAAATTAGCTGCTGCGAATTCATATCCATCGCTTAAAGCTTCTACTTTCTTTTCTGTGCTGGCCGTTGTTGAACCTGCAAGATCTTTGAGTGATGATGTTATTTTTTCAATTAAATGCAAAGAAACTTTATTCACAATAACAAGTCTCTCACCACTTTTTACGAATAAGTACTTATGTCCTTTTTCTTTAATAGACAATAAACCAAGCTCTAGAGCATCTTCATTTTTAGCAAATAATTTAAACTTAGATTCTTCTTCAAAATAGATATTGCATGGAGCTTTTTTTAAAACTTCTACCATGGGTACAATTGAAACAGGATAGTAAGGTGTGATCTGCATCTCGGCCATTTGCTTAGCTGTAACAGCTAAGATACCGGCCGCTTTTTTAATAATTCCCTGAATATTGTATCTGTTTGAAATGCTAAATGTGATTGGATTGAGATCCATATCCTTTTCACTGCCAAGAATAAGCAAAGGAGTTTTTATTCCATAACCACTGCGATATTCTTCAAGTAAAATGGAACTCTTTTTTTTATTGACCATCTCAAGGGCAATAATTAGGTTTACTTTTTTGTCTGTCTTGTTTGTAGGTTTATTTACCGTTTTCAGAAAATCTATTGCAGCTTCAGTCGTTGTAAAGTGTTCAACTTCAGTTGCAAGATAAACTTCAAGATTCATCAAATAGAGGATGCTTAGGAATTCGTTGTCACAAATGACAACTGTTTTACTTATGAACACGTCCTTATCCTCTTAGTAATACTTTTAAAAAAATTAATACTTCAAGAGTTTCAGCATACCTTGATAAATTCTATCAGTGTTTGGCAGAATCGCTCTTTCTAGGATTCTGTTAAATCCCACTGGTGTATACGTTGAACCAACACGAGACACAGGTGCATCGAGAAACTCAAAAGCTTTTTCATTGATGAGTGAAACTAACTCTCCACCAAAACCACCAAAAACTTTGTCTTCGTGAACAACTAAGCATCGACTTGTTTTCTTCACTGAATTTATTATCGCTTCTTCATCCAATGGAACTATTGAGCGAAGATCAATGACTTCAACATTAAATCCTTCAGAGGCCAGTTTTTCAGCTGCTTCTAGGCACATATGAGTTGTATTACCATAAGTGAGAACGGTTAAATCCGATCCCTCTCGTCTCGTTCGAGCTTTCCCGAAAGGGACTTCGAAATCTTCTGGCACCGGAGTCATGGCCTGTTTAGAATTATAAAGAGATTTCGGTTCTAAAAATAGTGTTGGACCTTTTGACCTAAAAGCAGATCTCAGTAATCCAGCGGCATCATCAGCAAATGAAGGAACAACAATTCTTACACCCGGAATACTGGCAAGTGAGCCTTCTAGGTTTTGAGAGTGATAAAGACCGCCTCCAATATAACCTCCACTTGCTAAGCGAATAATAACATTTGGACAAAAAGCCCCATTAGAACGCCAATAATCATGAGACATTTCTACGTATTGCTCCATCGCAGGCCAAAAGTAATCAGCGAACTCAGCTCCTTCGACACAAACGCGAATATCTTTATTAAAACGCGAAAAGCCATTGGCCGTACCAAGAATAAAATCTTCAGCAATTGGCCCGTTAAAAACTCGCTCTATTCCAAACTCTTGTTGCATCCCTTTTGAGACGTTGAAGATTCCCCCTTTTTCTTTGTTGGCCATATCTTGGCCCCAAATAAAAGTGTTGGGATTGTGGCGAAACTCAGCTTTTAATGTTCCATTGATGGCATCAATAAATTTTACTGGTTCACTCGTCTCGGTGTGTACACCTAATGGATACTTAGTTGAAACATAGGGCTCTGGAATAACAAAATCAAAAATTGATTCAGGTGTTGGATTTGGTGCTTTCATTGCTTTAACGTGAGCATCCAAAACGACTTTTTTCATTTCTTCATCAATGGCATTTAGTTCTTTTTCAGTGAAGGCTTTTGCTTCAAGAAGTTCTTTTCTAAAACGTGGATAAGGATCTTGCGCTTTTGCGTCTGCAATTTCTTTATCGTCTCTGTACCATTCATGTTTATCTGAGTTTGAGTGATTTCCAATTCTCACACAATCAGCATGAACAATAACTGGCTCACACTTTTCTATCGCAATTTTTCTCGCTTCATCCATTGCCGACATTGAATCAAAAACATCTTTTCCATCACAATGAATAATCGTCAAATTTAAAAAACCAGAGAAGTTATCTGCCACTCTTTCATTGGCCGTTTGATCGCGCTTTGGCACAGAAATTCCATATCCATTATCTTGAAAAACAAAAATGACAGGAAGTTTTTCACAACTCGCACCATTAATGGCTTCATAACAGTAACCTTCAGAAACCGAAGACTCTCCTTGGCTTGAGATCGCCACACCTTTATGCTTATAGCGCTTCATCGCTCGGGCCACCCCAACTGCATGGAGCGTGTGATTTCCAGTACAACTTGAAACATTGTGAATATTCCACTCTGGTTTAGCAAAGTGATTTGACATGTGTCTTCCGCCTGAAGCTAAATCTGTGGCCTTTGAAATACCATTGAGAATAATTTCTTCGGCGTTAACACCTGCGGCAACTGCCGTAAGCATGTCTCTATAGTAGGGAAAAAGATGATCTTCTCCACGAGTAAATGTTTGACCAATGGCCAGCTGAATACCATCATGACCTGCATAAGGTGCATGATAAGACCAACCGACTGCTTGTTTTAAATAATTTGGAGCCCGCTCGTCTAGTAAGCGCCCAAGTGTCATGAGCTCATACCATTTTCTGAGTGTTTCTTTCGGCGTTTTTTTCGCAGAATATTTCTTTTCTACTTTCTTCAACATAGATACCCCAAGTCATAAAAAATATTAGAAATCTATGGTAACAAAAAAAAATTCATTCTACAATTTGGATAATTTTTTTAACGTCTTGTGTAAGGAGTGTCGAAAGTGCCAGTTGCAACACCAAAACAGTATAAACAAATGCTTGATAGCGCCAAAAAAGGTGGATATGCCTACCCTGCTATCAACGTCACCTCAATGTCGACCGCCAATGCGGCCTTAAAAGCCTTTGCTGACAAAAAGTCCGACGGAATCATTCAAGTTTCAACCGGAGGCGGAAAATTCGCTTCGGGAGCTGGTATTGGAGATATGGCCCTAGGAGCAATTTCAATCGCTCAGCACGTTCATCTCATGGCCGAAAAATATAATGTTTTAATCGCTCTACACACTGACCATTGCCATCCACAGTATGTCGATTCATTTATGCTTCCATTGGTAGCTGAAACTGAAAAAAGAAGGGCGCAGGGCCTTCCCAATTTATTTAACTCTCACATGTTTGATGGTTCGGAATTGCCACTTTCCGAAAATATCAAGCAATCAAAAATTCTTTTAGAAAGATTTGCTAAAAGCGAACTCATTTTAGAAGTAGAAACTGGGGTTGTCGGTGGTGAAGAAGATGGTGTGAATAACGAACATGCTCCTGCTGATAAACTTTATACTACACCGGAAGAAATGGTTGAAATCGCCAAAGCACTTAGACCGCTTGGAACTTTTATGTACGCCGCAACTTTTGGAAACGTTCATGGTGTTTACAAACCAGGAAATGTAAAACTAAGACCGACCATTTTAAAAGACGGCCAAGAAGCTGTAAAAAAAGTATTCGGTAAAGAAGCCGAACACTATTTGGTCTTTCATGGTGGATCTGGAAGTGAACTTTCAGAAATTCATGAGACCTTAGGCTATGGGGTTATTAAAATGAATATCGATACAGATACTCAATATGCTTACACCCGCCCTGTAGTTGATTATATGCTTAAAAATTACGACAAAGTTTTAAAAATCGACGGTGAAGTTGGATCAAAAAAACACTATGATCCTCGTGAATGGCTCAAAGCCGCTGAGAAGGTCATGACTGAAAGAATTGCCACTGCCTGTGATGACTTAAAATCAACTGGAAAAAGTTTACTTCAATAAAATTAGCCTTTTGTCCAGGCAGAAAAACCTATTTTTCTGCCTGGGCTATATTCTTGATTCTCTTCCCATTTTTATGCTTAAATAGAGTAATGATTTTTTCAACTAAAATTGCCTCTTTATTATTAACTTTATTCATCATGGATGCCCAAGCAGTTAATCATATGCTTATTATGGGTGGTGGCGGGGAGCCTGCGTGCATCCCAGGCTCTAAAGAACCAAAAAATTCCCCCCCCCTATGTGACAAAACAATTTTTGATTCTGGAATGGTGTCATTAGGAAAAAAGCTAGAATCAACTGATTGGAAATACCGAATATCTTATAATGGTGGACACTCAAAATCTGAAAATATACTCAAAGAGAATTTTAAAAAAAGCTCCACTCCTCCAACAAGCTTTGATGAAGAAACTTATTTGAAATTAATATCTGATTATAAGAAAAAGATTCTTACTGGTGAAATAACTTCCAATGATCAACTAGTAATTATGATCAACACTCACGGCGCACAAAAGAAAGATAAAGAAAAAACACATTTGATCACTGCCGGGAAAGGGGCATACACCAACCTAAATAATTTAGATGGTGCAAAACTTGTCAGCTTAGATGCACTTGAAGAATTGGTTCAACTTACCAACTCTCGAGGTATTAAACTTGGTATAATCGATCTTTCCTGCCACTCTGGTAATACGATGGCGCTAAAGGTAAATGCTCCAAATACTTGCATCATAACCTCCACTAGTTCAAACCACTATGCCTATACTGATGATAGTGCTTTTTCAGATTTTTTTATGTCAAACATTAAAAAAGGTAAGACTCTAGAGATGGCTTTTTTAGAAGCTAGATCAAAATCAGTCGAACCTGAATATCCAATGATTTCGACAAGCGAAGGAGCTGAAATTTTTGCGGAAGCTTACCAATCCATTAGTCCTTATCTCTATTATACGTCTCCCAAAGAAAATAAATTGTCATCTTACCTTCTGAATAATTCAAATAATCTCGCGATCTGCCAGCAAGAATTGGCATTTCAAAAACTCATCAATCAAATCAGTGCACTTCAGGCAGCCAGCCTTGGCACACAGATTGGTAAAACTGCTCAAGAATTGAAAACAAAAATTGCAGAATATCATGATCTTCAAAAAGTAATAAAAAATAAAATTGCAGAGCTTGGCTTTCAAAATTTAGAAAAATCCGAAAGAATTGTAGTTCCAATCGAATACAAAGGTAAAACTCTTCGACCAAGAGATATGAGTTTCACTTGGAAGGAGCTTCTCAATCTTGAACCTGCAGAGACTGTAAAAAACCTTCTGAAGATGCTACAAAATGAAAAGGACCCACAACAAAAAGCAGAAATACAAGCCTCCATTGAGATATTTGGTAAATTTGCAAAGAAAAAAGAAGAAATCTTAAAAAAACATCCTGACATTAAAGCATCAGAAACTGTTGCTAAATTTATTTTAGAAGGGATGAGTTCCACTAAAAAAATGGCTCAAGATATTGGTCTTTTAGAAAAAAAATTTTATGATGAGCTTTATCGTCAAAAACAATCACTTAATACAGATGAACCTTGTCGAAAAATAGTTTTTTAAGGATACAAATGATCAAGAAAAAAATAATTACTTTTATTATGTTTTTTTTTTCTACTAGGCTCTTATCAACCACTCTTGAGTGCGGATTGTTTGAAGGAAAGGGCATTATAAAAGTTGATGATTATAGAGCATATTTAGTCATCAACGAAAAAACTCAATCTGAGTTTCACATTTATTTTAACATCCCAGATCAAGCTAAGATTATAGGATTTAATAAAAGAGATATTACTGCACAATTTTCAACCACTAAGCCTTTCAATGGAACTGTTGTCAATGCTACAGAATTATTAAAGGTCTCTTTAAGAACACCAGATCCAATGAATCCGAGTGATACAAAGCTAACTTTACTTAAAAAACAGACCTGCCAATAAGCTAGGGATGAAAGAGCTGATGGAAAATTGGTTTTTCAGCAACAATTACTTCACCATAAATATCACTGACATTTCCCTTTTTATATTTTTTATAAGTTTCATAATCTCTTGAAAAGATTTGATCAAGGGCCGTATAAATTTCAATTGGAGTCATGGGACGGTCGTATCTTAGAGAAATTTTCTCAAGTTCTCTATAGATGCTATCTCCAACTTTATCGATGGCCATAAAGAGTTCAATTTGACCGGCATTCATATTTATTGGGATCTTTTTTTGTAAAAATCGCTTAACAACTGGCAGCCTTCTTAATAACCAAATGGATTTTGAAGTTGCCTCCATTTTTAGACTGGCATCAATCTTGTAATTTTCCTTATCCATTCGTTCAAACATTTTAGTTAAAATAAAATCTTTTAACCGCGACTCTTCCATTTTTTTAGGGTTTCGCCATTCTGCAATTAATTCAAAACGTGGATCGAATTGGATGTCTCCCGGAGCAAAAACTTCTACGTCTTTGATATTATCTCGGTTAACTGGAACTCCGATTGTATTTAAAAATGGAATCAAACCAACTGAAAACTTTGTTTTAAACATGGGAAAGAAATCTTCATTCGGAAGAGCTTTTTTAAATCCACTTGAAATAATTTCTGAACAAAAAAGACGGGAATCATCTCGAAAATTCATTGAAAAATCGTATTCAACATTCTTTTTTTTCGTTTGATTTTCTAAAACACGGTCATAGATAAATTTTGAAGCCAAATGCGCAACATCTGGATCTTCATACCTAAAAACTGCTTCACGGGCATTTTTAGAGTTTATATGCTCAATAAGAGGTTCAACGACGCTTCCGATTTCAATGTGTGCTTCAGTCGTCATAAGTGTATCGTCTTTTTTCCCTTGATAAACGAAACTCAAATGAGAAAATTGATAGTCATTATTTCCAATTCTGGCAATGGCAGCGGAAGAAAATGCATTCCCCCGTGATAAAATAACATCTCCCGATTTTAAATCCTCATATGATTTAAAATCCTGCTCATATTTAGGATTGACTAGTAAATAAGGAAACTCTCCTTTTAAGTTAACAAACTCTGAAGATGCCATTTGCGTTAAATTCATACGGACTTCAATTAAGTAATCTTCTATGTATCTAAGTGCTTTAAAAACATCCGATGCACTTTGAAGGCATTCATTATTATTTTTAAATGACTTAAAAGACTCTTTTAATGAAATGCGCGCTTTAAAGGATTCTTTAATCTCTTCATCAATTACATTAATGTCGTTTAAATTGATAAAATTACTGTCACCCGCAAGTGAAAATAATTTTGTATAAAGCTGGTCATAATTTTCCTTACAAGTTGCGGAGTCTTCCAAATGTAATGATGTCGCCCACCTTACTTGGTCAACGAGTACTGAAAATTCCATTGAATCATTTGAAGAAGGTTTACGTGTTCCAAAATTGGCACAACTTGAAAGAATAAATAATGAAAGTAATAAAGAGTTCAATGTGAGTCTTTTCAACATGAATTATCCGTCCTGATATTTTGATACTTGAATTTGAAATAACACTAGTCAGGTATAGTTTAACGGAGATCAGCCCTCTTTTCCAGAGTGGGGTATTTTAGGCAGATTTTTCCAAGGTCATAGTGAGTTTTTTCTGATGTGGAGAATTTTTTCAACTTCTGCAATGACAGTGCCATCAATGTCTTTGATTTGTACGAGAAATTTCGGTTCAATTTTTGGAAGTTCTTTGAGTTGCTCTTTGAAGTCTCTCACCTCTTCGGGCGTAATTTTAAACCGAGCAAAAACTTTTTTAGTTCCAGGCCGCTTAAATTTTATGCACGCAGCTTTATCCCAAACAATATAACCCCGCCCCATCTGCTGAATTAAAATGAGCATAAAAAAAGGATCACACATTGAATAAAGTGAACCTCCATAGGCAGTGCCTACATAATTTCGATTCCAAAAAGTGAGCTTCAAAGAAACATCAATTTCAAAATGGTCTTGAGACACTCGGTCGATATGAATACCGGCCGCCCAAAAAGGCGGCCAAAAATTCATCATGCGAAAAAGAAATCTTTGTCTTAAACTCAATATATTAACCTAATATTTTTGAAACAATCTCAAAAACATTTTTTGAAAGCCCGTCAGTTTTTAAAATATTCTCTAACTCACCTTTCATCAATGACTTAAGATTTTGTGGAACTCGTGCCATATCTTTATAGCCCGAAGCCAGTCGAGAAGCCATTTGTGGGTTGAGTTTATCAAGCTCTAGAATTCTTTCAGCGATAAGCTTGTAACCTCTGCCGGATGGATGATTAAATTGCACTTTATTACTGGCAACAAAAGTTCCAAGTAATGAACGCACGAGATTAGGAATCGTTTTATCGTAAACTTCATTTTTTTCGAGTTCTAATAAAGCATCAAATACAGAGTCATCGGTCGCCATCATTTGCACGCCAAGCCACTTTTGCATAACAAGTGTTTCATTTTTCCATTTCTTATAAAAAAGCTCCAATGCTTCTTTTTTATGAGCTGAATTAGTTTCAACTAAAACACCTAATGCACCCAGCTCATCAGTCATATTGGTAGCCGATTTAAACTGGCTAAAACCCAAGTTTTTATAGAGATCGCCTTCGACGAGAGAGAGCATTGAAAGGCATTTATTTTTAAGATCTCTTTGTCCCATGGATTTTGGATCTAATTTATAAACGTTTCCTTGGTCAACTGATTTATAAAGTTTGAAGAGAACTTCATGGTGATGAGTCGCCAGTGTCTTACGAACAAAATTACGAACACTCTCCGTTTCCGAATAATAAATTTCTGACTGTTCTTGGTGAAGAATCCCCTCACTTGGAATTGAAATCGAAAGTGCCTTAAAAGCTTCATCAATTTTAGTATCATTTAAAATTTTTCCAAATGCTTCAATGTATTTTGGATTTAATTGACAAGCGCGACCTGCTTTTTTCTCTTCAATTAACTCCAGGAGAATTTTCATGGAAACGACTTGAGCGGCTTCAAATCGGTTAAAAGTATCAGAGTCATGGCCCATGAGAAATAATTCGTCATCAAAACTAAGGTCCGTGGTCAGTTTAACAGGAGCTGAGAAGTCACGATTAATTGAAGCAATTGGTCTCTCTAGAATATTTTCAAACACAAATTCTTGTGTTTTTTCTTTCAATTCAAGAACCTTTGTTAAGAGATCTGATCCATTGGCCGCGACCAATCCCACTCTGACGGGCATATGGTAATTTTTTGCTTCACTTATAGTGTTTGGAGCAAATGATTGGGTCAATGTCAGTGTGAATTTTTTTAATTGTGAATCAAATTTCGAAGTTGCATGCAGATGAGGAGTACCATTTTGTGAATACCAATTTTTAAACTGAGTAAAATCAAAATTATTATTGGCGACACTCATCGCGTGAATAAAATCCTCAGTTCTTACGGCTTGCCCGTCAAAGAGTTCAAAATATTTATCCATCCCTTTTCTAAACCCATCAACACCCAAGAGTGTTTGGATCATTCGAATCACTTCAGATCCTTTTTCATAAATTGTCGCTGTATAAAAATTATTAATTTCCATGTAAGTTTCAGGCTTAATCGGATGGCTCGTAGGCCCCGCATCTTCTGCAAATTGAGCAGCTCTTAATCCTTGAACAGATTGAATTCTCTCCACACTTCTTGAGTTCATATCGGCCGAGAATTCTTGATCTCTAAAAACGGTTAGACCTTCCTTAAGAGTTAATTGAAACCAGTCTCTACAAGTTATTCGATTTCCGGTCCAATTATGGAAATACTCATGACCAATGACCGATTCAATTCCATAAAAATTTGAGTCAGTTGCACTTTTTTGATCAGCTAAAACATAAGCAGAGTTGAAAATATTTAGACCTTTGTTTTCCATTGCACCCATATTAAATGCATCAACCGCCACAATCATGTAGATATCTAGATCGTATTCTAATCCAAAACGATCTTCGTCCCACTTCATTGATTTTTTTAGAGACTCCATCGCATAATGACATTTATTTTCATTTCCCTTATCGCAGTAAATTTCAAGAGCGACTTTGCGTCCAGAAGTAGTGGTGTAACTATCCTTTATAAGTCCTAAATCCCCTGCAACTAAGGCATAAAGATAAGCTGGCTTCTTAAATGGATCTTCCCATGTGACAAAGTGCTTTCCACCGGGAAGCTCTCCCCTCGCAATAGGATTTCCATTAGATAATAAAATTGGGTAAAGAGATTTATCAGCAATAATTTTTGTCGTAAATTTTGCCATATTATCGGGACGATCTACATAAAACGTAATTCGTCTAAAACCTTCAGGCTCATTTTGGGTACAAAAAATAGTTCCAGACTTATAAAGACCATCGAGGGTTTTATTGGCCTCTGGATTAATTTCATTTTCAATTTCCAGAATGAATTCTTCAGGAACCGTACTAATTGTAAGAGTGTGTGTTTCTGTCGACTGAACATAATCTGTGATCTTTTCACCATTAATTTTTATACTGTGAAGTTTTAGTTCTTCACCATTTAAAACGAGTGCTACGGCATCATTGGTATTTCTCTTCACCTTCATTGTTGATTGAATCAATGTTGCTGAACTATTTAAATTAACGACTAGGTCAATCGTCTCTACTAAGTAATCAGGTTTTTTATATTCACTGAGTTTAATTATTTTTGGCGCATCTGTTTTCATTTTTTTCCTTGGACAAATTATTTAATAAACATTTACTTAAAATTCTAAATGAACACGGTATCCTGTATGGCTTCGAATATTTATCACACCTGTATCAAAGAGGAGGTATTGACCTTTAATTCCTTTAAGAGTCCCTCCAATGATTCCTAGTTTTTCAACTGACAAGGAGGACACTTTTTCGGGGTAAGCAATAACCGGATAATGAATTTCAATTTCAGATTCCTGTTCAAGAATCGAAACCTGGTCCTCTCCAAATTGGTGTTCTAATTGGTCTAGATCCTCACCAAAAAGCTCAAAAAGCTCGTCACGTTTTTCTTGTAAGTCGATAAACTCTTGGTCTCCTTTGAGCATTTTTCGCCAATCAGTTTTATCTTTGTATTCTGAGGCAAAGAGTTTTTCGAACACCCCTGACATATGCCGAGATCCAACTTTTATTATTGGCAATGCTCTCACTGCGCCTTGATCGATAAATCTTGTCGGGACCTGAGATGCCCTCGTGATTCCTACCTTAAGACCAGATGAATTTGCCAAATAAACGTAATGATGAGTCATGCAATTCTTTTCGCCCCATTTTGGATCTCTGCATGTTCCTAGCGAATAGTGACACGTTTCAGGTTTGAGTATACACATATCGCACTCAGCGAGCTTAATAGAGCACACGTAACAATAACCACCCGAATAGCTTTTGTTTGTCTTTTTATTACAGTGAGTGCAGTAAATTTCACGATGAAAATTGAGCTTTAAAGACTTACCTAATAAGTCATTTAATAAAAGAGGCCCATCATTTGTCTGCATTTCATAGTGGGCCATGCCACCAATGAGCTTTACATCCATTTTATCGAGATTAAATCCTATATTGTCATTCATGCCGATGGATTTTACTCTGGACAAAGAGTTCTGTCACAAGAATTTAAGACGACTGCGCGGTATTAAAGTTTTAGAGCTAAGTTCCGATTATCTGATTATGACTGCTAAAAAGGACCCGAATAAAAAGCATTATTTTGAATTAGCTTCAAAAGAAGACTTCACTCATACGATGAATCGGCATTGCTCTCAAGAGCACTCTCCCCCTATAACCATTTGGGAAAAGGGTGAGCCTGAAGATGATGCAGAAATTTACGAGGCAAATGAATATAATCCTGAAACTCAAACAATTAAACTCACCCCGACAGGAAAATTACTCACTAAAATTACCGGCAGCACCAAGGCCGGAAAACAAGTCCTGGTCAAAGTCCCTATTGAAGATAAAATTAATTACTTCACCGGCGGTAAACTCCAATTTCACCCAGACGAGCTCTCCTATACTTTAGAAATTCAACAAGAGATTTATAAGAGCCAGGCCCGTGTCAATTACCGACTCAATTCCAGTGAAGTTATTCCCATAAAGTTTAAAATCGATAATCAAGTTTTTGATGCCCTTGATATCTCCATCAGTGGAACAAGTTTCGAAATTGAAGCTCACGACGCTGAGCGCTTTAATAAAGGTAAGATTTTTAAAGACTGTACTCTTAACTTTGATCGCAAAAATTACTATATTCCTTTTGCTCATATTGCCGTGCTAATTCCATTGACCGATGAAAATAACAAACCCAATGGAAACTATAAAGTCGGTGTCTCATTTAAGGATCTCCATCGAAAAACTGAAGAAGAACTCTACATAAAAATCTCTACAGAAGCCCGTGGTGAAGAAATGAAAAAAAAGTTTGATATCATCCTCTCCAAAAAAGAATAGATCAATTAACATTTATTTAGCATTTAAATATCTTTAATAGTTTCAAGGCCTTTGTCCATGATTTGCCCAGATTAAAGCTGCATATAATTTTCATTATTAGACATAATTAATTGACGATAACGCTTTGAAGGAGTAATTTTGCCGAACTATGAAACACAATTTAAATGACCATGTCGAGGCTCCAGTAATGGAAAATAATCACCCTGTTGCGACTAAAAAGTCTTTTAGTGATAGCAAGATCATCGAAAGGGCCAATCTCCTTAGGGACAATGACCTCTATTTCTTTTTTAGGGCCATTGAAGAAACTGAAGCATCAACCGTAACTGTTAAAGGCCAAAAACAAATAATGATTGGTTCAAACAATTATCTTGGTCTCACTCACCATCCTTATGTCAAAGAAGCGGCTATCAAGGCCATCGAGAAATATGGCACAGGCTGCACCGGGTCACGATTTTTAAATGGAAATCTTAATATCCATGAAGAACTTGATCACAAATTAGCCGATTATTTAGGACATGAAAAAGCGATTGTTTTTTCAACTGGGATGCAAGCCAACCTGGGAGCTCTTTCGGCGATTTGTGGGCCAAAAGACTTAATGCTTTTTGATTCTGAAAACCATGCTTCTATAATCGATTCTTCTCGCCTAGCGATGGGGACAACATTTAAATACAAGCACAATGATATGTCTTCATTAGAAGAACTACTTGAAAGTAATGTTTCACGATTTAATCGCGTGATCATTGTAGCTGATGGTGTTTTCTCAATGACTGGTGATATTTTAAAACTTCCTGAAGTTGTAAGGTTAGCTAAAAAATATGGTGCCTATGTCTACGTTGATGATGCTCATGGTATTGGTGTTATGGGGCCGCAAGGTCGTGGAACAATGAGCCACTTTGATGTCGTTAAAGATGTTGATTTTAATATGGGAACTTTTTCAAAATCATTTGCCTCTATCGGAGGAGTGATATCTGGATCTGCAGACGCCATTGATTACGTAAGGCATTCAGCTCGCTCATTTATGTTTTCGGCTTCAATGCCTCCTGCTGCCGTTGCGACTGTTTCGGCTTGTGTAGACGTTGTGACGAGAGACCCTTCAATTTTAGAAAATCTATGGTCAAACGTTGCTTTTGTTAGAGAAGGTTTTAAAGAACTTGGCTTTTACACTTACGGATCGCAAACACCAATCATTCCTCTTTATATTGGTGATGATATGAAAGCGCTACAAATGACAAAGTTCTTAGAATCAAAAGGAATTTTTGCTACACCTGTATTGCCACCAGCAGTTCCAAAAGGTGAAGCACTTATAAGAACTAGTTATATGGCCTCACATGATAAAAAAGATCTAGCGCGAGTACTAGAAGTTTTCGGTGAAGCCAAAAAAATCTTTGAAATTCCCAATCATCTTCACTAAGAGTAATTAAGTCTTATGAGTCTCACTCTTAAACAAATTGATTTAACTCATAAAAAAGAACTCACAGCTTTTATAGATCTCCCTTGGAGTCTTTATAAAAATGATCCGTACTGGATTCCTCCCTTAAAAATGGCTTTAAGGGATCTACTTGATGTAAAAAAACACCCTTTTTATAAAACTGCAGAAGTCGCTTGTTGGATTGTCTTAAAGGACAAAAAAACTGTTGGCCGTATAATGGCCATCCACAACTACACTTACAATAGTTTCGAAAAAAATCACATCGGCCATTTCGGATTGTTTGAGACAATCAATGATCCATCAGTTGCAAAATTATTAATTGAAACGGCAGCAAATTACTTAAAACAAAAAGGATGCACATCCCTTCAAGGACCGATGAACCCTGGTACAAATTATGAATGTGGTCTTTTAGTTGATGATTTTAATGATTCTCCACAAATCATGATGACTTATAATCACGCTTATTACGAAACACTCTTGACTGATTTGGGTTTTAAAAAAGCCATGGATTTACTCGCTTATAATGTGAAAGCTGATTTTACTATGCCTAAAATTATTTTGGACATTGCTGAGAGAACAGAAAAAAAGTCAAAAGTGACTTACAGAATATTGAATCTCAAAAATTGGAATCAAGAACTCGACACCATGTTTGAAATTTATAATTCAGCCTGGGAAGCCAATTGGGGATTTGTCCCAATGACGAAGGAAGAATTTTATCATACTGCAAAAGACTTAAAATCAATTGTTGATCCAAATCTCGTTCATTTTGCAATTGTTGATGGAGTCGTCGCTGGATTTATTTTAACACTGCCAGACTTAAATCAAGTCTTTCGCGAGATTCCAAGTGGAAATCTTTCACCAATGGCCATCTTTAAAATTTTAACGGCCAAGTCTCGAATTTCAAGAGTGAGAGTTATTACTTTAGGAATCAAAAAAGAGTTTAGAAAAATGGGACTCGAGACCTTACTCTACAAACATAATCATATTGCAATCCAAAAAAATCAAAGAATTATAAATATCGAAATGAGTTGGATTCTTGAAACTAATATCGAAATGAATAAACCACTTATCCGCATGGCAGGTTCTGCCTATAAACGTTATCGATTAGTCGAACGGGCTATTTTGTGAAAATTCTCGTCACTGGTGCCAATGGATTTGTTGGCAGTCACCTTTGTGAAAAACTCATAAATGAAGGTCATAGCGTATATGCGCTCGTGAGAACACCCGCTAAGCTTAAACTTCCCGAAAGTAATTTACTAAAAGTCATTAAAGGCGATCTCGACCTTGAGACCTTATCTTGGGTTGACTCACTACCATTAGACCTCGATACCGTCATACATACCGCTGGTATCGTTCATCATTTTAACACTGATGAATTCTTTAGAATCAATAGTGATGGAACACTTCATCTAATAAAAAATCTTAAAAAAAAATTTTCTCAATTACACTTTATACTTATTTCTTCCCTGGCTGCCGCTGGCCCAAGCTTAAGTAAGCAAAAGAGAAATGAAGAAGACTTGGATTTTCCAATAAGCCTATACGGGAAATCCAAAAAACAAGCAGAAGTCATTTTAAAACAATTTGCTCCTCCTGAATATATTCTTTCAGTCGTACGTCCTCCAATGGTCATTGGACCTCGTGATCCAGCTGTATTAGATATTTTCAAGATGGTTAAAAGTAGAATCATACTCTTGCCTGGTTTAGACTCTCTAAAAAAACAATACAGCTTTGTCTGTGTTTTTGATTTGGTAAAAACTATTACACTTTTATGTGAGTATAAAAAGCAGGAATCCTACTTTAGCGCCCACCCACAAACAGTTAGCTTTCAAGAGATAATTCAGACAATAAAAAAAGCTATGAAAAAATCATGGGTACTCTATTTACCGATGCCATTAATACTCATTAAGCTTCTGACCTTTGTCTTAAGCTTCATTAATCACTTCTTTCCCTTAAATGTAAGGCTCACGCCGGACAAATATTTTGAGCTTGCTGCATCCAACTGGACCTGCGACGGTAACAAAAGTGAAAATCAACTGGCACAAGTTTATCAGTATGACTTAGTCAGCACCATTGATGTGACTTTGAACGATTACAAAAAATCTCACTGGATTTAGGAAGCTTAGTTCTTGGTATTTTTGATTCTCAACTGAAACCAAAATGCACTACCTTGACCGGCTACACTATCAACACCAATAACTCCATTCATTTGGTTAATGATCTTTTTAGATATTGAAAGTCCAAGACCTGTGCCTCCGTACTTTCTAGTGGTACTTTGGTCTTCTTGACTAAAAGCTTCAAAAATATTTTCTAAGTTACTTTTATCGATTCCAATTCCTGTATCACGTACTTCAAATCGAACTAAACTAGATAGCTTATCAACTTCTAAAACATCAAACTTCAAAGTGACTTGACCGTATTCGGGAGTAAATTTTATGGCGTTATTTAAGAGATTAAGAAGAATTTGTTTTATTCTTAATGGGTCACTATAAAAAATTGGATTAAAATTTGCGGGATACAGTGTTTTAAAACTAATCTGCTTCTTTTTTATCATCAATCTCAAAATTCGTTCACACTCTTCAAAGGTATCTAGAATGTTAAATTCTATAGTCTCTAACTGTAACTTTCCTGCTTCTACTTTAGAAAAATCAAGAATGTCATTTATAATGAGAAGAAGTGAATCTGCTGATAATTTAACATTCATTAAATTCTCTTTTACTTCACTATCTAGGTCGCATTCTAAACTTAATTCGGTTAAGCCGATTATTGCATTTAAAGGGGTGCGTATTTCATGGCTCATATTAGAGACAAAATTCGTCTTGGCCACAGTTGCTAACTGCGCTTTGTATATTTGTTGCTTTAACTCAGTATCTCTTTCATCAATTGCCTTTATTGCAATATTTAAGACGTTTGTGATTTTTTGGAATTCTAAAACTGATTCATCTTCCGCTTGAAATTGATAATTTCCTTCTGCAATTTTTTGTGAATTTTTAACAATGCGATTAACTGGATCTGTGATTGTTTTTTTTAATCGCCATAAAATAATAAAACTAAAACATATTCCAATTGCAAAAAAACTAAAGCCTAACTTAATCATTACCCAAATCATTTCGTCATTGAATTTTTGATTAGAATAAACGAGTTCAACCGTTCCAATTTTATGACTTAATTTATAGATATTTCCAGTATCTAAAAAATGATTTGGCCTTTTGGCGATTTCAGCAAATGCTTCATTAAGATATTGCGTAGAACGATTTTCTGCCAATAACTCTCCAAATTCATCAAATACGCGTACAGCTACAATCTGATTTTCATCGCTAACAAATGTTGCAGTAGCATTTTTAATACTATTGACGTCAACAGACCAGACGGGATCAATGAGTAAGTTTTTAGCAATTTGCAAATTTGATTTTCTCTGCCAAGACACTTTTTCTTCATTCGAAATAACGAGTGCACGGCTAACAACCATAGAGAGAACAATGATCATTATTATAAAACTAGCAGTCACACTGATAGTGAGTTCTTGTGTAAGACTTAACCGGCTCCAAACTTTATTAGATTTGCTCATGCTTAATGCTGATCTTTGGGGCCAGTAGTCGTTTTAAAAATAATGTCCCAAAGCGGTGAACTCACACCGTACTTACTCTTTTCTCCAGAGTAGTGATGCTGCAGGTGATACTTACGAAGATACTTCCCAATAGGCGAAGTCATCGCAAAGTGATGAGTGGCATAGTGAATATAATCATAACAAAGATAACCAATTAAAAAATAGGCCATGATGATATCGAGAAATTTATCTGGAAAAATAAACGAGAAAATTACCCACAATAAGGAGACAATAATGACTGCTGGAACCGGAGGCATAACAAGTCTGGTAGGATCTTGAGGATCGTCATGGTGAAGGCCATGAAATAAAAAAACAAAATACTTACCTGCGCGGCTCTTGGCATCCCAGTGAAAAATGTAGCGATGAAGAATATACTCGGTAATAGTCCAAAGCAGTAAACCTCCAAACGAGAGGAGAATTAATTCAAAAATTTCAACTTGTTTTAAAGTTAATCCTCTATAAAACAAAAAAATAATTACAGGCACCCAAAAAACTAAAGGGACTATTGGATGAACATGAGTCAATGACTCTAAAAATGGATTTTTAAATATTCGAATCGATTCATTAGTGTGCTTTTTCATATGTTCTTGTTAACTTAATTTCTCAATTCTGACAACGAAGTAAATAGTATACATTTACAATATTAATCTTGAGATTCATTTTTATCCTTTATTTATTTATCAGACTAATTTCAAATTCATTAATTCAGAGAAAATAATGCAAAAAATTTGGTGAGTAGTTGAATAGAACCCAAGGCTATCTTGATTATTCTTTATGCAGTTACGGACACTTGGTCCCTAGCTCGTCCTGAGAGTTTGAAATGTCAGAAAATAGTAATGAATTGTAAGAAAAACATCTATTAAATTATCCAAACGCCCCATAGTATTTATCCATAGAGACAATTAAGTAACACGAATATGGTCGACGTCTAGAAACGGATTTTGAAGCGTCGATTTTTTACCTATTTAAAGCCTACTCCTCTTCCACTAAACTTTCCCATAACTCAGTCATCACCGGCCCCATGTTTTTAGTGTTGAGTTTAACCATATAGATCTCAAGATTTCGTTCTTTAATTTTATTCGTATTAATAACTGTAAGTTTTTTTGCGGCCAATTCAGACTTAATTAAGTCGTAAGGTAATCCTCCCCAGCCAAGTCCATTGATAATAAGCTCTTTTTTAAATCCAATATCATTAACCGTAAGATTTTTAGCCCCTTCTAAAATTCCTGAATTAATTTTTTCTATCCTTCTTGCCGAGTCAGCTAAAATAATTTGATTGTGATTTCTAAGAAAAGAATCTGTGATTGTTTTTTCTTCTTTGACCAATTCTTTGACTAATTGAGTACTAATAACAGAAACCATTTTTGTTTTTGTCATTATTCTCAAATCTAAGGGAAAATCCCCTATTGGCCTTGGAGTAATAGCAATATCCACATCACCGTCTAAAAGACGCTCTATAGTGCCTGAGAGCACCTCAAACAAGAGCTCTAGACGTGTGTCGGGGTGCTTCTCGAAAAAATTTCTTAAGAATTTTAAGACGACTGAGACTGGACTTACGGCATCAATACTGATTCTCAACTCTGGTTCAACACCCATCTGCATTTGTTTTGCTAGCCCTACAAGTTCCCTATACTCCCTGAGTAGAATTTTAGCTTTTTGATAGAATATTTTTCCATCCGTTGATAAACTTGGTCGGTACTCATTTCTTGAAAAGAGCGTGATTTGGTATTCATCTTCAAGTTTTTTTACCGCCATGCTGATTGATGGTTGGCTTTTATGAAGATAATCCGCCGCAGCTTTGAAGCTACCTTCTTTCACGATGGCTTCAATTGTTAATAATTGTTCGAGAGTCATTAAAATCCCCCTAATTGCTTTAAGTACGTCTAACATCTATCTAACTTAATAAGATAAACTTATCAAACTTATAGTTAAATTATAATTTGTTTTTATATTAACCTACGTTAGGATTATACATAATTTCAATACCCCAAATCCTAAAGGAGGATCTTATGTTCAAAAATTTACTAGTTATGTCTGCTCTACTTACTTCGGTTTCAGCTTTTGCAAAGGTTGAAAAAGTTAATGTTGATACTACTGGATCAAAAGTTATTTATACTGGAATGAAAGCTATCGTTGATAGCAAACATACTGGAGAAGTTAAATTAAAAGATGGTTTTCTTTCTTTTGATGGAAACACATTTAAAGGTGGGGAATTCACAATTGATATGGCCACTATTAGCAACACTGACTTAACAGATGCTGAATACAACAAAAAATTTGTTGGCCACATTACTGGCGAAGATTTTTTTGATGTAAAAAAATTCCCAACTTCTAAAATTGTTATCAAGTCTGCGACTAAAGACAAAGGTGACAATTATACAGTTGTAGCTGACTTAACAATCAAAGGTAAAACGGCTCCAGTTACTTTTCCAGCTGTCATTACAAAAAAAGTTGCAACGGCCAGCATTACTGTTGATAGAACAGCACATGACGTAAAATACGGTTCTGGAAAATTTTTCCAAGGTTTAGGAGATAAGGCGATTGCCGACAATATGATCTTTGCTGTAAGCTTAAAAATAAAATAATTTTTAACTTTATAACAAAAAGAGTGCACATGAGTGATATCGCAAAACTAATTAGAACTATTCCTAATTACCCTAAAGAAGGAATAATGTTTCGCGATATCACCACTCTTTTAAAAGATCCAAAAGGCTTTCAAGAGACTATCAATTTACTCGTTACCCAATACAAAAATCACAAAATTGATTATGTTGCAGGTATCGAAGCACGAGGCTTCATTCTCGGTGCTGCCCTGGCCTATGCCTTAGGAATTGGATTCATCCCTGTGAGAAAAAAAGGGAAACTACCTGGCAAAACGATTTCACAAAACTACGATCTCGAATATGGGTCTGACACAATCGAAATTCATGAAGACGCTCTGGAAAAAGGAGCTAAGATCTTACTTATTGACGATCTTATCGCGACAGGTGGGACTGCCCTAGGCGCCATTGCACTCATTGAAAAAGTCGGCGGGATTGTCACCGAAACGGCATTTGTAGTAGATCTTCCTGAATTAGGTGGCTCAAAAAAAATCACCGATAAGGGACACAAAGTCTTTAGCCTTTGTAGTTTTGCAGGGCACTAATAAAATCTAGAATTCATCTAAATATTATATAATACATTCTGGTTCTATCGAACTATAAACACTTTCAATTAACGCCAACCGGAGATTAAAAGTGAAAAAAATAATTTTAGGGCTT
This sequence comes from Bacteriovoracaceae bacterium, assembly GCA_013141065.1. Classification (GTDB taxonomy): domain Bacteria; phylum Bdellovibrionota; class Bacteriovoracia; order Bacteriovoracales; family Bacteriovoracaceae; genus Bacteriovorax. The sequence goes on along the minus strand of JABFRR010000002.1, from coordinate 6,292 downwards.
TGCCTATTAAACTCATTAAGTACTCAAGCAAAAGACATGTCGAGAACCGAAACCTATGAAGAGTCATACAGAGAGCTTAGTGATGGAACTAGTGAATACATTGGAAGTTGTGGGCTTCACCAAGATTATGAAAATAAGTACTTTGTAGTGACAAAGACTCTTATTGAATATTTCGAACCACGTGACGTGTCTCCTCGAGAATTAAATCAAAAATTAAAAAATGCAGAGCCTGAACTTTTAGTTGCAGCTAGTACCGGTGCTGATGAAAATTATTTTAGTGACGTTGATGATATCACTCTAGAAAAAATAGAAAGCACCAGATTTCCCAAATTAGATTTATACCGATTTAACATAGGTGTCGGCGGTGGTAATGGTTATTATGAATTTTATGCACGTACAATAAAAAACAAAAAACCACACTATGAAAAACTCACAAATGTTTTTGATGGAGACTTGGAATTTTGTGACAGTCAGGTTTGGCTAAAAAAAGTCAGTCTTTAAATCCATTTAAATCCAAGCAATCTTTTTAAGAAATTTTTTAACATAAGCTGCTGCTAGTTGTGGTTCATGATGGGGAAGCTTTGAAGGCTTCTCCACTGTGACAATATTATTTCGTTCCTTCAAACTCGCCGCTAGTCTCTCCATGCCGTCACTGCCAACCACGAGATCGTCTTCTCCCGATATAAGATGGATCATGCATCCTGAAACTTGTAGATTATTTTTTTCATCTTTAATCCACGGAAATACATTATCCGGACATAGAGCAGGTGAAACCATTTGCTCACGAATTTTGAGCGTTGATTTATAAAAGGGAGTATCAAAAAGATGGACAATATCGCTTGGCGCTTTTCCCAGGCCCACACCGATAGCTAATTTTGTGACATCTCGAAATTCTTCCAACATCATGGCCTTTAGGGCCAACATTGAACCAAGTGAATGACCGCCCAGAACCAATTTAAATTCTGGTGAGCTTAAAGCGTGCTCATCTAAGGGAAATTCTTCTAAAAAGGCTTTTTTTAGGCCTATAAAGGCTTCTAGGAATAATTCGTGCGCATGATTTTTAAAATGATCAAAATCTTCGACTTCAGAAAAATTTCCAAGATAATGGCCTGGTAAATCAAAAAGAGCACAAGGAATTCCCACTTCTGTTAATCTAATGGGCCAATTTAAGAGTGAACCTTTATCAGCAGTGTAGCCATGAGTAAAAATGGCGAACGTTGCCTTTGGCCCAACACCTTGATCAGGCAAAAAATAAAAGATGTTAGTTTGTTGATTGAGATAAGGAAGTGTCTGCTTTAGTATTTTCATTAGCTCACTATAACAAAAAAAGGGAGACAGTGTCTCCCTACATTCATTGCAAAATTATTTTTTGTAAACAAGTGGCCAATCAGTTTCAAGGCCGTCACAAGCTTCTTTTAAACGTGCTTCAATTAAGACAAATTTTTCAATTTTTGAATCGTACTTATAAGTCGCATTACTTCCACAGTCACCCATTCCACGGCCTTTAGAAAAAGTACCAAGTGTTAATGTTTCAAGATCAAAGCCAGCTCCCATCAAATCACTCGTTGCAGTGAGAGAACCTTCACTCCCTACTTCAACTACTGATACATTTGTGACTTGTCCGTAAGAATCGACAATATAAGCTTTTTCTAGTGAGTTATAGGCGTACATCTCGCAACCTATTAAATAGAGAGTTTTTGTTTTTGGAGAATATTCAGAACCAGGAAGTGTAAAAGATTCTTTTAATAGATACTCACCACGTTCTGGAGAAGTAAAATCAGGACAGCTTGCTTGATGACGCTCTAAAACTGCAGTCGGTATTTCGAGTGCATCAGCCATCACGCTGAAGACGCCTAAACAAACAGCAAGAGCGAGAAGAAGTGATGTTTTCATTGGTGAAACTCCTATTGAGGGTATTTAAAGATTGACCGCTTATAACACACATAGAAAACATTCTCGGGAATCTGAAAACTTTATAGGGTTAAAATCAGTCTTTTTCGAGAAAGTATTTGACGGAATCGCTCGATTCCATTAATTTTTAGATTCGAAAAATGGCACACGCCCAGGTAGCTCAGTCGGTAGAGCAAGGGACTGAAAATCCCTGTGTCGGCGGTTCGATTCCGTCCCTGGGCACCATCTTTTGAATTTAAAAAACCTCTAAGCAATTAGAGGTTTTTTTTTGTCTTATATCAATCATTTATAACTTTAAATTTCTCATCATACTAGGCCAATTTACCCTGCTGAAAAATTCAGGCCTAAAACAGGCCTATTCACTTCCAGTTTTGCAATGTTACTATCCATTGTGCCTGAAAATGAAACGGAAATCCTTCCGTAAGCTCATAAAAATCATTTCCGTGTCATTTCTGTCACAAAATTCCAAACCAATGTTCTTTGCATCGGCCTATATTGGGTCGTAATATTTTTTATCCTCGCTTTTGATCACCAAAATTTCTCTCTAACAGATCATTCTTTAGAGTGGAGTGCCTCGTGGGCACAAAGCTCTCCATTCCTCAAAATTGTGGCACCCTATAGCTCCGCCGGGTAGTGCTGTTTCTAGTCGTTTTACACACTATAAAAATGTTAAAGAACTATGTCTTGAAGTCGTCATGCGGCCTCAAGCGATTTGCATCTACCGTAAACACGGAATTCATGATTGCTTTTACTCTGCACACCTCCTTGTAAATGTAGTTCATCATTCGTATTTCGATTGAGCGAGCATGAGTGATCACCTCGCCAGCAATCGCTACAATTCTTTTTCTAGTCGTCTCTAAAAAACATCCTTTTTCGGGCACAACTGCAAATGAAGCATACCTCATCAGGTTGTACGCGATCACACCAATCAATCCCCAAACATTATTTGCTTTTAAATTCATGCAAGGAAAGTGATGAAAATCCATTCCATTTTTTATATCTTTAATATTGTTTTCGACTTGTGATCGTCTTCGATAAAATTTTATAACTTTCTCATCACTAATTTCTGATTCACTCATGTCCGTGACAACTGCATAGTAGCGATACGGATAATTATCTTCTTTCGTTGGATTGATGTTAGGGGTGCGAATGAAAACTACTCGCAAAAACTCTCTGCCAGGAAGACCTTTTAATGGGTACAATGTCGATGAAATTTGGCAATTATTTGACTCGAAAAATTTCAATCTAGTTGGCGTCCATTTCATGCGTTTTCTATTCTTAGTCAGAAGTGGTTTCCAAGAAGTAGACTTCAAGTTAATTACAAAATTGCAATTGTGATTTATAAGAGAATTGTAGATTTCCATTGTGGAATAAGCGGAATCAGCGACAAAATATTTTTTAATATCTTTTGGAATTTTAGAAAAAGTTTCATGAATTAGTTCGGTGGCATCCACGCAAGAGCGGAAAATTTCAGGATAGTTGTCGCCTAACTTTTTAACTTACTTTTTTAATTTCGACATCATCTTTTCTTTTAGGATGATTCAAAAATACTTCATCAATCCAATCCCAGTTTCTTGTGTTTTTTGACCAACGACTAGGATTTAATAATTTTGCCTTAATATAAACTTCTTTTCTTAATTGTAAAACTTTTTTATCTAATCCTTCATGTCTTGAAGTGGGTGTTACAAATTTTATTCCACTATGAAGGTGTTTATTATTGTACCAATCTACAAAAACTTTACACCAGTCCCTGGCTTCGTCTAACGAGTTAAATCCATTAGCTGGATATTCTGGACAGTATTTTGTTGTTTTAAATAATGCCTCTGAAAAGGGATTATCATCACTAACTGACGGCCTACTAAATGAAGGCATTACACCAAGTTCTTGTAACGTTGCAAGCATTGTTGCACCCTTCATTGGTCCACCATTATCAGAGTGAAGTATAATTTGTCCTTTTTTATCTTCTCCATTTTACAAATTTTATCTACTATTTCTGCTGACAATTCCATTGATTCTAATTCAAAGACTTCATGGCCAACTATTTTTCTACTAAAAATATCCATAAATAAATATAAATAATAAAACTGACCTCGTATCGGACCTTTCATATAGGTAATATCCCATGACCAAATTTCATTAGGGCCCTTTGCAATTAAAGGTGCTGGCCGATCCATTGTTCTCCCTTTACTTTTTCCTCTGTGGGCCAGTAACTTTTCTTTTTTTAAAACTCTATAAAAACTTGATTCACTTCCAATAAATATTCCCTCGCTGTCGGCAAGCATTGGTACTATTTCCCACGGAGATTTATCTCTATATTTTTCTGAAGTAGCTATCTTTATAATTTTTTGCCTCTCAAACTCTGAAAGCTTATTGGCAGGAATGGTCTTCGGCCCATTCCTTAAATCAATAAGATTTTTTTCCCAACGTTCTATTGTTTTGATACATAATCCACAATCTTTGCTGGCTATTTCTTTTCTGCAGCCATTTAAGTTTGCTTCTTTAATTAATTCAATACAAATTGCTCTTAAGTCAGAGCACACTAATTGTCCTCGTCCACTCCAAACAAAAGATGGCTTTTTTTTAGAAGTACAACTCTCGCTGCAAATTCTGCAAGTGCCTTATCTTTTCTTTTTAATTCTCTTATAAGTTCTTCTTCTTTTTTTCGTAGCTCAAAGAGTTCAGGATCCTTTCTAGGCCTTCCAGCAGCAGACTTGAGCCCATTGGTTAAATCTGTTTTCCACTGCTCTAGATTGGCCATAAAAAGCCCTTCTCTACGAAGAAACTCACCAAGAGTAAGCTCATCCATTGTTGCAGTCTTAATAACAGCATCTAGTTTTTCTTCAGGTGTCCACTTGTCTACTGATTTTGTTTTTTTTGTTTTCATGGAACTAGACATACCATACATTTTACTCCAACCAAATATTGTTGATACTGGGAGTCCTAATTCTTTGGCTGCCTTACTAGGTCCTAATTTAATCACTTTTTTAACTGCGGCATCTTTAAATTCTTTGCTGTAAACCTCTGAACGCATAATTTTCTCACTTCGCCCCCCTCATGGACTCCACCCTCCTTACGTCGGGTGCTTCCATTTCGGGTTAATTATTTAGAATTTGAAGCGACAACTTTCCTGAAATAGGGGGGTGGCGAGTTGGGTTCGATTTCAGAATCCTGACCACTGTTCTCTACGTTTCCTCTGCACCATGACTCCAGATCACTCATAGGTTTTGTGGAGTGTGTTTGGTGATAATCCAATCTATCTTTCGGTGATAAATTTTCTTTTTTGCAATGTTTTTCATTCTTATAAACTTCACCGATGCAATCTAAAACATATTGACATGGATTTTCTAATTCTTCATCGTCTACGGTGACAAACTTCCTGCGCCCATGTGAGAGACAGTAGCTTCTAGCAAATTCATAATCAGATTTGTCATTGGCAGATAGTGCATCTGACATCAGATTTGCTTTCTTCTCGCTCGTTCTTGTTTTAATAATTTTATCTAAGTTTTCTCCGGCATGACTTCGGCCAGATAAATAAAGTACAATTCGCCCGAAGTCCCCCTCACTAATAAGCCCCGTAGTGAACATTCCTTTGCGATCTTTTTTTACAAGATGCTTATTTTCTTTTATGAGAGAAAGAACTTTTACTTTTGTATCATCAATAAAAAATTTATTTCCATTGGCCGCTGTCTTTAAAAGTGATTGCCAGACTGGGTACAAGTAATTTGCTAGAGTATCCATCAAATCCCACTGTGTTGAAGCTGGCATTGGTGTTTTAAGATGTTTTGAATTTTATCTAGTCGATAGTATGGCATTGATGCCGAAAATTTTAATAAAGCGATAATAGCAATTGCGCGAGCATCATACTTAGGTGCATTTTCCTTCAAACTCAGCTTCAAAAATTTCACCACAGGTATTGCATCTTAATTTTTTCTGTATTGTGAATTACTGCACTGATTGGAGAGGAACCAGTAATTCTGATATAGACACCTGATTGGTACTCATTTATTTTTCCAGCTTGGCAAGCCCGACAAGTCTGACCAGCTTTTAAATGTTCGTGCTTATGTTCAACCTTAGTAGCATTAGGATATTCGTCTTTGCCATTTTTTCCCTTGATTATTGCCGCGTGGGTGCTTGCCCGAACCATCACTTTCTATTTTATCTTTACCGTCATTGTTTTTCTTTTCTCAGAAGTTTTATTAACATCTCTCGCAAAGCGTTTTATAGTCGTATCTTTCATTCCTACAAGTTTGTCTAGGATGACTAATGCCTCAAGTGCAGAAACTAAGAAGTCTCAAACTCATCGTCAATATCCATTGATTCGATCTGATCAATGCGTTTATTGATTTCTGCTTCTGAAAGTTCAATGCGAACTTGTTGTTTG
>JABFRR010000005.1 GCA_013141065.1 Bacteriovoracaceae bacterium | reverse complement strand
AAATCATCACAACTCTACGTCTTTTAATTATTTTTAATCTATCGATAATAAATTTATAATCACATGATGTGGTTTTATTTAATCATTGGAGGAGTATTATGGATCTTGAAGTTTTAAAAGAAATGAGTGCTTTCAAGGAGACGGAGGTAGAACTAGAAATGTTAGTGATGAACTTTTACTGGAGATACTTTCAGCATGGGAACACTTTAGTGATGGCCCTGCGCGAGAACTTTACAAAAGCACTTGGTGTTAGTCAGAAGGAATTTCATCTATGCTCGGCAAAGCGAAAAGATTAAAACGTGAAGGTGCAACTATGCCATTTAGTGAAGTTAAAATTGATGGTATTTCCAACATCGTCGATTCTAACTCTGTACTGTGTGACATTGAAGTCACCGATAATAATAAGTTATTCGCTTCAGAAAGGTTGATTTACTTATAGAATATTTAAAAAAAGACGCATAGATGTTGCCATCTCGCAAGACGAGAGTTTTTGTTTGTAAACAACCTACTGATATGAGGGGGTCCTTTGACTCCCTCTATAAACACGCCAAAGATTATATAGGAGTAGATCAAAATCTGGACACATGTTTTTATTTATGAATAAACATCCGGGATAGAGTCAAAGTTTTGCTTTTAGATGGCACTGGCTTTTTTGTTGTCATTGCTAAAAGATTAGACCGAGGGCGTTTTGCCAATTTAATCCATTTTATAGAAAAGATATTATTTTTACTCAAGCTGAATTCGCACTTTTTTTCGAGGGTGCAAGTATCAATAAAAGATTTATTGAGGTACCCCAATGAATTTGAATACTCATAGGGGTGAGAGTACTTCTTTGCCTGCATGTATTTGGTTAACGATCCAAGGAAAATAATTTCTTGGATTAATTTTATTCATCATGCAACTTCTCACTATACTAAATAATATGGCCCGTTGTTTCTGCACCTCTTTTGGAGTGGGTTCCAATCCCACGTTTTCTTCCGACAACTGGTGCACGAAACTCTCTTTCTCTAGATTATTATCGAGGGGACATCAATATGCCGAGTACAAACAATTAATCCTTCATAATGATTTAAAAAATAATTCCAACTCTTCCAATAAAAACTATTTGGCATAACTCTTTGAAAGTTCTTCACAATTACTTTTATTTCTGCAAATAATGGTAACATCTTCTTTCTAAATTCTAGTTGATGTTCAGTTGCTGCTACTTGCCTCGCTGATCTTCACAGCTCATAGATCTTGCCATATAAAGAAAAGAAAAAATCTGACATTCACTTTCCCATGTTGTACTGGCATCTTTGAAATAGCGATATGCGTGGGAGTTGCAATGTACTTCTGTTATTTTTACCGTTCTTTTTTCTAAATCTTTAACAGCTTTTCCATAACCAGCAAATCCGTCTGTAAGTAAAAATTCTGCAGCGGATTTTCTAAATTTTAAAAAAGGCTACATCTCCAGATCTCGTTCCATGAGCCTCAAAATAACAACCCTTAGTAGTGAAAAATCCCCATAAATACCAATGATAAATTTCATCTCCCTCTAGCATCTTATGGGAGTTTCATCGGCATGAAGAACCTTGACGATAAAAACCATTAACCAGCCTCTCGTAAACTATTCTTAAAAATCGCCAGGTGATGTGTAAGACCGATCAAGCTATGAGGTGGTAAATCTCCCATTAAACCGGCCTTGGACTGCTATTTATTGCATATCTTTCAATGGGAATAAGGTCACAGTACTTAGATAATACTACGTCAATAATAAGACTGTCACCGTAGTTAGAAGTTTGAACAATACTTGGAGTTGAGGGAGTATTGATTATGGCACCATAGCACTTAGAACAATTAAACTTAATTCGTTTTGATCTTTGAATATAATATTTTTTAGGTTCAACTTCTAGTTTTTCACTAAGATCAAATAATCCAGACTCTTTCATTTCAGAGCTACAACATGGACAGATTGGGGTAACATCTGGACGAATTACTTCTTCGCGAAGTTCAAGATCCGGATATTTTACAGAGGGAAGTTTGCTTGAAATCTCACGCTTTTTTTTATTTTTCTTTTTTGGTATTTTATTTTTGGGATTAGGTTTTGGTGGTCCACGTCTACGGGCTTCTCTTTCAAGTAAAACTCTGGCAACTGTTGCGAGATTTGAAACGGAAGAATCGAGAGAGGATACTTGGTCAGGATCAAGAATTTGCTTACTGACTAGGTCAATAATTTTTTTAGCTTTTTCATATTCAAGTTCTGGATCTATTTTTACAACAGTTTTCATAGGAGAAAGATGCCATTAAAAAATGATTTGGCCCACAAAAAAATACTTACATGGCCTCACATCAATATATTTAAAACATTTTCAACGTAGAGTTGTGATGATTTACGTTTGAAAAACGATCAGTAAGAATAATAAAAGAAAATGATGATTATTCATTGGGAGTTAATCCATTATTAAAATGGAAAAATTTAAAAACCATTATAGAAATTAGTGCGGAAAGAATTGATCAGAAAACAGGAGAAGTTCAGAATTCAAAAAGATATTATATAAGCAGTAGAGATGAAAGCTCTGAATATTTTTTAAATGCAGTTAAGGATCATTGGCAAGTAGAGAATTTATTGCATTGGCATTTGGATGTCACAATGAGAGAAGACGATTGTCGCTGTAGAGTTGAACACAGTGCTGTTAATTTTTCTTCTATAAGGCAATTGGCGTTGGGTCTTGTGAAAAAGATCGTTATAATGAGAAGTAAAACTGAAAAACTTTCAGTCAGAACAAAAATGCTTAAGGCCGGATGGGATAATGATTTTCTATTGGATGTTTTACTTCAGTGAAATTAAGATGCGTTTCCCCTGACTACCCGATTCACCTTTGGTGAATTTAAATTATCAAGCAAATTAAGAGTTTAAGAGCTAACACTTATTTTTTTAGACTTCGTCACTTCACTATATTTCACTTTTCTTCACTCCACATCATGGATTCAGTCGGACTAGTCGGACCGAGTCGGACTCTTAAAATCTAGTTATTTCCTCATTGACAAATATAACCTAGTGGGTTATATTTCATTATGATCACTTCTGTTGAGCTTTCAAAGAAAGCAGAAAAAGATATTTTAAAACTTCCTAACCATATCCAAAGAAAACTTCGTCTTTGGATCAATGACATCGAACGTTTGGGACTTAGCGAAGTTCAAAAAATATCTGGTTATCACGACGAACCACTTAAAGGTGAAAGAAAAGGACAGCGTTCAATTAGATTGAATATCGCCTATAGGGCCATATACACCATCAAAGAAAATGGAATTATTGAATTTGCGTATGTTGAAGAGGTAAATAAACATGACTACTAAGAAAAAAAGCAGTGCTATGAAATTTTTAGATAAGGCCATTGGTGCACCGATAAGTTTTGGAAGCACGCTTGAGTCTATTCGCTTATCAGATGAAATATCGCAAGTTACTTTTGCTAAAAGACTTGGAATTTCTCAGGCCCACCTTTCCCAAATTGAAAAAGGTGTTAAGTCTGTAAGTCCAGAGAGAGCTAAAAAGTTTGCAAAAATTTTAGGTTATTCAGAAGTTACTTTTGTTGAGCTTGCTCTTCAAGATCAGTTTAAAAAGGCTGGTATTAAAATGAAAATTCACCTAGAGGCAGCCTAAGCAACTATGTGCACCAGCACTTTTTAAGAAGTAGATTATTTTTTTAGAATATAAGTTAAAGCTTCAGCGTTATAAAATAGATCATCACTACTCATCCAGAACTTTCCATTTTCAACACTCTTAAGATTCTCATTTTTAGGAGACCAATTTTTCCCCCAAGAGTTTTGAACTAAAAACTTTAACTGATCATCTTCACACTTTACACCGATGATTGCTGTTGCATGATGGCCATGTGCTCTATTGCACATTTTATTTTCACGATTTTCTGTGGTTAAATATTTTGCTGGTTTATAAAATACTTCCGTGCAAAAAGAATAACCAACTGCTAAATTGTTTTTTAATGAATTTATAATTTGTGGAGTATTTTTCTTTTTTATTTCTAAAATATCTTCATTTGTTGAATATTTGTTTTTCCCATTAATGTCTTTTTCTGTAAAATCAGCTTCTTCACAATCTATAGTTTCTGGAATAACGATACGATCTTTCTTGTCACAATCTAATCCAATTTCTTGAAAAAGTGACTCTTTATTTTGCTCTAATAAATATTTCATAATTTTATCAAAATTTTTATCATATGATTGGCCCAGTAGGTTCATGCTATAAAAAATAGTTTGATTTTTACATTCAGACTCAAGTGGATGTTTTAAAGAAAGCTGATCGAGGATTTCATACTGAATACACTCTTCAGATGAAGCTCCTGACTGTTGAAATAATTTAACAAAATCACTGTACTTTGAAATTAAGGGTGAAACTTGATTCCAGTCGCTTAAAGTCTTCTTCATTTTTAAGTCGGCCTTCAAAAATGGGTCGTTAGAAATCAATTCAACAATAAAATTATTTAACTCATTACGATTTAAAGTGGAATTTAATGCTTGAATTTTAATTTTTACTTCATCTTTTAAGTTTATTTTTTCTTGAGGCAAGGGAATATACCATCCGTCCCCCATTGATTTGGTTGTCATTTGATCTTGAAAAATCATACTCCATCTATATGAAGTACTTTCACAAATTGAATTTAATTTCAATGCAGAGTTCTGGAAACAAGCAGTGAATATTTCAGAAAAAAGATCGTATAATTTTCTAGCAATAAAATTAACACTCGTAGGTGAGCACGACTTGACGGCATTTTCTCTTAGTTTTGCTAAAAAACCATCTGTCGATTGCAATTGCTTACCAATGCTTTTATTGTTTTCCTCTTTTTCAATGAAACTATTCCATTCTAAGAATGACTTTAAAAAATAAGCTTGTTTATTTAAAGGATCACTAGATTCAGAAGCAAGTTTCTCCATTCTAATTGAATCTTGCTTACAAATGTAATTTCCTTTTTTTTGATTTTCTTTTGCATTCTTAATAACTTTACAAACTTCTCCTCCATTTAAGGTTAAATCATAGGATTTTGTAGATTCATTCCATTCCAAATCCTGATTGCCTTCATTTTTTCCTTTTCCAAAATTTCTCGCCAGCATTAAATATGATGGTGTTTCGTTCGAAACAGAATGCAATAAAACTGATGCTGTATTTGCATAGCATGTTCCAAGACCGTCCTGGTCTTGGACTTTAAAATTAGAAAGTGAACCTTGCTTGTCTAATCGAACTTCTTCATTGGATTTTAAATTAAATGAAGAACAATCCGATGCATGTGAGTTACTTAAAAATAATATTGATATTAAAAAAACTAACAATAAGACTCCAACATTAGTCAATAAGATTCATTAACGAATTTCCGTCAATCATTGATCCATCAGCAAATAAGCAAAATGAATTTTCATTTTTTTCTTTGTCTTTTAAAATTACAACTTTTGAATTAGGTAGCTTAGTACAAATAATCGACTGAGGGCTTGTGCCTCCAATTGCTTTCTCATGATCAAGTTTAATATTTTTCTTTTTTATTAAGTTACTTGAAGTGCAATCATGATCAATGCATCGTGACTCAATTAAATATTTTTGCACAAATTTAAATTCAAATTTTTTATTCCCCAAAAACCACTCTTGTTTATTATTGTCAGATGAATAAACGGGATGAGTAAAAAATTGCATAAAAATTATTAAAATGTAGTTGTAAGCCTTCATACCATTTTATAATAACACGAGGGTAAACTTTCCTAAAGAACTGAACCTTTCTTCCAATTAATTAAAAGTAAACTAACTGTAGTAATGGACTATCGAAAACAACGGGATTAGTTGACCATTTTAAAGAATCTATTCATCCCGCTGGGGTAATTTTTTAAATGTAAGGCCATGTTAGTTGGCCTTATGTCTTCCATATGAAAGTATTGGTGAATGCCATTCGCCGATATCAAAAACTTTACCATCGAACTATTTTCCAAGCTTCCGGTCAAAATGCTAGTTGGTGCAATTAAAACTCTTCTCAATAAAGTTGATGCTCAAGAAAATAAAATAACTGAACTGTCTTCAGAAAATCAAAAGCTCAAGGATGAAATCAATCGCCTCAAAGGCGAAAAAGGCAAGCCAGATATTGCTAAAAACAAAGATGACAAGAAAGATAGTGATGATAAAAAGAAAGGCGGCAAGAACGGCGGGCGTGGAAAAAATAAAAATGCTAAAGAAATAGAAATCCACAATACGGAAGAAAAAGATGTCGAAAAAAAAGATCTTCCAAAAGATGCACAATACAAAGGTACTAGAGATGTCGTAATTCAAGACATAAATTTTAATCTAAATAATACCAAATTTATTATCCATAAATACTATTCACCATTTTTAGGAAAAGTTTTTGAAGGACAACTGCCTCCCGAATATAAAGGTAGTATCTTCGGACCTGGTATTTGGTCATTTGTCATCCAGTTTCACTACGAGGCAAGAATGACACAAAATCTTCTTTTTAAAATTTTAACCGGACTTAAAGTCAAAATATCTGTCGGCGAAATTTCAAATATGATTCTTTGTCATGAGAGATTTGAAGAAGAACGACAAAATGTAAGGGAAGCTGGAATCAGTCGAAGCGATTTTTCTCAAATTGATGATACCGGTGCAAGACTTAATGGAAAGAATGGTTACAGCATTGCAGTTTGTAATCAATTTTTTACTGATTATTATACAAGTCTTTCAAAAAATAGAGAGGCTGTATTGAGAGCACTTGCCGGAACAGAATTAAAATTTGCAATTAATGAAATTGCACTCAAATATGTTGATGATAAAGTTAACAATAAGGCAATCGTTGGCGAACTTAGAAAATTACAATCAAATAGATTGTATGGGCCAGATGAGTTTACCAATGAAATCCTAAATGCTCCCTGGGCGAGAGGAAAGATTACTTCGTGGATAAAACACATAAAAGAAGGTTGTGCCATTGGTGCATTTAGGGATAATTTTCTTGGAGTGAGGTCAAAAATTTTGATTTGTGATGATGCTCCCCAGTTTAAAGGCATCCTGGAATTCTTAGGTCTTTGTTTGATTCATGAAGAACGCCATTATAAAAAGTTAACTCCAAGTCATCCCGATTTTATAAAAGCTGTTGCCGATTTTAGAGAAACATTTTGGAAATATTACGAAAAGCTAAAGCTTTATAAAATTAATCCCAATGACAAGAAAAAGAAAGAATTGAGTGATGAATTTGATTTAATTTTTTTAGGTAAGACTTGTTACTTCGCTTTAAATCAATTGATGGAAAAAACTAGAGCAAAAAAAGATGAGCTGCTTTTGGTTTTGGAATTTCCAACTATTCCTTTGCATAATAATACTTCTGAATTGGCAATGAGAGAAAAAGTTATTCAAAGAAAAATCAGAGGATATTTTAGAAGCTTAGAAGGGGCCATGGCATCAGATATTTTCTTAGGTCTGATGAGTACTTGCCGAAAAATAGGAATTAGCTTTGGTGAATATTTAAAAGACCGATTTTACAATCGCCACGAACTACCGCCGCTCGGTGATCTCATTTGGATGGCTTAGCACTATTAAACCTGACCGATTTTCCCCATTAAAATGAATAGATTCGAATCTCTATTGTATTCAACAAATGAGAAATTTCTTTTAAAAGAATTCTTTAAAATACCTGCCCACCAGACCGCCCAAGAGGTGGTCACTATTATTGAAAGGCCGCTACAAAATGATTATCGATTAACTTCTTCAGATCACACACCTTTTATTGGACATCCCAATTAAATACATCATCGCCTAATTCCCTGACCTCACCCCCACAACGAGTTTTAGTGGATGAGGTCAGGGAATGGCGAATGATGGATTGGGATTAGATTTTGGGTGTGTGAGTTGAGTTGTTAGTTTGATGGGTAGGATTGATATGAGTATTAATTAGCAGTTGAAGATTTGGGGTTAGGTCAGGGGCAGTTAAGGATTTAGGTCGATAGTATTGGAGAATTTAAGGAGAAGCGGTTTATGGAATGGGATTTATTTGAGGGGAATTTTTTGTGTTTTATGAATTTCATTTTTTGAAATGGAGTTAGTTGGTTGTTTTGTTTTTAGTTTATTTAATAGTTTAACCAAGGGTGTGAATGACAAATTGTGAAGTTTCAAAGTTACATTACATTTTGGATAAAAAAGAGTATGATTCACGAGCTGAATCAAATGCAGCATTGTTCTTTAACAATTTAATATGGGGAATTGACGAGGTCTGCTCGTTCACGAACTACGCCAAGGGCACGATTTACAATTTAGTAAGTCGTGGAGAAATCCCTTATCGTCATCGTGGAAGGAAAAAAAGATTAGTGTTTGTTCCAAGCGAAATAAATGCTTGGCTAAAAGGAGAACAAACATGAGCAGATCAAAAAATTATAAAAAACTAAAAAATGCAAAAGGTATTTATCAAAATGATGTCACTCATAAATACTTAGTCGAAAAAAGGATCAGCGGAAAACTTTTTACCGCCACCTTTCTAAGTTTGTATGATGCAAAGGAATGGCAGAAGAGATTTGATGGAAAGAAGATTATTAAAGATAGCGTTGAAAGCCAATGCTCGACTTTAAAAGAGGTATGGGAAACTATGCAACGAAACCACTTTCCTATCTTGGCGACTTCTACCAAGGATATCTGGCATCGTCGCTACAAAATGCTTCAGACGCTTGAGCATCTTCCAATGAATTTGATTACGCCTTCTAAAGTTTCTGAATGGGTTATCTATTGGGTTGGCCATTTTTCAACTGATGACTATCAAAATAGTGGTCGAGGCCATGCCGGAAGATGCAATCTAAATAATGAGCTTAATTTGTTGGTGTGTATTTTTAATTGGTACAAGGAAAGTGATCTTTTTGAAAAAGAAGCAATATCTCTCACCTGTCCTGTTAAGAAAAAGCATCGCAAGATGGGTTTTATTAAACCTTTGCCAGACAAGAAAATGCAAATAGATTTAAAAGATGCTTTCTTGTTTTTTGAATTTTTACAACCTCTTTATCGCGATCTAGCTAAAATGCAATTTTATTGTGCTGGACGTATTGGTGAGATTTCAGGAATTCAATGGAGCAATGTGGATTTGAAAAATCGAAGGTTGATTATCAAAGAGACTTGCATCTGGGATACTGCCAATAAAGTGTTTGTAGAACTTAAGCTATTTCCAAAAAATCGAGAAACGCGGATAGTTTTTATTACTGATGAAATTATGGAAGTTTTAAAACACCGTGAAGCCTTTAGATTGCCGGGAAATAATTTTGTCTTTCATGTTGATGGTGCGCCTTTGAATTATTGCACGATTCAAATTAACTATAGGGCCGCACAAAGAAAAAGTGGCGTGCCTTATACGGGAACGCATATCTTAAGACATGGTATGGCAAAGCTCGCCAGACAAGTTGGAGGCGGTTTAGATGCGGTTATCGCGATGACCGGACATAAAGACCTAAAGCTAGCTGATCATTATTCAAAGACCACAGAGGACGATCAGAAGCATTTTTCTGAGATGATTATGAGTCATATCAGAAACAAAATGAAACCTGAAATTGAGCCTCAAGCTGACTTTGAAAACGTGATTAGGCTTAAAAATTTCAAAACAAGTTAATTTGTGCTAGTTTAGTCGGACTGATCAGTCGGACTAGGTCGGACCCGAGTGGTTTTGGCCTAGTTCGGCTTTATAAAATTAACAGGATACAAAGCATTGCCCGAACTACCCGAGGATTAGTTACGAACTAATCAAAGTTTTTTAATATTAATTACATAGTAACGTTTCCAAGCCATTCACGTCATTTCTCTTTTCATTTTACTTCATTCCATTTCACGATTCTTCATGAATCGGGATGGCATGGATGGCATAAGATGGCTTAGATTTCATACTTAAAAAAATGGAGTTCGATGACCAAAAAAATTGCTTTATATTGTCGAGTCTCAACCGGAAATCAGTCCACAGGGTTAGAGGCACAGGTTCGAGCATTAAGAGATTACTGCACTAGAAATAGTATTACCGATTACGTTATTTATGAAGACGAAAACCAATCAGGGGTAAAACAATCACGTCCGGCTCTTGATCGCATGATGAAAGATGTTCGCGATGGCTTTGTTAGTAAGGTTATCGTTTACAGTTTTAGTCGTTACGCAAGAAGCGTCACCCACTTACTTCGGGCGTTAGAAGAATTTAAAAAATCAGAAGTTGGATTTGTTTCCATCACTGAGAGCATCGATACCAATACTCCCCTCGGGTCAGCCGTATTCACAATTTTAGGCGCTGTCGCCCAGCTAGAACGCGATCTTATTGCTGAAAGAGTTCGAAACGGACTCGCCAATGCAAAGGCTAAAGGAGTTAGAATTGGCCGATTAAAAACACGCGACAGCGACCTTATCAGAAAACTTCGCGCAAGTGGAATGACTTTTAGAGAGATCGCAAAAATTGCAAAATGTTCGACGGCCGCCGTCTCAGCTGAAATGAGAGCCGTAAAAATGGAACTCAAATTAAAAGAAAATTTGCAAAAAAATGAACCGACTCTTGAATTGGAAAAAAAACATTCAACATTAAAAACCTTACCGAGTGCCACATATACACAGGAAAGGGAATTTAATTTTGAAGATGATAATATTAATTTTGAATTAGATATCTAAAACAAAACCGCCCAAATATTTAAAGTTTGGGCGGTTGTTTTTTCTTTATTTTGCAAAACAAATTTTTTATCGATTACTAGTGGTTTAATTCCAAATGTAAAAAACCAATAATTGTAAAAAGAGCAGACCCAACTAAAATGGAACCTCCGGCGACCATCGGAATATAGAATCCTAATAAAAATGCTATAAAAGAAATCCCAGATGAGACTGCGGTGATAATTCCAAGGCAATTCATTATTTTATGTTCTTTTTGATTGTTAATTTTGAATAGAAAGTAAGTAAAGGCTCCAATAAAATAACAAAACACACCAAGCATAAATGTTAAGTTAAAAAAATATTTTGAAATAACCAAGCCTGGTAAATTATTGTCTACCACAAGTGGATATAAAAGATGTCCAAGCATGGCATCAACGAAAAAGAAAATAAGGGAGCATAAGCCTAGCCATATCCATGAAAATTGAAGCAAGAAATTTCGATCAATTTTAAAAGCATAGAAAACGCATGCAATGAACAAAAAAAGATCTGAAAAAACGCCAATATTTGAAGCAATTTTTAACCAGATCAGTTGTTCAGTAGCAAATTTCAAATAACTTTCTGGAGGAGTGCTTAATTGAGGAAGTGCCAACAGTGGAGGACATTTTAAATACGATAGACTCGTAAAAAATACTCCTAAAGATCCAATGATTAATAAGACAGCTGCCTTACTTTGTTCCTTAAACTTTATATTTTCCATTTATTCCTTTTAATTTTTTTTCACTAGGTTGCTAGGGATGTAAAGATTACGATAAATGTAATTGATATTTTTAAAATCGAGATTATATAAAAAGTGCCTGGCTTTTGACTTAATAAATAGAAAAGGCAAGTTTTCTTAAAAAGTTTAACCATTTGCACAGTGATTACATCTTGGTCTATACGATTCAATTTCACCCCTCAATTGGCGGCAAACCTGCCTCCGTAACTCCATTGCTTGCTAAGCAATCTAAAGCAGTAATAATTTTTTTAGTATCGACATAAGTAATTACATCTACTATTTTATCAAATCGAAGTTTGGCTATTTGTATACCTGGATTTACATATGGCGAACAATTAGCCGATTTAGGCTTAGCAAAATCGCTAAATTGAGTTACAACGAGCATATCCCAAGGCGGACCTGAAATTTCTATTTTATAAATTCTAAAATCAGATTGAAACAATCTTGTAAGTCTTTTAAACCAAAGTTCAGTTGCATTTTTTGAAAAGCGCTCTCCACCAAGAGCATGATTACCAGAAAATCTATAATGAATATTATCATCCATTTGATCCAAAATATTAGTATAATCACCATTACTTAGAAATTTAAAACCCAATAATATTTTTTTTCTAACCATCATATGAATTGGATTTACAGTTCCTTCGTCATTTAAACTGTTTTCATTTGCAAAATTATTTGGCTTATTCCATAAGCCAACCTGAGGTTTGGCGCAACCGAAAAGAATTAAATTAAAAAAAAGTAATAAATGTTTCATTATAATATTCTAAATTTTATAAAAATTTTTGTAAAGAAATTTAATGCTTGAAAGCTGACCAAAGTCACACGACTATTTGCTATTTAGTCCAAAAGAAAGGGGGCTGTTATCGAAATTCTAAACGTTTTAATCTGTGGCCTGAGAGCTTGATCAGTGGTTGGGACAAACATTGAAAGTCTTGACAAAAAAAAACATAGTAAGTATGCCTACTAAAAAAACAGAACAAAAGTGGAGGCAAGATGAAAACTTTTACCTACAGTAAAAAAGTAGCTAATATAGATATTAATAAACTTTGGAATGTTTGGTCAGATATAAATCAATGGAATACATGGCAAGACGATCTAGATTATTCAACACTAGAGGGTGACTTTAAAGAAGGTAATTTCTTTATTTTAAAACCTAAAGGTGGCCCAAAAGTTAAAATTGAACTTTTAAAAGTGGTACCACATAAACAATTTATCGATCTTACAACATTTCCTTTAGCTAAAATGTACGGTGATCATGAATTTATTGTTCATGGAGGTGAGGTAGAAATAAAAACTACTATGACAATTGAAGGCCCATTAGCATTTTTGTGGAACAAAATTGTGATGGAAGGAATTGTTAAGAAACTTGACAGCCAAACTGATAATCTAATTACGAAAGCTACTCAAGGTTAATTTAATGAGATACTGGTTAGGTGTTGTCTCTAAGGAGCATGTGTTAATAGGTAAAATGGAAGGTTTTGCACAAGTGTGCCATGGTAAACGAGCACCTCTTGCGCAAATGAAAAAAGATGATTGGCTTATTTATTATTCACCAGGAAATAAAATGGGTAAATCTGATCTACAGGCTTTTACGGCCATAGGCAGAGTTCCAGATGATCATGTATTTCAATTTAAAATGTTTGAGAATTTTATTCCCTATAGGAGAAAAATTAACTATAAACTAGCAAAAGAAGTATCACTTTTATCCATTAAATCTAAACTTGAATTTACTCAAGAAAAGAATTGGGGATATCAATTGCGACGTGGCTTGGTAGAACTTTCAAAAGAGGATTATAAAACTATCGCAAATGCAATGGAAGTTAAACTTGAAGACGAATAAAAAGCTAATTACAAAATTTAGTGCAGCAGAATCCAGTCCCGGATTTCTATTTTGGAAAGTTGCAAATCTTCATCAGAGACTCCAGCGTCAGGTTTTAAAAGATTTAGATATTTCACCTACACAATATTCTCTCTTGGCATGCTACTTTTTTCTAAAAACGCCTACTAAATTTCCAACCCAATCAGATATCTGTGAAATGGCCGGATTAGACAAGATGTTAGTTTCTGATACAACTAAGGCATTACTTAGAAAAAAACTGGTTTGTAAAAAAAGCAACAAAGATGATCAGCGGTCATTTTTTATTGAGTTAACTGACGAAGGAAAATCTATTTGTAATAAGGCCGTAAAATTAATTGAAGTGCTTGATGACGAGTTCTTTGCCTTAACTGGAAATACGAATAATTTTCATGAAATGTTACATCGGATTGAGTCTCGCGCAACTATCTTAAAGAAATAAATTTATATTATTACTACCATTTTATAATTGGCATTGGACGGTGAAGATGTCTCGGTACCCATTTTAGTGTTTTTATTAATAGCATTTTATGAAAACCAGAATTGGTAAATGTTTTCTTTACAGCGGAAATATAATTACTGGGTATACTATATCGGATACTACCCAAAGAAAAATCAACTAAATCAGCTTTTCTAAATAATTCAACTAATTTATATTTTCCATGGTAGGGCGTAATTTTATGGTGCATGTCGATTATTATAGAAATTTCTTCGATCCATTCTGTTCTTCCAATACTGGTTAAATATTTTTTTACTTCAAGAATAGAAGGAGGTAAGTAGTCAAGAGTATTATGGGTCCAAAGACCAATATCGTGAAATGCAGTTGCAATAATTAATTTTTCACGATCTTCATTTTCGATTGGCCTTAAGTAATTTAAAAAGTTCAGCAATCTAATGCAATGATTTTTATAGCCTATATAATCAGCATTAATTTGCTTTCTGTACAAAAACAAAATTTTTTCTAATTCATCAAAAGATTCTATGATAATCATATTTAACTGCTTAAATTTGAGCTAACCATTTAGTCCGCTGTTTTTCAGAAGAACTCTTGATTGGCCCAAGCAAAGTGGATTTAACAACTTTAAGTCCACAAAATTCAAGAATACCATTTTTCATTATTTTCATCCCGGGTGCACCTAAAAACCATTTATAGAACCAAATAGGTGTATCAAGAGTAGAAATAATTTCACTTGTTCTTCCTATTAATAATTTTTCTGGCATACCAAATCCGCTTTTGTACTTGAAAGCAAAGCCTGGTAAAAATGTGCGATCAATAAATCCTTTTAATAATGCCGGTAAACTTCCCCACCAGATCGGAAATATCCATACAATATGATTGGCCCATAATATTTTTTCTTGAAGATTTTTCAAGTCTGGTTCCAGAGCTTGCGGATGACTAAAATTACCACGTAAAATAGGGTCAAAATTTAAATCGCCTAAGTTTACAAGCTCTACATTGTTATTATTACTTTTAGCAGTTTTTATATACTTATCTGCTAATGATGAACAAAAGGAATCTTTATTCGGATGCCCCTGTATGATTAATATATTTTTCATTGTGTCCCTCTTCATTTTAAAGTTAATTCTACTGTTTGGCTCTTTTGTACTTGAAAATTGCAGTCTTCAAATTTAGTTGTTCCACTGATTGCCTGATGTTCTTTGGGATTGCCTAAAAAAAACATCAAAGCTTTATTATTAATTCGATAATCGCACACCTCATGTTGACAATGGTAACATTTTTAGTTACCATTGTCAACATGATAAGAGCTTCACAAAAATATACTAAAAAACTGCCCACTCAAAAAAAACACGGTGATCTTGCCAATTCACTTGTAGAAATTGCTGTCGAATATATAAGTAAAAACAAGAGCACGGAGTTCGCATTAAGAGATTTAGCCTCTAAGTTAGGGGTCAGTCATACGGCGGCTTATCGACACTTTAAAAGTAAAAATGCCCTTCTCGAACATATAGCCATGAAAGGGTTTGAAAAAATGAATACTTATTTTCAAGAATGTTTAGCTTCAACTAAATCTCCTTTGGAAGATCTGGGTAGGGCATATATTCAATTTGCATTAAAATTTCCAGGTTACTACAGAGTAATGTTCGGAGTAAATTTTGATCACAATTTAAATCCAGAACTCTTTGGGGCCTGCCAGGGGGCATTTGATTCTCTCTTGAATTTATTTGGAAAGAATTCCAAGACTAATTCAGTAAAGGCAATCTACGCTTGGTCTTTAGTACATGGATTAGTAATGCTAACCCTCGATGGTCAATTAGAAAAACCACTTGAAGATGCTAATCTCAGTTATAAAGAAATGGAAAACAAGGTACTTAAAATAACCCACATGCTTCTAAATTCTAATTAAATAGGAGTGTACAATGCACAAATCAACAAAATTTTTAATTTTTGAAAATATCATAATTATCTTTATAGGTTTGCTCTTTATTCCTATTTCCATGGGCCATAATATCCCTCTACCGTTACCTTATTTGTGGCATAAATGGTTACATATTCTTGGTGTATTAATTTTCCTTGGAAATATTATCATAACTGGCATATGGATGTTTGCTATTGAAAAATCAAAAAATGAAAATTTCATTAAATTTGCAGTAATATTTGTGAATTGGGCCGATGTGATTTTTACAGGGCCAGGTATTATTTTACTTTTTGTAAATGGAATACTCTTGTCACAAAGCTTTGGTGGACTGAAAACTGAGCACTGGATCCAAGTAGCTGTTGGTCTCTTTATCCTTTCAGGTCTAATTTGGAATATATTTTTAATTCCAATTCAAAATAAATTAGCAATTATTGCTGAAGATCAAAGCCCATTAAATTCTGATTTTTTTCATTATCTAAAAAAATGGTATTTATGGGGGGTAATTGCAACTGTAATACCATTGCTCACAATGGTTCTGATGGTAGTGAAACCTATTATTTGAATTTATAAAAAAAACATAAGAGCGCAGGCTAAAACTAATGGTTCCTAACCTATTGTTTCCTAGTAAATTCTTTGTCTTTCCTCACAGAAAATAAAGATTTGGCTGAATCTTGCCCTGAATAGCCAAATGATATTTTTTGGGTTAATTTCTTAAAACTCGGTCTTCTATCTTAGTTCTAGCAAAATAAAGCCCAATTGAAATTATCCAAATAACCACGTTAAAGGGGTTAAGCAGCACAAAACCAAATTCAGCAATGACATACCCTGTATACATAGGATGACGAATATATCGGTAAAGCCCAGTAGTAACTATACCTCTATTGGCTGGTGATACCCCAAAAGCTTCACCCAGATCGAACAATGCTAATGTTGATATCGTAAAACCAAGAATGGCAAGAACAGAACTGATTTGAGCGGCCATTGGTAATGAGCTTACATTGCTTTGGTAAATACATGGCCATGCGCTGGAAATATAGGCTAGTGCCTCAATCATTCTTGAATTTGTTTTTTCTAAGCTTGGCTTTCTTGTAATTAAAAACCATGATGCCGCCAAATCTCTTAGAATGAGAAGACCAAAGAAGATAAGTCCCGTTGAATGCCAACGGTATCCTGCAATCAGTGCAAATATAAACATAATTCCAGAGCCGATCCATCCTGAAGTATCAGCTCTGAAATGATTAATTGAATTAATCAATTTAGATTCCTGGGCCGTCACTTCCTTTAGAAGTCGATGTAGAGTCTGATGTTTCTCCGTTTTTTACTTTTGCTAAGGCAATGGTTTGTACTAAAGCTCCAGTAGCAAGAAGAATAACTAAAATTTTAAAAGTACGTTTCATATTTCCCCCTAATGATTTTGTCGCATAAAATCTTCAATCAATCCGGCGACAAATTCAGGTTGATCAAAGCTTACAAAGTGACTAGCATCTTTAACACTTACAAAATTAAACCCACCCAATTCAGCATCATTTTTTAAGATTGCTTCTGGGAGCATTTCATCTTGTTTTCCAGCAATAAATATTTTTTTTGTCTTATCTCGTTTTAACAGAGAAAGCATTGGCTCAATATTCGCGGCATCTGCTCGATTTGCTAAAAAGAACTTTGCAGAAACTTTATCCTTCAGAAGAATTTCTTTTCCTTCAGGTCGAACAAAGTAAAGTTTCCCATACTCAGAGAACCATTTTGCAAGCGACTTATCATCTTGCAATTTTTCCCATTCTTCTTCAGCTCTTGATAATTCTTGGGATTTATTAGCCGTATAATTTTCGGATGCCACCTCAAGAGACTTTTCAGTGAACGGAGTGGCCAAACAAATGACTCCCTCAACTTTCATTTTTAATGAAAGATTAGCGGCAAAAAATCCTCCAAAAGAATGTCCAAGAACAAATTTTGTACCATTAATTTTAAGAAGCTCGGATTCTAGGGCACTACATAGCTCATCGAAAGACTTATCCCCTTCATAAGGAGTTCCATTTACCCCAGGAAAATCAACATAAAACAAATTAAATGATCTTGATAAAATGTCCATTGATCTTAAAGTAGAAGAACTTAATCCCGGGCCACCGGGAATCAAAATCAATGCTGGAGCATCTCTATTGATTGATTCAACATTAGTTAGCTTAATCACAACTTACTCCTTTACCTAGGTTCAAATCTGAAAGTGAACGAGTAAGATCAAATTTTGTTACCCAACGCTGTATAGTCCGAACGTTTACTCCTAAGAGTTTTGCCGCTTTTTGCTTGTCACCATCAAATGCGAGAATGGCCTTTAATAGTTCATCCTTTTTAATTTGATTCTCTTTAACCTCAATAATAGAAGTTGAAGATGATCGAGGGGAAAGTTCACCGATCCCAATCGCTGATCTTGCGGCATCAGCATTTAATATGGTTCGATTTGAAAGAACAACAAAACGCTGAATAACACTTTTTAGTTCTCTAATATTTCCTGGCCAATTATAAGAAAGCAATACTTCGATCCCATCATTACTAATTGTATATCGTACTCCTTCATCTCCACACTCTTCTAAATAAAAGTTTGCATAAAAATTAATATCTTCAGGTCTCTCCCTTAGAGGTGGTATTCTTAAAACAAAGGTATTAAGCCTTTGAAGAAGGTCTTCTCTGAAATCACCATCTAGGGCCATTTCATTCAAGTTCTTATGAGTCGCTGCTATAAAGTTGACGTTGATACCGCGTGCTCGACTTGACCCAAGAGGCATGACTTCTTTTTCCTGTAATACTCTCAAGAGTTTTGCCTGAATGTCTAAGCTGCAATCGCCAATTTCATCAAGAAAGAAAAGGCCATTGTTGGCCGACTCTATCAAGCCAATTTTATTTTGAACTGCGCCCGTGAATGCTCCTCTTTCATGTCCAAAAAGGTTAGACTCAGCAGTTTCTTTTGCAATTGTTGCCATATTTGCAGAAACCAATTTCCTTTTCATATTTTCGGCAATGTGACGAACTAGAAATTCTTTACCAGTGCCTGTTTCACCTAAAATTAGAATTGGAGCGTCTTGGTCTTTTTGAATAATTTTTTCTGCCATTTTTAAAACACTTTTTACGGCAGGAGAATTCGTTAAATACTTCTGAATCGCTTGCACTTCGTTTGCCTTTTTCAATTCAGTAGCACGAGTCAAAGTTGAATAGAGATCAGCAAAATAATCTCCTTCCTTATGAATAAATTGAAATAACTTGCGTCTTGTTGCTTCGACTACTCGTTTTACCGATTGATCACCACTTAAAACAATTAAATATGTTCCGGGTGAAGATTTTCCAAAGAAATCTAAAAGGTGAACGCCATCTAGTTCTTGTCCTTCAAAGTTTAGGTCAACAATAGCTGCATCATATTCATGGTTTTTAATTTTAATCTTAGCTTCTGAAACAGTTGAAGATATGTGTATCTCAAAGCGAGACTTTAAACTTATCTGCAAACTTTTTAAAATATGTGGATCATCATCACAAATTAGAATTAATGGACGCTCGTTCATCTTGCCTCCAATCGAATTTCAAAACTCGCACCACCTAAATTGCTTTTATGATAAATAATTTTACCGCCATGAGTTCGAGCTATATGGTTTGATGAAGATAAACCAAAGGCCTGACGATTGGCCTTACTTGAAAGTCCTCTTCCTTGAAGAAAGAGTGATACCTTATCTTCACTTAGACCAGTTCCATCGTCCGAAACTCTAATTGAAGTAAATTGATCGTTAGTATCTAGCGATAATTCAACTTTGCTTTTTGAAGCCTCAAGACCATTTTCTAAAAGATTTACAACTGCTCGTTTTAACAATGCCGGATCATGCCTCATGAGAACTGGTGTTTCCGGTAAATTCAAAATAATTTTGTCTTTGTGGTCTTTAAACGCAGAACGGACTTGAAAGAAACTTTCTCTGAGGCAGTTGCGGAAAATTTCAGGATAGTTGTCGCCTAACTTTTTAACTTACTTTTTTAATTTCGACATCATCTTTTCTTTTAGGATGATTCAAAAATACTTCATCAATCCAATCCCAGTTTCTTGTGTTTTTTGACCAACGACTAGGATTTAATAATTTTGCCTTAATATAAACTTCTTTTCTTAATTGTAAAACTTTTTTTATCTAATCCTTCATGTCTTGAAGTGGGTGTTACAAATTTTATTCCACTATGAAGGTGTTTATTATTGTACCAATCTACAAAAACTTTACACCAGTCCCTGGCTTCGTCTAACGAGTTAAATCCATTAGCTGGATATTCTGGACAGTATTTTGTTGTTTTAAATAATGCCTCTGAAAAGGGATTATCATCACTAACTGACGGCCTTACTAAATG
This sequence comes from Bacteriovoracaceae bacterium, assembly GCA_013141065.1. Taxonomy (GTDB): domain Bacteria; phylum Bdellovibrionota; class Bacteriovoracia; order Bacteriovoracales; family Bacteriovoracaceae; genus Bacteriovorax. Next base: position 178,717 of record JABFRR010000005.1, on the reverse strand, counting down.
AAGGCATTACACCAAGTTCTTGTAACGTTGCAAGCATTGTTGCACCCTTCATTGGTCCACCATTATCAGAGTGAAGTATAATTTGTCCTTTTTTTATCTTCTCCATTTTACAAATTTTATCTACTATTTCTGCTGACAATTCCATTGATTCTAATTCAAAGACTTCATGGCGAACTATTTTTCTACTAAAAATATCCATAAATAAATATAAATAATAAAACTGACCTCGTATCGGACCTTTCATATAGGTAATATCCCATGACCAAATTTCATTAGGGCCTTTTGCAATTAAAGGTGCTGGCCGATCCATTGTTCTCCCTTTACTTTTTTCCTCTGTGGGCCAGTAACTTTTCTTTTTTTAAAACTCTATAAAAACTTGATTCACTTCCAATAAATATTCCCTCGCTGTCGGCAAGCATTGGTACTATTTCCCACGGAGATTTATCTCTATATTTTTCTGAAGTAGCTATCTTTATAATTTTTTTCCTCTCAAACTCTGAAAGCTTATTGGCAGGAATGGTCTTCGGCCCATTCCTTAAATCAATAAGATTTTTTTCCCAACGTTCTATTGTTTTGATACATAATCCACAATCTTTGCTGGCTATTTCTTTTCTGCAGCCATTTAAGTTTGCTTCTTTAATTAATTCAATACAAATTGCTCTTAAGTCAGAGCACACTAATTGTCCTCGTCCACTCCAAACAAAAGATGGCTTTTTTTTAGAAGTACAACTCTCGCTGCAAATTCTGCAAGTGCCTTATCTTTTCTTTTTAATTCTCTTATAAGTTCTTCTTCTTTTTTTCGTAGCTCAAAGAGTTCAGGATCCTTTCTAGGCTTCCAGCAGCAGACTTGAGCCCATTGGTTAAATCTGTTTTCCACTGCTCTAGATTGGCCATAAAAAGCCCTTCTCTACGAAGAAACTCACCAAGAGTAAGCTCATCCATTGTTGCAGTCTTAATAACAGCATCTAGTTTTTCTTCAGGTGTCCACTTGTCTACTGATTTTGTTTTTTTTGTTTTCATGGAACTAGACATACCATACATTTTACTCCAACCAAATATTGTTGATACTGGGAGTCCTAATTCTTTGGCTGCCTTACTAGGTCCTAATTTAATCACTTTTTTAACTGCGGCATCTTTAAATTCTTTGCTGTAAACCTCTGAACGCATAATTTTCTCACTTCGCCCCCCTCATGGACTCCACCCTCCTTACGTCGGGTGCTTCCATTTCGGGTTAATTATTTAGAATTTGAAGCGACAACTTTCCTGAAATAGGGGGGTTGCGAAGGTCAACCTCATCAAAATTATTCGATTCATTTTCAAGGTTTTTCTTTGCAGCAGTGACCTGTTGTAATATCTCTTCTGCGATTACAGGAACAGATTCAAGCGCCTCTTGCTTACTCTCGTCATCAACATCTGGAGAAGTTTGTATTCTTACCATTTGCCGAAGAGCTGCTACAGGATTATGAAGGTCATGAATTAATCTTTTATAAGATTCCGCATTAAGTTCTTTTGCTTTTTGCTTTGCAATTTTTTCATTCGCAATTTCTAACTCATCACGAGTGCTGATAATCGTCTGTCTAATATCTTCCAATTCTTTAATTTTGATCGGCATTGAAGCATCAGTACTATTTGATTTTAAATTTCTGATTTCGTCATGAAGTTGGGAAAGAGGTTGAAGTGCTTTTCTTAGTGCTCGTCTAGTTCGGAAACTTACTAAAATTGAAATTAGTATTGAAGTTAAAATGGTAATGGCCATTATTCCGACTGTCTTTTTAATAATTGGGGTTAGCGGAGAATATAAATAAAGTTCTGATGCTGATGATGAGTCATTTCGTTTCAGTGTATTTATAACAATAATTTCATTGTTTGTGAACAACCCATCAAGTAATTGTAATTTTATTAATGGGGCACTGAATGGAAGATCAAGTTCTAATGTCGCATCTGTTGTTGAAAATACCTTACCGTCTTTTACTAATACCAATTTTGAGTCTTCAGCTTTTGTCACAGAATTAAGGATGCGGTTAATTTCAATGCGGTCATTTACTTCAACCTGAGTCATAATATATGGTGAAAGGGCATTTAAAATCTTTTTACTAGAGCTGATCTGGCCAGATAAATTCATTGTGGCAAAAGCTAGAGAAATTGCGAGCGTAATCAAGAGCGTAATTGTCCAACGTAAAACGGTTTGTGACTTATGAACGTATTTGAAGATAGAAATTTGATCACTCATATTTTCCCACCATTTTTCATACACGCCTCATCAATACTGACTTTTGTATAATCTATATAAACTTCAGAAAGAACATTTGGGTTAAAACCATTTACACAATTTGATATCCAATAATTTGATCTTGGGTGAAATAGATTTATTGTTACCGATGAATCATCAAGAAGTTTAATTGTTTCTTTATATAGCGTTGCTCTCTTAACCTTATCAGTCTCATTTCGAGAACTAGCAATAAGAGCATCCAGTTTCTTGTTATTAAGACCGCTAAAATTATCAGGATTATTGCTTTCAAAATTTCGCAGCAAAAATTCGGCATCAGGATAGTCCATATTCATAGAAACCAAGAACGCTTGGTGTTTCTTTTTGGCATATCCTTCCATTAATTTGTCCCATGCCATTGGTACAACATCAACATTCCAGCCATTTCCTTTTAGGTTATCTTCAAGAAATGCTTTCATCTCATTTGCATCTGAAAGCTCTTGTGGAATCACGATGGTTATTTTTTGTTTTACAACTTTTGACCTTGATGATTTTGTTGGGACAGTTTTTATATATGTCCCATCAATATATCCGGGCAATCCCGGAGGAATATAGCCGAATGCTTGGTAAGCATCTGGATAAAATTTCTTTCTAAATCCTTCATTATCTAAAGTCTTTTTAAAGGCTTTTCTTGCTTCAAGAGAATTAAATGGAGCTACCTTGGTATTAAGTCCTATTATCCATGTAGCAGTAACTGGACTTGTGATTTTTTTACCACTTTGAAATACAGGGTCTTTGGGATTTAATGGCCAACTAACTAGATCGAGAACTTCATTTTTGCGGGCCATCTTAATTGCTTCAACTTCTGAAGATTCAACCAGAACCATTTTATCCAGTTTACTTCTGCCCTGATAATAGGAATCAAACGCTTCAAGGGTCATCTTTTTATTTGCAGTATCAGTGGATGAAAATCGAAATGCCCCTGAGCCAACAGGTGAATCAAAGAATGCTTTAGTATCTTTATATTTCATAGGTAAAATTTTTGCCGTTGCTCCGGCCAAGATTGAAATAAAAGCAGGGAATGGATTTTTTAATTTTATCTCAACGGTACGAAAATCTTTGGCCCTTATTCCTACTTTTGAAATATCTTGTGTTCCATTTTTTTCATCGACTCCTTGAATACAGTCATAATATTTTCGAACTGTACTTTCTGGGGTTACCGCCCTAGCAAGAGAATAAACGACATCGTCAGCAGTGATGGGAGTCCCATCGTGAAATTTAATATCTGGTCTAAGTTTGAATGTGAGTGTTTTGCCGTCGGTGCTGGTTGACCACGATTCGGCCAATGCTTCCTGTATCTCTAACGATGGAGAAAATTTTAAAAGGCCATCATATATAAGGTTGGCAGCAGCGAGAGAAGCCACGTCGTTCATTTTTATTGGATCAAAGGTTAAAGGGAGGGAGTACATGCTTTTAACATATGTATTGGCCGAGCAAGGAGGTGAAATCCATATCAAGGTGATCAGGAATGTAAAAAATAGCTTAAGCATTCAAAGCTCTCTTCATAAAGTGAAACACAAATAAAGGGGGTTCTGAATATAGTTTTGGATACTTAAGGACAAGAGACCGTGAAAATATTTCATATTTGAAAATAATGGATTTTTATAAATCCTCTAAAAGATAATGATTTTATTAGGTTTTGATACTTTAAGCGAATGAAAAGCTACCAAGTGAAGCTCAGGAACTATTAGATTTTGGGGTGCGTTTGTTTCTTACAAATAATTCAGCTATCTTTAAGAGTTCATGAACTATGCTAGGAGATGTTGATGATTTCTTTCATTGGAGAGCTGTTTCTGAGCTATCTATTAACTTTTCATGGAGCATTTTTACAATGGCTTTTTTTTTAGGAAAGGGCGAAGCCTTAAACAAATACATAAAGATGACTTTTATTTAAATTGTGTGTTTGGTGGAATATTTTTAACATTACTTATTGTTGGTGTTTATTTTGTTGTTGCATAAGCTTCTAAACCACTTACCTTCGATCCATCACTCATATTAAAAAGTATTTGCTTATAAACAGGACCCAAAGAGGTCCTGTTTATATTAGCGGCTAATTAAATTTCTTCACACGAAAATGAATCGCTATCATGAATTCCACGGCTGACTAGTTCTTGATAAAGCGAGTTTTTATCATCTCCAATGGCCGATCTTGATTCCATTTTGTAGGCTGATGCATTTTTACACATCCATTCGTTATCCGATTCTCTATTCCATGGATCGATACAGATTTTCATTGAACAGCGATACATTCTGGAAGGAGCAGGTTCTCTCATCCCGCAATGGACTCGACTGCTCCCAATATTAACTGAGTCGCCAACATTTAAATAGATATCTGCTGATGCAGTATCAGTCATAAAAATAAAAACAGATAACAATAGAAAACTTTTCATAAATCCCCCTATGATACTCAGAGTAAATAAACTGCTTGGAAGTTTATACTAATGTTGAGAATAAATGAAAATAGCCTGTAAGAAGAAGTCGGGAAGTTATTAAAAACTGGTGATAAAGTGTCACTGTTACTAGGCATAATGTGCTCAAAGTTTCGGCAATAGAAATATTAGAACGGGAAAAGCAGCCGCCAACCGATATCGGATTGGTTAAATGAGCGAGTCCAATTTATTTCAACAACAAATTAGGAGAAGGTCTTTTTATTTTTTAAGATTTAAATTTTTAAACATTTTATCAAAATTTAGATTCATTTTAATTAAATCTTCATTTGATACGTCCATAACCATTTTACGAATCAACTTTTGTTCAATCAAAATAAATTCCGTTATTATTTTTTCAACTTTTGGACTTGGCTTCAGAATATAACTTCTTTTGTCATTTGGATTGTCCATTTTTGTAATTAGCCCTCTATTCGTCAATTCTAAGACAAGTCGAGTAATCTGGGCTTTATCTTTATTTAGCAAACGACATAATTTAATTGGTGTAAGTTCTTTTTCCTGAACAAGGGTGCGAAGAACTAAAATTTGTAAAACTGTTAAACCTGATTCTGCTTCATGAACAATGTTCTGCATTCTATCTTTAACAAGGAATATAATCTTGAAAAAGCTTTTATGAAAATTGGCATGAGCTGAATTTTTCATCGTTAGTTGACCTTAAAATAACTATTTATAATTATGATACTAAGATAATCTACAAAGTTTGGTTGATATTGACAACTAATTGATGTATAGTTGACAGTGTCAACCATTTGTCGGGGATAAAAACATGAACAAGCCAACACTTAACCACAGTCTCATAAGAGAGCATAATTTTGAAGTTTTAGACGTCGAAGGATCTATTCCTGAAGATTTAAAAGGTACGCTTTACAGAACAGGGCCTGGACTTTTAAAAAGATTTGGTCAATCTGTTCCCCATCCTTTTGACGCTGATGGTGCGGTTACCGCTGTTAAATTTCAAGAACAGGTTTATGGTGCAAGTAAAGTTATAAAATCAAAGGAATTTTTAGAAGAAGAAAAGGCTAAGAAGTTTTTATATGGCACCTTAGCACCTTGGTACTCTGTTATATTAAATAATTTAAATCAAAAAATAAAAAGCACGGGCAATACAAATATTCTGGCTTGGAATCACAAGATGTATGCCTTGATGGAAATGAGCAAACCTGTCGAAATTAATCCTGTAACACTTGAAACAAATGACGTCACTGATTTTAGTGGTCAAGTAAAAGGAGCATTCTCTGCTCATCCGCATAGAGTTGAAAAATTAAAAACGACTTTTAATTTTGGCGTAAGGAGTGATTGGATCGATCTCTATGCTTTACCTGACCATGGAAGCTTTAAACTTTTAGGAAGTATAAAAGCGCCGTGGGAAGGAATGATTCATGACTTTATGGTTACTGATAAACATTTTATATTTTTTATTGGCCCCGTTAAACTTATTAAATGGAGAGCTTTGCTTGGCATTGGTGATTTATCAAATTATTTTAAATGGGAACCTCAATCAGGCATGCAAATTATAGTAGTTCCATTTAATCAAATAGAAAAGCCAATCCAAATATCGATTGACTCATTTTGGGTTTGGCATTTCGTTAATGCTTACGAAGAAAATGAAGAAATTATTATTGAAGCAATAAAGCATGATGGCTTCGGAGCATTTGAAGCACCTAGTAGCGCTGGGCCCGAGCAGTCAATGCCATCACTCCATAGATATAAAATTAATTTATCTTCAAAAAGAGTAACTGATGAATCACTTTGGAAAAATCCTTGTGAATTTCCATCTGTTCATCCACATTTTACTGGAGCAAAAAATAATTATATTTATCTTCAGACATTCAATGAGGATAATGGGCTTGGTGGTGGGGTTGCTAAATATAATTGCAAAACAGGTGAAATAAGTAGATGGCTTGCTCCCAAGGAGCATATGGGATGCGAGCCTGTATTTGTACCAAAAAATAACATAGAATCGGAAGGCTATTTACTTCAGCTAATTCAAGACCCCAATATTAATAAAAGCTATTTGGCCATAATCAATGCTAACGATATAGATGGAGGATTGCTGGCCAAGGTGTGGTTCGATGATCCAAAACCGATGACTTATCATGGAATCTTTGTAAAAGCTTAGGAGCTAAAATTGTAATTAAAACTCAGAATGAATTTGTCATTCTGAGTTTTATATCTCATTTCGAGGAGTCGCTTTCATGAAAAGGTACCAAAGAACAGGGTTTTATGACAAAAACTACTCTCTCCAACAGTAACCGTAACGCTCTTTAATTGCTCTTTTAAACATTGGTCCCAAATCTTGACCCTCATAAATTACTAATTTATAAGAAATTAAGTCACCATTCTTTCTAAAGAACCATTTTATTGGATCAGGTCGAGATAAATTTACACTCCTAGTAATGTAAACAATTAGATCACTAGAACTACTACTGACTTTTATGTAATCAAACAAGCTTTTGAGTCTCTCTACAAGATCTTCGTTACTGAAGTCAATATTATGTCCACCATATGAAATAAGCTTAACTTCAAATTTCCCCATATCTCTTAGAGAAGGTTTTTGGATTTGGCGAAATACTATTGAACCTAAGGCATCGGAATTAGCGTCTGTATAAGTGCCGATACATCGCTGGTTAGGTGCGTGCTCATCAATTCTGTCAAAGTCTGAAACCATTGCTGGAGATGACGAGTTTTCATAAAAAAGTTTTAAAATTTCTAACTTCCGATAAAAATTTTGTTCCGATGACCTTTGAATTCAATATCAGGGCCTCAAAATGGCCCTGATATTGGTGTTGGATCGAAAGACGCGCAATTACCAACACATGAACCAACTTTCATTCATTACTCAAAAATATGCAAATTAGGGTGTTAGAAGATTTAATAGCGGGAATTATGATTTCGTCTAAACAATTTTAGCATTTCAGCCGATTAGCTATATATGAATTGGATTTCAAAATAATGATGAGGAAGTATGAAATTTAATAATTTACTAGTACTTTTATCGATAACTTTAATTTCAATTTCTGCTGGTGCCAAGGAATTAATTGAAATGAAAAACGAGCGACTAAATAAAGAGAAAGAATATAAAAGCTGGATAAGTAAAAAGAAAAACGAGCTAATAATAAAAGACAATGAAGTCAAAAAGTGGGCAAACGTAAATCACGAAAAACTGAAAAACAAAAAAACGCTATTACATCATTAGCCTAGAAGAAATTTAGTTTCTGAGTTGGTTTAATACAAAAGGATGAGGCTCATATGAAAAGATTTAGTATATTAATATTATTTTTTGTCATTATATTTAGTTTTAATGTAAATGCAGGCTGGTTAGATAAAACAGAGAACGAATATCAAAATAAGGATAGAGATCTCGACAGTTGGTTAGAAAAGATCCACGAAGAATATCGAAAAAAAGAGAGAGACCTAGATAATTGGCTAGAAAAAACCCACGAGGAATATCGAAAAAAAGAGAGAGACCTCGATAATTGGTCAGACAAAATAGAGCAAGAGTACTATAGAGGTAATAAAACCGTTACTTGGCTCATGAGTAAAGAAAAAGAATACAACAGAAAAAAAATGGACCTGGTTGATTGGCTTAATAGTAAAGATAAAGAATACAATAGAAAAAAAATAGGACTGATTGATTGGCTTAATAGTAAAGAAAAAGAACATGAAAGAAAAAACAAGGACATGGTTGATTGGCTAAGTAAAAAAGAAGGAGAATATGAAAAGAGAGATGGTTATGTAGAGCAAAGTGATCGACGCAAAAATGAGACTAACGTTAATGATGATAACAGAGGCATTAAGCAAAACGATTTTGATGATAATGGAAACTCATTTTTACAAAAAGCTTCTGGAATTTCGAAATAACTAGAAAAACTCACAAATCGTAAACAGAATGACTAAGAAATAAAAAACGGCTGCCATTAAAAATGGTGGCCTTTTTTTGTATCAATTTTTACCAATCCCTAGAATTTTCATACTCAAAATTTTTACCAACTACCCTATTTTTATATTTCAATTCATAAAGGTCGCGACACAGTTGTCGCGAAATTCATGTCGTCTGCGACATCGTTGTCGCGTGAGTCTAATCAAAGAAAGTCAAATCAATCTCCAACTTCATTAATAAATCCCAAAACTTAATCCCATTCTACGTAGCTTTTCTTAAATCAAAATGAATTGGCACGGCATTGCTTTTAAGGGAAGTCGTGGCCGCAATCAACTTGGTCACAGAGGGGAAAAATATGAATGGTTACTACAGACGACGCTCAGACTTGCCTTTTGAGGAAATTCGACCGCTGAAAATTAATGAAATTGAATTTGTCTCGGATACCGGCGAACTCCAAATCCAAGAGGATACATTGTACGAATGCCCAATTTGTGGAGAAGAAGCAGTGACAACAGAAGATCAAATTTATTGCAACAATTGCACCTGGAAAAACACAGAAAATGAAAATGGAGACAACGATGAAAACTAAGTTAATTATTTTTTCGACGATTATTTCGACACTTTGCTCATGTGCATTTAAATCAGGGCCAGAAGATCAAAAAACGACAAGCAATGTGCAAACAAGTAAGGAATTAAAAGTTGATCCTAATGGTGATACAGACGGGGATGGTATTAAAGATGGAGGGGAAATTGCTCGTGGCTCAAATCCATTTGTAGCCGACATTCCAGATTTAAAAGTTAGATTTCTTCAAAACTACAAGATTGAAGTCTTTTATCACGACAAAAATAGTGACCCAATCAAGGATCAAAAATCATTTACCATCAACACTGATGTAAAAGACACCAATCCAGACTTTAAATTTCGAGTTGGTAACGTGTTTGCCAGAGGAAATGCCCTAAAGACTGCTGCAAGTTTTGGAAGATTTTCATCACACTCAAGTGGAAAATTTGTTTCACATGATCTTTCATGGGTAACATATCCAGAGCTTGATCCAAAATTCTTTCATAATCAGGCCCTACAATATCGTGACGTTTTTAATGATCAGAATATTATTGATAATATTAAAATCACTCTTACAAACCAAGCAAGATTAAATGAGTCTCCATTTTTCAAAGAAGTAAAAAATTTAAAGCTAAATTTCTACTTTTTAAATCATGAAACAGAAAATTACGAGCTTCTTACATCAACAACTTCAGACAGACATTTCCAGTCAGGAATATATGAGAGCTTTGAAGTTGTCATTGATAAAGCCCCCATTGGACTTTTAAAAGAAAGTTTCTTTAAACGAGGTGAATTTATTATTTCAGAAATTGAAGATTATGAAATTCCGAGTCTTTCATCAAATTATAAAACTCTACTTGCATCTATAAAGGCAAAGACTATTCCTGTCCTCTACGAAACACCACTTGAAGAAAAAGTCTTTTATGTAGCAACTGGGTCTGATGGAGTTCGCTTTCAAGACATTTTAAAAACTGCATTTGATAAAAACTTTGAAGTTAAAGAAGATGTTTTAAATAAAATCGGGCAATTCCAAAATAATCTTCCCGACTTTACTCATTTAAAAGATGTTCAAGATAAAGACAAACTCGGTAAATGGTTTGTGATGACAAATGAGTTCAAAGAAAATTATCTAGATCATCTTTATACACCGAATGATCAAGTCGTTCTTTCGTATGTAGTTGGAACAGATTTATCAAACCAAAAGCAAGAGAATATTTATTCATATAATGGACTCTTGACTAGTAATAAGACGGAATCGATTCTTCCTATTGGAAATATTAGTACGAATTCATTTATTTCAATACAACTTAAGCCAGTCCACCATTTTGGAACCTCGATTCAAAACGAAAAGATTCACTGGGTAACCCCGAGCAGTTGTGGAAAAAATTGTATCCCAAAGCCAATGGTGTGTGACTGGGACATAAATCATTTCACAAATTATGATGAGCCATTTCTTTTTTCAACTGATCTATTAGGAGAAGGTGAAAAGTTAAGTCTAATTATCAACGGTGATGAATTTAAAATTAGTGATCTCCTAAAAGAGAAAAAAATAGTACTCTACAAAGTTGATCAAAACATTCATTTAGAAATAAGCGATATCAACAAGATTAAAGAGCTTAAACCATTTGAAGAAAGCAACTTATCTTTAAAAGTGAAATCTTTTGTCGGAAATGACTTCTTTGGTGTGAAATTAGTTGGCGTCTCTGGTGATTGGAGAGGTGTTGGTGGTTGTCCTTTTAATACTCCTCAAGTTGCAGAAGCTAAGAAAACTACAGTTTCAAATGATTCTCTAGAAATTGCAGAAATTAAAGGCTGGGCCGAAGGTGCAAGAAGCCGCGGATGGCCTTATCCACTTCAGTATTCTGATTCAGGGGCTTACTACCAAGAAATTTCGCTTGGAGTAAGTAGCAACATACAAAATTATTTTAACTAAGAGGTTTATGTGAATACTAAAAATAAAATTATCTTTGTCCTCCTATCTAACGTTATTACTTTTATTCTTTGCCAACCAGCATTTGCGGCCTCTTTAAAAGGAACCGCGGATGCTCTTGGTGTTGAAGCTACAAAAATTGGACTTGCCCTTGGTGTATTTGCGCTTGCAGTCGCTGGAACTTTTCTTGCTCTTGGAAAGCAAGAAGGCGGTCAAAAAGTAACTTTTGCCGTTATCGGTATTATCGTCATTCTTTCAGCTCCAACGATCATTAGCATTTTAAGAGGTGTTACTGGTGGAGGTATTGCATGATTTTTAAATATCCTAAACATTTAAAGAACTCGCCTCACTTTATTGGCCTTTCGATTATTGATTTGTTCATTTTGGTTGGCGGTCTAATTCTCTCACTAATTATTAATTTGGACTCATTAAAAACATTGCTTCTTCTCTTTATTCTCATAGGTGGATTTAAACTCATTTCTCTTAAATTCACCCGAATGTATTTCTATTTATATTTTTTAAAAAGAAAGACACTTGAATGGAGAGAGAAATACAAAAACTTATGTAAAGGAAAACTTATATGATCTTTCCAATATTTGAAATCACTGAAAACGAAATAGTTTCAATTAAAGGTGACGTATCCAGATTTTATAAAATAGAAACTCCAGACATAACTCAAATGACTTTAATTGAAGTTGATTCTTTTTATCATTCTCTTAAGCAAGAAATGAGGACACTGAAAGAAGGGTATTTTTATAAAATATATTATTTAAATGACAATCTGTATCTGAATACAAATGACTTTAATCCAAGTTTTAAGAGCTTTAAATTAATTTCTGAGAATAACCCTCTAAAACAATGTTTAGGTGAAGATGTAAATTTTCAGGACATAGAATTTTTTGATGATTATTACATCTTAGGAGGACAATACTTTAGGCTTTTAAATATCTATGAGCTTCCATCGCTAATCACTGGAAGATTTCTAGAGCAGTTTGGCGACTTTATCCTCAATATAAAAAAAATAGATCCCGTAAAGGCCAAAAGCAAACTCAATTTAAAAAGGAAAATGCACTTTTCTTTAACTCTTGAAAATCTTCGAAATCTTGAATCTGAAAAGGCCTTTCAAGAATCAGAAGAATTACTTGAAAAAATCATGACTGGCGAAGAGGCCATATTTGAAATGGAGGGCTGGATTCGAGTCACGGCACCAAGTAAGGCCGAACTTGATAACAAGACTATAGAATTAAAACAAATGGCAAAAATTCAAGACCTGGAACTTCTTACAGAGATCAGAGGTCTTGCTTATTTCTTTAACAATTTAACCATAGGAGTAAAACCAACATTCAAAAGATCACATTTAACACCAGCGAGCTATATTACAGGACTACTTTCTCTTCCTACTGAATATGTTATGGATGAAGGTATTCAATTTCATTCAAATAACGGCAGAGATGTAAAATTTAGTCTTTTTCACCCTCATTCCACCAACTTTAATTTACTAATCACGGGAGCATCTGGAGAAGGTAAATCAATGGTTGCAAATAAAATTCTAAAAGAGGAATTAAAATTAAACACTAAATTCATTGTCCTTGATCTAGGCCATTCATTTAAACGAACTGTCGCTTATTACGATGGAGTCAATTTCTCGGATAAGTTCAATCCATTATCATTTCAAGACCCGTCTTACTTAAAAGCCTTTGTCTTAAGCGTAACAGGCCCTGATTATTTTTCAAAACAAGATGAAGGAAAGCTCTTTGAAGTTCTAAAACTTAATGAAAGCACAAAATACAATACTTTTGATCAATTCTTAAAAACCTTAGAAAAAGAATTTAAAGGGATTAGTTATTTTTTTAGCGAGGTTAAGTATTTCTTTACTGATAAGGTTACAAAAATAAATGATCTCACTTATTGCGACCTTAGTCTTTATCCCGAATGTATTAAAGCTCCGTTAATTATTTATCTCATAGAACACTTTAAATATCTTGAAGGTAAAAAAATATTCATTTTCGATGAAGTCTGGGGATTACTTCAAAACAATGCTGAATATGTGGCCCATAGCTTTAGAACATTTAGAAAATATTTTGCTTCAGCGGTGGCCATATCGCAAAACCTTGAAGATTTATTAATCAGTGAGCTTGGAAGAGTTATTTATCAAAATAGCTGCCATAAGTTTTTGTTTCGCCAAGATGTTAAAGAAGAAACACTTTCAACACATACTTATGAGCTATTAAATCAAGTAGCCTCCGATAAAGGCTTTTACAGTGAATTTTTACTTCTAAGCGATCAGATTAAAAAAATTGTTCGCTTCTATTCCAACCCTATTGAATTTGAAATGTTTAATACCGACAATTGGGAATTAATCAAGTTTCAAAAATTTTATGAAGATCGAAAAGAAATAATGGATTTTCAAGAAATATTTGACCATTACATTTATTTAAAACATGGAGAAGTCGCATGAAAAAGATTATCGCAACATCACTCATATTCGGAACCTTATTTTTCTCAACAACATCACAAGCAATTATAGGAGCTGATACAGCCCTTATGATTCAGCTTGTAACAACAACGGCAAGTCAATTAAATGAACTTGAAAGACTCTTAACCAACGCTGAAAAATATACTCAAAAGATGCGAGAGTACAACGAACTCTATGAAGATCAAAACTTCAGAGCACAACGAGTTTTATACTTGGCCCAATCATTGGCATCTAAAAAAGACATTGAAGGACTTGGAGACTTAAACAACTCGATTCGTGATCTAAAATATAATATGGAAGAGCTTCAAAACCTGATGAAGGATTATTCTAAAATTAAAGGGGATGAAAAGAAGACGCAACTTTTTGTAGATGAAAATAAAAAACTAAATGAAATGTCTGAGAAGCAGGCAAAAATTCAGGTCGCTCATTCCATTGATGCTAAAAATGCAGGACGAGCAAGTCAATTAACGGCACAAAACACGGCCCTTATTTATGAAAACCAACTTCGCTTAGAACTTATTCAACTAGAACAACTTCAAGCTCAAAAAACGGCTAATCGACTAAAGGCCGAAGAGCTAGAAGATAAAAGACTTGAAGAAATAAATAAAAACAAATTTTACGGACAAGAATTACTTATGAAACGAAGCAAAAGGTTTGATAAGTGACTCTAACTCATTCACCTCTTCACGATATGCTTCTCATTGATGAACCAACGATTTTAGTAGTTAAAGATGCAATGACTAGAATTGCCAATTGGTTTGTACTCCCAACCTTTCTCATTGCTCTTATTTGGGAATATTTCAATGAGTTTAAATTTGGTGAAGTTGTAAAAAAATTAATCATAATTCTCGCCTTCATGGGGGCCTTTTACCCCATCCACAAAGAAGGCGTTGAATTAAGTCTAAAAAGTAGTGGTGAACTTCTTCGAGAAATTTCACCAAATAATTTGTTTTTAAGAAAATGGACGGAAGTAAAAGTGAAAACATCAGAGGATAAAATGAGTAAGGCGACGGGATGGGGAACCATTGAGAGAATTCTAGTTCCCAATTTCAATGACCTCTTGGGGACAGTCTTTTTCCTATTGAGTAAACTTCTCATTTGGATTTTAAAACTAATTTACTCAACTATTTATCACCTTACTTATGTCTTTGCTCCACTAACGGCCATTCTCTACTTTTTCCCGATAACTAATGCATCTATTAAGGGAACTATTATTTCAAGTCTCTGGTGCATGATTCTACCATTTGTTTTAATCGCAATTTTGGGCATAGTTGGAAATTCATTTCAAACAAATGCTAATAATGGTGAAGTCGTCATTTCGAGCATGGATCAAATTCTTTGGTTGTTTGGAGTCACTCTTCTCATTGGGGCCTCTCCAATATTCACACTAGGGCTTTTAAAAGGCAGTGGTATGGCCATGGCCGGAACTGCAACAGTTGTTTTAATGACTTCGGCAGCTTCAAAAATCGCGACAGCGCTACCAATCGCAATTAATCAAATGAAAACGGCAGGTCGATTCGGTAAAAATGCCCTTTTTGAACCTTCCATTAGAGAGATTCTCAAAAGAGAAAATAAAAATAGTAGTTTTAATAAAAAATTAAAATCACTAGATCAAAAAGGAGGTTTACGAAATCCATTTAGAGGTACAAATAATCTTGATGAGCGATTATTAAAAGCAGGCCTAACAAAAGAGGAGGCCAGATCAATTTCAAAATTACCTACTCAAGCATCGACCAACACAAACAGCAGTTATATAAAGACCGGAATGACTCATGGAAATGTAGAAAATTCTAAATCAACATCACCTAAACAAGAACAGGAAACATTTTTATTTGATAAATCATTCTGGAACAAAATCACACCAGAACATCGAGCAAGTATCCGAACAAAATATGGAATAACTGGTGATTTACCATCACCGAATAAGCTATATCACCCGATCACTCGTTCAAGTGGACTGCATAAAGAATCCCCTCTTCGTGAATATCATCAATTAAAATCTTCTCGAAATCCCGATGCTAGAAAAATACATAATGTGTCTAAACCAAATTTAAAACGAGGAGGGGAAAATGAAGTTAGAAACATTTGAAAGCTCTATTCAAAAAGAATTAAAACTTTTAAGAGTTATTCTTGTTTATACCTTTCTTGGTTTCAGCTTTCTCATGGGTCTCGTTTTATATTCAAAGAATAACTACTTTTTTGATAAGGGCGAAGTATTTAAAGAAAGACCAATGGCCAGTTTTGTTTGTAACACTGCCTTTATGAGTATTATAAATAAAGCGCCTATTTCTAAACTGATTACCGATGAAATACTCGTTGCTCTTAAAAAAAATGAATTTAATGTTGCCGCTGAAGATATTCTACTTCTGCAAGTTATCGAGGAAGGGAAATGTCGAATAATCGTAAGGGGCGATAATAAAGTAAGGTCATTCTTAATTAATTTAGTTTCCAAGAAGCAAAACCCATTTTTCTATAAACTCTCTGAAATAAATGAAGATGAATTAACAAACCTCGAAGAAGAGAAAATATCAAGGGAGGCCAAATGATTTTTTTCATTTTACCTAATCAGATTACAACACTCTTCCTATCATTAAATTTATTAACCACAATGAGCTTTAATGATGACATTCGCTCATACATCTATGGAGGAAACAAAGAAGAAGTCTTTTTGGAGATCAGTAACAACAATAAGACTCTAGTAATGAAATCCAAGAAAAAAGATATCAATACCAATATGCTCGTCGTTACAAGTAAGAATAAATATTACTTTCATGTAAAAACAGACGAATCAAATCCTCATCAGTTCATCGAAATTAATGACGGAGAAATTAATTCTGCATTTAAGAAAGTTCTTGAAAAAGATACTTATGAAATTCTTCAAGGGACTAGTTCGCTTTTAATCGTAAACAAGACCAAAAATCCACTTCCTGTGAATGGAATCAAAGTTATTTCAAAAGAGTATTTTTCTCTTGGTGTACCCATCATTTTAAATGGTGAAAGAATCCTAAACTAAAAAAGGATCACTCATGATTTTAATCATTTTAGCTCTATTTATTAGAGCACCGGAATCTTTTTGCCAAATTTTTCTAAAGGAGAAGCAAATGCCTAAAGCTGATAATGTAAAAAGCAATTCAAAAAGAATTCGTCACCCTCGTGCCTCAAGTTACTTACTTGAAAGAAGTATTTTAAAAAAAATTCATGAAGAAAATGAGAAGCTAAATAAACTAATTGAAAATCACACCTACGCCCCAACTATTTGGGATGGATCAAAGAAAATTGAAACGACTAAGACAATAAGAGGTCTGCTACTAAACTCTGTCGTATCAACAAATCTTGAATCTCCTTTACTTGTTCAAGTATTTCGAGATCAAGGTCTTCCGATAGGAACAAAATTCTCTTGCAAAGGAATTACCAGCAATAAGCGAGTTTTAACCTATTGCGACCGAATGATTACTCCAACAAATGAAGTACCAGTTAAAGTTCAAATCTTAAATACTGATGGAAGCTCAGGTCTTAGAGGAATTTACAACGACAACAAAGATTCATTTATTGCAGGTGCAGTTTTATCAGATCTTGGCCGTGGAATTATTTCAGCAAGTGTTTCAAAACTTGCTCCGGCCATTGGAACCATCAACGAAGCTAACGAAAAAGCTCAGATCATTGAAGGATTAGCAAATTCGACGAGAACAACCTCAGACATCTTACAAGACGAAATGAAATCTCAAGAGCCAAAAGTTTTTATTGAAGCAGGAAAGCCCGTTCTCATTTATTTCATGGAGGGCCTAAATGAGTATTAAATCATTTATTATAATTCTTTCTACATCCATTTTAATTTCCAGCTGCGGGAGCTTAAAAGGAACTCTAATTACAGGAAGTTTAGTTGGTGGATCAATTGGAGCAATGTCAGGAATTGTTTTTTCTCCAAATAATACATCTAAACCGGCCAATGCTCTTGTTTTTGGTGTTCTAGGCGCGGGCCTTGGAGCATTACTCGGCCATTATTTTTATAACAATGATCCCGAGAATCGTGATTTGAAACAAATGATTTTAGAGGACGACAAGAAATCAAATTTAAAAAAGGAGGTTCCACTATTCGACTTTAACCCCGATCTAAAAAATATTAAACCCGATGTGACTTTTAAACCAGTCAAAAAATATGAAGTTCCACAAGAAAAACTTCCAAAAGACTTAGAAGGAAAAGTTAAAAAGCAGTTTCTACTTGAATATGAAACTGAAGGTAAAACAATTCAGTACGAAGGCAGAACCATAGAAATTGCCCCATTCAAAGCATGGGAGCACGTTTATGAGTAAACCGCAGAAATCCGATGGTCTTGATTTAGTCACGCCCCTTGTTGAAATAATTCATGAGGTAATGAAAATTTCATTCTCTGCTGGTTGGGCGCTTTTAAAATATCTATGGTCTAAATTAATAAAGGCCGATCCCGAACTTAAAAAAATTGAAAGGAAACATTTAAAATCAAAGAAGCAAACAAAAAGTGAATTAGCTTTAGGTCATGCAACAAACCTAAAACGTGCATTAAATCTTTCTGAAATAGATTTTGGCAAACATAACTTTATTGTTGGTGCCGCTGGCTTTGGAAAGACCAACCTCATCTCTATTCTACAAGAATACTCACTTCAAAGAGGATTGCCAGTTATCTTCTTTGATCCCAAAGGCGACCTTGAAGCATTATTAACTTTCAAGAGTCTTTGCGAACAATATGGACGTGAATGTTTTATTTTTTCTGAACATTACAGCGATGTTATTAAGCTAAATCCAGTAAAAGAAGGAAGCATCAATCAAGTGGTTGATCGGATTATGCGTGCCTTTGACTGGTCGGAGCAATTTTATAAAGACATTGCACAAATAACGTTGAGAGACATATTAGTAAGTCTTCAAAAGAAGCATATTACATTTAGCTTAAGTAATATTTTAATCGAGCTTCAAGAAAATTATAAATCAGATAAGACCCTTGGTCTTGAAACTAAGCTTGAATCATTAGTTGAGTCTGACTTTGGAAAATTATTAATTGATGACGCTGAGACTTTAACTTTCTCAGCGATTAGAAAAAAGAAGGCCTGCTTATATATAGGACTATCAACTCAAGGCTATGGCGAAACGGCCATGGCCCTTGGAAAAATCTTCTTAGGTGAACTTCTTTATAATTCTTATTGGCAATTAACAAAGTCAGCTAATTCACATGAATCAATGAAGAACGCCATTTCAGTTTTCTTTGATGAATTTGGAGCACTCGTTACTCCAAGATTTATTGAGCTACAAAACAAATGTCGTGGTGCAGGTATCCAACTTTATATGGCCGTTCAATCAGCTTCAGACATTGATCGAGTTGATCCAAAACTGACAGAACAGATTATTGAAAATGCTTCAAATCTATTTATTTTAAAACAAAGACTCGATCAATCGGCATCACTCTTCTCCAATGCCATTGGAACCATCATTACAAAAAAATATACCCACACGATGGAAGATGGCGAGAGGCAATCAAAAGGAACAGAAAGGGAGGTTAATGAAAATTTAGTTCACCCTGACATTATTAAAAATCTAAGAGTCGGCCAATGTATTTTGCTTCAACACAACCCAACAAAGATCGACCTCCTGAATATTAGAAATCGAAAGATTGATATTCAAAGACTGCCTGTAATTAAAAACAATGATCATACAGCGATTCAAAAACCCAAACCAGACAATACTGTAATGGAGGTCTAATTGTTAAGTATTGAACAAAGAAAATTTTTATCTCCATTAATCACTTGGAGAATATTAGATATAGAAAATTTAATTCAGTTATCAAAACAAAATCGAAGTTATTCTTCGGCACAAAAGCTTTTAAAAAGACTACAGCAAAGACAGCTTATCGAAATTTATCGCGATCCTTGGAATAAGAAAAATTACGTCTTTCTTGGAAACCTGGCCATTAAAGAATTATGTCCAGATACCAGACCGCTTTTAAATTCGGGAGCACTCTATCATGATTCTAAAGTTACATCTCTTGGAGTCGAACTTTTGAAATTTAATAAGATTTTTAAAAGTATTGAGCTAGAACACCAAATAAAAAAAGGAAAAGGCATAATTGGAATAAGTGACTTTATTCCTGATGCGAGAGTTGAAGGCCAATTTAAAGCTAAATTTTTTCAGGCGGCAGTGGAACTGGAACTTCATCAAAAAGAAAAATCTAGAATTGTGGATAAAGCTAAATACTACCTCGAAAGCGAATATTATAACCACGCTCTCTATTTTTTCCCAGATAATGACTTACTTCAAAACTACGACACAATAATAAAAAAAGAACTTGGAAACGATTACAACAAAAAGATTTTTTTATTTTCATGCCCTCTTATATCAAAAGCAAAACCAAGTTTTGAAAACGGAACAGGACTAGTTATGAATAAAAGTAAAACTTTTATCGAGTTTTTTGGTGGTGTCTACTAAATGTCTATTTGGGTTCAATCAAAACTCTCTCGTGAGTCTAATGCGTCCGAGACTAAAAAATATTTCCTGCCAACCCCATAGAAACGCAGAGGAATTTTGGCCTTATAAATTGACTCCCTCTCTCTCACGTAAACTGAAGATAGATGGAGTCAATTTGGCCAAAAATAAAAGCTAAAAGGGGTTGGCAGGAAGAGTAAAAACAATAAAGGAGAAATAAAAAATGAATACAGAGATAAAAATAAATAAGAGAGGAAGAAAGAAATCCGAAAACCGAGAAACCAAGATCAACAAAGAACGATCGAAGTTCTTTGTTGATCTTGGAAAAGACAAAGCGGTACTAGAGTCAATTATAACGATTATCCGCGAAGCGAATTATCGTGCCTACGGTAGAGAAATTACGTTCAAGGACTTAGCGACTTACGCTATTCCTAAACTTACCGCTAAAGATCTTGAACGAATCCAAGAGACCACCCTCTCCGATATGGAGAGGGTTCAGAAGCTTCTCGATGAGCATAACCAAAAAAATTCAACATCGTTAAGCATGGGTGAATTTTTAATTAAGAAAATGAATATTTTAAAAGAAGGTAAAGATGGAAAATAAGAAGCACGAATTATTTTATGGAAGGCTTGGAGTCGATCCGAAACTTAGCTACACAAAAATGAGCCTACCTGTCTGTGAATTATCTATTGGTGTAACAGATGATGAGAACAAGACAGTCTGGAAAAAAGTAGTTGTCTTTGGAGTAATGGCAGAACTCTGTCATGTTCACTTAAAAAAAGGACAGGAAGTTTTTGTGCGTGGCCAAAACAAAACAAGAGAATACACCAATAAGGACGGCGAGCAAAAAATAGTCAACGAGATTACCGCTAGTTTCGTTGCCGTAGCGGTTGGCCATTAATAATCACATGAATTAGGAGCTAAAATGATCGACAATGAGACAAATTGTGATCACATTTCAAATAAAAAATGTTACTTTAATTCTGGCATTGAGACTTCAAAATCTCAGGCTTTGCTCTTTGACAATTTAATATGGGGTATTGATGAAGTATGTCAGTTTACTTCTTATTCTAAGGGTACAATCTACAACTTAGTTTCAGAAGGCGACATACCATATAGAAAAAGACGTGGAAGGCTCTGGTTCGTTCCTAATGAAGTCCTTAAATGGATGAAGGGAGAATTATGAGTAAGAAAGGTTATACAAAAATCAAAGGCGTTGAGCGCATTTATAAACACCAAAATTCTGGAAACTATTTGGCCATTAAGAAAATTCAAGGCAAGCAGTTTCAAATGACGTTTACAACGATCTTTGAGGCTAAACAATGGAGAAAAACGTTTGATGGAATTTCATACACAACAACAATTGAAGATAACAACAAATCAAATTTTTCAACTTTAAAAGAAGTTTGGGAGGTGATGCAAAAGCATCACTTCCCTTCCCTTGCCACAAGCACCAAAGATATTTGGAAACGACGTTATGAGCTTTTAAAAGATCTTGAGCATCTTCCGATGGACAAGATTGTTCCTTCTAAAATTACATCATGGGTACAAAAACATTCCGAACATTTTAAAAGCGAAGATTATCAAGGTTCAGGAAGAGGTCGAGCTGGCCGATGTAATATGAACAATGAACTCAATATGTTTGTGACAATCTTTAATTGGTATAAACAGAGCGAGCAATTTGAAAAAGAAGCGGTACTCCTTACCTGTCCTGTTAAAACCAAGCATCGCAAACTTGGTTTTATTAAACCCGTGCCAGACAAGAGAAAACAGATTGATCTTCAAAGTGCATTCTTATTCTTTGATTATCTTCCTCCTCTTTATCGTGATCTGGCGATGTTGCAATTTTATTGTGCAGGAAGGATAGGCGAAATTTGTGGAATTCAGTGGAGTAATATCGACATGAAAAATCGCAGAATGATTATTAAGCATTCTTGCATTTTTCACTCATCGAATAAAACCTTCCTTGAATTAAAGCCTTTTCCGAAAAACAAAGAAACAAGACCAGTTTTCATAACAGATGAGATTATGGAAATTTTAAAAAAGCGAGAAGCTTTTAGGATTCTTGGAAATGATTTTGTTTTTCACGTAGAAGGAAAGCCAATAAACTATTGCACTGTTCAGCTTAACTATCGTGATGCTCAAAGAAAGAGTGGTGTTCCCTATTCTGGAACTCATATTCTTCGTCACGGGATGGCCAAGCTAGCTCGCCAAGTTGGTGGAGGATTAGATGCAGTTCTTGCGATGACTGGCCACAAGGATTTAAAACTCGCTGATCATTATTCTAAATGCACCGAAGATGATCAAAAAATGTTCTCTGAAAAAATCATGGAACACATTAGAACTGTTCTAAGAGACAATAATGATGACCATGCCACCTTTAGTAATGTTGTTTCACTAAAAAAATTCAAAAATGTTGTGAATAATTAGTTAAACGGATGGCATTGGATGGCATGGAAGCCTTTTTTGTGCTATCGTGTGAATGAAATTAACAAGATAGGTGCACCATTCCTGAGTTACCCGATCTATCGAAGGGATTAACAAATTTTCAAGTAAATCATAAGTTTAAGAGCGTACACTAAGCAAAACATCAGTCATCAATTTCACCATATTTAACTTCATTTCACTCTGTTTCACGATTTTAGTCGGTAAAGTCGGTCAAAGTCGGCACAGGGTGAAATGACAATTTTATGGGAGATTTATGAAAACATTAATCAGTGCAATTCAAAGTTTTATTTCACACTTTTTAGCTGTGGGGATGATCACCTCTGCTCTTCTTTTGGTAGCTGGGGAAATCAGGCTCGCGGCCCTAAAGAAGGCCTCTCAAGGCTCATCTAAACTTTCACCCTTCACTGAGCGCATGACGGGTATGAAAGTAAGCGACATCTTAAAATAGTGCTCGAAATTCTAGGGGAATGGTCATCATTCCCCTTTTTTTTGCCATTTTCCAAGGCATATCTCCTACTTCTCGAAAAGGTCACGGACGGAATTTTGATGCTCTTGAGATGTCCCACTGTAAGATTCAAAAACTTTAGGTGTCATACCTCCTAGCGCGCTAATGATTTTGGTAAAAACTTATTTAATTCTTCATTGCTAAATGTAAAATCCTCAGCATCTTTTAATCTCTTTTGCGCAACTTTATATGCGCATGGTGAAAGTTGAGGGGAATTATCATAAATCTCTTTCAGTTTCTTCTGTAACGAATCTCTCTGTTTCATGGCTGTATCAACATCAACTCTGTGTTCAGAAAAATCAGAAATCAGGTTTATATATTCTTCGCGGATAAGCCAAAGCTTGTTTGCAGCAATTCTATGCCCCAACATCTTAGCCTCTGGACCTAAATTGGTCTTATAGAGTGAAATTGCCAATGAGAAAAAAGAAAAAATCGCTGCAAGAACCTTAATCCAGTCTTCCTTAACGACTATCGATGTAGCTATCCCAGACGCAGAAACTGCAATCAAAATGATTTCTACGGCATTTAGCCAGCTCGACTTTGTAGAGATATGGTCAATCATGACCTCATGTGTTTTATGGGTATAAACTACTCTGCCAAAGGCTTCTCGAATAGTTTCAACTAGCGATATATCTTTCATAAATACCTACCCACTAAAATCTGTCCCATAAATTTTCTGCCATTCACCGTTCGCACTATAAGGCATTTCTCTGTTTTCGTAGTCAATAGCCTTTAGGGCCCTATCACGAGCTGACTCTGCTTTACTTTGCCAAGTAGTGCCAATGTTAATCGACTCTCCAGTTCCAGGTCGAGTAATGTAAACGCCAAAGAAATTATCAACCCTACCATACAGCCATTTAAAAAAATCTCGTGTCATGTAATCGAAGTAGAGAGTGCTTTTATCTTTGTGCTCATATGAACGCAAAAAGTCTTGAGCTAGAATTTCTAGGTGAAATGACTTTAAAGGAACATTGCAAGTTCGTTTCCAGCACTTCAACATCTTAATCAGTCTTACAGTATTCCCATTTGTGAGCTTATTAGATGCAGTAATTGCTGCCGACTCGCCATCAGGGTCTTCTTCCCTCCATCGGCCACCATGATTAGTGTCAGCAATTCTATACTTCTTTGAATAAAAACCTGAAATCTCAAAGCAAGGAATGATTTCAACTGAAAACGAGTTTGCAAATTTAAGTACAATTACCTGGCCGTCAGCACTCATATCCGTATTAGGATAAACCTTTTGGATTCTTCTTTTTATTTCCTGAAGGAATTCTGATTGCGCATTTCTTGAACCAAGTAGATAGCCGATGGTTGAGTATCTATCGTAAATATGGGTCGGTAAGACCAACATAATATCCAAATCTGATGGTGGCCTGATTGAAGTGTTTTTGCCGTAACTCCCAACAATGAAACTCCTTGAACCAGGGAATTCGATATCAAGCTTTGCTCTTAAGGCCCTATGTCTGGCAGAAGCATTTTCTTTTTGTGTGGGACTAAGCTCGATGTTCGACAAAAAACGGCTGAACTTAGCACCAATACCAGTGCCTTCAGCCTTTGCAGGTTGACCATAAAAAGCGGTTAGGAAATCAGACATGAACAACCATTCCTTGGTTAAGCGGTTAATATTACGTGGATTTGGTCACGACACCCACTGAGCAGATTCCAAAAAGCTCGCTACTACCAAAGATGGGATTCCATCTGTTCTTGTCAAGATTAGCAAAGAAGAATTTTTCTAAATTAAGATATGAGGTCTGAGATTTTAACCTTAAGGGCCTGTGCTATCTTAATGAGCTTGAACAATGTTGGACCATGGTGACCAGATTCTAGCTTCTGATAATAGCGGTACTTCAGCCAAACTGAACCGTATCTTCCTGAGTCAGCTTTTTGGCCTTCCTGATTGCTTTGCAATTTTCGAGATACTCTTTATACGAGACCCTCTTTAAATAGAAAGAGCATTTATACGTTCAATTCAAAGCTTTTACCCTTCAGCGACCGCATGACGGAAAATGACTATTATTCTCCTTTTTTTGCCTTTTTTCAGGCATATCCCAAACTTATTGAAAATAGCCCTATGAAAGATTTTCATGGGGGTCTATCGAAAAACTCTCAGTCCTGTAAACTTTCGCCAAGAAATAATAAACAGGAAAATGGTTAAAACCATTAAGTTTTAGTTTAAAGTGACAATATAAAATGCAAATGCTTTGATATTGTAATGTATTTTGAAAAAATTACCAAATTACCACTTCTGCAAGACTTAGTTGAAACAACTTGGCAGTCACAAATAAATGTAGGCGATTCTGCATTTGTAACTCCAGATGGCACAAGCGATATAATTATTAAGGCTAACTCCAATAGTGCGAGTATTTTTCTTTGCGGTGTAATGACTCGGCCTTCACACTTTCATTATGATGAGAATAGAAAATACTTCGGAATTAGATTTAGACCAGGATTTTCAAGTTTGTTTTTTAATGCTACTGACAAAACAAATCAACTGATTTTGTTAGATAAAATTTTTTCAAAAAAAAATCAAATTGAAGACCTAATGCAAAGTCCAGTAGAAAACCATTTTCTTATTGAAGCCTTAATCTTTGAACAGTTGCTCAAGGGAGTAAATGAAACATATCTCAGAGAAAAAATTAAATTAGTAACTGAGTACTCAAAAGTTCAATACGGTGAAGTGAATGCTCAAGCAATTAAAATGAATATTTCACGCAGACAATTTTCGTCCAATTTTAAGAAGTATTTCGGCTATGATCCACGATATTTTTCAAAAATAAAAAAATTTAATGCATTTTTAAAACGTGTTTCGAATAACAAAAAAGCATCTTTGTCTGAACTCGCTATCGACTGTGGATTTTATGATCAGTCAGACCTTTGTCACACAGTAAAAGAAATCTCTGGTCTGACACCGAGATATCTAATTTCCCAAGTATACAATACAAAGATTGATTATGAGCCTATTCTATTATCTGGAGGATAATTATGAGACTTACATATACAATTTTATACGTTGAGAATGTTCATAGAAGTGTTGAATTTTACCAAAAAGCTTTCGGTCTAAAGCATAAGTTCACTCATGAAGGTGGAGATTATGCCGAGATGGATACGGGGGCTGTAACTTTAGCCTTTTGTGGGCACACACTAGCAGCTCAAATTGTACAACGAAGTTACCAGAGGGCAACCCAATCTACTCAAATTGGCAGTCAAATTTCATTATATGCGGATAATGTCCATTCTGCTTATGAAGAGGCTATCAAAGCAGGTGCAAAACCGGTTGCTGAACCTGAAGTAAAGCCATGGGGATGGGAAAACGCCATGGTGTTAGATATTGACGGTCATTTTGTTGAGTTTGCTAGAGAAATAAAATAACCAGTTTGAATGTGTTAATATCTGGAATGAGCCCTTGAGATCAGACGGCTTTCCCCCAAAGTTTCAATACAGGTCGGTCAGCTGGGTTAATTTTTAAAACTTCATCTTCAAACTCGCTTGGGGTCTTGTACCCCAGGCCAGAATGAAGTCTCTTCTTGTTATAAACTTCATCGATAAATTTTGGCAAATTGATAATGACGTCTCTCATCGTTTTATAACCTTTAAAATAGACCTCTTCTTTCTTCAACGTCTTAAAAAACGATTCAATGTACGCATTATCTTCTGGTGTTGCCAGTCTCGACATTGATATCTGGAACTTGTGGTGGTTCAAAAACTCAATATAGTCGATGCAGCTATATTGAACCCCACGGTCAGAATGATGGATTATTCCTTCTGGAGGATTGTAATTTTGAATAGCAATTTTCATCGCATCCATACAAAATTTGTGGCTGAGATCTCTTGATATCGACCATCCGACAATCTTCCTGGTGTAAACATCAATGATGGCGTTCAGGTAAGCGTACTCTTCTGCAAGTCTAATATAGGTAAAATCAGTGGCCCAAACTTGATTGGGACCAT
Source organism: Bacteriovoracaceae bacterium (assembly GCA_013141065.1). Classification (GTDB taxonomy): domain Bacteria; phylum Bdellovibrionota; class Bacteriovoracia; order Bacteriovoracales; family Bacteriovoracaceae; genus Bacteriovorax. The sequence continues at coordinate 151,806 of JABFRR010000005.1, read as the reverse complement.
TGATCTTCATACCTTTGATCAAGTTTGGATGATAGAGTTTTAGGCTGACCAGCCGGGAGTATTCATACCACTACCAAGACTATATTTACATGGCAAGCTTCTCCCAATCTGGAGCACAGGTCTCGGGAACTGGTGCTCTGTAGTTTAAGCTCTGATGTGGCCTTATACTATTATATTGTTGTCTCCACTTCTCAATAATTATCTGCGCTTCTCTCAAAGTATAAAACAATTCGCCATCTAAAAGTTCGTATCTCATTTTGCCATTGAACGATTCACAGTAACCATTCTCCCAAGGGCTCCCTGGCGCAATAAAAAGTGGTGCAATGTTTAGGGTTTTAAACCATCGCATGAGAATCTTTGCAATAAACTCTGAACCATTGTCGGAACGAATATGTTTTGGGCAGCCTCTTTTTATAAACAGATCCGCTAATATAAAAACAATTTCTCGCGAAGTTATTCTGCGAGCAACATGAGCGCAAATACATTCCTTGGTAAATTCATCGACAATATTGAGAATCTTGATTGCTCGTCCGTCTCGGGTTCTTTCGGCAACAAAATCATACGACCAAACATGATTAGGATACTCTGGGCGATGACGAATACACGAGCCATCGTTAAACCACAGTCTTCCTCTCTTGGGTTGCTTCTCCGGGACTTGAAGTCCCTCTTGACGCCAAATCCTGTAGACTCGATCTTTGCCCACATTAAAACCATCTCTATTCAAAAGCCCTGTCACTTTTCGATAACCGTATCGTCCGAATAGTTTCGCAAAATAAATAACTCGTTCTCTAAGTTTTTCATCAAAAGGATCAACCTTGACCTTATACCTCTGAGTGCAACGATTGAGACCGATGACTTTACAAGCTCGACGTTCGGAAACGTCGAGCTGATTCATAACATAAATAACGGCTTCTTTTTTGCGTGCAGGGCTTAGTAGTTTCCCGAGAGAGCTTCCTTCATGATGGAATTATCCAAAGCTTGATCGGCAACAATTCACTTGAGACGTGCATTCTCTTTCTCGAGTTCTTTAAGTCGCTTGGCCTGATCTAGCTGAAGGCCACCGTACTCACGCTTCCATTTGGCCAGCGTGACAGCGTGGATTCCGATGTGACGAGCGATCTCTTCCATCGTTTTGCCCTTGGCCTTTTCAATTTCCATGGTTCTGAGATGTTTAATGATCTCTTCTGTTTGATAAGACTTACGTGCCATAACTTTCTCCTTACGAGTTAAGTCCAGTATAACTTAAAAACTGGACTGGTTTAACCCGGTCAGGTCACTGCACCTGTAAATACAGGTCCGCAATTTCTTGTTTAAGTTCTTTAACATGAGCCTGATGCCGATATTCATCTGATGCTTTGTTATAAGCATTAACTTTTTCATTCCTCTTGGAGTTAGAACCCTGTTTCTTCAAATTGCGAATACATGTTCCTACTGCTCCAGGTGAAATCCCATAAGCTTTGGCTGCTTCTCTATAAGTCATCTCTTTCGAGATCACAGATTGAGCAACAGCAACTCTAGCTTCAGGAGTTAGTTTAGAAGGGCGACCATGAGGTCTAGCTTCTCTGTAAGGCGGCGGGGTGAATACTTCCATTAATTGTCCTTCTAGGGCCTTCATCTACATGAAAGTGCCCTAAGTTGGCCAATCGAGGCTGTATCGAAAGTCTGGTGATCGCTGTCTGATCAGATGGGCGCACTCTATATCTCTAGATTCCAAGCCAATTTTTAAACACAAAGACAAAGAAATAAAATCCAGTCCTCAGTGACTGGATTTTTTATTTTAGATAGTTTTATCAAACAGATAGCTTGGCCAGCGTCTCTACAAAGTTCCCCTTGCTCAATACGCCCTTGAGAAATGGATAATTCATTTCGTCAGTCATCGGGTTGCCTGTATGGAGGAAAAGATTTTTAAGGCCAATTTGGCTTAATTTCTTGGCCACATCAATGCCCACCTCTTCAGTGCCAAGGTCATAATCCAAAAGGATGATGCTATCAGGATGAAAGCTTTTGGCATCGGCAATCATGTCTTTTGCTGTATTATAAATTTTTGCATCGTTGCCCGTGCGCTCAACCATTTTTTCATAACGAGTAAGTAATCTGAGATTATCATCAAGAATTATCACTTGCTGCTTTTTTGGAAGTGGTACAGAGAAAGTCACTTTAGTGCCAGCGTTCAACTCACTTTCAATGGAAATTTGACCGCCCCATGATTCAATCTGAGCCTTTACAAAGGCAAGTCCCTGGCCAGTGCCATTTGACTTGGTAGTAAAGCCTTTTTCAAAAACCTGAGGGAGATTTTCTTTTGATATTCCATTTCCATTATCACAGACTTGAAAAATAATACTGTCATGACTTCTAAAAGCATTAACATTAACAGTTCTGGCTTCTTTATCACATGGTGCTGTCACTGCATTTTCAATCAGGTTAGAGATCACTCGCTCAAAGAGTGATGAATCAAGTTTTAATTTCTCTTTATTGATCTGGCTCAAGTTAAACTCAAGCACAAGATTTTCTAAGTGCCTGTATTTGAATTTTTCATGGGCTTCAATATCTGCCATCAAATTGAAAACCTCATGGCGTAGTTCTTCTTTTAATGGCTGAATCGAATCTTTAACTTGGTGAAGGTTATTAAAGGCCTTCTGGATTTTATCAAGTGTTGCTTGTATCTCCATAGCCTTACTTTTATCTAATTCTTCAATTTCAGGGCATAAGTTATAGAGCGAAGCAATCTCTCCCTTTGTGTCATGAATGATCTGGCGAATTATATCAAAAGAAGCTTTATCTTTTTCCATCACAAGCATTTTTTGAATATAGGGATCAAGTATTTTATTTCGAGAGAAGACGACCCAACCAATCCATAAAATCGCTACTAGCAGAAAAATAGGTGCAAACATATTAAAGGCAAATTCCCCAAGAGAGCCAGTATAAAACTGGAAACGATCTTGGACTTTTACTTTCATCTTCCCAAGGATGTTGGTCGTAAATTTAAGGTCAGTATCAAAAGTAATAAAATTCTCTTTCTTCTCATCTGAATACTTGCATTCATTATTCCCAGAGCTGCCATTGGCATAAAAACAAACCCCATCTGTATTAAACAAGTAAAGCTCAAAGTCAGGGTTGCCAAACTTTATCAATGACTTTTGAATCCTCATCATAATGGAGTCATAGGACTGAGTGAAAAATTCTTCCTCAATATATCTTAGCTCCGTACTTAAACTTTCTTTAACTTGGAGATTACTGATTTCAGCTCGTTTATTCTCATTTTTTAGAAAATGATATGAAAAATAATAGGCCCCAAGAAATAACGATAAAAATATTACGGCGAGTGAGCCATAATAAAAAATCATAAGCGGCTTATGAATTGTTTTAAGATCATCTTGTCCCATAAAAACCTATACCTTTCTTATCAATTTTATAAATGATAACGTCCTTATTTGGTGTATTGTTTTGATCAAAACTAAATGAGCTAGAGGTTAATAGATTTTGGCTTGAATATTTCTTCAAGGCCTGCTGCAATTTTTCACCATTTCGCCCATCTTTGATAGAGATAGCAGCTTCGGCAACAATACTTAAAGAATCATATCCAATGGCCCCCCATGGATTAGCCTCTTCATTGAACATCTTTTTATAATCATTTTTAAAAGTAGTATTTTGTGAAGAAGTATCTGTCCCATTCCAGTAAACATTTCGGTAAGCCTCAAACTGACTAGCAAATCTGTTTGCTTGTACGGCTTTCAGTATGGCCTCACTTAATCCCCAGCCATCAGAGCCAATGTATTTTGGATTGAAATCTTGAATCGTAGCTTCCGAATAAAAACGAAGAAGGTCACTATTAAAGGTCAGTGCCACTAGATGCGTGATTCCATTCTTCTTAAAAAATGCAACTTCCTTTGAAACGTCCATTTGGTTGCGAACAATTTTTTGATCAACGAGTTTAGGCCTTGCATCACCATAGCTTTGAGATGTTTCAATCAGCTCATTGTATCTACTAATGAATCTCTTACTTAAATAATCGGAATAAGGGTATGACACATTATGAAGCACTCCAACTGCTTTACCCTTAAGCTCTTTAAAAACAAATTCTGCAATTTTCTCTGCTACTTTGTCGTCTGAGATGGACGTTCTAAAATTAAATGGCCGATCGAGGGTAACTTTGGGATTGGTACTCGTTGGAGTCATAAGCACAATATTTTTATTTTTAATGATTTCACTAATGGCCATTGCCTCATCGCTATTTTCACCGCCAATAATGATAAAGTGCCCATCCTTGATAGCTCTTTGAGTTGCGTCTGCTACACTTGCCAGCTTTTCATCATGGGGGTATTTCTTTAGGTTAATTTTTATCTTATGCTTCTTCTCAAAGTCCTTTGCCGCAAGTTCAATCCCTCGATCTAGTGATTCAATGGTGCCGTTAAATTTGTCATTGAATCTAAAAATCAGAGCGATATCCAGAGGCCTACTACTTGCAAAGAGACTCGGGCTTATAACCAGTAGGCAAACAATTGCTAATTCTTTTCTCACCTTAAATTTAAAAATCAGATAAGTCAGAGAGAAGACAATCAACGGATAGAATAATTTCATCCCAGAAGTCCCAAGAGAAGTACCAAGAATAACGAGAGTAACAAACGCCATTATTTTTCTTGATATAGACCACTTACCTTTAAGATATGAAAGAAGAGTTAAAACATAGATTGTCACAAAGTTAGAGCTAACAATCACCAGCCCTGTTTCTAAGAACTCAGGGAAGATAAGAGATAAGAATAGACTCACTGAAAATAAACTTCCCAAAAGATATGTGGGCGCATTTTGAGTTTTACCTAAAAATCTTGGTAAATTCCCATCATGAGAGGCATTAGCAATCATTTGTCCTAATCCCTTTACCCAACTATTAAAGTTTGTTTTAAGTGCGAGAAAAGCTAGCACAGCAATGATTAAACTTGAAACAGCTTGAGGCTTAACAACTTTAGAAAGTTGAAATATGCCCATGACTGTTTCAATATTCTCATACGGAATGATGGCAGCATAATTAGCAGTTAAGGCTAGATAGAGCACCCCACAGATAATTAAAGCCAGAATCATTGATAGCAAAAAGTCTTTTTCTGGACGTTGAAAGTCTTTAGTTAAAAATGAGAGGTTTTCAAATCCAGCGAAGGCCCAGAAGGCCATCGTTATTCCAGCAAATGTTTCCTTGAATTTAAATGCAGGGATAATTTTATCAAAGTTTCCTGAGGCCGAAGGCAATGTGAAGAAGAAAAGTCCAATTCCTACGATGATAAAACCGATTGAAACAAAGTTTTGAATCTTAACCCCAATACTTTTACCAAGCAGATTAGAAACAACTCCAAAAAGTAACAAATAAAACGCCACAGCGTAATCAATGCCATTTATGCCAAAATAATCTTTGATAAATTTACCGACGATTAATGCAGATGATGGCATTCCAATGCAAACGGTTGATAAAAGCAGTACAGGAAAGCATGAAGCAACTGTTTTCCCCAGGCCATGCTCGATAAATCCCTTTACTCCATCACCGGCCTTTGTCACTTTGGACATATCATAAAAAACTAATAAAAGTGGGACACAAAGAATCGTGGCAAGGAGCCATGATAAAAATACATCAGGCCCGCTAAGTTTGTATGTGAGAGATGGTAAAAATAAAATCCCTGAGCCGATAATGGAGCCTACAGCATAGGAAGTTCCACTTACAATACCTAGTTTTTTCTCACTCATACCACGGCCTCACTATCTATAATCTCGCTCATGGCATTCCAGTAATGAGTCCAAAAATTAACGGCTTTATCAAAACCTAAAAAGAATTTTTCTTTTTCACTTTCAGTTTGGCAGAACCTTAAAAAATTCGCCACATCTAAGCGGATATGCTCATCCTCAGCAATGCGATGAATCTTAAAAAATGGTGTATCTTTAATTTTCATGGTGGCTTCATCATTATAAGCAAGAGCATCGAAAATCGTTTGAATATTCTCATTTGCATCAATCTCAAGCCCTAACAAAACGCCAAGGATTTCACTATTTGATTTTGCTTCATCCATTACTTGAGAAAGAAGGTTAAAACCGAGCTTTTGTAGGTGCCTGGCCACAAGCTCTTGCCTTCTCAGTGACGAGATCCCAATTGATTCAATAGCATCTAGAAACAAATCAGGGTGAATGAGTCGGTGATTTCTTGTACCAAGTTCTTCAAAGATAATTTGAACGATGTAATGCCTCATTAAATTATTATCTACTCTTGCAGCCGCCAAACTCATAACCTGTGGAGCAAGGGCAGAAAAATGATGCCAAAAAGTACCCACGACTTCAGCATGAAGATAATTCTTGGTTAAAAGCCGCTTGGATATCTCACTGAAAATTTCAGGGATATTGGCGCGTTCAGAAAAATATTGCGTCCACTCAATGACTTCCTTTGAATCCTTATCATAAACAGTTTCATAAACTCGATCTGATCTTACAATCATTTCAAGATTATCAATCATCGTTAAATGTTCACTATCACTTAGGACTTTCATATTTCCTACTTATATGGTGTACGTTGTGGCCTGATGACAATTTCTGTCTGACAGGCGGTTAATGGTGTTTTTAGAAAGCTATTCACTGTTAGAGCGATGTCATCAGGTTGAATCATTTTAGATTCATCAAGATTCTCACCTCTTCCCATCTCAGTATTCACATAGCCTGCAAAAATACAGGTTACTTTTATGTTTTTCTCTCTAACACTTTCAAACAGACAATTTGAATAGGCCCTTACTGCATACTTAGTTGCACAGTAAATCTCGCCACCTTTATAAGTCATCTGGCCTGCGATTGAAGAAATATTTATGATAGCTCCATCATCATTCTCGGAAATAAGTTTTAGTGCCTGATTGGTTAAGTGATAGACAGCCTTGAAGTTAAGATCGAGGGCATAATCCCAATCTTTCAAATTACTTTCAAAGGGATTTCCATTAGCGTAGGTTCCAGCATTATTGACCAATACACTCAAACTATTAAAGTCAGCTTTTACACTTTCAATGAGTGAAGGTATTTTTGAAGTATCGGCAAGATCGAGTGGATATATCTTAACTTTAACTCCAAACTTGATACATTCATCGGCCACGGCCTTGAGTTTTGATTCATTCCTTCCAACTAAGGCGAGATTAATTTTTTCACTGGCAAGATTTAAGGCAATCGCTCGTCCAATGCCCTGACTCGCACCTGTGATAAGAGCGACTTTGTTATTTAGTTTCATAGTTTAAACCTTTTAGCTCCAGAGCTAGATTTTCCACTAAACGGGAAAGCTCCAAGGATGCCTTTTTCAAATCATTAATATCATCTTCTTGAGGTTTATCACCTCGGCGGTAGTCCTCTGCAACACAGGTATAGCAACAATTTATTTCATCTCTAAATGACTTCATGTCATGCAGGATATTTTTAATATTTTGATTCATTGACGTAACTCCGCTTTAGTTTGCTTGAAAAATTCCCACAGCTTGGACTTTGGAATATGATATTTTTTTGTTATCTCTGTCTTTTTGCCATTGAGTTCTTCATTCGCATAAAGAATGATCTCTTTTTCTAGTTGTTTAAATAAAGGGATAAGTCCTCCGTTGATTTTTACAAACTCAATGAGCTTTCTAGTTAATATCCCTTCTGGCATAGCCGAGGCCGTTATTTCATTTTGGTATCTAAAGGCCGTTGATAAATCTTCAAGTTTTACGATACCTGTTTTTATGTCTGAGAGACGGTTAATCGTTTTATCAAGTTCTCGAATATTTCCAGGCCAGGAATAATTCATCAATGCCTCATGTGCTTCTGGCATTAAATACACGCTTCTAGTAGAGATATTGAGAAAGTGATTAATCAATAGCTTTAAATCTTCTGGTCTTTGTCTTAACGGTTTTATATGAACCGTTTTTCCTTTGATCCTATTATAAAAATCTGGTCTTAGTTTCCCATTACTGACAAGCTCTTCAAGATTTTTGAGTGTCGCTGTCACAAGAAGAAAGTTTGACCTAATTTTTTTATTGCCACCTACACGGGTGAACTCTTTTTCTTCAATGACCTTTAGTAGTTTCTCTTGTGTCACCAGTGGCATATCGCCAATTTCATCAAGAAAAAGTATTCCCTCATGTGCTAACTCAATTTTACCAATCGTCTGCTTATCTGCTCCTGTAAAAGCTCCCTTCTCATGACCAAACAGCTCAGACTTAATAATCTCGTCATTAAGGCCCGCACAGTTTAGCTCAATCAATTCGCCTTTAAGAGCGAGCAAGCTTTTTAAACATTTTCCAAGCTGCGTTTTTCCTACTCCTGATTCACCACCTATAAAGATGGGTTCAAAAGGAGCATAGGAAGTACATACATCTTCTAGGGACTGGATAAGGTCTTTGTCCTTGGTGATGTATGTTGTCTTAGTAAGCCGTAGCACATTTTTCTTTAAGTCTCTTCCAGTGGTGACTTTCTTAAGAAAAAAATCAAAGTTTTCTCTAAGATTACTTTTCTTAACAAAGTCATCAGCTCCATTCTCATAACTCAAGCGCACTAACTCATGATCACTTTCAAAATTGGTAACGGTGATAACGTGGCCAACACCTCTACGCTTGGCCATTAAAGCAATTCGCGGGCCAAGTATTTCATCACCAAGCTTTAGATCAATAATGGCGCAATCAAATGAATAACTTTGAAGTAAGTTTTGAGCACCAGTAAGCGTGTCGGTTACAAATGGTTTTCCGTACTTACTCAAGGCCGAGCTTAAAAACTCAGAAAAGTTTTTGTCATCTTCCACAATCAAGAAATTCATAGCTACCTTCAAATTCAAAATAAAAAACCTTGAGCTGTATGGCATAAAAAGTTTGAAGTTCAAACAAAAAAAGTTTGAAATACAAACATTTACTGCGCTGCATTTTTATATTTTACATACCTCCAAGGGAACTAAGCCCATGTAATTACTAATTATCTATGGCTTTGGCCAATCTTGGCACTGGCCTTGTAATTAGGCTTCCCCGTTGAACGCAAGACAAACAACTAACGGGGATGAAATGAGAAGTTTTTTAGATTTAAAAAGAAAAGCAAGTAAGGAGCAAATCAAATTCATAACAACTGAATTGAACGAGCTACCGGCCCATGAAGCAGTAATTATTTTTCTGTATTTTTGGGAAGACTGCGATTTTAAAACAATCGCTCCCTACTGCGGAATGTCTGCATCACTTGTAAAAAAAATATTTGATGTTGCTCTGATGCGACTAAGAGTTAGGTACAGCGCAAATCTAGCTGCGCTTGAGTCCTCCTATATCAAAAAAGAAGTGAGGTCTTATGTAGCATAGATACAGACTAAAGTTTAAATCGTTTTCGATGCCATAAGAAAACACCAATTAACAATTTTTAGGAGAATATTAAAATGAAAAATGAACAACAAAAAAATACCAACTTGCATCGTCTGTGGTGGGTTAATCAAAAGACAAAAAAGAAGTTCTGTGCAGGAAGAGCATTTTACCTTGAAAAGTCTGGTGAGTTTGTCCTCTATGTAAATCTATTAGAGGCCAGTGCCACTGATGGAAAAAGAGATGAAATTTATCTTAAGCCAGTAAAAGTAAGTGAGGAGTCTATTTATTACAAAGTGGATAAGGTGATTTATCGTGATGATAAAACTCTACGTTTTTCTATTGGAGAGGCATACCAAAACAAATACACCAATGGAGATATTCACATCCTCATTGAGCCACTGACAAATTTTTTTAAGAAGCTGGTCATTGACCTAACTGAAAATAAAAAAGAATCATGCGAGGTGCAGTGTGCTTAAAAAATACTCGATACCAAGCTTAATGCTTTTACTAATGGGTTTTATAACTTTTCATCCAGAGCTAGCCTTTGCTCAGGCAGGAAGTTTTGATTCTAAAGTAAACAGCATTACTAATCTGATTGTGGGTAAAATCCTTCCTGCTGTTGCAGTGTTTGGACTTGTGTATGCCGCAATTTTAGCAGCAACAGGTGATGAAAGTAGTAAACGTCGAATGGTTCTTGTCATTGTGGCATCAATTGTCGGCATTCTTGCTAAGTTTATTATCCCAATGTTTCAAAGTGCGATTTAGATGCAAGAGCTTGATAGCTCAGTTGTCCATCGCAACTTAGATACAAAACTCAAGATCGTGGGCCTTGAGGCCCTCGATCTTCTTCTGGTGCTTGTTATCTCTGCCATTATGGGACTTTTCTTTGATGGTGGGAAACTAGGATTTATTTTTATTTTCCTAGTTCCTGTCTCGCTATTGGTGTCTTTATTTCTCATCAAGAGAAATAAACCAGACGGCTATATCAAAGACATACTGAAGTTCTATTTAACCAGAGGTCATTATTCAGCATCAGAAGAACCAAAGAACAAGGATAAAATGAATATTAAAATTATGAAAAGGAAAATAGAAAATGGATAAGGATTATTTAATTGAAGAAGTGATAGCAAGTCTTGATGAGCTTCAACCGTTCTCAGATGCTTTTGTGATTCAATCCGTGAATGACGATGACTATGGAATGATTAAACTTTTAAAAGAGGCTGAAATGATTGTTGAGCATTTAGCAAGTTGTATCATTGCTCTCAAAAAGGCGATCTAGTGAGCACTGTTAAAAAGTTTACAAACCTTGGCGATCATTTGCCGATTTGGCACTTTGATGAAAACCTCATGGTCTACAATGATGGCTCCCTCGGTGGTGGTCTAAAAATAAATGGTCTTGACATTAGTACGGCCACCCATGAAGTTGTTAATCAATTTTGCCAACAAATAACCAATCTTCTTAATTCAATGGAAGAAGGTTTAAGGCTACAACTTTTCTATAGACTCTCATCAAATGTAAGCGATCTGATCGAGAGTCATGCTAAAGAAATGCTCGAAACAGATGAAGCATATCGACCACTAGTTGATGCGCGCATTAATTTCCTGAAGAAGAATGAAGAGGCCGGAAACTTTTATTCACCAGAGATCGTTCTTTTTTTAAGAGGACGGCCCCAGAATATAAAGCGTGATAGTTTATTTAAACCAAATGAGCACTTCTCTCAAATGATTGAAGATGAGTATGGGGAGCATCGTGATCAATTTCTGAGGGCATTTGAACAGGTTAAAGATCACTTAGATGGATTGGGCCTAGTGCCATCACTATTAGATAAAGATGAATGGCATGGGCTTATATTTGAGTATTTTAATCTTGAACGCTTGGAAAAAGTTGGTCTTCCAAAACTTAGGGATGCTAATTCAGATTTAGCACCAAGTTTATTAGAGCAAAGTTTACTTTCAGATGTGATTATTCATTCTGACTGCCTCCAAGTGGGAAGTTATTATTTTAGATTTATAAATCTAGGTCTTTTACCAGATAGAACAGTGGCCTCCATGGCAGATGAACTGACGAAAATGCCATTTCACTACTGGATAAGCCAATCAGTGGAAATTAAAGCACAGGCCCAAGAAAAGGATAAGCTGCAATTACAAAGACGCCTGGCCTACTCGATGGTGGCAGGTTCAAAAAATGTCAGCGATCTTGAAAGTGAATCAAAGCTCTCTAACCTTGAGGGGCTTTTACAAGAGTTAATTGGAGGTAATGAGAAAATTCTAACCATGGGAATGACAATCATTCTTTGGGATAAAGAAAAGAAAAATCTACAAAGAAAAATTGATCAGGTTTTAAGGGAGCTTAAAACCCTCAATCAAGCTGAAGGGATTTGTGAAACAATCACTTCTTTTGAGACTTTTATTCACTCATGGCCTGGTTCATGTGAAGCATTTAGATCAAAAAAACTAAAAAGCTCTAATGCAAGTCACTTGATGCCTTTTTTCTCATATTGGCGAGGTAATACAAGGCCCGTGTGTATTTTTCCTAATCGGGATTTTGTACCGTTTGCTATTGATCCATTTGCTCCAGAGCTTCCAAATTGGAATGGCCTGGTCATCGGTGGTTCAGGTGCAGGAAAATCGTTCACTTTGTGCCAATTGATGCTCCAATTTTTCACCCAAAAACCAACGCCCAAAATTGTTTTTGTGGATAACGGTAAATCAAGTGAAAATTTTGTGGCCTCATGTGGAGGGGAATTTATTGATGTTTCGATAGACTCTAATGTTTGTCTCAATCCCTTTGATCTAGGAGCAAATGAAACGAAGCCAAGTACACTGAAAGTTAAATCCATCTTAGCATCATTGGAACTGATGTTTAGAGATGAGGGGCAAGAATCACTACCCAAGAGGGAGAAGGCCTTGTTAGAAGCCTGCATCTATGAGCTTTATAGTAAAGTTAAAGGAAAGACTCCGACTTTAAGTGATCTTAAGCAGCAGCTCTTATCTCATCAGGTGGATGCACTTAAGCAGTATGGAGAAATTCTATTTAGCTGGACAGGTGAAACGGCCTATGGAAAATTACTAGATGGTCAAAGTAATATCAAGCTCAATAAAAACATAACGGCCATTGAAGTAAAAGGGCTAGATGATTTTCCTGATCTTAAAGATGTTTTCATGCTCCTTATTACTAACTTTGTGCAAAGAGAAGCAGAAAAGGATTTAGCTTGCCCCTATATCCTAATTTGTGATGAGGCCCATCGACTTTTTAAAACGGCTTCAACAAGAGATTATATCCTCTACTGCTACCGAGTCTTTAGAAAATATAATTGCTCAATTTTTTGTATAACACAAAATCACAAGGATTTTTTAAGTATTCCTGAAGTTGCCGATGCCATTTTTCCGAATACGACCCACGTCTTTATTTTGAGGCAAAGAAAAATTGACTGGTCTGATTTTCAAAAAACTTTTGATTTTAATGAAGCAGAACTAAATGCCATTAAAAGCTTGAGAATTGTAAAGCGTGAGTTTTCTGAAATCTTCTATATGCAGGATGAGAAAAGAGCGATTTTAAAAATTATTCCTGACGAGTTGAGCTACTGGATTTGTACTAGTGATGGATCTGACAAAGCAAAGATTCATGAAATGGAAAAGAAATATCCTGATCTTGGTAAGCTGCACGTTTTGCAAAAAATTGCTTTTGGTGAGGACTATCCTAGTGAATATCAGGAGTAAATTAAAAGTTTTAGTTTTAATTTACTCACTGACATCAAATCAAAATGCTTTTTCATGGGGTGACGGTGGAGCTGGCTGGGCCAACTACGCTTATCTCATAAAAATCTACCAAGAAAATTTGAAGAGATTTATTCAACTCAAGGAGATGATGCAACAAGCTCGTAACCACGAAAACTTGGTAAGGGCGATTAATGCAGGAATGGATAATGCTATTGGCATTGCTCAAGTTCTGCCACTAAAAGATGATCAGGTTTTATCACAACTCCAAAGATTTCAAGATGCACTTAGAAAAGTTGAAGAAATCTATGGGATGACTCCAAAGAGTTCAGATGAAGCCTTACATAAACTACATGACCATACGATAGCTGAGAGTATTAAATTAGCAAATGTTCTTCAAGAGTATTCCCAAGCTCAGGAGCATAATGCAAATGCCGTATTTATTCAGAGTTCTCAGGCCTCTCCTAAAGGTGCTGAAAGAATGAACGCTCAAATGAGTGCCCAAATTCTTCACTCTGTGAATCAGCTAATCAAAGTAAATGGTCAAATGCTTAAAATGCAGAGTGAATCCCTGGCCTTCGCTAACAAGCAAGATAAGGATTCGGCCGCAGGATTTAACAAAACAACAAACGATTTCAAAGGGAGTGTTATGAAATTTAAACCAAACTACTCGTTACCAAGGTTCTGATGAAAAAATATAAATCATTAGTTCATCACAAAGAGAGTGCAGAATAAAAAAGACTGCACTTTATTGTAGAGTTTCAACTGGCAACCAATCCACAGGTCTTGAAGCCCAGGTTCGCGCACTAAGGGATTATTGCACTAGAAATAATGTTACTGATTATGTGATCTATGAAGATGAAAACCAATCTGGTGTAAAACAATCTCGCCCTGCTCTTGATCGAATGATGAATGACGTTAGAGCTGGATTGATAGGAAAAGTTATTGTATATTCTTTTTCACGTTACGCTCGATCTGTGACTCACTTACTAAGAGCACTAGAGGAATTTAAGAAATTAAATATCGGCTTTGTTTCAATCACTGAAAGCATTGATACAAATACTCCCCTTGGCTCGGCAGTATTCACCATACTTGGGGCAGTGGCCCAGCTCGAACGCGATCTCATCGCGGAACGCGTCCGAAACGGACTAGCAAATGCTAAGGCTAAAGGAATAAGAATTGGCAGGCTTAAAATGCGTGACAGTGATCTTATCCGTAAGCTTAAAGAAAGTGGGATGACCTACAGGCAAATCGCTAAAATTGCCAGATGTTCTGCTGGGGCTGTCGGTGCAGAGATGAGGGCCTGGAAAAAAGAAAAAATTCTTGAGCAACAGAAACAAAATGAGTTGGACGAGGCCACATCAAAAATCACTCTAGATTTTTCACCAAGCCAAGAGAGTAATCAAGCTACTGGGTATGAAGGCATGAATTTTGATTTTTCTGAGAATATGGAAAAAGTTGATTTTGAATTGGAAAGATAGCTAAAAAAGTTAGGGCCAAGCTTTTAAACTTGGCCCTGATTTTATGATTGTGTCTTATGTTTTGAAAGATGAATCAAAAACTAGTGTTTTAACTCATCCTCACTACCACTTTATGTCGGACACTAAAGGGCGATACAAACTCGTCCGCCACTGTTCTGCGTGAGCACTCATGTGAGGCCCGATGCTATAATACTCCCATAGATCTTCAGCGGCATGTTGGCCACTGGCTTTTATCCAGGAGTCGAACTCACTCCATGCACCAGGAAGTTGCTCGTATGCACCCGACAACACTGCATGCGCCACCTTCATCTTCGGCCACTGGCTCGGCTCAACACGGCCCATTGGTTTAACAACCGCGTCCGTAGTGAACCCAATTTCGAAATCAAAATGATCTGGTGTGATTTTGAAATGGTGAGCAAACACTGATTCCGCGTGGCTTATTTTTTGAGCGGCAAGAGTTGCCACCAATTCTCCCACTGCTGGTCCAAACACCTTTCCCATTTCTTTTTCTGAACGAGGAATACGCAGTCGAATCACTGCTGTTTTCCTCGCTTCGAGCTCCAAAATTTCAGGTGTCTTGATCGTCATAATTTTCTCGCCTTTCATTTATTTTCACCACGGGCATCCAGATTTCAACGCCGCCTAATCCGGTTACTGTGTCAAAGCGCTGATCGTATCGTTCAAACATAGGGCCTTCGACCACTCCATAGCCGGAGTACGGAAACCACTGGTTCCATACTGCTCCGATCGTGACACGAATCTCGGATATATGATCTTGGTGCAGAAATACGGCATAAAGTTGTTTGTCGACACTCATGGCTGTCAGTTCTCGTGGAAGCCCGTGTGAACTCTTCACCTCGGCCGCGCACATATAGTCCACAAACCCCGCTTCATCGTAGTTATAACAAATGCCAAAGAGGTCGTGCCCCACCCGCGTAGATATCTCCTCGAGAAATGGCATGGCTTTTTGCCATTGATTCGGAATCCCACCCAGATCGTCGCAGTCATAGTGAACAGCAATCCCTGCGTAGATCCCGGCCTCAAGCATTTCAAAGCGCGGCTTGGTTATTTCAATTTGTGTCGTTGGATGAAGGGTTAACGCTTCAGTGAGAGCGAGCTTTTCTGTATGCCCCTGAGAAACCACCTGTTCCGGTGTGCAATGAAAATGTTTTCCAAAAGCTCGAGTGAACGCTTCGTGCGAGTTATAACCACTCTCTATGGCCACGCTCAGAATTCCTTCGCTGTTTTGAGATATTTTTTTTGCGGCTTCACTCAATCTTCTGGCGCGGACATATTTCATCAGCGGAATGCCTGTAGCTGCGGCAAAGGCACGAGTGAGGTGATAAGGTGAAACTCCGCATGAGTCGGAAATTTGACTTAGGCTGATCGGCTCATTGGAGTGGTTCTCCACAAACCAAAGAGCACGCAATACGGGGCTCGATACCTTCTGCATTTAAAGAATATAACATTTTGGAAAAAAACCGTCTTGATCGTTCTTGCGCTTTTTTTGGCCCAAATCGATGTTATGCTTTCATAATGAAAACCTATGAAAATTTTGGCCAGTGGAAGAAGGATCAAACAAAGAGTACCCAGGTTCTCATTCAGGCACTGCGAAAACTAGTGAACTCGAGTGGATTGCCTCTCACCGAGACTGTGAAGTGGGGCAACGGATGCTGGGTGAAAAAAGATTTGCCGATACTCTATATCCATAGTTTGGACGACGGAGCTCAATTCGGTTTCTTCGCCGGATCAAAAATTTCTGATCCAAAAGGGCTCCTGGAAGGCAAGGGCAAATTTGTGAGATTCATCACGGTTCGATCGAAAGACGATATTGATAGCAAATACTTTGTCGCCCTCATCAAGCGAATCATTAAAGTAAAATATAAGTAAGTGGTTGCGCAACTGTACTGCCGGGACAACGAGCGTAATTAAACTACTTCTATCCGCCAGAATATGTCTCCATAAATTGCAATACCAGCTCGCCAATTTCTGCAGCCTTTTCTTCGATGGCAAAGTGGCCAGCGTCGTGCGGTCCAATAAGTGGAAAGGAGCTACCATTCAGTTAACCGACCAGGGAAAGATCCTTGCTAAAAGAATCAACAAATTGATGGAGCGTCTTTTCAAGAAAATGCAGGACCATTTTGGAAAGTCAGATTTTTCGGAATTAGTGAAGCGTCTTCAGCAGACTCGCAAGTCGCTTGAGTAATGGTTTTAACCATCATGTTGTTAATATTCTTTATACCTTGCGACCCAGCCTTTTCACTTATGTGATAGGGCCGAATCTAAACCTTCGTTTTTGTGAGAATATCACTTGCCTGACTCGTATGGTCAGAATAATTGAAAAGCGTGTATTTTATTCATGGTTCCCTAAAAATGGGGACTATCGGCACTTGGGAGGGTAAGGGCCACCCCTCTATAAGAAGCCTCCTAAAGACCCATTTTAAGCCCAGATTTAACCCTGCCATGAGGTTCATGGCCTACAGAATCCCAAAAAGGAGGGAACCCTATTTAATGGAATGGCTACCAGATGTTTGTACTCAGTTGCATGGGGAGATGGTCAAAATCTACTGGATGATGATTCTTCCCATGATCGTGCTTTTAATCGTCCTTGAGATGTTTAAGACTCAAGACAAAACCCCAGACGCCGGAAAAATTTTAACCCGTGCAGTTGCTTCAGTTCTGATGCTGATCTCATTTAAAGAAACTATCAACCTGATAGGCTTTATTGGTGATGGCATTGCAGATAGAGTTGATGGCCTTGCCAAAATGCCACAGATACTTGAAGCATTTGCAGTTAGTTTTAACCGCGATGCCCCTGCACTTTATAAAGTGAGAGAGCTGTTTATCTTCCTGCTCAATTTTTTGTCTTACTTTATTGCGTACTTTGGAATTTTTGTCACTGATGCCCTTATTCACTTTAGCTGGTCGATTCTCTATGTCTGTGCTCCGCTGATGATTCTTTGTCATATCCCAGAGAATACCGCCCAAATCTGTAAAAATCTTTATAAGGGACTCTTTACAGTGATCTCATGGAAAATCATGTGGTCAATTTTAGGTGTGCTTCTTTTAAAGCTCGCGGTGGCACCTACTACAGATAACAGTGAAAACATAATCACGACATCTATTATTAACCTATGTATTGCACTTTCAATTCTTTTAGTCCCACTTTTCACTAAGTCACTTCTTGGGGATGGAATTAGCTCTTTTGCTTCAGGCATTGCAACAGTTCCGGGCCTCGCGGCCATGGGGGTTGGCAAAGCAGTCTTAAGTGCACCTATTAAAAAAGGTGCTCAATGGTCGGGTGGAAAGATAAGAGATAGTTGGAAGAAAATTAAAGGAGGTGAAGAAAACAAAGATTTTACAAAATCAAATGCAGTTCAAAACAATAACAACAAGAAAAATTCAAACTTTATTAAAAAGTAAAAGGAGAGCATTATTTGGAAAATGAAGACAATGAAGTAAAAACCGAAAAACCACAAAAGCCTTTTGTTAAAAGTGTCTTAGAGTTTCAAAGCAGGATAAAGCTTTACGAAAAAATCATCCTATCGCTGGCCTTGGCCAACATCCTCTTTGGAGTGATGCTTATTGGAATGATCTTTAGTAATCCACTAGTCATTTTAGAAAGTGACGGTGAAAAACTAAGCTTTAAATCTAATCGCAAAGAAATCACCATCACAGAAAAGGAAATCAAAAAACTAGTAGAAAACTTTATTCGCAGGCGTTTTGAGTGGGATAAGTTTTCAATTGAATCGATGATGGCCAACCTTACCCCGATTGTTTCAAGTGGTCTTAAATCGAAAATCGCTGAAGAGCTGGCCAAAGAGGAAAAGGCATCAAAGTATTCAGCTTTTTCTCAGTATGTAGGAAAGATCAATATCACCATTGATGAGCAAAACAATATCGTGGGAACCTTCGATAAAATTTTACGCATCCACAGTAAGCTAAGTGGTGATCTAGGGTTAGAAAAGATTCCCCTCTTATCTGAGGCCCAGGTGATGGTTAAAGTTATTACTGGAATGGTGACAGAAGAAAATCCACTCGGGCTTTATATCAATGCGGTAGTAAACTATGAGCCTCGTTAGGTTAATTGTTGGTGTAGCACTTCTTTCTTTTTCTACAAGCATCTTTGCGCAAAGAAAAGAAATCAGAGAAGTAGATACAAATGATCGTTTGATGAAAGTTGTTAATCTCACCATGGGACGCTCAACTGTTATCAGCTTTGAACATAAGCCACTAAAAATCGTGTCAGGAAATTCCAACTACTTTAATGTTGAGTTTGTTGGCAATGACTTAACCATTCAGCCCCTTGCTCCGATAGAAACAAATCTTTTTGTTTATACAGAGAAAGGAACTAAGTTTGGTTTCATCCTAAAAGTTGGCCCATTGTCTTTGTATGACGACATTCTTTATATCAAGTGGAAAACGCAAAATGAAATCTTGCTGAAAAGCTTGAAGCCTCAGAAGGTGCTACAACCCTTTAAGCTTTTCTTAGCTGATGGACCAGAGATCAATGTCAAAAAGTTTTTAAGACTTGGAGAAATCAAGAGCTATCTCATTGATTTAGAAATCTTAAACAAAGGAGATAAACTTAAGACATCAAATCTTGATATTTTTGTCAGTCGATCGAATCAACGCTTTATTGGTCAGAAACTTGTCTTTGAAAAAGATGAGATTAAAAAGAATGAACGAACCAAAGCAAGAGTGCTAACAAGGATTGAACAATCTCAAGATTTTTCACTAATTATTCACCGTGATGGCAAAGAAGTAAAAAGCATCATCACTAAGGAATACTTATGAAGATCTACTTTAGTAAATTCTGGAACTGGATTAAGCCCATCTTTTGTATTGATGAAGGTGGAAAAAAAGTTTTAAACACCAAGAGGCTTAAATATATTTTTTCCTCATTACTTGGAATTACCATTTTAGTTCAAGCTTTCATGACCAAGGATGATTCAGTCTTATCTAAGAGCCATAAGGCATTTGAAAGCGATGATAAAGTTAGCGGCAATGTGACAACTGACCATGGTGAATCCATCGTCAAGGCCCACAATATGGAAGCCCAGATGCAAGTCCGGCCAGGTAAAAGTCATTCAATAAGGCCTGTGAAATTAACCTACAATGGCCGTCAGGTCTTTGAGAGGCAAGAAACACAAGGGCTTTTAAGCCCCATCCCAAGTGGAACTAACTTTATTGGCAAGCTTGTAACAGGAATTGATACTCGTCAGGATAACCAAACGCTTAAGGTGATCCTTCCCTATGGAGGAAGTCATCCAGCAGGTGGAAAAATCCCTAGGGATTCAATTCTTTTAGGAAGTGCCTCTTACAGTGGTGGAGATCGCGTTTACCTGAGATTTAATCGAATCATTTTCCCAAATGGAACGGAATATAGAATTGATGCTCAAGGATTGAGTTCTGGTGACTATACTCCGGGCCTTATTGGAAATCATCACTCGGAGACTGATTTAAGAGTTGCTGGGGCCATAGGCCTTACCCTTATTTCGGCCGGTGCTGATGTCATGACTCAAAGAACGACACTTGGAGGAAATCCCTACGGTATGGCCGTAGCCCAACCAGATGCAACTTTTAAAAACGCAGGACTTCAAGGAGTTTCACAAGTAACCAAACAAGAAGCTGAACGCGTGGGCAGCAAGATGCAAGATAAAGAAGAATATTTAACCTTAATGACAGGCGGTGATCTTATCGTCAGTCTATTAACCCCTTTCAAAGGAGAACCGCTATAATGGCAAACGCCAAAAGTACAAGTGAAAATAGTAAAGACAATGCAAATCGTTTTTTTGATGGATTCATAAAAATATTTTTTGCATTTTTTAAAATCCTAAAAGAAGGATTGAAAACTAAATGTTACAAACGACTTGAAAACTACGCTCTCACGGGGAGCGTAGTTTTATGGGCCTGTGTGATGATCTATCAAAACAAGCATTTCAAGCTTGTGGACTACTTGCCTTATGATATGCAACTTCCAGCAGCTAAGATAATTTCAGTAATCGGAGATTATAGGTTGATGGGACTATCAACCCTTTCGATTATCATTTGTTCCCTTTTATTAGCTGGATTTGCCAGTTATAAGCTTATCCAGAAATATCAAAAGGCTCTTGATAACATCAATCTTAAGTCAGGCCTTGGTGATAATCCAAAAGTTGTCAGTGTGGATAAAGATTCTAATAGGACGAGAATTTTAGTTAAGAGTATCGGTATTGGAGAAGAGCGATATAAATCAAAACTCGATGATTTCAGGGCCTCACTAGGTCAACAGGTGGAGTCAGTAAATTATCTGGATAAAGATAATCGCTTCCTTGAAATTTCATTGGCACATCATCTACTTGCGAGTAACGTCAATTACTCGGAAATTAACAGCAATGCAAAGAAGCCTTATAGTTTTGTCGTGGGGCAATCACTAAAAAATGCCGTCACGGAAAATCTTGAAGATGTGCCCCATTATCTTATCGCTGGTTCTACAGGTGGTGGTAAATCAGTGGCCTTTAAAAGTATGCTCTTGGGGCTTCTTGAGACATCAAAGAGGATTCAGCTTTATATTTTTGACTTCAAACAGGTAGAAATGAATGAGTTTGCTGTGCTTCCAAATGTTAAGGTCATTAAGAATGAGCATGAGGCCTCAATTCTGCTTGAGGGTTTTGTTAAAGAGATGGATAAAAGATATCAAAAGCTAGAAGAAATTGGAGAGAAAAAGATAAATCCAGACCGTGATAAGTTACCTCGAATAGTTGTTGGTATTGATGAGTGTTCTGATCTTTTAGGAAAAGTAAAAAAAGATCATCCTAACTACAAAGCAATGGAAAGAGCTAAAAGATGTTTAAATGAATTATCCAGAAAGGCCCGTGCTTCTGGTATTCATTTGATCTTTGCTACTCAGAAAGTTGACATGAACAGTATTGATACACAGATTCAAGAAAACCTTGAGGGACGTTTATCTTTCAGGATGAACACCATCGAAAACTCAGTACGAGTGCTTCAAAATAATAAGTCCTATTATCTCCCTTCCATTCCTGGCCGAGCCATTTGGAAGAAAGGGGCGAATTATACTGAGGTTCAATGCCCTTTTATCTCTGATGATGAACTAAAGAAAAGAATTGAGGTCTTAAAAGATAAATTCAGCAAAGAAAAAGTCACCATGCTTGAGCCACCAAAAGAGAAAGTTGAGGATGAAAAAGCTGACTTATACAAAGATGGAGGTAAGCATAAGTGAGTGCTCTCGTCCTCAATCGTCGGGACATTGAATTTTTTAAGTACCTTCATTCATGCAAGGTAGCAACCACAAAGCAGATCAACAGAGATATTTTTAAAAAAGTACATCAAACTTGTTACTTGCGTATCTATAAATTTCATCAAAAGAAATTTATCGAAAAAGTAGCAAATGTCGGTGAAGTAGATCAAAGCTTCGTTTATTCTCTAACATCCAAGGGGATGAAAGTTGTAAATGCAAACTTGAAAGGTATAATCAACGGCAAGCGATTTAGAAGTGATTCTGTGTCCCACGATTTAAAGTTAGTAAACATAAGAAATATTTTTTTAAATCTCAAAATCGTAAAAGACTATATCACAGAAAACCAACTTCAGACTTATGACTTATCTTTTTGGGAAGATGATCTTAGCAGTATAAAGGAAATGAGAGTTGATGCTGTTGCGTGGATTCAAGATACTGGGAAACCGAAATTAATGATCCCTGTTGAGCTTGAAATATCTACTAAAGCAGGGTCAGAGTATCTAAATAAGATTACTGAAATCTACTACCAAAGAGATATTAAATTCTTTTTTTGTATCTGTGACACAAAAGAAACCGAAAAAAAAATCAAAAAGATTGAACTTGATTTTATAGAGGATGGTAAGAAAAAGATATTTTACACCACTTACAAAAATATTATTTCAAGTAACGGAGAAATATCTTTTACCAACCAAGACAACGAATCAATCAGACTTAAATAGATCATTTTTTTTATCAGTTTTGCCTACGAGAGTCCTACGAGACTGTCTCGTAGCCTAAAATTTCAAGCCACAGTCTAACTATCTATAAACAAACAGAAAAACAGTGTGCACTTAAAAGCTTTAAAGCTGATTGAGTGCACATTTCATTATTTTCTCATAAGGAGGGAAAGTTATGTCAAAAATTACAATTACACTTATTGTTATCACTTCACTTTTATCTTTAAGTTGTTCCACTACAAGAAAGTCCATTTCATTAGGAATTGGTACTGGTGCTGTAACTGGTGCAACTATCGGGGCCATGTCTAATAGAGATCAATCTAAAGGTGCCATGATGGGCCTAGGAATCGGTGCTCTTGTTGGGGGATTGGCCTCATACTTCATTCATGGCAGTCTTGTTGACCGCGACAACGACACAAGAAAAGACACTTTGTTTAATCTTGAAAAACATGGAGTCTTTGGCGAATCACCTGAAGAAACTAAAGCTCAATCTCGCTGGCATGATCGTGAGTTCTGGCCTCGTGAGCACATGGGCGGCCGTCATTAATGAAAGTAAAAAAGTCAGGTCTAATCCATTTAACTGAAGATGCTACAAACTCCATGAGTGAAATGCTTGTGGAGCTTTTTAAGGTCGATGAGCATTTAAAAATCAATCACTCAAAGCTTGCTTCATTTATTTTAAATGAATATCGCTCTAAGTATTTTGAAAAGTCAAAATCCCGACTAGTCCTGGCCCATCAGGATAAAAAGAAGCACTTAAAAGATGCGATCGAGGCCCTAGACGTAACTGAAATTGAAGCCACCCTTAAATATTTGGATAAAATCAAAAAGACTGATAATTCCATCGGAAAATCACACAAAAACTAACTTTTTACATTAACAAATTAATCATTGATTTCAGGAGTTTATAGCTCCTGAAATCTTCAAAAAATTAGACACAAAAAGGAGAAACTGATATGATTATTTTTATAAAACACGATGAAGGAATTTTGTTATAAACCAAGTTCCTGAGAGTAAGTTCTTTGACAATTTAATATGGGGAATTGATGACGTATGTGCCTTTACTAAATACGCAAAGGGAACAATCTACAACCTTGTAAACAAGGGAGAGATTCCATACCGGAGACGTAAAAAGAAAGGACGCTTAGTGTTCGTTCCAAGCGAAGTGATTGCTTGGTTTAAAGGAGAACGAACATGAGCAGATCATACTTTAAGAAAATCAAAGGTGCTAAAGGCATCTATGAACACAAGAAAAATGGAACATTTAAAGCAGAAAAAAGATTAAAAGGGAAACTTCATAGTCGAACTTTTAAATCTCTTTTTGAGGCTAAAAATTGGCAAAAAAGATTTGATGGTACAGAGTTTATTGATGATGAAAATTCATCAGAAGGATTTTCCACTTTGAAGGAAGTATGGGATGGGATGCAAAAACATCACTTCCCTTCGCTGGCCACAAATACTAAAGAAATTTGGAGAAGACGTTATAAACTTTTAGAAAACCTCGAACCCTTGCCAATGGATAAGATTACCCCCTCAAAGATCACTGATTGGGTCATAAAGAGGGTCGAGTTTTTTTCATCAGAGGATTACAGAGAATCTGGGCGAGGAGTTGCCGGACGTTGCAATCTCAACAATGAGCTAAATCTGCTTGTCTCAATTTTTAATTGGTACAAACAAAGTGAGCAATTTGAAAAAGAAGCACTTCCTCTCACTTGTCCAGTAAAGACCAAACATAAAAAAATGGGCTTTATAAAACCACTGCCTGATAAATTAAAACAAATCAATTTACAGGATGCTTTCCTGTTTTTTGATTTTTTACGACCGCTCTATCAAGACTTAGCAAAGATGCAGTTCTATACGGCCGGAAGAGTCGGCGAAGTTTCAGGACTTCAATGGAAGAATATTGATTTGAGAAATCGTCGAATGCTTATTAAAGATACCTGTATCTGGGACATGAGTAGCAAGATGTTTATTGAACTCAAACCTTTTCCAAAGAACCGAGAACCGAGGGCCGTTTTCATCACTGATGAAATAATGACAATACTTAAACGGCGTGAAGCTTTCCGTATAGCTGGCAATGACTTTGTCTTTCATGTCGAAGGTGAGCCTCTTAATTACTGTACCATTCAGATAAATTATCGTGAGGCACAGAGGAAAAGCAAAATCCCTTATACAGGGACGCATATCCTAAGACATGGAATGGCCAAGCTTGCTAGACAAGTCGGAGGTGGTCTAGACGCTGTTTTGGCCATGACTGGACACAAAGACTTGAAGCTAGCCGACCACTACTCCAAAAGCAATGAGGATGACCAAAAGAACTTCTCTGAGATGATTATGAGTCACATCAGGAAAAAGCTTAAAAACGAATCAGATCAAAAGGCTGACTTTGGTAATGTGATCAGGTTAAGGAATGTAAAAACCGGCTAATTTGTGATAAAAAAGATAATAAAGTCGGTAAAAGTCGGCAAAGGCCACTTACCGACTTTTTTGTACTTTAAATTTCAAGAGGATAAACACAAATTGCCTGAACTACCCGAAGTCGAAACCATCAAACAACAGCTCACTCCAATTTTACCAATCAAAATTGATAAAGTGACGTTTTCAAGTCTCACCACCCGCATGGTGAAGCAAAAAGATTTTGATATAAAAGGCTACACCATTATAAAAATCAGACGGCACGCAAAGTGGCTCATCTTTGATCTTTTTCCGCACGGACATATTCTTTCACATTTAGGAATGAGTGGATCATGGCAAATGTCGCACGTGCCATTAAAAAATAAACACGGTCACATTGAAATCATCGACGAATCAAAAAAGCATTACGGTGTCATCACCTATATTGATCCACGCCGTTTTGGACATTTTTATGTTTTGAGTGATGAGAATTTTGAAATACGTACACAAAATTTTTCGGACGATGTCTCTTCGCCAAAGTTTGACGTGAATGTCATCGCTGATCTTCTGATTCGCTTTTCACACAAGATGATAAAGCCTTTCTTGCTTGATCAAAAGGCCTTTCCTGGCGTTGGAAACTACATGGCCTCTGAAATCCTCGCCCGCTCTGGCATTTTGCCCACACGGCTTGCTGGCGAGATCGACGCTCATGAAATTGAAAAAATAAAAGCGGCGATTGATTTAGTCGTAAGTGGTGCGGTTGAAACCAAAGGCACAACATTTAGTGGCGGCTATCGTGACGCCAATGGAGACAAAGGTGAAGGGGTCAAACACTTAGTGGTTTTTTATCAGCACCATTGTCAGATGTGCATGGAAAAAGGAATCATTACTAAAACAGTGAAGAGTGTCATCGCCGGCAGAGGAACTTTTCACTGTCCAAATTGTCAGTATTAAACTCCAGATAGTTCTTCACTCGGGCCAGGAAAATACTGTTTCTTTTCACCAATCTTATGACCGGCCGGTATTGCAATACCTAACTCATCAATTGAAAAAACACTCTCCGGTAAATTAAGCGACTCACGCACTTTTTCCATGGTTGAAGGTACAAATGGATAGAGCATGATCATCAAGTTTTTCAAAATATAAAACGAAGAATAAAGCGCATCTTTTCTTTCTGTTTCATCATGGCGGTCATCATGCGGTTTATATTGAACGAAAAAACTATTGATTAAACGAGCGTAGTTTTCAATTTGACCAAGAAGAGTAATATGATCTGCTTTTTCCATATTTTTTACATACATCTGAACTATCTTCATGGTCTCTTTTTCTGCTTTCTCTAAAAGTTTTCCTTCGGGGACTATGCCGCCAAATTTTGAAAGGCAAGCAGCAATTGGTTTTTCAATCGAAGCGTTTAATGGCCCGGCTAAAAATTTATTGCGCTCATTAAATGTATCGAAATCAAAATTGGATTGTTTTTCAGCTAAGCTAAGTGTTGAAAGAAAGTACCTCACCTGATCAGGTTCGTAATTCATCTCTTGCGTGAGTTCATCAGCGAGAATAAAGTTTTTTCGCGACTTACTCATCTTCTCTCCATTAACCAGTAAATGGAAAACAGAATAGACATCGGTCATCGTATAATTATCATTGACTCCAATCCACATCGCTCCTTGCATCAGGACATAGAAATAAACATTATCTTGTCCTAAAAATTGGAAAATTCGCGCTTCAGGATCTTTCCAGAAACGTTCCCATTCTTTTGGATCTCTGCCTTGTTTTAAAAGAGCTACTTTTGTAAATGAAATCGGAGCAATCAATGAATCTGGCCAAACGTAGAGAGTTTTGTCTTTCATCTCCGGGTCGATATCAGCTGGAACTGGTATTCCCCACGTTATATCGCGAGTGATCGAACGGTGTGCCCAACCATCAAGAGGCTCACACAAAATGGCATGCTCTTTAAGTGCATTTTTTCCTGTTTCATAGTCGGCAAGATTTTCAAATTGCACGACAACTTTTTTTCCAGGAGCATAGCGAGATTTATGTTTTGGAAGTGTTGCTCTCAATTCTTTAAAGACAGACTCGTGAGTGTTATCAAATTGAAGTGCCGGTTGAACGGTTTCATAAACTTCATTAAAAACACCTTTGCGCCATTTGTTTTGTTTTGATTTTATCCATTCTGTCAGTTGATCGGAAACTTTCCACATATCAATCCAGAGATGTTTTGTGTCTCGTAACTCAGGAGTCGCATCCGACAAAGATGATTTTGGATTGATCAGTTGCGAGGGATCGTATTGTGTCCCACACACTTCACATTCATCACTGTAAGCAGTTTCATTTGTACAATTTGGATTCGGACATTTGCCCGTGACATTTCGGTCCTGCAGAAATCGACTAATCAAGGGATCAAACCATTGCTTCGTCGTTTTTTTCTCAAGCAATTTATTATTATAAAGTCTTCGCATGAAATCTTGCGAGGTCTCTTTATGAATGGGAAAACAATCGGGTTGAGAAGTTCCCGAAAAAATATCGTATGAAATACCATAACGAGTAACGGTGGCGACTTGTTCATCGTGAATTTTATCAATAAATGTTCGGACTGGAATCCCTGCTTTTATCGCTGAAGCTTCAGAAGTTGATCCATGATCATCATTTCCGCTAACGAATAAAACATTTTGTTTCCCAATAAGCATACGCATGTAGCGGGCCATAATATCCGGAGGAACAATAGCTCCAGCAAGATGTCCCAGGTGAAGTGGGCCGTTGGCATAGGGCATACCTCCGGTAACGATCGCCGTTTTTGGTCGTTTTAAGTTTTGCAGGACAGCTTTTACATCAGTAGGTGGAGTGTATTGTTTATTCATCTGGAGATTATAGGATTTGTGGATTAAAAATGTCTTGCTAAAAAGTTCTTAATCTAATAACTCTATAGCATGACTATAGTAACAAGATTCCCCCCGTCACCCACTGGATTTATGCATATCGGCACTGCGCGCACTGGTTTATTTAACTGGTTGTACGCCAAGCACCATAAAGGCAAGATGCGTTTTCGTATTGAAGATACTGATCGCGCTCGCCATTCTGAAGCTGCGGTGGATGCCATCATTAACGGATTAAAATGGCTGGAAATTGACTGGGATGGAGAAATCATCTCGCAATATGCTTGTGGACCTCGTCACACTGAAATCGCTCATGAATTAGTCAAACGTGGTGAAGCTTACTACTGCTATTGCTCACCAGAAGAATTGGAAGTCATGCGTGAGAGCGCAAAGACCGAAGGCCGGCTTTCGTTTTATGACAGGCGATGGAGAGACAGCAAAGCCACTCCACCGGCCGGAGTCAAACCAGTTATTCGTATCAAAGCCCCTCTTTCAGGTGAAGTGATTGTTAATGATAAAGTTCAGGGCGAAGTTAAATTAAACGCTGAACAACTCGACGATTTTATTATATTGCGTTCTGATGGTGTTCCGACCTACATGCTCGCAGTGGTTGTAGATGACCATGACATGGGTGTCACGCACGTCATTCGTGGCGATGACCATTTCAACAATACTTTCCGCCAAAATATTATTTATAAGGCCATGAATTGGACGATTCCCGTCTATGCTCACCTTCCACTCATATTAGGGCCAGATGGTGCAAAGCTATCTAAGCGCCATGGAGCAACCAGTGTAGAAGAATATCGCGACATGGGCTATTTACCCGAAGCTATGCGCAACTATTTGCTCCGCCTTTGTTGGTCTCACGGCGATGATGAAATTATTTCAACCGAACAAGCAATTGAATGGTTTGATTTCGACGGTATAGGAAAGAGTCCTGCACGCTTTGATTTTGATAAATTAAATTTTATCAACGCTCACTACATGAAACTGGCCGACAACAAACGCTTAGTCGACTTGTCGATGAATATTTTAAAACTTAGTGGTCACCCCTACTCGCCTAATACTGAAAAATATTTATTAAGTGCGATGGATGAATTGAAAACACGTGCAAAAAATTTAGCTGCTCTAATTGAGGACGCTCGCATTTACTGGATTACTGGCGAAATCTCAATGGATGAAAAAGCTTTGGCCAATTATGATGAAGCTGGAAAGGCCATCGTGAAAAAGATTGCCGAAGCACTAAAAACGCTAACTAGTTTTGATGTGGCCACTATTGAGACCACATGTAAATCGATTGCAGAAAGTGAAGGCGTAAAACTTGGAAAAGTCATGATGCCTTTGCGTGCGGCCCTAACAGGATCGACGTCATCTCCTTCACTTTTTCATGCAATTGAAATTCTGGGACAGGAAGAAGTTCTAAAACGTATTCAGAACTAAATAATTATTTTCCGAATTCAATATTGAGACTGGCTTTTTCAGCTTCGTTGGGATTTCTGTTTTTATTTAATTGTTCATTCTTAATATTTTTTAAGCATTCATCATAACCCTTATCTTCTTGCTTTAAATTGGCGCCTGCGTGATTTTTACATGTCACACTCATCTTTACTTGACCTGGTTGAGCATAAAGTGCTGTCTCATCAGCTGCCTCATCTTTCATTTCAGCCTTCGATGCCTTCAGTTTCGCTTCATGAATATTACCCATCGCAGACATTGTCAGATCAGATTTTTTCTTGTTTTCCGCAACAGCATTAAGTGAAAAAACTAATAAAGACAATAAAACAACCAACTTCATAAATGACCTCTTTTAAAAAAATATGTTAACTTAAATGTGTCCAAAAAAATGCATAATCTAGGGCTTCTATAAAAGCGAGCTCTTTCATATTTGAAGCTCCCGCGTGCCCGCCGTCAATGTTTTCATAATAATAAAAAGGATAATTGAACTCTTTTATTTTTGCAGCAAATTTTCTTGCATGTCCAGGATGGACACGGTCATCTTTGGTCGAGGTGTTGAGAAAAATAATCGGATTTCCTTTTTGATTTTCTTTTATACGATGATAAGGAGAAAGATTTCTAATATACTCTCCATCAATTTCCTCATCTGGGTTGCCGTACTCAGCTATCCAACTATGTCCGGCAAGAAGCTTGTGATAGCGGTGCATGTCCAATAAGGGCACACCACAATTTATCGCCTTAAAAAGATCAGGACGTTGAGTGTAACAAACTCCCATTAATAAACCACCATTGCTGCCTCCACGGGCCCCTAAGTGCTCGGGTGAAGTGATCTTACGTTTGAATAAATCTTCGGCAATCGCAAAAAAATCTTGGTAAGCTCGGTCGCGTTTATCTTTTAAGGCAGCTTGATGCCAAGAAGGGCCATACTCTCCTCCGCCTCTAATATTTGATAATACATAAACTCCGCCTTGATCGAGCCAGCCAATTCCCAAAATATTACTAAAATGAGCTTTTAATGAAACTTCAAACCCACCGTAGCCATAAAGTATCGTCGGATTTTTTGAATTGAACTCCAGACCTTTTTTATGAACGAGAAAATAGGGCACCATCGTTCCGTCGAGACTTTGAGTAAAGTGTTGTTGAACTTCGATATCTTTGTGATTAAAAAAACTTGGCTGATTTTTAATAGCTTTCGGTTTTAAGGACTCATCCACTTGATAATAAGTCACTGGTGAATTAAACGAATCGTAAGCAATATAGAAATCATCTGATAATTCAGAAGTTACCAGTGAGTCCAAACTTCCATTTTGTGGTAAATCAATTTTTTGAGATTTCCATTCATAGTTCAGACATTTAAATAAACGCAGTTCCCCCCTATTTCAGGAAAGTTGTCGCTTCAAATTCTAAATAATTAACCCGAAATGGAAGCACCCGACGTAAGGAGGGTGGAGTCCATGAGGGGGGCGAAGTGAGAAAATTATGCGTTCAGAGGTTTACAGCAAAGAATTTAAAGATGCCGCAGTTAAAAAAGTGATTAAATTAGGACCTAGTAAGGCAGCCAAAGAATTAGGACTCCCAGTATCAACAATATTTGGTTGGAGTAAAATGTATGGTATGTCTAGTTCCATGAAAACAAAAAAAAAAATCAGTAGACAAGTGGACACCTGAAGAAAAACTAGATGCTGTTATTAAGACTGCAACAATGGATGAGCTTACTCTTGGTGAGTTTCTTCGTAGAGAAGGGCTTTTTACGGCCAATCTAGAGCAGTGGAAAACAGATTTAACCAATGGGCTCAAGTCTGCTGCTGGAAGGCCTAGAAAGGATCCTGAACTCTTTGAGCTACGAAAAAAGAAGAAGAACTTATAAGAGAATTAAAAAGAAAAGATAAGGCACTTGCAGAATTTGCAGCGAGAGTTGTACTTCTAAAAAAAAGCCATCTTTTGTTTGGAGTGGACGAGGACAATTAGTGTGCTCTGACTTAAGAGCAATTTGTATTGAATTAATTAAAGAAGCAAACTTAAATGGCTGCAGAAAAGAAATAGCCAGCAAAGATTGTGGATTATGTATCAAAACAATAGAACGTTGGGAAAAAATCTTATTGATTTAAGGAATGGGCCGAAGACCATTCCTGCCAATAAGCTTTCAGAGTTTGAGAGGCAAAAATTATAAAGATAGCTACTTCAGAAAAATATAGAGATAAATCTCCGTGGGAAATAGTACCAATGCTTGCCGACAGCGAGGGAATATTTATTGGAAGTGAATCAAGTTTTTATAGAGTTTTTAAAAAAGAAAAGTTACTGGCCCACAGAGGAAAAAAGTAAAGGGAGAACAATGGATCGGCCAGCACCTTTAATTGCAAAGGCCCCTAATGAAATTTGGTCATGGGATATTACCTATATGAAAGGTCCGATACGAGGTCAGTTTTATTATTTATATTTATTTATGGATATTTTTAGTAGAAAAATAGTCGGCCATGAAGTCTTTGAATTAGAATCAATGGAATTGTCAGCAGAAATAGTAGATAAAATTTGTAAAATGGAGAAGATAAAAAAAGACAAATTATACTTCACTCTGATAATGGTGGACCAATGAAGGGTGCAACAATGCTTGCAACGTTACAAGAACTTGGTGTAATGCCTTCATTTAGTAGGCCGTCAGTTAGTGATGATAATCCCTTTTCAGAGGCATTATTTAAAACAACAAAATACTGTCCAGAATATCCAGCTAATGGATTTAACTCGTTAGACGAAGCCAGGGACTGGTGTAAAGTTTTTGTAGATTGGTACAATAATAAACACCTTCATAGTGGAATAAAATTTGTAACACCCACTTCAAGACATGAAGGATTAGATAAAAAAGTTTTACAATTAAGAAAAGAAGTTTATATTAAGGCAAAATTATTAAATCCTAGTCGTTGGTCAAAAAACACAAGAAACTGGGATTGGATTGATGAAGTATTTTTGAATCATCCTAAAAGAAAAGATGATGTCGAAATTAAAAAAGTAAGTTAAAAAGTTAGGCGACAACTATCCTGAAATTTTCCGCTATAGATAAGCTCAACATTTTTTTTATCAAAATAATAAACGAGAACGTCACCTGACTTATAATTAAAAGTATCTGTGACCCAGTCTTCTTGAAGATGAAAAAAAAGCTGATTAGCGTTTGCCCCATAAGTATCAATTTTAGCAGGTAAAGGAATTTTTTGGAGTTCATCCTGTTGTAAGAGAAATAATTCACCACTGTAAAAATCAATCTTACGATAAATAATCACACGACTACTTTTTTCAAAATGAAATGCTTGTGTATATAAAAAAGACTCTTCAACTGGAATTTCATAGATAATGATTGCAGACTTCACGTCTTCTCCCCTTTTCCACTTTCTCAGCGTTCGAGGATATCCACATGAAGTAACAGAGTCTTCTCCAAATACACGCATGACCAATAATTCATTATCACTATGCCAAGTGGCGTTTCCTTTAGAGAGTTCTAAAGTAAAGCCATCTGGCAAAAATCTTTTAGTCTCTAGGCAATATTCTCTAACAATATCCGCATCTAATCCACCAGGAGAAAGACTAACAAGCGCTCTTTTTTTATTGGGTGAGATTTCAAAATCATGAAAAACCCATTTTTGATTATCTTTTGTTGAGAGCAAGTCTAGATCAATTAATGTCTCCCAAGTAGGACTAGCATTTTGGTAATCTTCAATTGTTGTTCGCCTCAAGAGTCCTTGCACGTGTGCTTCATCACTCCAAAAATTATAGATGTAACCACTATCAATAAATCGAACAAATGGAACCTTTTCTTTACTTTCTAGGGCAGAGGCAATTTTCTCTGAAAGTTGTTTAAAAGACTTCCAACTTGTGAGCTTATCAACGGTGATGGAATTTTCATTTTTTACCCATGCAAGGGAATCTTTATTTTCAATTTCTTCAAGCCAAAGATATTTATCATTCATTATTTTTTTCCTTAAAAAACCAGGCCAATAGTCGAATACAATGTATCGTTCGTTCGATAAAAGCTCCAATATGAATTATTATCGGGTGCTTTTAAAACCTCTAATCCTAGTGCCAAACTCAACCATTGGTTATGAGTGTACTTGGCTTCACCTTTCACAATATTATCTTTCCTGATGACATCATATTTTAGATCGATGGCAACATCAAAATGATCATTAATAAAATACTGGAATCCACCACCAAAAGTACTTTTCCATTTTACGGTATCGCTAAAAAAGTCATCATTGCCTCGAACGTCTTCTGTTAGTAAGTGGATATAATTCAGTGATAGTTTATAATTTTTACTTTTATCGTAATTAAGACTCACGTGCGCATAGGCCTCTTTGTCGTAACGAGGATTAATATTAAAAAAATCAGACTTAAACGTTTTTCTAGCATTAGTAATATCAATTAAAAAATCTTTTCCCAGTTTAGCGTTGGGATCAACGTAACTGACTCCGCCGCGTGCCTTAATGTCTCCAAAGGAATGAAAAGTCTGAAAGCCGTAGTAGGCATGATGATTGATCGTTGGATCTGCCGTTACGATGACTTTATTTGTCACTAAGTTGTCATAATAAGCACTGGCATTCACTCGCAATTTATTTTCTGGTTTATAAATAGCAAAAGCAGAAACACCTCCGCTCTCCCAAAAATAGCGAATATTGGCACCAAGGGATTTATTGAAAACTATTTTTTCAACTTGATAGTCAGCTACACTATAAGAAATTGGAACTTCTTGATTACTTAATATAGTCTTTCGAGGAGGTAATCTCACCCATTCACTTCGACTTTTAACTTCACCATTTTTAAAGCCAATTGAAGGATTTATTTGCGGGATAAATAAATATGAGCCTAAAATATTAAATTCAAAATTTCCTACTGTTTTTGAGACAACAATTCCCGTTACACCTTCTTCTTCAGTACTTAAAAGAGTGAATGATTGTAGACCGTTTAAAAATCCAAGTGACCAGTATTTTTCGTTTGTATTCCAATCAAGAATCTGGCGACCAATATTGACCTTGAAATTTTGTGTCTGATAAACGCCATAGGCCTCTTGGATCGAATAATTAAAGGCACCATTATCTTGAAAATAAAACCTCGCGTCACCCATTGCAAAGGTGTCCCAATCTTTAATCGCCTTATCGGTTTTAAAGCTAAAATTTAACCAATCACCAGAATCACTTCGGTATATCGGCTTATTGAGTCTATAGAATTTCTCATAAGTAATTTCATACTGAGAATCAGCATGGGATGCGTCTATAAAGGCCAGAATTCCAATTAGTAAAGTGAGTCTAAAAGACTGTAAAAAATACCTCATAATGCCTAATCCCTATATGTTAAGCCAAAACTAACACAATATTGACACTTTTAAGGGCAAAAATCCCTGTAAAAATACACCCAATTCGAAGGATTCTATTTTGACATTATCCACTCAGACTTTACACTAATATTATGAAAAAACTTCGCTGCGATGTGTCTCAGAAATTAGTGCAGTTTGAAGGAAGGTTGAAAAACTTTTCTGCTACAAGATTCACTTTCTAATTCAATTTAATTATCAAGTCAAAAAATATTTCATGCTAAATTCAAATCAACACGAGACGAGTTTATTAAAACTTCAGTCTTATAATATTTTTTATTTTGGAGATGTATATGACTTGGTCAAAGGCAGCTGATAGCGAAAAAGTTTTATTTCGAGCGATCTCTTTATTATTTTATCGTAACGAAAACCTTTTGCATCTTATGCTTAATCCTGATTATCCTAAACTCATGGCGCCACCAGAAGTCATTAAAAGGCGGGCGCAAGGCTTTTCATCATCAGAACAACTCCTAGTAAGGATTGCCCTTGATGCTTGGAATGGATCGGGAGGCATCCACTTTAATGAGTTGTATGAAAAGCTAGATCCACACAATTTTCAAAAAATGCTTTTAGTTCTTAATTATTTATATTCTCCACAACAGGCCATACATTTCTGACTTTGTCGTAAGTGCATTTAGTTAATTTTCACCTCTACTATAGGAGAAAACTCTTTGGCCATTTTGGTATATCGATGAGAATGAGTTTCATAAAATTTTTTAATCGTTTGATTTCTTGAATCTGAAATTTTCTTCTCCTCGCCATAATGCCTTTCTGCCGGTGTTATGAATTGGATACCTGAATGTTTATAAGAGTAATTATATTCATGGAAATATCCTACAAAATAATTTCGGCCACTTTGTAAATCAACGAAGCTTCCTGGGAATGTTCTAAAGGTTTTTATTGTTCCAAATAAACTTTCTGAAAAGGGTTGTCATCCGATACCCGGCCTAGAATAAGAATCGACCATCTGGGCATCTCGGACAAATTTGATCATCTCATGCGAAGTCGTATTGCTCCGTTGTCTTTGTGATTGGTCAGTCCCTTGCCTGTTATAAATTGATCTTCCAACGCCTTCTTCCACATGATAATTGCATGCTCTGATTTTTCGTGATCCTCAGAAGTACCCACCCACTACAAGACGGCTCCAAATATCGACGATCACATATAAGTAAAATCGTACTGATCTACATTCAGATTTTATTTGAGATACATCCCAAGACCAAACTTGATTATGCCCTGTTGCTACAAGCTGAGGCTTCTCACGATTCAATGGACGCTTAATACCTGTCTTACTTCTTTTTGTTAAAAGGTCCGCATCTTTCGCTATTCTATAAAAAGGTTGCCGGCGAGGCAATAATTCTTTTTCTTCATCAATCAATTTATAATAGATCTCACGCGGAGAATAATCGGCCACTCTTTCTTAAGCAGAACATTAACGATCTCTTCCTTTTCTTTAAAAGATAATTTATTCTCAGGGAGGTTTTTCTTCCCTTTTTCTTTATCTCAATTTTATTGCTGGTCTTTTTCCAAAGAAAATATGACCGAGTAGGCACTCCCACGGAATCACAAAATTTTTCTATCGTGATTCCAGCATCAATGGCCTCTTGAGCAGTTTTTAATAACTCTTTTTTTCTTCAATATTAAGATTTAGTCTTTCTTTTTTTTAGCATATCGAAAGTTTTTTTGCAACACGAGAAGGGTCGATAACTTAGCAGTTGTTTTCTCTTGCTCCTGAAGTTCTTGTTGAAGTCTTTCAATTTCGATTTGATCCTCAGACTTTTTATCTGATCTTTGCTTTCTCTTCCCCAAAACTTCAAGTGAGGCATTCTTTACTTGATCTCGCCAGCGTTTAATATCTGAATCATATAGTCCATATTTTCTAAGTAATTTGGCCTTGCCTTGATCGTCGGCCTTTAAATAATTTTCAAGTAAAGAAAATTTTCCTTCTGCAGTATAACGATTAAAGGATTTAGAAGATGACTTTGATTCAACTGAGTCATCATTTTCTTCAACGTTATTGGGTTTGCGCTTTAAATTTGCCCTATAATTATAAATTTGCGAAGGCGATATTTCAATTATACGACAGAGGTTAACTGTACTAATATCAGGATGAGTGTCTAAAAAATCGACAATTTCGTTGGTAGGTGTTGGCCGTTCTTGAAATCTGGCCAATAATTTCGGGTCTAAAAGATTCTTCATAGAAAAACTCCTTATACCCCAAATGTTTTTGCGAATTTCGTACCAATATCATGTATTTTTTACCATACAAGGAAAAGTTTTTATCTCATGCTTCCGGACTGCAATGTCCCCTGAGACATGGGGCTGGACCTTCACTCAAATTGTGATCATTTTTTCGCTTGTGCTTACAAGCTGTGGTTACGTTTCAGACAAGCCTATTGAAAATGCCGATATTTATCGCACTGACGAACTTCAAACATGTAAAATTGATGTCTCAAAACTAGGTGAAATCTTTAAAATTAATCAAAAAGAACAAATTCAGTGTCTGCAAGAAAATTTTATTCAATTTACAAAATATGTTCGCTCTAAAAATCCAGGGGCCGTATCAGAAGCTGAAATAGGTATATTCGTTAAAAAATTCTTTGTTGATCAAAGTGATTCAATAATAAAAGGATTGAGTCTTATATTCCAACTCAATATGATTTTATTGAAAGATGAAGCTGACAGAATTTCACATTCAAAAATTTCACCTCTATTTGAACTCCTTGTTCAAGTCAATCAAGAAGCTGTCATACTTTCAAATATTATTAAATTAATGGATGAAAAACAAAATCAATCAAAGTTTTGGACTTTAAGAAAACTATTTAATGAATCTACTGAACGATTTGCCAAATCAACGATTGGTGTAATTGAAAAATCTCCTGGACTTGGTCAAAAACTCAACATTCGCACTTTCATACTTGATCTCAACACCAAATTAGGTAGCGGAAAAATAGATGAAAAATTTATAGATTCGCTCATGTTCCTAAAAAAGATTCTTGTTGGTGGCGATGTCCAAATCATCAGTTCGGATGAATTAAAATTGGCCATCACTAAACTGCCCCATATACTTGGTCTGGTATTTGATGCCTATTATTCTGCCGGCGAAAATTTCAAGAGTGAAAGTGAAGAAATGAGATTCTACTTAACAACTGTTAGAAGTCTCTATCGATTAGTTGAATTCAAACAAGCTAATTTTGAACTTGTTAACTCTGACCAACTGGTATTAATTGCTGAAAAAGTCATAAAAAATTATGACGTAGAATCATTTAAACCAAGTATCGAAGCTTTAAAATCAAAATTTATTGGTGGAAAAAAAGATTCAGTCACGCTTCAAGATCTCGATGTCGTTTTAAACATTGTGCATGATTTTTTCGAAAAAATTTATTTCAATAACGTTACATATGACGATGCCGTCAATAATTATATTTTAAGTCAAAAACGCACAGTGCTTGCTAGTGAAATACCATTTAAAGCACTTCCTGGTTATGACATGTTTAATAATAAAAAAAGATTAGATCAGCTTTCAGCAAGCTTCATTGACAGTGCTACAAACTTCAGATACTTCAGAGAAAAAACCACTGGATCAGCAGTCTACGACGGTCAAATTTTAAGAAGTAAATCTGGTTTAATAGAAGTCAATATTGCTAAATGGCTAAGTTGGAAGTTACTTAAAGCCTATGGCCATTTGGACGCCAAAGGTGAAATGCAAATCAAGGCCGATGAGTTTGCTAATTTTTTATTAGATGCCAAACCAATTTTAGTAGAGCTAAAATTGTGGTCTCCAAATTTCCAAACTTTTTCTAGAAATGCCATGCTCCTTGCTGATTTATTTCAACAACAATCTAATGGAGATCAAAGAATTAATCTCAATGAAGCGACTGAATATATAGGAATGCTTTTAACTGCAGTTGAAATTTCAGGAAAATTTAGTCAAGAGCTTTCGCGACTTTGTGATGCTGGAATTAATGTTGATGATCCACTTTATGACAAAAATTGTTTTAATGAAAATTTTTATGAGACAATTCTCAATAAATTGAATTTCAAAAAATCTCTTCCACGTTTAGCCAAGTATTATAACAACTCAAGTAAAAAAGAGACAATGGAATATATCCTTGGAGTAGAAGGCTTTGCTCGTGACAATAATGCTCCAGGTGTCCCTGTAAATAGACGTGATAATACCCTCATCCTCGGTGCAATGATCAATATTGAATCAACCTTTATTCGCTTTGATATGAACCAAGATAATATTATTGATTACACTGAACTCTCTGCTGCATTTTTGACCTACAAAGCCTCAATCATTGAATTGGCCGGTCTTAAAGGTGAGCAAGAAAAATATGCTAAAGGAATATTTCTTTACATGGTTTCTAAAATGGCGATCCCTAAAACTGGGACCTGGATAACGGATGCCGAGTTTGGAATCTTTGACTCTTGTGTTCAAAGTGATTGGTGTCGAGAAAACTTCATGGATAAAATTGAAGCTAAACGATTAAACATCGGCAAGCTCCTTTACTACATGGTCAATCAAGCTTCAGTACAACCAAATTCAAAAAGATAAAAAGCAGCTACGACTAATGAATGAGTAATTTCTCGATTTAAAATCATGCTTCTTATTTCGTTTTTTGATTTATAGACAACTTCAATTTCTTCAAATGGATCAAGTTCTAATTCATGAGTTTTTATTGCATCGAGTGCTAGATAAGTATCACAAGCATTATTCATAAAAGCAGGGTTAGCATCAACGCGGCCAAGATGTAACCAACGATTCGCAGAATGCCCCGTCTCTTCTCTCAGCTCTCTTTTAGCTGCCAGAAGTGGATCTTCGCCGTGATGAACGGCTCCTCCAGGAATTTCGATTGTGACATCTTCAATTCCATGTCGGTATTGCTTCACTAAGAGACATTCATCTTTATCATTAAACGCAATTACATTAACCCAATTAAGGCATTGGACGACATCAAAATCCCCAACTTGATTAGTTGTCGGAGACTCACTTTTAACTTTTTGGTAACGAAAAACATGGGCAGTTAAAACAACTTCTTTTTGATGAATTTTCCATTTTGTAATTTTCATCAAAACTCCATAAGAATAAATTCTTTATTATTGCGGCGGCTTTCTTCGTTAAACTGATCTCGGGATTTCAAGTATTCTTGAAATTTGGCGGGCCCAATTATTTCAAGTAATTTATTGAGATAAATTTGATTAATTTTTCTTTCCCTTTCGCTTTGGTCTTCAGAAATATTGTACTCAAATTTATCACCCTGTTTTTGCCTAAGATAGTCGTGATATTCTTGATAAGCACTCATTTTCTCTTTATCGTTTTGCTCTCGCATTTCTAGGTATTGGAAATAGAAACTCTCTCCAAGATTATTTTTTACAATTTCCAGCCATTTTTTTTCGATTATATCATATTCATTAAAGGCGTCTTTTTCGGCCGGTGACATTGTTGTGAATTCTTTTTCTTTAACTGGAATTAATTCCTTTTTTTCTATTGGCAATTTTTCTGATTTTTCTGATTTTTCTGATTTTTCTAAAGATTCCCAATCGAGCGCCAAACTTGTTTTAGGCTTAATATTTCTTTCTAGAAAATACTTATACATTGCCCAGCTTATAAAGAGGATGACTAGAACATAAGGAATACTTTTTTTAAAGCGCTCTATAAGAATTTTCATTCTTTAATCTCTCTTCATGTTTTCCATTTGCAGCTCTATTTCCACATCTTTATGTGCACGTAACATCTGATAAGCCTCTTGCAGGTCATCTATTTTTTTTCCTGTAAGTCTGATTTTATCATCAAGAATACTTGAACTCACTTTTAAGCCAGATTCTTTAAGAATTTTATTAATTTGCTTAGCTTTTTCTTTTTCGATGCCATTTTTAATATTAATGGTTTGTTTCATCATGCGGTTTCCCGATGGCTCAACTTTTTGAGGGTCAATACATCTTTGGCCGATGTTTCGTTTAACCAATTGCCCGCGAAAAATTTCCAGCGCTGCTTTCATTTTGTAGTCGTCTTCGGCCCGAAGTTCAATGGTGGTCTCTTTAAGCTCTAAAGTGACATCGCTCCCCTTGAAATCATATCGTGCATTAATCTCTTTTTGGGCCATTTGTAGGGCATTTTTCATTTCCATCATGTCAGTTTTAGAAACTAGATCAAAACTGGGCATACACTCTCCATTTTGTGCTTAAACTTTGTTGAAGTTGATGGTACAAAGAGTTAGGTAAAAATTCAATGAATGATAAATTAGACTCTGCTCCAAATTTCAAACGCGCCCGCTTTGAAGGCGAAATACTGACTGTATCAAAAGATGAAGAGATAGCCACGGCGCTCTCACGTCTTCTTGGTAAGCCAATAATAGGTTTTGACACGGAAACAAAACCCTCTTTTAAAAAGGGTGAATTTTATCACGTCTCACTACTGCAGCTGGCCAGCGATGACTGTGCTATTTTGTTTAGACTCCACCACCTCAAAGATTTTACTTTAATCAAGTCTATGTTTGAAGATGAATCAATTATTAAAGCCGGCGTCGCGATCCGTGATGACATCAAAGGTTTGCAGAAGATTTTCGATTTTGCACCGAAAAGTTTTATTGAATTATCTGATATGGCCCGAGATAAAAAGTTAAAAAATTTTGGACTTAAAGGCATGACTGAAGAGGTTTTAAATTTAACCCTTAGTAAACGCGCTAAACTTTCGAATTGGGAAGCAAGCGATCTTAAATTAGATCAACTCCATTACGCTGCTACTGATGCCTGGATTGGACGTGAACTTTATCTGGCACTCATAAAATCTTAAAGTGTTTTCAAGAATTGGATTAAGTCACTTTTATCCTGACTTGAATATTTCTCAGCACCTTTTGCATCAAGAAGCATTTTTTCATGGCCACTATTTTTTAAACCTGGCTTAGTAGTGTCGATAAGTGCTTCTGTGTCTGCAAGCCATGCTTTGGGAATTTTTTCCCCCACTGGATAACCATTACACTCTTGATCGAAGTCTGTTTCTTTATTGACTGATGGGCCTAAGATAAATTTCTTTGGGCGATTTACAGAGAGGGATAATACCGCACAAAGACTAGGAACAGAATTATTGTGAAAATAGGGATAACGAGACCA
The DNA here is from genome assembly GCA_013141065.1 of Bacteriovoracaceae bacterium. Taxonomy (GTDB): domain Bacteria; phylum Bdellovibrionota; class Bacteriovoracia; order Bacteriovoracales; family Bacteriovoracaceae; genus Bacteriovorax. Next base: position 110,150 of record JABFRR010000005.1, on the reverse strand, counting down.
GATACCAACTAATGGTGGAGCCACATAACCCACTTGAGGTTCTACTTTTGTTTCCATCCATTTCGAAATGGCTAAATTATTTAATTCGTTGGCAAAAAATTTCATCGCTTCATAACGATTTGGATCAGTTCCTACATCGCGAGCTTGTGTTTGATCATCATAGATAACTTTTGTTGTCGCTAATAACTCAAGTGCTGAAAGGCCCTCAACATTATCTCCCGACCAGGCTTTTTGGTATTCTCCATGGCACTTAAGACATGTTTGATTAAAAAGTTTTTCACCTCGCTTGGCACTCTCGATATTAATACTTGTCGGTGGAAAAAAATCAGTGTACTTCGGCGCTTCTGTTGCAAAAGCGGCCGTGGTAATTTCTTTAATAGCCGCTGAATTATTTTTCATCCAATTTTCTAATTCCAATAAATCTGTTCCTCTACCAATTTCATTCCATAAAAAATTTGTGAGAATGGGATTTCCACTGACGATAGATCCATCAGAAAGCCATCTCGTTTTATACTTCAAGTTCCACCATGGCATCGGTTTTGAATCAGTAACAAATTCTTTAAGTTCATTTTTACGTGGGAATTTTTCGAGAATGGAATTTTTTGTTGCGTATTCATCATTATTTCGACGGGCCAGGCTCAAGGCCACGTGTGGAAGAGAAGTATCAAGTCCATGCACCTGTGGAACCACACCATCAATCGAGACCAGATTTTTTTTAGTGCGCGTAAACATTTGCATTTCACCTTTTGTGGCTTCAGTATTTGCCTCAAATAAAGCGTTCGGAATTTTAGGAACAACAAGACGGGCCATATGAAAAAACTTATTTGAATGAGGGCGCTTATTTGTTAAGCCCATCACAGTCGTACCAAAAAGATTGTTGGCATGGCAGGCAAAACAACTAAATGTTAAACCTTCTCCATGAGAATTTTTAATTAGTCCGGCGCCTACGTAAAATTGATCGGCTTTACCATTAGGATAGGGCATTTTATAAATTCCCACTGCATTGGGACCGTTATTTTGACTTAAACCAAGCCATTCATAAAGCTCTCGCTCTGTTTTAAAACCGGCAAACTTTCGACTAATAGTAAGTAAGAATTTCTTTAATGGGTCATTAGGATTTGAATGCATAAAATTGAGTAGTGGACGATAGGGTATGAGAAGCCCTGTCACTGTGACTGGGTAATTCATCGCATGAATATAACCTTTATTTTTAGTGGCTTCTAGTTCAAGAGAATCCAGGCCATAAATATTAGCTCTATTATCTCCCGGCTCAATTACAGCTTCGGTTGACCAATCAGGTGTACTAGCACCTAGAGACAAAGAAGTACAAATGGAAAATAGAAGGGATAGAATCTTCACGGACAACCTCGGCTTATTAATGAAGGCATGTGCATGATAATTACACCGCTCAGAATATAAAACATCAAGGCTTTGTAAGAAAATGAGTGAGAATAATTAGTTAATTAGTAAACAAGTAGTCGTGGCTCCAACATGTCGGCCAGAGCGTAGCGCACTCCTTCGCGGCCAAGACCAGAATCCTTCACACCACCATAAGGCATTGTATCGACTCTAAAACCTGGAAGTCCGTTAATGATTAGTGCACCGACTTCTAGGTTTTCATGAGCGTATTTCATTTGAGAAATTTGGTTGGTGAATAAGCCTGCTTGAAGTCCATAGCGCGAGCGATTGACTTCTTTAATGACTTCATCAAAATACTGTACTTTTTCAATGATTGCCACTGGCCCAAAAACTTCTTCACAAACTATTTTCATATCAGCTTGGGTATTAGTTAACAGTGTTGGAGAATAAATATTATGTTCAAGATCAGAAACATTACCACCAAAAAGAATTTGGGCACCTTTAAGTGTTGCTTCTTTTACCCAGTGATCAATTCTCTCTAAATGGGCCCGGTCGATGAGTGGCCCAACGATAGTCCCCTCTTCCATTGGAGAACCAATTTTTAGCAGACTGACTGCCGTTTTAAAATGAATGAGAAATTGATCAAAGACACTGTGATCAACATAAATTCTTTGAACTGAAATGCAGACTTGTCCCGCATAATTATAAGCTCCCATCGCAATCATTTTAGCTGCTTCTTCAAGATTGGCACTTCGATCAACAATGACAGCGGCGTTTCCACCTAATTCTAAAACGACTTTTTTCTTTCCAGCTTTTGATTTTAACATCCAACCCACATCAGCCGAACCAGTAAAAGAAAGAAGTTTCAAGCGTTCATCTTGTAACATCATTAGGGTTTCTGAGTTTTGACAAATCACTACATTTAAAACACCAGAAGGCAAACCAACTCGCTTGCAAAGTGAAGCTAAGGCCAATGCCGTTAGTGGAGTGTAAGGTGAAGGCTTTAAAATCACACTGCAACCAGCGGCCAGTGCTGGAGCTATTTTATGAAGAGCTAAGTTCAAAGGAAAATTAAAAGGCGACATCGCGAGAACTGGGCCCAATGGAAAATTCTTAGTAAGACCAGTGCGATTTTTTCCAATGCCATAATCCATGGCGATAGCTTCACCGCTGATTCGCATAGCTTCTTCAGCTGCTGTTTGCAAAATAAAGAGTGAGCGCTCAACTTCAGCCTTGGCGTACTCAATCGGTTTTCCTGCTTCAGAGACAATGAGATTGATAAATTTTTCTTTTTCTAAAAGAAGTCCATCTTTAATTTTTAACAGGTAATCACGTCGTTCTTCAGCTGAAGTCTTTGAATAACTTTGAAAAGCTTGTACTGAATTTGAAATGGCAAACTGAACTTCTGAAGGATCAGCATAAGAAACATGGGCGAGACTGCTTTGATCAAATTTATTTTTAACAACTAAAATATTAGTCGTCGAATGTCCGATCCATTCATTATTGATAAAACTTTTTGCTTGTAAGATTTCTCGATTTTCCACTGAGAGATTGTATCAAGAAGAATAACTAAAAGCCAAATGGAGATTGCCCAGCAGCACTTTTTCTCACTTTACTGGCAAGCTTATGAGCGAAAGATAGATGTTCATGTAAAAAACGTCTTTCACCTAACATAAATAATTCAATACTATGAACGTAACAAAGCTTCACGGGTGCGACGCTGTCTCTGAAAACCTTATAAAGTTGTTCAGTCGTAATTTGATTTTTTGGGCCATTAAGATAACGATAATCTTTACCTTCAGCACTGCAAACTTCACACATCAATGACCTCTTGAAACTACTATCGGAAGAATATCATTGGAACTAAAGTAATATACTATTATAGTTTGATAATAATTGACTAATGCCAATTTCCTGCAACGAGTTAAGACAATAATCGCGGAAATGATATAATAAATCGGGTATTCGGAACGGTTTCTAAGGAAATCATTCCACCGTGTTGTTCAATAATATTTTTTGAAATACTTAATCCCAAGCCAGTTCCTTTTCCTGAAATTTTTGTTGTAAAAAAAGGGTCCATCATTTTTAAAGCCACATGATCGGGTATCTTCGGACCGCTATCTGAATGACTAATTACTATTTTATCGTCAACAATAGAAGAAGCAATTTCAATCCATGCTCCCTCTTGATCTTCAAGAGCATCTACCGAATTGTTCATCAAATTAACAAGAACTTGTGCAATTTGAACCGGCCTACACCTAAGCTTGATAGCTGGATCGAAGTCCTTCGTTATTAGTTTAATATTTTGATGTTTCAATCTTTCAATACATAGAGTTTCAACATCCTCTAAAATTTTTCCCATCCCTATCATTACAAAATCATCTAAGTCACCATCTCTGGCAATAAAGCGTAGCGAATTAATAATTTTTTCAATTCTTAAAACATTCATTTTTATTTTAATTATTTTTTTATTAAATTCAGTTTTATCGAAGTCTGGATTTTCGATTAGCTTGGCCATCTGGGCAGAAAGGCCTGAAATAACCGCAAGCGGGTTATTAATTTCATGAGCGATTGAGGCAGCCACTTCACCAAGTGCTGAAAATTTAGAAGTTCTATTTATAATTAGCTGCTTTTGATCAACGGCATTTAATGTATAATTAATTCCTTCAGATAGTTTTCCAATCTCATCTGTACCAGTTACTTCAACTCTAATTAAATTTGAATTATTTCTTGAAATTAACTGTAGCTGCTCTTTGAGCTTTAGAATTCTTTGTAGCACGCTCGAATCAAAAACTTTAAAGACTATTAAACAACTCGCGGCTACTAGTATTGTTAATAATCCTAAGTAGCGAAAAAGTGTATCCTCTCCATGCATTGAAATTTTTCGCGGCATAGGTATATTGAACACCAACTGACCTTTCTTGAGATAATCAGGAAATCTGATTTTTGCATTGACTCTTTCTTTTGTTTTATGGAAATCAACATTTTTGCTTGTGATATTAAGATCATTTAAATTATTGAAGTAATCTAAACTTAAATCGGACTTCATAATTCTTCGAGACTTTTCAATAAATTCTTTATCAAGTGCGCGGAAAATTACCAAATAACCAATATACTCTCCCTTTCCATTGCCGGCCAAAACGGGATTTAGTGAAAAATATTCAAGTTGATTTACGGTCTTATAAAAACCAACTCTGGGTTTAGATAGTTCATTGATTTTCAACTTCTTAATTACATTATTTTTAAAATCATCCAAAGTAAATTTATTGGTTATTACAAATTTTCGATTTATCAAGTCATAGTCTTGAGTAAAAAGATTATCGCCTGCAAGATTGAAATACATCACTCTCGAAAATTTTGAATCCATTATCGAATCTATCAAATAGTTACTTAGGAGAAATTTCTTTGAGGGTTTTTTTACAAAATTGTAACTTTCATCCCAAGTTGACCATGAAATTGTTGAAGTGGTTAAATTTTCCAATTCATTAATTAAAAGCTCACTAAAACGATTAACATTATTTTGATTTTGTTGATCTTCAATCTTAACAAAACCTTTTAATAAAACGGAAGTGGAAATGAAATAAATGACTACTAAAAACAACGAACCTACTACAACAAGAATAGATATGAATTTTTGCCTGAGGTTCATAGGTCCTTATCTTAATTTTTGCGAGAATTATTCATTCATTTCCTATCGGTTAGAACTTCTTTTTTATTGAGTGTACAATTTTCATTACTACGTCTCGGAGAGGGCGGCATTATTTTTCATAATTCGCCATTTTTCGACTACTTATCACATTAAAAAAAGTTCAACTTGAACTACTAAAACCAATAATTCATCAAGTTCCCACCAAAACCCCTTGTTTACTTGCCCCTGAGCGAGCAATTCTTAAAATTAGGATAAGCGGTTTCATCGGACAATCAATGTAAATTTTTTTGAAAAATATTCGATTATTTTAGGCGGACATTTTTAGCTTGTTAATTCTTTAAAGATTTTTCGCAACTTCATTTGAGTGCTTTTCTTCAACGTCAAAATTATATCTAGGAAATCTAAATTATTTAAGATGGCATATGTATCGCCAGTATAAATTATTATCTCTGGATTTCTCTCGCTGGATCTTCTTCTTTGTCGGTGAGTTTTAAGGGTATAGTCTTCAAGTGTTGAACATTTTTCTGAATTTAAAAATAAATTAAAAAGATTATATGCGATCGTCCCCATAATAATTTAAAAACAACATGAACAAGTTTTTTAGATGGAAGTTTTTCTAACCCCTGAAAGCATTTCATTTGCCGATGGCTTTCTTCAATCTCGGTTCGCTGATCATAGGTAGCTAGAATATTTTTGCCACTTATTCCTGCTCTAGTATCAACGAAAACAATATTCTCTTCCTCGCCATTTTTTTGGTAAATCTAACAAGCACTCCACTATTAAAACTTTGGCACAAGCTCCATTCCAATTCTGATTTTTTTATCTCACAAATTTTTTGCTTTTCTCTGGTCGGATGTGGCTGCCACTTATTATCAAACTCCGCTTGGGCAATTGCAAACTGAGTTATTTCGCTGTTACATTTTAGTGGCATACAGACGTCTATTTTTCGATCATACTTTAAGTGGGTAATCCATTCTCCATCTAAAAACCGCGATCCATTAATAATAAAGCCCCCTCCTCAAAATCAAAATCTGCTATTAATTCTTTTCCTAATTTTAAATCGTGAGTTTGTATTGGTGACATGGTCATTGAGCGAATCACTCCCTTTCGATCAATTATTTCTTGAATCCAAACTACTTTATAACCATAACGAACTTCACCTTCATTATTCGTGACGACACCAGCGCCATCATATTTTTTATATAAATGTTTTGGTACGTGAATTTCAGTACCGTCAATAATATATTGTCTGGTTCTTCCTGGAGCGTTTAGTTTCATTAACTGGTTCCAATCAGTATTGAACCAATTAAATAATTGATCTACTTTCGTACTTAACAAAACATGTTTTAACGTCTCTCCATGAAAAGGAGTAACTCGTTCGTAGGTATTTTTATTATTAAATCCTTCTTCTAATACCCTCGCGGAATAACCAAGTTCAGTCATAAGTTCAGCAGAATTTAACATATAAGGAGCAAGCAAAAGCGAGTGCTCGTCATTAAGTCGCTGAAGAACTTGCGGCAGAAGTAATGCTTCTATTGGTATATCAAAAGTTTTTCTTGGATCAGGAAAACTTTTTAATCCATCTTTTAAAAAATTTTCTTGAAGGCCATATTTAACAATGTCATCAATAGGGAGTTTATTTGAAACTCTCAGATCATCTATTTCGCCAGCTTTTAAATTAGCGATTGTTTCTTTCTGCTTATGTCTTATAATGGGTAAATCGGGAAATAAATTTATCATGGGCAATATAATTGCCATAAAAAAATTGTTGGCCAATACGAACTGCAATATAAATTTTAGTCAAGTTAACGCGGGCCTCTCCGAGACGTAGTTTTCATTAATAAAAAATTGCATAAATAACCCTGGCTTTCGGAATCTTCGCATCTATGTCTTGCAAGCTTTAACTAAACCTATCACTGACCATTAAAATAAACTTCAAAATGGCCTTAAACTTTTGCTATGCTTATACAAATTTTATACCGCACACTGAGGAGTGAAAATGATTAAGCCATTATCCATTAAATCAAAACTTGCCCAAAATCCCACTCACTCTCCAAAATATGCTCTCACTTTAAAAGACAAAACCGGCAATGATATTGTCTTAGCAGATCCGCGTGCCACTCGCGCACTTGTGGCCCTTATGAATATGCACGCAACCATCGGTGGAGCTGCTTGCCATTGGGGTGGCCCTGCTGCTTTTGCAGAAATTATGAGTGCAACTCATGCTTTAATGTTTAAAAAGCCAAATTGGTTTGACCATTATAACTTTGTCAACGATGCCGGACACACTGAAAATGGAATCTATGCTCTTCGTGCAAATTATGGTTTTGATAATTTAACTTTTAATGATTTAAAAAAATTCAGAAGTATAGAAAGTAAACTCACCGGTCACGGGGAAGCTCACTTGAATCCAGAAGGTGTTTTAATTTCTAATGGCCCACTTGGATCAGGTTTACCACAGGCCCAAGGTCTTGCCATGGCCGATAAAATTATTGGCAATACAAGACTCACTATTTGCACACTCTCTGATGGAGGTGCAATGGAAGGTGAAGCACGCGAAGCTTTCGCCGCAATTCCTGGTCTTGCCTTAAAAAATAAAATGAATCCCTTTGTTATGCTTGTTTCCGATAACAATACCAAACTTGGTGGACGTATAGACGAAGACTCTTTTTCAATGACTCCAACTTTTGATTCATTGGCCATCTTAGGTTGGAAAGTTATTAAAGTGTCCGAGGGGCACAATTTAGAAAAAGTTCTTCATTCAATTGAAGAGGCCATAAGCCTCGCTGATAAAAATCCAACTCAACCGGTGGCGATCTTATTTAAAACACTCAAAGGGTTTGGAGTAAAATCAACAGTAGATAGTGCAAGTGGAGGACATGGATATCCCCTCTCTGCTTTTGATGACAAGCTACTTTCATTTGTGAATGAAATTTATAATGGTGAAGCACCAAGTGAATTCACATCTTGGGTAGATGAAATCAACAAATCAAAACCAGCGCCAAAAGACCCAGCTGCCAATGCTGTAAAAACTGAAAAAGTACAAGATGGATTTGCGAGAGCTTGTATAAGAGCAGCTAAAGAAGGTTATCCCGTTTTTTCAATTTCATCTGACTTACAAAGTTCAACTGGAATAAAAGCCTTTCAAAAAGAATTTCCAAATAATTATATCGATGTTGGAATTGCAGAGGCCAATATGGTTTCTTCAGCAGTTGGACTTTCAAAAGCTGGTCTTATACCTATTGTCGATACATTTGCACAATTTGGTGTCACAAAAGGAAACTTGCCTTTCATAATGGCAGGTCTTTCACAAGCACCAGTGATTGCTTTATTTTCACATACTGGTTTTCAAGATGCCGCTGATGGAGCAAGTCATCAGGCCACTACCTATTTTGCTGCTCTAGCGAGTATTCCACATTTAAATGTCGTGAATTGTTCTAGTTCAAGTGAAGCTGATGCACTCATGTATGAGGCCATCACTAGTTTTGCTAAAGATCGTGAAGCTGGCCGCACTCCAAATTCAACGGTCTTCTTTTTAGGAAGAGAAAATCATCCAGTCAGTTATGTTGAAAATATAAAATACCAATGGAATAAAGCGAATGTTCTAGCTGAAGGATCAGATGTAACTATCGTCGCTGCCGGGCCAATGGTTGGAAAAGCCTTGTCAGCTTGTTTGGAATTAAAAGAAAAAGGTATAAATGCAACTGTCATAAACCATTCTTTTATTAATCATGTTGATATTGAAACACTTAAGCATGCTCTCGTAAAAACGAAAGGGAAACTCATCACGATTGAAGATCATCAAGTTCTTGGCGGAATGGGATCAATGATTCTTCATGCACTACATACTCATCGAGTGGATTTTAAAGCTGTGACACTTGGTATAGGTGGTGAGTTTGGTCAATCAGCCTATAAAGCTGATCAACTCTATGCTCGATTTGATTTATCGAGTGCTGGAATTGTGAAGGCTTACCATACTCTTTAATTAAAAATCAGTGATGGCCGTCATCCAAGTTTGCTTAAGATGACTAAAAACTTTTGGAGTTGAACAAAGAGAATAAAGAGCTCTTTCTTTTTCAACTCCACGGAATTTAGCTGGCGCTTGGTTAAGTTGAGTGATAACAGAAACAGATTCGGCACTAACCGTTCTATAGTTGCCCACATTATCTTTGCTTTTTTTAATGATATTTATTTGATCGTAATCTTTTTCGATTAAAAAATTAAATCGAATATAAGATGAACCACTTAATATTTGGTTAGATACAATATCTTTTTTATTAATATTGTCACATAGTATATTCATGACTCCGCTGGTATCTGTCACAATATCTTTGAAATAATTAAGTCTTTCTCTCTCTGAAATATACTCTAGAGAAGCGGAGTTGGTATTTGAAATTGCAGCATTGAATTCTCCCATGTTGGGAATAGAACCTACATTACAATTTTTAACTTCTCCACGAAAACGAAATTTCTCTTTTCTATCATCAAGAGATTCAAACAGTTCACGTTTGGATTTTAAAGCCCCACAAATTCTTCTACCAATAAGTAATTCAGAAGGTGTAAAATTTCTCTCCGCTAATTCTGTAATCTCACCAAACTTGCCTTCATTTTGCTCTACTGGTGCAGAGTCTCCACCATTAAACTTACAAGCTGAAGCTAAAAGAGCTACTAACAAAAAAGAAAGTGAAATTTTCATAATTACCCACCTAATGATTTAAACTATTATTAGGATAAGTCATTAGCGAATTTTTATCAAACAATGTAACTAAAAATTTCCCGGCGCACACTGAAGACAAACGAGACCTAGATTGCGCCAACGTTCAACGACCGAAGCTCTATCATCAAGGACGAAAAGAACATCGTAAACATTCTGGATTGAATCTTTATAAAGATCTTCTTTAATATCAGCATCTTCTCGTAAATCCCCAGCTGACCTCATGAGTAAAAGATCAAAAATAATCCCATGTTTTTTTAACCAAGTTTTTGTTACTTCTTGATAACTGTCACCACGTCCGGTGACAAAAAGAATTTTATAATTCCTGGCTCGCATTGCGTCAATGAGTTCTTGACACCAATTGTGAAGTAAATCATCAGACATTTTACTATTGAAACCCTCCCAATCCTTGGGGTGCTTTTGCACGAAATGGACTCTGTGATCTACATCACACAAAGTTCCGTCTAGGTCGACAATAATGGCCTTAGACTTCATAACTTAAAATCTCCAGAGCTTGTTAAATTCACTTTGGTAAAAATAAAGCAAAATAATACAAACGAAAATATTCAAAACTCCCAAAATTCCCAAAATAAGCGATAACGAAAATTGTTGGCCGTGAAAAAACATTAAGAGGAGTGATACAGTCACCATGGTGGCGGCATTGACAATATTATTGCCCGCAACAATTCTGGACAACTCTCCCAGGGGAGTAATTTTTTGTAGTTGAGCAAATTGAGTCACAGTAAACATTCCGCCAAAAAGAGAAAGTAAAAATAAATCAACTAAAGTTCGATAGCTCGTACTCACTCCAAGAAAATCCTTAAAACCCAAGGGAAAAGGATAAGACATAAAATGTGCACTTTGTTTTGAAGCTAATTTCACAATAAATGCTAAATCGAAAATAACCATTGTCATACAAATTAAACTTAAAGGAATAATAAACAACTTTATTTTTCCATTTGTTAATTTCTCTAGAAGAAAGGGGCCAATTCCCATTCCCATTGTAAAAGTAAAAAGCATTAGAGTTGCGACTGATTCATTGCCATTAAAAATATTTTTTGCAATTAAAGGAAGCAATGATAAAAGTCCCGCCCCCATAAACCAAAACCAAGAAAGGCCAACAATTAATAATCCAATATTGGAATCTTTGAAAACCAATTTTAAAATATCTCGTGTTGAGGAAAAAAAATTCCAGTCGACTTCCGCTAATTCGACTGACTCATTAATATCTTCTATATTTCCTTGGTGGTCCATTGGTAATTTTTTAGCAAAATATAGACCAAGTCCGGAAACTAAAAATAGTAAAAAGACTAATGGCCAATAATTATCTTGAATACCAGCAACGATTCCACCAAGAATTGTTCCAATTAAAATTGCAATAAATGTCCCAGAACTCACCATCGCATTACCGAAAACCAATTGCTCTGGGGAAGAATAGCGTGGAATAAGAGCGTACTTAATTGGTCCAAAAAAAGTAGACTGTAAACCTAATAAAAAGAGCACAAAAATCATCAATGGATAATTTTCTAAAAAAAGCCCAACAGCACCAAGTAAACTGATGAGAATTTCAGCTTCTTTAATCTTGACCGTGAGCCAGACTTTATTGAGTCGATCTGCAAGCTGACCACTTGTTGCTGAGACGATAAAAAAAGGTAAAATAAAAAGACCGCCGCATAAAGCAACCATTGAACCTGATGAAAGACCCATCAAACTTATATTTTTATAGGTAATCAATATAACCAAAGCACTTTTAAACAGATTGTCATTGAGAGCGCCGAAGAGTTGAGTCCAAAATAAGGAATTGAGATCTGGTGATATTTTCTTCATACCTAATGTTGATTAAATTGCTAGAGATTGTCACGCCAAAACTCTGTTCAATCACTAAGAAAACATGTTAAATTTAACTATGAAACTCTACCACTACGTCCATTGCCCTTTTTGTATTCGAGTCCGAATGGGACTTGGGTTTTTGAATCATAAATATGAATCAGTTGTAGTCGCTTACGATGATGAAAATACACCAGTGAAACTCACTGGAAAAAAAATGCTACCAATTATTGTTAAGAACGATGGGATTGCTCAAAATGAAAGTCTTGATATTTTAAAAGACCTAGATAATAAGAATCAACTCTCTTGGGATTTTTATTTTACTAATAAAACTGAAGTTGATAAATTAATTGAGTTAATCGGTTCCCCACTCCACTCTCTGGCCATGCCGTATTGGATATGGACACCTGAATTTGATGAAAAATCTCGCCACTATTTTCAAAGCAAAAAAGAAATCAAAAGAGGTCCATTTAAAAACTTGGTCAGAGATCAAAAAGAATATATTAATGAGCTAGAAAAAATCCTCGATGAAAATTTATTAAATAAACTTCAGCCTTTTTTTATGAACTCCAAAATTACAATAGTAGACATTATGATTGCCTCTCACCTTTGGGGCGCATACATCGTTCCTGAATTTCAATTTAATTCAAAAATTCATCAATACTTGATGAAAGTAAAAGAGCTTACTCATTTTAATTATCATGCTGATTTTTTCTAGGGATTTCTTAAAAAATAATTTTTAACCAAAAGAGCAGCTTCTTCAATGTCAAAAGGCTTAAATATAATTGCCTTCGGCTGCAAATTGGCCAGAACTTCTTTAGGCAGATCTTGGTAAGCTGTAATAAAAAACACTGGAATAGTAAGCCGACTTTCCCTAAGCTTCGTCACTAATTCAATCCCACCCATAACCGGCATTTTGATATCTGTTATTAGGCAATCAACAGAATGCTTTTTCATCATCTCTAGGGCTTCTGAACCATTTGAGGCACAAAATACCAAAAAATTAAAATCTTCCAGCCCCTCTTTCATGAGCTCTAATAAGCCAGGTTCGTCATCGACAAGCAAAATTGTTCTATTTTCTTCACTATTCATAGACTTATCTTAACATTGTTTAGTGCTAGATACATCTATAAATTTTACTCAATACTTCAGTCTTAATTGAGGTTTTTTATGAAAACTGTATGGTTAGCGAAGTCTCTTAATATTAGGAAAATCTATGAAAATGAACATTTCAGTTATCGCGCTTTCTTCATTAGTCTTCATGGGCCAGGTGTCTATGGCAAGTGAGATCATTCTCTCAAAGGCGATTAAACCAAAACTTAGAGACGGCATAAACAGGGATCTGGAAGTTTTATCAAATTTAAAATTTACAGAAGAGACATCTGAAGAAACACTCAAAGTATTAGGACTTGAAAAATTAAATAGTGTGACTGCAAAAAACTGGCTCGAAACAAGAGTCAATTATGTCATTGAAGAAAATGCCTTAAGTGTCTACAAGCTTCTAGTTAAAAAGACTGTTTTTGTAGAAAGAAAAGGTGTCACTTTTCCCAATGCAGATATTGTCCCTCATGCATTAGAATTTAATGCTGAAACTGAAGCCGAAGATGAAGGTGTGACTGTCATGTCAAACATTGGTGCAGGTTTATACATGGCCGGGAAAAAAGAAAGTCAGGTCTACGGTCTAAAAATTTCAAAAGGATTTTTAAAAAAACCTATTAAAGCTTTAGCTGAGTCTCCAAGAGTCGGGATTATTCAAATAGGTGAAGGACTCTTTCATAAAGAACTGACTATTAATAATGAAAACCCAAATGCTATTTCAAATAGCTTAAATAGACTTTCTACTTTTTTCCATGAAGCCCGCCATAGTGATGGAAATGCTAAGAGCTTAGCATTTGCACACTCTCGCTGCCCAGAAAGTCACGACTATGCTGGTGTCCATGCATGTGATGAAAATCGCAATGGGCCCTATACAGTTGGGGCCGTCATGATGAAGGAACTCATCAAATCTTGTGGTGATGATTGCTCTGAGAGAGAAAAGGAAATGCTTAAAATTATAGCTATTGACTCCCTAACCAGAGTCATCGAAACCAATAGACAAGGCAATCCTACCACTGACTGGGATGCTCAACCAGAATCGCTTTAAATTTAACTATTTAATACATTTTATTCATCTTGCCGAGCTATTCACTAAAGTATTTTGACGGGCCTACCGATCAGTACGATAGTGATTAAACATCTAAAGGATGAAACTAATGAAAACCAGAATTTATTGTGTCTCGTTTGCTCTTGCTATTTCTGCTACATCTTTAATGGCAAAAGATTTGATGTGGGCAGAAGGTGGAATACCAACAACGGAAGTGAGCTTTGATGCTTATCCTGCTGAAGGCATGATGACGGATAATGAAAAAGATTTAAAAATTATCTCACTTACTAAAATGATTGATCAGCAACAAAAAATGTATGTTGATAAAATTGCTTATCTTGAAGATGAACTTCAAAAATCAAAAGATCGATTAGTTGAAAAATCAATTAACCATGATAAAGCTCAAGACTTTCTCGAAAAAAGATTTACTGAAGAAACTGGTTATTTGAAAAAGGAGTTAGTGGCAAAAACTAAATCAATGATGGAATTTCAAAGACAAGCTGAAAAAATTAAGCCTTCTGAAGACATGAGAAATCTCATCAAAATAAATACTGATCTCGCCGTAGAATTAAGAAAATCTGAAGACAATGCAGCCTTCTCAAAATTAAGAGGAGAGAACTTCGCAAAAAGTATTGAAAAACTTCCAACTGGAGGGCGTATGCCCGCAAGTGTTGAAAAATAAAATAAGTTAAGCTAAGGCAGGATTCACTCCTGCCTTTTTTTTGGGGGTAAGTATCAATCGTCTTCTGCTTCATTCTCACCTTTTTCGTTATTTTCTAATTCTCCCAGCTGAAATGATTTATTTAAAACAGTTAAATTTTGCTTTTGACGGTCATAATTATTATTTAAAAATAAAATAAATCCCAGAAACATTACAAAAAAGATGGCGCCTGCAAAACGATAGGTGTGATTAATTTCGGCTTCATTAGGTAAATCAATATTCTTTTTCCCATTTATCATACTTAGACTAATTCCATCACGAAATCGATATGTGTGTAGGATAATACCGCTGACATGCATTACAGCCGCAACAATAAAAGCGTTGGCAAGAAGCTCATGAATCTCTTCTACAAGCTCTTTATACAGACTCATTGTCATCAGATAGCCTGTGACAGCAAGACCAAGGGTCAAGAACATCATAATGAGAGCTATCCAGCTAGAGGCCGGATTATGAGCTCCATTAATTTGATTTTTAGAATAGAGAACTCCTTTCAAGTAATTGACTAGATCTTTGGGTTTTAGAGTTAAAGATGAAAACTTCGCATTACGACTTCCTATCAATCCCCACATAATTCGCAGAATAACGATATATGCCATACTTAAGCCTAAGAGCATATGATAGGGGTAAACTGCCGAATCATCATCAAAAGTCTTAGCTATAAAAAAAGCCGCAATAAACATACCGGCAAATAGCCAATGAAATATCCTAGTCGGCCAGTCATAAATTAATGTTTTATTCATAGGGATCTCCTTTTACTTTAAATATCGATCAACAAACGCAAATTAGCATTGGGCATTTGACCAATAATGATTAATTCTCAAATTTAACCTGCCTTTTTTTATGGTCACTTTTAAAGAAATTAAGCTCTCATCAAAAAAACACTAAAATCCTCCTTAAGCCCTCAAAATATTTACTCTTAATTCACCTTTTCACAATCTTAATTGATAGAATCATACAAATCTTTAGAATGGGTTATGGCTTCACTGTGATTTTGTCGGTAGCACGTCGTTTGATTTAGAACAAAATCGCCATAATACAAAGACAACCATTATGAGAAATATCTCAACCATGGCCGTGATCGGATTACTTGTTCTCTGGGGTGCTTACTTCTATCTAAAAGATAGTAAACAAGTGCCATCTCAGACTGCACTTACACAAAATGAACAAGCGATTGAATCGCTAGAAAAAAGTTTAGATAAAACTCTTGAAAAAGATGGTTCACTTTTAACTGCTAGAAGAAAAAGAGACCTAGATAAAATCGGTGCCGTCATCAATGATAAAACTGTTAAAATCACCGATGATGTTAAAAAAGAAATTAAGACAGCTAGAGCACAATATGACACGAAAGAGGCTTTAAAAGAACTCTTAGGGCTTTTAGAGCAAAGTTATCTTGACCGCAACAGTGCCGTTAAAGACATTAAAAGAATCCAAAATCAAATCATTGAAATAAAAAATAAACTTAAAGAAGAAATCACAAATACTGAACGTTGGGACCCACGATTTGTTTATTATTTGATGATTCAAGAAAATTACACTTTTAATGAAATTAACCAAATTAAATCTCTTGCAACTAATGGACTAAGTAATGAAGAAGTTGAGTATATAAACGAGCTCATTCGCGAAGAGGCATTTAGTCAGAAAATTCAAGCATTCAAGGCCCAAGGGGAAATCAACAGGGCCGTGGCGTCTTTTAAAAAATCTAAACCAAAAGAAAAAGATGATTTTATTGATGAAGTAAGTTCAGATTCAAGTGCAGAAGATAAACTAATAGAAATGAATTACAACCAAGCAGAAAAAGAGGAAATGATCTATGGAAACAATCAGTAATCAAGAAAAGACCATGCAAGTAACAAAGAAAAGAATTCCTCTTATAAGTCTTTTACTTCGTGAAAAGAAATTTTTAATTAATAATGATTTCCAGATACAATTCATGATTTCATTATTACTTATTTCAATTGTTTCAACTTCAATCATCTACTTGGCAAATGACTACTTTTTTCAGTCTTATATGCAACGAGGAGTCGCACTTAACTTGCCACCGGATCATCCCTTTTTCCTAATGATACATGAGCAAAAAAAATTCATGACAAATGTTTTCTTGATTGTAGCATTAAGCATTTCAACAATGGCGGGAGTTTGGGGATTATTCTTTTCTCACAAGATCGCAGGGCCTCTTTACAGACTTCAAAAATATTTTACAGAAGCTGCGTTGGATAGTAATAAAATTAATCAAAAAATTTATTTTCGAGATAATGACTTTTTCCAAGAAGTTCCAGACTCTATCAATAAATATATCGACAGTGTAGGTGTTGCAGAACGTAGAAAAAATCATGCTAGTGTGAATAAGGATTTAAAAACCGAAGAAGTCGCGTAATCAATTATTCATCGAATTCAAAGAAATTGGATTTAATATTCTCTATTTCGATTTCGTCGAACTCCTGCTTAGTAGGCACACCCCAAATCGGGCCAGGCCAGGCTCGATCAGAGGTGTAACGAGCGATAATATGTACATGAAGTTGACGAACAATATTACCAAGAGAGCCCACATTCATTTTGTCTGGGCGGTAATGAGACTTTAAAAATTCAGAAACAATTGTTACTTCTTCCATCAACATGACTTGTTCTTCATGACTTAAATCTATTAATTCAATCGCACCCAATTTACGGGGAACTAAAATAAACCATGGGTTTTCTTTATCATTTTTTAAGTAAAGCACACTCAGAGTGAGATTTTTTATAAACACAGAATTTTCGTTTATTATGGGATCAACTGCAAACTTTACACTCATGTTACTTTTCCTAAATTACCTTACGGTTGCAAACGAGTGATGGCCCACTCTTTATTATTTTGTTGAAATAAAAATCTATCATTTAATCTATAATCGCCATAAACAAAAAATTCAAATTCATAAGGATCAATCAAATACCCCCCCCAACTCATAGGTAAAGGAATATCAGCATTTTTAAATTTTAAAGTTGTTTCCTGAAGTTTTTTTTCTAAGCTTTCTTTACTTTCTATCGGCTGACTTTGTTGACTCGTCCACGAAGCCAATTGGCTTTCTCGGTCTCGAGACTGAAAATATTGTGCCGATTTTTCTTCACTCATTTTCTGAGCACGTCCGTGAATTCGAACTTGTCTTTTTGATTCGTGCCAATAAAACAATAAACAAACTTCATTATTTTTTTCAATTTCAAGTCCTTTAGCACTTTTGTAATTCGTGTAAAAAATCAGCTTGCCGTCTTCCATTCCTTTGAACAATACCGTTCTCGCATCGGGGCGATTAAGTTTTACATCATAAGTTGAAAGTGTCATGGCCGTGGGATTTTGTTCACAAATACTAGCAGCATCATACCAGCCGATGAAAGACTTGAGTGGATCTATTGAAAGTTTATAGTCAGCTAGGTTATCCATTTTTTCTCACAATTAAAATATTGTCCTAATGTTGGATGCATTTATAGCACACTTTATTTCATTCTTTCCTGACTAAAATCATTAAAGTTTCGTAATGATCAGTAAAGGGAAACATATCAAAAATTTGTGTTTTATTTATTGAATAATGCGCCTCGAGCATTTTTACATCGCGAGACAATGTTAAAGCTTGGCAACTTGAATAAATTATCATTTTCGGACGAAGCTCCAAAAGACGGCTTATAATAGATTCATTTAAGCCTCTCCTCGGAGGATTAACTAAGATCGCATCAAAGGTCTCTGTTTGAGTGAGGAGGAATTTATCAACATCTAAGCTTTGAAATTCAATGCTTTTTAGAATCTTATTTTTGGCCACAGCCAATTTTGCTGCCTCTATTGCTTCTTTGGAGATCTCAACACCTAGCACTCTTTGACATGTCTGAGCAGCGAAAAATGAAAATGCGCCAACGCCACAATAGAGATCTAAAAATGAATGAATATTATTATCTGATAAGACCTGTCTAACACTTTGATAAAGTCTTAAAGAAACACTGGGAGTCACTTGGAAAAAGCTCCTTGCACCAAGAGACAAATGCACATCTCCCATCTGGCAATTAATACTTGCCGCTGGTGTCAAAATAATTTCTTCCTCGCCTTCCAATATCGCCTTATGCTCTGGCTGGATATTAAGTGAGACAACTTTGACCTCTAGAGAAGTCATTATCCATTCTTGTGCTAATTTTTTTAAACGATCAAGGGACTCTTTTGATCTCACAACAAATCGCACCAGAATTTCTTGGTTTTCTAAACTCTTTGAAATAATAAGATATTTAAGCTCCCCTTTTTTTGTATGCAAATTATAGGGGATAATATTATATTTTTTGAGCCTAGTTTTTAGATCTACTAATAGCTCGTTAATTCCCACCATGTGCAATGGACATTCTTCAAGAGTTTTAAAATTGAGTTGAGAATCATAAAAACCAAATTCAATAGTATTTTCATTACCACTGACAGCTAATTTCGCTTTTCCCCGGGAGGCTTCAACAGGCTCACAGTCCACAATTTCTTGAAGATTTAGCTCAAGACCTTTAAAAAGTGATCGCAAGTCATTTTCTTTTTTTACCAAACTTGCCTGATATGTATCATTCAGAAGAGCACAAGACTGACAATGGTGAGATTCGTACCATTTGCATTTCATTAACATTTTTCCGATTGATTTATCGTGAATAAAAATTGTATTTTATCATATCAAAATTAAAAAGGAAAATGACCATGGCCTTAACACTTATTGGATCTTTTACTTCTCCATATGTTAGGAAAATACGCTTACTTTTATGGAATGATAAATCTCTTATCTTTCGCCCCGTTAATTACCTTGAAGTTGAAGATAGCGAGTTCCTAAAATCGGTTAATCCACTAAATCAAATTCCCATGCTTCTAGATGGTGAAACACCTATTTATGACTCTCGAGTCATGTTTAACTACATTAGTAAAAAATGGAAATTACCTGAATTATCCATTGAACAAGAAAATATCCTTTCGATTATCGATACAGCAATGGCAAGCGGAGTAAATCTTTTCTCTCTCAGAAAAGGAGGAATTGATATCGGAGATAAAAGTCATTATTTTTTAGTCAGGCAACAAGAACGTATTCCTACTCTAATCACACACCTAATCCCTTGGGCCTTAAAACAAGACCCAATAAAAGACTGGAACTATCTTACGATGAGCATGGTCAGTCTTCTCTACTGGCTTCAGTTGCGAGATATATATTCGGTGAGCAGTCATCCGGAATTAGTTGATTTTATACAACGATTTAGTCAATGCCCGGGGGTTATTGAAACTGAAGCTCCGCCGCTTTAGGATTTTTTAAGCTGCTTTTTTAAAAGGATTTTTGTCTTCAGAAGAACTTTGCTCTTTTAATATATCAGAGAGGTTCATCGTATTGAGAAAATTACTAAAGGCCATCCAGACGCCCAGTCCATTCATATCTTTTATCATTGGCGGTAAATACTTAGGCATAGAGATAACACCTTCGTCATGAAATCTTTTTAAAAGTGGCAATTCATCCAAGGTAACTTTACCTGCAAATAAAAAGGGAATCAAATCAGAATTTCCTTCTTTAATGCACATTCGCATGAAATTATAAATCATGACAAACCCTTTTAAATAAGAAATATCTTTCGTAAAAGGTGAACCACCTGTTAATGGAGCTCCTCTAAAAATACGACTTGCGTTTTTTATCGCCTGCCGATCTTCTTGTCCTTTATTTTTAAAAAAATTAATTACCTGCAAGAGATCCGCTCCCTCTTCGGCCATATGACAAGCGACTAAGCGATCATTTAATCTCTTGGCCCTTTTAGGGAACATGGAAAATGTAAATAGCTCCATTGTCACCGCCAACCCCTCCTGTGTGACCGTCGAGCACGGTGGTCCCTTCGCCAACCATTTTGCATATGGCTGACTCTGTCCATTGAGAGTTGTTCCTAAATGAACCCAACCTTCATGGACTTCAAAAATGTCGACATCTTTTTTAGCAAACATTAACTCGCTTCGGATTTTTATATAATCAGATCCTGCAGAAGCATCTGATAAAATTCCATCTGATAATTTAACTTTTATTTTTTCATCTAAAAAATAGTGACTCAAGCGATTTTTTAAATCTACAACGACATCCTCTGAAGTCAAAATACGCTCAAAATTATTTCCTAAGTCTTTTTTATCGAGTGTGTTCAATAAATTTGATATGATTCCGGCCAAATCTGCGAGAGTCGATTTACCATCGGCCATTATTTCACTTGGACTACCATAGAGTTTTTTTGAATAATCATAAAAATCAGATTTACCCCGAGACATTAACATGCGAACGACATCTTCATATTGTCCACAGTTTCTAGCAAGTATCATTCCTAGTGGATCTCGATCACCTAATTCTCGAGAAATTTTTAATCTTAATTCTTTAAACTCTTGGAGTTTTTTTTGTGGAACATATTTTAATGGACGATTGTCGTAGGCGATTGTTGGTATTTCTTTAAATTTATTTTTAATAATAAATTCATCTGTACCTTCAGGCCATTTAATCGAATCGAGAATTTGAATTGGTTTTTGTAACTCATTTAAAATAAGTGAAAGCTCAAGAATTGAATTTTTATACTTTTGATCTTTCATTCCTTACTTTAACCTATCTTTAAAACTTATTTTGTGGCCAAAATCCAGCCAAAATTCTTTCACTTCGCTAGTAAAGCTATTTTTCCCATAATGCTCAACACTTAATTGGTAATCAAACTTTTTAAGATTCTTTTTAGAAAACGTAATTTCGATTATTTCTTCTTCGCCGGGATTAAGCACTGGTAAGTTACTAAGATCAAGCGCCAATTCTTCTTGTCTCGTTTCGGTTACATAAATTATACATTCAGCATAGAGTCCACCAGCTTTGGTTATGCCACCAATCCCTTTACCACAAATTGTACCGCCACCATTTCTAAATTTTAGATCAAGCTTTTTCGGTGTATCACTCGTTCTTATAAGGCGGACAGTATAAGAGTCGCTCACATTCATAAAATAAGGACCGTAAATTTCAACTTCCTTACTTTTTAAAACTAATTTCTGATTAATCTTTTTTTCAATACAAGCTTCACAAGGAACTTGCACTTGTCCTACATCTTTTGTGGCTTGATTTAGTGATGAGATCTTTTCGATATCAGAAAGTATTTTTTCCGGACGAATTGATGAATCTTTATCATTATTTTCAGCAAAAAGTGGAAGTGAGACAAGAATTAAAAATGTCAAAATAAGGCAATTTGAATTAAACAATAACTTTTTCATAGTGGACTTATCGGTGTCGTCCAAGCTAAACTTGAGCAACTTTGTTGATTAATAAAAACTTCTAAATATCAGATACTTACAGATGAAAAACCGCTCAGGATCCTATAAAAAAGTCCTTATCGATGAAGGCCAATTAGTCCTGCACCGCGAGACTTTATTGAGCAGCATCTCAAAGCTTCAAAGTACACAACTCTCACCGTTTGAGTTTTGTACACTTTATGTAATTTTGTTTTTACGTTTGAAACACCCTAAAAACTGGCTCCAAAGAAAATCCCATCTTATAACTCCATCTTTTTCTAGAAAGATCGAAGACTTAATCCCCAGTGAATTTACTCTCAATGAATGGGAAAAAAATAAATTAAGTGGTGTCACTTTTAATGATTTATTTTTAAATTTTAATCTCAAGGGAATTCCATTAGCGACTAATACTACTATGCTTAAATGGTCTCAAGACTTATGGCCGATATGCTTACTTCACCACATCCCCTCTCCACGCGAACTCTTAAAAATGCAGGCCAATGGTAGCCGATGCATTACACTTATAGTGAACCCAGATGAAATTACTAAGATGGTTCTGCAGTCAAGAGATCCACTAAGCTTTGTCATCCACGATCTAGACCACGCTAATAATTTTTTTAATAATGCCAACACTCATTTTGGACAAATCGGCTTCCTCCAATTAGTTGATGCCATTTATGATCACCCTGAACTCAATAAAAACTTAAAAGAAAATTCTCATTTTAAAGAAGAAATTAATTATGTCGCCTCTGATATGAATGCCTATGTTATACATATGTTTAAATGTTTTAAATCTGCCATTGATCGACAAGACCAGTTAACCAATCAGTCCCTTTTTAGCCAAGTGATAAAATGGTGGAACATGCCGCCTGAGGTTTCTCATGCAGCTTACAAATTAAGTACGCCAAGCTTTAATGAACAAGATGAAAACTTTTTAAGACTTTTTTTTGAAAACAAAACTGAGGTCCTAATATGAAAAAAATTTTAGTTCTAAATGGCAGTCTTGGTGAGCAATTAGGAAATACTCAATTTATATTAGATAAAATGAGGATTCACTTAGGATCTACTGTTCAATTAGAATTTTTACATCTTCAAGACTTCTTTAAAAATCATACTCATCAAGAAGCAATCCCTCAGTTAGCACACAAATTAAATTGGGCAGATGGTTTTATATTTAGCACTGGAACTTACTGGGACAGTTGGGGAAGCCCTCTTCAAACATTTTTAGAAATAACTACATCATTTGAAGGCGGAGATCTATTTTTTGGAAAACCAGCTGCAGTGGTTGTGACCATGCACTCAGTTGGAGGCAAAGGAGTTCTTTCGAGACTCCAGGGCGTTTTAAATACAATGGGGATTCTAATTCCCCCTATGAGTGGAATGGTCTATTCATTAGCTGGAAAACTTGCAATTGAAAAAGAAAGTTCTTGGTCAGATGATTTTTGGAGTCTACAGGACTTAGAAATAATTACCCATAACTTAGTTACGTCACTGCAAATAAAACAAAATTTTAAATCATGGCCAGTTGACCATGATGACCCTAAAAGAATATGGATTAAATAATTAATAACCTTAACAAAGATGTATTTATGCTAACTAAAAAATCAGTCTTCATTAATTTTTTCGCTTTTTATTTTGCTTGGTGGTCAATGCTGATTGCACATTGGAAAGGTCAAGCAATGTTTGGTTGGATTGCTTTTACTATTGTAATGGCGATTCATTTTTTTGTTGTATCAATCAATAAGAAAAAAGATTTTATAGAAGTTTTGGCAATTGGTGGACTTGGAATTCTTCTTGATACGATTTTGGGAAATACCGGAATTTTGGTCTTCAAAGATTCAGTTTTCTCTTTTTTACCACCTCTATGGCTGATGGGAATTTGGTTTCTCTATGCAACAACAATATCGTACTCTTTTATTTTACTAAGAAATAAAGTGAAAGCTCAAATTATCGTTGGTGGTTTTTTTGCTCCAGTGAGTTATATTACTGGTGCAAAATTTATGCTTTTAGAAGTTTATCAGCCATTTCCAGTGTATTACGCTATCCATGGCGCGTGCTGGTTAGTATTCTTTCCATTATGTTTTTATATTTCTAAAAAACTAAAAGGATTTTAAATGAAAACTGTTTTACTTCTTCTCCTTTCATTATTTTTTTCAACTGGCTCATTTGCACAGGAAAAATTAGTGATGAAGGGTGAGGCTTTTAATTCGAAGAATAAATTGGTTTATGTCGAAACACATTCATATACCAAGTTACCATCTGGAGAAATTACTGACATAAATACGAAGTATCACAACCCAAGTGGAAAACTGATTGCTGAGGTAGTTTCTGATTTTAGCAAAGACCCTTTTGTGCCAGACACTGTTTTTAATGACTATCGCTTTCAAGAAAAGCAAGAACTCATATACAACAAAGACACTAAAATTATCACTATGAAAATTACTGACTTAAAAAATAATAAAAGTACAAGTGATACATTAAAGAGAACAGATAACATGGTTTCTGGTCAAGGTTTCCATAATTATATTTTAAAAAATTTTGATAAAGACAAAGCCGATATTAAATTTATCGTCTTACCAAAAATGGATTATTTTTCATTTTATTTTCAAAAAGAAAAAGCCAAAACTGAAGGCATAAGAAAGTTTGCACTAAAAATTTCAAATTGGGTTTTAAGGGCCTTAGTCAAAGAAATCGTAGTTGAATATCGAGAGTCTGATAAATCACTCGTCTTATTTGATGGCCTAACTAATATTGATAATGACAACAGAGGTTCGCAAGTTTTACGAATTCAAATGAGTTATCCAGGAGCAATATGATGAATAAAAAAGTATCTGATATCTTTGATGATAAAGAATGGGTCGAAGTGCCAGATTTTAATTTTCAAGATATAACTTATCATAGAGCAAAAAATCAAGGCACAGTCAGAATTGCGATTAATCGACCAGAAGTAAGAAATGCATTTCGTCCTCTTACAGTCGACGAGCTTTATATGGCACTGGAACACGCTAGAGTTTCTGCTGATGTAGGAGCTGTTATCCTGACAGGCAATGGGCCGTCTCCCAAAGATGCAGGCTGGGCATTTTGTTCTGGTGGAGATCAACGCATAAGAGGCAAAGACGGATACAAATACGAAGGGTCAGACTCTAATGGTACTGGAAACTCAAAAGTTGACCTCGCACGCTTAGGTAGGCTTCATATTCTTGAAGTTCAAAGACTCATACGATTTATGCCAAAAATTGTTATTGCTGTTGTTCCGGGATGGGCAGTTGGTGGTGGTCATTCTCTTCATGTGGTTTGTGATTTAACACTGGCTTCAAAAGAGCATGCAATATTCAAACAAACAGATCCAGATGTAGCTAGTTTTGATTCTGGTTACGGATCAGCTTATCTCGCTCGGATGGTAGGACAAAAGCGCGCCCGTGAGATTTTCTTTTTAGGAAGAAATTATTCCGCCCAAGAAGCATTTGACATGGGAATGGTAAATGCCGTTATCTCACATAATGAATTGGAAAAAGTGGCCTTAGAATGGACGATGGAAATTAACTCAAAGTCACCAACGGCCATGCGTATGCTAAAATTTGGATTTAACATGATTGATGATGGTCTTGTGGGCCAACAACTCTTTGCCGGTGAAGCGACACGATTAGCTTATGCATCTGAAGAAGCTGTTGAAGGAAGAAATTCGTTTGTTGAAAAACGACCTCGTGATTTTTCTAAATTTCCTTGGCATTATTAATTTTTAAGTCAATACCTAACTGGGCCATGATTTTGTTCATGGTCCATATGGGACCGATAAAAAGAAAAAAAAGATCCTGAAAAAAACTTGGCTTTTTCCCTTCAATTTTATGACCTATAAATTGACCTATCCAGGCTAAAACAAAAAGAATAACAGAAAGTATAAAAAACTTAGGTCGAAGAAATTCTAGGATTGCAATCATCGGAATTATCAATAATAAAAGTGCAAAAATGACTCTGATATTTTTAAAAAAACTATAATAACTAAAAGAAAAAACAATAAAAATCAAACTCCAATCAAGCCATAATGGCCAGTCAGCTGGTACCGGAAATGCTTTCATAATTCCAAGAAAACTAAACATTATAAGCGGAACACAAAACTTATGAATCAGAATATTGATTTTGTTTTGATGTGAGACTGAATATTCTTCGAAGTAGTGATTTAGTTTTTTCATAATTAAGGCTCTATTAAATGATCAATTTGAACACTTGAAATTGCACCAAAGCGATTAGTTATTTTTTCGGTAGTCACATGAATATCTTTAACATCTTTACTGACTGTTTCGATATGTGAAGCCAAGCTATCCCAACGTTTTTTGTAACGACTAAATTCATCAGCAAGTTTATTCAGTTCTTGATGAATGACATTTGTATATTTACTTCGCTCGATATTTTGAATAACGACTTGAATAGTTGTCAACATCGCCATAAAGGTTGTTGGACTTGTTATCCAAACTCTTTTATTGTGAGCATATTCAATGACATCAGGGTGATATGCATAAAGCTCTGCAAAGATAGCTTCGGCAGGTAAAAATAAAATAGCCTGATCTGTCGTTTCACCAGGAATAATGTACTTCATATTTATATCATCTATATGCTTTTTTAAATTATTCTTGAAGTCTTTAACAAATTCTTTACGCTCAACATCTGTAAAACTTAAATCAAACATTCGCCTAAAGTTTTCAAGTGGAAACTTTGAATCAACAACGATATTTCCGGTTGGTTCCGGTAAAAACAATATGGAATCACACATTGTTCCGTTGGAAAGTTTATATTGAGTTCGGTAAACCTTGTCATTTTTTTCACCAAATACAGAATGAAGTATTTGATTGAGTTGGACTTCTCCAAAAATCCCTCTGCTTTTTTTATCTGTGAGCAAATCTTGCAAAGACACGACGTTCGTAGAGAGAGATTCTATTTTCTTTTGTGCTTCATCTATTTTTGCCAATCTTTCAATTACGCTAGTAAATGTCTCATTAGTTTTTTTAAATCCTTGGTCTAAGTTTTCGCGAACTCGATCGGAAATTTCATCAAGCTTCACTTGCATATCTTTAGTAATTTTTTCGTTCATACTAACTAATTGTTTAGAAAGAATATGCTGAAAATCAGAAAAACGCTGAATGAGGTCTTGTGTACTTTTATTTTGTTCAGCCGTAACTCTCTTAAATTTATCTTCGATAATTTCAGAAACTTGTAATTTATTAACTTCTTTTTGATTTTCAAATCTTTGCTGAATCATGACCTCAAGTTGGATGAGTTTGTCTGAAAGTGGCTTCAGTTCCAAAGTTAAAAAACTAAAGTCTGGACTTTTGTTTTTTAAAATTAAGTAAATTAAACCTAGAAAATTTAAAAAGAGAAAAATAATAATAGCTTCTGACATAAGGACTCCGGCAAAAATTACTCAAGGAAACGTAGTATCTTAAAAGCTATCTTACTCATGAAAGATGAATAAGGTGGGAAATATAATTGAGAAAGTGAAAAGCGTCCTTGATTTAATACCGCCCTTTCGTGAGAAAAGGCCTTAAATCCAAAATGCCCGTGATAACTTCCAAGTCCCGAAGGCCCAATACCTCCAAAAGGCAGATGAGGGTTCGCAAGATGGAGAACGACATGGTTTAATGCGACTCCTCCCGAACTTGTTTCAACTAGAATTCGTTTCATCATTTTTTTATTTTTTGAAAAAACATAAAGTGCCAGAGGCTTGGCATTTATTCTAATACTTTCAATTACAGTGTCTAGGCTTGTATATGTGATCAGTGGTAAAATTGGCCCAAAAATTTCATCTGCCATGATTGGACTATCAGTCGTTACGTCGGTTAAAAGTGTCGGTGGTATATAGCGCTCTTCACGAAGTGGTCTATCTTCAAAAAGTGTTTTTTCTTCACTTATTTTTTGAGTCAAGCGATCAAAAGCCTTTAAATCTATGATTCTAGCGAAATCACCGTTCGTCAGGCGCTCATGACTTGTCTCACCGAACCTGCTTTCAATTTCTTTTTTAAATAATCTCACAAATTCATTTTTTTTCTCTTCTGGAATAAAAACATAATCTGGAGCAACACAGGTTTGTCCCCCATTCATGAATTTCCCCCAAAATATTTTTGCTACACAGTCTGCAAGATCAACCTCTCGGTCTACAATGACTGGAGATTTACCACCAAGTTCCAGTGTAACGGATGTTAGATTCTTAGATGCAGCTTGCATTACTTTTTGACCAACTTGAGTACTGCCAGTAAAAAAAATGTGATCAAATGGAAGTTTTAGTAAGCTTTCTGCGAGGTCAATTTCTCCAATACAAAGACTGACTTCATTTTCAGAAAATACTTCTTCAATAATAGATTTTAATATTAACCCGGTTGCGATAGTTTTTTCACTGGGCCTGGCCATAACACAATTACCAGCGGCAACTGCTGCAACTAAAGGATTAATTAAAAGTGAAAAAGGATAATTCCAAGGAGCCAATATAAGAACAACACCTTTGGCTTCGTAATAAATATGAGATTTCGATCCAAATAATACCAAGGGTGTTTTTACTTTTTTTGGCTTCATCCATTTCGATAAATTTTTTACAGCAAAATTGATTTCATCAATAACTGTGTGAATCTCAGTTAATTCACTTTCTGGAAAAGGTTTTTTAAAGTCATCATAAATTGCTTGTTTAATTTCTTCTCTTCTGCGAATAACAACTGCTTTTAAATGTTGCAGTTTCTTTCTTCGAACTTCACAAGAAGTTTGAGACACTGCCCAACGATTTTGAGTTTGTGCTTTAAAAAGATCATCTATATTTTGCATTTTTTAATCTCGAAGAATGTGACACATATATCCCGAAGGATTTTTTATTAAATAATCTTGATGGTAAGCTTCAGCGCTGTAAAAAAGTGGTACAGGTAAGATTTGAGTCACGATTGGGGATTTGAAAATTTTTGTTTCATTGAGTTTTTTAATCGTCTCATAAGCAGATGAAGCTTGGTTTTGATCATAAGTAAAAATAACTGAACGGTACTGAGTGCCTACATCATTATGCTGGCGATTGAGAGTCGTTGGATCATGCAATCTAAAGAAAATTTCAAGTAGAGCTTCATATGTGAGAACAGAGGGATTAAATTCTATTAAAACGACTTCTGCATGATCTGTTTGTCCCGTGCAAACTTCTTCATAACTTGGATTCACAGTTTTTCCGCCTGCATATCCTACTTCAGTGGAAACAATTCCAGGCATCGCCCTTAGTATTTGCTCTACTCCCCAAAAACAACCCGCACCTAAAAGAGCCTTTTCCATTAAATAATCCTATTTATGTCACAAGAAATATTAAAAGACCGGCAACCATAAAATTCACCAAATCTCCGCCATAGTTTAGCCAAAAATCACGCTTAGACCAACCATAAACTGTAGCATACTTAACGTTCGTTGCTATAACAAAGACTAGCCAGGAGCCAGTGCATACTTTAAGCATCTCAAAGCCATTATCGACCATAAATTCGCGTTGAATCACATCTAGTCCCCAGACATTAAAGAGGAATCCCACAAAGACCATAAACCACCTTTGAAGGCCAATGAACTTACGATGATGGATTTTCAAATTCCAATAATAGCTAACTATGACTAAAACCAAGGCAATAATTGGTATATAAATAAGATCCTTTAACAAATGAATTCTCCTGTTGATTCTTTGATTATTTTAGTGAATAAAATTCAAATGATCAAAAACTCAATTTATTCTTATGAATATAGTCAACCCAAAGATTATCGCTTTTCTTTAGACTCAGTGTTCCTAGCTCAAAAAGTAGCTGCATTTCTTAAAAACGAGACCCTTAACGAAATCAGAGTACTCGATTTGTGTGCAGGATGTGGCGTAATTGGACTAGAGCTCAATTATCATCTTCCTAAACTTTTGGAAATAGACTTCCTAGAGGTGCAATCGGTTTATCTCTCTCATTTCGAAAAAAACAAAATCCAAGCAAAAAATTATGAAAAATTTAGATTTCTTGAGATGAATTATAATGAACTTAAGACTCCCCTATTTGAAAATCGATACGATTATATAGTTTCAAATCCACCTTATTTTTTCCCAGGTGAAGGACTTTATTCACCCAATGAATTTAAAAATCGCTGTCGATTTTTTATAGATAGTGATTTTGAGTCCATGGTTAAAGCAATCATTCATTCCTTAAAGCCTCTAGGTTCTGCATTTATTCTCATGAGACCCGGCGGACATCATGGTAGAGATTTAGTTTTCGAATTAAAAGAGCTCTCTAGGCTTATGGCGGATATTGAGATTTTTGATGAAGTCAGAGGAACTCTCATCATTCGATTGATTAAAAAAAGTTAAAAAATTCTTTTTAATAATCTTTTGCAATTCTGGAATTGAAATATTTAAAAGCTCTGCTGCCTTACTATAAATTTGTTCAATTGATATTTCTGTTTGATCTCCTGTTTCCAGTAAAAGTCGATCAATCGGAATAATTGAAATAGTCAGTGGATTTTTTAGTAGCCTGGCTCCATACGAAAAATAAACAGGGTATTTCAATAATTCTTGGACCTCATAATCATTACCCCCAAAAGCATGAAGGAGAATATTATTTTTAAATGGTTTACGTTTTAGCATGCCCAAAAGATCAGAATAAGCTCTTACTGAATGAATTATTATCGGCAATGATCTCTCATTAGCTAATTCAAAATGCTTTTTTAAAACTTCTTTTTGCGTATCTATATCAACGATATTTTCATGCGCCCTATCTAATCCACACTCTCCTATGGCAAGCATGTGATAACTTTTTTTACATACATCAATCCAATTGTTGTCGAAAGCTAATTGATCAAAAGGAGATTTTAATTCCCAAGGGTGAATGGCAATTGTATCAATTCCTACAAGAATCTGAAGAGCAGCTGAAAGGTGATATGCATGGACATCTATAAACATAATACTATTTTAGCGCATATCACCTAAACCAGAAAGGATTCTAGCAAAATGTGCACCTTTAAATTTAGTTTTCACTTTTAGTAAATAATCTTTCATCGTCCATTGTGGATTATCAAGAATATAGTGAGTGAGATCGTGGGCCACAATAAAAACTGACGATAAAGGCGTTATCTTATTAAAGCTTAGCTTTGCGGGGTAGCCTTTTTCATTTGGTAATTCATGATGTTGCCTCACAATCATCGCCACGTCTGGTGGTATTTCTGGTAACATTTCAATCTTCTTTGCCGCGAGATTAGAATGATCGAATAACAATTTATAATCTTGAGGACTTAATTTGGTTTTTAACATTTCTAGGTCGTAAATATTTCCTTTGAATTTTGCTAAATCACTGCGATCAGAAATTGCCATGTCGTGAAGATAAGCAGCATAAACAAATTTTTCGAGTGTCTTGTCTGTAGTCCATTCAAGTTTATTACAAATACCAGTCGAAATATTGATGAGCATTCCTATATGGGTCAACATAAAGTTATCACCACTTCTATCGACAGTGAGCTCTCCAAAAAGTTGTTTTAGTTTCGCATTCTTTTTGACCTGCTCCATTACACCTTTTACTTTTTGTTCTAATTGAGGAATTGGAAAGGGTAATATACAAGGAATTTCAGGCAACTCGAGCGAAGTTACTTGAGTAATTTTTCCACCAAGAATGGCCCTAACTGTTTCAAGTAAAGTTTGATGATTAAAAGGTTTCATAACAACAGCAGCAAAACGAGAGCCAAATTTTTCAATAAACTGGTTATTGATAATTCCACTCAAAATTAAGACGGGACAACCGTTGTTTAAATTTTCAGGATGATCGACTAAATATTTTACAACTTCTGCACCGTTATGGCCCACGAGATTAATATCTAAAACAATGAAAGAAAACTGATTATTTTGTAGGCGATTCTTAGCCTCTTCGACGCTATTGGCAGACACCACTTTATCAAATAATTCTTCCAAGATATTTGAAACAACTTCGATAATTTCTTTACTGTCATCGACAATTAGTAGTATTTTCTCCATATTGTAATTTTAGAGAGTGTATAACGCCAATACAAGTTAAATCATCAAGAGCAAATAGTGTTATGTTAAAGCCTTCAATCTTTTCTCAAACTCAAGCAGAACTTAATTTATTTTTAAGACTGAACGATGTAAGTACTCAATTGTCTTCAATCATTTTCCAACAAATTTATAAAAACAAATTTAATCAAGAACTCAGTAACTCTCTTTCACTTTTACTTAAAAAAACCTTCGATTATTCAGTACCTGTTATAAATAAAATCACTACATCTGAAGATGGAACGATTAAGTTTCTCATGGGCCTCGAAGACGGAAACCAAGTAGAAACAGTGCTTATTCCATTTTTTAAAAAATACACAGTATGCTTATCCTCGCAGGTTGGATGTGCAATGAATTGTAGCTTTTGCTACACCGGAAAAATGGGACTCAAAAGAAATTTAAAGAGTTCAGAAATCGTTGGTCAATTTCTGGTTGCTCGTCAATACCTTCAAAGTCAAAGCGACGAAAGAGTTAAAAATCCAAATATTGTTTTCATGGGGCAAGGTGAACCACTACATAATAGTGACGAAGTCTTAAAATCAATTCAGGTTTTAATGGAACCCATGGGCGCAGCAGTCGGTCCAAGACAAATAACACTCTCAACAGCAGGCTATTTACCAGGAATAAAAAAACTTTCCCACTACCCTCAAATTAATATAGCTCTTTCACTACACTCTCCATTTAATGATATTAGAAAAAGACTCATCCCTATCAATCAGCACTTTCCCTTAGAAGATATCTTTTTCGAATTTGACAAATTAGACCTTAAAAAAAAGCAATTTATTACCTATGAATACTTGCTGATAAAAGATTTGAATAATCGATCTGAAGATGCCCTAGAACTTTCAAAATGGCTGACAAATAGACGGGCCTTAATAAATATTATTCCTTTTAATCCCTTCCCAGGTAGCGAATTTCAAAGACCTACTGAGGAAGACACCCTGGAATTTAAAGAAAAATTAGTAGCACTTAAACTACGAACTATGATTAGAACCACTAAGGGCAGTGAAATACTGGCCGCATGTGGCCAGCTTAATTCCCTTATTGAACAGGAATTCCCGGTGTAAATTTTTCCCACTCAAGATAAGAGAAAATATTTAATTTTTCGTAATGATTTATGCTTTCTGGCCTTCACAAATCATTTCTGGCCATCTAAAATGCTTTTCAGAGGTGTTTTATGGGGCGACAAGCAAATAAATTGAAAGTTGAAGAATGTAATGAAATTATTCTATCTGAATTTTCAAAATTTAAGGAAAAAAGACCAATTTTTGAAATACCTCTCAAGAATTTTTTAATGTCTAGCTTTGCGGTCTTTGCCCTAAAATCACCATCTCTTTTACAATTTGAAAATCAATTGAAAGAACATAAAATTAGAATGCACAATCTCAACTCACTTTTTAAAATTGATAGAGTTCCGTCAGATACTCACTTAAGAGATATTTTAGAAACAGTAGAATACAATCAGTATCGACCATTATTTCAAAGACTTTTTCATATATTCAAAGATCAAAAACGCTAGAGCAGTTTGAGTTTATGAAAATTAATGGTCAATCTCATTATTTATTAGCAACAGATGGATCTGGATATTTTCGATCGGAAAAATTAGTTTGTGACTGTTGCATGATTGAAGAACATTTTGATGAAAACAATAAAATGACTCTTAAATTTGGACATAATATTTTGGCAGGATCAATTGTTCACCCAGATCTAAAGCAAGTTATTCCAATGTGCCCTGAACCCATTATGAGACTTGATGGAAGTAGTAAAAACGATTCTGAACAAACAGCATTTAGAAGATTTTTAGCTGATTTTAAAAGAGAGCACCCGAAGTTAAAATTAATTTTCTTACTTGATGCTTTGTATGCCAATGGACCTATTATAAAATTACTTCGAGAGTATGGTTATGAGTTTTTAATAGCAGTCAAAGAAACTAAAAAGTCTTCTTTTTATGAGTGTAAAAGAGGGAGAGACTACTGGAGAAACCCAGTTTCACGAAAGAGTTTTTGAGTCTGGTGAAAAGTTATAAAAACAACAAAAATGAATTACAGATTTGCAAACAATATAAGACTCCATCAAGACAAGGAAAGTCCATTTATAAATTTTGTTCAAGTTAAAGAAGTCACTGAATGGATTGGCAAAAAGGGAAAAGCAGAAAGGCTCGAACGTAATTTCACATTTATTACAGATATAGCAGTTACAAAAATAATATTGTTCAACTTGCAGAAGGAGGTCGCACGCGCTGGAAAATAGAAAATGAAACGTTTAATACTTTGAAGAATAGAGGTTATAATTTAGAACATAATTATGGGCATGGTGAAAAAAACTTAACACATAATTTTATTATGAGTATGTTTCTGGCATTTTTTGTTGACCAGATCCAAGAGATTAGTTGTTATACTTTTAAAAAATTAGTTGAAAAATTTAAGCAAAAATCAAGCTTATGGAGCAGTTTAACCAGTGCTATTGAATGGGTGCCATTATCTAGCTGGGATCAATTTTATTACCTTCTTTACTATCGTGAAATGCCACCAGAGACAGGTTAATTTTAACGCCCGTTCTGATTTGTTTTTTATTCTTCAAAGCCATTTACCATCAAAAATAATTTTTTTCGAAAAATCGTGAATTTATTACCCTATAACACTATGAGTTTTAAATCGGGTTGACAGGCTAAGAGGCCGGGAACTGCTGCTTATTGAATAGATTTTACACACTTTCCCAAAGCCAAATCATTTTACGGTATAGTACTCCATCTTTGAATACACGCTTACTTTTGGAGTCATTATGATTAATAGATTATTAGGATTGTCTCTTGTTACAATGCTTGTTTCAACAACTGTTATGGCCTTACCCATTCAGCGTAAAAATGAAAAGAAGCTCTACATTGGATCGAATTCAACAGAAGCAAAGATTAACTTCAATGGGACTGTTCAGCACATCTCAACTCAAACTCCAACAATCACAACGATGAAAAGATTAATTGAAGCCCAAGTCGAACACACGATTGGCCCGATGTCTGCGGCTCAATATACGGCCGTTCCTAAGGGAGACCACGTCATATCAAATATTAAAATTCTTTCGAAGAATGGATCTACATTTGAAATTGGATATGTGTATTCAGGTAATGTTGTTTTGGAATTAGGTCCAAAAACTACTTATGATATTATCTTAGCAATTAATCCTGAAACTATCTATTCATCGAGCTTTGTCGGTGAAGTCAGCCCGTGTACAGATCCTCATTATCAATCAGAAGGTGACTTCTGGTATTTTTGGAATCCAAATAGCCCAGGATGTAAGCTTAAAAAAGACATTGATTACAAAATTGTAAAAGCAAAAGTAAGTCGATACGAAAATACAAAATTAACTTATCCAGAATATCACAATCTTCCAGACGCTAAAGGTGACATTCATATTCATGTGCTCTTTGGTATGGATGATAATACAAAGGGACGCAATCCACTTACAAGTGGAGACATCAACGCAGAAAACTATCGTGATTTTAGAAATTATTTACTTGAAAAAGGTTATACTGCAAAAAAGTGGACTGCTGCAGAAGTTAGTACGATAGCTAAAACTTTAAATGGAGCTAAGCCTTTTGTTGAAACAATCAAAAAAGATAAGATTGTATATCGTTTTTTCTTTGCTCCATCAGCTATCGATGAAGATTCACTAGGGTTTCATTGGTTCTATAAAGATGCACTTGAAAATTCTGCGATTATGATTTATGGAGGTCACTCAGGACTTGGTGGTCACTTAGATCTAGATTCGATTGAACAAAATTTAGGTGAGTCGATTAAATTTAATAAAAACAAATACCAGATTTACTTTTTTGACAGTTGTACTTCATACAAATATTACAATCAGATGTACTTCGATCGTAAAATATCGACTAAAGACCCAAAAGGGACTAAAAAATTAGATATTTTCACGAATGGCCTCTCAACTTACTTTCACGTCATGCCAGATTCAAACAAGGCCATAGCAATAGCCCTCGAAAAAGCCCTGGGATACGCTCAAACAGGTGCTGGGTTTGTTAGTTACCAGAGCTTAGCTAAACAAATTGATTCAGATAATCTTTTTGGCGTAAACGGTGATGAAGACAATGAAGCACCTAAAAAAATTAAGTAAACTATTTAAGTACTCCTTATTTCTCCTCATTTTTGTTTCTGCAAATCTTTTTGCAGAAACAAAATGGGAAGTCGCGACAGTTTTTCTTGGGAGCCGAGAAAATGAAGACTATCAACAAGATGTTGATAAAAACTTAAAAGAGCTTCAGTCTATAAAAAAATCACCTTATCTATCAATTTCATCTTTTAGACCCAAATTAGGAACTAATCTCGACCGAGAGAAACTAAAATCTTATTTGAAAACTGCATTTAAAGATCCACTTTCAAAAAAAATGTTAGTCATGTACGGGCACGGAAACGGGCCTATGGGGCTAACAGACTTACCCACTAAAGATTTTCAAAAACTTCTAAGTGAATCAAAAATTAAGTTAGATATAATTTGGCTTGATGCTTGTTTTCAAGCGAACTTAGAATTTCTCACTCAACTTCGGGCAGCAAGCACTTTAACGATAGCATCTGAAGAAGCTGAATTTTCTGCAGGTCTTCCCTTTAGTTCATTAGCAGAATTACCACAGTTTAGTAAAATCGATGAAGCAG
Organism: Bacteriovoracaceae bacterium; assembly: GCA_013141065.1. GTDB lineage: Bacteria > Bdellovibrionota > Bacteriovoracia > Bacteriovoracales > Bacteriovoracaceae > Bacteriovorax. Next base: position 73,794 of record JABFRR010000005.1, on the reverse strand, counting down.
CTATCAATTTAGCCAATGATTTTATTGGATCATATTCATACTTGAACGAGGGCAAACAAGTTGAAGCTGTCGGCCGAAGTTCAGCAACGATTAGTGTTTTTGATAATCGTGAAATATCGACTTTTGTAAATTTATTTAAGAAAGTTCCAAAAATCATTAATTCTCTTTTACCAGAAGAACAAAAAAGGCTCAGATTAAAAGTTCAAAAAAAATTCAGTATGGATAAATCTGAACTAGTCGATTTAGGTCATATGTTAATTGAATTGCGAAGTATGAATAAAAATACTGCTACTGACAAAGAATTAACGGAACTCATTAGATTATTGAATATTGAATCAGTCAAAAAATTAAAAACAAACTCTCGCTTAAAAATATCAGCTCCAGTACCAAACGCTCTTATGGTATTTGGATTCAACGATTGGCAAAATGGAACTAAAGAAGAATATTTAGACAATCCACTTTTTAGTGAAATTCTTAAAACTAAGCTTTTTATTTTGGGCCCTCAAAAAGCACAATGGCCTGTAAAAAAATTTGAAAACCTTTCTACTTATATTTCACCATTTGCTCCAGGAATTAATTCATTTCAATATTATTTTTTAGATTCAACAGGAAAAAATCGTCTTACAGAAGTTGTAAATTTGATTCGCTTTCAAGATGTCATTGAATTACGACCAAGCTCAAGAATAAAGGGACAATTTCTTCTTTATACTGCTTATACTCAGAGAGTTGGGGTAAAAGCTGAGAGGTACACCGGGCTTAATATAACACTCTATCAAACAACACCGTCCATTGATTATTTTGAATTGGATTTCAACCATACTGTAAATTGGTTAAAACTATAGCCTGATAAGTTCTAGTGCCATTTCACCACAATTAACTTTCTTATATTTTTCTAAAGACAACATGGCATTGGCATAAAGTTTTCGTGAATAGGCATTCCACGTATGGGATTTTAAATCCAGAAGTCGTTCCCGTTTTTTCATTCCTTCTAAGAGAGTTCCCTCTCCTCGTTTTGATTCTCTATAGGATTCGACAAAAGCCTCTTTTAGTATAAATAACTTTTTACGATTTAAAAGCCATGCTTCATAACTTTTTGGTACATACTCTCCAGAGTGGCCTTCGGTTTTCTCAAAAGAATCAAAATATTCAAATGCAGTTCCGATGAAAAAAACAGAATCACTTTGTTTTTCAAAAGTATCTAAAACAAAATTAGGAGTGTCATCCAGCATAGTAATTTGCCAAAGATCTTTGGATATTAAAGTCAGATCTTTTTTAAACCTTGTGGCAAATGGTGAATTTTCAGGTGCCAGCTCATTTTTAACTAGTTCTTCTAAACTTAAAATATTTGTCGCTATATCTTTTAAGGATCTCCCATCTTTAAGTTTTATCTTACTTAATAATTCACTATTTCGCGCACGCTTACCTCCACTAAAAAACGAGATCTTCACATCTGGATACTTGAGAGCTTCAATGATTAATTCTTCTAATCCTTCATTAATAAAATATTGAATACCCAAAACTTCTATCACTCTGGGATGGGGTTTAACGATTTGACGAGGATCTTTAATTTCCGTGACAATAGTCCAATCGATATCAAGAACTAAGTGCATGAACTCAGACGTAGTGGCCGGCTCCCTGACTGGGGATTGCCAAGCTGTTGAACAAGAAACAAATAAAAATAGGCACAAAAGAAGACTTTTCATTACCCCATGTCTCAGGGGACATTGCAGTCCGGAAGCATGAGATAAAAACTTTTCCTTGTATGGTAAAAAATACATGATATTGGTACGAAATTCGCAAAAACATTTGGGGTATAAGGAGTTTTTCTATGAAGAATCTTTTAGACCCGAAATTATTGGCCAGATTTCAAGAACGGCCAACACCTACCAACGAAATTGTCGATTTTTTAGACACTCATCCTGATATTAGTACAGTTAACCTCTGTCGTATAATTGAAATATCGCCTTCGCAAATTTATAATTATAGGGCAAATTTAAAGCGCAAACCCAATAACGTTGAAGAAAATGATGACTCAGTTGAATCAAAGTCATCTTCTAAATCCTTTAATCGTTATACTGCAGAAGAAAAATTTTCTTTACTTGAAAATTATTTAAAGGCCGACGATCAAGGCAAGGACAAATTACTTAGAAAATATGGACTATATGATTCAGATATTAAACGCTGGCGAGATCAAGTAAAGAATGCCTCACTTGAAGTTTTGGAGAAGAGAAAGCAAAGATCAGATAAAAAGTCTGAGGATCAAATCGAAATTGAAAGACTTCAACAAGAACTTCAGGAGCAAGAGAAAACAACTGCTAAGTTATCGACCCTTCTCGTGTTGCAAAAAAAAAACTTTCGATATGCTAAAAAGAAAGACTAAATCTTAATATTGAAGAAAAAAAAAAAAGAGTTATTAAAAACTGCTCAAGAGGCCGTTGATGCTGGAATCACGATAGAAAAATTTTGTGATTCCGTGGGAGTGCCTACTCGGTCATATTTTCTTTGGAAAAAGACCAGCAATAAAATTGAGATAAAGAAAAAGGAAGAAAAACCTCCCCTGAGAATAAATTATCTTTTAAAGAAAAGGAAGAGATCGTTAATGTTCTGCTTAAGAAAGAGTGGGCGATTATTCTCCGCGTGAGATCTATTATAAATTGATTGATGAAGAAAAAGAATTATTGCCTCGCCGGCAACCTTTTATAGAATAGCGAAAGATGCGGACCTTTTAACAAAAAAGAAGTAAGACAGGTATTAAGCGTCCATTGAATCGTGAGAAGCCTCAGCTTGTAGCAACAGGGCATAATCAAGTTTGGTCTTGGGATGTATCTCAAATAAAATCTGAATGTAGATCAGTACGATTTTACTTATATGTGATCGTCGATATTTGGAGCCGTCTTGTAGTGGGGTGGGTACTTGAGGATCACGAAAAATCAGAGCATGCAATTATCATGTGGAAGAAGGCGTTGGAAGATCAATTTATAACAGGCAAGGGACTGACCAATCACAAAGACAACGGAGCAATAATGACTTCGCATGAGATGATCAAATTTGTCCGAGATGCCCAGATGGTCGATTCTTATTCTAGGGCGGGGTATCGGATGACAACCCTTTTTCAGAAAGTTTATTTGGAACAATAAAAACCTTTAGAACATTCCCAGGAAGCTTCGTTGATTTACAAAGTGGCGAAATTATTTTGTAGGATATTTCCATGAATATAATTACTCTTATAAACATTCAGGTATCCAATTCATAACACCGGCAGAAAGGCATTATGGCGAGGAGAAGAAAATTTTAGATTCAAGAAATCAAACGATTAAAAAAATTTTATGAAACTCATTCTCATCGATATACCAAAATGGCGAAAGAGTTTTCTCCTATAGTAGAGGTGAAAATTAACTAAATGCACTTACGACAAAGTCAGAAATGTATGGCCTGTTGTGGAGAATATAAATAATTAAGAACTAAAAGCATTTTTTGAAAATTGTGTGGATCTAGCTTTTCATACAACTCATTAAAGTGGATGCCTCCCGATCCATTCCAAGCATCAAGGGCAATCCTTACTAGGAGTTGTTCTGATGATGAAAAGCCTTGCGCCCGCCTTTTAATGACTTCTGGTGGCGCCATGAGTTTAGGATAATCAGGATTAAGCATAAGATGCAAAAGGTTTTCGTTACGATAAAATAATAAAGAGATCGCTCGAAATAAAACTTTTTCGCTATCAGCTGCCTTTGACCAAGTCATATACATCTCCAAAATAAAAAATATTATAAGACTGAAGTTTTAATAAACTCGTCTCGTGTTGATTTGAATTTAGCATGAAATATTTTTTGACTTGATAATTAAATTGAATTAGAAAGTGAATCTTGTAGCAGAAAAGTTTTTCAACCTTCCTTCAAACTGCACTAATTTCTGAGACACATCGCAGTGACTTCTTTAACTTGAACAAAATTTATAAATGGACTTTCCTTGTCTTGATGGAGTCTTATATTGTTTGCAAATCTGTAATTCATTTTTGTTGTTTTTATAACTTTTTCACCAGACTCAAAAACTCTTTCGTGAAACTGGGTTTCTCCAGTAGTCTCTCCCTCTTTTACACTCATAAAAAGAAGACTTTTAGTTTCTTTGACTGCTATTAAAAACTCATAACCATACTCTCGAAGTAATTTTATAATAGGTCCATTGGCATACAAAGCATCAAGTAAGAAAATTATTTTTAACTTCGGGTGCTCTCTTTTAAAATCAGCTAAAAATCTTCTAAATGCTGTTTGTTCAGAATCGTTTTTACTACTTCCATCAAGTCTCATAATGGGTTCAGGGCACATTGGAATAACTTGCTTTAGATCTGGGTGAACAATTGATCCTGCCAAAATATTATGTCCAAATTTAAGAGTCATTTTATTGTTTTCATCAAAATGTTCTTCAATCATGCAACAGTCACAAACTAATTTTTCCGATCGAAAATATCCAGATCCATCTGTTGCTAATAAATAATGAGATTGACCATTAATTTTCATAAACTCAAACTGCTCTAGCGTTTTTGATCTTTGAATATATGAAAAAAAGTCTTTGAAATAATGGTCGATACTGATTGTATTCTACTGTTTCTAAAATATCTCTTAAGTGAGTATCTGACGGAACTCTATCAATTTTAAAAAGTGAGTTGAGATTGTGCATTCTAATTTTATGTTCTTTCAATTGATTTTCAAATTGTAAAAGAGATGGTGATTTTAGGGCAAAGACCGCAAAGCTAGACATTAAAAAATTCTTGAGAGGTATTTCAAAAATTGGTCTTTTTTCCTTAAATTTTGAAAATTCAGATAGAATAATTTCATTACATTCTTCAACTTTCAATTTATTTGCTTGTCGCCCCATAAAACACCTCTGAAAAGCATTTTAGATGGCCAGAAATGATTTGTGAAGGCCAGAAAGCATAAATCATTACGAAAAATTAAATATTTTCTCTTATCTTGAGTGGGAAAAATTTACACCGGGAATTCCTGCAAACTAAGAATTCAAGTGTTAGCCTTAAAACTATGAAAAAAGCTCAGTTTTTGAAATCTTTATGTCTCATATCTCTGATATCGCTCTCTATTAGCGTTCCTCAGCACAGTGGCCAGGCCGCTTCAAATATTCCTGAAGAAGGGGAAGTTATAAAGATTCTCGGCCGACCAAGTAAGCAAGCACTTCCCAATAAAAGGCTCAAATTCTTAGTTTGGAATTTATACAAGGGAAGTGAGTCTTCTTTTGCTAGGGAGTTTATTTACTTAGGATTTACTAGCGATATCATCATGGCCCAAGAAATATTTCTCGATAAAAAAATGAGTTCTGTTTTTAAGCTTCTGCCACAATATTTGAGTACAACTGCAACTTCTTTTTTTTCAGGTAAAGATCAAACAAGAACAGGTGTGGCCAACAAAAGTTCTGTCGCACCAAGCTCTATTGATTATCTTCGTACCGTTGTTCGCGAGCCCATCGTTGGCACTCCCAAAGTAACACTCATTACAACCTACCCGATTCGTTATTCTGATAAAAAATTAACCGTCGTTACAATTCATGCAATTAACTTTGTGAGCACTTCAAGCTTTAATCTTGAAATGAATCGTCTTTACGAAAAACTTAAAAACCTACCAAAACCAATGGTCTTTGCAGGAGATTTTAATACTTGGAACAAAGATCGAATGAATATTCTTAATGAGATTGCTAAAAAATTGGATTTAAAAGAAGCGACTTTTAGTCCTGATAATCGCATGACGTTTAATGGCTATCCCCTTGATCATTTTTTATACTCTGATGACCTAGTAATTCGCTCGGCTAAGGTTGAGGATTGGTCAAAAGGTTCAGACCACAAGCCACTCCAAGTTGAAGTTGAATTCAAAAAAGAATCTGATCAAGTCGCTCTCTTAAATTAAGAGGCAAAGTTTACCATCACTCCTGAAAATGACTTAATTCCGCTAAAATAATAAGTGATATCATTTAATGGCTAATTATTTTCTTTATGCTTGGAGTTTTGCTTGAAAAATAAATCTATGTTGAAAATTTTATTTCTCTCACTTGTACTTTCGTCTTGTGGACTCATAGACAAATTTAAAACGACTGATCAAACGACAGATTCAAATGAAACTGCTGCCAATATGGAAGAAAATGTTCCAGTCGATGACTTAGCTGTCGCTCCTGATGCTGCTGTAGAAGGAGTGAGTGAAGCTACAGAAGTAAATGGAGATGATCTATTTAGTAAATCTATGGAAGAAACGAATGATCAAACTAACGTGGCTGCTGATGGAGCAATTAAATCATTGCAAGATGATTTTTCTTCTGCCGGACCTGCTGAAACTCAAATAAAAGAAAAAATTGAATCTGTTAAAGATATTCCTGTCATCGTCCAAGAAAGTATTCCAGAAATTAAACAAGAAATACAAACAGCGTCTGATGATGAGGGCGGTGGTGTTAAAAACTACACTGTCAAAAAAGGTGAAACGCTTATGCAAATCGCTTTCACTCTCTACGGCGATGTATCGAGATGGAAAGATATTAAAAATATGAACTCTGGGTCAATGAGAAACAATAATTCTCTCAAAGCTGGAACAGTACTCAAGTATCGTGCACCATCAAGAGCATTTGTATGGAATCCATCAGGCACTCCACACTTAATCAAGACGGGTGAAACTTTAGGCACAATTTCAAACAGCGTTTACGCTACTCCAAAAAAATGGAAATCTATCTGGGAAAACAACAAACCATTAATCAAAAATCCAAATTTAATTTATGCAGGATTTACACTTTACTATAAAAATCAAGGATCGATGGCCAATTACGTTCAGCCTCAAGCAGTACAACCTGTAAAAAAAGTGCCAGTGCTTGTTGAAAATACCGAAAGCCTTGAGCCAACAGATGCCATGCTCACAACAGAAGAAGTTCAAGTTGATGAGGCGATTCAAAGCCTATCTGCTCCACAAAGAGAAATTGTTGAAAAAGCAGCAAATCCAAGTGTGAATAATGTTAAAGAGATCGATTTAATTAATAATGTTTCAGTGCCAATGGAACAATTAGAAATCGAACCAGACATTGATGAAGAGATTCAAACTCTGTAAGCAGTAGTTAAATCACTTAAATATTCGAGAAAGTAAGCCTTTTTTCTTTCTTTCAATATTTTCTAGCACATTACCTTTTTCCAACAAATCTCGGTGAAAATCTGAAGCCAATTGTTGGTTTTCAAGTAAAGAATTATAGTCTGCTACCGAAAGTAAATTAATTTGAGCGGCGTTTAACTCTTCACATAATGCAAAAGCATATTGATTCAAAGTTTCTAAGCTTAAAAAAGGCCCAATCATATGCGCAGGTACTTTGTAAGTTGGCGTGAATTCAGTGACAAATTTTTCTTTAAATAGATCCTGAGCTCCCTCAATATCAATCATTCCTTTTTCGTCTAAAAGATAGAGTAAAAAAAAGTTGGCTTCATTGTGCTCAGCAGGATTAGGACAAAAAAAGTTATAAACACCGACAATATATTCAATTTCTTTCATGAGAAAACTCCAAAATCAACTATCACAGACCCTTCAGGTGACAACTCAATTTCGATTTCGTTGGGATAGGTCTGAACGATTACATTAATTTCATCTAGAACTTTGTAGACAACAAAGTTTTTTGTCAGGTGCATTTTTATTTTTTTCCTATAACTAGTTGGATTGTAAACACTCAAACGCCTCACTTCTTCAAAACGAAGTTCATTGGTTGAAGAAGGTCTTGTACGCCAGTAATAATCAATTCCTTCAGCATTATTTAAGGGAACATGAATAATTGTAAAAGTGTCGACGAGAGTTTTCCAAAAGGTCGAATAATCATCTTTTGATAAATCTTTAAATCCTTCCCCTTCTAGTAAAACTAGTCTCCCCTCACCCAATGAAACATTTTGAACTTGAGTGTGAAAAGTAACTTTTTCGACTTGTAGATTATTTTCTAAAAAAAATGTTTCAAATTTTTTATTAAAATCCTCTGAAAGTCCTGAACGATTGATGATAATTCTTCCACCATTCATAAAAGTTTTTAAAATAAAATTAAAAATGACTCGATCAATATCATGACCGTGAAAAAGATGAATATGCTCTTGATAGGGAGTCTTCACATCATGCATTTTCAAAGTGTCATTGGAAATAATTTTGTAGCTCCAGCCGTAACAGCTTTTAAGATAGTCCCACAAATATAAATCAGACCAACTTTGAAGCATGGAACTTAGTCCATCAATCTTCTCGTAGACTTTGAAAAAAGAAAGCGGAAGAAAGGTTGAAATGTCCTCGTGTTCATAGGCAGTTGTGGCCAGGCGCGAAGGTAGATATGAATTAGCTACCAGGTCACTCAATTCGCGATTCAAAACTCCAGACTTAAGTCGATTCGACAATAAAACTGATGAAGGAATGATATCTCTCGCTAGAGACTCATAGAGTTCACATGAAAGATCCGACGTTGAAATATTTCCCGAAAGTCTTTTTAAAAAATTATTTGTCCCTGCTCCTAAAAAAGCAACGTCTAAAACTCCCTCAAAATTTTCTTTCAACAGATCACGAGCATTACTTTCGTATAAAGATTGAATCGTCTTAACAAATTCAAACTCAAACTGCTTTTCTTCAAAATAAGTGAGCTTTTCTTCATCCTTTTTTTTAGTTTGAAGATAGCGGATAAAGGCTTGTTCGAAAGTCTTCGAATTGTCCTCAAAAAAAGAGTGAAATTGACCATCCTTAAAAAATCCAGAACGTATGCCCCAGACATCTGAATTGATTTTGTTGGTTTGAAAATATTGCCCTAAGGTTTTGACAAATTTTTCAAAGGCTTCAAAAACTCTTGGATCAAAGAAAGAATAAATCTTCAATAAATGACCATCGGCATCAATTGCGCCATAGGCCATTCCTTCTGAATTCAGAGCGAGGCTTCGCGCGAGAAAATGTGGCAATCCCCCATTAGACAAAAAAGGGGCAGGACACAGAGGCAAGAAAAAGATCACTGACTTGCCAACATCGGTCGCGATTTCGACTAATTTTTTTAGATTTGTCTCTGGTCTATGATCGTCGAAGTCAAATTGATCACCCGTTTCGGTGTGAAAAGACCAATTGAGCGGAATAATTATTTTTGTTCCTGGAAACTCTTGAAGTTTAGTTCTCCAGAGTGAGGCAGAGGTTTTCCAATAAAAAAACCAATTCTCTCCGGGGAAAACGCTATCTTGATCTCGCGGTACGGGCGTTGTCAGACTCACTACTAACACCTCATGTCTTACAGTGTTCGTCGAAATTTGTTATAAATTCCTTCTAATATATTTTTAAAATTATACTCATCAAAAAGGCGGTTGTGCAATGTGGTTTTTTAGTGCTGAAGAAAAAGAGCTTCAATTAGTATGTCGAGATTTTGCATCAAAAGAACTCGCACCAGTTGCAGAAAAACACGATCACGAAGAAAGCTTTAACTTGAGTGCATTTAAAAAAATGGGGGAACTTGGAATCTTAGGAATCACTGCAGACCCGGAATATGGCGGTGCTGGTCTTGGAGCTACAGCATCGACGATCGTCATGGAAGAATTTGGAAAAGCCTGTGCGGGCTCGACACTTTCCTACTTGGCCCATTCGATTTTATGCGTAAATAATATTCAAAACAATGGTTCTCCAGAACAAAAAGCAAAATATCTTCCCAAGTTAATTTCAGGTGAACATATTGGATGTATGGGAATGAGTGAACCTGAATACGGTTCAGATGCCGTTGGTATTCAAACCAAAGCGCGAAAAACTGAAAAAGGCTATGAGATTACTGGCACAAAAATGTGGATAACAAATGCTCAATATGCCGATATAGCTTATGTCTACACACGTACAGGTGAGGAAAGAAAAAATCTTTCAACATTCATTGTAGAAAAAGGAACGCCAGGCTTTCACGTTGGTAAACCAATTCATAAAATGGGTATGAGATCTTCTCCTACAGGAGAATTAGTATTTGATAAAGCCCAGGTCGCATCATCACAACTTGTAGGCAAAGAAGGTGATTCAATTTATCACATGATGAAAAATCTCGATATTGAAAGAATCACCATTGCTGGAATCTCACTTGGCATTGCTCAAGCGTGCGTTGATCAATGTATTAAATATTCTATGGAAAGAAAGCAATTTGGAAAACATATTGGAAACTATCAATTAATTCAAAAGATGATTGCAGAAATGGCAACCGAAACTGAAATGATGAGAGCTTTCCTTTATTCTGTTGCTAAAGAATATGACCGCGGCGTTCGAGGCCCGACAGTCGCTGCAATGGTTAAACTTCAAATTCCGAAAATGGCCACGAAGATAGCTCTCGATGCCATTCAACTTCACGGTGGATACGGATACTCTCGCGAATTTCCACTTGAGCGCATGATGAGAGATAATAAGCTCAACGAAATTGGTGCTGGTACAAACGAAGTCATGATTATGATAATAGCTAAAAATCTCTTAAAGGAAATGCGTGACTAATATGAACGAACTACAAGTCGAATTAAAAAATCAACTCACGAAATTCTGCCTAGATAAAATCGAGCCTTTCATGGAACATGACGATGAAAGAGAAGAATTCAGAATGGATATTTTTACAGAACTAGGCGCCCTTGGCTTTTGTGGAATGACTATTCCTGAAAAATTTGGAGGAGCAGAACTCACTTATACTGATTTTTCTATCGCACTAGAAGAGATTGCAAAATACTCTGTACCCTACGCAGTCACAGTCTCTGTCTCTACAATGGTTCAAGCGATAATCAATGATTTTGGAAGTGAAACTCAAAAGAAAAAATTTCTTCCAACACTCACCAGCGGTGAAGAAATTGGAGCATTTTGCTTAAGTGAATCAAGTGCAGGCTCTGATGCTAGCGCACTTAAAACCACTGCAAAAAAAGTAGAAGGTGGATATGTCTTAAACGGAACAAAGCTTTGGATCACTTCAGGTGGTATTGCTAAAACTTACATTGTTATGGCACGCACTGGTGAAGGCGGTAGTAAAGGAGTATCGAGCTTTATTGTGAGAGACGGAACTCCTGGTCTTAGCTTTGGAAAAAAAGAAAAAAAAATGGGCTGGAGAACCAGCCCTACTCGTGAAGTCATTTTCGAAAATTGTTTTGTTCCCGACGATCAAAGACTTCTGAGTGAAGGTGAAGGATTTAAAGTGGCCATGGCCGCATTGGATAAAGGAAGAATTACCATTGGTGCTACGGCTGTTGGATTGTCACAAAGGGCCTTGGACGAATCAGTCAAGTATGCACTGTCTCGTCAGCAATTTAATCAGCCCATTTTTGACTTTCAAGGTCTCCAATTTATGATGGCCGATATGGCCTGTGAAATTGAGGCATCAAGACTTTTAGTTCACGAAGCAGCTCGTCTCTATGATATCGGTAAACCCAATCAAAAGATTGCCTCTTTTGCTAAACTCAAATCAACTGATACAGCAATGAAAGTAACAACAGATGCCGTTCAAATATTTGGTGGTGTTGGTTACACCAGAGAGTATCCAGTTGAGCGCTTTATGAGAGATGCAAAAGTTCTTCAGATTGTCGAAGGTACAAACCAAGTTCAAAGAGTTGTCATCGCCAGACAACTAAAAAAAGAATACACGAAAAACTAAGGATTCTTATGACAGTGAAAATTAAATTCTTTCCAGATAGACCCTACATTTCAAAAGACTTAATCGCGTCGAAAATTTCGCTTTTTAAAAGTATCATCAGTAACCCTCGCACTCAATTTTTCTATACATTTGAGCGTACCGAACTACTCACAAGTACTCAGGCGATTTTTGAAAAATTTAAAGATCGTAAGATATTTGTCCATATCGGCATAGGTGGTTCAAGCTTGGGCCCGGAAATGATGATCAATGCTTTGAAAAAAAATTCAACACAGTTTATTTTTATAAATAATATTGACCCAGAAGAACTTCACTCTCAACTTGAAATTTTTAATGAAGCATCAATTTCCGATGCTGTTTTTTATTTCGTTTCAAAATCAGGAGGAACAGCAGAACTGATGGCGGCACTAGCTGTCATCACCAAACTCCTCGAAGCACACAATATAAAGCCAAGTGATTTTAAAAATTATTTTGTTTTTGCTACAGACCCAAATAAAAGCGAGCTCCTCACACTGGCAAAAAAATGGGACATTGATACTCTTGAAGTTCCTAGTGATGTTGGTGGACGATTTTCGGCCTTGACTCCAGTTGGATTTTTTCCAGCACTCTTTGCAGGTCTAAACTTAAAAGAATTACTACGTGGAGCAAAAGCAGCACAAGAAGCCATGCTGGAAGAAGAAGGAAGTAAAAACCAATTGATTGCAGCAGCTGAATTTTTAAATGAGCTAAAAAGAAAAAATCAAATTAATCAAACTGTCCTGATGCCCTACTCTTCTAAACTGAGGTCTTTTTCATTTTGGTTCGCTCAGTTATGGGGCGAGAGCTTGGGAAAAAAGAAAAATAGAAAAGGCGAAATTGTTAATACTGGACTCACTCCAATAATTAGCTATGGAGCGACAGATCAGCACTCCCTCGTACAACTTTTTGTCGAAGGTCCACTCGACAAAGCTTTTATTTTTATCGAAATTGAAAAGTTTAAAAACGATTTTAGTCTTCAATCGACACTAACTAGTAATAACCTAGAAAAACTCTCAGGCTTTATGATGTCACAACTCATTAAGGCTGAAATGGAAGGAACAATTAAGGCCATAACTGAGGGCGAGCGCCCCCTTATTCACTTATCAATTGAACGCAACGATGAATTCCACCTAGCTTACTTAATAATCTTTTTTGAAAGTCTTACTGCTCTCATGGGAGATTATTTAATGATTGATCCTTTTGATCAACCCGGAGTCGAGGCTGGGAAAATCTATGCATTTGAATTTTTGAATCAGTTGTAAAAAGTTCTTTCCTTCGTTAAAATCGAAAGTGAGAAAATAGTAAAAACCTAAAGGACCAAATTAAATGAGTAGTGATGACACCACCATTGTCTTAACAGATATTAGAGCTGCACTTCAAAGTTCTGAAAAAGAAGCTCAACAAAAGCCAGCGGCTTTGCTCATTGTTGGTGGAGACTTAAATGGGGCGCTTTTTGACCTGAACGAACCACTCGTGGGTGTAGGGCGTAATGCTGATAATACAATTGCATTAGAATTTAATGGTGTATCAAGATACCACTTTAAACTTCACGCCGTAGGTGAAACTCATCGACTTGAAGATTGTGGATCTAAAAATGGAACTTATCTCAACAATAAAAAAGTTGAAGGTGAAATCAATCTTTCTAAAGGTGATATCATCAAAATTGGAAGTATAGCTCTTAAGTATCTTCCCAAGGGAGATCCTGAAAGATTAACTTACGATAAACTCAACCTCGAAGCTAACACCGATAAACATACCGGCTGTTACAACAAGGGATTTTTTAATAACCGTATCACTCTTGAAGTTAACAAATCTAAGGTTACTGGTGATCCTCTTTCTCTCGTGATTTTCGATCTCGACCACTTTAAAAAGTTAAATGATAGCTTCGGCCACGATGCGGGAGATTACGTTTTAAAAGAAATGGCCCAAGTTATTCGTGCCAATGGAATAAGAGAACAAGATGTATTTGCTCGTTACGGTGGAGAAGAGTTTGTCATCCTTCTTCCAAAGACAAACCTAAAGCAGTCATTTGAAATCGCTGAACGACTAAGAAAACTCATTGAGAATAAGGAATTTTTATACGACGGGAAAAGACTTCCCGTAACCGCATCTATCGGGGTAGCAGATTATCGCCAAGGTGTAATCACAGGAACAGATCTCTTTAAGAGAGCTGATGAAGCAGTTTACAAAGCTAAGGAAGGCGGCCGTAATCAAGTGCAATTCTATAGGGGCTAATGACTTCCATTGACATAAATCCAACTATCGAAATTCTTCCTGAGCATATCATTGACCAAATTAAAGCTGGAGAGGTTCTAGAGCGACCTGCGTCTCTTTTAAAAGAACTCATTGAGAACTCTCTCGATGCCAATTCAACAGAAATCAATATTCACCTTATTGATCAAGGAATGGACCTGCTGTCCATTGAAGACAATGGAACAGGAATTAATTTTGCCAACCTTCCTTATGCCTTTTTAAGACATGCCACTAGCAAACTAAAAAACTTTGAAGACCTTTATCGATTAAGAAGTTTTGGATTTCGAGGTGAAGCCCTCGCCTCTGTCGCAGCATCGGCCCGAGTCACATGCACTTCACAGCCTAAAAACCTCAATGAAGATGGTGGTAAAATAATAATTAATGGCGGAGCCACTGAACTTCTTATTGCTCAAAAATCAAGCTCACAAGGCACATCAATTTTTATCAAAGACCTATTTTTTAATACGCCCGCCAGACTTAAATTTGTAAAATCAAAAGTAAGTGAAAAGGCAGCACTTAAAAAAATGATTTATTCTTTTGTTCTTTCTCACCCACAAGTAACATTTAGTATTAAGTGGGATGAAAAAGAAAAAGAAATATTTAAAGCAGTCGATATTGATAAAAATTCCGAGAGAGTGGCCCAAGTCTTCTTCTCAAAAAAGATAGACAATCGTGAATTACAAAACAACCTAATCATGACCCAACAGGTTTATGATAATTATAAGGTGACAACATATTTCACACGAACGACTTACACGACTCCTCAGTATCGGCACCATTACTTATTCGTCAATAAAAGATTTTTTCAAGATAAGTCACTTCATTTGGCAGTTATAAGAAACTTAGAAAGCTTTTGGCGTTTTGGTGAAAGTGGACATTATTTTGTAGATATTACGACACCGGCCGAAGATATTGATGTAAATGTTCATCCCAACAAAACACAAATCAAATTCCTCCGAGCAGATGTTGTCTACTCACTTCTTACAACATCGCTGAAATCAAAAGTAAAATTACTTAATAATTCTCTTAATGAATCCTTAGCTCCTTCAATTGAAAGTCAAAATGCCCAGGATTCATTTTTTAATCGCAGTGAAAATCAAGACCACTATTTACAAAATCTTAACCAGTCATCTACCCAATGGTCTCACTCCCCGATTCAGTTGCACTCAATAAATGATCAAGAAAATGTTAAAAATATATATTTTAATCAATACCTTATAATAGGAAATAATCAACCAGTACTCATAGATTTAAAAAAATGGTTATCTTTCTTTATTAGTGACGGTTTTGATAAATTTATGGAAAATGAAGAAACCCCTAGTCCACTTCTAATCAGTGAACCTTTTAAAATGGCTTTGGGAATAATCGATAATAATCTAGAAGAATTTAAACCATTAGGACTTGAGTTCGATAGGCTCAATAATGACTTTCTTGTTTTGAGAACAATACCTTCGTTTCTCCCTCAGCCACTGATAATTCCAGTCACATTGATATTATTAAAATATTTTAGTCTGCAAAAAAATAAAAAATACTCAATGCAACTATTCACAGATTTTTTTGAAGAAGAATACTCGCTCAAAGATTTAGAACTCATTCCAGATTATTTGACAGATGAGATCTTACTTTCAGATATCAATACAGTCTCTACTCGCTTGTTTGCAACAGTGATAACTGCAGAAAAATTTAAAAAGATGTTTTCTTTATGAATAAGCTAATCATCATCACTGGGCCCACAGCTTCTGGAAAAACTAAAACCAGTATTGCGATTGCAAAAATGATTGAAAATGACTTTAAAAAAAATGCTGCCATCGTTAATTTTGACTCTCTCCTTTTTTACAAAGAAATTTCCATTGGAACGGCTAAGCCAGATCTGCATGAAAGAGCAGGCATTGAACATCATCTCATTGACATTGCCTCGATTGCGAGTCCGATGAATGCCGCAGAATTTATAGCTCTTGGCCAAAATAAAATTGAAGAATTATTTGCTCAAAATAAAACCGTAATTCTTGTAGGTGGCAGTGCATTTTATTTACGAGCACTCCTTAAAGGCATGTATCAATCGGCAAAAGTGAGTGTAGAGATAAAACAAAAACTAGACTCATGGTTTAAAAATGATGGGATAAAACCATTTCTTGATTTTTTGGCCATTCACGACCCACAGTCGCTGGATAATCTTCATGTAAATGATCACTACCGATTAATCAGGGCAGTAGAACATTTCGAAGTGACTGGTACAAAGATTTCGGATCAAAAAAAAGTGCTAGATGAACTTGATCCCTATGATTTTTCACAAATTATCCATCCCTGGAATATTCTCCATCTCTATCTCGATCTGCCTAAGGAAGAGCATTTCCAAATCATTTTAAGCCGGGCCCGAGACATGTTTGAGAAAGGGCTAATAGAAGAAATTAAGCAACTTCAAAAATTAGGTTTTACTCTTAATGAAAAGCCTCTTTCTTCAATTGGATATAAAGAAGCGCTTGAACATATTCGTGGTGCTATACCAACACTCGAGCAGTGCATAGAGCGAACGGCCATTTCAACCAGGCAGTTAGCAAAGTCTCAACGGACTTTTTTTAATAAAATCACACCAAAAGAGAGCTTTAATCCTCTTAGAGATCAGGATAGTATATTAAGGAAAGCTGCTTTATTTTTAGGAAATTCATATGAACCTTGAAACTCAAAAATTAAAAATTATCATTATATCAGACGGCACAGGTGAAACCGCTACGGCAATCTCGCGTGCTGTTATGGCCCAATTTAAAGAGCGTGAAGTTTTTTTTACCCGCTATAAAAATATTAGAACGAATGAACAAATTGATGCCATTTTTAACGAAGCGGCAATCCATCATGACCTAGTCATCCACACTATTGTTTCGGGGAAATTAAGAGAATATATTGCGGAACTCTCAAGAACAAAAAGAGTTAGAACTCTCGATTTAATTGGCCCTGCCATTACTGCTTTTTCAAATTATTTTAATCAAGAGCCAATGAGTGAACCAGGACTGCTTAGAGCTGTTAATGAAGAATACTATAAACGAGTTGAAGCAATGGAGTTTACGCTCAATCATGATGATGGACGAAATTTAGCTTCTTTACATTTAGCTGATGTCATTTTAGTTGGCGTTTCCAGAACATCTAAAACGCCCTTGTCGGTTTACCTTTCGCAACATGGAATTAAAGTTGTTAATATTCCAATGATTAAAGATCAAGCTCTTCCCATAGAGCTCTTTGAAGTTGATCAAAGGAAAATCTTTGCATTAACAATTGATCCAGAATCACTCCGAGAAATTAGAAAAAATCGACTTCAAAGATTAGGTGCTGAAAAACACCAAGGTGATTATGCCGAGCATGACAAGATTGTTGAAGAAGTAGAATGGGCAAACAAGATTTTTAAAGAAAATAAAAGATGGCCTGTATTTAATGTGACTGACAAGGCACTTGAAGAAACTGCCGCCGACATTTTAAAACTGCTTAGTATGAGAAAAAACAATATCTTCAAAGAAAGTAAAAAAGATTTAAAAGAGTCGAATGAACCAATTGAATCTAAAGAAGAGGGAGAATAGCTTATAGCATCTCACAGATATCAATAGACTGATCTTCACGTTTAATTGTCACTTCTATTTTACGTTCTAGCTCTTCACCTTTTTTCTTGAAATAAATTTCATGTGTAGCAGGTGTTGAAAATGAATTCGCATCAACTCCCATTGGAAAAGCAATCCCAAATTCTTCCTTCATCGGAATTTGACTTACTCTTTTTTCTCCAAAGATTTCGAAACGTATTTCACCTTGAATTCCACAATCTTTAGAAGTATGAATATACCCATAAGCAACCGGTGGCGTTTCAGGAACAGCTATTTGCAAATCAGAATTATTCGATAAATTCATTTCTTTAATGAAAGACTGTCGATCATCGATCTGTACTCGTAAAATAAACGGTCTACCAACTGGAACTTTAAGCGAGTTAAGTAAATCAACATTGACTTTATTACCATCAATAAAAACTTGCATCTTTTGCTTATCGTAACCATTAAGCATCAACTGTGACTCTCCACTTGCTGCTGCAATTGACTCAATCTCTTGATTGGCAGGTTGTCTTTTTCCAACAGGCTCTTTACTTGTTTTAACTACAACCTTCGGAACACCTTTACGTCCTTGAATAAAAGTTGAGTAAAAATAAAACGAACCACCGAGTAAAAAAGCAATGAGAGCAGCATATGTTCCAAGAGGCGTTTTACCTTCTTTAGATATCACTTTACTGTTTTGACTCTTAATATTTCGAGTATCATCTTTATTTACTGATGCAGTATTACCACCACTTCGTTTTAAATTGGTTAAGGTATTTTCATTGGCATCTTTTGTAATTTTCGTTCTGTCTTCATCTAAAGCTGTTTTGTCTTTAGTTGCAACATTTGTTTTTCTTATCGAAATGGTTTTCTTTCTCGCCAAACCTGACTCTTCAAAACCAAAATCAAGTATGGCTTCTTTTTTGATTGCTGGAGAATCATCTATATATTGTGAACTAGAACGATGCCCTGAATCTCTCGGTGCAGAACCGCGCTCTAATTCTTTTTTGAGTTCATTTAAATAAGGTTTGATGTCAATTTTCCCATATTCAAACATCTTCTCTCGATCTTTCTTAATTTCTTCTCTGAAGAGTTCTTGAGAGAAATAAGATAAATCTGTCGAATTAAAGTCTGGATACTTTGCATAGAGAAACTTCATGAGCGCTCGATTCATTTGATCGAGGTTTTCATATCGCTTTGAGCGATTTTTACTTAAAGCTTTTAATACTATTCCATCTAGCTCTTTAGGTACGTTAGGATTAATTGAAGACGGTATTGGAATTTTACATTCTTGAATCTTCTTTAATACAGCGAGGTCATTGTTTTCTTTAAACAGTTTTCTTGAACACAACATTTCCCATAAAGTAATACCAATGGCAAATTGGTCATAACGTGCATCGAGTTCAAGACCTTCAAGATACTCTGGTGCCAGGTAAGACAACTTACCTTTAATAGTTCCTGCTTGAGTTGCTTCTGAATTTGTTTGAGATTTCGCAATACCAAAATCGATGATTTTCACAGCACCATCATATGTCAGCATTATATTATGAGGCGATATGTCTCTATGGATAATATTTGACTCTTGTCCGGATAATTTATCTCTAAAGGTGTGAGCGTAGTAAAGACCTTGGCACGCCTGAGAAATAATATAAGTAGATATCTCAACAGGAAAAACAAATTTTCTTTCTTTAAGTTTATCTAAGTATTCTTTTAGATTTCGTCCATCACAGTACTCCATCGCAACAAAGAGTTGATCTTTGTTTAAACCATAGTCGTATGTTTGAACAACATTGGGATGAATTAAGCCAAATGTAACTTTGATTTCATCCATAAACATAGTTTTGAATGCTTCATCTTTAGAAAATTGCGATTGAACCATCTTAATGACAACAAGCTTATCAGCTTGTTCGCCAAGAAAACGGGCGCGACAGATCTTTGCCATACCACCATCTACTAGGTGATCTAGAATTAGATATCTGCCAAATCGTTCGCGTTTTTCAGAATTAGCCATTTATTAAGCTCCCGAGTCTATTATTCGGAGGCTTCTAACTAAAACTTGAGATAATAATGAGATTAGTTTAGAGAAATTTCTGAGTAGCCTGGAAAGTTTAATATCAATGGCTTATCACTTTTTTCAACTCGACATGCACCAAAGACTTGATAAAGTTTAAATGAATTTAGTTCAGAATCAGGATGTTGTAAAAAATGGGTCTTGAAGTCACTTAGCTCAATTTTTTGAAAACCTGACTGTTTTAATTGTTCAAGTAGGTATGAATTAGGGATTACCGTAGAATCTTGGGTATACGAGACGACTAAACGAAAATCAATACATTTAGACATCTGATCCAACTCAGACTTGGAAAACCAAAAATTAAATCCGGACTGTGGCATAATGTTGCCCATCATGAGGTCAAACTGCAAAGTCATTTCATGATACCAAGACAATCTGGCAAGCTTCAATTCCTCAATCCATTTTTTATCTGCCACCACTCCATTACGTAGAGAAAAACTTCCTTCTTTGATTGTATTTTTAGAAAGGTTTGAGCACGAAGACATGATACATAAAAGGATTACAGGAATAATGAGACGAGTAATTCGTTGGACTATTTTCATAATTTTATCCACTGAGCGATATCGTTAAACAGAGTTTGAGAGTCTCTTTCATTATACAAGTCATGTTGAAAATTTGAATAGTTCTTTTTTGTCAGTATTCCTTTTTTAAAGCCTTTTGAAAAGGACTCCATTCCTCCACCGACAAGATAAGGACTTTGGCTGCTTAAAAGCAGAGTCGGCTTATCAAGAAAGTAAGATTCTTGAAACAGAGTTTTAACTTTCTCATTTAAGGCTTTGAGGCTTTGAAATGTTGGAGCTTTAACGATTAAAGGATCTTTAAGATAATTCACTTGGTCTTCGTGAGAACTAAGCATTTCATGGGCATGATAGATTGATAAGGGTCTAGATTGATTAATCAAGAATGAATTTATCAAAAATTTTTCTGCAATCTTTTTTTCGAATAAAAATAAAGGTGAAGTGAAATTTAAAATAAAATTCGAAAGAATTAATTGATCGACTTTATGTTTTAAACTTTCATCGAATCTATTTATTAAATCAAGTAAGCCCATCGCCCCCATTCCATGACCAAGGACAATCCATCTATCATTATGCCCCTTTGACATATTTTTTAAAACGAATGACATGTCTTCAACTAAATGATTAAAATCTTCAAAATGTCCCCTGGTTCCAGTACTCAGGCCATGACCTGCAAAATCCATCATCACAAAGCTGACAGAAGGATAATTATTTTGAAACCAAGAAGTGAGGTGATGAAAGCGACCATGGTATGAAGTGATATCATGAAACAGAAATACAGTAACTCCCGAATCAGTACTATCCTTACTCTGAATCTTTTTTAAATATATTTTTTGTCTTGAGTGAGATGATATAAATTGAGAGGTCCAATTTTCATCTCTAATGTTTTTCCAGCTCAAAGCACTCGGTTTTTCTTCAGATCGCATGATTTAACATTATTTTTTTTGCCTCAGAATCTAGATCTATAAAATGACAATCCAAGACTTGAGTCTTATTGTGATAACTTTTTATTTGCACTGGTATATTTTTAACCTTTAATTCGTTTCCTAAATAAAGTGATGCAAGTATTTTTTTACCGTTTATATCATTGGCGACCTGGCTTGAGAGTAATTGACAATCCTTAACACCAGCTCTTTTTACTACTGCACTTAAGGGGCCAGTCACGTGATTAAAAACTAGTACAACTGGGATCTCGTTTAAACTTACAGAAGTTGTAATTCCTGGATAATAATTTTGATTTATTGGAGTTTCTTGAATTTTTATCCATGAACTCATTCCAGGAGCGAAAATTAAAGTAGAAAGATTAATTCTTTGATTGGCCAGCGCCTCATCCAGTTCTATTTTTGAGTAAGGTCCAAAAATGTCTGCTCCTGGATAGTTTTTTCGGTCTTTACCAATGCGAACAAAAAATATTTCATGTTTTGCCTGTAACTTACTCCAATCAAAATCAAAACTCACTACAGGGGAATCAACCTCAGTATCATTTGTTGATAGTTCAGTACTAGATTCATAAATTGATTCTTCATTATTTATTGCACTTTCGTCTTTTTCTTCAATTTGAAATTTTAATTCATTGATTGAATCACTTTTCACTTCTGGAAATTCAATTGACTCATCACTGGAAAAATCTAATTCTGGGACATCTTGAATTTTCTCCCAATTTTGAAAACCTTTTTTCCAAACATATGTTTCTTGATTAATTTGTTTACTCAAAAAGAGTTGCTTGATAATTTCAAAACTAACCGGCCCTACCCGCTCTGAACCAACAACATAATACCAGTTCACCATACTCTCTATCCCTGTTTTGCAAATTTATTATGATCAATAAGCTATTTTAACTTTTTGAAATCACAATAACAGCTTGAACTTTTTGCCCTAGGGGTATTAAACAAGTCAAGTACTTAAGCTTTTACTCCATTCACCCGATAGGTTGGAAGTATATTTAAGACGTTTCATTGGGATAGGTATTTATGAAAAAAAAATTCTTTCTGTTGGTCGCTTTAGCTACGCTTTTTTCCTGCGCTAAAGAAGAATTCATTGCCAACAAAGGTGTTCAAGTTGGATCAGTCAATCCCTTAGAGTCAACAAGTACAAAACTTTGTAGTCAATCAACCTTGATTAGCCCACAAGTTGATATCCTCATGCTTTGGGACAACTCTTCGAGCTTTAATTTTGTTAATAGTGCAACGAAAGCTTCAATGACCAGTCTTATCAATTCGGTTTCTGAAAACTTTGATTATCATATTTTGTCTGCTCCCCTCGTACCAAATACAACGACTCCTTTATATGAAAGCATCCTTGTGGCAAAAAACAACACTGGACTAAACTCATCAGCACTGGGAATTCTCAAGAGTAAAGAAGCGGCTGTTGCCTCCCTTGCGTTTTCATCTGGCCCTGGTGGAGCCGAAGCTGGAGTGGATCGTGCGATTTCAGTGATTGAACAAAATAGAAGTAATGGTATTTTTAGAACAGGTGCCTATACCATTATAGTAGTCATGTCGAACGAAGACGATAAGAGTTGCGAGCTAAGTACTGGCTACGCCAGCTGCTCTCCTTATGATATTGATCAACAATTAAATCCAAAAATAAATAAACTGCTTTGCCTTCGTGGTAACACTTTTGTGAACTGCTCAGGCTCTGGTGTTACGCCTCTTGATTCGGCCATGATGAGATTTATTAATATTGCTCCATTAACTGCTTGTTCGAGTGGATTGAATAAAATTAACCAACGCTATAGAAAAACAGCAAAAGCTTTATATGAAGCCGAGTACAAAGCAGATCAATACGGCAACAAATGGCCGACTTCTAATGATCATCTAAGTCCTGACATTACAGGTGCACCTGATAGTTATGATCTTTGTTCGTCACGCTTTGATTTTAACCATATCTTTGATGGGGTTAATACTGCAATTAAACAAACCCTACTAAAACATAAATATGATTATTGGCCAGTAGCCGGCTCTACCTCAACTTTCGATCCTGATACTATTAGAGTCACAAGAACAGACGGAAAAGTTTTATTAAATAGAGCCGTCGATCCAAGTGCCACAAATGGATACGAGCTCCTTTTAGATTCTGGTGGAAGACCAGCTAGCGTTACAAAAAATACACGTTTTTATCCAACTCCAGGAGAGCCATTTACTGGAAAAATGATTCGACTCTACGGAGCTGATGGAAATGATAAAATTGTTTATCCAGATTGTTTAACCATCACTTACGATGGAGTTAAATCGACTTATGGCTATGCATATTTAAAATATGGCCAGCCACAAGTAAGTACAATTCAAGTTTTTAAAAGTGTTAATGGAGGTGCCTACACTCCAATCCCACAAAGCACGACCAATGGATGGGATTATATAGGACTTCAATTCACCAGTGCTCTTGATCCAAACTTAAAAGCAGTGGATCTTCCTCCTGGAACTACTTCTGGATACTTTATTAGATTAAATGGAACTTATAAGTTTCAAAATTCAACGGGCCAGACAACTTCTATAAGAGTTGATTATAATTAAAAGTTAGCTATTAGCTTTAGTTTTCAATTCATTATGTCTATTAAGGGAGTTCATGAACCGCACCACTGGGAACATTTTCCTTAGGTACTCAATGTTAATAGTTGTGCTGATGTTATTTTTATCATCCATTCTGTACTCTCCACAGAATTTTGCATTTTTAGCTCCTTGGAAATCATCCAAGGTAATGCCAAGGTTATATTCTTTGAAGTAAGTCACGATCTTAGATATTTCCAAGTCAACTTTTCCATCGACAACTGGAAGACTCTCGCACTCTTCGATGACTTTGACTAAAAACTTTTCACACTTAGGAGAAATAACTAATTTCTTTTCATCACGAAGAGAGCGTTGTGTATTCACAAAAACTTGAAATATTCTAAATGTGTCAGGCTCTTTAATACTTAACACTTTTGAAGCATCATTTTCATCTACTGACATTACAATAATTTTTTCATCAGATAAAAGCTGAATGAACTCTTCCATTTTTGCTTCATTGATAATAAAAATTTCAATCGCATAAGTTTTTATTTTATTATAATTGAGATACCATCTTCCCTCTCTTTGCTCGCTCATGCTTCTAAAAGTGAGAAATAAAACAGAGAGAATTTTTACGATATCGGCAGATTGAAAAAACTTATAATCAGATGAAAATCCAACTGAGTTATTTTCTAATGCCTTAACTCTTTCATTGGTTTTTCTAAGTCTTTCCGCCAAAGTATTAATTAAAGTTTTAAACCAAGGATTGAGTGCTGACATCGTTTTATCGAGAGCATTAAAAGAAATTTCTATAATCTCAACACTTGTAATAGCAGCTGCTGAGACACTCCGTGTTTTTGAATCTGGATCAAAATAGGCCATTTCACCAAGCACCTCTCCAGTTCGAAGCACTGCAACTTCAACAAATCCTTTCCCCTTAGGTCTAAATAATCTCAGTTGCCCTTTTTGAACAATGTACATTGAAGTAGCAGCATCACCTTCATTAAAAAGTATTTGGCCTGGAATTAATGTTTTAATTCCAGATTTTTTTTGAGTTGCTTGTGCTGGTAAAACCACTATTTCAATCCTTGAAAGATTTTTTGTTTTAGAGTCTTTCTAAAACCAAAGCCAGTGCTTCTCCACCACCGATACAAATGGCGGCCATTCCATACTTAGCTTTTTTATTTTCCATTGCTGTCATTAATGTTACTACAATTCTCGTTCCACTGCATCCTATTGGATGGCCGAGGCTAACTCCACCGCCGTAGATGTTCACCTTGGTGTGATCTAATTTTAACTCTTTCATGGCCGCGAGAGCAACCACTGCAAAAGCTTCATTAATTTCAAACAAATCAATTTGATCAAGTTTTAAATTTGCTTTTGATAAAGCTTTATTCATCGCTTCGACTGGTGCGGTTGTGAACCAAGTAGGATTTTGAGCATGACTAGCGTACGAAACAATTTTAAATTTCGCTTGAGATTTATATTCTTCTCCTCCTAATACAACCGCTGCTGCACCATCGTTAATAGTTGAAGCATTTGCTGCTGTAATTGTCCCATTCTTATCAAAAGCTGGCTTCAAAGCCGGCATTTTTTCAAAATTAGCTTTCCCTGGCCCTTCATCAGTATTAACGACACTATCGCCTTTGGGACCTTTAATCGTTACAGCGGCAATTTCTGAATTGAAAATTCCATCTTTAATTGCCAATTGTGCTCGCTTAAAAGATTCAATTGAAAAGGCATCTTGTTCTTCTCTCGTTGCGTATTTTTTTGCCGCCTCTTCTGCACAAACTCCCATTGGGACATTACTATAAACATCCGTCAAACCGTCTAAAGTCATAGCATCTTTAACTGTCGCATCACCGAACTTGTATCCATTTCGAGAATTCATTAACAAGTGTGGTGCCATCGACATATTTTCCATTCCACCAGCAATAACAAGTTTATTATCCCCTGCTAAAATAGTTTGGGCTCCAGTAATGATGGCCTTTAATCCTGAGCCACAAACTTTATTTAAAGTCGTACATGGAGTTGCTTCTGGTAAACCGGCAAAAATTGCAGCCTGTCTCGCTGGGGCTTGTCCAACTCCAGCTGAGACAACATTTCCCATAAAAACTTCATCAACTAAATTAGGACTTAATTCCGCTTTTTTTAAAGCAGCTTCGATTGCAACAGCTCCAAGCTTTGGAGCTGCAACAGTACTTAAAGATCCCATAAAACTGCCGTTTGGAGTGCGTGCTCCAGATAAAATATAAACACTCATTTTTTAGCTCCTTTTTATTCATTAAATTTTTACCGTATTTAACCACAATATCAGCACCTTGCCTATC
Organism: Bacteriovoracaceae bacterium; assembly: GCA_013141065.1. Taxonomy (GTDB): domain Bacteria; phylum Bdellovibrionota; class Bacteriovoracia; order Bacteriovoracales; family Bacteriovoracaceae; genus Bacteriovorax. The sequence goes on along the minus strand of JABFRR010000005.1, from coordinate 47,937 downwards.
TCAATTCACTCAACTTTACCCAGCAAATAACCGATATGTCGTTGATGACTGGAATAAAAATACCAATATTCATTTTTCTTTTTTTACTAAGTACACATGAGGCTTACGCGAATCTAAATTTGTTATGTGCTGCTGATATCGTTAGTAAAATTCCATGCTCAACAGAACCCCATAAACCCTACAATGAACTTCTTTATGTATTCGACAAAATTGATAGTCGAAAGAAAATGATACAAGAGGTTCATATAAACCGTGAGGTATTTACTCAGAAAAAAAACTTATTCGCCAACATCTACAGGCTGCTCAATAATAAAAAATTTGATAATAAAGAAGTCGAAAAGGAAGCCCGTGCTGAAATAGAAAAAACAAAAAAAGATTTCTTAGCACTCAATGACGTACTAAAACATAGCCGTGGACTAGAGGTAAAACTTCAATCTTGCTATGCAGGTAATTGCACTAGTAAAACCAGAATAGAATTTGAAGAACAAATGGCAGCACTTCAAAAGCTGAAGGCTCTTTTACTCATTAAACGTCCCATTTTAACATCTAAATATTTTGAAGATTTTTTTGAATCGCACCTAAGATTTATTACGACAGAAGATGAAAAAGAGATAACTAATTCCGCCTTTGAAGATACTTTATTTCTTGCTGCCAAATCAACTGCTTCGGCCCTTGTTGAAAAAGTTGACCGCTACAATAGTTTTATTGAAGCAAGTGAAGTGAATACAAATCCTGAACTCTTTAGTGTTCTTGATACTGATTTCAATAAAAACACTCTTAAAAAATATCCAGATATTATTGATGACTTTCTTGATCGATATGAAATGATTCCACCACAAGTTGAAATGAAACCATTTCTCTGTCAACTTTATAAAGACCGTAAAAGTAAACGACAGCATGATGAATTCTTAAAAATGGGAGCTGATGCTGCATTATTTATTGCACCACTAATGCTTGGACCTTGGGGAAGGGCCGGAATTTTAGGTCTTGAAGGGGCACTCGGTAAAAAACTTCTTCAATGGGGCTTACAGGCAAAAACTGTAGAAAAAACAGCTTGGGTCGCACAAGCTGTAACTGCGGTATCACTCAATTCAGTTCAATACCTTGATTTACAAAAACTAGATAAGAAGTGCCGAAGTATCGAAGTCAATTTTTATTCAAAACCTTCGGGCAAAGACTTAACTTCCCTCAATTCTTGTCGTGAAGACTATCATGATGCACTTATTTTTAATTCGGCAGGAGCACTTTTATCATTTGCTCCTGGAATAAGTCCTGCAATCTTAGCACTCCATAAAAAACGTTATGCCGTTAGCCTTGTCAGTCAAAATGCAAAAGTCGCTAATATAGGTGAAGAGTTAAAAAATAATGCACTCAAAAGAAATGAATGGGCCCGAGAATTTAAGACTATGGATCAAGGTAGTTTTACTTACATGGATCTTTCAAAATTAAACCAAGTCAATGATCCAAAGCTTTTAACATTACCAAGTAATTATTGGAAGTATGTAGGTGAAGTGTATTCAGAAAGACTCAATTTAACTCCTGATGAAATAAAAGGATTCATTAAATCAAGTGAAGCTTTTACAGACCGAACCAAATTAATCGTCAATACAAAAGCTGGTGTTGCAAATGCTGAATCTGGTTTTCAAGGTGGCGTCGGTGTCGTCGTTTCTGATTCAGCATCTAATCTTTTACCTGTGGAGAAGTCCATCGGAACCAACATGCCAAGAAAATCAGGTCAAAAAGTAGCTGAAATTGTCAGGCTCGTTGTCTCACTCTCTAAATCCCTCATCAACCAAGCAAGTGCTGTAATACTTCAAGACCCCTCTATAACAACTGTCTATATTTACACTTCAAAGCTTCATGCCCGACTTTATAGAAAATTAGGTGTGAGACCTACAAATATATCACCTCAAGGTGAACGAGATATTGTCATTACCTTGAGCCGAAGTGAAATTGAGCAAATGTTTAGTCTCACCAGATAGTTTCCAGATTGCAAAACATCAGATGAATTGATATGACCACTTAACAATTAAATTGGAGTTCTCAATGTTTTCAAGACTTGATCATGAAATTCCCGCAGTCTATTTTCCCAAAGATTGGGCAGAAGGACTTAAGCAAATTCTCCTTAATATTTACGGGGAAAAATGCATTCAAAATGAAAAAACTTTTGAAATATATGGTTTTTCTTACCCTACTGAAGCCCTACTAATTATTTCTTATGTTGGTCTGGATAAATTTGAAACACCTGTTTCACTTTTTATTTCAAGTGACCTGACAGATAAAACCGACACAGATAAAACGATGGACAACATGTTTGATAGTGCTGGTGTTTTCTTTGATCAGTATTTTTCTGCAGAAGAAAATAATGACAGTGATGTCATTTGGGATGACTATGTACTTGATTGGGAAGAATCAGAATTTTCAGGGGAAAAACTTTTTTATAAAGTCACAAGAGAAAATATCAGTCTCACTATGGAAGCGAATGCTCTTTTAGGTGAATAAAAAAAGGCTCCCGAAGGAGCCTTTACTAATTTCTGCAGCTAATTTTTGCAAATATTGATGACCGATATTCTTTACCATCTTCTTCCATTTTAAAAATAATCGAATAATTCGGGCTCGCCACTAAATCTTTATCTACTGTCAAAACAATAAGACCATCTTCTACTACGTAAGCGAGTGAGTAAGTCGCGACATTTTTAAATCCAAAAAACCTACAAACATTCATCGCACGATCAACAGCGAGGTCTCTGGTCGAAAGAGTTCCCGGTATTTGTTCATCTAAGTGATACTCAGTCGAATCAACGGCCATAAATGAAACTCCATCTAAAACTGGATTTTCATAAGTCGTAATATTACCTGGTAGAGGTATTTCTTCAGCTAAAATCGTTGAACAAAAAAGCACAGAGAAAATAAGTATTAAAGTTTTCAAATGAGTCCCCTAATTAATCGTCAAAAGACGGCTTAACAACTTTTGTTTCAAAAGCAATATCTTGATCATCATCTAATAATTCATCATCGTCAAATCCATCGATTTCCGCTTCATCTGTTTCAATATCAAGATCCTTTAAAACATGATTAAACGCTTTATCATCTGCTAGATCTTGAATAATTGTTTCGATGTATTTCATTGGGTATTTACCCACTAGCTCTTCAATGATTTTTGCCAGTCTACCTTCTGAAAGGATCAACTGCTTTTTCTTCACATCTTTCCACAGTTTAATGTAGTGGTAACGACAGTATCCGTTTGTCGTTGAAGGATTATCACAGCCTCTTACAACACACTCATCTGTTTCAACCTTGAATAATTCCATGCTTCTGATAGAGGCAAACACTTCGTCGATCGTAAAATCGTCTGAAAGTGCCAGAATTTCTTCCGCAAGGTTTTCTTTAATATCGTCGTCAATCGCTGACTTACTTTTCTTTCTGACAGGAATAATTTCTTCTTCTATGTCTTCATCAAAAGTCATTTTTACTTTTTTAGGAGCTAGGCTTTCTAGATCATCATCTTCTTCATCTTCATCAGATGGGCGTCGTGCGTTTGCTTCTTCTTCTTGATCATCTTCGAAGCTTCCTCCGCCTTTCTTTTTTAATTTTAAAAGTTCTTTTTCTTCTTTCTTTGAAAGTTTTTTTGCAGGTGTCGCTTCTTTTCCACCTTTCAAATTCTTAGTGCCTTTTTCAAGCTTAGCTGCATCTTTTGCGGCAGTGGCAGCAGCTTTTGCGGCTAATTTTTCTTTTTCTTTTTCTTTTTCTTTTTCTTTGGCCATTTTTTCAGCTTTCTTTTGTAATTCGAGAGCTTTGGCAGATTTCTTTTTATCTTCTGCAAGTTTCTTGGCATTTTTTTGTGCGAATTTTTTTGAATTCACATCAGGATGGGCTTTTTTAGACGCTGCAATTTTATCCTGAATCTTTTTTTGAAGACCAGCTTGCGATTTACCTTTGACGTCTACTTTTTTAGCCGCAGGCTTTTTTAAAGCCTGTACCGGTGCTTTTTTTACAGGAACAGCTTTTTTAGGAGCTGGTTTCACAGCCTTTTTAGCAGCTGGTTTTGCAACTTTTTTAGGGGCAGCTTTGGCCATGGGCTTTTTCGCCGGTGCAGCCTTTTTTGGTGCAGGTTTAGACGCACCTTTTTTAGCGGCTGGTTTTGAGGGTTTTTTCATACCAAGATTCTCCAAAATTTTTTTTATCAATTAAATACCTTTCTACTTATATAATGTCAGTGTCAAATTAAATTACTAAGTTCCTTTTAATTCATTGGCTGCAATCACGATACGTTGAATTTCTGATGTTCCTTCGTAAATTTCAGTGATTTTTGCGTCTCTAAAATGACGCTCACATGGATACTCCTTACTATAGCCATTTCCACCGAGAACTTGAATAGCTTTTGTTGTAATACTCATACAAGATTCGCTGGCAAAAAGCTTAGCTTGAGCAGCCTCTTTTGAATAAGGAAGCCCATTATCCTTTAAATGACTGGCGTGCATAACTAGTAGTCTAGCTGCGGCAATCTTGGTAGACATGTCGGCCAACATAAACTGTACCGCTTGCAGTTCTGCAATAGGTTTTCCAAATTGAATGCGCTCTTTCGAGTATTTTTTAGCATAACGAAATGCAGCTTCTGCGATCCCTACTGCTTGAGAGGCAATACCAATTCGCCCGCCATCTAAAGTTGAAAGGGCCACTTTAAAGCCCTGGCCTACTACTCCGATGACCTGATCTTTTGGAACTTTTACTTTATCGAGCCATATTTGTGCGGTTGAAGAACCCTTGATTCCAAGTTTTTCTTCAACTTTTTGAACTTTAAATCCTGGTGAATTAGTTTCAACAATAAAAGCTGTCACTCCCTTGTGATCAGTTGTTTTAGTGGTCTTCGCCATCACAATCGCAATACCCGCATCTCGACCGTTCGTTATCCAATTTTTGACTCCAGAGATCTCGAAGTGATCTCCTCTATCTTCTGCAAAAGTAGTCAGGCCACCTGAATCCGAGCCCGCATTAGGTTCTGATAAACAAAAGCATCCAATAGTTCCACCAGAAGCTAGTCCCGGTAAAAATTTTGTTTTTTGTTCTGTTGTTCCGTAATTGAGTATTGGCCACATACATAGTGAAGTGTGAGCAGAAACTAAAACTCCAGTTGAAGCACAACCGCGTGAGAGTTCTTCAATGATAATCGCATAAGATGTATAGTCCATCCCTGCTCCGCCAAATTCCTCTGGAATGTAGGAGCCCATAAATCCATTTTCATACAGTTTGTTGATCAGGGCCTTTGGTATAAGGGCGTCGTGATCAATTTGGTGGGCCAAAGGTGCTACTTCAGTGTCACTAAATTTTGACATGAGGTCGCGGAGTTCGGTGTATTGTGCATCATACATACTCATCATTATTATTTCCTTATTTTCCTTTAAAGCTAGGTGTGCGTTTTTCTACAAATGCTCGGGTTCCTTCTTGCATATCTTCAGAGGAAAAAATTCCTGAAAATTGTCTCTTTTCTAGCTGTAAACCTTCATTGATAGTTAAGTCAATACCTTCGTTCATAACTTTTTTTGCAATCGATACTGCGAATGGAGAATTTACCGAAATAGCTTTTAAAGTATTCACTGCCTCATCCATCATTGACGCTTTTGTTGCAAATGTTCTAACAATCAGCCCCATTTTTAAAGCTTCATCTGCTTTAACGTTGCGACCTGTAAAAATCATTTCTTTAGCATTATTGCGTCCTACTAATTTAGCTAAGCGCTGGGTTCCACCGAAACCTGGAATGAGTCCGAGCTTAACTTCTGGTTGGCCAAAAACAGCATTGTCGGTCGCATAGATAAAATCACAGCTCATCGCCATTTCACATCCGCCTCCGAGAGCGAAGCCATTTACGCAGGCAATAACTGGAACCTGTAGTGTTTCAAGAAGCACAGAAACTTGTTGACCCAAGTGACCCAGAGTATAGGCATCACTGGGAGTCATTTCACTCATTTCGGCAATATCAGCTCCAGCGATAAAAGCTTTTTCACCCTCGCCAGTTAAAAGAATTCCTTTGAAATGAAAATTTTCATCATTTTTTAAATCAGTCAGTAATTCTTTTAATTCATTTAACACTTCTACGTTTAAGGCATTGAGTTTTGCCGGACGATTAATAGTGAGATATCCAACACTGTCTTTAATTTCAAATTTAATTGTTTGGTAATTTTTACTTATATTCAATAAAATCCTCTCCCTGATTTTTTACCCATTCTTCCGGCCAGTACATATTTTTTTAAAAGCGGACACGGTCTATATTTTGTATCCCCTAATCCTTCATGAAGCACGTTCATAATCGCCAAACAAGTATCGAGTCCGATAAAATCTGCCAACTCCAAAGGGCCCATAGGTTGATTGGTGCCAAGCTTCATGGCCTGATCTAAGTCACTAGCAGAGGCTACGCCTTCATAAAGAGCGTACACGGCTTCGTTAATCATTGGCATTAGGATTCGGTTGACGGCAAAACCCGGGACGTCATTAGCACGTACAAAGACTTTTCCCATTTTTTCAGCTACTGCGGCAACTGTATTAAAAGTTTCATCACTGGTGTCTAATCCTCTTATGCCTTCCACTAATTTCATCACCGGAACTGGATTCATAAAATGCATCCCTGCAACTAAGTGGGGACGTTTAGTCACAGCTGCTATTTCAGTAATAGAAATCGATGAGGTGTTGGTGGCGAGAATCGCTCCGGCTTTGGCCACTTCATCAAGTTTTTTAAAAATATCGAATTTAATGGCTTTATTTTCAGTGGCAGCTTCAATTAAAAGCTCGCAATTTTTGAGCCCCGAGATATCTGAGATTGTCGAAATGGCACCCATACAGTTAGTTACACAGCTTTCGTCCCACTTCCCTTTTTCGACTCCTTTTTTTAATTGAGTCTCTATAAAATCCACACCTTTTTTCAATCCTTCAGGTGAAACGTCAAAAATAATAACCTTATATCCACTCATTGCGGCAACTTGCGCGATTCCTCGGCCCATTTGACCCGCACCAACAACACCAATTGTTTCAATTTTTAACATGGTTTCCCTCTCAATTTTAGAAATTTTGTCCTAATGATACAAACCACTCATCAGTTTCACAAATAAAACCTTGCCAAGTTTTTACAATTAGAATAAAAAATGAGTCTTACAAAATTGCTTATTGCAAAAAGCTAAATATCTAACGGTAGGAGTTAATTGTGGCAAACCACAAATCATCAGAAAAAAGAGCGAAACAAGACATTAAGAAAAACCTTGTTAATAAAGTTAACGAGTCAAAGACAAAAACTGCTGTTAAAAAAGTTAGAGATGCAATTACTGCTTCTGACAAAAAAGCTGCAGCGGCAACTCTTGTGACTGCTCAAGCTGAATTAAGAAAACTTGCAAAGACTGGTGTAATTAAGAAAAACACAGCCGCAAGAAGAACTTCTCGCTTAGCTACTCAAATTAATAATTTAAAATAATTTCTAAGAAACCCAATTCTTAGAGATTATCTAGAGCCTCCAATTTATTGGGGGCTTTTTTATTTGTGCATATTTGTCTATTTTGCTGCGTCTTGGGCAATTCTCTTAATTCCTTGCAAGTATCTATCTTGGCATTTGGAATCATAAGCTCGCTTAGCTTTTTCATGCCCTTTAGATAAACTCATTGAATATAAGAGTTCTGGGTATTCATTACATTTTGCAGGAATCTTTTCACTACTTTGATGAGCAAATTGAAAACAATAAGCATCAATGTGTAATCGTGCCATCCAGCTCATTTGTTCTTCGGATAATTTCATATCTACATAGCTGTTGGTTTTAAGCTTTAAGCTTTTTCTCATTTCTTCTTCAGCTGACAGGATATCTAGACTTTTTTGCGATCTCGCTAGTTCTTGTTTTGAAATATTTTCAAAAGCTGTATTACATAAAGATTTTCGCTTAAAGTGCGTGAAAATTCCTCCCAAGAACGATCCCTTGAATTCTGCATTAATTTTTGCACCTTGATCATTTTTTCCATCTAGGCACGAGTCCACCCATTCATCTTTACCTGCTTTCTCCTTTTCACTTTGGCGCTCAGAGATGACTTGGTCATATTTATTTTTACTTTGAATTGTTTTAGAAAGTTTGCCGTTGATGTCTTCCATTTTATCGTCGCGTGATTCCAGTTCGGTTTCTTGTTTTCCGTAGAATTGATTTTCAGCTAATAGGATTTTTAATCTAATATCTTGCATTTGATTTTCTGCTGAAAGAATTTTTCTTTGTAGCTCTTTTAATTGATTACAAAAATAATTAGCTCCACCATTAATTGAAAGGTTGTTTTTCGTCGCAAACTTTATAATTTCATCATACTCTTTAATTTTTTGGTCTAATTCATCAGCAGCGCTATGAAAAACTTTTCGGCAGCTCACATCCAAACTTTGGTCTTTGAATTTCTCTGTAAAAAGATCTCTATCAAATCTCATATCTCTCATCGCGTCTGTTAATTGTTTCAAATAATAATTCGAAAGATTCTTTCCATCAAAAAAATCAAATGCCGCCAAGTAACTATCAACGGCCTGTTCCATTTTAACGAGGTAACTTAATTGGTTATCCCAAAGAGACATGGCCTTTTCAAAATCTTCCCACTCAAGTTTTTTCTTTTTTGATCCAGTAAACAACTCGTGTAGAAAGCTGATTCCTGCACTCACACCTTCAACTGCTAAGTTCACTGTAACTGCACCGAGGGCAGCACCAGCGGCTGTATAGAATCCCACTTTTGCCATATGATTGGGATCCATCATTTTCCCTAGGAGTTTATTGGACTCGGCCCAATTGGTGTTCATGCTCCCGTACTGTTTATTAAAATCCGCGAGATTGGCATTGGCCGCTTGAATTTGAGTGTTGGTGCTGGCCCAATTAGTATTTGCATTACCTAGTTGAGTGTTGGCGTCTCCAAGTCGCAAATTGGTTCCCGCCCAATTATTATTGGCATTACCTAACTGAGTGTTAGCATCTCCTAGACGCATATTGGTTCCAGACCAATTACTATTGGCATCACCCAAACGTAAATTTGTACCGGCCCAATTTACATTGGCGTTTCCAAGTTGGGTATTTGTTGCACCAATTTGATTGGTGAGATTATCTGTACTTTCTTGGAGCCCGGTTGTGCTCAAATTAAAATTAATTAAAGAAGGTGATGGAGTTCCGAGAGAGCTTGGTGGCATAGAAATATTAGAGCTACTAAAGATGGATTTATAATCAATGCCAGCGGCATTTGCATCTTTGATAATAAATTTTTGGAATTGATTGATCCAGCTTGTTTTATCTACGCTATCTCCATTATACGACAATAAAACACTGTGAAGTTCATCAATTTCCATGTCTAAATTTTTTTTGAAACCACTTCGAATAAATGAAGAAACAATTGTCACATTGTTATCTTTTAATTTTAAATGGATTTTAATAAATCGATTTATTTTTTTATAATGGCCTTCCACTAATACATTGCTCTCATCTCCCGAAACAATAAACCCTACTGTACCAAAAGATTTTTGAATATTTTTCCCCAAATCTAAAAGCATTGTTTTTTCTTTCGGATTTTTCAGAAAAGTAAATGTTGTTTCAGCAATAGGAATTTCTGTTTTATTAATCCAAAATACACGCTTAAATAACTTCATTTGAAGAGTAGATTCATTTTCTGTTTGACTTAAAAGAGGGGTATAATTCCATTTTGAATTAAAAACATCTTGTGAAGTTTCAATTGCAAAAGCTGGAAAGGTTAAATTTAAGATGAGGACAAGACAAAAAAACATTGATTTCATAATCGATTCCTTGATGTTTACTATTCGGCATAATAAACAAAGGCTTAAATCAATTACGTGTTAAGAAAAAGACCGACTAAAATCGTCCAACAATGATTTTTATACTCTCGTTGGACGATCTATTTTTACGTTTTCAGTTATTCCATTCTGCAAGAAACTTTAGTGACGTTGTAAGCTCCCCAATCTTGAGCGCTGTGGTCATACATATCTGCATAATCTGACTCAACAACGATTTCATAACGATCAAAAATATTTTGATCTAATCTTTGAAGACCAGTTAAAATAGTCGTGTACTTAATGTCTCTAATCCCTTGGTCAATTTGAATAACAACTTCAGAAGTATTCACTTCAGTAAGCTCTCTAAAGCTTCCACAATTTGCATTGATTGCTTTTTCAATGAGAGCTTGGTGACGAAGTTCTAGTTTTGATTCAGAAATCGCTGCAAAAGAGACTTGAGACAATAAAAGAGAAGTTAACAATAGCATTTTTTTCATAAAAACTCCGTTGGTTAAAGGTACTAATTTAGACATTGCTTATTTTGATCATTCAGTATTTCTAAAGAAAGCTTTTCTTCATAATCGCGCCAATTATGAAAATCACTGTCTAAGATTTCTACTGTTACTCTATTGAGAGATTCTGCATTTTCTGAGATATGATTTAATTTAATTTTATAAAAGTGATCGATTATCCCTTGGTCAATTTTTTCTCTTCGAATAGAGACTTCAGAAACTTCAAAATACTCACTGCTATTAGTATTTGAACAACGAACTAATTTTTTGCTCAAAAACTTGAGAATTTCTGGACTAATAATTGTCTCTTCTCCAGAGGTCTTAATCATTACACTTCCACGCTCAACACCGTTACCGGCACTGGCGCCACTTGAAAGGATAATGAGGGAAAATGTAAATAACATAAAAATTGTCGATTTCATGAGAACCTCGTAAAAATTAATGTTCACTTCATACACAACCGAAGAGCTAGAATATAGTCTTTTAATAAGCGATTATCGCCCGGCAGGGATATTGTGAACAAAATAAGTCAGGAATTAGTTAAGATCAGGACAGAATCAAAATTTAGAACATCTAAAAGCTGAATCTATTCATCCCGCTGGGGTAATTTTTTAAATGTAAGGCCATGTTAGTTGGCCTTATGTCTTCCATATGAAAGTATTGGTGAATGCCATTCGCCGATATCAAAAACTTTACCATCGAACTATTTTCCAAGCTTCCGGTCAAAATGCTAGTTGGTGCAATTAAAACTCTTCTCAATAAAGTTGATGCTCAAGAAAATAAAATAACTGAACTGTCTTCAGAAAATCAAAAGCTCAAGGATGAAATCAATCGCCTCAAAGGCGAAAAAGGCAAGCCAGATATTGCTAAAAACAAAGATGACAAGAAAGATAGTGATGATAAAAGAAAAGGCGGCAAGAACGGCGGGCGTGGAAAAAATAAAAATGCTAAAGAAATAGAAATCCACAATACGGAAGAAAAAGATGTCGAAAAAAGATCTTCCAAAAGATGCACAATACAAAGGTACTAGAGATGTCGTAATTCAAGACATAAATTTTAATCTAAATAATACCAAATTTATTATCCATAAATACTATTCACCATTTTTAGGAAAAGTTTTTTGAAGGACAACTGCCTCCCGAATATAAAGGTAGTATCTTCGGACCTGGTATTTGGTCATTTGTCATCCAGTTTCACTACGAGGCAAGAATGACACAAAATCTTCTTTTAAAATTTTAACCGGACTTAAAGTCAAAATATCTGTCGGCGAAATTTCAAATATGATTCTTTGTCATGAGAGATTTGAAGAAGAACGACAAAATGTAAGGGAAGCTGGAATCAGTCGAAGCGATTTTCTCAAATTGATGATACCGGTGCAAGACTTAATGGAAAGAATGGTTACAGCATTGCAGTTTGTAATCAATTTTTTACTGATTATTATACAAGTCTTTCAAAAAATAGAGAGGCTGTATTGAGAGCACTTGCCGGAACAGAATTAAAATTTGCAATTAATGAAATTGCACTCAAATATGTTGATGATAAAGTTAACAATAAGGCAATCGTTGGCGAACTTAGAAAATTACAATCAAATAGATTGTATGGGCCAGATGAGTTTACCAATGAAATCCTAAATGCTCCCTGGGCGAGAGGAAAGATTACTTCGTGGATAAAACACATAAAAGAAGGTTGTGCCATTGGTGCATTTAGGGATAATTTTCTTGGAGTGAGGTCAAAAATTTTGATTTGTGATGATGCCCCCCAGTTTAAAGGCATCCTGGAATTCTTAGGTCTTTGTTTGATTCATGAAGAACGCCATTATAAAAAGTTAACTCCAAGTCATCCCGATTTTATAAAAGCTGTTGCCGATTTTAGAGAAACATTTTGGAAATATTACGAAAAGCTAAAGCTTTATAAAATTAATCCCAATGACAAGAAAAAGAAAGAATTGAGTGATGAATTTGATTTAATTTTTTTAGGTAAGACTTGTTACTTCGCTTTAAATCAATTGATGGAAAAAACTAGAGCAAAAAAAGATGAGCTGCTTTTGGTTTTGGAATTTCCAACTATTCCTTTGCATAATAATACTTCTGAATTGGCAATGAGAGAAAAAGTTATTCAAAGAAAAATCAGAGGATATTTTAGAAGCTTAGAAGGGGCCATGGCATCAGATATTTTCTTAGGTCTGATGAGTACTTGCCGAAAAATAGGAATTAGCTTTGGTGAATATTTAAAAGACCGATTTTACAATCGCCACGAACTACCGCCGCTCGGTGATCTCATTTGGATGGCTTAGCACTATTAAACCTGACCGATTTTCCCCATTAAAATGAATAGATTCTAAAAGCTACTTTAATTATTTAAAATCATGTGGGCTTGAGTGCAATTATCAGTATTATGTAAAGATTGAATCAGGAGTTTCTTTTCCTTCTTCGCAGCTAATTAATCAAATTTCAAAGATAGTAGAAAGACATTATGCTGAAAGGCTTATTAAGGCTTATTGCTCGGATCAATTTGTGGCTTTTGAATATTTATTCGAAGAAACAGTTAACGAAAAAATAAATTCTTCGCACGTAAGTCTAAGCTCAAATCTTGATGATCAAAAAATCAATCAAGGCCAAAAAGAATTGACGATAAAACAAGTAAGTATCCTGAGTGAAAAAAAAGAGCATTATTTTTTATTTCTTATTTTAACACTTTCCAGATACCCCATTACACTTAAAGAATTAAAAACCTATCCCAAGCTAAAAAAATCAGTCGAAACGTTAATTGAGAGCTCAATTGCTTTGGCGATTGAAGATACGTTAAGAGCAACATCCTCTGAGTATATTTTCCCGAAAGCTACTAATGAGGGGCTGGAAGAAATCTATCGCCTGTTTGATCAATGGGATATTGAATTTTCAACTCAGTTTGAATTCAAAAAATTTATCAATAAAATGATGATCAGAAGAATCTCTCCTCGATATTTTGGAGTTATTCAAAAACAAATTGAAGCCTTGACCGATTTTGTGAGATGTTCGGATGAATCAGACCAAAAATATAATAATGAAGTCCTTCATATGCATATTTCACTGAGTAAGGGAAAATTGCCTGGCTAAGACTAAGGCCTGCACTTCCATGAAAGCCCCTTACACTTTTGAATTAAATCCAAAAGTGCCAATTCTTTAGTGTTTGCATTTTTTTTATCAGGTAAATATTGTGCTGCTAAGATATTATTACCATTTTTAAAAGCTGAAAAACTCAGGGCATAACTTAAATCTTTATTTTTTGAAATTGTTATTTTATCGAATGGAAAAGTCACTAACTCACTAAATTTTTCTTGTGCTAAAAAGTTTGTTGCCCGTGCCAGCATATAGCGAGGCTCGTCTGCTTGAAGAAAATAATATTCTGCTACTTGAACTCTACCGGCGACTTTAAAAAACTCAGCGACATGGGCTGTGAATTCTGGATTCTCGGCATTCATGACTTCGAATAAATAGGCAATAGAATGAAATTTTCCTTCAGTGAAGAGTTGCTTAACTAATAAGCTCGTTACTTCTGAAGCATTAGGGTGACACTGATGGGCCCTTTCGAGAAGAGTCTTATCCTTAATTTTAAATTTTTCTAAGACTGAATTAAGCTCAAGAAAAGCGTCAACACTTATACATCGTTCAAGAAACATTTTTCGATGCTCCATTCCTAAACTATGAAGTGAGTTTTCTAATAAAACAATTTGTCTTTGAATGAAAAAATCTTGGTCTTGAATTTTATTTTTCAAAAAAATTGAAAGTAGTTGTGAATGATTATTAGATCTTTCATTACAGGTTCTAAAAATTTTCCAATCATCACCGTGAATGAGTTCTAATGAGACTTTATTGATTTCATCTGAACACAACTTAAATTGCGATAGTGAAAAATAATTGCGAGACAAAAGAAGTGAATAATCACTATGACTTTTAAGAAATGCTGATTTTTTTAAAAGCACGTTGAGAGAATCCTGGTATTTGCGAACCAGATAGTAAGATGAAGCCACTAAATAGTAAAAATCTTTTTCAAGACCTTTACTTGGAGAAATCTTACTGCTTTCAACTAAAAGATTTTCATATCTTTTATCGTCGTAGAGCGCTTGGATGTAGGGCAATCCTTCAAGCTCATCATATTTTTTTCGGTCGTCTTGGGACATGTTCATGGCGTGAGAGCTGCTCATGAAAAACACGATTAAAATTAAAAAAGAGTTAATTATCAAGTTCAAAATTTACCTTTTGTTTAATTTTACTGACGACTGCTTGGCCATTTGTTATTCCTGGGGAAAATGTCCATTTTTTAATTGCTTCAATGGCCACTTGATCAAAGATGCCTTCTGGTTTCGAACTCAGTATCCGAATATCTGAAACCTGTCCACGCTCTGAGACCGTGAATTCTAAAAGCACACTTCCCTCTAAACCTCTGGCCCTGGCAGATTGAGGGTACTCAGGATTACTGACTTGAGTGGCCCTCGCTTGCCTATTTTCTCCACCAGTTTGTTTAATAAGTTCATTTGCACTCACGTCACCTTGGCTGACATTAAAACCACCTCCAGATGATGTTGAAGACTCTGAAACAACGCCTGCTGATAAAGACTTTAAATCTGTCGACAACTTCGTTGGGGAGGCAAGTGCGCTACTAAGACTCTTAAGGGGCTGAATGATGGTTTCAACTTTTTTAGCCTCTTCTTTAACAGTGACTCTTTTAATTATTTTTGCTTTTGGTTTTTGAGTTTCATTAATAAAAAGTTGAGTTGGAGCTTTAACAACTGATAGAAGCAGCGCCACACTCATAAAAAGTGGGATCATTGTAAAGGCTAAAAATATATCAGCATTCAATGAATGATGAAGTGTTTTTAATTTCATGATTTTGCAAGCATCACAAAGAGACCGAACACGGTAAGCATAATTAAGGCCATAACTACTCCTGGAACTGCATCTGCAACTGACTCCTTCCAGGTTTTAGCACTTAAGACATTCACTTTAGTAAAGTCAGGTGTAAATAAGTAAACGACACTTTCACTCGTCTCAGGTATCACTTTCAAAAAGTCTTTATTGTAGGGTGCCAGGGATACGATTTTAGAATTAATTTTTCCCCAAGCAGAATAAAGTCCATTAAAAAGAATTTCTCCACTAATAAGCTGATTATTTTCGTTGATAAAAGCATGACTTCTCCATGCTTTACTACTTGATACTTCAATTAAGCTCAAAACTTCATCGAGATTTTTTTCAAACTTTTTCACTTCATCACGTTCCGTATTTTCTGTATACTTAAGACCAAGCTTAGCAGTGGTAGAAGCTAAAGATTCTGCAATTTTTAAATTTTGCTTTTCAATTTGACCTGAAATTTGAACACCTTCTTTCGTTATTTTTTCAATAGCCTTAAATTCCTCGAGGGAAGTTGTATTAGCCTGTTCTAAAAGAGTTAACTCCGATTGAAGTTTAGCGATCTCTTTTTCAGCAGCAGCTTTACTTTTTATGAATTGAAATTTTAATTCACCTTTTAAGGCAAATAAAGCATCCTTTTGAGATTTCAGGTAGTTCTTTTCTCTTTTATAAGCTTCTTCAATCGATTGAGAATAAGCATATTGTGGAGTAATCATTATAATAAATAATACAAAAATTAATTTCATAAACTCATTCCAGGTAAATTGAATAGACCAGTTTTTTGTTGTTGTTTAAATTGTGAAAGCAATAATTCAATTTTTGTAATTGACTCTTTGTCTTCAAAATAGGTCACGGCCCATTTGTCTTTTAGTTCAAGTAGTCCATACTTCCCTTCTGCTGATCTAAAGTAGCCTTTCGTTCGTCCAAGTCGCACCATTTCTAGGTTGTAATTTTTCCCTTCAAGACTGAGTGGTGCCAGATGATATTCTGTATCCTGACTTTTTTTGAGATCTTCATCAACTATGAACCAAGTTTGCATAAGTGCATGCTCGTAAGACAGCCTTTTGTCCTTATAGTCCAATTTAATTTTTTGCAATTTTTCTTTTAATCTATTCGAATAAAGCGGGTTTGCTTTTTTTAATAAGTCTTCATATCTCATCCAAAACGTCACTAACCAATTCGTATCAGACTTAGTTGCTTTATTTATTTGGTTAGAAAAAATCTTATTTTTTCCTAATGCAATTTGCGACTTAATCTGATCTGCTCTAAACTTTTCTCTAATAAGCATTGCAGAGAGCTCTTGCTCTCTTTGAATATAGGTATCCATTAAGGCTTGATTTGATTTTTTCACATTTTCAACTTCGAGTGACAATACTTCAACATCTTGGCGAAGATTAATCACTGCCTGAACTTCGTCATTAGACGCTTGAGCGAATGATTTAGCAGTTAAAACAAAAAATAATAATGAGTAAAACTTTAACATTTATTCCTCCAAGCCTGTCGTTGTCGAAATGGCAATTTTGACTACGCCTGCTGTCTTTATGAGATCTATAACTTTAACCACTTCGCCATAACCCAAATTTTTATCTGCCGTTAGAATGGCCTCTAACTGAGAGTTTTTCTTTAATTCAATTTCTGCCCGAGACTTAAGTTCACTTTCTGAAACGGTCTCACCATTTACAAATAGATAGCCATCTTCATTCACTGTGACTGCGAAAGGCTCATTGGAGCTTGAACTAGTATCTCCACTCGAAGCCTCTGGTAGATTTACATTGATCTTAGCTGATTGATTAGCAGGAGATGCCACCATGAATATGATTAAAACAACTAAAATAATATCAACTAAGGGAACAATATTTATATCAGAAATTTCTTCCTGATCATTTTTTACACTTGCCACTTAACTCTCCAAGTTTTTAGTTTTTTCATATAAAAAGAGAATTTCTTTGCAAGAATCTAGACCTAAGAATATTCCTTTTACTTGTTTGGAAAAAAAGTTAAACGCAAGAACTGCAGGTATCGCGACCATTAAGCCTGCTGCAGTTGCAATTAATGCTGAAGAAATTCCTGACATTACAGAGCCGCCTCCTCCTCCGGAGGTTGCACTCATATCATTAAAGGCTTTCATGATTCCTAAAACTGTTCCAAACAATCCAATGTAAGGTCCATTGGAACCAACTGTAGCAAGGAATCCTAAAAATTTTTCATATTTAGGTTTTTCACTTTGCTCTACATATTTAAATATTTCATCAACCCCTGATTTATTATATTTTTTATAATGCTCTAGAGATAAATGAATTGCCCTATCTTCGACTTCATTGAGATCTGTTGTTAATTTTTCTAAACGAGCGTAGTCTTGAGATTCTAATATGGCCTTGAGTTCTTTTTGACGAATTTTACTGTGTTTGACCTTCTTTTTTAAATAACTAAAACGTTCAAAGATCATAAAGATTGAAAAAAAACAAAGGGCCAGGAGTAAATAAAGAACTCCTTGATCTACATAGTGAGCAATCGCAAAGATTCTTTCATTCATTTCTAGCTCCAAGTTTTACTAATATTTTTTCTGAGTTTTTTAAATTGAGCATTTTCGCAATTGTAAGTGGGTGTTCTCCACTACTGTTTTTTAAGTTAGGATCTATTTCAAACTTAGGTTGAGCAACAAGACGCAGAACATTTTCTAACTTTAACTTTAATATATAAGTGAGATAAGTTTCACCTATATACTGATTTTGAGAGGTAATGACTGTATCAAGATAAAAATTAACGGGTGGATTTTCTTCTAGTAACTTTTTTAAACTTACGAGATCATTTTTGCTTGAAAATTCCACTAATGATTGTTTTAGAGAAATTGTGAGTTCTGGAAAAATGGTCCTTTTTATTTTTAAATTTTTTAGTCCATAATCCTCGGCACTTAAACCATTCTTATCTTTTAAATTAATGGCTGCTCCCTTTTTGACTAAAAAATCAATCACTTTGATTTTTTCCCAAAAACAGGCTTCAGTAATCAATGTTCTTCCCGTTGAGTTAAATTCATAATCTACTGTGCCCTTAGTTGCTAAAAATATTTCTATGGCCTTAAGATCTTCTTCAATAATACTTTGTGACAGTACTTCTGCATTTTCGACTTTCGTGACGATAGAAACACCCGACTTCCCAGACGAAGTTTGCTGATGTTTTCCGCACGACATAATGAGCAGACTAAAAATAGCTACTAAGATTAACTGCATAAGTTCTTCCTTTTCTTCTCGACCTTACGATTTCATCACCCTGAGTGCTTTTTGATTCAACATCTAAAATATTTTTAACTTTTAGACCGTATCCCCAATCATCAATTTTTTGATTTAAGACTAAATCGACTTGATGAACTGGTTCTTCGTAGGTGTCTGGTCTGGAGTTCGTTCCAACTTCAGTAATTCTTCTCCCAACAACATTATAGATCACTCCACTCGTTAAATTATATTGGGGGCGATCATAAAAAAGTTGAATGTTGGCCACATATGGGGATTGTCCTTGAAGTGGTCTTACTGAAGATGTTTGATTTCCCTGTGATTCATCAATCCCAACAACTGATTTAATAATAGAAACGTTTGAGCTCAAGCTCCATCGTCTCAGTACTCTTGAAAAATTATGAAATGAAATTCTCCCTTCTAACTCAACACCATAACTTTTGGCATTTTTAGCGTTAACAAAGGTTTTAACTAATTTATCCCCAGGTTGAAAAATGGCTTCAATTGGTGAATTAAAATTTTTATAGAATGCACCTACAGAATAATAGTCTGACTCGTCAAAATAATTCTCAAAACGAAGATCCCAATTTTGAATCACAGTGCCTTTTAGTAAATTATTTCCAATGACATCATAGCCTGTTTCATCTTCAATATAAGACACTTGAGAAAGCTCTCTGAAATCTGGCCTGGCAATCGTTTCACCAAAAGCTAGGCGGATTTTTTGATCACCTTTAAAGGTGTAACTCATGTTGTATGAAGGCAATATATCATTCATTCTCAAATTGCCTTCGGACGTGGGAAATTTTGGCTCGTAATATTTAAAGGTTTCTACTTGCTGGTTAGATTTTTCTTGTCTAAAACCGACTCCCAAAAATAGTGAATCTGAAAAATTCGCTTCTGTTGAGGCGTATAGTGAAGTGACATCTTGTGTCCCTTTAAAGCTATCGGCTGAATCCGTAATGTTGGTTAGTAAAAATCCATCCTTTCCTCTATTTCCCAAAATAGATTCAGAATCAAGTGTTAGGTCTGGAACTTCATTAGGTTTAAAATTATTTTTAAAATGCAGGCGATAAATATCTGACTTACGGTCTTTTTGATTTATGACACCACCAACTTTTACTTTTAGATCAAATGCCTGCTCATCAAGAACTAAAAAATCCAGATCCAGTCCAGCTTCTTGTGAATCGTCTTGAAGTTCACTATAAACGCGCTTATTTCCTGAGACGTCGGTCTCCAATACATATTGGCCATTGTCAAAATTTCTCATGATTTCACGTGAGTCAGGGCTGTCTCGGTTTGCCACAGATTTATTTAGTCTCCAATCTATTTTTATTTTATCAAAGGAATGTGCTCCACTCACTTGATTAAAAAATAGTTGTCTTTCGCTCCACTCAAGCGTTGAGTACTTTCTGCTTTTAAAAGTATCGCTCGATTTTTCTGATATTTTTTCTTGAGTAAGATTTGTAGTGTTTCTTAACATAAGACTAGTTAAGTTTAGTGCGTGTCCATCTTTATAACTGAGGCCCAGATTAAGTGCCCCGCCTAATTGGACTTCGTTTTCATTATATTCAATTTGACTTTTTTCATCTCGCTCAAGCTTTCCTACATTTCCAACGTTAAAGCTTTGAGTTTCTCTCGATCCAACATCAGCACCTTGTGAATAGATCGCTCCAAACAAGCCCCCGCCGCGCCAGTTGCCGATATTGCGTGAGTCCCCAATTGATAATTGTAAATTAGGCATCATAGGATTTTGTGATTTTTTCACGTTATATGAATTAGAAAGAGTTTTACTCATTTCTACAATTTCTTCTTCTGTAAATCCTTCTGTATTAGAAATTATGATTTTCTTATTACTTAAAAAGGCATTTTTTATTTGGGCAGGCATGGCCCTAGATCCGTCGTCAAAGCCCAATGAATCTTTATTGCCGCCAGCATAATTTAGTCCTGACGTAAACGAATCTGAACTGAGTCCAATACTCATTGATCCTGTAAATTTTTTAGGAATTGCTTTAGTTTTTAATTCAATCAGACCGCCACCAAATTCAGCAGGACGCTCCGGAGAAAAACTTTTTTGAACTGTGATACTTTCTAATATTGAAACTGGGAATAAATCCAGAGGAACAACTCGTCTGCTAGGTTCTGGGCTCGGTACTTGCGAACCGTTTAACAGAACACTAGAATACCTTTCCCCCAAGCCTCGAACATAAACATATTTTCCATTTACTAAGGTTAATCCTGTCACTCGTCTTAATGATGAGGCTGCATCAGAGTCCCCACTGCGGCTCATCGCCTCAGCACCTAAAACATCTGAAACCGTTTGAGTTTTTTTTCTCATCTCTAAGAGAGCTTCGACAGAGTTATTAATACGAGGAGCCGCGACCGACATCTCTTGGATGTCGGTCTCGGCCCCTGCATTTGAAATAGTAACTAATAAAACTAATAACTTTTTCATTTATTTTCTTAACTGACTTTGAATTATTGAAGATCCATTGAAGTCCAACCAGCAGTCCAGTCATCATTTTCAGAAGCGAAAGCTCCGATGTAGTCAACTGGCTCGAAGAATAAATCATCTGGAGTTTCACCAGCACCAATTGCTGGGCTAGTTACACTTGGATAAAAACCATTTAATTGTGGATCTAGAAGTTTGTTACCTTGAGAAGTTAACCATGTTTCAGTAGACCAAAGATCTTCAGCTTCACTTTCTGCATTTTTTGTACAGAAGATAAGACTTGTTGCCATCTTAAGACCGTTTACACTTAAAATTCCACCGTTAACAGATGCACCATTTGAATAAGTTTCAACATCATCAATATCAACACAAGCTTTTTTATAACCAGTTACAATTGTATTATGAAAACTAGCTGCAGTTCCCTTTCTTAAAAGAAGTCCATAACCACTGTTTTTTCCACCTAAAAAAGTAGCATTGCTAATAGTTGGATTTGAACGAGGTTGAGCATTCATTGGAGATTTAAAGTTATCTGCTTCAACACCATTATCACCTGCATCATCAGATTGCTTAGATAATAAATACTGAATTTTTCCTCTGAATCCCATATCCCAGTCAACTGAATCATCGTCATTGTTAGTTACAACTAAATGTTTTACATTAACTGTTCCACCAAAAAACTCAACTCCATCATCTGCATTCATATTTACTTGAATATAGTCAACTTCAGTTCCTTCTCCAACAGCATTAAATGTGATTCCATTTAATTCATTATCTTGAGACATTGGGTAACCAGCAAATTCAACTCTTACGAATTTTAAAACACCAGAATTATCTAATGGATCATTTCCACCAAATTTAACTTGTTCAACTTTAATACCTTCACTAGTTGCTTCACAAAGTGGAGTACCTGCTTTACAAGCATTGATAGGTGCATTTCCACTGATTACGAGTCCACCCCATTCTCCACGCTTTCTATTTTCAGTTTTAACTGAAGTAAAAACGATTGGGCTTTCTTTTGAGCCTTCAGCAATAATTTTTGATCCTCTCATGATTGCCAAAAATGATTTTGGTTCACCGACGATTTTTGTTCCAGCTTGAATTCTAATTGTAGAATTGTCTTTATTATCACCACCGATAAAGACACCTTCGTCATCAAGGCGGTAAGTAAAGTTAGATGTTAGGTTTAACTGGCTACCTAAGTACTTTCCTTTTAATAAACAATAATTTAATCCATTTTCAGCAAGAACTTCTGTTCCAGTTGGACAAGCAAATGCCACTGAGCTCATTAAGAGCGTTGAGAGAGCGAAAGATTTAAACATAATCGACTCCAAAATATTTCTAGTTTCTAATATTTTGGATACTAACTGCAACCGAGGCTTTTTCTCAAGTTATGTTAGTCTTTGAGTTTTGTTAGGATTTGATGAATTTATTTTTTTGCACTCTGTAAAAAATCTACGGCCTTAAATAATATTTTTCAGTACTGTTGGGTTCACTTTTTCTAATAAAAAGTCTTTTTTCAGCATCTATACCTAATAAAACTTGAAAGAAATCAGTGAGAAGTGGACGAGAAGAATAGTATCCATGACCCAACCCAACGACTCCCATCGTAGGAGCGTCAATTAGACTTACATTGATAGTGTCAATCGCCTCAACCTGAGCACACCCTCCAAGTCTTTTATTCTTATTCATGACTTCAGAGGCAACCATTGCACTGTCGTTAAATGAACAATAAAGTGTTACTCGGTTGGAAATCGTTTTTAAATTTTCAGCCACTCGGTCGAATTGATTAATTTCAAAATCTGGAGCATTTAAAATTAATTCATTAATAATTTTCCTATCTAATCCATTTGATTTGGCCGTTGCCCATTGATTAAGTGCCGGCAATACTACTTGATGCCCCATAGAGTGAACTATTAAATTCACTTTTAAATTCATTTTATAAAAAGTATCCATTAAATCTTTAAAAACTAAGATTGAATCTTTAGCCGTTTGTGAATTATTTTTATAAGTTCGATTAACAAGTTTATCATCTAAAAATCCATCTCCAGAACCAGCTGGCCATGAAAATAAAATAATTGGCCCTTGGTATTTTAAGTCATAAGCAATTTGTGAAGCCCTGAAAATTGCTTCTTGAAATTTTACGTTAAAACCATGAACAAAAACTAAAGGTAATCTCTGACTTTTTTTAAGTGTTTCAATCATTGCTGTTTGATCAAAACTTTTTATGCTTAATACTTTAAAATAATCGTGTGATGATTGACGATTGTCAGAGGCGATTTGAATTTCACCCGTAGTATGATTTTTGGGTACATTGATTTTACAAGCAATATTTCTCACTACTTTATCGGTGTTGACTCCAAAATAGTCATCACTGCAACCAAGAGTGTTTCCTTGTTTGAGGTTTCGATTGGTGACAACGTAAATAACGATTGCTCTTGAGTCTGTAAAATCTTCAGTAAAATAATTTGACCAAACTTTATTTAAGTCTTCATTATATTTAAAATCTAAATTAATTGGTTCAATCTTTAGCGGGATTTCTGGCTGAGTAACGATAGGAGCAACTTCGATCTCTGTCTTTGGCGTCGAACAACTCGAAACACTTAAAATTAACAACAAAATTAATAAAAAGATTCTCATCATAAAAGCTTCATCCTTAGGTGATTTAGTAGGAATTGATCATTTGATTTTGCCATAACTTCTAGTTCAGAAAAAAACTTGATGGAGGCAATAATTTGATGATTGCTCCATTTTTCACTTAGATCAAGCAATCCTTGATCATATTTGCTGAGTTTGGCCTTTAGCTTTATATCTTCTGGGCTCAATGCTTTGACTAAGTGAGATTGCATAAACGAAAAAAGGCCTCTATACCACTCATGATCGAATTCTTCTTTTTTTAATATAGTGTTAAAAAAGTTTTTAGGATTATTCTGAAAAATATCAGCCAAGGAGAAAAAATCCCATTTTTCCTTTTTAATTAAATTCTGCAATTCACTGAGATTAATTTTTCCCTTTTCAAAATTGAGTTCAATAGTATCAATGGCCCATAAAAAAGATTCAGAGTGATGTTCAAGATTATCTAGGACAAAACGACTAATTTCAGGTGGATAATTTACACCTTTTGCTTTTTGGATGAATTGCCAAAGCTTTGGCCCTTCCCAGAATTTTGGTTCTTCAATTTCAATGGCAGTTACATTTTTTCCTTTGGCAAAATCAGTAAAAGCCTTTGATGATTTGGTAAAACACAAAATCATAAATCTCTCTGACCAATCAAGGGAGTCTTCGTTTAAGAGAGTTAATTGCCCCGCTGGGATTCCCTCGGCATTAATGACCTGGATATGATCAGTGTTAGAAAAAAAAGACAAATTTAAAAAATGTTCCTCTATAAAATCTTTAGTGATATCTACGCCGCTATAAAGTGCGAGATTAAGATCTTTTTTTGGAAGTCTATCAAAAAAAATTCGCTCTAAGTATGGATCAGAAATGAGAAAAGCATACAAGCCTGGTTTTTTGGTATCGATAGTTGTTGGGTGTTTTGAATAAAAATCCCACGGAAGCATTTTAGAAAGCATTTAAAACAACCTGCTTAAATGACTCTGCCGCATTAAGCGCAGTCTCTTGAAGACTTTTTTCAAAAATGCCTTTATTTTTCACGAAATTAGTTTTTCCGATAGAGCCAGAACCTGAAGTTTCTCCGACAACTCTAGAAAATGTCCCACTTAAATTTATTGTATCCACTAATACTACTTTAGGATTTGCTTTAAGCAGTTCACCTAAATTGGAACTGGCCAAGGCAATTTCCTCGGGAGAGGGATTTTTAATTAAAATCACTTTGAGTGCAAGAGCGTAGGTCGTTTGAACTGGATAATAAAAATCTGTGCGTGCACCAATAGAAGGCTTAATTAATTTTTCAGTCCCAGAAAAAAGCGTTTGAGATGTAGTGACGACTTCGTTGTAATAATCTTTTGATTCAATCACACCTATTAAAACGGCATCGGTGTTTTCCTTGTTGCCACTCAAGACTTTTAGTCCTGAATAATCACTCAATGTCAGAGTAATTTCTCGAGTCATGGGTGCTGCTAAGTCAGGCAACACTGAGCGATTAATGAACATAGGCACCGCAACAGAATGAATGTCATAGCCTATTAAAGGGTTGTTATTTGTATTAAAATGATACCCTGCACATGAAGCCAAGGTAAATGCCATTATAAAAAGAGAAAAAAATCGTCGTTTCATGAGCTCAATGCTACCCTAAAAGCCATAAGGCTTGAATCAATTTTATGTTAAAAAAACTCTCCCAATTTATAGAATTTGATGGACCTGCGCCGCGCACATCTAAAAACGACACAAAAAAATCACAACAACTCTCGCAAAGTTTTGATTTTTTAAGCCTGATAAAGGCGTGGCGAGAAATTGCCGGAGAAAAACTTTCAGAGCACACTATACCTCTAAAAAATCAGCACGGAACTTTAGTGGTCCTTAGTAACCATTCAGCATTCGCTAATGAGCTCAGTTTTATGGAAGTGCCACTTAAAAAGAAAATTTTTGCAAAATTTCCCAACTTAGATAAGTCTATCGTGAGTATTAAGTTTATTGTCGACAGCACTCACTTCGAACAACAATACTCTCAATTTATTGCTCCACTTGATAAAATTAAATCAAATAACTCCCAAAAGTTACACCCATTTTCTCCTGAATTTAGACGACTCAAAAAAGAAGCCGAGGCAGCTTTTCACGATATCGAGGACCTTGAAATCAAAGAGAAACTCATTTCACTTTATATTCAAACAGGAAGTCAGTCGTAAATTAAACTGGCAGTGGTTTATTTAATATTTCTTTGAAATAGAAGAATACCGCAATGATGATAAGTACAATTATAATCAAAATGAAAAAAAGATAATTATCATTGCGCTTTTTAAGTGAGCCCATGGAAGTATCAATAGGGCCTGGCGTAGTGACCATTGGCTCATTGATTACTTTACGTATCGGTTGATTTTCAACTGTCTTCGCTTTTCTTTCATGAAGAAGTTTTCGATCTTCGAGCTTAGGGCCCTTTTCTTTTTTCACGTAACTTGAAGCCATTTCTTTAGCGTTCGCAAACTTGCCTTTTACTTGCAATGGGACTTGGGCAGCAGCCTCCATGTCTTCGATTGCTTGTAGGTCTTGGAGTTGTTCGGTGTGCTCTTCTGAATCATTTTGGCTAATGAATTTTTTTCCGATTTGTTTTACATCAACCGAAAACTCAAAATCTTTATCACTATTTTCTTCAGTTGCAGTGGTTTTTGTTTCATCCTTTGTATTTTGATTTTCGGGAAGAACTTCTTCCATTTGCTGCATATCCAGAGCAACTGTTCTCGTATATTGGTGAGAAAGATCAACCTTGCCTTTTTCAATTTTAGGCGAGGTTTTCATGTTATCAAGATCAGGAAATTCAAGGTCATCAGCTTTAGGAAAATTGACTTCTTCTCCTTCAATGCTGAAATTAAAATTTGATACCGGCTCTGGTTTTGGCTTAGGAACGACAATATTAGGTGATGTTTTTTGTTCTGTCGCATAGACGATTGAGGGATTAGCTTTCACTGATTCAGTGATGAGTTCTACATCGGGAAACTCTAAATCAGACAGATCAGGCAATTTAGTTTCTAAATCTTTAGAAGCCACATGTCCGACATTCGCAATCTCAGGGAAATCCAAGTCTTCACTTTTGGGTACAATTCCAGAAGTCAGAGTGCTTGAAGCAATCTCGAATTTATTGACAGGAGCAGTATTAATCGAAGATGTCTTATCTGGATTTTCTCTTTTCGATAATACACTTCTTGATTCCGAAATCGGATTATAACCTTGTGGGATGTCACCATGAAGATATTTTTCGACCAGGTCTTTTTCTCGTAAATGAAACCAATAACCGTTGCCACTACATACTTCATCCGAAAGCCCTAAAGCTCCCTTTTGAATAAACTCTAAAATCTTTTGCTTGGTGACAGGTCCCAAGACTTGATTTTGAGTTGTACGAATTAGCCAGTTTCTTTCCATTAAAAGAAAAATCCTATTAAGCCTTTTAAGTCTTCGTCATTGAATCTTAAACCAGCTTGTACTGTTGCACTTCGCTCTTTTCTTGCCATGTCATCAAGTGAGGCACGTCCGTAAAGAACATTCCACAATTGAAGCTCTGTAATAAATCGCAGATTGGCACCTTTGTCTTTTTTATAATCAAAACCTTCAAGTGAAAAACGAGTTCCAAAGTTTTGTAGATAATAATCCAGTGCTAGACCACCAGAAGATTCAATTAAGCCACCACGAAACCCAAAGTCTTGAACTCTTCTTCCGACTTGAATATTGAATTTAAATGTATCTTTTTGTCTTTCTTTTTTATTTTGAACGACTGTTGTTCCACTTGTCGTTGTTTCAGTGATTGTTTCAGTGTCCGGACCAATTTCAGTAGTCGTTAGCCCTAGGTGATAAAATCTTTCAGGCGAAGGGAAAATGCGAAGAGCGAGTTCGTTTTCAGCTCCACCTAATGTATTTACCCCTGTAAACGCAGAAAGTTCAGTTCTAATCGCATCAGCTTTTCCTACTATTTTTTGGACACTTGAAAGAGTCGCTTTCACTTGATCAGCAATTTCATCTTCAACTAATAATTTTCCAACAGTTCCTTTTCCACGTTTAACATCGGCAACGATTTCATTTAAATCAGCTGTTAGCTTTTTTGTATTTGATAAGACTTCTTTTATGTCTGACATCGTACTATCGGGATTAGCTTTATCCATTTGATAAGCTAAATCATATGAAAAACTTTCTAAGTTATCCATGAGCGCATTAATTTTTTGCTCATTACCAGCAGTCACACGCTTTAAGACTTCTGTGGCTTCTTTTGTATTTGCCATTACTTCAGATAAGTCTGCCAAAATTTGTTTTATTGGTGAAACTTGTCCATCAGGAGAAATGCTTTCTTTTAAACTTTTCACAATAGATTTTACATCGACTAATACTTCAGATGCATCTTTAACAAGGGTCTCAATCCCTGCAGACTCTTCAGAATCAATGAAATCGAGTTTGGCCAACATTTCAGTTGAATCCCCAACATAAATTTCAATGTATTTGTCACCTAAAAATCCCACCGACTTGATTCTTAGTTTAGAATTTTTAGTCACTTGAATTTGTTTTAAAATTTCAAAAGTGATGAGTGCAGTATTTCCTTGAAGTTCAATTGACGTAATTCTACCTGCTGCGATACCCGCAACTTTTATCGGTGTCTTGGGAAAAATGCCCGAAGCATCTTTAACAATTGTACGGTAGGTCACGTATTGACCAAATCCTGATTGATTAGAAGTTATTTTAAAAGACATAAATACAATGGCGGCAAGTGTAGCTAAGGCCAACAATCCGACTTTAAATTCATTCATTGAACTAAACACCTTTTAGTTTATAGTTTCAAAAACTCTTGCACTAACTCTTTGTCAGAATTTTTAAACTCATCTACTGGTAAATACTCTACAATCTTACCACGGTCTAAAAATGCAACATAGTCGGAAATTTCTAACGTGGCCCTCACATCATGTGAAATAATAACGGAGGTCATCTCACGGTCTTTATGATTTTTTGCTGTATCCACAATTAGATTATTTACCATTTTTGTCGTGATTGGATCGAGTCCAGTTGTCGGTTCATCATAAAGCATAATATGTGGACTAAGCGCCAGCGCTCGAGCAAGTCCAACTCTTTTTCTCATCCCACCAGAAAGTTCCGAGGGAAGTCTAGTAAAAGACTCTTCTTTGATACCAACTGAAATGAGCAGCTCACTCACTCTCTTATGAATGTCTTCTTTGGAAAGTTTTGTAAATTCTTTGAGTGGAAAACCTACGTTTTCTTCTGCCGTAAAAGAATCAAACAAAGCCGCGTATTGAAAAAGCATTCCATAATTTCGTCTAAACTCTCGAAGCTCAACTTTACCTAACGTAGAAAGATCTTTACCTAAAACTTCAATCGTTCCAGAAGTCGGCTGCATGATTCCCAAGATGTGTTTGAGCAAAGTTGACTTTCCTGCTCCTGAAAAACCCAAAATCGTTGTAATTTTATTTCTTTCAACATCAAAACTTAAACTGTCCAATACCGTTTGCTCACCAAATATTTTGGTGACATTTTTTAAGGAAATGGCCGGGTTTTGAAAAGTTAACATCTACCTTCCTATAAAATCTTAACCAAAAATGTTGTAAGAAAGTAATCGAGTACCAAAACAGAAACCATCCCCCAAATAACGGCGAGATTAGTTCCCCTTCCTACCCCAACGGCCCCTTTTTCAACTTGAAAACCAAAATAAGTGCCGATGACAGCGATGATAAACCCAAAAACAGTAGCCTTAATTACTCCTTGAGCAATATCTGCAACAACCATGAATTCACCAAGCTTGGAGAAAAAAAGTGCTTCATCTATCATCAAAGTAGTCGTACCTACTAAGTAGGCTCCCAAATTTCCAATAAATAAAAAGACAATTGATAACATTGGCACAGCAATCGTCGCTGCAATAATTCTTGGGACAGCAAGATACTGAATGCTATTGATCCCCATTACTTCAAGTGCATCGATTTGTTCGGTCACTTTCATCGAACCAATCTGCGCTGCCATCGCTGAACCGGCCCGCCCAGCAACAATTAATCCAGTTAAAACAGGAGCTAATTCTTTAGCTAAGGAGATTGCGACAATGGCCCCAACCAGTGAATCGACATTAATAATTTTGAAACCTAAGTATGTTTGAGTCGCAAAGACCATTCCTGTAAACACACCCGTAAGGAGAATAATAAAAATACTTTTATTACCTATAAAATATAATTGTTCGGTTAAAAGATGAAAGCGAAATGGCTTTCTCACAGCCCAGTAAAAAAACCGTCCCGCAAACTCAGTCATGAGACCCAGGCCATTAACCATTTCAATAATAGAGCGCCCTAAATCTTCGGTGGAATTAATTAAATATTTCTGAATTTTTGCTATCACAAGAATTAGTTTAAACGATAAACTCTTGGAACGCGAGGAAGAAGAGCGCAAAAGACTTCGTAAGGAATAATTTTTGTTTCATTACAAAACTTGAGTAAATCACCCTCTTGTTGACCCCATATTGTAAATATTTCGTGGGCCTTAATGACATTGACTGATTCTTTCGGAAAAAAAACATGAGTCATATCCATGCTGACTCTTCCGATAATCACACCTTCAAAGCCTTTATGATAAAGATGAGCCCCTGAATAACGATTAAAAAATCCATCACCATAGCCGATTGCTAAAATAGCTATCACACCATCCTCCGGACAGGGAGTTGAGTTGTATCCTACAACATCACCTTTATTCACTTCAAAAACTCTTAGTATGTAAGTTTCTAGTGTTGAGACCAGTTGACCTAAAAAAGCACTCTTCATTTCAGCACTGAGTGAAGATGGGCCATATAACATCAGCCCAGGACGTACATGAGTGTCGTCGCCTTCTTCAGGTAAGCCTACTTTTTGTTCTATCGTCCCCGAATTAGATTGCGAAGTCCTTTCAAGAGTAATGCCCGAGTCACGAAAGAATTTTTTAATTTCACTAAATCTTTTTCTTTGTAAAATATTGACTGGATGACTTTCCATTTCAGAACTTGCATTCGCATAGTGACTTATAAGGTGATGAACACTAGTTCGGTGGTGCTGTTTGAGTTTATTGACAATGAGCGAGGTGTCTTTGGGATCTAGTCCCAAACGATTCATACCTGTATTAAATTTTAGACAAATGGGAAAATATTTAAATTCTGTGGTGTGCAAAATATAATCGAGTTCACTCACGTTCGAAATGACAGGAATAATCCGGCGCTTAAGATAGATGTCTGCATTTTCTAAAAGTTCTAACTGAATATCAGAAAAGACATAAATATCAAATTCCAACTCATTAAGTTCTTCGCGTAGCTTTACCGCCTCACTAAGAGTTGCACATCCAAATTCTTTAATTCCCAACTCTGTCATTGCATACCGAGCAATCGGTATCATGCCATGGCCATAAGCATCTGCTTTAACCATACAAAGAATTTGGGCGCCTGGAGAAATTTTTCTAATTTGCTTAATGTTGTTTTTGAAGTGATCGAGGTTAACAACTAGTCTGCTTCTAAATCTCATCTTTTTTATAATCCCATCGATCTATTAGATATTCATATTATTTTTAGGCTCAACAAAAGCCCATGGGCGAGATTTCTCATTTTGTGGAACTCTCATCGTCTCTTCATTTTTATTCAAATCTGATTCCCGTGTATTAACTTTAGACAAAAAGGCATGGGCCGACAAAGGAGACATTGAAACCTTTGGACGAATCATCATCGTTAACATGGACTCGCTGTCTTCAAAATATTTCCAGTACTGAAAACGATTTGAAAAATCTTTAAGTAAATCATAAAAAATATCGAGATCTGCCGCTTTGACCATAAAAGCAACGTGACTTGCTCCGTATTCAAAAAAACGAAAATCGACTCTAGTTTGAATTTCTAGTTTATGTATAAAATCGAGATAAAATTTATTCCAAAAAAAGCGTGTAGTCCCTTTTTTCATTATAGAGCTCATTAAGGTCTCTAGGTCTAAGTCTACTAAACGCAAATCTTCTTTTGAGCCAAACTTCGATTCATCTTTTGTTTGTCCAAATAGAAATTGATCCAAGAAACTCAGTGCTTCAAAAGTTGACCCAAATTTTCTCTCTAGTGCTATCGGTGCCATTAATTTATTTTTAAAGCTGGCGTAAAATCCACTTAAGTAGGCCTCCAGCATATTCCAATCAAAGTTATTAAAAAATATTTCATTTTTAGCTTTGATAAAAATCATCTTCTCGGGCTTGTTGTCAGTGCCTTTAATTAATAACGACACGAGATCCCCGCCCATCACTTCTAATGACACTTGCGTGGCCATATTCTGAGCAAAGAGTTCAATACTGCCTGCACAAGCTTGCCCAAGCCAAAGACTCGGTATCGCCCGGAATTTTGCCAAATGAGACAGTGGTGAAAGGAGTTTTTGTCCATTGAAACTTAATTCTAGATAAGCAAACTCTTCAATTTCATCAATTCCTTGAAAGACTTTTTCAAGTGCTTTAAAAAAATCGGACTCTTCTTTATATTTTTCAAATTCCAAACAAACATTCTTCACCACCGATTGGTAATTATCTGATTTTTTATCTTCCAATAAAGCAATTTCTAATTTTTCAATTTGGTCTTTTTGAGCTTGGGTCGTCAGCTTCATCATATGATAGTGTTGCTCAAGCGCCGAAACTTTATTAAGTCTTTTTAAAATTGCTTTAAGTGCTCCCTCGTAATGAGTAGATTTTTTCAAAACACCAAGATGATAAAATTGATGAGTCGACACTAAAAGCGGCTCTGTTGCATCTGTGTAGTAAAACAAGAGGGGCATTTCTTCAGCTATGACGGCCGGGTGATCGCGAAGGACCAACTCTCCCTCACTCATCATTTTGACATCGACAATACAGATGGCCGGCAAGCGCTCAAGTGTCCCATGCCAAAAAGTTTTAAGGTCTTCGTAAAAATGAGGAATTACTCCCAATTTTTTAAAAACACTGGAAATTTCCTTCACTTCGTGAAGATCACTTAGGAGAAGTGCCACTGAAACTTTATTGTCATTCACTAAAAACCTCTCGCTGTTGGAATCAAGCCTCTTAAATTATGCACCAAAGTCAAACTCTCATCAATCTCTTTTATTCACCGCGCTCTCTGAATGAAATTGTCTTTTAAGTAGATCTGAGTTATGAGAAGTGCCATGAATATGATAACCAAAATAAACACTCAAATTGATCCTGTCGTTCCTTTAAATAAATACAGTCACGACATCATAGAAGAGTATGAACTAAGTGACCTCAAGACTCCATGGCTCCATGAAATTCTTACAGAACTCCATGAACAATTAGACCCAGATGACGTCTATCCAGCTGGATCCCTGAAGCTCAAACTTCACATCACAAGAAAGAAAAACACCTTTTTAGGCGATCACATAATAATTCGAGCTGAAATTGACGCTTTTTATCATATGCCTTGTGGTCTCACACTTGTCCCTGTGTCGCAGCATATGCTGCTTTCAGTGAATGCAGCTTTTTTGCACGAGTCTCAAGAAAAGCAGCCAGAATATGCTGAAGCCACTACTATTTTTGCTGATAACGATGAGATGGAGCTTTATTTTTACCGCAAAGGCATGATCGACGTGAAAGAATTTGTTCACGAGCAAATATTTTTAGAGGTGCCGGCCTTTCCAAGAAGCCCGGAAGCTCAAGCGTCGCTAGAAGAATAATGTTATTTAGGTAAAACTACTTGCCGAAACCCTCTTTTCATCGTATTGATTTACCCTCATATTTAAAATTGTTGAAGTACCAAATTTGTCGCGGAGTATAAAATGGCAGTTCCTAAGAAGAAAAATTCAGTTTCAAGAAAAGGTTTAAGAAGAGCTGGTCAACACCATAAACTATATAGAAAGCACCCAATGTCATGTTCAAACTGTGGTTCACACGTTATGCCTCACACAGTTTGTGAAGCATGTGGATTCTATAAAGGTAAAGTAGTTGTTTCAGTTAAAGCTGCGGATACTGCTGAAGCTGCTCAATAATTTAAGCAAAATTTTGTCGCTATAATTAAAAGATATAAAAGTCGCCCTTAAATTCGAGAAGAACTTTAAGGGCATTTTTTTTTTAGACATAAAAAACGACAACTAAACATGGACGTCAAGCATGAACACCTATGAAGCCAAAATTTTAGGCACTGGGATGTACGCTCCCAAAAAAATTGTTACTAATGTTGACCTTGAAAAAATTGTAGAAACTAATGACCAGTGGATATTTGAAAGGACTGGAATAAAAGAACGTCGAATCTGTTCAACAGAAGGCGGAGAATTTCCCACAGACATGGCCCTTTATGCCACTCGTGATGCTTTAAATGCTGCCGGACTCACTCCTAACGACATCGATTTTATCATTTTTGCCTCTGTTACTCCCGACGTAAAACTCCCAAATTCAGCCTGTATTCTCCAAGTGAAACTTGGAATAACTAATAATTGTACTTGTCTTGATATTTCTGTCGCCTGTTCTGGTTTCGTTTACGGAGTCAACATGGCGAACTCATTTATAAAAACAGGAATGGCAAAAAATGTTCTGGTCGTTGGATCAGAAATGCTCTCTCGCGAAGTGAACTGGAAAGACAGAAACTCTTGCATTTTATTTGGTGACGGTTGTGGAGTTGCCATCATTGGCCGCGCTGAAAGTGGTTCACAATCAAAAATCTTATCAACAATCTTAAATTCGGATGGAACTGGTGGAGAATTTTTCGATCAACCAGTTGGTGGCGCAGTCACCCCCATCACTCCAACTCATATAGAAGAAGGAACTCACTTCATGCAAATGAAGGGAAAAGAAATGTTCAAAGTCGCGACGAGAACACTGGCCGAAAATGGTCGTAAAGTTTTAGAAATGGCCGGACATACGAAAGAAGATGTCGATTGGGTTGTTCCTCATCAGGCTAACATCAGAATCATTGAAACCACTGCCAGCCTATTAGGAATGAGCATGGATAAAATGATCGTGAACATCGAAAAATATGGAAATACTTCTGCTGCGACTGTTCCGATTGCTTTTCACGAAGGAATTATGGACGGAAGAATCAAGCGTGGAGACCTCGTTTTATTTGATGCTTTTGGAGCTGGTCTCACAGCGGGGGCGACTCTTCTTAGATATTAATAACAAGGAAGTCATTCATGAAAAAATCAGTCACTCTTTTATTCCCCGGACAAGGCTCACAGTACGTGGGAATGGGAAAAGATCTTGATCATTCTCTATTTGATAAGGGAAATGAAATTTTAGGTTATGACCTAAAAAAACTTATGCACGAAGGCCCTGAAGAAGAACTGAAACTCACTCATAATACTCAGCCTGCCATCTTAAAACATTCAGTCACTCTCTATAATCATCTTTTAGAATTCTTAGATAAACACGATGTAAAAATTGACCGTGTCTTAGGTCACTCTGTTGGTGAATACGCTGCTCTAGTTGCTGCCGGTGTTCTCTCTCCTTACGATGCTATTCACGCGGTTCATCTTCGCGGTAAATACATGCAAGAGGCTGTTCCTGTCGGGAAAGGAAAAATGTTTGCCATCTTAAAGGTTCCAGCTGATGTAGTCGAAAAAGCTTGCACTGAATCTTCAAAACCTGGTTCTGAAGTCATGCCGGCCAACTTCAATGATCCTTCACAAATTGTTATATCTGGTGAGAGCGAAGCGTGTGCTCGCGCGGTCGCTTGGCTAAGTGAAAACTTCAAAGAAGCTCACCGTGCAATGGAACTCAATGTCTCTGCTCCCTTTCATTCAAGCCTGATGAAGCCAGCAGCAGACCAACTTAAGTCAGCATTTAGTAAATTTAAATGGAACGAAAACAAAGTTCCTTATATCGCCAATATCAATGCCACCGAATACGCTGTTGGAACAAATCCTGAAGTGATTATTGATAATCTATTTAAACAAGCTTACGGGCCAGTTTTATGGACTCAATCAATAGAAAAACTTCCTTCTGATACAATTTGTGTTGAAGTAGGCCCGGGAAAAGTTCTGATGGGATTAGTTAGAAAAATTAACAAAGATATAAAAGTTGTATGCCTCGATAAAGATGAAGCCCTTGCTGAATTAGCACTGGCCTTAGGAGTTTAAAATGATCGCTAGTTATAATGATTTAAAAAATAAAACGGTTCTCATTACTGGAGCTTCAAGAGGTTTAGGCCGTAAGATGGCCGATGCTTTGGCCCAACAAGGGGCCCATGTTGTTTTTAATTACCGTGGTGACGAAGCCGCGGCTATGAAACTCAAAGAAGAATTAGAAGCAAAGGGTGCTTCAAAAGTTTCAGCCCTTTTATTTGATGTGACTAATACTGTTCAAATGAAAGAAGCTGTCGATAAGTTTATTGAAGCTAACGGGCCTATTACAGGTCTTGTAAATAATGCCGGGATTTCAAAAGATCAAATCGTGCTGCGAATGAAAGAAGAAGATGTCGTTCAGACAATTAATACCAATCTAACTTCGGCCATTATGCTCACTCAGATTCTTTCAAGAAGTTTTTTAAAAGCCGAGAATGTATCAGTGGTTAATATCAGTTCAATTGTAGGCCTGATGGGAAATGCTTCGCAAATTGCCTACTCTGCTTCTAAGGCTGGAATGATAGGATTTACCAAGTCCTATGCAAAAGAATTGGCCTCTCGAAACATTAGATGCAATGCAATATGTCCAGGTTTTATCACTACCGATATGACACATGCATTAGATGAAAAAGTGAAAGAAGCTTATCTCACTAGCATTCCGTTAAAAAGGATGGGGGAAGCCGATGAAGTTGCGAACTTAGTTTGCTTTTTATTGAGCAAAGCATCGTCATATATCACTGGAGAAACGATTAAAATTGACGGTGGATTATATATCTAATAAAACTATTACTTATTTTTAGATTATTCAGGAGTTATTGAATGAAAGACAAGGTTATTAAACTAATCAGCGACGCTACAAAAATTGATATCGCTAAAATCAATCTTGAAACTAGTTTCGTTGACGATCTCAACCTCGACTCATTAGACATCGTAGAACTAATGATGAAAATGGAAGACGAGTTTGGAGTTGAAATTCCTGAGGAAGATGCTGAAGGATTGAAGACGGTAAAAGATATCGTTCTTTATTTAGAAAAAAAACAAGCGTAATTAAAGTTATCATGAAGGCCTCGAAAGAGGCCTTTGTTGTTTTACGGGATAATTTCAGGAGGTCATAAATGAGCGAAGGTAGAAAACTCAACAGAGTCGCTATCACCGGCATGGGCATGATCAATGGTCTTGGTCACAATCTTAAAGAAGTTTGGTCTAATGCACTTGAAGGAAAGTCAGGTGTTTCTTTAATCGAACAATTTAACACAGAACTATATACGACAAAATTCGCTGGAGAAGTTAAAAACTTTTCTTTGAACACCGATATACTAGACGAAAAAGAAGCGGCTAAATACGATCGCTTCATTCACTTTGCCATGCACTCAACTGACGAAGCTCTTCGAGATGCTGGTCTACATGAAAATCCTCCCTACGAAATGCACAGGATGGGGTGTATCCTTGGTGTTGGTATCGGTGGATTACCAGAAATGGAGAGAATCGCTCGAGTAATGTTTGAAAAAGGACCTAGAAGAGTGTCTCCTTTTTTCATTCCCGCCATTATTCCCAATATGCCTTCAGGACTTGTGACAATTCGCTACAACCTTGGTGGATTAAATTATGGAATAGCTTCAGCTTGTGCTTCTGCAGCTCACGCCTTGACTGCCGCAAGTTATGAAATCATGTTTGGCAGACAAGACATGATGGTTTCAGGAGGAGCAGAATCTGTTGTCTGTGGTCTTACGATTGCAGGTTTTGGAAATATGAAAGCTCTTTCAAAAAGAAATGATGATCCTGCTACCGCTTCTCGCCCTTACGATGCTGATCGCGATGGATTTGTTCTCGGCGAAGGTGCTGGTATTTTAATTTTAGAAAATTACGACAAGGCTGTCGCTCGTGGAGCTAAGATCTACGCTGAAATTGTGGGCCACGGAGCCACTTCAGATGCTCACCATATCACTGCTCCTCATCCTGAAGGAGATGGTGCTTCGAGATCTATGAAAATGGCCATCGAAGATGCAGGCGTAAATCTTTCTGAAATTGGCTACGTAAACTCTCACGGAACTTCGACTCCTCTTGGAGACATAGGTGAACTAAGAGCAATCAAAAAAACTTTCGGGGACCACGCTTATAAATTAAATGTTTCTTCGACTAAATCGATGACTGGGCATTTACTTGGAGCTGCTGGTGGAATTGAAACTATCTTCTGTGCCATGGCCCTTCATACGGGAATGATTCCTCCAACAATTAACGTACAAAATCTTGATCCAGAATGTGATCTTGATATCACTGCCAATAAAGCGGTGAAAAAAGATTTAAAGTACGCTCTTAATAATTCATTTGGTTTTGGTGGAACGAATTCATCACTCCTACTTAAGAAGGTATAAATATGTTTAACAAAAATGCATCTTCTGTAAAAACCATGGATCCAGAAATTTTTGAAATTATTAATAGAGAGCGTGCTCGTCAGGAAGATGGATTAGAATTAATCGCTTCTGAAAACTACACATCAGAAGCTGTCATGGAAGCTCAAGGCTCAATCCTGACAAATAAATATGCAGAAGGTTTACCGAACAAACGTTATTACGGCGGATGTGAATTTGTTGACCAGGCTGAAATTCTTGCAATTGAGCGAGTGAATAAAATCTTCGGATCAAAGTTTGCCAACGTTCAACCTCATTCTGGCTCACAGGCCAACATGGGTGCTTACTTTGCGATGCTAGATCATGGAGATAAAGTTCTAGGAATGAATTTAGCAGAAGGTGGTCACTTAACTCACGGGTCTCCAGTAAACTTCTCTGGAAAACTTTTTAAATTTTCTGCATACGGGCTTCACCCTGAAACAGAAAGAATTGACATGAACATCGTAAGAGAGACAGCAAAAAAAGAAATGCCAAAACTTATCGTTGCAGGTGCCTCAGCTTACTCTCGTGAAATAGATTTTAAGGCCTTCCATGATATTGCAGCCGAAGTTGGCGCGAAACTTATGGTTGATATGGCCCATATTGCAGGCCTTGTCGCTGCTGGTCTTCACATGAATCCAGTTGAATGGGCCCATGTAGTAACATCAACAACTCATAAAACTCTTCGCGGACCCCGCGGTGGAATTATTTTAACCAACAACGAAGAACTTTTTAAAAAATTAAACTCAAATATTTTTCCAGGCATTCAAGGTGGACCTCTTGAGCATGTGATTGCGGCTAAAGCAGTTGCATTCAAAGAAGCTCTTGAGCCAGACTATAAAGCTTACCAGACTCAAGTAGTAAAAAATGCAAAAGCACTTGCCGAAGCTTTGATGGAAAATGGAATTCAATTAGTCTCAGGCGGGACAGATAACCACCTGGTGCTTGTGAAAACTGACTCTGTTGGATTATCTGGTAAAGAAGCCGAACACGCTCTTGAAATGGCCGGTATTACTTGTAACAAGAACATGGTTCCGAATGATAAGAGATCTCCATTTGTGACTTCAGGTGTTCGCTTAGGAACTCCTGCGATTACAACTCGCGGTCTTCAAGAAACTCATATGAAGACCCTGGCTACTTGGATTAATAGTGCCTTAAGAAATTCAACTGATGAAGCAGTCTTAAAAAATGTAAAGTCTCAAGTTTTATTATTATGTAAACAATTTCCTGTCTACCCAAAGGTTTAAGGTTTAAATGTATTGTCCAAGTTGTAACGCCCAAGA
The DNA here is from genome assembly GCA_013141065.1 of Bacteriovoracaceae bacterium. Lineage (GTDB taxonomy): Bacteria > Bdellovibrionota > Bacteriovoracia > Bacteriovoracales > Bacteriovoracaceae > Bacteriovorax. The sequence goes on along the minus strand of JABFRR010000005.1, from coordinate 8,750 downwards.
CACGAGAGTGATTGATTCAAGAATGCTTCTTGAAGAAAACTCTGTTCGTCGACGCCGCAAGTGTGATGCTTGTGAAACGCGTTTTACAACTTATGAAAATATTCAAATTCAGATGCCTTTGATTGTAAAAAAAGACGGCCGCCGTGAAAATTATAATCGCGAAAAAATCATGAAAGGCTTAAATAAAGCCTGTCAAAAAAGAAACATTTCTACTGACCAACTTAATAAACTTCTCAATACGACCGAAAGGTCGCTGCTTGAAATTTCAAGAACAGAAGTTCACGCCCGAGATCTTGGTGAGATCATTATGGATCTTTTAAAAGAACTCGATCGCGTTGCTTATGTTCGGTATGCTTCATTTTACTGGGACTTTAAAGATATAGAAGAATTCGTATACGGTCTTAAAAATACTCTCCACTCTGTAAAATCCATTAGTGATCAAGGTGAAAAACGTGACATCCAATAATGCTCCTAGTACTTCAAAACGCGCCCTCGGAAGAGAATATGCTTTTAAATTTATTTACAAGCATTTACTATCAGATTTCACCAATGAAAAAGAAGACATTCTTAATGATCCAAAATCATTGGAAGTAGCTCTCAATATGTTTGATCAATCTTTTCATGAAGAAGACAGTGAACATCCTGATAATAAAATTGATATGAATGTTAAAATTTTTGGTAAACAACTCATTTTAGGTTCACTTCGCGCGGAAGGAGTAAATTCTAAAATTATCGAGCCTTACTTAACAAATCACAATCTCGCTAAAGTTGACCGCATGAACTTGGCAGTTTTACTTTTAGGTGTTTTTGAAATTCTCACAGATAAGGCCACGAGTCCTGGTGTGTTTATTAATGAGTATGTTAATCTAGCAAAAAAATATTGCCCGAACGACTCACAAGGTTTTATCAACAGTATCCTTGATAAAGTCGCAAAGGATCATCGTTAGTTATATGCCACACAACTTGGAATTGAATCTCACTATTCTCGATCAATTCACTCCAAATGTTCTTGGATTTTTTTGGATTACACCCTCTGTACTTGATAGAGATCTAAAAGGATTTAACGATTTCAATTATCTTTTTGACGGACTTTTGTCTCAATATATTTATCGTAAAGAAAAAGAATTTGAATCAAAAGAGACTTCACCTGCAAATAAATATGCTCATATATTTTTCACTCAAAATTTTGATGAAAAACTTTTCCTCGCCCACTTGGCGTGCCAAGGATTAAATAAAGCTCAAATTGCCGGCGACATTGACGAGCAAATTTCACTTATCAACAATTCTTCAGAAAGAAAAAAAACTATTATCGTCTTAGATCAAACTGACCAAAATTGGACAGTTGATCTAACAAAACGATATCCACAATATGATTTTAAAAATCTTCTTATAAAATAAATAATTAAGGTAATGCACAGATATAAGTAACCCAAGATTCACAATTTTCAGCTTTTGTGGCAGATCTAAATTTACCGTTTCCAGTGCCGTCTTTATCCACACCTTCCCAGTAAATGACAGTTTTAGAAAATCCAGCATCAGTCATGATGTCTCTTAGTTCTTGAGCATCCCACATACGCCAGTCGTATTTAAAAACTTTTTCATGCTTTATTCCATCACTGTGAGTTTTGAAGTGGATGTAATACATGCATTCGCTTGTAAGTGGATTGTAGCTGCTACAGTCCCAGTAATAAGTATGGTTTTTATGCTTAACTGATTCTTCTAGTTCTTGACGGGTTTCAGTTCCACCGAACATATCGATAAGAAAGAGTGAATCTTTTTTCATGTGTTTTCTTACTGAAGTAAAATACTGAAGAAGCTCTGAGCGTTTCTTAAAAAGATAATAGGAAAAATTAAAAGCAACAACGACGTCAGTTTTAAAATCATAAGCAGACATTACGTTGCCGTTTATGTATTTCATACGGCTTTGTTCTTCTTCCGTTAGTTCGCTGTAGTGATTAACAACACCATATGAAAGAGGTTCCATATCGAGGTCAATTCCAAAAGCAGTGCGGGTTTTATCTTGTTGGACCCATTCGCAGGCCAATAATCCAGTTCCACAAAAATCTTCACGAAGCGATTTGGGAGTTTTTCCAAAAATCGCTTTATACTCTTTATTGATAAACTGAATATCAGCTTCAGGGTTTTGAACTGAACCTAAATAGAGTCGGTACTTTTCATCTCGAGAGAGTTTAACTTTTTTACCAGGAATAGCTTTTTTAGAAGTTTTTTTCTCTAATCTGGTGTTTGTTTTCTTAATCGACATAATTCTTTATTCCTTAGTAATTCTGATAAGACTTCACCTCAACAAGGCCTGACTTATAATTCATATTGATAACATTCTTTCTTTTAAACCTTTCATCATTAGTAACATAAACCGCTCTCGCTAATTCGATAAAAACTTGATCAAAAATTTTATTTTTTTCACAATCTCTAATATCATCTTCAATTTTCCAAAGTTTTAAATTGATTTCAATCATCTGTTCTAGATGAAAGTCGATACCATCCAAATTTAGCCCATTGAGAGTTTTATTGAGGCTCTCGGCCTCTTTAGAAATATGGATAAGTTTTTCGAGGTCACTTATCTTTTGAGACTTAATCTTCAAAATAGAAAGTTTATCAACCAATTCACCCAGAGAAACTTCACAGTTAATGATCATCATATTCTTCAATACTCTTATAAAGGAGACTTACTATTTCAAAAGATTTAAGACCGGCCGGAATTATGATCTCGATTATATCACCAACTTCTTTACCAATCAAAGAACTTCCTAGTGGAGAGCGCCAACTAATTTGATTTTTTTGGGTATTAATTTCATCAACTCCCACAATCGTAATGACTCTTTCTATTGACTCCGTCTCTTCGATAATCGTTACTGTCGCTCCGAACTGAATTTTTGTACTTGTAATATTGGCGGGATCAACAACAACTGCCAAATCAAGTCTCTTAGAAAGAAAGCGCGATCTCCTATCAATTTCTCTCAATCGCTTTTTTCCATAAATGTAATCAGCATTTTCGGACCGATCTCCATTGGATGCGGCCCAGGCGATGGTCTTTGTCACTTCAGGTCTTTCGACACGAGTCAAATAGATCAACTCATCTTGTAAGCGTTTAAAACCTTGAGGACTAATGTAATTTTTTTCTTTTGTGCTCATGATAATCGTTGGCCTTTTTTCATCCATCAAGCTTACTCTATTCTTTAAAATATGCTAAGAATTTGTTTAATAACAAAAACGGAGAAGACATGCCTGCAAGAAAAGTGATTAGAATGGGACATCCGACTCTGAGAAATGTTGCCGCCAAGGTGGAATTAAACTATCTCACTACACCTGAATTCAAAGAACTTTTAATCGACATGTACGACACGATGAAGATTGAAGGTGGCATAGGTATTGCGGCACCACAAATTAATGTCCCCTTACAAATAACTTTAATCGAATTACCCGAAAATAACGACCGCTACGGTGATATGTCAGGGACACCTCTGATGATAATCATTAATCCTGAAATACAATATTTAACAGATGAAAAACAAGGATTCTGGGAAGGCTGTCTTTCAGTGCCCGGCATACGCGGTTTCGTTGAAAGGCCTAAAAAAGTTCAAATCGATTATTTAAATGAGCATGGAGAGGTTAAACAAATTATTGTTGAAGATTTCTTAGCCACTGTTTTCCAACATGAACTCGATCACCTTTTTGGTAAACTTTATATCGACCGCATAACTGATACGACAAAAATTAGCTACAATGAAGAATTTAGTCAATTTGTTAATGCCCGGGCCGATGACACCCTTGAAGAGTAAACTGGTTTTTTATAATGAAATCCATTGGACTTATTCACTCACCATTTAAAGAAAAATTTTCTATTCCAAGACAGCCTGGTCTCACTTCGCTAACTTCCACAATCGAGCTCTCACCTCCGTTTGATAGAAGTGAGGCACTCGCGGGACTTGAATTATTTTCTCATGTCTGGGTCATTTTTTTATTTCACGAGACAAATTCAACCGATGAAAAATCCCTAAGTGTTCGCCCACCAAGACTTGGTGGAAATCAAAAGCAGGGAGTCTTTGCGACACGCTCTCCATTTCGACCTAATAATATTGGTCTTTCTTTAGTGAAGATTTTAAAAATAGATGGGACAAAAATTCTCATTGAAGGAGGAGATTTTCTAGACCAAACTCCGCTCTTGGATTTAAAACCATACCTCCCTTCTGTAGAAAGTATTCCGGAAGCGACGGGAGGCTGGACAGACAGAACCTGTGATCAAAATTTAGAAGTGCTTTTTGAAAATAATAGTGATTGTGATATTGATAAGGAAATAATTAAAAGCATACGTGAAGTTTTAAGTTTAGATCCAAGGCCTTCATATCATAAAGATGAATATAAAAACTATGGGTCTAAACTCTTTAACTATGATGTGCATTGGTTGGTTAAAAACCGCAAAATCCATGTCACAGAAATTATTCGACTCTAAATTTGATTAAATTAAAGTGAACAACCGGTGTCTTTTGAGCCTTGTAAACTAAAGCCTTTTCCCGCTTCTGCTTGTGCTTTTTTTTGTGCTTCAATCTTTTTAAGAAACTCATCTTTTGGTTTGTCACAATCAGCTTCTTTTGATCCTTCTTTTCCTACTGCTTTTTTTTCAGTAACTTTTTTAGTGTCTTTTTTAACTTCATTTGCAACTAAGTTAAAACTCAAAACGAAAATGAGGGTGCTAATTAATTTCATTTTATTCCTCGCTGTAATTAAACATTTTTAAATTCATGATCATTCGATAAAGACTTCTGGGCATTTTATCTAAAAGAGTCACGACTATTTTCATTCTAAAAGGAAATATATAAAGAACTTTTTTCTTTTCCACTGCACGCTTAATAAGAACTGCTGCTTTTTCAGCACTCATCAAAAAAGGCATCTTATGATTATTTTGTTTCGTTAAGGGTGTATCAACAAATCCAGGAGCAATGGCAGAGACATAGATTCCATGGCGTCTTAAATCTAGTGAATACGATTCACATAGTTTTAAGACAGCAGCTTTAGAAGCACTGTAGGCGCCCGCTCCAGGAAGACCCATGAAGCCTGCAACTGAAGCAGTCGCAACAAGATGACCCTTTTTTCTTGGTAACATAATTTCAAGTGCGACATCAAAAGTATTCAGCACACCTTTGACATTGATATCGATAACTTCATTAGCTACAGAAAACTGTGGTGTTTTAGATTTAGCACCAACAGATCTTCCGGCATTTGCATAAATTAAATCTAGTTCTTTTGGTGCGAATTCGTTAATGGCCCTAAAGAGATCTTCTCGTTTAGCCACATCAACTTCGTAGCACTCAAGCAGCTTATACTTGTTGCGAATTTCTGAGGGAAATCGAGATAAGTTTCTCGCACAAATACCTACGCGATGCCCCTCTTCAAGATAAAGTTTCGCAAGGGCCAAGCCGATTCCAGTTGTTCCACCAGTAATAAAGATATTCACAATGCTCCTAGGGCATCTAAGCCATTATTTTGTTAGAATTATAGTCTAGGGCGAAACTTCTATCCGGACAATTCTTATGCAATGCAAAAATCTATTTTTTTGGCCTCTAATGGATATTTATCCTTGACGAAAAGCCACCAGATCCTTATATTTTAGCTTCTTTAAGATAGTTGGGGGCGTAGTTAAGTTGGTTATAACGTCTGCCTGTCACGCAGAAGGCCGAGGGTTCGAGTCCCTTCGCTCCCGCCATTTTAAAGTATCAAAATTCACTCTTAGAACACTCAAAAACAGAACTTAACTACAAAAAACAAACAATCACAATTCGTCATTATCATAGTTTGCACCTAAGCAGATTTTTAACTCAGTCTAAAATCACCTACCATCACTTATCGTCACTACATTGTGCCGATCGAGTGCCGATTTTCTGCCGACCGTGTTTTTAAATCTTAACGACAAGACTTTCTTTGAATACATCCTTAACCATAACCGCACAGGAACTATTAATTACCTTGTGCGGTAATTTTGCATTCCTATAAGGGAAAAACCTTATTGGATAATGTAATAAGGACGAAGCAGAACATATGAAGCTAGAACTACATAAAAACCTAAAGAATCTATTAGAAAAGAGAGGCATGACTGCATCTCAACTATCACGGGCTACCAAGGTTCCAAATTCAACCATTCAAAACTGGCTAACTGGTCTTGAGCCAAGAAACCTATTACAGCTAAAAAAAGTCGCTGACTATTTCGACGTAACTGTTGATCTACTTCTCTATGGAAATAAGAAAGATAAAGAACGAGATCGTTCTGCAATTTCAGAATATGCTGACGAAATTAATGCTGGAACATTTGAAGTTGTATTAAGGAGGGTAAAAAGATGAAAAAATTAATTATCTTAATGATCACTGTTAATCTCTGGTCTTGTGGAAAAACGAAGATGGATAGCTCTACATCATCTGCCAACTCTCTTCAGAGTTACACCTGTGCCCAGTTGCCCGAATGTGCAAAAACATGTTACCAACCGCCACCACCTAGAACAGATGGCAATATGTCTTGGACAAATCCGAATACTTACGATAGCTCTAAAGATCCTTGCATGACTAAATCCGTTCAAATAATTAATGGTGTTATCGTGAATGTAAAATGAATAGGAAGTTTTCTTTATATTTTAAAACGAATTGTAAAAATATTAACAGCTATTTCAATCCCTCGGTGTTGATAACTTAACGGAGCTGACTCTACCTCAATCACAGCGTTGTGATGTTCAGCTATTACTTTTGCTAAATAAAGTCCAATACCAGACCCTTCAGAGCTAAAAGAAGATGAAAATTTACCACGATTTAGTCGCTTGAATATCATCCCCTTGTCTTCATCCGTGATAATGCAGCCAGTGTTCTCAACTTGGACAATAAGATCTGAACCATCTTTCTTGAAATAGATGATAATGTCATTGATTTCGGACGAGTATTTAATCGCATTATCTAATATTATAAAGGGAAGTAGATCCAGCGACGTGTATGCAGGTATTTCTGTAAAATCAGAGCCATTAAATTTGATATTCAGTTTTTTGGATATCGCCTTTGATTCAAGGATTTGTGCCATCTTATGGAAGGCATTGTAAACTCTTCTCATTCTACTTGTACCACTTTTCAAAGATTCTGGACTTGAAAGAGCGTCAACGACAGATGTGTAAGAATCAATTAATTTAGAAGTAACGAAGATAGATTTAAGTTTTTCATCTAAGCTGTAAACAGCCGTGTCCAGGTTCATTGTTGGATTAGTTCTTTTAGCATATATTTCAATATTGGAAACGATTGTTCCAACTAGTCTTTTTATATCATGATACGGAAAAATTAACTCATTTGTTTTTTTTAACATATTTTTAAAATATGTCTTGTCTAGGGCAGTGTATGTTTCGATAAATTTGCTGATTTTTTCTCGGCCAATTGTATTCGTCCCAATATATTTTTTATCAAAGATTCTTTTATTTTTATCTTTACTGCGTGCATCTATCATACCGTGAATAACGTATTGTCTTTGATGGATTACAAACGAGCATATCAAAAAACCTTTGTGGCATTCTTTGAAATGTGGTTTGTTTTTTACAAAAACTAAATCCTCGTATTCTTTACGACAATTAAAACCATTGCAGTTATCTATGCAATATTTTGTGGAATCGAATATTAATCCAGACTGGGATTGAAACTCAGCTCCAACTTGTACACGTATCGGAAAAGGACTTATGTTCATTTAGCAACTGCTTCAATAATTTTGTAAATCTTTGTGCCAATTGTAATTAACGATCCCATAGTGCTAGCTGAAAGTGAAATAGTCGAAAGTGCCACTTTTAATTTCTCTAATTTGTTAGAATTCTTACTGTCTATGAAAATTGCATTTTGGATTAGTTCGATTTGCTTATCTGTTGCGTGATTAATTTTAAGTATTGATTTAAAATCATCCCACAACACTTTGCTGTTATATTTTTTGGTTAATAATTCTTCTAGTAGTTCTATTGCATCAATAGCACCGGCACTTTTAGAAAGAGAGGCGTCTGCTTTCGCCCAGAACTGTGCCTTAGATGCATCGAAAGACATTCCTGAATATGCAACCACACAAACAGTGGGATTAACACTTTTTAGTCTTGTCAGAATTCCAAATCCTTCCTCGGTCGGAGCGTATGCCTTTCCAACACCTCCAATATCAAGAAAAATAATATCAAATTTACCTTCCTCGAGGTCCTTAAGTGATTTTACATCGTCCCAATATTCTACATGCCAGCCCTCGAGCTGAAGTGTTTCTATTAGCTCTACTTTTTCGTTGTCGATAAATAAAATATTTGCACGTTCTTTAATTAACGGCATTGGTAATTTTAGTTCTACTATTTTACTAGATTTGAACATTGAAAACATAATAATTCCTTAGTAATTAACTTAAGTTCGTAGCTATTAGAGCACAATTTATTAAGATCGTAAAAAAGATTACCTCTATTTTTACTGCCTGCTTCGATAACATAGTAAATCAAAAAAATGATGGTTTGCCCTCTTGGTAAATTAATTTATACAGACAGTTCATATAGTGAACTAGTGCGGTTTTATCTCATTAGGATTGAGTAATTCTCATCGTGGAAAAATTTTATCCATGACTTCTGATTTTGCTAATAACAACTTTCGCAGCTCGTCAGTCTCTTTTGTAAAAATTTGGTGTTGCTGATTTGCTGACATGACGGCGAGGCATCCAATACAATCAAAAAAAATAGTTAACTTTGGATTATCACGTG